>NZ_FMXM01000064.1 GCF_900103325.1 Mesorhizobium qingshengii | reverse complement strand
CCTTCAGTTCGGCTGGACCGGTGACAGGTGCTGCATGGCTGTCGTCAGCTCGTGTCGTGAGATGTTGGGTTAAGTCCCGCAACGAGCGCAACCCTCGCCCTTAGTTGCCAGCATTAAGTTGGGCACTCTAAGGGGACTGCCGGTGATAAGCCGAGAGGAAGGTGGGGATGACGTCAAGTCCTCATGGCCCTTACGGGCTGGGCTACACACGTGCTACAATGGTGGTGACAGTGGGCAGCGAGACCGCGAGGTCGAGCTAATCTCCAAAAGCCATCTCAGTTCGGATTGCACTCTGCAACTCGAGTGCATGAAGTTGGAATCGCTAGTAATCGCGGATCAGCATGCCGCGGTGAATACGTTCCCGGGCCTTGTACACACCGCCCGTCACACCATGGGAGTTGGTTTTACCCGAAGGCGCTGTGCTAACCGCAAGGAGGCAGGCGACCACGGTAGGGTCAGCGACTGGGGTGAAGTCGTAACAAGGTAGCCGTAGGGGAACCTGCGGCTGGATCACCTCCTTTCTAAGGAAGAACTCTAATGGAAACGCTCATCTGATGAGCCTCTGCCTTTCAGTTCTCTTGGAACAAGACGGAAGAGAGTCACTCTTACCGTCGCGCATACCTTAAGCGGGTCTGCCGCCTTCGTTTCTCTTTCTTCAGCGAATGACTTTGACTTGCGCTCGCGCGCCGTACCGGCCTTCGGCCTGGCGCTCCGCGAGGGCGCGGCACGAGCCGCGACGGCCTGTCGGCCTTGCGAGACGTGCGTCTCGTTGGCGAAAGCCGATTAGCGGCGCAGTCTTAGGGCTTGTAGCTCAGTTGGTTAGAGCGCGCGCTTGATAAGCGTGAGGTCGGAGGTTCAAGTCCTCCCAGGCCCACCACTTCGCAATCCGCAAGGATTGTCGGATCACCTCTACAAAGGTATCAGGGGCCGTAGCTCAGCTGGGAGAGCGCCTGCTTTGCAAGCAGGATGTCGTCGGTTCGATCCCGTCCGGCTCCACCACTTGCGCAATCCCGAAGGGATTGTCGCGGTTCGCGACGATCCTGCGGATCGCGCGTTGGTGTCGAGTAGAGATGAGGCTGCCAGGCAAAAGTCATTCGTATAAAGGTTTGCGGCGAGCATCTTGCTCTCCGCCTGTTCTGTTTGACATCGTAAAGAGAAGATTTGTTCGAACTTCATGGATCGCAAGGTTCATGATTTGTCGCGGGAGACGCTCAATCTCCCGCATATGATGGGTTTGCCTAACCGCGCCCTCGAACCGATCTCGAGAAGCTGGTCTTTTTGTGCCAATGACATCGAATTGGATCCCGCACAGGATCTGGTTCAGGCGACAATTCCTTCGGAATTGCGCGGACGCTAATCCCGCAAGGGTTTGGCTGAAGCGACAATCCTTTGGATTGCGCGGGTGGGCATTGGCAATGAGAACGATCAAGTGTCTTAAGGGCAATTGGTGGATGCCTTGGCATGCACAGGCGATGAAGGACGTGATACGCTGCGATAAGCTACGGGGAGGTGCGAATACCCTTTGATCCGTAGATTTCCGAATGGGGAAACCCACCTAAGGTACTTGGAAAATCAGAGCAGCAGGGTGACTTGCTGCTGTGGTTTCCAAGTATCGATAATAGGTAACTTACCCTGAATACATAGGGGTAAAGTGGCGAACGCGGGGAACTGAAACATCTAAGTACCCGTAGGAAAGGACATCAACCGAGACTCCGGAAGTAGTGGCGAGCGAACCCGGACCAGGCCAGTGGCGATGATGAGACAAGCGGAACCTTCTGGAAAGTAGGGCCATAGTGGGTGACAGCCCCGTACGCGTAATGCAAATCATCGTCCTCGAGTAAGGCGGGACACGTGAAATCCTGTCTGAAATTGGGGGGACCACCCTCCAAGCCTAAGTACTCGTGCATGACCGATAGCGAACTAGTACCGTGAGGGAAAGGTGAAAAGCACCCCGACAAGGGGAGTGAAAGAGTACCTGAAACCGGTTGCCTACAAACAGTGGAAGCCCAAGGTTCGTCCTGGGTGACCACGTACCTTTTGTATAATGGGTCAGCGACTTAGTGTGACGAGCAAGCTTAAACCGCTAGGTGTAGGCGCAGCGAAAGCGAGTCTGAATAGGGCGTTCAGTTCGTCGCATTAGACCCGAAACCGAGTGATCTAGCCATGAGCAGGTTGAAGGTAAGGTAACACTTACTGGAGGACCGAACCCATAACTGTTGCAATAGTTCGGGATGACTTGTGGCTAGGGGTGAAAGGCCAATCAAACTCGGAAATAGCTGGTTCTCCGCGAAATCTATTTAGGTAGAGCGTCGACCGAATACCCCAGGGGGTAGAGCACTGGATGGGCTAGGGGTCCTCACCGGATTACCAAACCTAACCAAACTCCGAATACCTGGGAGTACTAGTCGGCAGACACACGGCGGGTGCTAACGTCCGTCGTGAAAAGGGAAACAACCCTGACCTACAGCTAAGGTCCCCAAGTTATGGCTAAGTGGGAAAGGATGTGAGGATCCCAAAACAACCAGGATGTTGGCTTAGAAGCAGCCATCATTTAAAGAAAGCGTAACAGCTCACTGGTCTAAATAAGGGTCTTTGCGCCGAAAATGTAACGGGGCTAAAGCCATACACCGAAGCTTAGGGTTTGGTCCGCAAGGGCCAAGCGGTAGCGGAGCGTTCTGTAAGCTGATGAAGCCATACCCGTGAGGGGTGGTGGAGGTATCAGAAGTGCGAATGCTGACATGAGTAACGTAAGGGGAGTGAGAGACTCCCCCGCCGAAAGACCAAGGGTTCCTGCTTAAAGCTAATCTGAGCAGGGTTAGCCGGCCCCTAAGACGAGGCGGAAACGCGTAGTCGATGGGAACCACGTTAATATTCGTGGGCTTGGAGGTAGTGACGGATCATTGAGGTAGTCCAATCTTATCGGATTGAACGGGCTGCTGCGTGGTTCCAGGAAATAGCTCCTCCTTATAAACCGTACCCGAAACCGACACTGGTGGTCTGGTAGAGTATACCAAGGCGCTTGAGAGAACTATGCTGAAGGAACTCGGCAAATTGCACGCGTAACTTCGGAAGAAGCGTGACCCTTTTCTACGCAAGTAGAGGAGGGTGGCACAGACCAGGGGGTAGCGACTGTTTATCAAAAACACAGGGCTCTGCGAAGTCGCAAGACGACGTATAGGGTCTGACGCCTGCCCGGTGCTGGAAGGTTAAGAGGAGGGGTGCAAGCTCTGAATCGAAGCCCCAGTAAACGGCGGCCGTAACTATAACGGTCCTAAGGTAGCGAAATTCCTTGTCGGGTAAGTTCCGACCTGCACGAATGGCGTAACGACTTCCCCGCTGTCTCCAGCATAGACTCAGTGAAATTGAATTCCCCGTGAAGATGCGGGGTTCCTGCGGTTAGACGGAAAGACCCCGTGCACCTTTACTATAGCTTTACATTGGCATTCGTAGTGGCATGTGTAGGATAGGTGGTAGGCTTTGAAACCTGGGCGCCAGCTCAGGTGGAGCCACCCTTGAAATACCACCCTTATTACTATGGATGTCTAACCGCGGCCCGTTATCCGGGTCCGGGACAATGTATGGTGGGTAGTTTGACTGGGGCGGTCGCCTCCTAAAGAGTAACGGAGGCGCGCGATGGTGGGCTCAGAACGGTCGGAAATCGTTCGCTGAGTGCAATGGCATAAGCCTGCCTGACTGCGAGACTGACAAGTCGAGCAGAGACGAAAGTCGGTCATAGTGATCCGGTGGTCCCGCGTGGAAGGGCCATCGCTCAACGGATAAAAGGTACGCCGGGGATAACAGGCTGATGACCCCCAAGAGTCCATATCGACGGGGTTGTTTGGCACCTCGATGTCGACTCATCGCATCCTGGGGCTGGAGCAGGTCCCAAGGGTATGGCTGTTCGCCATTTAAAGCGGTACGTGAGTTGGGTTCAGAACGTCGTGAGACAGTTCGGTCCCTATCTGCCGTGGGTGTAGGAATATTGAAAGGATCTGTCCCTAGTACGAGAGGACCGGGATGGACGGATCTCTGGTGGACCTGTTGTGGCGCCAGCCGCATAGCAGGGTAGCTATATCCGGACGGGATAACCGCTGAAGGCATCTAAGCGGGAAACCCACCTTAAAACGAGTATTCCCTGAGAACCGTGGAAGACGACCACGTTGATAGGCCGGGTGTGGAAGAGCGGCAACGCTTGAAGCTTACCGGTACTAATAGTTCGATCGGCTTGATCGTTCTCATTCCTTATGCCCATCGTGAAACACGATGGATGGCACAACAAGACCAGCGAACAGCTCCGAGAGAGTACCAGGATAGGATCTCCCTATTGGCTACTCCCTCATCGCTCTTCGCTCAAAAAGCTTCTCGAATAACGTGCGTTTTGCCGACCTGGTGGTTATGGCGGAGCGGCTGCACCCGATCCCATTCCGAACTCGGCCGTGAAACGCTCCAGCGCTGATGGTACTTCGTCTCAAGACGCGGGAGAGTAGGTCGCTGCCAGGTCTGCCAAACGCACGTTAAACTCACATCCAGGATCAAAATGATCCCGGATGGAGAGAAATCTTCTCTCTACGAACAGGCCCGCCAACGGGATCCCGGGCCGCGTAAGCGGCCCTTTCATTTGGCGACATGCTTTCCAGGCAGCGATCGCTGCAACGGTTGACGCGGGGTGGAGCAGCCCGGTAGCTCGTCAGGCTCATAACCTGAAGGTCACAGGTTCAAATCCTGTCCCCGCAACCA
>NZ_FMXM01000026.1 GCF_900103325.1 Mesorhizobium qingshengii | reverse complement strand
AGCACATTGCCCGAAGAGTTGCGGCGCTCGTTGACATGGGACCAGGGCAAGGAGATGGCTCGGCACAAGAGCTTCACCGTTGCCACCGACCTACAGGTCTACTTCTGCGATCCGCGCCTTCCCTGGCAGCGCGGCAGCAACGAAAATACCAACGGTCTGCTCAGGCAGTATTTCCCCAGAGCTACCAACTTCTCCCACGTCTCGCAGGACCAACTCAACGCCGTTGCCCTGCGGCTCAATCAGCGCCCCCGAAAAATCCTGGACTTCGAAACGCCCGCCGATAGGCTACAGAAGGTGTTGCAATGACCTATTGAACCCACCGGCGCAAAGTTGCCGTTCGCTTCGTGGAAGACGTGAGTCGACTTCGGGTCGAGCTCGTTCGGAGTGATTGGGTTTTTGACTCTAGTCCGCCGGCATGGTCAGGCCAAGCGCGTCGATGATGGCGGGGTCCAGCGCCCGCGTGGTGTCGTCCATCATCCCCATGCCGTCGAAGAGATTCCAGAATGCCCAGGCAAAGCCGAGATCCTCGGCGCCCTGGCGCACGTCGGCGATGTAGCGCGCGCGATCGGGGTTGGGCGCGGCCACATAGCGGGCGTCGGTGCGCAGCGCGCCGAACTCGCCCATGACGATGCGTTCCGGCTCAAGGCCATGGACGTCGCCCCAGGCGCGAACCTGGCGCAGATATCTGTCGACGAAGCCCCGGTCGGGCTGGGCGTCGAAATAGACCTTCAGCACGCGCTCGGTTTCCGCATAGGCGGCGCGCTTGGCCTCGTCGGTCGTTTCGGTGTCCTTGGCCATACGCGCCCTGACGGACGCCAGCGTCCCTTCCAACGAGCCGGCGGATGCCGGCCATGGCACGTTGTTGAGCGAACGGTAGACGGGCTCGCGCATCCACGGCGCGCCTTGATGGCTGAACAGGTAGGGTTCGTAGAAATGGAAGGTGAACAGGATCGGCTCGAACGGCGACAGCGGCGCCGGATCGAGCGCGGTCAGCCCGCCGACCATCGAGCCGCAGCCTCCGGTGACGACCAGCGGCAGGGTCGCGGAGGATGCCCTTGCCGCGGTCAGAAGCGCGTGCTGGACCTGCGACCAGACGTTGGACGCGCAGGCCTGCGGCGGTTCGTTGACCGGCTCGAGCGCCACCTTGCCCGGCTGGAACCGCTCCAGCCTGCCGGCAAGCTCGCCGATCAGCCCCCGGTAAAGATCGAAGGCGGGCGCGGCGGTGCTGGAGACCATGCGGTCAGGGTTCCAATAATGGGTGGCACCGTTGGCCTGCACGTTGACGATGATGCCGAGATCGGCGTCGAGCGTGGCGGTGACGGCCTTGTCCAGCATGTCCAGCAACTGGCCGCGGGACGTGGCGTCGGCCGCCAGGAAGGGGCCGGGATCGACGGGCAAGCGGATGAAATCCAGTCCGGTCTCGCGCAACCGGCGCAGGTCGGCCGATGTCGGAACCGGCCGTTGCGACTGGAATGGCGGCCAGCCGTAATCGGTGCGAGGTGCCGGAAATTCACGTGTCAGCGAAAACCAGGGCCAGGCGTTGACGCCGCGCCGAAAATGCGGCGCCTCGGCGGCGCGGGCGGTCGGCGCGATCGGGGCGGAGCCGAGCGCCGCCGCCGTGGACAGCGCCGCCTTCAATACCCGCCGGCGTGACCAGCCCGTCATGCCGTGCCGGGCGAAGGACGATCGATCGCGACGGCCTCGGCGGCGGTCATGCCGAGCAAGCGGTAGGCTTCACGCTCATAGGCAAGCAGGACGTCCTCCCAGCGGAAGGCTTCATGGGCACGCGCCCTGGCGGCCTTGCCGCAGGCCGCGACAAGGGCGTCGTCGTCCAGGGCCTGTTGCATCCGCTCGGCGCAGCTGGCGGTATCGGTGAAATAGATGGCGGCAGCCCCGGCGGTCCACCTGTTATAGGGATTGTCGTGGGCGATAACCATGTTGCCGGCGGCCAGCGCCTCGACCAGCGATGGGTTGGTGCCGCCGACCGTGTGTCCGTGCAGATAGGCGCGCGCGTGGTAGCGCAGCGCCTTCACCGTTTCCTGGTCGTAGATGGCACCCGGCAGAACCACCGAGCCGTTCGCCGCCTTGCGGACGGCGACGTGATAGGGGATTTGGTCGGAAAGCGTGCCCAGCACCACCAGCTTCATGTCGCGCTTGCGGCTGCAAAAGGCTTCGACGATCGGCAGGATGTTGTTGTCGGGTTCGATGCGCGCGATCGAGATCAAATAGCGTCCTGGCTCGATGCCGAGCGCCCGAACCGGCGCCTCGGGCGCCGATGTCACCGGATCGGCGCCATAGGCGATGGTGGTGATGGCGCTGCGCGGCCGGCGCGTCGCCAGATGGTCGGCGATCGCTGGATGATCGGCGACCAGGCGATGCGAGGTCCAGGCGGCGATCCATTCGTTGAGCCAGAACCAGGTGCGCGCCGCCATCCCCCATTTGGGACGGCGCCACTCGATGCCGTCCATGTTGGTGATGATCTTGCGCCGCATCAGCCTGAGCCAGGTCAGGAAGATCCCGCCATTGTAGCCGAGGACGAGGCAGACGCCCGGCCGCCTGGCGGCGTCGCGGGCGCATTGCCAGTCGAATTCCAGTGTCGCGCGCGGCCCCCTCGAGGCGACCTCGACGTGGATGAGCTCGATGCCGCGCCAGGTTTCGCTGCGCACCCTCTGCCCGATCCGATCGACCTCCTGCTGGCAGTAGACGCCGACCTTCCAGCCTCTTGCGGCGAGAAAGAGAGCCAGTCTTTCGGCGAAGGTTTCAAAGCCGCCATGGGCCGCGGGTATGCCGCGCGTCCCCAGGATCAGAATGGCGGGCGTCTCTGGTTTCATGGCCGGCGGCACTTTCGGATGTATTCCATGTACATTAGCGACTGCTGCATCATCAGGAAGCGGAAGCGCAACTTCCGTGCCATCTCCCGATTTCGGCGTTCGGGTGGATGATCATCGCGCCGGGTTGTAAAAAAACTGTATTGAACCCGGTGGTTGTTTCATTATCGGTCAACCCTTCTGTGCGTATCTGTGTCGAAACGAGGCATTGCCAGGGATTTGGCGTCCGGCGTCCGGACGGATCAACCAGGCATGGTTCTTGCGACAAGGTTCCAGCACGCCACCGGCTAGCGCGATGGTTGCGGCACCTGGCGGGATACAAAGATGCGGATTGCCTGCGTTCATCAGGGATATGAACTCTATGGTTCCGACCGCAGCTTCGCGGAGAGCGTCGCTGCGCTGCGCGCCGCGTTTCCGTCGGCCGACATCGAAGTGGTGCTGCCGCGCAGCGGGCCGATCGTGCAAATCCTGGAGGGCCATGCCAGCCGGATCGTCTTCGAGCCGCTCTGGGTGCTGAGGCGCCAAGCCATATTGCGCCTGGCGACGGTCGAGATGGCGCGGCTGCCGATGGCTGTGTTGAGGGCGTGGCGCCGCCTCAGGGATTGCGATCTCACCTACGTCAACACCTCGATCGTGGCCGACTACGCGCTGGCCGCGCGCTTTGTTCCGGACAAGGCTGTCCTGCATATCCACGAAATCCCCGAAGGCGCCATGCGCCGGGTGCTTGTCGGCCTGATGCGCTGGAGCCATGCGGACCTCATCTTCAACTCGCGCGCGACGCGCGCCGCGTTCGGCGATCCCAAGGGCTCGCGCACGCATGTCGTCTACAACGGTGTCGCCGGGCCGGCGGCCGCCCAAGCGATGACCTATGACGGCAAGCGCCCGTTGCGGGTGTTGCTGCTCGGCCGCGTCAACAGGATCAAGGGCCAGGAAGTCCTGCTGGAGGCGATCGCTTCGATGCCGGCGGAATTGCGGTCGCGGATCGAGGTGCGGCTGGTCGGCGGTGCCTTCGAAAGCGTCGAGCGCGAGCGCGCGCTGGCCGAACTGGTCGAGAGCATGGGCCTGGCCGAACGCGTCAGCGTGTTGCCTTTCGTGCCGGACCCCTCGGAGCATTACCGCTGGGCCGATATCGTCACCGTGCCGTCGCGGCGTCCGGAATCGCTGGGCCGCGTCGCCATCGAGGCAATGGCCCATGGCCGTCCGCCGCTGGTGTCGGCGATCGGCGGGCTGGTGGAAGTGGTCATCGATGGCGAGACGGGCTGGCATGTTCCGCCGGGCGATGCCGCGGCGCTGGCCGGCAAACTGCGGGAGATCATCCTGCGGCCGGACGCCTGGCGTGGTTTCGTCGCCGCGGGGCGGTCGCGATACGAGGAGCTTTTCAGCGAGGAGGTGGCGGCGGCGGCGATCGCGGCGATCGCCACGGACAAGCTGAGGGCGGCGCTGGCGAAGCCTGGCCGGGCGCATGTCGCCCGCGAAGCGGAGACCAGTTCGTGAAGTTCGCGTTTCCCGCCCATCTGCTGCGGCGTCTCATGCTGATGATCGGCGGCGAGGCCATGCAGAGCGGCTTTCACTTCGCGCTGAACATAGCGCTGCTGCATGTGCTGTCGGCGCAAGGCTACGGCATCTTCGCCATCGCCATGGTGATGGGGGGCGTCGGCCTGTCCTACATCCGGTCGCTGACCGCCGTGCCCGCCAGCATATGGATGGGCAAGAGCAACAACCGCGCAGGCGTCGACGCACACGATGTCACTTTCGGATCGGCGGCGCTCGTCGTGGCGCTGGTCATGGCCGCCGCCACGGCACTGCTGATGCAGCTCTGGGGTGAAGCAAGCGGTGTCGCCGCCGGTTGCTTCGTCGGCGCGTGGTCGCTGCGCAGTTATATGCGCACGGCATTCTTCGCACGCCGCCAACAGATGATTGTCTCCATCAGCGACTTTGTATTCACGGTCGCGGGCGTCGCGTTGACCGCGCTGGCGATCTGGGTGGCCGCGAACGTGCTGCAAGCGGTCTTCTATGCACTGGCGGCGGCCAACCTGATCGGCATCGTCGTGCTGGTCCGGCTGGCGCGCCGGACGCTTCGCATCAGCTTCCGCATGCCGGCCCGGCGACGCTACGCCAGGCTCTGGCCGCAGCTGCGCTGGTCGGGGTTCAGCGCCACCACCACCAACATCCAGGGGCAGTGCCTGGCGCTGCTGGTCGCGGGTATTGCCGGACCGGCCGCTTACGCGCCACTGGCGGCGGTTCTCGTGCTGTTTGGCCCGCTGCGCATCATCAGCCTGGCTTTCATGAACATGATCCAGCCGGAACTGGCGAAGCTGATGGCGAAGAACGAAGTCGGCCGCGTCTGGACGCAGGCCAAGATATGGGCCCTGGTGATGGGGCTCGGCAGCCTGGTCTATGGATGCGGCATACTGTTCGTCTTGCCAATGATAAAATCCCAGGCTCTCGCGGACGCCTCGATAGGCTTCATCGGGCTCCTGGCGATCGCGAACTATGTGCCCATCATGCTCTACATCATGCCCCGCGTCATCCTCGAGATACTCGGCGATTTCCGGATGGTCGCCTTCATCACGACGGCCGGCGCGATCGTCGGACTGATCCTGATCGCCATCCTGCTGGCGATCGCGTCTCCGCCATGGTCGCTCGCCGGTGCCGCTGCCTCCGAGATCGTCGTGCTCGTGGCCTCATGGTATTTCGCACACCGCCACATGCGAGCGCTCGAGCCGAGGGATGACCGCCATGATGGCCACTCAACGTCGTGGCGACAGGCCGAACACGTCCCGCTTGCCACGGGAAAAAGATAGGTGACGACATGTCGATCCAGGCAATGACGATAGAGCCGGCAACCGGGGCGCCGACATCTGGCGGCCAGGCGCTGGGCCAGGGCGCCGGCGTCGCCGGAGGCGTCTACACGGCTCGGCTGCACACCAGCCTGGAAACAGTCATGCCACTCTGGCTTCGGTGCCAGGCAGAGGGCGTGTGTAGCGCCCATCAATCCTATGCGTGGGCAGAGGGGATCGCCAAACGGTTGATGCCTGAAGGCGCCGAACTGATTGTCGTGGAAGTGACCGACGCCGGTACCGGCGAACTCAAGATGCTGATGCCGCTGATGCGGAGCTCGAGGTTCGGATATCGGGTGATCGAATGGCTGAGCTGCGGCGTCTGCGACTATTCCGCGCCGTTGCTGGCGGACAGCAGTCCCTGGACCCGGCAAGCCGCCGAGGCGGCATGGGCGGCGATCCGATCCGTCCTTCCGCCGGCAGACCGCATCCATATCACGGGAATTCCGCGAGAGATTTACGGCGTCGCCAATCCACTGGCGATGCTGGCATCCGCCGGCGATTCCAGCCTCATCACCTCCGGGCTCGTTCTGGCGGGCGATCCGGAGACCCTGATCAAGCGCCACGGCAGGCCGTCCTTCGTCAAGACCTTCAACAAGGACTGGCGCCGGCTTGAACGGCACGGCAGCGTGGATCTGGTCGAGGCCAACACGCCGGGCCTGGTGGAGCTGATCTTCGGCGCCCTGGTCGAGATGCGGCTCCGGCGCTTTCGCCAACTGGGGCGGTTCGACCTGCTGGCGCAGCCGGCGGTCGTCGATTTCTACCGAAACGCGGCGCTCCAGGGCCTGTCCGACGGATCGGTGCGGGTCTTCGGATTGCGCGCCGGCGAGGACTGGGTCGCCGGCCAGTACTTGCTAACCCGACAGGGCACCTTGCATGCCCTCCTGATCGGCATAGACCAGGAGGTGGTGGTCAACGCCTCACCGGGCTTGGCGATCATCGGCAGACTGATGGAATGGGGACTCCGGCAGGGCTTCAACTATTTCGACCTGTCGGTTGGCAGTCAGCCCTACAAGGAACAGTTCGGCGCCGAGAGTTCGGTCCTGGCCACGCTCGACGAAACGCTGACGCCGCTCGGCAAGGGCGTGGCCGCCGTCGCGGCGCTTCGCGAGCGGGTCGAGCTTTTCGTGCGCTCCAACCCGCGCCTGTCCAAGGCCGGCCAGAGACTGGTGCGCGGCTTGCGGCGATTGAAGAACTGAAGCGCCTGTCCGACCTTGTGATGGCTTTCCCCGGTATTTCAGCGGCAGCTTGACAAAGGGAAGGCGCGGGCGCCACTTGCCGACAGCCATTGGGGGCTTTGGGGGATATCGATGAAAAAGACTTATGAAAAGCCGACGCTCAACAAGCGTCAGCAGCTCACCCGCGTGACGGCACTCACGGTCCTGTCAGGCAAAGAATAACAATCGACACCATTGAAAAGCCAGCCCGCCGCAGAAAGGTGGCGGGCTTTTCCGCGCTGATCCCGATACAGGCGAATGATCGCCCGAAGCCGCCGGCGACCATGCGTCCGTGGCCTTGCCGGGCGAAGTAGAGCTTTGTTCTTGACGCGATTCCGGACGGAAAACCGTTTCACACTTTTCCCGGAATTGCTCCACCGCCTCACATCGCCTCAGAATCGAAAAGCAACATCATCACGTCGTCGTCTTCGGGCGCGTATTTGCGCCGGTCGACGGCGCAGGCCTTGCCGATCTCGCTGGCAAATGCCGCGCGAATGGCGTCCAGGCTGTCGAAATAGAGGGTCGCCACGATGTAGGGTATCTCGCCCGGCGACAGGCTCACGATCGGCCGCTTGCTGACATCGTAGCGGCGCAGGCCGGGAAGTTGTTTCGCGAGCGGCAGATGGATGTCGAAATAGTGCCGGTCGAAAGCGGCGGGATCGGCAGGGGTTTTGTAGATAACGAGCATTTTGGCCATGGTGGTGCTCCCTATGGTGTGATCGGCGCCGCGATGTTCGTCGGCGCCGCACCAATGTCGTTCGGGGGGAGCGGATTTCGACAGGGGCGGGGTTTTTCGCGGAACCAACGACTGGGCCTGCGCCTCATGATATTGGCACGCCGCCATCCGTTCGCGACCGGCCGGCGTGAGCATGGCCCGGCGCCGTGGCCCCCGCCTGTCAGGGCCACGACCTCGAGGGCGCTTGATCCAGGTCAAGGTGAATTGGCGCCGATGCGCCTATCTGGTCTCCTGTCTTGGGAAGGACGCAAGGCGGGCGGGTGGTTCCAGGCCGGCAAGCTGCAAACAGCCCCGGTTTGGGCCACCCGCAACTTTGTGAGGAGACCGTGCCGCATTTGCAGGCCACCCGAAATTGACAGGACAGCGTGTCTCCGTCATCCTTGAGCCAGTCGCCAGGCTGCGGAAGCGGCTGTGTTGCGTGTCAGGGCGACCGAGGGCAGCGTCATGTTCAGTCCCGTCATCGGCCAGAATTCGAAGCGCGCAGCGGTACGCAAGGCGCTCGACCGCCACAAGGTCTACATCACCGCGCAGAGTTTTTCGGCGGGCGCCTACCAGGCACGCGTGCTGGTCGACGGCGAGGCCTATTGGGTCGACGAATTCCGGCTCGCCCAGCTGCAGCAGGGGCTGTCGCCGGCCGAGCTCGAACTGACGCCGGCCGCCGACGATTGAGAGCGTGATCTCTGCTCGTTCCGGAACGCTGGTGGGACAGTGGGAAGGATCACGGCGTACGCCATGACAACCCCGCCCAAACTCCAAACCTATCGCGCCAAGCGCGAATTCTCGAAGACACCGGAGCCGGTTGGCGGGCTGGTCGCCGACGAAGGCAACCGCTTCGTCGTGCACAAGCATCACGCCACCGCCGATCACTATGATCTGCGCCTGCAAGTCGGCGGCGTGCTGAAGAGCTGGGCGGTGCCGCGCGGGCCCTCGCTCAATCCGGCTGACAAAAGGCTGGCGGTCGAGACCGAGGATCATCCGCTCGAATATATCGACTTCGAGGGCGTCATTCCCGAGGGCGAATATGGCGGCGGGCCGATGATCGTCTGGGACACCGGTACCTGGGCGCCGATGGACGATGTCGAGAAGAGCCTGCGCACCGGCGCCTTCAAGTTCCGTCTGGCCGGCGAAAAGCTCAATGGCGGCTGGATGCTGACGCGGCTGAAACCAAAACCCGGCGAGGACGAAAACAAGAAGAACTGGCTGCTGTTCAAGGAGCGCGACCTTGCCGCCGATCCCAAGCTCGACATCCTGGAAGCACGGCCGGAAAGCGTCAAATCCGGATTGCGCATCGAGGAGCTGGTGGCGCCGCCAAAGCCGGCCGCCAAACCCACGCCCAGACCGGGCTCGCTGAAGCCCGGCACGCTGCCGGGTGCCTTCAAGGCCCCGGCGCTCAGCCGCATCGAACCGCAGCTGGCGATGCAGGTGCCCCGGCCGCCCGACGGCGAGGACACCAGAGAGGTCTGGCTGCACGAGATCAAGTTCGACGGCTACCGCACCATGGCGCATGTCTCCAACGGAGAGGTGCGGCTGATCACCCGGGGCGGCATCGACTGGACGAAGCGCTATGGCGATCTGCCGCATGCCTTCGCCAGACTGCCGTGCCGCGATGCCATCATTGACGGCGAGATCGTCGTGCTCGACGCCAAGGGCATCAGCCGCTTCGCGCTGCTGCAGGACGCGCTGGCCGAAGGCGCCGGCAGCAAGCTGCATTTCTATGCTTTCGATCTCTTGTATCTCGATGGCTGGGACCTGACGAAAGCGCCGCTCGTCCGGCGCAAGGCGCTGCTGGCCGAATTGCTCGCTGGCCTTGGCGCCAATTCCGCTATCCAGTTTTCCGATCATGTCGAAGGCTCGGGGCAGGGGCTCTATGACCAGGCGTCGGAGCTCGGGCTGGAAGGCGTCGTCTCCAAGCGCGCCACCGCGACCTACCAGAGCGGCCGCACCAAGAGCTGGACCAAGACCAAGGCGCTGCAGAGCGGCGATTTCGTCATTGCCGGCTACACCACATCGGACGCGGCCGAAGGGCTGGCGGCATTGGGCCTCGCCGAATTCGAGGATGGCGAGCTGCACTATCGCGGCAAGGTCGGCACCGGCTTCGATGCCGGGACCGCCGGCGAGCTGCTTTCCCGGCTGGAGCCGCTCACCGCGGGCGCGTCCGCGCCCGAGGGCGTGCCGCGCGAAATCATGCGCGCGATGAACTGGGTGCGGCCGCTGCTGTCGGCCCGCATCCACTATGCCAACCGCACGGCGGACAATGCGCTGCGCCACGCGGTGTTTCGCGGCCTGCGCGATGTCGGCCTGTCGACGCCGGTGTCGGCCAAGCGCAAGCGGCTGATCTCGGAGGCAGACCTTGCCACCATCTGGGTGACCAACCCGACGCGGCGGCTGTTCGGCAAGACCGGCCCGACCAAGCTCGACATCGCCGTCTACTACGCGCTGGTCGGCGATTTCATGCTGCCGCATATCCTCGGCCGCCCGGTGTCGCTGGTGCGCTGCCCGACCGGCCTGCCGAAGGACTGCTTCTTCCAGCGTCACGCCTTCACCGGCATGCCGCCTTCGGTGGTGACGTTCGAGGCGACCAATTCCGAGGGCGAGACCAAATCCTATCTCTCGGTCGAAGGCGCCAAGGGCTATCTGGCGCTGGCGCAGTTCGGCGTCGTCGAGTTCCACACCTGGGGCACCCACCGCACCAGCCTCGACAAGCCGGACCAGATCGTCTTCGACCTCGACCCGGGCGAGGGGATTTCATGGCGCGAGGTGGTCGAGGCGGCGGTGCACATCAAGGGCGAACTGGAGGGTCTGGGGCTGGTGCCCTTCGCCAAGACGTCCGGGGGCAGCGGCATCCACATCACTGTACCGGTGACGCGCAAACAGAACTGGAAGAAGCTGCATCAGGCAACCAGTGCCATCTCCACGCATCTGGCGGCCACCGCGCCCGACACCTTCACCACCACCATGGGCAAGGACAACCGCAGGAAGCGCATCTTCATCGACTATCACCGCAACGCGCGCGGCCACACCTCGGCGGCGCCTTACTCGCTGCGCGCCCGCACCAACCTGCCGGCCTCGACACCGGTGAGCTGGACGGACCTGGAATCCATCGATGCGCCGCAAGATCTGAACTATTCCTCGCTGCCGGGGCTGTTGGCGACTTCGGGCGATCCATGGGCGGATATCGGGGATTTTGCGAGGGATTTGCCGGTGTTTGGGACCGCGCGGTAGATCATTTGTGATGGCGCGACCCTCACATTCGTCATCCTAGGGCGTAGTGAGGAGCGAAGCGACGCGGCGCAGACCCTAGGATCCATGCCGTGACGTTGCCCGTAGAATGCGGCACATCAGGATGGTTGGCGATCGTGCCATTCGCTATCGTGATCACATGACCGGCTACGTCTACATGACCGCGAGTCAGAAACGCGGCACGATCTACATCGGTGTGACCAACGACCTTGGCCGACGCATGCCCGAACACAAGTCAGGCCAAGGCTCGCGCTTCACCAGTATCTACGGTGTGCAGCGACTGGTCTGGTACGAGGAATATTTCGACATCACCGACGCCATCCAGCGGGAGAAATCACTCAAACGCTGGCCGCGCCAGTGGAAGATCGAATTGATCGAGAAGGGCAATCCGGATTGGTTCGAGCTCTTTCGCGGAACTGGATGGTGAGCTTTCCGCACCGTTGTGGGGCTCTCAGGTTCCGGCATGGATCCTAGGGTCTGCGCCGCGTCGCTTCGCTCCTTGCTCCGCCCTAGGATGACGAAGGGAAGGACGGCCACTTCCTCGCCCGCCATCGACGCTTCCGACAATTTGAATTATTCTCCGCTGTGACCCCCCGGCGACCTAAAACATTTCGTCAGGGATTTGCCGGTATCGTGCGGGGTCGGTGTAGGATTTGCGCAGACTTGTTCGTCCTTCGGACGAAAAGCGCTGCAGTCAATGTCAGTGCATGGCCGCGTAGGAGTGTTTCATGGCGCCCAGGGCAAGTTGGAAAGGTTACCTCAAGCTCAGCCTCGTCAGCTGTCCGGTCCGGCTCTATCCGGCGACGACCACCAGCGAGCGCATCAGCTTCAACCAGCTGCACAAGAAGACTCACAACCGCATCAACATGAAGCCGGTCGACCCGGAACTGGGGCTGGTCGAGCGTTCGGATCTGGTCAAGGGCTACGAGTACGAGGACAAGCAGTACATCATCATCGATGATGCCGACCTCGACGCGGTGCGCATCGAATCCAACCACACGATGAACATCGAGGCTTTCGTCGACGAGGGCGAAGTCGACGTCATCTATCAGGACGCGCCCTATTACCTGGCGCCGGATGGCGCCATGGCGGAGGAAACCTTCGCCGTGCTGCGCGAAGCCATGCGCAAATCCGGCAAGCTGGCCATTGCCCGCCTTGTGCTGTCCAGCCGCGAACGGGTGGTGACGATCGGCGCGCGCGAGAACGGCATGTTCGTGTGCACCTTGAGGAACCCGAACGAAGTGCGCGGCACGGCTGAATATTTCGGCAACATCCCGGCCGGCAAGCCCGACCCGGAAATGCTTGAGCTCGCCGAAGCGCTGATCAAGCAGAAGGAAACCACCTTCGATCCGAAGAACTATGAGGACCGCTACGAGATCGCGCTGATGGCGATGATCCGCGAGAAGCTGAAGGGCCACAAGCCGATCATCGCGGCGGCGCCTGAACGCGGCAATGTCATCAATTTGATGGATGCGCTGAAGGCGAGCCTGTCGCAGTCGAAGCCGCCGGCCAAGTCCAAGAGCAAGGCCGACGAGGCCGCCAAGCCCGCCGCCAAGAAGGCTGCCGCGGGCGGTGCTGCTGAAAATCCGCTGAAGGCCAATCTGCTCAAGGCGGTCGGCAAGAGCAAGAAATGACGGCACAAGCCGTCTTGGTGCCGGGGGCCGTCTTCGGCACGATCGGCGCGCTGGCGGCGTTTCCGCTGAGGCTCGCCGCGCGCGAGGTCGAGCGCCAGCACGGCCACCTTCGGCGCGGCGTCACCAGGCGCACCACCCATGTGGTGTTCGGGCGGACCTTTCTCGCCAAGGCCGGACTGACCAAAAACGGCGATGCCGAGATCGAGCGCCGCGTCGCCGCCGAGCGCACGGCCGGGCGAACGCTGATCAGCGAGAACGGTTTCCTGCGCCTGCTCGGGCTGATGAAGGCGCCGGAGGCCTCCTCGCTGTCGCGGCAATCGCTGATCGAGCAGTCGCGGCTGTCGGGAGGCGACCTCGACCTGCTCTCGCTGTTCGACGCCTTCGAGCATGACAATGAACCCTATTCCTTCCGCGACCTGATCCTGGCGCGCAAATATGCCGGGCTGGTGGCCGGCGGTGCGACCTGGGGATCGATCGCGCGCTCCGTGCACCGCTCCGGCCCGGTGGCTTCGCTCACCGCCAAGTCGCTCAATGTCGGCTCGGCTTTTGGCCGCGCCGATGCGATCTATCTCGAAGGCGGCCAGAGCGAACTCGACGGGCAGTTGCTGTTCGACCTGGGCATGGCCGGTTCAGCCGGCGACGACACTTTGGAAGAGCTGTTTGCCGAGGCCGAAGCGGCGGAGGAGGGCGGCGACCATGACGGGGCGGCCGCGCTCTATCAGCGCTGCCTCGCCATCGACCCGACCGATGCCATCGCGGCCTTCAATCGCGCCAACTGCTTGCGCGCCGGCGGCCACGCGGCGGAGGCCGCGCATGACTATATCAGCGCCATAAAACTCGACCCGGCCTTCGTCGAGGCCTGGTTCAACCTCGCCGGGCTGATGAGCGAGCAAGGCCGCGAGGCCTCGGCGCGGAGGCACCTGCAAAAGGCGATCGCGCTCGACAAGAGCTATGCCGATCCGGTGTTCAACCTGGCGCGGCTGGAATTCGACGCCGGCAATTTGCTGGAAGCGCGGCGGCTGTGGGTCCGGTATCTCGAACTCGACGCGCACTCCGAATGGGCCCGTGTGGCGGCCAAGGGGGTGCAGTTCGTGGATCTGCAACTGGCGCAAAAGTCGGCGGGGTGATCATGATTGGTGAAAGCCGTGATGACAGCCAATCTCCCCCCTTGTGGGGGAGATGTCCGGCAGGACAGAGGGGGGCGCTGTCCCGCCAACAGACCGGCTCATTTCAGGGCGTCTTACCCCACGGAAATTTGGCCGAAGGCCAGCATTCCTTCGCGCCCCCCTCTGCCCTGCCGGGCATCTCCCCCACAAGGGGGGAGATTGGCAGCGTCGCCGTCGCGCGAGGTGTCGCCCCATGACACACTTCCTCTTCGACGGTCACGACACCGCCCCCGTCACCATCCTGCTCGCGCATGGCGCGGGCGCGTCGATGGATTCTCCTTCGATGACCGCCACCGCCAAGGCGCTGGCGGCGGCGGGCTTCCAGGTCGCCCGCTTCGAATTCCACTACATGGCCGCCCGCCGCTACGGCCACCGCAAACCGCCGCCGCGGGCCGAGACGGTCAACCCGGAATATATCAAGGCGATCGCCGACCTCAGGGCCAAGGGCGTGAGCGGCCGGCTCATCATCGGCGGCAAGTCGATGGGCGGGCGTGTCGCCTCGATGGTGGCGGACGAGATGTTTGCCAAGGGCGAGATCTCGGGCCTGCTGTGCCTCGGCTATCCCTTCCATCCGCCTGGAAAGCCGGACCAATTGCGGACCAAACACCTGACCGGGCTGAAGACGCCAACGCTGATCTTCCAGGGCACCCGCGACGAGTTCGGCACCAGAGATGAGGTGGCGGGTTACGGGCTGTCCGACAGCGTCGAGGTCATCTGGCTGGAGGATGGCGACCACGACCTCAAGCCGCGCAAGAGCGTTTCGGGATTTTCGACGGCCGATCATCTGAAGACGCTGGCGGAGATGGTGAAGGCGTGGGCGGCGCGGTTACGAACTTCGTCATCCTAGGGTCAAACCCGAGGATGACGCAGCGAGTGGCCAAATGAAGATCGCCACCTTCAACATCAACAACATCAACAGCCGCCTGGACAATCTCCTGGCGTGGTTGGCCAAGGCAAAACCCGATGTCGTCTGCCTACAGGAGCTGAAGGCGCGTGACACGCAGTTTCCGCGCAGTGCATTGGCGGCGGCGGGCTATGGCGCGGTGTGGAAGGGCGAGCCGACCTGGAATGGTGTCGCCATCCTCGCGCGCGGCGCCGAACCCGTCCTGACCCGCGATGCCTTGCCCGGCGATGATGCCGACCGGCAGAGCCGCTATATCGAGGCAGCCGTCGATGGCATCGTCATCGCCTGCCTCTATGCGCCGAACGGCAACCCGCAGCCGGGGCCGAAATTCCAGTACAAGCTCGCCTGGCACAAACGGCTGGAAGCACATGCCGAACAGTTGCTCGACACCGGCCTGCCGGTGGTGCTGGCCGGCGACTACAACATCGTGCCCGAGCCGCGCGACATCTACGCCACCCGCTCCTATGACGACAACGCGCTGGTGCAGCCGGAAAGCCGGGCAGCTTTCGCCGCGCTGCTGGAGCAGGGCTGGACGGATGCGCTGCGCAAGAAGCACCCGAAGGAGACGCTCTACACGTTCTGGGATTATCGACGGAACCGCTGGCCGCGCGACGCGGGCTTGCGGCTCGACCATATATTGCTGTCGAAGACACTGGCGCGGCGGCTCACCGCCGCCGGCATCGACCGCGACGTGCGTGGACAGGACGGTGCAAGTGACCATGCGCCGGTGTGGGTGGCGTTGCGATAGCCAGCGAGCGCCGGCGATTCCGCGGACGCCTGTCTGCGCCTAGGGAACGACGCCAACGCCGGCATATATCAAGCCGGCGAAGAACAGGGGAAAACCGACCAGACAGGTGGCCATGACGACGACGAGAGCGGTGGCCATACGCTCGCCACGCCGGCAAAGCGCGTCGGCAGCGGCGTCGTCCTGCGGGATGAGCTCTCGCAAGAAGTCTGAAATATCCTGGTTCGCAGGTGTCTGGTTATCGTTGGCGGGCAGGGGGGCCGGGGCCTTGGAAATAGGTGTCTTCGGAACTGGATTCACACTTTGCCTCTCACTCGATCGCGTGGCCCAAACGTCAAAATCCGGCGATGGTTCCGGATTTTCTAAATTAGCGATGATCGCCTCTGCGTGAGGTTGGCGCGTCCGGCCGGACAGGCGCGCTTGTTGCGCTACTCGACTCTTCACGGACCCCGCGTAAGATCAGCCCAAGGGGAACTTTCGATGCGACCGGTGCAACTGATGTTTCGCGCCAGACTGGTGACGAAAATTGTCATGGGAGGTGCGGTTCTGACACTTTGCATTTTCGATAGAGGTGAACGACCGCGGTTGAAGCCCCATGCATGATCTCGGCCTTGTCGGAATCCTGCTCGCGGCCGCCGTGATCGCTGCCGTGGCGGCTGGCGTCCTCTGGTTGTTGCGGAAGGCGCGTGTCCGTCGCCGCGCCCGTCGCCGGGCGGATCCGGCCAACGACTATGCCGTGCGTACCGACTGGGAACGCAGCGACGGCACCGTCAACTACTCGTCCTTCGTCTATTTCGATGTCGATCGCGACGGAAAATACGGAGTGGGCGACCGGCCGATGGCCGGTATCATGGTGCGGCTGTTTGACGAGAAAGGCGCCTTCGTTGCGTCATCGAAGACCAACATTGGCGGCTTTGCCAATTTTGCCATGTCGACGTCTTCAGGCAAGGCCGTGATCCGTGCGCCCGGCACCTACCGGTTTGCGGTTTCGGTGCCGCCGGGCTGGCGCTCGCCCAGTGCGAACGAGGCCCAGTCGATGCAGTTCCGGCTGGCGCCGGGCTCGCCCACCGGGCTGGTGTCACCGGATCTGCCGAAGCCGGTCGGCCTGACGCCGGGGCGCAGCCTGGCCGGCAGGATGGCGGCAGGCGACACCGCGACGCTGTCGGTGATGGCGAACGGGCTGGTGCTGGAGAGCCGGGTGCTGGCGCAGGGCTCGACGTTCCGTTTCGACCTCGCCGACGAGGCCGACATGGTGGTGATCGCCGGCGGGGGATTTGACCGGCGGCTGGCGCTGTCGCCTTACCCGACCGATCTCGGGCTACTGTCGCCGCAGACCTTGTCGAGCGAGGCGCCGCTGCGGACGATCGGCTTCGATGACATCACCCGGCGTGGGTTCCGGAAGATTCCGTCCGGCCATGCCGGGCTCGAATGGCGCAACCTGAATGCCATGGCGCAGGACCACACCAAGGGTGGCGAAGGCTATGTCAACGGCAATGTTTCGGGAGACCACGTGGCTTATACCAGCAGCGGCTATCCGGCCGAGTTCTGGAGCGAGACGCCGTTCGGTTTCCACTCGGTGCTGCTGAGTGCCGCGTGGCTGAAGTCCGAAGGGGAGACGGCGCTGGTCGAAAGCTGGCTGGGCGAGCGGCTGGTTGCCAGCGACCAAGTCGCGCTGTCGGCGCTCACGCCCCTGCATTACGCTCCGATGCTCAAGGCCGTGACCCGTGTCCGCCTTTCGACGAAACACTATTGGCAAATGGCGCTGGACGACTTGGTGCTGACGGGATGACCTATTGCGGTGTTGGGTTCGAAGTCACAACCGGGCCGTTGGTCGCGGCCGTGATCGCCTTCAGATTGCCCTTCTTGACCAGAGCGGGCCGCTCGTAGATTTTCTTCATGCCGTGAATCCCCCGGTGTAGTGACCCAGCATCATGTCAGACCCTCGCTGGCTGTCAACCGGAGGGCGGCTGCATGGCGTTTTGCGCTCACCGCGCCGCGCTGTGCGATTGCCGTGCTGACGTTGCTGGCCGATCAGGTCCTGTGGCCATGCACCGGTCTTGGTGAAACCGGGTGAAGGCAAACCTCTGCATCGCTAGCCGGTGATCTTCGCGCCCGACGGATGGCTGTGGCTGAGGGCTATCAACGGAACCGCAATGATGCCGCTGGCGAGCAGCAGCCAGTCCTGCGGCACACCCAGAAGGAATGCAGCACTTCCTCCAATCAACGACCAGATGAACGGGATCACAAGCAGCCACCAAGGCAGGGGTGGCTTGGCGAGGAGCAAGAATCCGAAAGTGAAGATCGTCACCGGACAGGGGGTGACACCGAACGCGGGCATTTCCGGATAGGGGTGACCCATCCAGATGCCGAGAAGAGGATAAAGGATGGTCGCGTAGGCGACAAAGGCGATCCCCACACTCACGGCAAGCCCGAAATCCCGGCCGAAACGCAGCTGTCTCCTGAAGACGCCGCAATAGACCAGCAAGGCTCCCTGGGTGACGAACATGGCTCCAAAGATCAACGCGGCCTTGTTGATCTCGGTGAAATAGAGCCAGTGATATACGATGCCGGTCCACAGCCACATGACCGCCAGGATGACCGCGACCAGGCGATCCGCCATTCGTGGCCGCCAGAGAAGCAGGACCACGGCGAGGGCGCCGCAAGCAAACGCCACCGGTTGCATTGGCCAGATCGCTTCATTGTAGGCAACCAGATTGGCAAGAAACTGGTCACTGGTGAACGGCAGCATCAGGGAACCTCCAACCTGCCTGACCCTAGCCACGGTCGCGGGATGCTTCATTGATCTGGCACAATTTCTCCATGCTTGCGCACCTGCCGCACGACAGGGTGTGGGTTCGGCGCGGATGTAATTTTGCGCTGGCTGCCTGGTGCTGGTAATCTCGGGTCCTGAACCGTGCGGCGGGGCAGGGCTCGTGATGAGCCGAGCGGGCGGTGCAGGCGGCAGCGAGGGGGCGCGATGGACAGGTTGGCTGAGCGGCTGTTTGCGCTTCCCCTGCTGGCGGCCGCCCTGGCTTGCCTGGTTCGCGCCTACCTGCTCCTGGGCGGCAGGGATTTCGCCTGGAGCGGGATGGTCCGTATGCTGCATGGTCCGGCCACGCTGTTGCCGGTGGTGTTCCTGGCGGTGGGCGCGCTCTGCCTGCTTGGCGCCTTGTTGTTCTGGGCCGGGCTGCTGCCCGGCCGGCCCAGCCGCCCCACCGGGACGCCACTCTTTGGCCGCAACGCCGAGATCGATCCCAAGGGCCGTCCGGGCTTGCGGCGCGCCTTCCTTGTTCTGCCGGTGATTGCCGTGCTGACGCTGCTGGCCGATCAGGTCCTGTGGCGGGTGCAGGGCCCGGGCGGCGAGGTGGCCTCGCCAAGCCAACCCAAGGCCAACGAACCAAAAACCCCTGAACCGAAGGGCAGTGAGCCCAAGGGGCAGGATGTCGCCAGCGCGCCACCGGCACCGGAGCCGATAGCCCCGCCACCAAACCCGCCGCCAGTTGCCGAGCCAGCGTCGCCACCCGCGCCTGCTGCACCGCCCGCTCCGCCGCCGGAGGCCGCCAACCCGGCGGCGGAACCGGTGCCCGTCGTCCCGACGCCGCCAGCTGCCCCAACACCTCCCGACGTCGCGGTCATTCCGCCGCCCACCGTGGCGCCCTTGCCGCCACCGCCGCCCGCTGCTCCGACACTGCCCGACGGCCATCGTGACGCCGTCGTCTGGCTATCGGTGGCGCCCGACGGGCGCTCGATCCTCAGCGCCAGCACCGACCATGTGATCAAGCTGTGGGACATCGGCGGCAAGCATCTGATCCGCAACCTCGGCGTCCACAAGGACATGGCGCGCACCGCGCTCTACATGCCCGACGGCCTGCGCGCGCTGACGGGGGGTGACGATGGCGAGATCGTGTTGCGCCAGCTTTCCGACGGCGCGGTGCTGCATGTCTTCCAGTCCGGCGGCAATGGTGGCGTCAACAAGCTCGCCATCACGCCGGACGGCAAGCGCGCCGTCAGCGGACACGATACCGGCAACGTCATCGTCTGGGACCTCGTCAACAACGCCGTGCTGCATGTCCTGACCGGGCATGACTGGTCGATCAGCGCGGTGGCCGTCTCGCCCGACGGCAGCCGCGCGGTCTCGGGCAGCATCGACGGCACGCTGAAACTCTGGGATATCGAGAGCGGCAAGCAATTGCGCAGCTGGCACGGCCACGAGCAGGGCACCTATGGCGCCGTGTTCACCGCCGACGGGCATCATCTGATCACCGGCAGCGGCGACCTGACGATCAAGGTCTGGGATCTCGACAGCGGCCGCGAGGTGAAGCGCTTCGAGGGCCACGAGGGCACGGTCTACACGCTGGCGCTGTCGGCCGACGGCAGGCGCCTGCTGTCAGGCTCGCTCGACGGCACCGCACGGCTGTGGGACATGGAAACCGGCAACCAGATCGCCATGTTCGACAGCCAGACCGGCCCGATCTACGCGGTGGCCTTCGCCGCCGACGGCACGGTGCTGACCGGCGGCTACGACCGCACCATCCGCGACTGGCCGACCACCGGCGGCGACGGCGTGGTGCTGTTTGCCGGGGCGCCGGGATGAGCAATGCCTGCGTCATGAGCGGTAGTATCGGATGACAGAGCGGCACTAGTCTGCCAAGTTGGGTCGACAAGGCTGAGCAAGCTGTGTGAGTAATGCTCGGGAGGGGTTTTGTTGTGTATGGGTCGGCTTCGCTGAGTGCTCGATTGCGTTCGAGGCTGCTGCAGGCGATTGGGGTGTTTGGCGCCCTGGCGTGCCTGATCGAGGGCTGCGCGAATCCGCGCATCATTGAAAGCGCCGTGCCCACGGCTCCTCCGGCCGAGGCCCGGCAATCCTGCACCGCGCAATGGCATGCCCGAGGCCATACGACCCAGGCCCAGGCACAGGCATTCGCCAGGAAATGCCTCCATGCGCAAGGCGCGCTGGAAAAGCAATTCGACAACAAGACCGTCACCCGCAAGGTGACGGCGCTGATCGATGCCGATCAGCCGTTGACCGCCCTCGAACCATCCGACGTCGGCATCTTTTGTCCGGGCTATATGCTGCAAGGCAGGCAAGGGCGCGCGGTTTTCTGGCGCACGTTGATTGCCAACCTGGCCGGCGCGGAATCCGTCAACAACAGCGCGGCTGCCTTTTGGGAAGCGGACCAGGACCAGTACTCCATCGGGCTGCTGCAGCTCTCGTTGGCCGACGAGGGGAGATACAGATGCGGTTTCAAGTCGGAGGTCGACATCACCGATCCTGACCGAAACCTCGCCTGCGGTATCAAGGTCGTGACGATGCTTGTCAGGGCGGACGGCATGATCGGCGGCGGCGCTGGTCACGAGATGAAAGGCGCCGGCGCCTACTGGGAGAACCTGAGGCAGCCATCCGAAGTGCGCAACCGGCTGATCAACGCCACAAAGGCGGTCGCGGAGTGCAAACCGGACCCCCGAAACGCCTGAGGCGGTCCATCGTTTCACGGAAGCGCGACCACTCTATCTCTTTATTTTGGTGCGAATATGGATCGAAAGCCTGGGTCGGCGGGCGCATCCTTGACCCACCAACCCCCAACGCTATCTTCGCAGTCATGTCCGCAAACACACCTTCCGCCATCGCGCCGCTTGTCGTCATCGATCTCCAGACCGGCATGTTCGACGGCGTGCACGAGCCGCCGATCCATGATGCGCCGGGTATCGTCGAGCGCACGCGGGCGGTGATCGACTGGGCGCGGCGCGGTGGGCGCAAGGTCGCTTTCATCAGGCATGACGGACCGGCGGGCGACCCGCTGGCGCCGGGCGAACCGGGCTGGCCGGTGTGGCCCGCGCTTGGCCAGGCCGAGGGTGAGCCGACCTTTGCCAAATCCGTGCGCGATGCCTTCAGCAATCCCGCTTTTGCCGACTGGGTGGCCGGGCAAGGCGCCGGCGCGGTCGTGCTCGTCGGCGCGCAGACCGATTTTTGCGTGGCGGCGACCGTCAAGGGGGCGCTGGCCAGAGGGCTCGGCGTGACCGTGGTTTCGGATGCCCATAGCACGCTGGACAGCGCCAGCGAGAGCGCGCCGCAGATCATCACGCGCCACAATGCCAGCTTCGCGGAGGGCGGCGTCGATCTGGTGACGACGAAGGCGCTGGTCGGCGGCTGAAGCCAGGGGGCAGGATGATAGCGCCAAGCGCTCCTGCCGTGGTCGACACGGACGGGGGGGCGCATTGTTGGGGTGAGCTCGGCGCCCGCGTCGACCAGGGCGGCTCCTCGCCGCAACAACAGCATCGCACATCGCCCGCCGAAAGAAACTTCCGCGAAAGCGGAATAGGCGGGCCGAAAATATGCAAGCCGCGTCGGTCCCACGAGGCGTGCCCGGGATGGCGGCGCGTTGACATCCGCCGCATCGCCGGCGCGAGGGCGAACGGCAAAGGAAAAATGGCCCGGCGGCCAGGTGCAAAGGGCGGCACGCCGGGCCCAGCCGGCTTCTGGCGGTCGCCGGCTGTTTTTATATTCGCAATCTCTAATGTTTAATGCAAGGCGGCTTCAAACCTCTCCTGGGGATAAAGGCCGTCGGGCCTTGGCTCTCAGAAGCCGGCCGCTCCCGCCACCATCAGCACCAGCATGACGACCGCCGCGCTCCAGACGGCGGCCGTTGCCAGGGTTGTTGCGTTCGGACGAATTCTGCGATGGGCCCTGGGCGGCGGCGGTTTCGGCATCGCTCAGTAGCGGCGCAGTTCGCAGACGCGCACCTTCTCGATGACCCAGTGATGGTGGCGCCAATGCTTCCTCACCTTCACGAAGCAATGGCGGTTGTGATGCTTGCGCCAGTGATGATCGCGCCAGCGATTGTCGCGCCAGTGGTGCCGGCCCATATTGCCATTGTCGGTCGTGATGACGAGGCTGGCGGCCTGCGCCGGGGCCACGATCACGGGGGACACGACGGAGATGGCGACAAGGGCCGAGAGAATGAAGTTTTTCACAGTGGATATCCTCCGTTATTAGCATTTGCTCATGTTAATTCGAAAGAGGGCTAAATGTTCCGCCGCCCATGTTCAGTTCGCCGCCCTGCGGTCGGCCGCCTGAAACGATCGGGCGGGTGGGGAAGACAGCGCTCGTTGATCCGATGGCTGCTCGTTCAGGTAGAGCGAGCCGCCCAGAACAAGGAACACGATGCCCACCGCCATCAATCCCACCATCAGCACGGCGATCGCCGTGCCCGGGCCGTGGCCTGTCTTGACGATGGTGGATCGATAGGGCATCGCGCTTTCCTCCCACACGGATCCGGCGGTGCCGGAGACCTCGCATCAAACGGCAAGCGTGGCCGAATGTTCCCTTGGCCGGCTCCAATCCAGTCCCATCGGGCCATTGCGGTTTCGTATAGGACCAAGGTCTTAGGTGCCGGCCGCAAAGGTCCGAGGGCCCTGTTCGGTTCCGGCAATGTGCATTGGACGTTCCATTATTTTAGTCAAAACTGATATAATGATGTTCTGTATCGAGGGCGACGACCGGGCAAAAACATAGCCGGCGAAGCGTCTTCACCAACAATCGCGGCTCGGAAAATGGTGTCGTCGGCAAGGTCCAGCTACAAATTCCGAAATGACCGACAGCACGCCGTTACTGCGGCTAGCCCGTTGGCATGACGGTGGTCCACGGCCTCACATTTCGCCGGCCAGTCCGCGCCCTCCGGCTCTCCGTCCACCCTCCGCCGCATCCAGCCTTTCCTGCAGATGCCCGTTCAGCACGATCATCTCCTTCAGCGCCTTCACCGCGTCGCCCTTGTGCTGGGCGATGAATTTGTCGGCGACGGCCTGAAGGGCGGCTTCCTGGCGGCTGTCCAGCGTTGCGATGTGGGCCATTTCGGCACCTCCTGGTGTCCTAGTAGGGATAGTGAACAAAAACGGAACAAAACTGTCAAGCGCGAATTGACTTGGCGAGGAATGCGTTCCTATTTGTCAGGAGGTGGGGCGGTTGCTCGCAAGCCGAGGAGAGCCGCGATGGGCAGACGGAAGAGCCGCTATGACAGATTGTTTGCAAGCGATGCGGAGGCGATCCTGCGGGATGCGCTGCGCCTGCGCACCACGGTGCTTGCGGCGCAGTTGAACCTAAAGGCCAATGGCGAGCTGTTCTGGCACCTGTCGGGGCTGACCGACAAGCTGCATGCGGTGATGGGAATAGTCGCGGAAAAGGAGCCCGATTTCCGCACGGCGTGGCTCGGCCTGCTGCCGCTGCCCGAGGATTATTCCACCCGGAAATGAGCCATGGCCGGACCAATGGACAGCGTCGGTCGGGCCGCCAAGGCCAACATGCTGCTTGTCGTCGAGTGCGGCCATTGCTGGCATGTCGGCCGCTTCCGGGCCAATGACGTGGCCAAGGTGGTGGGCTGGAACAAACCGCTGGAAGCCATCCGCTTCCGCTGCAAGCGCTGCAGCCGCAAGGATGCGACGGTGAAGACCCAGTTCATCGACCAGGATCATCCGCCGAAGGGCTATATCTGGGTGCTGCAGAAGGCGAGGGGTTAAAACAGCGAACCCTGCACGGGTGGCGGCGGAGCCTGCGGCGGGAACTTGATCTGCGTGGCGGGCTTGTCGACAATCACCAGCGCGTCGTCGGGCGCGGTGCGCTGCAGGTGCCTTGCCTGCGACCACGGCGCGGTCAGCCAGGTCTCGGTTTCCTCCGGCGTGGTCAGGATGACCGGCATGGCCTTTTCGTGGATCGGCGCGATCAGCGCGTTGGGCTTCGTGGTCAGGAAGCCGTAGAGCTCGAAGTCGCCCGGGCCGTCCTTGACCTTGCGCACGCCTTGCCAGCGCGTCCACAGGCCAGCGAAGAAGAACAGCGGCTTATCCTTGTTCAAGGCGAACCAGACATTGCGCTGGATACCGGTCTCGGGGTCCTTGTCACCGGGTGTCGGCGAGGGCTCGGCGAAGCTGGTCACCGGCACCAAGCAGCGGTTCTCGATGCCGACATATTGCTGCCAGTGGCCATATTGCGGGTTGCGGATGTTGGTGGTGCCATAGTCGGCCTTGCCCTTCACCCGCTCGATCGGCGTCGGCATGCCCCACAGAAGGTTGGCCAGTTCGCGCTGCCCGTCCGGTGCGTTGCGCGCGACCGGGCCGGGTTGGTTGGGATAGATATCGACCGAGGGTTCGAGGTTGCCCAGGATGTCGCGCAGCGCGCGCGTCCACTGGCGGATCGCCTCCTGGCTGGTGGTGAGGTTGTAGAGGTTGCACATCTCAAGCCCTTCCCCGATGCCCGCGCATCTTGTGGGAAAGGGCCGGCAATTTCCAGCCGTCGCTCACGTTTCGTCGAGCCGGCCTTGGCAGCGTTTCCTGGCGCGTCAGACGGGTAGACATGGCAACGCCTCGACGGTGAATTAGCAGCCACCACCACAGCCGCCGGGCCTCGCGATCAAAGGCTTGTCATCGGAGACCATCGAGTGCGCTGGTGAGCGGCGCTCATGCCTGCAAGCGCGATCCTACCAGCCCATCCACTCGCGCGCGCGCCAGGCAAGGCCGGCAAACGGCGCCATCAGCGCGATCACGACAAACATCAGCGTGAAGGGATGCCTGGTCACTGGGGGTCGAGGAGCCATCTGATCGTCATCCTTGCTGGGAGATTTTTGCCACAACGTCATCGAGATCACATGGTTGCATGCGGACCAGACCGCATTTCATGTAGGCGCAGACTGGCGCCAGCGATGGTGGAACCAAGCCGCGACCCTTGCGTTTTTCGATCGCGACCGGCGAGGCTGCCACCTCCACCGGGCGCCGTTGAAGGCTCGCCCTGCTCCCGGCGGGGCGGGCCTTTTTCGTACTCCGGGAAAAGCTGTCTGGAACGACATTGCGCGCGCCACGTTGGCTGCTTCCAAGGCAATGAACAGATCGACCTCGCTTTGAACGGCTGGTGCCGAGGCACCCTTTCAAGGCGATAATCCTTGTGATCTTCTCAAGTTATGTTGATGGATCGCGAATATTTATCCGTGAAATTGAGAGCATATATTCCGCTTGCGCGCAAAGGCGAGAACAACAGGGATCGTCCCACGCTCGATTAAACAACACATTTATTCCACAATTCGAAATGGAACCTCCGAGCTGTGATCGAGTTTTCATGCAGGGCGGTTTTTCAGATAGCCCTTATGGAGATTATCATGAAACATTATCTTTCGAGTGCAGCGGCCGCGATCCTTCTGATGAGCGGCATTGGCGCAGCGGTGGCGCAAGACGTCGTTGTCGTCCAGCCGGAGCAGGAGACGGTCGTTCGCGAATACGTCAAGAAGCAGCCGCTGGCGTCGGTGAACCTTTTGGGCGTGGAGCTCAAGCTCGGCTCGCCGGTACCGGACACGGTTGAATTGCGCGAGGTGCCCAACGTCAAGTACCGCGTCGCCGTCATCAACGACCAGACTGTCCTGGTGGATCCCGAGACCCATCAGATCGTCGAAGTCCTGAACTGATTGATGGCTTGACGCGGGGGCGGGAAGTTCCCCGCTTCCATGCCAGGCTTGCCTTGGGAAAAGCCCGTCACGACTTCGCGTCGGTGGCGGGCTTTCGTTTTAGGGCCAGCCTTTCCGTGGTCTATTCGGCGGCGGCCGCCAGCATCGTCGCTTCGCAGTCGTCGGCGTCGTGGCCCCTGACGCATCTGGATGACCGGGTCGCCGAAGGCACGGTTGGAACCGTGCCGCCGCGCTTGGCGGCCGGGGCGGGCGCATCGATCGCCGCGCGATCGACCTCATGCTTTGGGCTGGAAAACCGGAATGCCAGGGTGCAGGGTGCGGCCGTGCGGGACATTCGTGCGCCGGCTTTCGCGGCCGGCCTTTTCGGCGGAAGACCTGAAAGCCCTTCGATGACCATCCAGCCTGTCGAGATGAGTGTTCGCGACGACGCGCCCCGCATCATGCTCCTGCTTGGCAGCGCGCCCGACGCGGTGCGTTGCGAGCCCTGGCCGAAGCAGGCCTTCAGCCGGATCGTCGCCATCAACAATGCTTGGCGCGTGCGCCCCGACTGGGATTTCCTCGTCCATGCCGGCGATTTCCCGTCGGACCGGCTGCCCCACGACGCAAGTTTACGGCAGGCTCAAATATTCAGCGCCACGCAGTATGTTCCGGCGCAGAACGCCTTCGGTGGCTTCGTCTATGCCGGCGCAACGATGGCGCTGACCGCCGCCTATTGGACCATTCACAGCCAGAAGCCCGACGTGCTGGCATTCCTGGGCTGCGACATGATCTACGATCGGCCGGGCAAGACGCATTTCTATGGCATCGGCCGTCCCGATCCCTTGCGCGACGACGTTACCTTGCGCAACCTCGAGGCCAAGTCGGCGCGCCTGCTTGTGCAGGGGCTGCAGCATGGCTGCCTGTGCATCAATCTGTCCGACCTGCCGCGCAGCCGGCTGGTTTTTCCCAGGCTGTCCTTCGACGCGCTCGGCGGCCTTTCGCTGGCGCGGATTGCCGAAATGAGGGCGGAAATCCTCGGCACCATCCGGCTCGACCAGGCCGAAAAGGCCGAGGAGATCGAGAAGGACCTCGGCTATTTCTACGAGGACGGCATGTACTGGAACCATCTCGACGAGATCGACGAGACATTCCTTGCCGACATCGACCAGCTGTGGATGTCGGCCGTCGACAAGGAACGGGTGGGCTGAAGCGGCCAACCGCCCCCACGGGGGAGGAGCGATCGCATATGGATTCTTACGAAGATAGACCCCTACCCCAAAACCTCCCCACAAGGGGGAGGGAATGCTGCCGCGCGGGCTTCCTCGGCGTCAAAACGTCTGCAATCTGTCGATGTCAGCACCGACGGAAGTCTCCCTCCCTCTTGTGGGGAGAGGTAGGGGTGGGGGTAGATCGCAGAGCGAAAGCCCCCCGGCCTCCTATATGCGATTGCCCTGCATGGGAGGAGGGAGGTTGGCGCGTTTTCGGCTCAGCTCACTCGGCCGCCAGCTTGTCCTGCGTGTTCGTGTCGAAGTCGCTGGCGTCGTGGCGCTCGTGCAGTTGCAGGGCCGGTTCGCCAAAGGCGCGGTTGACCATGCGGCCGCGCTTGACTGCCGGGCGAGCGTCGATCGCTCGCGCCCAGCGCTGCACGTGCTTGTAGTCCTGCACGGACAGGAACTCGCCGGCATCATTGTACATGCGGCCGAGCGCCAGCCCGCCATACCAGGGCCACACCGCCATATCGGCGATGGTGTAGTCCTTGCCCCCGAGATATTCGGTTTCGGCGAGGCGACGGTCGAGCACGTCCATCTGGCGCTTCACCTCCATCGAGAAGCGGTCGATGGCATATTCGAACTTTTCCGGCGCATAGGCGTAGAAATGGCCGAAGCCGCCGCCGAGATACGGCGCCGAGCCCATCTGCCAGAACAGCCAGGACAGGACTTCGGCGCGGGCCGGCTGTTCGGTTGGCAGGAACTCGCCGAACTTTTCGGCGAGATAAACAAGGATCGAGCCGGATTCGAAGACGCGGATCGGCGTCTTGCCGCTGCGGTCCATCAGAGCGGGGATCTTGGAGTTTGGGTTGACCTCGACGAAGCCGCTGCCGAACTGGTCGCCATCGTTGATCCTGATCAGCCAGGCATCGTATTCGGCGCCCTTGTGGCCGCGCGCCAGCAGTTCCTCGAGCATGACCGTGACCTTGACGCCGTTCGGCGTCGCCAGCGAATAAAGCTGCAGCGGGTGCTTGCCGATAGGCAGTTCCTTCTCATGCGTCGGCCCGGCGATTGGCCGGTTGATGCTAGCGAAGGCGCCGCCATTCGCCTTGTTCCAGGTCCATACTTTCGGCGGGGTGTAGTCAGTCATCTGGGGCCTCGTGTCTTGGGGGCTTGTGGAAAGGAAGGGCGGTCCATCTACAGCTAGGGCTGCAAACGAGAAAGTTCAACTTGTGTTGAACTATTGTTTACCGGGCGCCGCTTTCCCTTCTCCCCCAGGGGGGAGAAGGTGTCGCCGAAGGCGACGGATGAGGGGTGTTCCAGAGGACACCAGCCTCAGTCCGTCCAACACTCCTCGTCCGTCTCGGCGCTACCGCGCCGATCCACCGCCTTGGGCGAGTCACGCGCCTCGCCCGTCCTTCGGGCCCCACAGGGGGAGAAGGGATAACTGCCACCCCTTGCACCATCTCCGGCGTGGCATACCTATAAGAATACCACGTACCAGGAATGACAGCATGACCATCACTCCCAATCCGCGCTCGGTCGTGGCCGTGCGGGCCACCGTTCCCGATGATGCGTTCACGGCCGGAGCGCTCGGCACGCTCAGGGAAGGCAGCGGCGTCGTCATTCGTGACGACGGGCTGGTACTGACCATCGGCTATCTCATCACCGAAGCGGAGGAAGTCTGGCTGACCAGCCAGGACGGCCGCGTCATCCCCGCTCACGCGCTGGCCTACGACCAGGAATCGGGCTTCGGCCTGGTGCAGGCGCTGGCGCCGCTCGGTTTGCCGGCGGTGGCGCTGGGCGATGCCGGCAAGGCCAAGGTCGGCGACGCCGTCGTGCTTGCCGACGGTGTCGGCCGCTCGGTCCAGTCCAGGATCGTCACCAAGCAGGAATTCGCCGGCTACTGGGAGTATCTGCTCGACGAGGCGATCTTCATAGCACCGGCGCACCCATCCTGGGGCGGTGCCGGGCTGTTCGGCGCCGATGGTTCGCTGCTCGGCATCGGTTCGCTGCGCTTGCAGATGAGCCGCAACGGCGAAGTGGCCGATATAAACATGGTCGTGCCGATCGATCTGTTGCCGCCCATCCTCGACGATCTCCTGACGCGCGGCCAGGTGGCCAAGCCGCCGCGCCCGTGGCTCGGCGCCCTCTCGGCCGAAAGCGATGGCAGGGTGGTGGTGATGAGCGTGACCGAGGGCGGCCCGGCGGCCAAGGCCGGTCTGCGCCAGGGCGACGTCATTTCCGAGGTCCGCGACGGCGCGGTCGATGGGCTCGCCGATTTCTATCGCAAACTGTGGGAGAGCGGCTCGGCCGGCGCCGAGATCCCGATGCGGGTGGTGCGCGACGGCCGCGAAACCTGGCTGCGCGTCAAGTCGGCCGACCGCGGCAGTTTCCTGAAAAAGCCGCAGCTGCAGTAGGTGCGTCGACCCGACGATGCATCCAAGACTGCTCAAGACCTTTCTGGCGGTGGCGCGAAGCCGCAACATCACTCGCGCCGCCGAGGCGGTGCACCTTGCCCAGTCAAGCGTCAGCGATCAGATCCAGGTGCTCGAGGCCGAGCTTGGCGCGGCGCTGTTCACCCGCGCGAAAACGGGGTTGGAGCTGACGCCGGCGGGTCGGGCGCTGAAGCCTATCGCCGAAGACCTGCTGCGGCTGGATGGCGAGGCGCGCGCTGCCGTGCAGGCGGCGGCCGGGCAGACGATGGGAGTGCTGACCATCGGCGCGCTGGAGACGATCGCCTCGGCTCGGCTGGCGCCCTGGCTGCCAGGGTTCCAGGCCAGCCATCCCGACATCCCTGTCCGGATGAAAGTGACCGACAGCGGTACGCTGCTGCGCCAGCTCGAGGACGGCGACGTCGATGTCGCGTTCTGCTTCGACCGTCGCGGCTTTGCGAAGGGCGTGTCCGATGAACGCCTCGCCAGGCGCACGATCGTGGCCGAACCGCTGGTACTGGTCGCGGCCGCGGGGCAGGGCACCGTGCCAGGCGGCCTTGCCGCGCTTGCCACACTGCGCTTCGTGGCGACCGAGCCCGGATGCATCTACCGGCACATGTTCGACACCGCCTTTGCCGAGGCGGGTGTTGCCGCGCCAGAACTTGCCGCCGAAGTCGGCAGCATCGGCACTATCGCGCGGCTGGTGGCCGCCGGCGCGGGGCTGGGCCTCGTTCCACGCCTTGCCGTCACCGACGCGCTCGCGCGGGGCGACATCGTCGAACTGCCGTGGCCCGGCCAGGCACAGACGGCGCCGCTGACGATGATCTGGCGGCGCCGGCGCGTTCAGCCGCCGGCGCTCAGGCAATTGCTCGCCGCCGTGCGCGAGACGCTGGCGCCGGTGCCTTCACGCTCCGAGGCGAGTTCAGGACTTGAATCGACCAGTCGTTCCAAAGCCTTGTTTCCAAACAACTCCTGACGGAAAGCCGTCGCCGCCTAAACCAGGCGATGCCCGCCTTCGACATGCAGGGTCGTTCCCGTCGTGAACCCGTTGCCGATCAGGAAGAAGATGGCGTCGGCGATATCATCGGGTTGGCCGATCCGGCCGACCGGCAGCCGCTCGGCCATCGCACCAAGCGTCTCGTCTTTCCTGTCGCCGGCAACCTGCGCCCAGATCGTGGTGTCGACCCAGCCGGGCGAGACGGCGTTGACGCGGATCGGCGCCAGCTCCACTGCCAGCGCCCGCACCAGCCCTTCGAGCGCCGCATTGACGGCGGCGACCACCGACCCGCGCGCGGCCGGCCGGTAGGCGGCGATGCCGGAGACGAAGGTCATCGAGCCGTTTGCCGCAAGCCGTGGCGCGCCGTGCTTGGCGAGAAGCAGCGGGCCGTAGAGCTTGCTCTCGACCACGCGTTGCGCCGCCTTGAGTTCAAGCGCCGGCAGCAACTGGTAGGCGCCGTCGATGTCGGCGGCGGTGCTGACGATGTGGTCGAGCCCGCCGATCCGCGCGAAAAGTGCTGCGACCTCGTCCTCGCGGGTGATGTCGATAGCGGTTACCTCCAGGCCAGCGGGATTGCCAAGCGCCTCGCGCGCCTGTTGCAGCCTGTCCTCGCCGCGTCCGGCGATGATGGTCTTTGCACCGGCCTCCACGCAGCGCCTGGCCAGCGCCAGACCCATGCCGGAGCCGCCGCCAACGATCAGGATTTTCTGGTTCGAGATGTTCATATCCGCTCTGCCTCTGTTTGGATGGACAAGGCAGGGATTGGCAGGACGGTGCAGCAAGCGGAAACGGAAGAAACCGATGGTGTTATCGGAGATGCCGATGGCGGTACCGTGCGGGATGGAAGCTTGGCCAAGTTGCGCTTGAGCGCCCCCCTCTGTCCGGCAGGACAGAGGGGGGCGCGAAGGAACGCCGTACGCGCCGACAAGTTTGCTGACGCAAACTGACAGGGACCCATGCCAAGATGCCGGCCGATGATGATGGCCGCGATTCTGGCGGCGGAAGCGACAGAGAAAGCAGGAGACAACGTGATCCGAGCGGCAACAGCACTGAACGGGCAGGCCGGCTGATGGCGCCCGTCAAGGTCGACCCGGACAAGATCAGGGAATTCCCGGACCCTGCCAGCTTCCATGCCTGGCTCGGCAAACACCACGCCACCGAAACCGAAGTGTGGATCAAGGTGCACAAGGTGGGGTCGGGGCTGAAGTCGATCACGCCCAGGGAAGCCATCGATGTCGTGCTGTGCTTCGGCTGGATCGATGCGGTGCGCAAGGGGCTCGACGACAAGAGTTTCCTGCAGCGCTACACGCCGCGCGGCAAAAAGAGCATCTGGAGCCAGATCAACATCGACAATGTCGCGCGGCTGGTCGCGGAGGGCCGCATGACCGAGCATGGGCTGCGAGAGGTCGAGGCGGCCAAGGCGGACGGGCGCTGGGCGCGCGCCTATCGCAGCGGCAAGGAGATGAAGATCCCCGATGATCTGCAAGCGGCGATCGACGCCGAGCCGGCGGCAAAGGAGATGCTCGAAAAACTCAGCGCGCAGAACCGCTTCGCGCTCGCCTTCCGCACCCACAACATGAAAACCGAGGCCGGCCGCAAGAAGAAGATCGAGACCTTCGTCGCGATGCTGAAGCGCGGCGAGACGATCCATCCGCAGGGCAAGAAATAGGGCCTTTCAGGCGCCCGAGTGCGGATCGATGCTGTATGGGTGCACCGGGTAACCGGGACCGATGGCGTCGCGCACGCGGCCAGCCCACGCAACGAATGCCGGGTAGTCCGAGAGACGGAAGCCGCAATCCTCGGCGCGATGGCTGTAGGCATAGACGGCGATATCGGCGATCGTGAAGTCGTTGCCGATGAGAAACGGCGCATCGCCGAGGCTGCGATCCAGGGCGGCGAGTGTGCGGGCGCCGGATTCGCGCTTGCCCGCAACCATGCCCTGGTTGCGCTCGAGCCGTCCGGTCAGCGTCCAAAAGCGCAGCGAGCCGATGACCGGCTCGACATTGTATTGTTCGAAGAACAGCCACTGCATGACCTTTGCGCGCCGATAGCGGTCCGCCGGCAAAAAGGGCGTCCCTTCAGCGAGGTAGGTGAGGATCGCATTGGATTCGGCGATGGCGCTCCCGTCTTCGAGCTGAAGCACGGGGACCGCACCGGCCGGATTGAGTTCAAGGAAGGCATCAGTATGGCTTTCGCCCTCGAAGATCGAGACGATGCGACTGTCGTACGGGATGTCGAGCAGCCCGAGCAGGACCCGGACCTTCCAGCCATTCTGCGATGGCAAATAATCATGGAGCGTGAGCATGGCCCGTCCTTCCGCCGTGGTGGGGATAGCGTTCGCATGCGGCCTCGCCACTCGCCACCCGATTCCTGCGCCGGGCATCGAGCATCCGGCGCCGGTCCAAGGCGGCGCTACAGGCTGCTGCCGGCGAGGATGATGCCGAAGCCGGCAAGGCAGATGGCGCTGGCTCGGCGCAGTGACCGCTGGCTGAGCAGGGTTGAACCGCTGCGGCGGACCACCAGACCAACGACGATCCAGGCCGCTCCGGCAAGAGCGACCAGCGCGGCGATGGTGGCCAGAAACTGGGCTGTCATGCCTTCGCTCTGGACCAGCAGCGCGACGATCATCGCCTTGGGATTGATCAGCGTGGTGACGAAGACCTGCCTCACCGTGACCAGCCGAACCTCGACGCCGTCGTCCTTCGTGGTCCAGACGCCGTAGGCGAGCCAGAGCAGCCACACCACCGCACAGATTCTTACGCCGGTCCGCAATCCGACCTGGTTGCCCGCCGGGATCAGGGCGGCAAGTGCCGCAACCGCCAGGATGATCGCCATGTAGGCAAGCACGACCGCGGCCAGCATCGGCACCGTGCGCCGTGCCCCGGACGAAACGGCCGAAAAAGCCAGAAGGATGTTGGTTGGCCCGGGCGTCAGCAGCAGCCCGCCCAGCGCCAGCAGATCAAGGTCGAGCATCCCAGGCTGTTGTCCCGCTTCGCGTCAATCGGCAGCGACTGTTAGCGGCGGCAGCGCCAGGAGTCGAGTTGACCCGCTGCCGCTGGGTGCCATCGCGCTGCCGTATCCGGGCGAGAAGGAGCCCGACGAGGGGGTCCGCGATGCGGCGCGCAAGAAAAAGCCGCCCTCGTTGCCGAGCGGCGGCCTTCTCCCGGGAGGAAGTCAGAAAGAGAGACGATCAAGCCGCCTTGGCGTGCTTGTAGCCGTGCTTCTTGTGGGTGTGCTTCTTGCCCATGTGCCTGTGGACGTGCTTCTTCACATGCTTGCGGTGCTTCTTGATATGCTTGCGTTGCTTCTTGACGTGGGCCGGTTTGCTGACGGCAGCGGACGCCGCCGGCGCAGCGCTCGACACCGCCGTGGTGGTCGCGGCCGCATTGGCCGTGCTGGCGCCGATAACCGGCATGGCGAGGCCGAGGGCAATGGCCAGGCCGAGCGCGGAGAGGAGGGGCTTATTCATGATAGGCTTTCCTTCAAGGGTTGCTGTCACTGGTTCAGATCGACCGGTGTCACGCCGAGAAGTTTCAAGGCGTTGGCCAAGGTCCGGATGCCTTGTGCCTGCTTGCGCTGGGCACAAAACCGGTTCGCCTTGTTCTGGAGTGCCGTTGCCTCGGCGATCTCTGTCGCATTGGCACCGGGGTCGGCTTTGGTTTCGATGGCCTCGTCGAGTTGAAGACTGAGCCGGCTGCAATATTCGCTACGGGTAACCGCCGCTTCCGCACCCGACTGCGCGACCGCAAGCATGGCGAGCGAAATGCCTGTCAGGGCACCCATCCATCCGGTCGAACGTCGTTGCATTTTTCGGGACCATCCCTTTGGCGTTGTGTGGCGACCCGCTTCGGCCGCCGCGGGGATGGTTATGACAGGCGATTTTTTCGCCAGTTTTTCCGGACTGTTGAATCTTGTTTCCGGAATGTGTCTGGGGGTGAAGCTGCCAATCTCCCCCCTCGTGGGGGAGATGCCCGGCAGGGCAGAGGGGTGTGCGAAGGATCGCCGTCGGTGCCAAGCTGGAGCACCCCTCATCCGTCGCCTTCGGCGACACCTTCTCCCACAAGGGGAGAAGGAAGAGGGTAGCGCCCGCTGCGGCGCTTGTGCCTCTTCCTCTGGCGCTCGCCATCGCGTATGGCCCCGGGGAAAATCCTCCCAAGTTCCAATTCCCCGGAAACCGCATGATCAGACTTGAAAGCATCAGCAAGCAGAACGGCCGTCAGCTTGTCTTCATCGAGGCGTCGGCGGCGCTGCAGAAGGGCGAGAAGGTCGGCCTCGTCGGGCCCAACGGCGCCGGCAAGACGACGCTGTTTCGCATGATCACCGGCCAGGAGCAGCCAGACGAGGGCCAGGTGCAGGTCGATCGCGGCGTCACCATCGGCTATTTCAGCCAGGATGTCGGCGACATGGAGGGCCATAGCGCTGTGGCCGAAGTGATGAACGGCGCCGGACCGGTCAGTGAAGTCGCGGCCGAGATGGCGGCACTCGAGGCGGCCATGGCCGATCCCGACCAGGCCGACCAGATGGACGAGATCATCGAGAAATACGGCGAGGCGCAGCACCGCTTCGAGGAGCTCGACGGTTATGCGCTGGACGGCCGCGCGCGCGAGGTGCTCGATGGCCTCGGCTTCAGCCAGGAGATGATGGACGGCGATGTCGGCAAACTGTCCGGCGGCTGGAAGATGCGCGTGGCGCTGGCGCGCATCCTACTCATGCGCCCTGATGTCATGCTGCTCGACGAGCCGTCCAACCATCTCGATCTGGAAAGCCTGATCTGGCTGGAATCCTTCCTGAAGGGCTATGACGGCGCGCTCTTGATGACCTCGCACGACCGCGAGTTCATGAACCGCATCGTCAACAAGGTGGTCGAGATCGACGCCGGTTCGCTGACCGCCTATTCCGGCAACTACGAATTCTACCAGCAGCAGCGGGCGATCGCCGACAAGCAGCAGCAGGCGCAGTTCGAGCGCCAGCAGGCGATGCTGGCCAAGGAGATCGCCTTCATCGAGCGCTTCAAGGCGCGCGCCTCGCACGCCGCCCAGGTGCAGAGCCGGGTGAAGAAGCTCGACAAGATCGACCGCGTCGAGCCGCCTAAGCGGCGCCAGATCGTGAATTTCGAATTCCAGCCGGCGCCGCGCTGCGGCGAGGATGTCGTCACATTGAAGAATGTGCACAAGGCCTATGGCAGCCGCAGCATCTATGAGGGGCTCGACTTCCAGGTCCGCCGCCGCGAGCGCTGGTGCATCATGGGCGTCAACGGCGCCGGCAAGTCGACGCTGCTGAAGCTGGTGGCCGGCGCTTCCGAACCCGACAATGGCACGGTGGCGCGGGGTCCGAGCGTCAAGATGGGTTATTTCGCCCAGCACGCCATGGAACTGCTGGAAGGCGAGCGCACCGTGTTCCAGACGCTGGAGGACGCGTTTCCGCAGGCCGGCCAGGCGCCGCTGCGGGCCCTTGCCGGGTGCTTCGGCTTTTCCGGGGACGAGATCGAGAAGAAGTGCCGCGTGCTTTCAGGCGGCGAAAAGGCGCGGCTGGTGATGGCGCTGATGCTGTTCGACCCGCCCAATTTGCTGGTGCTGGACGAGCCGACCAACCACCTCGACATCGCCACCAAGCAGATGCTGATCGAGGCGCTGTCGCAATATGAAGGCACCATGCTGTTCGTCTCGCACGACCGACATTTTCTGGCCGCGCTGTCGAACCGCGTGCTGGAGCTGACGCCCGAAGGCATCCACACCTATGGCGGCGGCTATACGGAATATGTCGAGCGGACCGGCCAGGAAGCGCCGGGCTTGAGGAGCTGAACGAAGGGGCGGTGTCGGCTCGAAGCCGGCACCGCCCCTTGAATATCGTCCGTGTGGAATGACGGCCTTAGTCGAACGAGATCGCCATGCCGCTGAGGTCTGCGTTGACCTGCAGACCGACCTGCTTGCCCGTGAGTTCGAGTTGGGCGCCCTTGTCGTTGGTCATGATGATCACCTGGGCTCCCTTGCCGATCGTGCCGCCGCCGCCGGCCGCTCCGTAGACCCCGGTCACGTCGCGGGCGCGGCGGATGTGGCGCACGGTGCCGCGGAAGTATGTCTTGGAAACACCGAAAGCCAGGCCTCCGGACACGGCGCCGATCGAGATCGGGTAGCTCTTGCCATGGAATGTGAAGGTGCCTTTTCCGCCGGAGCCGCCGACGAAGAAGGCCGCCTTGTAGACGGCGAAGCGGATCGTGCCGCTGTCGGCATGCGCGGCACTGGCAAAGCCGATGCCGGCGGTGGCGATGGCGGCAACCGCGATTGAACGAAATCCGGACGAAATTTTCATGATGGGAGCTCCTGGAGGTCGCCGCTTACCCGGCCGGGCTCGTCAGCGTATCAAAGTTACAATTGAACAGTCTCGCCTGTCATTTGGTTCCCGGCATGCGACTTGAATCTGGCCGCGAGACGATCGCCCCGAAGCAGGGCCGATGGCAAGCGCAGGGGCTGGACATCGCGTACACGTGATTGGCGTGGAGGCGCCGGCAAGGCATGCCGAAAGCGGCAGTCTCATCGTCGCCAAGCATAGGAAGCCTCACGCAAAACGGAGCGTCTTTACCCGCGAGGGGGCTGCCAGATAGATGGCGCCGCCCATTTCGCTACGGTCATGCGGAATTTATGATGATGCGATTCACGGGAAGGGGCTTCGGATGAGAATTGCGATGGGAATTGCAGTGTCCGCGTTGACCGCGATGGTGGCAGGATGCGCGACGTCTCCGGTCGACTATGGTGCGTCGCTTTCGCAACAGGACCAGCAATGGGCGTCGCCGGAATGCCAGCAGGCCCGGGCGCAGGCTTCGGACTACGAGGCTCGCGAAAAACATCATCCGGGTTGGGAATTCGCAGCCCTTGGCCCCTATGGGCTGGGGATCATAGCCGCCACCAAGGAGGCCGAGCAGAAGCAGCGGAAGCTTTACGCCCGCAACGTACACCAGCAATGCTCGAGCCTGCCCCTGCCGAAGGCGTTGCAGGGCGATTTAAGCCCGGCGGTCGCAAAGGCGAAGTATCCGTAGCCGCCCTGAGCCCAGAGACTCGGCGGCATGCTGACTTCAAACCTGCTATCGGCCAGCTTTATGATGGCGCATTGACCGCAAATTGCGCGGCGAAAGCCCTGGCATAAGCGGGCCGGGCTTCCCCACGCGCCACGTAGGCAGTCAGGTTCTGATATTCATCCAGAAGGCCTGACATACGTAGTCGCAGCAGCACCGATACCATCAACAGATCGCCCGCGCTGAACGCGACATCAAGCCAGTCGGCAGCGCCCAGGTAGACCGAGAGCTTGTCCAGCCGCGCGCGAACGCGGTCCTTGACCAAGGGCAGGCGCTCCTCGCTCCAGGACCTTTCGGCTTCGAATATCCTTGCCGTCGTCAATTCGAGGATCGGCGGCTCGACGGTGTTCAGCGCGGCAAACATCCAGGTGATGGCACGCGCCCGCGCATCGCGGTCCCTGGGCAGCAGGCCCGCATGCTGCTCGGCAAGATGGAAGACGATCGAGCCGGTCTCGAACAGGCACAGAGACCCTTCCTCATAGGTGGGGATCTGACCGAAGGGATGGATGGCCAGATGCTCAGGCGCCTTCATCCCGGCGAAGGAAACGAGACGAACCTCATAAGGCTGCCCGACTTCTTCGAGCGCCCAGCGAACGCGCGTATCGCGCGCCAGTCCCTTGCCGCCATCGGGCGATCGTTCAAAGGCGGTGATGGTGGGGATCACTGGTAGGCTCCGGGTGGTTGGTCAGGTGTCCGGTTCTTGGTTGCACCCAAAGGACGCACGGCCGAGGTGCTTCCCGACACCCTACCTCGTTTTTCGACCATTTGGATTTCGCGACCCGAACCGAAGGCGCGCGTCCTCGGTCCTAGCGCAGCAGTCCTTCCGCCTCGAATGTGTCCCAGCCTTCCAGCTTTGGCCGTGGAGCATCATCCTTTCCCGAATTCCTGACACTGCGCGCCTTGCGCTCTCGCTTCCCCGCACGCGTCAGAGCGGCCTTGCCGGCACCGCGCCGTCTGTTTTCGGACGCTTCCTGCGCATCCTCCTCCCGCCAGGCGCTCGCCAGGTCACGATCGAGAATGTCCTCGATGTGGCGTGGATCGAAGACATGGAAGGTCACCGCCTTGGATCGCCCGCGCATCTTCACGGTGCGCGTGCCGATGCTCTTCAGGCGACCGTCCTTGAGCCATTTGTGGCGCTCGCGGGCGGAGATGGTGAGAATGTCCTCTGCCTCGCGCGGAAGCACGGCCAGTGCTTCGATGCCCTCCAGCGTCCTGGAGATGGTTTCAGAGGCGGCCTGGAACGCATCCGCATCGGTTTGCAACATGCGCAACACGATACGGCCCGTCTCGGCCTTGGCGAACTTCCTCACCGCCCAGGGCAGGCGGGCTCGAATTTCGCGTTCGATCCCCTTCAGGCGCGAGGAGGAGCCAAGCGTTGCCGATGCCGGCAGCGGCCATTCGGTGACCACAGACGCGCTGCTGTTCACGCCGGGCTCGGACGTGCGATCAGGCGCGGTGGCAATTGCCGCGACGATACCACTCACGATCTTTCGAAAGGAACCGCGCTTCCTGATTGCCATATTTCATGTTCGCTCATCGGGTGCCATCGTGGAATGATAGGTTGCACAGCAGACAACCGAAATCAGGCTCAAACGGTTCCTTTAGCACGCGCAGCACCGATTCGGGTTCGCCAAACCATCGCGACGCGGCCTGGGCGGCCTCCTCGAAGTCGGGCGCGCTGCGCCATAGCGTTGCGTTTTGCCTTGTTGCTGCGCCGTCCGCACACGGCTGAGACGGTCAGGGCAGCACGTCGTCGATGAAGCTGGCTGCCTCGGCGAGGCCACCGTTTGAAACCTGGTGGCCGAGACCGGGCTCGATCGAGATCCTGGCCCGGACACCGGCCGCCTTCAGTTGCTCCGCCGCCCGGATGCTCTCGCCCGAAGGCATGACCGGGTCGGCGTCGCCGTGAACCAGGAGCAATGGCGTGCCGGTCGCGGGCGCCAGGGGTGGCGGGGATGCCAGGCGTCCCGAGAAAGCGACCACCGCCCCTACGGGCCAGCGCCCGCTGGCCAGCGCGTCGAGCGCCATGATCGAGCCTTGGGAAAAGCCGAGCAGCGCCACGCGATCAAGCGCATTCGAGTAACCGTGTTGCTCGATCAGGGTGGCGATAACCGCGTCAAAACCGGGCCGCGCCGCAACGACGCGGCCGGGGCGGTTGGCCTCGGTAACGCCGATGACGCTGAACCACTCGCGATGCGCGCCGCTGCCATGGGGCGCATCAGGGCTTTCGAAGGCGAGGCCGGGCAGTGCGGGTGCCAGCGCCCGACCGAGCGCTGCCATGTTGGCGCCGTTGCTGCCGACGCCGTGCAAGAGAATGACCAGGCCGCGATCCATCAGTGCTGGCTTTTCACGGAGACCGGCGCGAGGCCCGGCAGGTCGGGTCCCTTCGGCACGATGCCGTTGGGGTTGAGGGCCTTGACCGAATAGTAGCCGGCCTTGATGTGCTCGATGCTGACGGTTTCAGCGACCCCCGGCACGGCCAGCATCGCGGCCATATAGGCACTCAGCGCCGGATAGTCGGCGAGGCGCCGCAGATTGCATTTGAACAGGCCGTGATAGGCGGCGTCAAAACGCACCAGGGTGACGAACAGCCTGATGTCGGCCTCGGTCAGGGCATCGCCCAGAAGGAAAGGCCCACCCTTGTCGAGCCGGGCCTCGAGACTCCCGAGCATCGAGAACACGTCATCGAAGGCTTCCTCATAGGCGATTTGCGTGATGGCGAAGCCGGCGCGATAGACGCCGTTGTTAAGCCGTGGATAGATTTCCGCGTTGAGCGCGTCGATCTCGGCCCGCAACGGCGCGGGATACAGATCCGGTCCGCTTGCGAGGTCGCCGAAGCCCGAGTTGAGCATGCGCACGATATCGGCGCTCTCGTTGTTGACGATGGTGCCAAGCTGCTTGTCCCAAAGGACGGGCACGGTGGCACGCCCGGTATAGAGCGGGTCGGCCCTGGTGTAGATTTCATGCAGATGGCGGGCCCCGTTGATGTCGTCGGGGCCAGTGCCGGGATAGCCACCGAACGCCCAGCCTTCATTGTCCAGGCGCGGGTTGACGATGCTGATGGAAATGACGCCCTCGAGCCCCTTGAGCTTGCGCGCGATCAGCGTGCGGGATGCCCAGGGGCAGATGAGCGCGACATAGAGGTGATAGCGGCCCGCTTCGGCGGCGAAACCCGCGTCACCCGTCGGTCCGGCGCTGCCGTCAGGCGTTACCCAGTTGCGAAAGCCGGAAACCTGCCTGACGAAGCCGCCCTTGGCATCGCTTGCCTGCACCGGCTGCCAGTTGGCCGTCCATTTTCCTTCAATGAGCATCGTCTTCGTCCTTCACCAATCGCCGGGGATTGTCCACAGGTGCCGCGACGCACCACTTGACCGATATCAAGTGGCGCGTCGCGGCTTGCTATTTTGTTCTTCGATGGCGCGCTCCGGCCACCGAGGCCGGAGAGCGATGAATGCTCAAGTCAGATGCCGACCCAGGTCGGAGCGATATCGGTGCCCTTTCCCTGGCCATAGCCGAGGCCGATGTTGAGGGCGGCCACGGCCTCGATGTTGCGCGACGCGGCCAAGGGGCCGGCGACGATGGCCTTGAGGCCGGCTGCTTTCACCAGCGCCTCGACCTGGGCGACGGCGCCCGCGTCGTCGCCGGCGAGCAGCACCGCTGCAGGGGTGCCGGCGACCTTGCCGCCATTCTGCAGCACCGACGCAAACAAGGTGTTGAAGCCCTTCACTACCTTGGCCTGCGGGGCAAGCCGCGCGATTTCTTCAGCGGCGCTGGTCGAAAAGCCGATGGCCAGGCCGGAAAAGTCGGCCTTCATGGGATTGGTCAGGTCGACGACGATCTTGCCCGCCAGGCCTCCAGCGGCTTTCACCACCGCGGCCGCGGCATCATAGGGCACGGCGAGAAAGACAATGTCGGCCTTGGCGACGGCGTCGGGGATCGAGGCCGCGGAGACGCTGACGCCGAAGCCGCTGGCGACCGAGGCTGCCTCCGACGGGTGGCGCGAACCGAAGACGATGGCGTTGCCCGAAAATACTGTGGCGAGGCCTTTGGCCATATTGCCGGTACCGATGATTGCGAGTGTCATGTCCTGTGCTCCTGTCAGCTTGCCCTGCGGCGATGACGGGAATATGGACCTGTTCCGAATCGACCACTATCTGGTGAAATCGCAGAAGATTTCTTCCAAATCGGAAAGTCTACCAGCCCTGGTCCCAAGGCGGGCTGTCCTGGAAATGCGAGACGAGGAAATCCACCATCACCCGCACCTTGGCCGCCAGGTGCCGGCCGGTGGTGTAGACGGCCCAAAGAGCCATCGGGTCGGCCTCGTGGTCGGCCAGCACCGGAACGAGCTGGCCGGTCCGGATACGCTCGCCGGCGACGAAGCTGGGACCCTGCACCAGAACCAGGCCGATCGCCGCCGCGGCCGCGCAGGCCTCGGCGTTGGAGAAGCGCAGCCGGCCACGGATCGGCACCGTCAAGCCGCGGGCAAAACGCCAGCTGGCCCCGTCGGCGAAGTTGGTGTCGAGGATGCAGGCGTGGCCGGTCACGTCCCGGGGACGATCCGGAGCGCCGAATGCGTGCAGATAGGATGGCGCCGCCGTCGTCACCAGCCGGATCGGACAGAGCTTTCGCGCAATAAGGGTGCTGTCGCGCAAGGTGCCGATACGCAGGGCGAGGTCGAAACCTTCTTCCACCAGATTGACCACGCGGTCGGAGAACGACACGTCGAGCTCGATCAGCGGATGCGCGCGCGCGAACTCGGCCAAAAGCGGTGCAAGGACCTGGGTGCCGAAGGTAATCGGCACGGACATGACCAGTCGCCCACGCGGTGCCCCCGACGCGCTGCGGATGGTGGAATCCAGCTCGTCCATCTCCTCGAGCAGGCTCTTGATCCGCTCGAAATAGGCGCGCCCGGCCTCCGTGGGAGAGACGGAGCGGGTCGTGCGATGAAGCAGCTGCACGCCCAGTTCTTCCTCGAGCCGGGAAACCAGCTTGGACGCTTGGCCCGAACTCACACCGAGTTTTTGCGCCGCGGCGGACAGGCTCCGGCGCTCGATGACCGCAACCAGCATCCGGTCGCATGCCAGTCTGTCCATGTTGGGAACCTCAATCGCGGCGACTGTCGAGCATCCACCATAACCGCAAATGGCGCGAAGGCGCGGGCTTTCGTGACGATACGGCGGGGGTCCCGGGGTTGCAGGTACCTCTTACCCCGCGACCAGCCATTTGCGCGACTGGGCGAAGGCCTTGAAGGCCTTGGCCTCCATCGGGCGGCCCAAGAAGTAACCCTGCAGGATATCGCAGCCAAGCTCTTTCAGGATGCGCGCGTGCTCCATCGTCTCGACGCCCTCGGCAACCACTTCGATGCCGAGTGACTTGCCGATCTCGATGATCGACGACACCAGGTGCCGCTGCGCGCTCGAGCCGGTGATGGGCGTGACCAGTTGCCGGTCGATCTTGAGGCGGCGCGGCTGCAGCTTGAGCAGGGAGACGATCGAGGCGTGGCCGGTGCCGAAATCATCGATCTCGATGTCGATGCCGAGCTCCTTGATGTGCTCGATGTTCCAGGTGACCAGATCGTCGTTCTCGTCGAGGAAGATGGACTCCACCAGCTCGAACGACACGGTTCCTGCCTTGATCCCGAGCTTGCGCAGGCCACTGATCAAGTCCTTGTCCTCCAGGCGCCTGGCCGAGACGTTGACCGACACGCGCGGGATGTTGAGGTGGCTGCGCGACCAGCGCCCGAAATTCTCCAGCGCCTGTTCGAGCACCGTGCGGTCGATCAGCGCCACCACGTTGAGCTCTTCGGCCACCTTGAGATAGGTGTCGGGGGGCAGGATGCCGCGGCGCGGATGCTTCCAACGCGACAACGCCTCGACGCCGACGATCTCGAGCGTCCTGGCATCGAATTGCGGCTGGTAGTAAGCGATGAATTCGTTGCGCTCCAGCCCGCCCAGGATCTCATCGGCGGTCTGCTTGGTCCGCATGATCTCGCTCTGCAGCTCTTCGTTGAAGAACTCGTAGCGGTTGCGGCCGCGGCCTTTCGCCCGGTAAAGCGCCAGATCGGTGTTGACGAGCAGCTGCCTGGCGTCGACGCCGCTGTTGGCGGCAATGCCGATACTCACTCCGAACCGGCACGGATGGCCCCGATAGTCGACAGGCTGGCGCATCTCCTCGATGATGCGGTCGGCGAGCGCCGCGAGCTGTTCGTCGTCAAGCCCGTGGCTCACCACGACGAACTCGTCGCCGCCGATGCGCGCAACGAAATCGTTACGGCCCGCATTGGCCTTGATGACCTTGGAGGCATGCACCAGCATGGCATCGCCCGCGGCGTGACCGAGCGTGTCGTTGATCTGCTTGAAGCGGTCCAGATCCAGATGCAGCAGCGCCGTGCGGCGGTCCGGTTCGCTGGTTTCGGCCAGCAGCTCGTCGAGATAGCGGCGGTTGGGCAGGCCGGTCAGCGAATCGTGCAGCGCCGCGTACTCGATATGCGCCTTGGCGAGATTGAGCTCGGCGTTCTTCGATTCCGTCAATTGGCGCTCGCGCATGAGGGTCTCGTTGAGCAGCACGTCGCTGGTCACGTCCCATTCGGCGCCGATCAGCTTTGGCGTGCCGTCGATATCCTGGAAGAAGCTGGCGCGCGTGCGCACATGGCGGACGGTGCCGTCGGGGCGCAGGAGCCGGTATTGTGAGGAGTAGGGGCCTTTCTTCGTGGTGGCCAGATCGAAATCCCGCAGCGCCCGCCCGATGTCTTCAGGATGGATCGCCTGCGCCCAGTCATCATAGCCGCGCGGCTTGCCGTCGGCTGGCTTGCCGTAGATTTCGTTGACGCGGTCATCCCACACCATTTTGTGGGTGGCGAGGTCGTGTTCCCAAACGCCGATGCCCGAGGCTTCCAGCGCCAGCTCCAGACGCCCGGACAGGCGTCTCAGCTCGGCGTAGTTTTTCTGCCTTTCTCCGAACAGCCGCCCGGCCACCATGATCGGCAGCACCACCAGCGCGCCAGCGAGCAGCATGAGCGCCCGCAAGGCCAACTCGTTCTTCGGGGCGGTTGGCCAGCCGCCTTTGGGGATGGCCGAAATCTGCCAGGAGCCCGAAGACAGCTGCACATCGGCGGAAACGGGATTTCCGGCGACGACATTGCCGCCGCCGAAGAAGCGTTCGCCGCCGCCACCCAGCGCATCCTTGCCCGTGAGCGCGACATCGATGTCGAGATCCGGGTCGGTCAGTCCGCTCGCCGCGTAGAGCCGGTCGACATCGACCACCGCCGAGACGATGCCCCAGAAGCGGTCGCCGCCGCCCGCCGTCGGCACGAAGACTGGAATGCGGCCGATGAAGCCGCGCCCGCCCTGCGCAAGGTCGACCGGGCCGGCAAACACCAGCACGCGCTGGTCGCGCGCCCGAAGTGCCGCCATGCGTTGCGCCTCGTTCTTGCGATAGTCGAGCCCGATCGCCTTCTCGTTGCCCTTGATCGGGTACATCAGCGAGATGACGAGGTCGGGCGCGCCGGCGATGTTGCGCAGTTGCGATTTCTGCTGGAACAGATTGGCCGCGAGCGAGGCAAATCTCTGCTGGCCCATGTAGGGCTCTGTAACGATGGTCGAGACGAGGCCCTGAACAAGCTGGAGATTGCCGCCTATGTTGCCTTCGAGCTTGGCGCGGATGATGTTGACCTTGGCCAGCACATCGGCGCGCGCCAGTTGATCGGAGACCCTGCTGTTCTGCTGGTCGGCAATGATGGCGCAAGCCAAAAGCACAACAAAAGCAATGGCCGCCGGCAAGTTGGCGGAAGAGAAAACGGCCTGTTTGACACGGCCGAGATTGAATCCCGTTATGGCCAATTCGACCTGAATACCTTTCCTGAACAACAGCCCCCGGTCGCAGCTTAGTAGAAAACGCTTAAATTAAAACTTCCAAGCTGGATGTAAGTTGCGGCATCGGCTCATGGCTGCCGGATTTCGGATCGCAGGCTGAACCGGGGCTTGATGGACCGACTACAGGTTCGCCTCCGCGAAGATGCGCGACGCCCAGTCGAGGAAGACGCGAAGGCGCGGCGAGAGCTGCCTGTTCTGCGGGTAAAGCGCCGACAGCGGCGTCGGCGAGGGCGGGTAGTCGGCCAGCACCTCGACCAGCGTCCCGTCGGCAAGCTCCTTCTCGAAACGATAGCGCGGTGCCTGGATCAAGCCCAGCCCAAGCCGCGCCAGATCGGCGGCGGTGTCGGAATTGTTCGCAGCGACGCGGCCCGGCAGCCGGACTTCAAGGGTCTTGCCACCGACGGTGAATTCGAACGGAAGGGTCTCGCCGGTGCGCGACGAGACGAAACCCACCGCCTGGTGCCCGTCGAGCGCGTTGGGGGAGGTGGGTGTGCCGTGCCGTTCGAGATAGGCGGGGCTGGCGCAGGTGATCTCGCGGATCATCGCCAGCCGCCGCATGATCATGCCGCTGTCGGGCGGCTCGCCGACGCGTATCACGCAATCCACCCCCTCGCGCACGAGATCGACCAGCCTGTCGCTCTGGCCGATCTGCAGGTCGATCCTGACATAGCGGGCGAGGAATTCGGGCAGGCGCGGCAACAGGAAAGTGCGGGTGAGCAGCGTGCTGGCATCGATGCGCAGCAGGCCGAACGGCTCGGCATTGCGGAAGGCGGCCTCGGCATCCTCGATCTCGGCCAGGATCGACAGGCAGCTGCGATAGTAGGCCTCGCCGTCCTGCGTGGGATTCACCTGCCGCGTCGTCCGTTCCAGCAGCCGCGCGCCGAGATGCTCTTCGAGCCGCCTGATCGCTTCCGTCGCGGTCGAACGCGGCAGGCCGAGATCGGCGGCGGCAGCGGTGAAGCTGCGCCTCTCCAGAACGCGAACAAAGAGCCGCATCGCATCCAGTCGATCCATGCCATTTGTTCGCAGTTTACGGATAGTGATGTCAATAGGCGGCTGATTATCCGGGAAACGGCTTGGTCTATATCCGTGTCACCAACAACACGGAGAGACTTCCATGACATCTGACCAAACCAGAACCGCGATCGTGACCGGCGCCTCCAAGGGCATCGGCGCGGCCATCGCGCAGCGGCTCGCCCGCGACGGCGTCGCCCTCGTCGTCAACTATGCGCGGGGACGCGCCGAGGCCGAAGAGCTTGTGCGTGCGATCGAAACCGGCGGCGGCAAGGCGATCGCCGTTCAGGCCGATATCGCCGATCCGGCCGGCATCGCCGCTCTTTTCGACGCCGGCGAAAAGGCCTTCGGCGGCATCGACATCCTCGTCAACAATGCCGGCATCATGAAGCTTTCGCCGATCGCGCAGACCGACGACGCTTCGTTCGACACGCAGATCGCGATCAATCTTGGCGGCGTGTTCCGTGGCATGCGGGAAGGCGCAAAGCGCCTTCGCGACGGCGGCCGTATCATCAATTTCTCGAGCAGCGTCGTCGGCCTCTACCAGCCGGGCTACGGCGTCTACGCCGCCACCAAGGCGGGCGTCGAGGCGATGACCCATATCCTGGCCAAGGAGCTTGGCGCGCGCCGTGTCACCGTCAACGCGGTGGCGCCGGGGCCGATCGAGACGGCGCTGTTCCTGGACGGCAAGAGCGAGGCGCAGGTCGCGGCCATCGGCAAAATGATCCCGCTCGGCCGGCTCGGCCAGCCCGACGATATCGCCGGGGTGGTTTCGTTCCTGGCCGGGCCGGACAGCTTCTGGGTCAATGGACAGATCATCCGCGCCAATGGCGGCGTGATCTGAGGAGATGACCATGCAACAGACAATCCTGATCACAGGCGCTTCCAGCGGCTTCGGCGCGATGACCGCCCGGGAACTCGCGAGAGCCGGCCACACGGTCTACGCCTCGATGCGCGACCCGGCGGCGCGCGGCGGCGTGGCGGCGGCCGAGATGGAGAAATTCGGCCGCGACGAGGGCCTGGCGCTCAAGCCCCTCGCGCTCGATGTCACTTCCGATGCTTCCGCCGAAGCGGCGGTCCGGCTGATCCTCGGCGAGGCCGGCCGGCTCGACGTGCTCATCCACAATGCCGGGCATATGGGGTTTGGACCAACCGAGGCTTTCGAACCCGAGCAGCTGGCGCAGCTCTACGACGTCAACGTCGTCGGCACGCAGCGCGTCAACCGTGCGGCCTTGCCGCATATGCGCTCCCTCGGCAGAGGGCAGATGATCTGGGTAGGCTCGAGCAGCACACGTGGCGGCACGCCGCCGTTCCTCGCGGCCTATTTCGCGGCAAAGGCCGGCATGGATGCGCTGGCGCAGAGCTATGCGCTGGAACTTGCCCGCTTCGGCATCGAAACGACGATCGTCGTGCCGGGCGCCTTCACCAAGGGTACGGAGCATTTTCATCATGCCGCCGCGCCCGCGGATGCGGCGCGAGCCGCGCTCTACTGGTCCGGGCCCTACGCCGATGTCGATCAGCAGGTGCTGAAGGGGCTGGCTTCGCTCGAGCCGGCGGATGCCGATCCGGCTGACGTCGCCACGGCAATCGTCGACCTCGTCGCCATGCCGCACGGAAGGCGCCCGCTGCGCGTGCACATCGATCCCTCCGACGATGGCGCCGCGATCGTCAACGGCATCGCCGACCGCGTGCGTGCGCAACTCATGGAGCGGATCGGCCTTGCCGACCTGCTCCATCCCAAGGCCTGAAACCCACCCTCAAGGAGAAGGAAACGATCATGCCATTCGCCAACATCAAGATGCCGCAAGCGGCTCTCTCCAAGGCGCAGAAGGAAGACCTCATCCATCGCACGACGGCGATGTTCGTCGAATTTTTCGGCGAAGGCGTCCGACCCTACACGATGGTGCTGGTGGAGGAAGTCGCCGATGGCGGCTATGGCCGTGCCGACGAAGTGTTCGTCGTGCCGGAAGCCTATCGCGCCAAGGAATAGGGAATAAGGGGGCCGACGACCTTGAGCCGATGATCGCGTCGGCGTTCTGGATCCGCGGCGAGACCGCGATTGAAACGGCCAACCCGGAGACCGGCACGCTCTGCCCCGAGCTGACTTTCGAGACCGTCGAAAGTGCCTTCACGACCCTGGCCGGCGCAAAGAACTAGAAGCGCCGGGGCGAGCGCGGCGTTCACGCGTAGGGGACGCCTACTTGCCGGCCATGTGATCGGCAAGCTCCTGCGCCTGACTGAGAAGCGCCGGGAAGACCGGGTCGCTCGGCAGGTGCTCGCCCATGCACTTGCGATAGTCGCCGTCACCTTTTTCCCAGGCGGTATTGGCGGCATCATATGCCTTTTCGTCCTTTTGCTCGGAAGCCTGGGCGGCCAATTTCTGGGCAGCGGCGTCGGCCGAGGTCCATATGGCCTCGCAGGCCGCGATCTTCGGAACGGGCTGCGCGGCGGGCGCCGAGGCGATCATGACGCTGTTACCCTTGACGAGCGTGACGATGACCTGCTGTTCTCCGATCGGCCCCACGTCCTGCGTCCAGCCGCCAAGCCGCGCAATGGCGATGTCGGCGCCTTCGGGCTTCTTCAGCGGAAAGTCGAGCGTCCCCATGAACGCGGCGTCGCTGCTGATCGCCTGGGTGTAGAAGGCATCGAGTTTCAGCGCCTCGTCGATGCCGGTGGGCAGTTTGAGATTCGCGTCCGTCTCGGTGGCCCTGGATCGAAGCCAGCGATCGAGGAGCCCTCGCGTCGTTGCCACGAGGCTCGGGCCCTCGTCAGTCCTGGCGTATCTCAGCCCGTCGAGCATGCCGTATCCGACATCGGCGTCGCTCAGGCTTTCGAGATTGCTGGTGCCGGTCGCCGGAAAATCCACAACCGCTAGGGGGCCGAGAAGGGTGGACAGGCGCCCTTCGAGATCGGCCCGCGCCTTGGCATCGGCGGCATCGAGCGTTTCCACCGGAGCATTCGCGCTGTTGAGTGCCGCTATGGCGGCAATCGCCTTGTCGCGCGCGGCGATATAGTCGTCCTCCGGCGAGGCCGCCAAAGCCAAGCCGCTCGCCAGCGCGAACACGATCGTCCAGACCAACCGCATGACGTAAGCCTCCCGTTTTTTTTGTCCTGGCTTTGGGAGCCTATCGGGCGTCTTGTGGCTATTGTGCGGCACCACGTCAACGAGAAGCGCCTTGCGACGCCTGGGCGATCGAAAGCCTCGCCATCCCGTCACCCTTCCTTCCGCTTCTCGACCTCGGCCTTGCGCAGCAAAAATCGCTGGATCTTGCCGCTCGGTGTCTTCGGCAGTTCTGCCACGAAATCTATTTCACGCGGATAGGCGTGGGCCGACAGGCGTTTGCGGACATGCTGTGCGAGTTCCTCGGCGAGTTCCGGGCTGCCTTGCCAGGACGGCGCCAGGATGACGAAGGCCTTGACGATCTCGGTGCGCTGCGGATCGGGCACGCCGACCACCGCCGCCTCGTTGACCGCCGGATGCTCGATGAGCGCGCTTTCGACGTCGAACGGCCCGATGCGATAGCCGGAGGACGTGATGACGTCATCCGACCGGCCGATGAAGCTGATCGAGCCGTCCGGCTCGAACTCGACCGTGTCGCCGGTGCGGTAATAGCCGCCCGATATGGCCGGGGTTTGCGCCTGGTGATAGCCGCCGAACCAGCGCAGCGGCGAGTTGGCGATGTCGACGGCGAGGACGCCGGGCTGGTTGGGTCCAAGCTCCTGGCCGGCCTCGTCCAGCACGACGATGCGGTAGCCCGGCATGGCAAAGCCGGCCGAACCCGGGCGCACGGGATGCGACAGGCCGTGATGGTTGTTGACCATCATGCCGTTCTCGGTCTGGCCGTAATGGTCATGGATGGGTGCCGCGAGATGGGCGTCGAACCAGCGGATCACTTCCGGGTTGAGCGGCTCGCCGGCGCTGCTCACCACGCGCAGCCGGCCCTGGATGCGGGCGGCCGCCTCGGGCCCCTCGGCCAGCAGCAGGCGGAAGGCGGTGGGCGAACCGGCGAGGCTGGTGACGCCGAGGCGCTCGATGATGTCGTAGGTGCTTTTGGCGGTGAAGGCGCCTTCGTTGAAGGTCGTCGCGACGCCGAGCAGCAAGGGGCCGGTGATGGCGTAATAGAGGCCGTAGGCCCAGCCGGGATCGGCGATGTTCCAGAAGACGTCGTCGGGGGTGAGCCCGATGGCATCGCGCATATAGGCGCCGAAGGCCATCAGGGCGCTCAGCGGCACCGGCACGCCCTTGGGCAGGCCGGTCGTGCCCGAGGTCGACATCATCATGAACAGGTCGTCGCCCTTGCGCAGGATGGGCTCGCAGTCGGACGAGGCAGCGGCAAGGGCCGCGCGGAAATCGATGTCGCCCGCCGGCAAGGCTTCGCCGGGAGCCAGGATGGTTGCAACCCGGGGGCAGTGCTCCACCTCGTCGAGCTTGCCGCGATTGGCCGTGTTGGTGACGACGAGTTTGGCGCCGCTGGTCTGCAGCCGGTGGTCGATGGCCTTCGGGCCGAAGGCGGTGAACAGCGGCTGATAGACGGCGCCGATGCGCCACGTGCCGAGAATGGTCGCCACCAGTTCGGGGATGCGCGGCAGCATGCCGGCAACGACATCGCCGGGGCCGACGCCTGCCGCTTTCAGCAGATTGGCGACGCGGCCCGACATGTCGTCGAGATCGTCGAAGGTGAATTCCCGCAGCTCACCACTGGCGGAGATCGCGCGCAACGCCAGCCGGTTCAGCCCGGTATGGCGGCCGCAGCATTCGACATAGGCGTTGATCCCGGTCGCGGGATCGCCGTGAAGCCGCGCGATCTCATCCTCGATGCGGAATCGCGCAACGGCATCGTCATAGCGCGGCAACCGCGCCGGAGCTGTCTTGGTCATGGCAATCCTCCCTGGCGGCGCGCCATCTCCCCATGGGCGCTGTCGGTTCATTAGATGCATGAAATTGCGCCGTTGGTCGATGCGGCGAAAGTTGGTGGCGGGGTAGGTCCGTGCTCCGCGAAGGATCGCGCTGCCGACGATCTGCGGCAACCATTGCCATTGACCGCGCCAGCCATCCGGCCGATAGCTCCGCGCGAATTGCGACTCCGAGACCTCGATGACCTCAGACGCCAACCTCCACGATATAGCCACTGCCGAAGAGCGCGCCTTCAACGCCGACGCAGCCTGGCAGGACGATGTTCGCCAGGGCGTGCGCCATGCGCGCGATCTTGCTTCGCTGCCGCTGTCGCCGGGCGAGCGCGCGGCGGCTCATGGCGCGGCGGCGAACCACAAGGTTCGCATCCCCAAAGCCTATCTCGACCTGATCGACTGGAACGACCCCGCCGACCCGATCCGGGCGCAGGTCATCCCGTCGCCCGAGGAACTGGAGGAGGCGGAGGGCGAACTCGGTGACCCGATCGCCGACCATGATTTCAGCCCGGTGCCGCGGTTGACGCATCGCCATGCCGACCGGGTGCTGTTGTTCCCGACCTATCAATGCGCGGTCTATTGCCGGTTCTGCTTCCGCAAGGAATCGCTGACCGCGATCGGCCGCGGCTACGCGCGCGAGGCGCTGGAGCTGGCGCTGGCCTATATCGCCGCTCACCCCGAGATCCGCGAGGTGATCCTGACCGGTGGCGATCCGCTGTCGCTGCCCGACAAGGCGCTGGCCGAAATCTTCGCGCGCATCGAGGCGATCGCGCATGTGCGGCTCTTGCGCATCCACACGCGCGTGCCCGTGGCACTGCCGTCGCGCATCACGTCAGGGCTGGTCGAGGCCTTGCAGGGCCGGCTGATGGTCACCGTCGTCACCCATTTCAACCATGCCCGGGAGATCACCGATGCCACCGAGGCGGCCTGCCGCACGATGCGGCAGGCGGGCTTCGTGCTGCTCAACCAGAGCGTCCTCCTCAAAGGCGTCAACGACACGGTCGAGGTGCTGGAGGAACTCTGCCGCGAGCTGATGTACCGCCTCGGCGTCAAACCCTATTACCTGCACCATGGCGACCTCGCGCGCGGCATGGCGCATAGGCGCACCACGATTGCCGAGGGCCAGGCGCTGGCCGGCGCGCTGCGCGCTCGCCTGTCGGGCATCTGCAACCCCGTCTATGTGCTCGACCTGCCGGAAGGCGGCGGCAAGGTGCCGCTCGGGCCATGTTATGTCGAGGGACGCGACGGGGAGACCTGGCGGTTGCGTGGGCTGGATGGCGAGGTCCGGACCTATACGGAGATCGTCGGGACGTAGAAAACCGGGCCACACGTAGCGCCCGGTCCCGATCCTAACCCGCACCCCGTTCAACAAAGGCCAAGACGACCACGCGCGGGCCAGTGCAGTAGGCGAGGCTGACCCTGCGACCGGTCTTGGTCGTCGCGTGGCCGGCGTCGAGGTCCACGGTGATATCCTCATAGCCCAGCACCTCGCGGTCAAGCGGATAGACCGCCTTGTAGACCGCTTCCTTGGCTGAGAAGAGAATACGGCCGGCAAGCTGCCGATCCACCGCGTCCGTGCGGTCCGCAGGGATTGCGACGAGCGCGAGGATGTCGTCGGGCAGGGGTTGGGCCGGCTCGACGTCGATGCCGAGGGACGCGATGCGGTCAACAGGCGCAACCGCCGCCACGGCCATCTCGTCGTCATGGGCGAGCGAACCCGTCATCCCGTCGGGCCAGACCGGCGCGCCGGATGGCGCGCGAAGGATGGCGACGTCATTGATGCCAAGTTCCGCCAGCAGCCCGTGCGCGATCCAGCGGGCCGCTCCGCTCGCGCGCCGCATGGCTTGCTGGCGCGCGGGAATGGAACGCGCTTCCTCGGGCAGCAGATGGGCTTCGTCCGCGTCGCGTATGACCCGGCATCCGATGCGAACACTGCCTGGCGCGATGGCGGCCATCGCCCGCAGCAGGGATGTTTGCGCAAGCGCGCTTTCAGGCGGCGGCGTCAACGGTCATTCGCCGGCAGGACCAGATCGGCGATCATTTCTCCGTCCTCGTCGAGCCCTTCCTCCACGAAACCGGCGGCACAATAGAGCTGCCGTGCCGCGTCATTGTCCGGTTCGTAGCAAATGGAAACGTGCCTGACGTGGCCGAGGCTGCGGATTTCGTCCAGCACTTCACGCAACGCGGCCTTGCCGTAGCCTTTGCCCTGGCTGGCGCGGTCGATCATGAAGCGGTAGATGCGCGCCTCGTCGTCATCCTCCGGCGCCTCGTACATCAGGAAACCGACGACACGATCCCCGGCCATGACGACGCGCGGCCGCGCGTCGTCGTCGGCCCCGGCTTCGTCCAGGGACTCCGCATTGCGGGCGACGAAATCGATCTGCTCCGGGGCCAGTTCAAGGGACGCAACCGAGGCCCGGTTGGCCTCGGTCAGGGAAACGAGCCGGATTTCTCCGGTCTTCAAGCCGATGCCTTGGCGCCACCGTCCGTGACCGGGGTCACGAACCGGTGCAGCTTGGCCGGGTTGCCGCGCCATATGGAGTAGGGCTCGAGCCCTTCGCCCTTCATCACGAAGGAATCGGTATCGGCCACCGATCCTTCGCCCATCAAGACGCCGTAATGGACAAAGGCGGAAGGTCCGAGCGTGCAGCCCTTGCCGATGCGGATGAAGTCGGACTTGAACGCGCCTTCCTCCAGCGAGTGAGCCTGGATGACGCAGCCTTCGTTGAGGGTGACGTCGTCGCCGATCTCCACCAGCGAGCGTTCGGTGAGGTTGGCTCCGCCGTCATAGACCCGCTTGCCGACCTTGACGCCCAGCAGGCGCAGGATCATCGGCCGGAATGGCGTGCCGCCGAACAGGCGCACGATCGGCGAATCCGCGAGCTTCCAATGGCGTTCGTGGCGCCAGAACGCGACGTCGTAGATCGTCGTCATCTGAGGTTTCAGCCTGCCAAAACCAAGGCTTGCCCGCTCGACCAGGATGTAGAACGGAATGGTGATCGCCGAGGTCAGGAGCACGGCGACGAACAGCGCGACCTCCGCCCATTCGGTGTAGTAGTTCAGGGCCCGGTCCCAGATCGCCAGCGTGGCGAACAGCATGACCCATTGCGTCGCGATGAACAGAAGGATCGTCACCGCGTTGTGACGGTTCTTGTGCGGGATGCGCTGGCGCCGATCTTCTTCGTCGACGCCGGCGATGAGTTCCTTGTCGCGGTTGACCATGCGCGGGATTTCAAAGGCAGGCGAACCGAGGAGCCCGACATTCTCGCGCAACGGGCCATCGATGGGGATCATCACCTTGGTGCCGAGCAGGACGTTGTCGCCCGTGCGGCCATCCGGCGGATAGTAGATGTTGTTGCCGAGATAGTTGCGCTCGCCAATGCGGGTTGGCTCCAGCCGGAACGCCGAGGCGGACTTGTGCACATTGATCATGAACAGCCCGTCCGACACCATGGTCTCGGTGCCGATCTCGCACAGAAGCGGGTTTTCGTGCTGCTGGTTGCTGCCGAAGTTGGAGCCGGTCTGCACCACCTTGTTGAGGTTCCAGCCGATGGCGCGCATGTAGTGCACGATCGCCGAGCTGTCACCGAACAACAGCCCCAGGACCCGGGAATTGCTGCTGAATTCGGCGACGGTCTGCAGCCAGTAGCGGAAACCGTAAAGCGTATAGGTGCGGCCTGGTTTCAGCACCAGGCTTATCAGGCGGGGCAGCAGCGTCGCCGCCAGAAAGGCCACGGCGATATAGCCGAAAAGCGTGACCGTGGTGCCGATCGCGACAACGCCGATGGTCTCCTGATAGTCGTCGCCGACGTTCTCCCAATAGCTGTGGAACAGGAGCGGCAGCGGGGTGACAACGGCAAACAATCCAATCAGCTGGACCGCTTCGAAGAGGAAGCGCCGGATGTTGGACGGGTTCTCATTGCGCACCTTGCAATAGTCAGCCGTGGTCGGCACCGCCGGCGATCCATGCCAGTGTTCGCCGTCCGGGATGCTTTGCCCGCGCTGCAGCGAGGACGCATGGCCGAGCTGGCCGCCGTCGCCGATCCGCGTGTCGATATCGAGCGTGCAGCCGACGCCGACAAAGGCATCGCGACCGATGGCCAGCGGCCCGGTATGGATATAGCCGGACTGGGCCCGATAGCCGAGGATCATGGATTCCTTGCGCAGGATCGTGTTGGCGCCAATTGAAATCAGATCCGTGCAGACGGGTACGGATTTGGATTCGATGACGGCGTTTTTCCCGATCCTGGTTCCCAGCAGCTGCAGATAGAAGCTGTAGAGCGGGCTGCCGCGGAAGAGGACGACGGGTGCGGTGCGGATCAATGTCTTGACGACCCAGAAGCGGTAGTAGCGCACACCCCAGATGGGAAACGCTTCCGCCTTCCAGCGGCCGACGAGTGCCCATTTCGCGATGACGGCGAAGCCCGACATGCCGAAGAAAACGGCGGCCGAGAGCGCCACGCACCTGATATAGAGCTGCAGCGGTTCGTCGAGCGCGTCATACATCCAGTTGAGGCCGTCATTGATCGCCCACAGCGCCACGTAGCTGTAGAGCCCGTAGAACAGGAGTTGCGCCGCGCCGCAGGTCCAGTAAGCGAAATTCGAGGCCTGGCGCGTGAGAACAGGCTCGTTGGTGGCCGTCGTCATCTCCTCCGGCACGCGCAGGTGCTTGGCCAGGCTAGCCACGGTCGGATAGAGATAGATGTCGCGCATGGACGTCGTCGCCCATTCCTTCCGGGTGCGTACGCGCGCGCAGAAATGCGCCATCAGCAGGGAGTTGGCGCCGAGATCGTCGAAGAAATTGTCCTCGACCGACACCTCGTCGAATTTCAGCACCGCGGCCAGCGCTTCGGCCAGGAAGCGCTCGTCGTCGTTGCCGGGCGCAACCATCTCCCGGTCGGCGGAAAGCCGGACGCTGGTCGGCTTGGGAAGCTGGCGAAGGTCGACCTTGTTGGAGACCGTCATCGGAATCGCCGGCAGTTCCTCCAGATAGGAGGGCACCATGTAATCCGGCAGACGTCGCTTCATCGTCTCGGCGAGATCGGCGCGGGAGATCGACGGCGCCCCGGTCCTGGGTGCGTAGTAGGCAACGAGTTCGACGCGGCCGGGCTCGATCTCCCAGGTGGTGACGGCGGCCTGCGCGATGTCGGGTTGGTCCAGCAGCACCGCCTCGATCTCGCCGAGTTCGATGCGATAGCCGCGGATCTTCACCTGTGTGTCGATGCGCCCGGCATACTCGATCTCGCCATCGTCGTTGATGCGGCCAAGGTCGCCCGTGCGGTAGATGCGCTTCGACGGATTGTTCGGCAGGCCGAGGAAATCGGCGATGAATTTCTGTTCGGTGAGGTCGGCCCTGTTGAGATAGCCGACCGCGAGCCCGATGCCGGCGATACCGATCTCTCCCAATTCGCCGGGCTGGGCAAGCGCGGGCACTTCGGGGTCGAGAATGACGATGGAGTAGGTGGGCAGCGGTGCGCCGATGGTGACGGGCTTGTCCGGCGTCAGCGCGCCCATCGTTGCCGTGACGGTCGCCTCGGTGGGGCCATAGGTGTTGAGGATCCGCCGCCCCGGCGTCGACCAGCGCACCACCAGATTGTGCGGGCAGGCTTCGCCGCCCACCAGGAGCGTGCGCAGGCTGGGCACGTCTGATGTCATCGACGACAAAAGGGTCGGGCTGCAGGCCATGCAGGTGATTTCATGATGGCGCAGGAAATCGGCGAGCTCCTCGCCGACGAGAGGCATCTGGCCCGGCGCCGGCACCACCGTCGCGCCGGCGACAAACGGCACCCAGATCTCCTCGGAGGAAAAGTCGAAGGCGATGGTCATGCCCTGGTAGACGCGATCGCCCGGCCGGTAGCCGTAGGACGCGGCGGCGACCCGGATGAAGTTGACGAAGCTCTGGTGCTTGATGACCACGCCCTTCGGCCTGCCGGTGGTGCCGGAAGTGTAGAGGATGTAGCAGGTGTCGTCGGCTTGAGCCGGCGCCTTGTGCGGCTTCAGCGGCGCGCTGGGCTGTTTGGAGATCTCGGCGACGGCGCTGTCGATCAACAGGTGGGGAACGGGCAGTTGATCGGCGCGCGACGCATAGGCGGCGATGGTGACGATCAGGCTCACGCTGGCGTCTTCGATGATGAGCGCCATGCGCTCTTGCGGAAACGCGGTGGCCAGCGGCACGAAGGCCGCGCCTGCCTTCATCACCGCGAGCAACGCAACATAGGTCTCCGCGGACCGGTCGAGAATGAGCCCGACGCGGTGGCCCGGCCGCACGCCGCGCTTGATCAGCACACGGGCGAACTGGTTGGCACGGCTGTCCAGCTCCCGATACGTCCAGACACGTCCGTCGGAGATCACCGCCGGCAAGGCGGCGAATGTCTCGGCGATCTGCTCGAAGACCTTGTCGAGCCGCTCGTCGGGCTGACCTGCCCTGGCGAAGTCGGCGCCCGCCAGGACCTGGCTACGCGCGATCAACCTGGGATCGGAGGCAATCCTTACGAGCGCTTCGATGCTTCCGAGGCCGGCTGCGGGCTGGCCGCCCGGTCTTGCCGTGTCCCTGTCCAGTTCGGCGATATCGACACCGTGATCCATTTCCAAACTTTCTCGTCCTGGCCGAGCAGCGCCAGGAACATCCCAATCATGCCGCCACGACGGCAGGCATTGTCGGCTGCGCCGCCGCTTCCATTTTTCCAGCCGTTGAGGGATGGGTATGCCATCCGATCTTTTCGCCAGTTTTTCCGAACTGTTGAATATTGTTTCTGGATTGTGTCTCGGCGTTCATCTGGATGGCCGTTGCCGCCAGTTTCTGCCCTTCCAAAAAAATCTCACACCTCCCGGGAATAAAGCGCGGCCCTGCCGGGTCTTGTTGTCAGCGGGGCCAATCTCCCGGCCCGCGACCCGAAGAAACGAAACAAGGACCTATGGAATGAACAAGCTCGCACTCAGCGCGGCTGCGATGTTGCTTGCCGCAAGCTCTGCCTTCACCGCCAGCGACCACGGCGCCAACAATGCCAACCAGCCGGTCGCTTCCGTCGACACCAATGCCACGGCCTCGATCCCCACGCGCCAGAACGTCGACACCAAGGTGACGACCGGCCCGAGCCAGGGGTCGGTCCAGGACATCATCACCCGGCACAACAACGACAGCCTCTGGGGCCGCTGAGCGCGCCTTCAAGCGATTTCTCAAGAAACAGGAACCATCGACATGAAAAACATCGCTCTCATCGCCGCCGCCATCCTGATCGCCACCACCAGCGCCTTTGCCGGCAGCGACCATTTTGGTTCGCAGGCCGCCAGCCAGACGGCCGTCGACACCACCACGACCGCGTCGATCCGCAAGTCGGACATGGTCCGCCACGGCATGCAGGCGACGACGAAATCTGATGCGCAGGAACCCGGCCAGGGCATCTGGGGCAACTGAGTTCATGGGGTCGGCGCCGGATCCCGACCGTGCTCGCCCCAATCCGCAATCAGCGACGGAGGGCCAGGGGCTTGGCCCTCCGTCATTTCCTTCGCGACTTTAGCCACCACTCAACAGAGGAGAAAACCCATGTTCAGCATGACACGCCGCACAGTGCTTCAATCCGCCGCCGCCGCTGCCGCCTTCGGCCTTGCCGGGAAGCTGGAATTCACCCGTCCGGCCTTCGCCGAAACCCCGCTGGAGCCCACCGTCGGATTCTACAAATACAAGGTCGGCGATATCGAGATCACCGCCATCTATGACGGCATCTGGAAGAAGCCCCACGACCCGGCCTTCATCAAGAATGCCTCGGTCGACGACACCAAGGCGGCGCTTGCCAAGGCGGGGCTGACCACCGACTTCATGCCCATCCCGCTCACCGTCGTCGTGCTCAAGATGAACGGCAAGCTGATCATGATGGATGCCGGCTCGGGCGTCGGCCAGTGGCAGACCAACGCCACGCATCTGCCGGCCAACATGGCCGCCGCCGGCATCGACTACAAGGCGATCGACACCATCATGATCTCGCACTTCCATCCCGACCATGTCTGGGGCCTGATGGAGAAGGGCACCAACGCGCCGGTGTTCCCGAATGCCGAGCTGATCGTCAACGCCACCGAATACAATTGGTGGACCGATCCCGGCCGGCTGGCCAAGCTGCCCGAGGGGCGCAAGCCGGCGGGCAAGCGCATCGCCGAGAACTTCCCGAAATGGAAGAACTGGAAGCTGGTCGAGGACGGCGCCGAGGTGGCGCCCGGCATCCAGATCATCGCCGCCCCCGGCCACACGCCCGGCCACTCGGTGTATCTCGCCAACTCCGGCAAGGAGCAGATCATGATCTCGGCCGACACCATGTATGTGCCCGCACTTCTGGCGCCGCATCCGGAGTGGCAGGGCGCCTACGACCAGGATGGGCCGACGGCGATCACCACGCGCCACAAGATCATCGACCGGGTGATTGCCGACAACATCCGGATTTCCGGTTCGCACTTCCCGTTCCCGGGCACCGGCACCTTCGTCAAGGACGGCAAGGCATACGGCTTCACTCCGGTTCAAATATGAGCGTGAGCTCCCAACCCAAGCGAGAAAGACAATGAAACCTTCCCTTTTTGGCAGAAATGCCTTGTTCGGCCTGCTCGGCGCCGTTGCCGTGCTGACCGTGGTTCCCGTCGCTGCCGTCATGCCGGCCTATGCGGTCGACAACATCGAGGGCGGCGACGCGCCCGATCTCACCGCCGTCAAGGCCAAGATCGAGGCCAAGGACTACCAGGGCGCGCTGGCCGAGCTGCGCGACCTGGCGCAGGACACGCAGCAGCCCGACGTCTACAATCTGCTCGGCTTCACGCTGCGCAAGACCGGCGATTACAAGACGGCGCTCACCTACTACACCAAGGCGCTGGAGCTGAAGCCCGACCACAAGGCCGCCCGCGAATATCTGGGCGAGCTCTATGTCGAAACCGGCGACATGCCCAAGGCCAAGGAGCAGCTCGCGTCGCTCGAAAAACTCTGCCCGGCAGGCTGCGAGGAGCTTTCGGACCTGCAAAAGGCCATCGACACCAAAGTGACGAAGTAAGGCCGTCTCCTCTCCCCCCACGGACGTGGGGGGTCCGAAGGACGGGCGAGACCCGTGGCTCGCCCCGAGACGGAGTTGGGGCCTTGGCGCCAAGCCCGGACCCAACGCACCGTATTTTTGGGCGCCCGTGGCTGGCGCCCAAAAACCGGAGCCGGCGTCTCTCCCTCCGCCGGCTCCACCCTTTCGAGGATCGGACGTTGCAGCGCCATTGCGTGCGTCCGGCCGGGCGCGGCGCCTGCCTGTTAGCAGAATTGGAGCCTGACCATGACACTGACCGAATTCGCCGCGAAGCTGCACCTCCTCGCCAGCAGGCACCACGTTAGCGACGTGACCCTGCTGGGCGGCCGGCTGCTGCTTTCCCTTATCTTCCTGCATGAGGGCGTGACGCTGGCCACTCATTTCGACGGCGCCGCCAAGGCGATGGCCGCTTTAGGCGTCGGCCTGCCGCTGTTTGTCGCCACAATCGCGCTGCAACTGGGGGCAGGGCTCTGCGTCGCCACAGGCCTGCTGACGCGGCTCGGCGCCATTGGGCTTGGCTTGTTTTGTCTGGCAACGGCCACGCTGTTCCACACCAACTTCGCCAGCCAGAACGAACTGCTGCATTTCGAAAAGGACCTGGCCATCGCCGGTGGCATGTTCGTGCTGGCGATCGCCGGCGCCGGCAAGTTCTCGCTCGACAGGCTGGTCGCTGGCATCCTGCGGCAGCGGCGGCGCGACAAGGAGATGGTGGCGGCGCTGCTGGCGGCGGAGAACCGGATGTCCCTGGGGGACGTGAGGCTGCCGGTTTGAGGGGCTGAGCCTCGCGGCCTGGCGCATCGCCGTGCCGAGCGAGCAGGCGCCATCCTCGCCACACGCTCGCTTGCCGGAACCAGTTGCGATGCCCCGCATTCTATTGGCTGAGGCTCAAGGAGTGTGGGATGAAAGCGATTTTGGCACTGGTCAGCGGCTTCGCGCTGACCCTCGCGGTGTTCGCCAGCGGGCTGGCCTTCGCTGCCTGGCTGCTGGTCGCCAAGCCCTCGCATCAGGCAAGGCCCGCCGACAGCGTCGCCGAGCTGTGGACCAAGGGTGCGCAGCCAGTGGACAAGGCAGCGCAGGGCCTGGAGCGAGTGGCCGCCGCGCCCCCCGCGGCGCCTGATGCCGCTGCCAGGGCGCAGGCGGTGCCGCCCGACCCAACCGTGATAGGCGCGGTGACGCCCGCGGCGGGCGAGGAGCAGGCCGGGCTGCCGGCTTCCCATGTCAGCTGGTGCGCGAGCCGCTACCGCTCCTACAATCCGGACGACAACAGCTACATGTCCTATAGCGGGGAGCCGCGCCCCTGCATCTCGCCCTATCTCGACGCCGGCGCCGTCGGCCAGGCCGCTCGGCCGTCCACCGAAGCCGGCTATGTCGAGGGGGGCGCCGCCCCTCTGATCGCCACGGCGGAGGTTTCCGCCGACCACGTCGAATCCTGCTTCAGCCGCTACCGCTCTTACCGACCTGAAGACAACAGCTACCAGCCCTACACCGGCGGGCCCAGGCGCCAGTGCGAGTAGGCGCCGCCTGCTGCTTGCCATCGCCGGTGCGGGCGGCGGGCAGCATTTCGCTGGCAGGTTGGCCGCAGGCGGGCGACGAGGCACAGGAACTGCTCGACTGGCTGGGCGGAGACCGCGCGGCGGTGTGAGTGATGACTGGAGCCCTTGAGCGGGAACCAGAAAAATCAACTACCAGGTAAGCTGCAAGCCTGCATTTCCGCCAACGCTGTGACCGGCGAATGCGACGCCAGCCGTTCCTGTCAGCCGGCCGCCGCCCGCAAAAAGGCCCTCGCCAAGAACCGCCGCCCCCGTCAAGCCCATCGCATTGGACATGCCGGCGTTACCCCAGTTGACGCGCACGCCAAAATGCTCGCCGGCGACCAGGTCAGGGCTGGTCAACGCCGCGGCGATCGAGGAGTTTTCGAAGGCGCGAGCGACACGGTTGTCGATGTCTTCGACGCTCTGTGCCAGCGCGGTCTTGGACGTTACCGTGCCGTTCTCGGTTTGCCTCTTGGTCACACCAGTGTTGGCGTTTATGCAAGTGTCCGTACCCGGGCTGTAGTAGTATTGCGCGCCGTAGATCGAACAGACTCTCACGTACTCGACCGGCTGAGCAAAGCCAGGCGTAACGGCGCCAACCGTTCCCGACAGAACCGCAAGCAACATGTAACGATTGATCCCGACCACTTACCCCTCCCACTGGCAATTGCTAGCAAACCCTTAACGCAATGCCGCATGGGGACGCTTTGCCTGTCAACGGGAGGTAAATCCGGATCCTGTGCGGTTCTCCGAAATCCGGAGCCTGTTGCTCGCGCGCAACAGGACGAGATGGCTGTGACGAGGCATTCGCCTTCTCTCGCGGCTCGGGCGCACCGCGCGTCCCGGCCGCATTCCACGCAAAATCCCACACTTGCGGTGCTTCTTACCACGCCGGCTACCACGTCCGCGCAAACACCACGTCCCTATGAAGCGGCCGACAGCGCACGACCGGACCAAGACGACCGTGCGCTGAACGGCCTGCCGCCGCAAATCCTGTGGGGATGGCGGTTGGTCGGTTTCGCCCCAAGAGCATGAAGAGACGGCCTCATGAACGCGGTGCGGGCGGCGCGTCGAGGCCAAATGTCAACTTTCAAAGATGATGGAGACTTGAAATGAAGAAGATCGTTCTTAGCCTTGCCACGCTTTTGGTTGCCTCCGGCATGGCTTTTGCCGGCAGCGACCGCTTTGGCTCGGACTATATCCCTGCCGCCGGCGGCTATCCGACCACCCATTCGATGGTGTCCGGCGGCGCGGTCGACCTGGGCGTCACAAAGAGCATCACCAACAGCGCGGCGGGTGAAAATTCACACTCCGACATGCCTGCGCCGGGTTATGGCCAGGGCATCTGGGGACGCTGACGACAAAGCCGGCCGCCACGGCCGGCATCCAGGCGGCGGCGAGCCCGCCGCCTGGATCATCTCGCGGCCATCGGAGGCCGCCGGTTTGAGCGGACCGCAAGACGTAGGCCCGACCAACCCAACGATCACGCAAATGTTTTGGATCGTTCGGATTGGTGCGGCGTTCTTCCCTGACGCAAAGGAGGAATGACCATGGGCGACGACCGGCACGAGAAGATCCAGAAGCGCGCATACGAACTGTGGGAACGCGACGGCGGTGGCGATCCGGAACGGCACTGGTACCAGGCCGCGGCCGAGATCGACAGGGAGGCGGCGCTGCCGCTGACGGCCGACGATGCGCTGCCGCAAACCCGCGAGATCGCCAGCTCCGACGTGCTCACCGTCGAGGAACTGGCGGTGCGCACCGGCATATCCGGCGACGAGGCGCAGGAACTGCTCGACAGGCTGGGCAGCGACCGCGCCGCGACTGAGCAGGCCGCCCGCAACCTCAAGGGCAAGCGGCGGTCTTAGCCAGGAGCTGGGAGAGCGAGATGATCAGGAAACTCAAGGACGGGAAATACCGCCTCTATTCGCGCAAGAAGGACGAAAAGACCGGCAAGCGGCGCAACCTCGGCACGTTCGAGACCCGCGAGGCGGCCGAGAAGCACGAGCGAGAGGTGCAGTATTTCAAGCGGCATTGAGGCGGCTGGCGGATGGCGAGCCGGAAGGGTTCGGTGACGTGAGGCCCAGCCCTGGCGGTGAACGATAATGCAACCTGAAACCAGATCGAGACCGAACTGAAACGCCTGGGCGCGACTGGCGACATGCATGCGAAACACTCCGGGAGGATGGTCGCGGCTCACCGAGGCCACCAGAGGAGCGCGCCGATGACGCCCGACCAGATCAGACTTGTCCAGGATAGTTTTCGTGAAGTCGTCCCGATACGCGCGGCCGCCGCGGCCCTGTTCTATGAACGCCTGTTCGCCATCGACGGGAACCTTCGGGCCCTGTTTCCGGTGAGGGACATGACCAAGCAAGGCGCCAAGCTGATGGCGAGCCTGGGCTTCGTCGTGCATGGACTGGATCGTGCCGACACCATCCTGCCCATCGTGCGCGAACTCGCCAAGCGTCACGTCGGCTACGGTGTCGAAGAGCATCATTACCCGATCGTCGGGCAAGCGCTGATCGAGACACTGGCGGCCGGCCTCGGCCCCGCTTTTACGCCGGCGGTGCGCGAGGCCTGGGCGGCAGCCTACGGCTTGCTCGCGAGTGTCATGATCACGGCCGCCCGCGAGGTCCAGCTCGCGGCGTGAGGGCTGGCGCGCACGATGTGACGACGCCCGAATTGTCATGCCGCGCGGCGACGGCATGACAATTTTCGCCGCTTCGCCGGCCTCCCGCGGGCTTGCCGGCGCTTTGGCTTCTCAACCGATCTTGACGTGCCGCGTCACCTGGCCATTGCTCTCCCAGTATGTGTGCTTCTTGGCAATCAAGGGATCGTCCATCGCGGGTTGAATTTGTCCCGTGGTGCTGACCGCGCGCGAGGTCACCGTGTGTTCCCCGGGCGAGGGGTTTGCCCATGCCAGGGACCAGATTTTCCAGGCGTGTTCGGCCTCCTCGCTGTGGTCGATGGTCGCCGGCGCCCAAGGCGCTTGATCGATTTGCACTTCGACCCGGTCGATCGGTGCCCCCCAGGCCGCCCCGACGATGGCGTAGTCCGAGCCTTTCCGGGTGACCTTCGCGGGTGCCGACTTGATCAGCGCCCGGCCCACCGAGGTCTCGGCCCATACGGTCTCGCCATTGTGGTCCTCCTCCCGGATGGTGACATAGTCGCGGGCCATCAGCAGGCTCATGAACCGGGTGTCGCGAACCTCGATGCGCTTCAGCCACTTGACGTTGGCGATCCCGTACCAGCCCGGAGCAATGAGCCGCAGCGGGAAACCATTGGCCGCCGGCAAGGCGGCGCCGTTCATTTCATAGCAGAGCAGATTGTCGGGATTCATGGCGTCGGCGAGCGACATGCTGCGCGCGAAATTCTGCTTCATCTTGACGTCGCGTATCGGGATCTCGCTTTCGTCAGTACCGAAAAAGACGACCTCGATGCCATTTTGCAGAACACCGGCTTCCTCGAGGATCGGCGCGAGCGGCGTCCCTGCCCAACGGGCATTGCCGATGCCGCCGGTGAAAAAGGGAAAACCGTGGTTGCCCGAGCATTCCACCGTGAAAACGACCTCCTGGCGCGGCCGCGCCCTGATGTCGGCGAGCGTCAACTTCAGGGGCTTCTTGACCAGGCCCTCGATCCTCATGGACCAGGTCTTCTCATCGATCGTTGGTCGATCGAAATGCGAGATGCTGAAGAACTTGTCGTTTGGCGTTATCCAGCTATCCAGATCCTCCCAGACAAGCTGCGTCTTGATACCCGCCGGATTGGGATTTTCGGTCGGCTGGTCCAGCCACGGAACAACTTCCCCGCCCGCCTGTGTTGGAAAAGCGTAAGCGCGACGCGAGGCATGAAGAGCGGCGATCGCGACAAGAGCCGCGCTTCCTTGAACAAGAAGTTCCCTGCGTTGAAAATTATGCATGTTGTTACCTCCCAGTTGATCCGGAACAGGCTGCAACGTGCGTTAGGCCATAGCCTGATCACGGATAGGCGACACAATGAGAATCATACCCAGCCGGAAGTATCCGGACAGGTCGGATAGTCACCGACGCACCGCAAGCATGCGAAGTGTTGGGCGAAACTCTGGCATGCGTTTCGCAATCCAAGAGTGCGCCTTTGAAAAGGAAGTGTCCACAACCTGGACGGGACATGATGACTTTGTAGCATTGCCGAGCGGGACGCCCGCCGATCACGCTGCCCCCGATCTATTGCGGCGTCCGCGCGCTTTGCCAAAACCAGATCGCGAGCAATCCGGATCGGCCACGGATCTGTGTTTCCACGGGTCCTCTCAGGGAGCCGGACTTGAACAGCGCGCAGTCGCGGCCGGCGGCCTCGAGCATCTCGTCACTCACCGCGACTTCGGCATTGTGGTCGGCCGCGATCTCCATCAGGCGGCTGGCGACGTTGACGGTGTCACCGATGGCCGCGATGTGCTGACGGCCTTCGCCGCCGAGCCGAGAGGCGACGATCGTTCCGTGGTGGGCGCCAATCTTGAAGCCGAGCCGCGACGCGGTCGATGCAGGCAACGAGGCGAGCCAAATGTTGGTGCGGCTCGACAGCCCTACGCAACAGCGGGCGGCATTGAAGGCGTCATTTGCTGAGGGTTGCGGCAGGCCGAACAGGATCATGGCGCCGTCACCCATGAAACTGGTGACGACGCCACCGCAACTCGTCACTTCCTCGTCGACCAACGCATGAAAACTGTTCAGGAGTTCGCGTGTGGCGATCGGTCCCACTATTTCACTCAGTCCGGTGAAGCCGGACAGGTCGATGAACAGGATGGCGGCGTCTCCCCGGACCGGGTCCGAGAGGAAGTCGCCATGCCTGGCGAGCCACTCCCCCATGCCCGGGGCTTCGACGCGTTGCAGCAATTGGCTCTGCGTGGCGAAAAATTGCGCCCGGCTCCTGCCCAGCCAAAGCTGCGCCGCCCCGAACAGGATGGCCGGCGGAACGGCGGCGGTGATCGGCAGCGCGGCGCTCATCCAGATATGGTGTGAGAAAGCCGTCATGTTGACCACGACCCAGAGCAGGACCACGCCGGCGACCGCCGCCAGGCCGCTGGCGTTTCGCCGCCACGCCAACAGCCCGACAAGGAGCATGGGCAGCACCACCGCGAAGCCGGCATCGGCAAGGCGAACGGACCGGTCTCGCACGATTCCGTCGCCGGTCATCAGATGGGCAATCGCCGTCGACATGACTTCGACGCCCGGCAGCACGGGATCGAACGGTGTCGGGAAAACATCGCCGGTGCCGGTCGCGGTCGCTCCGATCAGGACAATCCGATCCCGGATGATGCCGGGATCGAGTTGGCCGTCCAGCACGGTCGCGGCGCTGATGGTGCGGATCGTGCCGCGCGGGCCATAGAATGCCAGGGGCAGGATGTGACCGATGTCGGTCCGGATCGAGCGTCCGCCCAGCGACAGGTGATCGGGGGCGATTTCTGGATCCTCTCCCGCCGCCACTGTGGCAACGCGCAAGGAGAAGGACGCTTCCAGCCGGTCTGCGGCCCGAAACAGCAACGGCACGAAGCGGGGCGTTCCCGTCCGGTCGGTGATCACGTTGACGACGCCGACAGCGGCGGCATCCGAGAACGCCTTGAGCGGCCACAGGAACCGCTCGGCATCCGGTACGCGGGCGAGGGGGCCTTCGCCCAGTGTCCATTGTCTGCCGCCGGGGTAGACCGCCGCGGCCGCGATGACGCTTCTGCTGCCGCCCAGCGAACGCGCCAGCGCCTCGTCATTGTCTTTCGCCCCGGGGTCGACCAGCAGCAGGTCGAGCGCGATGGCTTTCGGGCCAAGGCGCCCGATCGTGTCGACGATCCGGGCCAGCGTGGCGCGGCTGAGCGGATAGCTGCCCTCGTGCCGCACCGCCTCGTCGTCTATCGCGACGATGGTGATCAGCTCCGGTGGCGTTGCCGGTCCTCGAAAAAGCGTTCGAAGATCGGTCATCGTCGCTTCGAAGCGATCGAGAAACGCCATGTCGCCGCGCCAGTGCGCGAAGCCCAGGCCGGCGCCCCACAGACCCGCCAGGACGAGCGCGATCAGCGTCGGAAGCGCTCGTCGGCTCATTGCGGGTTCACTGCCCGAAACGGGCCATCAAAGCGGTGACGCGCTTGGTGGGCCAGCGCTTGACGGTCAATGGTGCTGTTCCGGCTTCGACGTCGACGCCTTCGCCCGGTGCGAGGACCACGCCGGCGGTGGAGGCCGGCCTTTGCACGGCGACGCGGCCCCTGAGGACGAAAACCGACGTCTTGCCCTGGCCGACGTCGACGACCCATTTCGTCCCGCGCACCGCGGCGATCGCCTGCGGGGTGACAACCGCGAAGCCACCCGGGACCGAGCCGGACGGAGCGTCGAGCAGCAGCGCCTTGCGCCGCAATTTGACCGCATCGGCATTGCCGTTGCGATCGCTGTCCTTCAGCGTGAACCGGGCGCCGTCTTCCATGATGACGGTAAGGCCTTCCCGACATTTCAGGATCTGTCGGGTCGTACCGGCCACCGGCACCAACCTGCACCCCGCGTCCTGCGCCAGGGCGGTCCCCGCCAGGCAGACACCGGCAAACAGGCCAGCCACCAGGCTGCGGAAAAATCGGCCCCTTGCGCTCATCGACGTCTCCTTGCCTTGGCGAGATTCGCGGCAAGAAACCTTGCCGGCGGCCTGGCGGTCTATTCATGCGTACGAACCGGCTGCGTACGGACCGGCACCTGGCAGCCGCGTTGCGCTGAAGCAGCCGGTGCCGACGCAATCCTAGCACGACAAGCTGCTTCGACAGCAAGGCCCGGGGGCGAATGTCGGCGCGCCGCTCACGGTCAAGATGCGCGGCGGAAGCTGATGGACCGCCTCGGCGTCGAACCCACGTGCGGCATGGCGCATGGCCGAAGGTCACGCCGGAGCGCTGCGAGCGCGCCTCTCGCGCATCTGCGGTTCCGCGCTGGACCTTCTTCAGTGCGGCGACAAGGTGCTGCCGTTCTAGGTCGAGGGACTGGAGGCGCGGGTGGTGCACACTGGTATATCGGGCGACCAGGCGCAGGGCGACGGGCTGGGCAGCCGCGCACGCGGCTCGCACCTCAAGCGCGAGCGGAAATCCTGATCCGGGAGAGCGAAGTACGGAAAATACCGCCTCAATTCGCGCAAGAAGGACGAAAAGACCGGCAAACGGTGGAACCTCGGCACGTTTGAAACTCGCGAGGCGGTGGAGAAGCATGAGCGGGAGCATTGAGGAGGCGATCGCCAGTGTTGTTCTGTCACACAGACGGAGCGGTCCTCTGCTCAATCAAAAAAACGAAGCCGTTGGTCCTCGCAGGCGCCGTCCAAGCCTGGGAACATCGAACCCGCAGTGATGCCCATCAGCCGCAACTCTTTCAAAACGTCGTCTCGGTTGGATCGCGGTAAATCGAAAACTCTCAGGTAGCGTTTCCCGTTCTCAATCTCTTTCGTTTGAAGGTATGTTTCAACATCATCTACATTCGTGACAGTTGAAAGTGATTGCTGTGGCAAAGCACGCTCATTCTCTATGGCGAGCGCTTCGAGAACTGAGAAATGCGGGCGGGCAAATGTTGCGGACTGGAGTTGGTTGAAATCGCTCATCCACGCCCGCTTATCGAACATAAAGATACGAACCTTCTCGCCATCGGTCGCCGTTGCGGGTTGATGCCGAAAAGCAAAATAAGCGGCGACGAATGGCGAGTTTGTCCAATCGAGTAGTGGAGTTGGGTAGCCGTGATGCTGAATCAAATTCCAGAATGCTGCATTCTCGCTTGCATCTCGCAGGTTGAACAGATGTTTCAGCCGAGCGGTTAGGGTTCGATGCAACGCCGTAATATCATCTATAATGAATCGAATTAAGTCTTTTCGCCGCGTTCTATGGAAGGCTGTTCTAAGTCGATATGGGCTTGCCTGCCCTCTAAAGATGAATTGGCCCGGCTCCAATTTCACTGCAAACTGCCTGAATTGATCCCACTTCCTCACTGACTTTTCCGGCCTGATTGTCGATGGCTTTGAAGCTTCACTTCTCAATAGCTTCGATGTCCCTTGCGCTCCTAGGGATGTGGTCCAGGAGACGTTTAGCAATCTTTTGGTAACTCGAAAGCGTATGTCTGCGGTTTCTGCGAAAGCTAAGCCCGGAAACATCGATGGCAGGTCCGTACGAGCTATTACGAAAGGACCGGTAGGATGCAGCACTTCAAGTCTTCCGGTTATTGTTTGTATAGCGTTGCGATTGACTGTCTCAATGCGTGCGAGAGTCCCAGGTTCACCCTGCTGACCATAGATAAATGCGTGTCCGCGGAACCGATCGCCAGCGTCGTCAATATCAACCAAAATGAGGCCACCGTTGAGGCCTTGGTACCTCCCTAACCATTGACCGGCCAACATAGTCCCCCCACTGCCGAATTCGTTTGAAGTCAAGGTATGGCTTGTCGTTCACTATAGAACAGCGATGTCTCTGATAAATCTGTGTAATATCGGTGCGACATCTCCAGACACCAAGGGGCAATCATGCGCTGCCCGCCCAAAAATGAGATGGCGGTAGCCAGATTTGGCAGCCTTCCCCCAACCGGGTGCTGAGCCTGAGGGTGTCCCCGCCTAGGCGGGGATGATACGGAGTATATCGGGCGAAAGAGACAGGAAGCGCCGGGGGGCAGGGGTAGGGGTTACTCTCTAAGGTGAGTTTCTCCTCACGATTGCCTTCGACACCCAGCGGCACCGTGGCGACGAAGGGTGGGGCCATATCCCCACCCCACCGCAATTTCGTTACCCAGCATTCCGTCACTTTGGACAATTATCTGCGGCAGTTGGGGGCAATCCGATCGCACGCCTCATAAAGTTCTCTCTGAAATCCAGCATACATTCTACGGTACTCGAAATTGCGTATCTCCAGCCCTTGCCGTCATCGGCGACAGAGGGTGTCAGCACCAATTCGGAAACTTGCGTGAATTGCATTGGGGGGTGAAGTTTGGTTTTGTCACTGATGAGGAAAGACGGCAGCGTACAAGACGGCCCATAGTCGCCGCATGCTTTAGTGGGCCAACGTGCGCCGCCGCCCAAACCGTCCTCGTCGTCGAAACCAACTGGTCCCTCTTTTGTATCGCTGAGTTGATGGCAACCCGCGCACGTTTGAGTACGAAGACGATCCACGACGTTGTTCGCCGTGATTGCTGCGGGAGCTTCAACAGACGTCAAGTAGTCCTGAAGATCAGTTGCAACATTGACGTTTCCAGCGAATGCAGCGAGCAGATTGTCGGGTTCCTTATTGCATTTAGATGGGCCTACGCAGGGCACCGGACTTCCCGAGACACTCTGATATGCATTTGAGCTGGTCTTAGGTAGCGAGAACGTGATCGAATTTATGTCGCTTATGTGATCGAATTTGCCGCCCCCAAGCAGCCCTGTTGTCTGAGCTCCAATGGCGTCGATCAGTGGTGGCAGTCGAGGGTCGGGCGCTGTTCCGGCCACGCCTGGCTTGAGTAGAGAAACATCGGGGTTTGACTTGGTTGTGTCTGGAACGATCAGCACCCTTCTACCAACGATAAGGGTACGAAATTCCCTTAGGACCCAGTTGTTCGGATCGATGTTAATCGACCCAGGCGTTCCTGGTGTATAGTCGTGGGGTGGAATCTCCGGCTTGACCTGAACTTTGTTAATGAATTGGTTAGTACGAATTTGTCCGGAGTCGAAAGAAATATTACGAATATTGACCACCTTCGAGGGAAGTCTGCCGAACGAGCGACCGCTGGGCGCCTTCATATTGCCGTTTAGGAAGAAATCTCTCAGCCTCTCCCCACGTATTTTTGCCGAAGAGGTCTCTGAAAGGCTGCCCCAGAACTTAAGTATAGGAAGACAACCCTCGGGCATGACTACATTGGAATTCTCGCGCTTGGGATTGGGGTTCCTGATCCGAAATTCAAAAGAGATGAGGTTCCGGTTAAAAATGTCCCCCTCATGTAGATTCCCGTCCGGAGATAACGAGGGCGGAACCGTTTTTCCGGAGTTTCGAGCGAAAATGATACGATACTCACCACAGTCCCTGAATCTAGCCTTTCCGTTTCCTACCTTGCGACCGGGGCTCAGAAGGTCGAACCGATTACTGAAAGCAATGGCGCTATATGCAGAAAGATTGTTCGGGGGCGCCACGTTCTCATCAGAAAATACTTCCTGATCGGTCGCTTGCGCGCCCTCCTCCAGCCGCGGGCAATCGTACGCAAAATGTCCAAGTTTATCTTGGGGAGGAACAGCATCGCAATGTGGGCCTTTGAGTAGCCCTGGTTGTTGGTTCTGGGTGTCCCACCATTGATGAAAAAGCATTTCTTTGCCAAAAAGCGGGTCGCCGCTTTGCTTCGCAAGTTGATCCATCACCTGAGAAAACGTGATGGCGCTGACTGTATCCACGTCCGTAACCAGCAAAGACAAGTAGCGATTAAGCTCAGCGCCAGTGGTTTCCAGTCTCTCTTTGGGATTGAGTGCGTCGAAATTTACTGAGCCGCGCTCAGGTGGGTTGCCGATTGAGCCAGCCATCTGCTTAGCCCATTCGGCTTGGATTTGCTCCAATTCTTCGCTCTGAGCATGACAGGTTGCAAACCCCATCGACACCGCTAGGCATACAGCCAGAAGGAAGTTGTACTGTTGAATTCGAAACATACCGCGCCCCCCAATTCTTGAGAAAAAGACGATAGTTTGACTGCTTTCTACGAAATAATGAATACGTTAGAGACGCCTTATACACATTTGTTGATCCAAGTTCTATGTCTGAAAGTAAAAAAAGACGCGAAATCGAAGTGCCGGTGCGGTCGCGGGCAGCCGGCTGAAGCGGTCAGAGACTGGCTGTTGATCTTTCATGCGTCTCTACCCGATCTGGGTCGCCAATCTGCTCTCGATCCTTCCTCCGGCAGCAGGTGATAGCTCGCACGATAACCACGTTTTACTGGGCCTGACGTAGACTGTTTGGGCTTCAGTAAACGTGACCATCTCAAATGCATTAGCCTGCCGTCGCTGCGCAGTGAGCGCAACAAATGTTTGCGCATAAGCTGCCGGGAAGTTTGCTTGTGGGTGGCGGCTTTGATACTGATACCTAAGTGAATTGGGGGCAGAAAGTGGGAGCTATTCGAGCGGCGCTCGTTGATGCTGTATTTGCAGCCCTTCCGGTCGCGTTGGTTTATTTCAGCGGCTGGGCTTACCTGACATCTTATTTAGGGCAGTTCGGCATCGATGCGACCCAGTTCGACGTCAGCTTTACAACAGTATTAGTGTACGCGTTTGTGCCCTTGCAGTCGCACTGCGTTCTATGGATGCTCGGCGGAATAGGCGCTCTCGGATTTCTGGCTTTCCTCGCAGAAATACATTTTTCAGAAACCTCCAAGACCGGCAAAACCCTTACGGTAGTGTTGGGACTTGCCGCTCTTATGATGGTGATACCTCTGCTTTTCGTGATTAGCCACCTAGCAAATACGGCCGCGAAGGAGATGGCTGACAATGTGTGGAAGGGTGATAAATCCCAAAGCGTGATGCTACTGAGTGATCCTAAAAACGATGAGGCGGCAGTCAAATCCTACAATGTTTGTCGGGAGGGTAGACGCTTGCGGCAAATTATCGGCCTGCCAGACCAGATGTTCTTGATCTGTCGTAGTGCGGTCGACCCATGTAACCGCGGTTCGCTCTTTGCGGTGAACAAGGACGGGCACATCATTTATGTGGCGGACAAAGTGAGGGAGGATATCGATGTTCAAAAGATTTGTACTAACTAGCGGCATGCTCGCCCAACTCATGGCTGTTCCGACGCATGCGCAAGATCAAGTGATTAGCCTGAAGAACAATTTAATCGTGGGCGATGGCCCTTTTGAAGTTAAGGGTGAAAGTGGGGTTATCGGATTCGTCGTTGCGAGGGCCGGAGACTTGGTCACGTTCAAACCCTGCACAGGGGCATCGTTTCCGCTTGATCGCAAGCAGCTGTTGGCAACGAAGAACAAATGCGAAAACAGTCCTTCGACCGATGAGCACCCACTCATCGTCAAATGTGGCGATGCCCTACAAGGATGGGATAAAGTACAAATTGCCCAAGCTGTGGGTAGCAACGTGCCGATCGGAACGGCCTTCTTTCAGAAGGAAGGCGAGACGGCGATTGCATCTGTCACTTTGAACCCGAACCAAATGGCGTCTGCAATCGATAGCGTTGATCAGTTTAAGGACTGCGGTCAATTCGTCGTAGGTTTCGACAAGGAGGGGGAAGCGAAAGTAAGTCTCATTCCGGCGATGCAGGCCATCCAACTAGATGGCGAGAAATGATTGAAACGCTTGTCCATTTTGGGCATCTCCTGCGACACTAAGTAGAAGACTAAGAACACCCACCTCCGTTGCGTTGCGGGTGCGTGCCAGGCGGTCACTCGGCTTCCAACGACGTCTGGTCCTCGCGTTGAAATACTTCTAGCACTAAGTCCCTTGGTCGTTACTAAGTTTGGCGTCCGCTTTTGGCGCGCTTGGCGGACTTTCGAACTCCCCTCCGCCTTGGTAGGAACTGCCTTTCCGGTGGTCGTGAAAACCCCTCGCATTAACCATTCGTTAACCATTCCCTCGCTAGCGTTTACCTCTCAGTAAGGATTCGCCAGCCGTGACCTTTGCCGCTCCCCTCGAGGCCAAATCCATTCGCTTTCGCGCCCGTTCCTTCGTCGCTTTCACGCTGACGCCGGAGGCGCCCCTGGCGGCCTGGCTGGAGGGGCTGGACCACTGGATCGGCAACTCGCCCGGCTATTTTTCCGGCCGCCCGGTGCTGCTCGATCTCAACACGCTGAAGCCGCAGCCAGGCGAGATCGCCGCACTGGTGGCGGAACTGGCCACGCGCGGCATCCGCATCTATGCCATCGAGCTCGAAGGGGCTTCGCTCGGCGCCGAACTGCCGCCGCTGCTGGTCGGCGCCAAGGAGGCGACGACGGACGGCCTGCTGCCCGGCCGCAAGGCGAGGGCGGAAATGACGACGGACAAGGCCGAGGGCAAGGCGCCGGAACACACCGTGGCAGCGGGGCGCGACGATGCGGCCAGCGCGGGCAAGCCTGGCGCAAGCAAAGCGGGCGAAAGCGAGCCGCAGCAGGAAGCTTCGGGCACGCTGATGATCAAGTCGCCGATCCGCTCCGGCCAGGCGATCGTGCATCCGCATGGCGATGTCATCGTGCTCGGCTCGGTCGCTTCCGGGTCGGAGATCATCGCGGCCGGCTCGATCCATGTTTACGGCACGCTACGCGGGCGCGCTTCGGCGGGTGCGCTCGGCAACAAGGGCGCGCGCATCTTCTGCCGCCGCAACGAGGCCGAGCTGCTGGCGGTCGACGGCTGGTACGTCACCGCCGAGGAGATGGAAGGGTCCTCGCGCGGTAAGCCGGTGCAGGCGTTTCTCGACGGCGAGGCCTTACGCGTTGCGCCGCTGAGCTGACATTCGTTTCGACAGATACCGGGCGGCCGGCAGGGAGCCGCCCGACCGACAACAAACAAACAACAACGGAGGCTGTTTTATGGGCAAGGTAGTGGTGGTCACCTCGGGCAAGGGGGGCGTCGGCAAGACGACCTCGACGGCGGCCCTTGGGGCGGCCGTGGCCAAGACCGGCAAGAAGGTGGCGCTTGTCGACTTCGACGTCGGCCTGCGCAACCTCGACCTGATCATGGGCGCCGAGCGGCGCGTGGTGTTCGACCTCGTCAACGTCATCCAGGGCTCGGCCAAGCTGTCGCAGGCGCTGATCCGCGACAAGCGGGTCGAGACGCTGTTCCTGCTGCCGGCCTCGCAGACGCGCGACAAGGACGCGCTGACCGAGGAGGGCGTCGGCGAAGTCATCGACAAGCTGCGCTCGGTGTTCGACTACGTGTTCTGCGACAGCCCGGCCGGCATCGAGCGCGGCGCGCAGCTCGCCATGCGCTTCGCCGACGAGGCGGTCATCGTCACCAATCCGGAAGTGAGCTCGGTGCGCGATTCCGATCGCATCATCGGCCTGCTCGACGCCCGCACCTTGAGGGCCGAGCAGGGCGAGCAGATCGCCAAGCATGTGCTGGTCACCCGCTATGACGCGGCGCGTGCTTCGCGCGGCGAGATGCTGTCCATCGACGATGTGCTGGAAATCCTGTCGACGCCGCTGCTCGGCATCATTCCCGAGAGCCAGGATGTGCTCAGGGCCTCCAACCTCGGTTCGCCGGTGACACTGTCGGAGCCGCTCAACGCGGCCGCAAAGGCCTATCTGGACGCCGCAAGGCGGCTGGAAGGCGAGGACCTGCCGGTCGTCGTGCCCTTCGAACGCAAGGGTTTCCTCGATCGTCTTCTGGGAAGGAGGGCGGCATGAGCTTGCTCGACATCTTCAAGCGGCGCTCCAGCGCGCCGGTGGCGCGCGAGCGGCTGCAAGTGCTGCTCGCCTATGAGCGCCGCAACCGCAGCCAGCCCGACCTCGTCTCCATCCTGCGCGAGGAGATCATGGCCGTCATCGCCAAGCACGTGCAGATCGACCAGGACTACCTCCAGGTCTCGATGGACCGCGGCGAGACCATGTCGACGCTCGAAATCGACATCCAGATCCCCAACAAGAGCGCCAGGCCGCTGGCGATGGCGGGGTAGCGCGGACGCCATTTCCTCGCCCCCCACTCCGTGGGGGCGAGGAAATCAGAACCTGCGAGGTCGCCAATCACCCGCGGCAGGGCTGCGACCCGACGGTGGGCGCGCAACTGTCGCAGGCGCCTCTCCCCCCACATCCGCGGGGCGAGGAACCCAAGCTTTTCCATGGCCGCGGCATCGTTGTTCGCAGCATCCAAACCCCCAAATGTCCCGGAATTGCCGTCCCGCCAACGGGGGCTTCCCCTATTCAATCAGTGGATGTAGGGTTATCTTAGCAATTCGTTAAGTACCGGGTTGGTGATGGTTGGGGGAGTTCGGGCATGAACTTCAAGGCTTTGATCAAGCGTGCTGAAGACGTAGACAAGACATTCCAGCAACTGCAGATCGATCTGGCGGACGCGCTCAAATCGGATCTCGGCGCCGATGGCCGGGCGCCGCCAAAGAGCGACGATGTCCCGGATTCCGCGGCAGGACCTGGCGACTCGCCGCCTGAGGCGAATGCGGCAAATCCGGATGGTGCGGACAATACGGGCAGCCCCGAAACCGGGCCGCGACTGACATCCCATGCCCAGACCCGGCTGGCTGCGTTGAGTGCCTTTGAAGGGCTCTTCCATGATGCCAGGGAGTATCTGGAGGAGATCAACGGCAAGCTCTCGGAGATCGCGACCTCACACCACCTGACGCGCGAATTCCTCAACATCCTCCACAGCGACATTCTTCGCGCGAACGAGCTGGAGCTTGCAAATGCCGGCCTGGGCGCGGAACAAAGAACGCTGTCGGAAAATCTGCACGACACGATGAGGAAACTGCGTGAGCGTGAAGGCGCCTACGATGTGCTGCAACAGCGCGAGGCAAGCCTGGTTCAGGACAGGGAGGCGCTTCGTGCGGCGCTTGCCGCGGTAAGGCTGGAACTCGTGGAGACAGCCAATGCGAGCGCAAAACGCGAGGCGGAGTTCGGCGACATCGCCAAGCGGCTGACCGCCAGAACGGTCGAGGCCAACAGGCGCCTGCGCGAGAGCAAGATGCTGCGGGAAAAGCATGTCAGCCTGTCGCTCGAGCTCGACAAGGCGCTGAAGCGGGAATCCCAGGCGCGCCACAGGCTCGACGAGCTCTCGACGGTCCATGCCAGCGATGCAGCGCGGCTTACGGAACTGCTGGCCGCGCTCGGCAAGAGCGAGAAAGAGGAGATGCGGCTCCAGAAGTCGCTCGAGGCCGCACAGGCGAAGCTGTCGGAGACAATCGAAGCGGCCCGCATGACGGAAGGCGACAGGGAAGCCGAGCTGGCTCGCGGTCAGGCGGAAATGCGCGGGTTGCGTTCGGAGATCCAGGACCTGCAATCGCGACTGGAGCAGGCCTCGAACGAGAACACCGAGGCCGCCAGCGAAATCGCCAGGCTCAAGACTGAATTGAACGATACCCTGGCCGAAAAGAAAATCGCCGACGAAAGATTGTCTGCTCTCACCCATGAGAACGAAAACGACAAGATGAGCCTTTCGAAGGTGAACGCCAACCTTTCACAGCTTACGCTGCAACAGGCATCGGAACAGATACAGCTCGATGTCCAGAGGCAGGAATGCGAGGACCTCAGGGCCGAAATCGCGTCACTCAATGCCCGGATCAAGGAATTGCTGCCCTACGAGCGGCTCCACAAGGCCACCAACGGCAGACCGCGCGAGGGCGCCGTGGTCGAGATTACCGGCGTGGTGGCGGAGAAAGCACGTGCAGCGGGCAGGCGGCGTATCCGCAGGAACCTCCGCGCGGCGCCGTAGCCGACTTCGCTATTCCAGGGTCCCGCGACGTCGCTTCGCCCCCGCACGCCGCGCCGACTTCGCCAAGGCACCCTGCCGGGGCGAGCCACGGGTCGCGCACGTCCTTCGGCCCCCCAACTCCGTGCGGCGAGGAACCCAAGAGGAGGCCGGCACCGCACCTGGAGAGTAAACCAATGGGCACCGGCCAAGGCGGATCGACAGGTCCGCCGCGAAGGCAAGGTAGCGCGCCCGGGCACTGCATGGCATTGGTGCGATCGCGCAAGGTGCCAGCGGCAATTCCCTGGCCTTCTGATTCGAACCATGCGGCGGCCCGCCGGCCGGCCACGCACTCTTGGGCGACATGCATTAGTCGAGCGGCTCGTGCTGGTAAAGCTCGTCCATGGTGAGCGATGCCAGGGCGCCGAAAGGCGCCTGCTTTTTCACCCGGCCGCCGCTGAGGATCACCACGTCGTCGCAGAACGAGATGGTGCTGTGATGGTGACTGATGACGATGGTCGTGCGGCGGCCGGCTCTCGACTTCAGGGTCTCGACGATGGCCGCTTCCGACAGTCCATCCACCGCATTGGTGGCTTCGTCCAGGATGAGGAGATCGGGATCGCGCACCAGGGCCCTGGCCAGTGCGATCCGCTGCCTCTGTCCCGCCGAGAGATTGACGCCCCTGTAGCCGACGAGCGTATCGTAACCCAGGGGAAGCTGTTCGATGAATTCATGCGCTTCGGCCAGTCTCGCGGCGCGCTCGGCGTCGCCGGCCGTGGCCGCGTCCTGGCCGTAGGTTATGTTTTCAAAGATGGTGCCGTCGACCAGCTCCAACTCCTGGCTGGCCAGTGCGATGTGCCGTCGCCACTGGCTGGCATCGATCCCGTCGAGTGGTGATCCGTCGACGAGAATCCTGCCGGTGTCCGGTTCCACGAAGCGGCACAGAAGATTGACGATCGTCGTCTTGCCGGCGCCCGAGCGCCCGATCAGCGCCGTCGAGCGGCCACCGCGGATTTCGAATGTCGCCGAATGCAGCACCACTTCACGCTGGTCCGTGCCGGAATAGGTGAACGTCACGTCATCGAACTCGATGCCCTGGCGCAAGCCGTGGAACGGCCCGTCGCCTTGCGGCGGTTGGGGCTTGCCCGTGGGATCCAGCATCCATGTTACCTCTTCGAGCGATCCGCTCAGGCCTTGCAACTGGCTCCACGACCCTTGCAGGGCCCGCATATGCGGCTGCAACCTGTAGAGCAGTATGACAAACGCGATGATCAGCGGGAAACTCACTTGCGCGAGCCAGGCGCCGATCACCACCGCCAGAAACAGAATGGCGTGGAGAACCTCCGTCAGCGGCGGCAACGCTCCCTGGCGCACAAGCAGTACGAAAGAGGCGCGGCGAACCGCGTCGGACGCCGTATCGAATATCGCCTTCTCCCGGCTCTCCTGTCCGAAGATGCGGATCAGGCGTCCGGCATGCACCAGATGGAGCATCTGTGATGCGAGGTGGCCGTTGCGCGAGGCGACGCTGCGGCTGGGCTCTTTCAGATTGGCCGAGAGGACGGCGTGCGCGACCTGGACGAGCGCCAGTCCGAGCGTGACCAGCAACGTCATGCGCCACGAAAGCAGGAGCAGAAAGGCCAGCAGGATGATGGCGGCCGATGCGCTGACGATGGCCGACAGCATGATCTGGATCGCGTCCGATGCTCGCCAGGATTCGTTGGAAATGATGTTGAGCAGCCGTCCGGGACTCTGCCGCAGGAAGAATGGGTAGCCCACCCGCAAGAACTGCTCCGACAACGCGCCGCGGATCGAATGACTTGCCTTGCCAGAGATGAAGGTCGTCAGCAGCGTGTTGGCGAAGGCGAAAACATTCTTCAGGATGATCGAGCCGAGGATGGCGACCGAAATGGCGATAAGCCGGTCGCGCTCGCTCAAGCCCGATCCGACGTGCTGGAGGACAGCGGAGAAACCAGCCATTCCCGCCGCATCGCCGTGTCCCATGATTATGCCCAGCAACGGGATGATCAGGCCGATGCCGAACCCTTCGAGCACGGCACTGACCAGCCCGAGAACCACCACGGCCGGAAGCAGGCGCAGTTGCCTCTTTCCGAACGCCCGGAACAGCATCGGCAGGCTTGGCGGTAGCAATGGCATTCTAGCGGTTCACCTCGCCTGGGCTTGTTGATCTTGCCGCACCGGCTCACCCTGTGGCCGTCTCGCCAGCAGGAGAACCGCGAATCTGGCCGCGCCGAGCAAATTCATGCCGACGATGGGCAAGTGCGACAGATTGAGTTCACGATCGAAGGCTGGCCCGCCAGCCAATTCCCGGAAAGCCCCTCTCGTGGCCCAGTAGAAATGACGAAGCAGCCAGGGCGCATGGCGAACATGTTTCAGGCAGAGCCCGCCATTGCCCAGGCTGTAGTCGCGGTGGAGCTTTTCGATGGCTTTGCGATCCCGCCGGCCGTGATGATGGAATATCGTCATGTCCGGCACATACTCGACCGGGATGCCGAGCAGCGCCGCCCGCACGAGGTAATCGGTATCTTCCGCCGAGCGCAATGGCCCGCCCGCGCCGAAGCGTTCGTCGAAATAGCCGATGCGGGCCGCGACATCGCGGTGCATGGTCATGTTGCAACCCAGCACAAAACCGCCGGGATGAACATCTGGTGTAAGCCGCTCGCGTACCCGCGACCGCTTGATCGTGAACGGCAAATCCCTGGGATCGCCAAGCTCGACACGGCCTCCCCGGATGAGCCATTGTTCCCCGGACGCATAATGTCGCTCCAGATCGCGCAAATAGTCGCAATGGACCGCGCAATCATCATCGACGAAGACCAGCACACGGCCCCGCGCGCGCCTCAGCCCGGCGTTACGGGCAGCCGCCAATCCGGGGCGTGGCTCGCAAATGGGCGTGAATGGAATGTCCGACATACCGGCGATGCTGGCCAGTCGTTCGGCCGTGCGGTCGCTCGAGCCGTTGTCGACGACCAAGAGTTCGGCCGCGAAGCCGGCATGGGCCCGGCACGCGGCCTGCACCGACTTGATGCAAGCCTCGAGCACGGCGACGCGATTGCGCGTGCAGATAATGAAGCTGACCTCCGGCGCCGATCGTTCCGGCCGGCGACCGGCCGGGGCGGGGGCAAGCGCCGTCGAACGATCGCGCTGCAGAGGTTGGTGGGCTTTGACGGTCATCCCTCCTCTAGCTCACCTGATAAGGCGCCAGGACCGTGGCGGCGGGCGCGGATTTGAAGAAGTATGTCACGGCGTCGGCTTGCCTGCTGGCCGACAGCGAGGCGAGGCTGAGCCAGGGTGCCCGGGCGCCGGGCCACAGCGCATATTGCTCGCGGCGCCGGATGACGTTCCACTTCGCGGTCCGCGTCAGCAATTCGTGCGTCAGCGGAGGCTGCTTTTCGTCGGCGACGAGCTGGTAAAGGAAATAGAACAGGTTCAGCGCGCCGGCCTCGAAGCTCGGCCTTGTCTCGGCCGGCAGGGAGCAAATCTCCTCCTCCAGCGCGACGATGAAGTTGGCCGCACGGGTAACCGTGTCGAGGTTGACCGCATCGCCGAGGTCGCGCAGGTCCCGCGAGGCCTCCGCGAGGCCCTCGCGCTCGAGGTTCTCAGCCACGATGCGCAAATGCGTCCTGCGCATCTCCTTGACGTGCCGGGTGGTCACGCTTGCCTGATGGACGCGGTAGACGACCAGGTTTTCGGGCATCATGGCTGCCGGGTAACGGCCGGCCAGCCGCCTGAAAAGATCGAAATCCTCGGCGTGCCGATAGGCCTGGTCGTAATGGAGATCGTCGTCGTCGATGACCTTCCTGCTGTAGACGACCGTCGGGTGCATGAAGATCGTGAAGAACATCGCCAATATTGGCAAGCGGCCGAACTGGAATACCGGATCGGGTTTCCCCGTGGCGATGCGACCGCGGATCAACATGTCGACGCCGGCGCCGCAGAAGCCGAGCTCGGGTCGTCGCTCAAACAGCGCCACCTGGCGCGAAAGGCGCCAGGGATAGGCGATGTCGTCCGCGTCCATCCGCGCGACCAGCTCGCCCCGGGCGACGGCCAGTCCTTCGTTGAGCGTCGTGACGAGGCCGCGATTTTCGCGCGAGATGATCGAGATGCGGCTGTCGGCCTGCCGGTATCGCTCGAGGATCTCGAGCGAATTGTCGGTCGACCCGTCATCGATCGCGATGACCTCCAGGCGGCTGTAGTCCTGCCGCAGGATGCTTCCCAGCGCGGCGGCGAGATAGGGGCCGGCATTGTAGACCGGCAGCAGGACGGAAACGAGCGGCGCGGCGGTCATCGTCTCGCATCCGTTCGCTGGAGGTCGAGCGTGCGGCCATCGGGCGATCCGCCGGCCACCCTCGCGAACCAGCCGGCATTGCCGGCCTGCCCTGCATGGGCGCGCGCGACGTAGGGGAAGTAGCGCTTGAGGCCGTTGAGTGGCCTTTCGAGAACCATCCAGGAAATCGAGGCCGTGACAATCGTGGCCGCGCTCGCGACCACGAACCGCCCTGGCCCTTGTTCCGAGACATTGAGCGGAATCCAGGGCTGAGACTTGACGGCGAGCGACAGCAATATCGGATGATAGAGATAAACGCCGTAGCTAATACGGCCGAGAGCAAGCAGCGGCGGCAGTTCCGCAAGCTTGCCGAGGGTACCGCCAAGGCCGCTCGAACAGGCGGCGACGACGGCCATCAGCGGCACCAGGGGCAGGACCTGCAGCAGCAGCCAGCGGCCCCATTCCAGCATGGGATCGGCAGGCGCCGGGACGAACCACTCAATCATCAGGAATGCGGCTGCGAGGGCAGGCCAGCCTAGCCGCATCCATTGCGGCAGGCCGGCGCCTCTGGACCACCAGCAGGCAAGCAGCGCGCCCGATGCCAGCGCATCCATGGATGCCGGCGGCAGCAGGTCGCGCGCCAGCGCCGGGGTGGCGGTGACCGGCCAGTAGAACCGATAGGCCAGCGACAGCAGGATGACGCCGACGCAGATCGACTCAAAGCGGCGGCGTGGGGCCAGCAGGACGACCAGCGGCCAGGCAAGGTAGAACTGCTCCTCGATGCTCAGGCTCCAGAAATGGCACAGCACCCAGGGCGTCCAGTCATTGCGCAGCGCATACCAGAAGTTGGACAGATAAAGCGCATGCCAGACCAGCGATCCCCTGGACTGCTCCAGGTCAACCAGCCAGACGAAACCCAAGACGGCAAAATAGGGAGGGAATATCCGCAGCGCCCGCCTGATGTAGAAGGATCGCAGGGCGGGGCCGGTTTCAAACTCGGCGGCCGAACGCGCTTCCAGGAGCAGGCGCGTGATCAGGAAGCCGCTCAGCACGAAGAAAAGCCGCACGCCGATATGGCCCCAGAACGAAGATCCTCCCGCCGCGAAGAAATGGGAATACATTACCATCGTCACAGCGACGGCCCTCAGTGCATCCAGTTGGATGTAGCGGGCGTTTGCCATCAGCGGCTTCCGGCGGCGTGACGTCCGCGATGAAGCCGCCAGCTGGCAGTTTCGAACGGCAGGCCAAGGCGGACGAGACCCACCAGGGCGCCGGCGCCGTTAAACCCGCGCTTCGCGAGTCCGTCTGGGCCGGGCTCGAAATCGGGATCAACGAACGGACAGCTCAAGTTGGTTAACCTGGCGGAATCCTTCACGGCGTATGTCCAGTCGCAAAACGAGTCCCCCCAGGAGATCGTTCGGCTACGGCATTGTGCAGCGCAACACAAAAAATCTACCCAGCTGAAATACTTATGTGAGCGAGCGCTAAAAAAAGAAAAAATCGCTCGGTTTTCGTCCCTATGGCGAGTTTCCCCAGCACTTCTATCCTGTCGTTTAAGTTGTATTGATATTCCCGTTTTAGTTGATTAGGAAGGCTCCTAGCCCAGATGATAAGAAACGCTCAGATTGTTTTAGTATATATCACGAAATTGGATAATCTATATTTTTCTTATGTAGATTCGACGGTGACTTTGCGGTGAATTAACTTGTACCATTGAGTTTGCGCGGTGCAGCATCGTTGTCGATTTTCGTGGGTTGCCCGCACGGGTCGCTCCTCCCAAGCACATCCCGCCCAACGGGAAGCCGCAAGCGACCCGCGTCGCTCGGCTGAGCAGGCCTCTGCTGTGGCCCGCGCCTTCCGTCACACCGCGTCGAACACCACCGTCTGGGCCAGTCCGCCGCCCTTGCGGTTCTGCAGCGTCACGGTGCCGCCGTAGCGCTCGATGATTTCCTTGGCGATGGCGAGGCCCAGCCCGGCGCCCGGGATGGATTGCAGGCGGCCGGGATCGACGCGGAAGAAGGGCTCGAACGCCTTGTTCAAGAGCTCCTGCGGAATCCCCGGCCCGTGGTCGGAAATGGTGAGCACGGCGCGGCCGTCGGCCACGGCAAGGTCGATGCGGCACGCCTTGCCATGGGTGGCGGCGTTGATGATCAGGTTGCGCAAGGCGCGACGCAGGCCGAGCGCGCCGGCCCGCACCGAAGCCGCGTCCAGATGGCCGATCGCCACGACATGGCCGAGCGACACCATCTCGGTCGCGATGTCTCGCACTATCTTGTCCAGGTCGACCGGTTCGACGGCATCCTGGTTCACCTCCTCGCGCACCAGCCGGATGGCGCTGTCGGCGATGCGGTCGAGTTCGTCGAGGTCGTGAAGCCATTTGTCGCGCTCGTCGTCGAGGAACTCGGCGCGCAGGCGCATGCGCGTCATCGGCGTGCGCAAATCGTGGCCGGCGGCGGCGACCAGCCGCATGCGGCTTTCCATGGCGGTTCGCAGCCGCGACGAGAGCTGGTTCAGCGCATGGGCCGTCGCCTTCACCTCGGCCGATCCCACTTCCGGCACCGCGGCCAGCACGCCATCCGATCCGATCTTCGAGACGGCCGCCTCCAGCATCTCGAGCGGCCGGATCAGCACCGAGGTGAAATAGACCGAGACGGCCGTGGCGCCGGCCACGATCAGCGAGATCCAGCCGGCGAGAATCAGCCATTCGTGATTTGGCGGGTCGATGTGGGGAACCTGCATGATCGCCCAGCGACCGTCGGGCAGGCGAACCGATGCGATCTGGCCGGGTTCATCCACCTTGTCGCTGACGATGGCCGGAACGTCGAAGCCCCGGCGGCGCAGTATATCGGTGAGCATCGCCGTTTGCGGTCCGGCCACCTTGCCGCCGGCCGGATGGTCGGTGAATTCAACCCGCAGGACGTCCGGCAAAGGGCCAGGCAGCAGCCGCATCACCAGTTCCATCTGCTCGGCCACCCAGGGCACGGTCAGTTCAGGCGGCGGTCCTCCGCCACGGACGCTGATGACGGCGGCCGTCGCCAGGCCGACGACGCCGACGATCGAGATGACCAGCAACAGGATGAGGCGGCGCCGCAGCGAGTTCACGCGTGGTCCTCCACCGTCTCGACGCGCGCGGTGAGCTGGTAGCCGCCATTGCGCACCGTCTTGAACAGCGGTCCGTCGCCGGTCTCGGTGAATTTGCGGCGCAGCCGGCTCATCAGCACGTCGACCGAGCGGTCGAGCGGATCGCGCTCGCGGCCTTGCGTGAGATCCAGCAGCTGGTCGCGCGACAAAAGCCGGCCGGGACGGTCGAGGAACACCTGCAGCAGGTCGAACTCGGCGCCGGTGAGGTCGACGGCCACTCCATGCGCATCCGTCACCTTGCGGGTGTCGGGCTCCAGCCTGTAGCCGGCGAAACGGTAGACGCGGGGGCGGGGCGCCACCGGCGCGTCCTCGGGCGATGAGCGCCTGAGCACGGCGCGGATGCGGGCGGTGAGCTCACGCGGATTGAAGGGCTTGCCGAGATAGTCGTCGGCGCCGAGCTCCAGGCCGATGATGCGGTCGACATCTTCCTTCAGCGCCGTCAGCAGGATGACCGGCATGTGCGGCTTGCGGTCGCGCAAGCCGCTGCAGATATCGAGGCCGGAGCCGTCGGGCAGCATGACGTCGAGCACGAGCAGGTCGAACTGGCCCGCGCCAAGCTTCTGTTCGCATTCGCGCCGGTCCGCCGCCACCGAGACGCGAAAGCCCTGGCCGTCGAGATAGCGCCCTAGCAGCGTCCTGATCTCGCGGTCGTCGTCGACGACAAGGATATGGGGTTGTACCTGCATTGCTCGCCCGTTTGCCTGTTCGTTTCGGATTATAGGGAGAGCCGTCGGCAAACGGCATGGAAAATTGCAACGCAATGTTGCCAGCGGCCCGCTGGAAACATTGGGAAACAAATCTCCTTTTTGCGGAAACGTTGGGAAACACGCCGAAACAAAGCGGAAAAGGATGGTTCCTATCCTCCTGGTCATACGAAGCATGAGAGAAAGGAACAACATCATGCGAAGCACACTTCTCGCGCTCGGTCTGTTTTCCGCCGCGGCCATCCATCCGGTGCTGGCGGCGCAGCCCGATCCCGCGGCGCCCGGCGACGCGCCACCGATGATGGCAATGCAGGATGGGGCAATGCAGGGTGGACCTGACCACGGTCCGATGGCCTGGTTCGGCCAGAATGGGCCCGGCCCGCTCGGGCCGATGCGGCATGGTCCGCAAGGCTTTGGGCCGGAAGGCCCTGGTCCGCGCATGGGGCCGCCGCCGGAATTCATGCTGGCGGCGCGGCTTGCCGCGCTCGAGACCCGCATTGGCGTGCGGACCGAGCAGCTCGATGCCTGGCGCGACTACACCAGCGCGCTGCAGGCCGTGCTTTCGCCGCCACGGCCCGATCACGGACCCGGCGGTCCGGGCGGACCTGGGCCGGAGGCGAAAGGCCCCGATGCGGCGGGCGGCAAGCCCGATGCCTTCGCCTTCCAGGAAAGGCTGGCGGACGACGTCACGGCCCGCGCGGTTTCGGCCGGCCAGCTCAAGGACGCCATCACCGTGCTGCGCACCAAGCTGACCCCCGACCAACTCGAAATCCTCGCCTCGGCGGAACGCCCGCACGGCCCACCCCCCGGTCCCTGGGGCGGCCCGCCGAATGATGCAGCCGGCCCCCGGGGCCTGCCCAACAGGCAGCTTCCGCCGCCCCAGCCCGGGAACGGCGAGCAACCCTGACCGGCTGCGCCGGCCGGCCCCGGTACCCAACCCGTTCCCGGGCCGGCCGGTCCTCTTGACGGGATGGCGGGCGTGTCCCGCCATCCCACCGCTCGAAATCCTCGAAATGGAAGCACGACAATGTGGGAAGCCATGATGCCGCAGCGGCTGATCACATTGGTCTGCCTAGAATTCTCGGTCACCCCCAAATTCTCGGTCAACCATGCCGGACGCGGCTTGCCGCTGGCCGCGCGCGCCAGGCCGACGCCCCTGCCGGTCAACAGGTGAAGGGCCCGATCCGCCCGAGCTTCGCCTGCTGGTGCCTGTCGCTCCGCTTCCGGAGCGGCTCCACGGCGACCATGGCCGCAAGATCGCGGAAGGCTTGGCTTGTCGCCGCTGATCGGGGTACTGATGCCGATGAGCATCGCGGCCAGGTACTCGATTCTCGTCAGGTACGCTCCGCCGCGAAGAAGGAGCGCGACATGAGCCGCCTCGAGGCATTGCTCGACGCCGCCCGCGGATTGGAGCGGCCCGTCATCATGAAAGCGGTCGCCATGATGGGCGGCACGCAACCGTGCTCGGCCTCGCTTCCATCGGCTGGCTCCTGGTGGAACCATCCGATGCCGACAGCCAGGCGGCAACCGCAACTCCAGCGAAACATCATCCAGGACATGTCCATGCAGTCTAGCCAACCTCCTTTGCCGGCACGCCGGCTCGCGCCCCGGGCCGCAATGCTGGCCGTCGCCCTTCTTCTGGCGGCCTGCTCGCAGGAGGAAAGCAAGGCTCCCGCCGGCATGGGCGCGGCCGGGCGTGCCGAGGTCAGCGTGGTGACGGTGCATCCGCAGTCGGTGGCGATCACCGCCGAATTGTCGGGGCGCACGTCGGCTTCGCTTACGGCGGAGGTGCGTCCGCAGGTCAACGGCATCATCCAGGCCCGGCTTTTCCAGGAAGGCAGCGAGGTCGTCGCCGGACAGCCGCTCTACCTCATCAATCCGGCGAGCTATCAGGCGGATTACGACAGCGCGGTGGCGTCGCAGCAGAAGGCCGAGGCCTCGGTGCCGAGCGCGCAGGCGAAGTTCGACCGCTATGCCGGCCTGATCCAGCAGAATGCGGTCAGCAAGCAGGACTATGACGACGCGGCGGCATCGCTGGCGCAGGCCAAGGCCGACGTCGCGTCCGCCAAGGCAAGCGTCGAAACCGCGCGCATCAACCTCGATCACACCAAGATCACCGCGCCGATCGGGGGCCGCATCGACAAATCGTCGCTGACGCCCGGCGCCCTGGTCACCGCCAACCAGGACACCGTGCTGACCACCATCCGTGCGCTCGATCCGATCAATGTCGATGTCACGCAGTCGAGCACCAATTTGCTCAACCTGCGCCAGGCCATCGCGGAAGGCCGGCTGAAGTTCAGCGGCCCCAATGTCAGCGTCAAGCTGAAGCTCGATAATGGCACCATCTATGCGCAGACCGGCAAGATGGAGTTCGCCGGCGCCAATGTCGACCAGACGACCGGCACATTCGCACTGCGCGCAGAGTTCCCGAACCCGGACCGCCTGCTGCTGCCGGGCATGTATGTGCGCGCCGTCGTCGAAGAAGGCGTCGCGCCGAACAGCTTCCTGGTTCCGCAGCGCGCCGTCAGCCGCAACGCCAAGGGCGAGGCCACGGCAATGGTCGTCAACGCCGACGGCAAGGTCGAGGAACGCATCCTTACCGTTGGCAACAGCGTCGGCAACAACTGGCTGGTGAGCCAGGGTGTCAGCGATGGCGACCGGGTCATCGTGGAGGGCACGCAGCTGGTGCGCGCAGGTGCCGAAGCGACGCCGGTCGAGGTGACGATCGACGAGGCGACCGGCGAGGTCAAGGACCGCGCGCAGGGGACTTCGGCCGTCACCACCCCTTCCAAGACGGCCAGCACCGGCCAGTCGACCGGGAACTGAGCCATGTCCGCATTTTTCATCAACCGGCCGATCTTTGCCTGGGTGATCGCCATCGTGATCATGCTGGGCGGCCTGCTGGCGCTCAACTCGCTGCCGATCTCGCAGTACCCGCAGATCGCGCCGACCACGGTGAGCATCAGCGCCACCTATCCTGGCGCCGACGCCCAGACCGTCGAGAATTCGGTGACCAAGGTCATCGAGCAAGGAATGACCGGCATCGACAATCTCGACTACATGACGGCGACCTCGACCTCGACCGGCTCGGCCTCGATCACGCTGACCTTCACCACGGCCGCCGATCCCGACACCGCCCAGGTGCAGACGCAGAACAAGCTGCAGCTGGTCCAGTCGCAGCTGCCGCAGGTGGTGCAGAACAACGGCATCACCGTCTCCAAATCCTCGACCGGATTCCTGATGGTCATCGGCTTCGTCTCCAGCGACGGCAAGATGAACTCGACCGATCTCGCCGACTATGTCGACGCCACCGTCAACGACACACTGAAGCGCGTCGAGGGTGTCGGCACGACGCAGCTTTTCGGCTCGGGCTATGCCATGCGCATCTGGCTCGATCCGGACAAGCTCGCCAAATATGCCTTGATGCCGAGCGACGTGGCCTCGGCGATCGAGGCGCAGAACACGCAGGTTTCGGCCGGCCAGCTCGGCGGCCTGCCGGCGCGCAAGGGCCAGCAGCTCAATGCCACGGTGACCGCCAGGAGCCGGCTGCAGACCGCCGAACAGTTCCGCAACATCATCCTGAAGAGCCAGACCGACGGCTCGCTGGTCCGCCTCAACGATGTCGCCACCGTCGAGCTCGGCGCCGAAAGCTATACGACGCAAGCCCACTACAATGGCAAGCCGGCGGCGGGCGTCGCCGTCAGCCTGGCGACCGGCGCCAACGCCATCAACACCGCCGAGGCCGTGCGCTCGACGATCAACCGCCTGAGCTCGACCCTGCCGCAAGGGGTCGAGGTCGTCTATCCCTACGACACTTCGCCCTTCGTGCGGCTGTCGATCGAGGAGGTGGTCAAGACGCTGGCCGAGGCGATCGTGCTGGTGTTCCTGGTGATGTTCATCTTCCTGCAGAACCTGCGCGCCACCATCATCCCGACGATCGCCGTGCCGGTGGTGCTGCTCGGCACGTTCGGCGTGCTGTCGCTGTTCGACTATTCGATCAACACGCTGACCATGTTCGCCATGGTGCTCGCCATCGGCCTGCTGGTCGACGACGCCATCGTCGTCGTCGAGAATGTCGAACGCGTGATGCAGGAGGAGGGCCTGTCGCCGAAGGAGGCGACGCGCAAGTCGATGAACGAGATCACCGGGGCGCTGATCGGCATCGCCACCGTGCTGTCGGCGGTGTTCGTGCCGATGGCCTTCTTCGGCGGTTCGACCGGCATCATCTACCGGCAGTTCTCGGTCACCATCGTCTCGGCGATGGTGCTCTCCGTGCTGGTCGCGCTGGTGCTGACGCCCGCACTTTGCGCCACGATCCTGCGGCCGCCCAAGGACCATGCGACGCAGACCGGCCCGTTCGGCTGGTTCAACCGTGTCTTCGACCGCGGCGCAACAGCCTATCGCGACGGCTCGCATGGCATCATCAACCGCGCCAAGCGCTTCCTCGTCGTTTTCCTGGCCATTGTCATTGCCATGGGCTGGATGTTTGCCCGGCTGCCGAGCTCGTTCCTGCCGGAAGAGGACCAGGGCATTCTGATCACCAGCGTGCAGCTGCCGGTCGGCGCGACGCAGGACCGCACCGAGCGCGCGCTCGCCCAGGTCACCGACCACTATCTGAAGGAGGAAAAGGACGCGGTCGACGGGGTGTTCAGCGCCTCCGGCTTCGGCTTTGGCGGCGCCGGGCAGAATGTCGGCATCGCTTTCGTGCGGCTGAAGGATTTCAGCCTGCGCAAATCGACGGCCATGGCCGCACAGGCGATCGCCGGCCGCGCGATGGGCGCCTTCTCCAGGATCAGGGACGCGCAGGTGTTCGCGCTCGCCCCGCCCGCCATCCAGGGGTTCGGCAACACCAACGGCTTCGATTTCTACCTGCAGGACGTCAATGGCGCCGGCCATGACGCGCTGCTCCAGACGCGAAACCAGCTTCTGGCCCTGGCCGGGAAGAGCAAGGTGCTCGCCAATACGAGGCCCAACGGCCAGGAAGACCAGCCGCAATTCTCGGTCGACATCGACCAGGAAAAGGCCAGCGCGCTCGGCGTTGGCCTGTCGGACATCAACGACACGCTTTCCACCGCCTGGGGCAGCGATTACGTCAACGATTTCATCGATCGCGGGCGGGTGAAGCAGGTCTATCTGCAGTCGGACCCGAACTTCCGCATGCAGCCGGAAGATCTGGATAAATGGCAGGTCCGCAATTCCAGCGGCACCATGGTGCCGTTCTCGGCCTTCGCCTCCAGCCACTGGACGTTCGGCTCGCCCCGGCTCGAACGCTACAATGGCTCGGCGGCGGTCGAGATCCAGGGCGCGGCGGCCACCGGCGTCAGTTCGGGCGCCGCCATGGACGAGATCGACAAGCTTGTGGCGCAATTGCCCGCCGGCTATTCCCACGAATGGACCGGGCTGTCGCACCAGGAGCGGCTTTCCGGCAACCAGGCGCTGTCGCTCTACGCGATTTCGGCACTGGTCGTGTTCCTGTGCCTTGCCGCGCTCTATGAGAGCTGGTCGATCCCGTTCGCGGTCATGCTCTCGGTGCCGATCGGCATCTTCGGCGCGCTCCTGGCGGCGACCCTGTTCGGCCAGTCCAACGACGTCTATTTCAAGGTCGGGCTGCTGACCACGATCGGCCTCGCCTCCAAGAACGCCATCCTCATCGTCGAGTTCGCCCTCGAGCGGCAGACCGCCGGCATGGGGCTCGTCGAGGCGACGCTGGAGGCGGCGCGCCAGCGGCTGCGGCCGATCCTGATGACGTCGCTGGCCTTCATCCTCGGCGTCACACCGCTGGCGATCGCCAGCGGTGCCGGCTCGGGGGCGCAGAACTCCGTCGGCATCGGCGTCATGGGCGGCATGATCGCGGCGACGGTGATCGGCGTGTTCCTGGTGCCGCTGCTGTTCGTGACGGTGCGCCGCATCTTCAAGGGCGGGGCGGCCAGGCAGGATGCCTCGACGGACACCGGGCCGGAGGCAACGATCCATGACAATTGAGGGTAAGGGTATGACGGGTGATGATATCGCCACCAGGGGGGCCTCGGCGCAGATCGGGAGCGCACCGGCAAGACGCGCTGTCGGGGCGCGGCTGATCGTCGTGACGCTGACGGCAACAGCGCTCGCCGGCTGCGTCGTCGGCCCGGACTACCAGAAGCCATTCCTGGCGATGCCGGCAAGCTGGAGCGGTCACAACAAGGCCACGCCGGCCAAGCCGGCGCAATTGTCGAAATGGTGGCAGCGGCTGCGCGATCCCGAGCTGAACACGCTCGTCGACGAGGCGGTTGCCGGGAATCTCGACGTCGCCACGGCGAAGGCCAAGATCCGCGAGGCGCGCGCCAGCTATCGCCAGAGCAGCGGGGCCCTGTTCCCGTCGGTCGACGGCTCCGGCTCGGTCACCCGCAACAAGTCGGCCGCGACCACGTCGGGCTCGAGCGCCATCTACAGCGAATATCAG
>NZ_FMXM01000051.1 GCF_900103325.1 Mesorhizobium qingshengii | reverse complement strand
CTTGGCTGCTGCATGTCTTTGCCGATGGCGGCTACGCGGGTGACAAGCTGAAAAGGCGACTGCGGAAAATCGGGCACTGGACACTGGAAATCATCAAGCGATCCGACAAGGCAAAGGGCTTCGAGGTTCTACCGCGCAGATGGGTCGTTGAACGGACCTTCGCATGGCTCGGCAGATGCAGAAGGCTGGCGAAGGACTTCGAGAAATCCGTCGCTTCCGCCGAGGCGTGGATCATGATCGCCCACATACGCCTCATCACGCGCCGTCTCTCAAGATATTGCTATCATTGACCTCTTTTCGAGTCCGACTCTTAGAGAATTCACATTCAAGGGCGGCCGCTGTGGCGTTTTTTTGCCAAGGCTGCGGTCGCAAATATCATTTTTGGCGCGGCTCTGGCTTCTCGCCGACGCCATCCTGTTGCAACACGTCAGACGAATAAGCGGCTTGCGGTAGTCCGTCGCGAACGACCATGGAGGAGGAACCACGAAACAATGTCAGGACCGATTCGCTTGGCTGTGTTTCAGGAACGCGCGGCTGCGCCTGCGCCTCAGCAACGAGGCCGTTGAACGTCTGCTCCACGAGTGCGGTGAAACGCGGCGGACCGGAGACCAAAACGAGGCTATCTCCCGGCGCAGGTCTCATGACGTAGCGGTCATCGGAAATCTCAAGCTTATCAAGGGCCTTCTTCAACTTATCGAAGCGGATCGAGGTCAACACAAGCACGCGGGTTTGTGATTCTTTTGCGGCCGATACGTAAAGGACAAGCCCATCATAATACCATTGTAGACTGTACAAGTTGGCCAAACGGTCTAGGAACTCGAGCGGTGGCAAATTCGACATGCTCCCGCGGATCCGTCCCTTCACCTCGCTGCTAATGTTGATTCGGATATTAAGGTTGTTACCGAATTGCTGCAGCACGGCAGCGAGATCCTGATCGAGAACTGTATACCTGTAAGGCGTCCGGGGGAAGGATAAGGGGACACCTAGTGTTCCGTGGATTCCGGTGGAGAGAAAGAACCCGGCACACAGAAGCCTCCAAAGGTTCAAGGGGATGAATTTGATGAGCAGTCTCGGCATATCCTAATGATAACCTACAGTTTGAGAGTTTCACAAGGGGGCTAAAGTCACACAGCATGAGATGGCCCATTATGCCGCCTTGGTCAGCTTGTCGTCAGCTCTCACGGCTAAATGCTGGCCCGACAACGACTAATGGGCGACGGGATTCACATCGCCAAAGAGGAAATAATCGAGTTCTTGCATGATGATGCCTTTCACTCCGATTACTGCCACTCTAGCAGAGTGTCTGCCCAAGGCCGGATCAGCGTCCTTGAGCGACCAGGCCCAGTTCGAGCGCGCTTTGGCGCACGCGGCCGACGCGCTGAAAAACGACGCTCCCCTGGTGCTCGCTCCTCCGGTGATGGATGTGCAACGCGCAGCTGCGAAGACAAATTCCCTGGGCGATCGCGTGGTAGAGAAGATTTCTTCGATGTTCGCAGGCAATGCGGTTAGTCCGCTCGACTGGCAGGTAGGACTCTCCAAGGGTTCGGAACCAGGGCCGCCGCAGAAGCTTACAGCCGAAACAGGCCCGGGAACCGGAACCTCTGGCGTTTCGCAAGGAGGTCGTGATTTTGAAGCAATGATTGTTGGCCTGCGGGATCTCTACAACGGTGTCACCCAGGTTGCTCTTGTCTCTAAAGGTGTCAGCGGCATTACGTCTTCGTTGAATAAACTTCTAAAGGAAGGCTGAACCGCGCGCATGATTGAGCTAGCCGCGGAAGTCATGCTCGACACTTACCATTGGCGATTGCTTCGCCTTGTAGCTCTGGCAGTTCTCCTGGCTCTCGGTGGTTGCAAGGTCGATCTCTACACGCAGCTGCAGGAACGCGAAGCGAATGAAATGTTGGCTCTTTTGATAGACAACGGAGTAGCTGCGATCCGGGTGGCCGCCAAGGATGGGACTAGCACCCTCCAGGTTGATGAAGCGCGGATCGCTTTCTCAATTAACCTTCTAAATGGGAAGGGGCTGCCGCGACAGTCGTTCAAGAACCTTGGCGAGATCTTCCAAGGATCAGGCCTGATAGCCTCGCCAACCGAGGAGCGTGCCCGTTACGTCTATGCGCTGAGTGAGGAGTTGTCCCGTACCATCAGCGACATCGATGGAGTGTTCTCTGTACGTGTTCATGTTGTTCTGCCGCATAACGACCTTTTGCGAGCAGGTACCACGCCCTCATCGGCCTCAGTTTTTATCAGGCATGACGCCAAAGCGAACCTTTCTATTCTACTGCCGCAGATAAAGATGCTTGTGGCTGACAGCATCGAAGGGTTGTCGTACGACAAGGTTGAAGTGGTTTTGGTGGCGGTGGAAGGGTCCGCAGATGGGCAGCTGTCTGTGCCGAGGCCTGTTTTGGCCGAGACATCCAGGCTCATTCCAGCGCGGTTTCTTGCGACCGTAATCGGTATCGCTGTAGCTCTGTTCGCAGTGGCATGCTTTCTGTTGGCCAGCGCTCTTAGCCGCCGGCGCAAGCAATCGTCGGGCGGATTCTCCAAGGTCGAGCGGCGATTGAGTCCTTCCGTGTTCAGCACCATTCAAAGAAACGCCAGCGATAGCGCGTAAGTGACATGTCGACGCCAATGCCGATACTGACTGCCCAACTTGATCGTTCGTTCCAATTGTCCGCCTTCGGCGGGATCGAGCCTGCAGCTTCGGCCCATCCGAGTCGTCTTGCTGCGCGTCTTGATCCGGCGTTGGCGCCCGCTACGTTAGAGCAGTTGCAGAAGTCCCCCAGGCTGCAACCAAGGCTGACAGAATTGCTGTTCGACGTGGCTTCAAAGCATAGCGACTGGGGGCCTGATCTTCTGCGCGGGAATGATCCGCAGCGGGCCGCCTTTCTTGCAGGCAGTGTATGGCATGCCCGTTCGCTGCTTAAGCTTGTCTCTCGGTCTGATCTCACCGCTCTTATTGGCTATATCGGCGCTGATGCGCACAAATTTGGTATCCGACACTTGGCGCATTCCGTTGCAAACCGATTGATCGCCGATCCGGAAAAGCTCGCGCACCAAATCGAACACGATGGACATGCCTGTCTTGGTGCTTGGCTCAATAACAATTCAGTGATGGAGCGTAACCGCGTCCTCCTACGGTTGCCGGTTGGAACCGCCGCCGAGAATCCAAAGCCTGAGCACAGGAACGTCTCCGGCCAGTTGTTTTCGCTTGTGATGGCCTATTTTGAGGCGGAGAAGCCGCTAATATGACATTTGATCTTTTCCCTGCGCCAACAGCGCCGCAGCTGTGCCCAATGGGGCCGCTGATCCCGGCGAGTGAGCTGGAAATCTGGGATAGTGCTGCAGAAGCGCTTGCGGCCGCGGAACGATATCAGCAGCGGGTTCGCAGCTGGGCGCGCGCCGCCTATCAGCGTGAGTTGGCGCGCGGCCATGCCGAGGGTTTAACTGCGGGCGCCGCCGAAATGGCAGCGGTGATTTCTCAGGCGGTCACCGAAGTCGCGCAACGAAAGGCCGTTCTTAACCAGGAATTGCCGCAGCTCGTGATGGAGATACTAAGCGATCTTGTGGGAGCATTAGATCCGGGGGAAGTTTTGGTGATGGCTGTTCGCCACGCCATTGAACGCCAATATAGCGGCGCACAAGTTTGCCTCCATGTGTCTCCGAGTCAAGTGGACATACTCGCGGAAGAGTTTGCAGGATACGACGGACAGGATGGTCGACCAAGTGTTCGGATCGAACCGGATCCGACGTTGCCGTCGCAACGGTGCGTGCTGTGGAGTGAGTACGGCAATGTCGATCTGGGGCTTGATGCCCAGATGCGCGCGTTGCGCCTCGGCTTCGGGTTGCTATCTGAAAGAGGCGAACTATGACCACGCTGTCACAACCTAATAACGATGCCGCGGTTTGCCCCGCTGATCCGGTGATTTCGTCTTTGAGAGCTCGGGCAAAGCGGATCGAGACCCGCGCCCTCCGGGGCAGAATCACGCGTGCTGTCGGCACACTTGTTCATGCCGTCTTGCCTGACACTCGTATTGGGGAACTTTGCCTCCTGCAGGATCCGCGAACCGGACTGTCGCTCGAAGCCGAGGTGATCGGCCTCTCGAATGATAGCGTATTGCTGACGCCGATTGGTGACTTGGCTGGTCTGTCTAGCCGTGCCGAAGTCGTAGCCACTGGACGAATGCGTGAAGTACCCGTTGGAGACGATTTACTCGGCCGCGTGGTTGACAGTCGTTGCCGTCCACTGGACGGCAAAGGCCAAATCAGGACCACAGAAACTCGGCCGCTGCACGGCCGAGCTCCAAATCCAATGACAAGGCGGATGATTGAACGACCCTTGCCTCTAGGGGTACGTGTTCTGGACGGTCTCCTGACGTGCGGCGAGGGCCAGCGGATCGGAATTTACGGCGAGCCTGGTGGTGGTAAGTCGACGCTATTGTCACAGATCGTAAAAGGTGCAGCCGCTGACGTTGTCATAGTCGCGCTGATAGGCGAACGAGGACGTGAAGTTCGTGAATTCATCGAGAGGCATCTTGGAACGGAAGGACTTCGCCGTGCCGTCGTTGTTGTTGAAACGTCCGACCGCTCGGCTGTCGAGCGGGCGCAATGTGCTCCGATGGCGACAGCGATTGCAGAGTATTTTCGCGAACAGGGGCTACGCGTAGCTCTCATGCTGGACTCGCTGACCCGCTTCTGTCGTGCAATGCGTGAAATAGGCCTTGCTGCCGGTGAACCGCCGACGCGACGGGGCTTTCCTCCTTCAGTTTTCAGCATGCTGCCAGGCCTGTTAGAACGCGCCGGCATGAGTGAGCTTGGCTCAATCACGGCTTTCTATACTGTGCTTGTAGAAGGCGATGGCACAGGGGATCCAATCGCAGAAGAGTCGCGCGGCATTCTCGATGGGCATGTCGTCCTCTCAAGCGCGATTGCGGCGCGATCGCATTTTCCCGCTATCGATGTACTGCAGAGTCGCAGCCGCGTGATGGATGCGATCATTTCGACGACACATCGCAAGGCGGCATCCATCTTTCGTGAACTCCTCTCGCTGTATGCCGAGACCGAGTTCCTGATCAAAGTCGGCGAATACAAACAAGGCGCCGATCCCCTGACGGACCGAGCTGTCGACTCAATAGACGAACTGAGAGAGTTTCTGCGCCAGAGCGCAGGCGAGACATCAACCTTTGAGGAAACGGTCGCATGGATGTCGCGTCTGACCGCTTAAATCATGTTCAGGCTTCGAGGTTACGTCTTTTGAAAGAGATGCAAGAGCGTCGCGCCCTTCATAAGATGTCCAAAACGGAAGCCAAGCGCGACATGGCTGTCTTAGCCGCTCAGAATGCCGCTCGAGACCTTGCAATGACACAACAAGATTGCGCAGCCGCCGAAGCGGATCTCTACCAGGAGCTGATGACTCTCGAAAACTTGTCGAACGGTATGCTCGACCGGCACCACCTGCGCATTGAGCTGCTTGCGGCTGAAATAACGTGCCGACGGCAAATGCTTGGCGATGCGCAAATCGCCCAAGAACAGGCTGAGATAGCGATGTTCAGGACGAGGGACGAATGGATCGCATGTTCGGCGGCAACACGCAAATGGCAGCAAATCGAGGACGACGTCGGGCGCGACGTTGAGATCCATTCGGAGGCCGTGAGCGAGACCGAGGCCGAGGATGATAGAGTAGTTCGGTTTGGGAGGAGTGCGCTTGCCCAGGTCGCGCAATCAAATTAGAAAACCGGCAGGTCCTCCGAAATGCTAGCGCTGTGCAGTCTTTGGTTTCCGGGATGGTGAGGCCCATTATATTTGAACCAGCCCTGACACTATCACGGGAGATCGTGCGGTTGCTTAATAACACGGCAGCTTCTCGCAAGCCGTTTCAGAGCCGAATCAAAGACGTGCCGTTGTCGGTGACTGTTGCAGGGCTTGTCTGTCAAGAGCAATCTGCAGCCATTGAGATGCTTGACTGCATTTGGAAGGTCGGAGCCGAGACGGTCATCCTCTCGTTATCGCGGCCGCTTGTAGATGCGTTCATTGCGACAGTGCAGGACGACCTGCCTTTTCCGTCCGAGCCAACGGCTTCGCTCATTTTGGAGCTTGCACTTGAGCCGCTCGTCGCTCGACTGGAGTGTGCGACACAGCTGAACCTGCAACTCCTGCGCGTTGGTGAAGCCGCCACGCTAGCCCCCTATCTCGAACTGGATATCGTATTCGGCGCGGTCAGAGGCAACAGTCGTCTATTCCTGTTCTCGCCTCTCGACGGCTTGGTGCCGCTTGCATTTCGCGTCCTAGACGAACTCATTGCGCAGTTACCACGAAAACCGCGAGGGCTATCGCGGGACCTGCCGATCCTGGTTGCAGGAGAAATTGGGACGCTACGCATTCCTCCAGCTCTTCTTCGAGACGCACGTGCCGGGGATGTTCTGTTGCCGAACATGGCGCCGTTTGGCCGCGGCGAGATCATTCTATCTTTTGGCCAGCTGTGGGCCGGCGCAGATCTTGAGGGCGACCAGTTAGTGCTGCGAGGCCCTTTCCGCCGGCGATCGAGTTCTTTGGAGAATGCGCAGATGACACAAGCTGTATCGCAGCTGGGACTGACGGATGATCTCGACGATATCGGGATCATGCTTGTCTTTGAATGCGGCCGCTGGCCTATTCCTCTAGGGGAATTAAGACGTGCCGGCGATGGGCATATATTCGAACTTGGGCGCCCGATCGAGGGTCCGGTCGACATACTGGCCAATGGTCAGCGCATCGGGCGTGGCGACATCGTGCGCATTGGAGAAACGCTGGGTATAAAGCTGCGAGGCGGGTTGGGATGTAATGACTGAGGTCCAGCCGACAATCCTGGCGCTTCTTGCGGTAACCGCTGGACTTGGTCTGCTTGTTTTAGCAGTCGTCACAACCACTGCGTTTGTAAAAGTATCAGTTGTTCTTTTTCTCGTGCGCAATGCGCTCGGAACGCAAACAATACCACCTAACATAGTGCTGTACGCTGTATCATTGATCCTGACCATGTTTGTTAGCGCGCCCGTTATTCAACTGACCTATGATAGGATGAGCGACCCGAAGCTGCACTATCAGACGTTTGATGACTGGGTAAGCGCTGTCAAATCCGGGAGCGAGCCACTGCGTGACCATCTAAAGAAATTCACCAATGAAGATCAGCGAAAAATTTTCCTCTCCTCGATCGAGAAAGTATGGCCAGAGGAAATGCGCGCAAAGACTGCGGATGATGATTTATCGATTCTGGTGCCATCTTTTCTACTGTCAGAACTTAAGCGCGCGTTCGAGATTGGATTTCTGCTTTATCTTCCTTTCATTGTTATCGATCTTATCGTTACGACAATTTTGATGGCGATGGGTATGTCGATGGTGTCTCCGACACTTATATCAGTCCCTTTCAAGCTATTTGTTTTCGTCTCTATTGATGGTTGGTCGAAATTGATGGAAGGTCTTGTGTTGAGTTACACGCTTCCGGGAGGTTGATTATCGCCGAATCCAGTATTGTCGTTCTTATGAGTCAATCGTTGGTGGTCTTAATGATTTGGATTCTACCGCCGTTGATCGCATCGGTGGTCGTTGGCCTGGTCATTGGCATCATCCAGGCGGCAACGCAGATTCAGGATGAGAGTTTACCACTCACCGTGAAGCTTCTGGTTGTTGTCTCGGTGATTGGTTTGTTTGCTCCTGTCCTGAGCGCCCCCCTGCTAGAGCTAACCAACCAGATCTTTACCGAGTTTCCCGCCATGACGCTCAGCTACTAGTCTCGGCCATGTCTATGTCATCAGCCGAGATTCAAATCCTGATTCATACGGCTATCGAGCTCCTCCTAGCAGCCGGTCTTGGTGCCGGGCGCGCGATAGGCATCATGCTGATCCTGCCTGTATTTACTCGTTCTCAGACCGACGGGCTAATCCGCGGCTGCCTGGCTGTCGCTTTCGGATTACCATGCCTGGCGCACGTCAGCGACGGGTTGCAGGCGCTGGATCCTGAAACGCGCGTGATCCAGGTAACTCTGCTCGGATTGAAGGAAGTTTTCGTTGGTGCACTATTAGGCACTTTTCTTGGCATTCCCCTATGGGCCCTTCAGGCAGCGGGTGAGTTTATCGACAACCAACGCGGTATTACCAGCCCGTCTGCTCCGTCCGACCTCGCCACGAACAGTCAGGCTTCCGCCGTGGGGGTCTTTCTCGGGATTACTGCGATCGCCATCTTCGTCGCCTCTGGGGGTATGGAAACCGTGATCAGCGCACTTTATGGCAGCTATTTGATCTGGCCCATATATCGGTTTCACCCAACCATGAGCGCTCAAGCAGGAATGGAGATATTAGGTCTCCTTGATCACATTATGCGCACGACTTTGTTGGTGTCTGGGCCAGTCGTGTTCTTTCTGACGTTGATTGATGTGTCCATGATGATACTGCGTCGCTTTGCGCCCCAATTCAAGTCAAGTCAGTTTTCGCCCGCGATCAAGAATCTTGTCTTTCCGGTCATCATGGTCACCTATGCTGCCTATCTGGTTGAGGGAATGACATTGGAGATCACACAAACGGATGGCACTCTCGAGTGGCTCGATAAGTTGCTGAAATGAGCGACACGAGTGAAGAGAAGACACACGCCGCCAGTCCCAAGAAGCTAAGCGAGGCGCGCAAAAAAGGGCAGCTGCCACGTAGCTCCGATTTCGTTCGCGCGGTCGGGACCTGCGCTGGGCTCGGATACCTGTGGGTAAGAGGCAGCGTCATCGAGGACAAGTGTCTTGAAGCGCTACTCTTCGTCGACAAACTGCACCACCTGCCATTCAAATTCGCCGTCGGGCAGGCGCTGGTTGTTCTGGCCGCACTCGCCCTCGCAACTGTTGGCCCGCTGCTTGGAACGCTTGTCGCTGCGGTCATTTTGGCAAGTTTATTAGCCAATGGTGGATTTGTTTTCTCTTTCGAGCCGATCAAGCCCAGCCTTGAAAAAATGGATCCTTTTCAAGGGCTGAAGCGCTTGGCGTCTGCGCAGTCCACAGTCGAACTCGGCAAGACTCTGTTTAAGGTATTCGTTCTCAGCGCAACGTTTTCCCTCTACCTGCTCGGCGCGTGGAAGACCATGATGTATCTGCCGGGGTGCGGCATGGGCTGCATCGGCCATGTCGTTGGGGTGGCAAAACCGCTCATTGGAATTGGCGCCGGCGCACTAATGGTCGTCGGCCTGATTGATCTTGTGTTGCAGCGTGCGTTGTTTCAGCGCGAGATGCGGATGACCCAGACTGAAGTCATGCGCGAACGGAAGGATCAGCAAGGGGCCCCCGAGTTAAAAGGTGAACGACGTCGCATCCGCGATGAGGCAGCTGACGAACCTCCCCTTGGTGTTCATAGCGCCACGCTGATCTTCAAAGGGAGGGGGGCACTGATCGGTGTTCGCTACGTTCGTGGTGAGACCGGGGTGCCGGTCGTGGTTTGCCGAGCGAAAGACGAGCGCGTTTCTCCCCTCCTTAGCGAAGCGCGGGCGCTTCGTCTCGAAATTGTCGATGATCATGTCCTAGCGAACCAGCTCATCAGAAAAGCAAATCTCGGCAACCCCGTTCCTAAGGAATTTTTCGAACCCGTGGCGAGAGCACTCTTTGCCGCAGGCTTGACTTAGGCCGCGGACTGATAACTTCTCTAGCAGAACGCGGACAGAAGGGAGTTGGGCCGGTGGCAAGGAAGTGGAGCGGGGCATCGGTGCTAACGCGTTGCTATGCCTTTGAAAGGTTTTAGTTTGTTGCTGTATCTGTCAATCAGGTTGCGCTGCTTGTGGGCCCCGTTGACTGAAGGGAATCGCTGGTGCGGGATACCTCGGCGGGATGTCAGCCCAAGCTGAGCGTTGCGCTTCAGGTCGCGAATGGCGTTGCTGTCATAGGCGCGGTCGGCAATCGGAATCCTATCGGGTGGAGAGAGTCGAGCGTGGCGATGGCGGGCTTGTGCCTGTCCGGCCGTCAGGACGAGATCGACCGGTCGCGGGACTGTCAGGAATTCCGTGTGCGGGCGGGCTGTTGAACATTATGCAGCCATTGCCCGGATGAAGCGCTCGCCGAAGATGACGGCGAATTGGGCCTTGGCCATGGTCCACTCACGTGGCGGCATTTTCCACTCTTTCTCGGATCGGTTCAAGATCAGATAGAGCAGCTTGGTCGCCGCGTCGTCGCTGGGGAAATGGCCCCTGGCCCTGACAGCCCGTCGAAGTTTCGGGTTCAACGCCGCTATCGAGTTCGTAACCGGTATGAAGATCTCGGTGCCGATGTCCGGCTGCGGTTTCCAGGATCGCGGTGTATGGTGCGACCATCCGGGACGG
>NZ_FMXM01000008.1 GCF_900103325.1 Mesorhizobium qingshengii | reverse complement strand
TCGCGCTCGCCCGGCGCTCGGCCGCATCGCAAAGGCAGACCGCCGAACTCACCCGCACCATGGCGCAGGCCGGCACCGCGACGGCAGCCGATGTCGCGAAAGCCATGGGCCAGGCAAGCAGCACCGAAGCCGATATCCCGACGCTGGAAGCAAGCTATGCCGAGGCCGTGCATCGTCTCTCCGTGCTCACCGGCCGCTCGCCGGCGGCGCTGAGCGAGCGGCTGAAGCGCGGCGCGCCGATCCCGGCGCCGCGGCTGCCGATCCCGACCGGCATTCCCGCCGACATCCTCTTGGCGCGCCCCGACGTACGCATGGCGGAACGGCAATACGCGCAATACACCGCCAAGATCGGCCAGGCCGAGGCGGCGCGCTATCCCTCGGTCAGCCTGACGGGGGACATCAGCACTTCGGCCTACAAGCTCGGCGACCTCGGCAAGAATTCGTCGATCGGCTGGTCCTTCGGGCCGACGCTCAGCGTGCCGGTGTTCAATGCCGGGCAGCTGAAGGCCGCCGTCGAGGTCGCCCAGGCCCAGCGCGATCAGTATTTCATCGCCTACCGGTCATCGGTGCTGAGCGCGCTCGAGGATGTCGAGAATGCGCTCGTGCTCCTGTCGCAGGAGCGTATCCGGATCGGCAAGCTTGCCTCGTCGGCGAAATCCTACGGCGAGGCGGCACGCATCGAAGGCACGCTGTTCAAGGCCGGCGAGACGAGCCTTCTCGACGTGCTCGACGCCCAGCGCTCGCTCTACTCGGCGGAGGACTCGCTGCTGCAAAGCCGCGTCTTGCTGGCGACCAACTACATCGCCCTCAACAAGGCGCTCGGCGGCGGCTGGGACGGCGTCGTCGACACCACGACGCCCGAGATCATAGACGTCAAGACCGGCCCACGGCTGGTGTCGAAAGCCGTGGTGCAGTGAACAAAATGAACCGCCAATCAGAGGAGAGAGAAATGGCCGACAACGGCTCGAAAGACGCAATTATGAAACTCATGGCAGACGTGGTTTCCGCATATGTTTCGAACAACCTTGTTCCTGCAAGCGAACTTCCGTCCTTGATCAACCAGATCTACCAGTCCTTCGATTTGCTGCGATCCGATCATTCAACCCAGGCTGGGATAGAGCCGTTAAAGCCAGCGGTTCCGATCAGGAAATCCGTCACGCCGGATTTCATCATCTCGCTGGAGAGCGGCAAGAAGTTCAAATCCCTGAAGCGCCACCTGCGCGTGAGCTACGGCCTGTCGCCGGACGAGTATCGCGCAAGATGGGGCCTGCCCTCCGACTATCCGATGGTCGCTCCAAACTACGCGGCATCGCGCTCGCTCCTGGCAAAGAAATTCGGCCTGGGACTAAAGCCGCAGGAGGCGAAAAGACCCACGGCCAGGAGAACAAGAGAGCGCAAAACGAGCGTGGCCGAGAGGTTGTGACGAAGGCAAATTCCGTTCTGTGTCAGTCGCCGCTTTGGACCGACGATCTGGGCGCGGCATGATGTTCCGGTGGGTGCGGTCTCGACAAATCCCGGATGACGGTGCGCGCAAACGCGTGGATCGACCGGGACGACGGTCTCGTCATGACATCGAACAGACTGCTGGCGAACGCGACGCAAGTCCGCACGACATGGCCAGCGAGACGATTGTGGCCAAACCCGTTGGGCGTTCGTCGCACAACCGGCGTCGGGTCATCGGCATTCAGATCGTTCTACAGGTTCTGTTGTCCGTTGTGTTGATTGGCTGCGTGTCCAGTCAACGCATCCCCTATCGGGCCGAAGACGCAGGAACTGCCGAAATCAACGGCTTTCACCAGATACGCACGAACCTGGACACGCAATCCGACACGCTGGCCGAGCCGCCCCCGCGAAAGTCTTCTTCGTTGAAGACCGAGATGAACTATCTCGTCATTTCCGGTGGTGGATCAGGCGGAGCGTTCAGCGCTGGCGTGCTGAAAGCCTGGTCCAAGACCGGCAGGCGGCCGCAATTCGACATCGTAAGCGGCGTCAGCACCGGGGCTCTCATCGCACCCTATGCCTTTCTTGGATCTTCCTACGATGATGTTCTTGTCGATCTCTATACCAGCGGTGTCGCCAAGGACCTTGTCGATGCGAAGTGGCTGCCAAGCGGGCTCCTGGGAACGAGCCTTCTGAAACAGCAGCCGCTTCGCCGGCTGATTGAAACCCATATAACCGGGGATTTCCTGAAGGCTGTCGCCGCCGAGCACCGAAAGGGCCGCCGGCTGCTCGTGTTGACCTCTAATCTGGATTCCCAACGTGCGGTCGTCTGGGATATGGGCGCGATCGCGGACAGCGGCGAGCCCAATTCGCTGAGGCTGTTCCAGGATGTCCTGATAGCTTCGGCCAGCATTCCGGGGGTCTACCCCGCTGTTCTGATAAAGGCTCATTCCGGCAAGCGCACCTTTGAGGAAATGCACTCCGACGGTGGCTCAGGATCCCAGATCCTGACTGTCCCGGAAAGCCTCATGACGTCGGCAAAGCTGGCGAAAGCGCGACCAGGAATTCGGCTCAACATGTATGTGCTCGTCAACAATGCCTTGATGCCGGAGTTTTCCACCGTGACAAACAGTACGCTCTCGGTCATGGCGCGCGCCTACGCGATTCAAATCAAATCGCAAACGCGAAGCGCGCTGCTAGCAAGCTACATGTATGCGCAGCGTACCGGCATCCGTTTCCATGTGGCCTCGATCGACAGACAACTCAGCTACTCAGTGCTTGACCCCTTCAACACCGAGTACATGCGCGCAGTCTTCAACATCGGGTACTCGGAAATGATTGCGGGTACCTTGTGGAAGGACAAGCCGGTATTTTCACCCGCCGATTAGACAAATGCCACGGTTGTCGCGGCGTCCAACGCGCGCCAACCATTGCTGGCGGCATTGCGGCCTCCCGGTTGTCGCGCGGTTCCTGATTGTGCGGATCTGCTGGCTGGCCCCCCGCGTAAGCATCCTTGGACGGAACCGGAAACGCATCGTCACAAAAAACGGGGCGGCGGAAACATTCGGATACGTACAGAAATAACCGGGAAAATTTCATAAGCGAACCTAGGCATGGAATCACTTCGTCGCCTGTTCAGAAATTTCTGAATATCACGAAGCGGGGGACTCATGCGCTATCCGGGCAGAACATCCAGAGCTGCAAAAGATACTTTTCCTTTGCGGTCTGCGCGTATGACGCTTCCGTCAATGATCACGCTTGGTCTCGGATATCTATTTGTGGCGTCTGACCTGCCAAATGCTTATGCTGCGGATAACAAACCTGTGGAGAGGCATGTATCAAGCGGCGTCGAACGGGTAAAGCTTGGCCTCAACAAGGCTCTGGTTCTAGACATCCCGACGGACGCCAGTGACATTCTGGTTGGCAATCCATCCGTAGCGGATGCTGTCATGCGTACACCGCGGCGTGTGTATCTCTTTGGCAAGCAGGTTGGTGACACGAACATCTTCGTGTTCGACGCCAATCAGCAACAAGTCGCCAATATCAATCTGGTCGTCGAGCGGGATGTGACAGGATTGGAGTCTTATTTGAAGCGCTTCATTCCCAACTCGAAGATCACCGTCGAACTTCTGAACGACAATGTTGTTCTTAGCGGAACTGTCGAGACACCCTTGGACGCCTCCCGTGCCGTCAGTCTCGCAACGATATTTGTCAGCGGTGGCGAAGCGACAACCGGGCAATACTCACAGACCGCAGTCGGCGGGTCCGCGAATGGTGGAGCGACCATCAACAATCCGGACAGCGAGCGGCGAGAAAGCAAGATCGTGAACCTGCTCTCTATATCCGGCGAGGATCAAGTCACTCTGAAGGTGACGGTGGCAGAAGTCAGCCGCGCGGTGGTGAAGCAACTCGGCGTAAATCTAAGCGCTTCAGGCACCAGCAACGGTATCAGTTGGGGTGCAATTAGCGATAATCCCTATGGTCTTGGAAAATCTCTGTCCAGCTCGGGCTTCAGCATCAGCACCTCGGCATTGGACGCCTCGGTCAACGCGATGGAACAGGCTGGCGTCATGAGGACGCTCGCTGAACCCACGTTGACCGCGGTTTCAGGTGAAAAGGCGACCTTTCGGGTCGGCGGGGAGTACAATATTGTCAGCAATGCATCAACCAGCGATGGGAAGACCGACTACACTGTTGAAAAGGTCGAGTATGGCATCGGACTCGAATTTCAGCCTGTCGTGCTTTCCGCTGGCCGCATCAGCCTCAAGATCCGAACGCAGGTGTCCGAGCCGACGCTCGAGGGGTCTGTCTCGACCTCCGGGAGCAGTACCGTCGATGATAGCGGCAACAAAAGCTACACTCCAGGCTCAAACATTCTGTCCATTCGCAAACGCCTGGCCGATACGACGGTCGAACTACCGTCCGGTGGGTCCATGATGATTGCAGGCCTGGTGCGCGATGACGTTCGCCAAGCTCTGAGCGGATACCCCGGACTTTCAAAGATTCCGGTGCTTGGCACGCTGTTTCGCAGCCGGGACTTTGTGCGCAATGAAACAGAACTTGTGATTATCGTGACGCCGTACCTGGTGCGTCCAGTGCCTGCCAAAGACCTGTCAAAGCCAGATGACAATTTCAGCGCGGCAGGTGACACGGCCGCAATGTTCATGGGCGAGGTGAACAGACTATACGGTGGAGGAGATGCCAAGGTTCCTGATCAAAAATACCATGGAACGATCGGGTTCATCTACAAATGAAGGCCGGAACGGCGATAGTTGCCAAGGCACTGCGCGCGTGGCTTGTGGCGCGTTTGTGGCCCGGCATCGTTCCTGGGCGTCACATGCTGTGCTCATGGTCGGCTCGAACCAAGGAGCAGAAGCACCGGGGACGCCAGCAGATAGCGCTCCACACCAATAGTGTCAGACCAACAGTGTCAACTTCTCCAGGCCCGGTCCGGGCCAATCGTGGCCTCCCAGCAGGATTGCCGAAGTGATGTCGTGCCTTTGGCTGCCAAGATGCTTCTTGGCCTGTTGTGTGCTGCTTGCTGTTTCATGCCTGACCGTCTCCGCGCGGCAAAGCGGCACTGATGACGGCGAGAGACGCGACAGGGGTTGGTCTCTCGCTCAGGCGCCCAACAACAACCAACGCGGACCAGCAGTCCATCAGGACATGCCGGTGCCGCCGCAGGGCACTCCGGTGCTCCCAAATGGGGCCACGTCCATCTCCGAAGTCTACGGCGCCTGGACTGTTCAGTGCAGGATTATCAGGAACGAAAAGATTTGCACATTTAACCAGGTCCTGACGAACCAGGCTACTGAACAGGTTGGATTTGCAATAGACCTGCTCCCGTCAGGGGGCGGTGTGTTGGGCCATGTTCTGTTGCCCCTGGGGATACGGCTCGCGGATGGGCTCGTATTGCAGGTGGACACGCATGATCCTGCCGCAAAGCTTCAGTTCACCCATTGCGTCGCGACAGGATGCATTGCCGCCGTGCAATTCAACGACGCCAACATCAAGGCGCTGGAAGCAGGAACAAGGCTCGCCGCGCGGGTCACGGTCGAAACCAGCGGCCAGCCACTCACCTTTCAGATTTCACTTGCCGGTTTTGGGGCGGCATTGGCGCGTACGTCGCAATTGCAGCAGTAGGGATCTCTTCGACATTTCTTCGGCATGGCCGCCCCGCTGCTGCTTCATGCATCATGAAGCTCGCTCGGGACGCAAGAACCATTCCGGGGAAACTCGTCCGATCCGCTCGCCGTGCGAGACGTCGACGTGAAGGCCGCTGGAGGCTGCCCCGCTCCGCACAGTGGGCGATCGGGGAAAGCCAGGGGAAGTTCCTCGCTTCCCGACAGATCGGCAAGGTTATCCGCAGTCGATCAGAACCAGGAAAGCGAAGCTTACTCTTATAATGTTGCAACGAAATGTGGATTTTACAGGGAAAAGCACTATTTGTCATCGGCGGCATGGGGAAATCAAACTCGTTAGATTCGTCCGATACAATAAGAGGAAAACTGTATGACCACTGCTCCTGAACAACTCAGCCAATCGGATACCGTGTCGATAGCGGCCGACATTGTCGCCGCCTATGTGTCGAACAATCCCCTGCCGGTCGGCGAATTGCCGAAACTGATCGGTGATATCCATGCCGCCCTGCAAGGGCTCGGCACGCCGGTGATGGAACCCACGGCCAAGCAGGAACCGGCGGTATCGGTCAGGAAGTCGGTGACGCCAGACTTCATCATCTGCCTGGAGGATGGAAAGAAGTTCAAATCCCTGAAGCGCCATATCGGAGTTCACTACAATCTGAGCCCCGAGGAATACCGCCAGAAATGGAACCTGCCCGCAGATTATCCGATGGTCGCGCCGAACTACGCGGCCACGCGCTCGGCATTGGCAAAATCAATAGGGCTCGGGCGCAAGGCGGCGACGCCCACGCCCGTCGCGGCAGAAAAGCCAAAACGGGTTGCTCGCGCGGCGGCAGCGACGACAACTGCGGCGTCGATCAAGTCGCCGGCGAAGAAAGCGCGCAAGGCGCCCGCCAAAGCGTAGCGTGCCGCATCCGGCAGAGATGCCAGGCAGTGCCGAATCTGAACATGGCGAAGCCCGGCTTCTGGGGCAGGGCTTCGTGTCAGGCCGGATTGTTCGGGGCGCGGTGGGACTGCGCAAAGCGAAAACGGTCTTCGGTCAGGCCCGGCCCATTTGAGGACCCCGTGGGCATGGCTTGAACGAACAGACGGGAGCGGCCATGGTGGTGACCATGCCGGGCCACGTTAGCCGCCCAAAAACGCTTCGCTGCTCGACCGAAAGATTGTCGGTCCGCACCTCGACTATGAGGGCGGTGTTGGTTCCCTATCTCCTCAATGAGGTAGCAATGGAATGGCCCGACTTCCCGGATCTCCAGCAAGCCTCCATCGCATTCGGGCGGCACGGCAGGCAAACCGAGTGCATGCCAAGGACGGCGGCCACCAGGCTGGCAAACACCGTGGCGATTTCCTGTCAAATTGGATTGATGCAAGAGGTGTTGAGATCGAAGGAGAGGGCAGCCCCGACCCCCTTCGTCCTCCGCTGCATTGCCTGGTGATCCCGCTACGGTAACGCTTCCACCACCATGACTGGCCGTCCTGCGGGCAACTGATGCCCGGGCCAAGATGGGCAAGGAAACCCTTCGTTACAAAATTGGCGTCCGCAGAAACATTCAGAAAAACGCTGAAATACGGAGGAAACTTATCGCCGATATCGTGCGCTACTAATAGTTCGGTTTCTCTGTGGTATGCTAAAATGAAAATGATATATGACAGTATTGTTCCGAAAATATATTGTTTCGATTATTGGAATCGCCTTCCGTAGTTCTGTATGACGTTGCGAATTTCGAGCAAATCAATTCACTCCGACGTGGTCATTTCGCGGGGCGCGCCATGACTGCCGCAATGGATGGCTCAATGCTGATGGCCTTTCCGGACAGCTTCGGACGCGTCGGCAAATCGAATCAATAGCGGAGGGGTTTCGTGCAGGACTGCAAACTGATCGTGCTCAACAATGTTGAGACCGGACGCGAAGACGAATGCAACGACTGGTGCTCCGACGCGCGTCTCGACGACGCGCTGCAGGTTCCGGGAATTGTCAGTGCTCAACGTCTGCGTTGCGCCGAGCTCCAAGGAGATTTGGGCTCGCATCGATGGGCCTACATGGTGATCTATGAGTGCCAGGCCGAAGACATCAGGCAGGTTATCGACGGGTTGAAGGCGCGATCGGGCGCCGAGGGCAACAGCGCCACGCGCGAAGCACTCTATATCAGTTACTTCGAGCCCTCGACGGACTTGAAGCGGAAGACTGCACTTCTTCATGGTTCTGCAGTCAGGGGAGCCCAGCTTTCCGCGGAGAAGAGTCCACATTTGACGCCAGCGAATGCAGCCCGGAACTCCGAAGCTGATCTGACGCAGCAGCGACGGGTCGACCTTGGGTCGATGCGGGTAGAAGACTGGGCGGGTCCGGTTGCCGGGCCAACCTACCTCGAAGCAAACCTGCAGATTCCAAGATCTACGTTGCATCGCTGGCAGCGGCGCAACCAGGTCATTGCATTGCGCAAGGGCCTTGGCAGGCACGTATTCCCGCTGGCCCAGTTCGTTGACGGCAGGCCCGTCCCAGGAATATCTGACGTGCTTGCGCTGGCAAAGCACCCAAGGCTCGCGTGGTCGTGGCTCATATGCCCGTCACCTCATCTCGACGGTCGTATCCCCGTCGAATTGCTCAGAGAAGACATGGTCGCGGAAGTCCTGCAAGCCGCCCGCCTTTCTTGCTAGGCGAGGCCGTGCGCGTAGCCGCGCACGCGACCATCACCAGCGCGAAATCCCTCTCAAGAGACGGCTCGATGATCCGCGCCGGCGGGGGCAGGACCGGCAACCCCTCCAGACGGTCAAACGGACGCGCGATCCCAAGACGAGGTCGAGATAGGCCGCCTTGCCCGTGAGCTTCAGCGCCGTCGGCGAACCGAAGTTCCACCCAAGGCCGGTGCATGCCGATGCCATCCCCTTATCGACGGCGAGGCGGCGCGAGGACAACAAAGACGAGCAGCTTGGCCATCAGCGGGGTGATCCGCCCCACTCCTCGTGCATGAAGCCACGTCGGTAGTTTCTCCTCAGCGGTCAGGGCCATTCGCCCACAGCTCTGCTTTCTTGGCACTCGCATCTTGAAGCATACCAGCCTCTGATAAGATCCTTGGTCCAGCCTGATCTCAACACCATCCTGCTAGTCCCGGGAAAATTGTCTTGGAAGGAAGTTTGGATTTTCTGACGATATCTATGAAGAACTCGACAGCCGTTCATTCGAAATATCCGATCATTTGTGCCAAACGTCTCACATGTGCTATTTGCACAAGTAGTGCCACATGTATTGTATGTTTCATATGCATCATATTGTTATATAAGTGGTGACATTTAGGCAACATGTATGCGTGATATTTGTAAATCGCGCTCCATTGTCGCAAAGTATACATTGAAGAATCGCCCCTCATACGCAATTCCTTGTGAAGAGGCGGTGCGTCGTGCCGCTTCTAGGAGTGGGGATTGAGGCGAGAAATTCTGCCGGCCCCTTAAACTTTTGACTGGAGATCAAAAATGAACATCAAGAGCCTTCTTCTCGGCTCCGCTGCGGCCCTGATCGCAGTTTCCGGTGCGCGCGCCGCTGATGCCGTCGTCGTCGCCGAACCGGAACCCGCTCAATACGTCAAGATCTGCGACGTCTACGGCGCCGGCTACTTCTACATCCCCGGCACCGAAACCTGCCTGCGCATCGGCGGCTATGTCCGCTACGACATCGGCGTGGGTGATCGCGAGGGCGTGCAGAACGTCACCGATCACCAGGACGGCAGCAGCAACGACACCTACTGGAAGCAGGCTCGGTTCACGCTGAAGACCTGGACCGGCCAGGAAACCGAGCTCGGCACCTTGAAGACCTACACCGAGACCCGTTTCAATTTTGGCAACAGCAGCGGCGACTATTCCGACCAGACCTCGGACAACGCCGATCACTGGCAGGCTCGCAATTCAAGCGTCACCCTGAACTTCGCCTGGATCCAGCTCGGTGGTCTGCGCGTCGGCAAGGACGAATCGGCCTTTGATACCTTCATCGGCTACGCCGGCAACGTCATCGACGACACGATCGTCGGCTATGGCTCGTTCGACACCAACGCCATCGAGTACTATTTCGACGCGGGAAATGGCCTGTCATTCGTGGCCTCGTTGGAAGAAGGCTCGGGCGATTATACGATCGACAGCTATGTTCCGCATGTCGTCGGCGGTGTGAAGTACACGCAGGGCTGGGGCGCCATCACCGGCGTGCTTGGCTATGACAGCAACTACGAGGAAGTGGCCGGCAAGGTTCGCTTGGATGTGAACACCACCAACGAACTGGCGCTGTTCGTCATGGGCGGTTATGGCACCGACAACAACAGCGACACCAACTTCTACAAGCTGTGGGACGGCAACTGGGCGGTCTGGGGTGGCGGTACCTACAAGATCAACGAGAAAACCTCGTTCAACGTTCAGGCTTCGTATGATGAAGGCAAGACCTTGGGTCTGGTTGCCAACGTCGCCTACGACATCGTTCCGGGCCTCACCGTCACGGCCGAAGTCGACTACTACAACAAGGCAGACAGCATCTACCACGCCAGCGACGATGGCCTTGGCGGTATCCTTCGCTTTCAGCGTTCCTTCTAGGTTCAATTACCTTGTTCGGCATGGTCCGCAGCGCAAGCTGCGGACCACTTTCTTATGACTTGCTCAGCGCGACGTTGAGGGGCCTCGCCCTCCACGGCCAGAACGCTGCTGTCGGTGTGTGCCGTATCGAGCAGCTCCAATCCGCCGTCGGCTTCGAGGCGCAAGCCCCCGGAAGCGTGGGCTCCGTTATCCCGCGCCAGCCTGGCCAAGGCGACTTTCGGGAGGTTACCTACACATGTTCCGTGCCGTAGCGGACCTCTCGATGGGAAGCCGATATAGCGAGATTGAGGCTGAACAACTCAGAACGTTCGTGGTTTGTCGAGAGAGAGACCGGCGGCTTTTTGCGGTAACGCGTTCGCAAATACCACTATTTTCACGAAAATGGCGGAGAGGGAGGGATTCGAACCCCCGATGGGCTTGCACCCATGCCGCATTTCGAGTGCGGTGCATTCGACCACTCTGCCACCTCTCCGCGGTCATGGTCGGCCGTTGCCGGCGCGGCGCACTAGATAACGGCTGAACGGGCAGGTTACAAGGCCAAATCGGCCAGTTATTTGGCTCGCCTGACAGGCAGCGGATTCACGCCGGTGTTTACCGGTCGCGGGCACCGCACAGGCGGCCCCGGCGGTCATCGCCGCGACGCTTTTCTCCAGGACGCCATGGGCCTTGCCGTTGTTCTCGCCGGAAAGATCACTACCGAGGCAACACTGTGGGGGGCGTGCCGACACAGCCGGCCCGTGCCCGCCAATGACAGTCTCGGCAACGGCGCGGCCGTTTGCCTTGACTCGCAGTCAACCTTCGGTTAGGGACAGCGCGCAATCGGCGTGGAGGGTTCTTCCGCGCCGCTTGTTTTTTGAACCCGCAGACTGACAAAAAGACGGCCGAACCGCCAGAGGCGGTTCATCGAGGCCGACCGAACAGCGAAAGGCAAAAAATGTTCGCAGTCATCAAAACGGGCGGCAAGCAATATCGCGTCGCCGCCAACGATCTCCTGAAGATCGAAAAAGTCGAAGCCAGTGTCGGCGATATCGTCGAGATCGGCCACGTGCTCGCGCATGGCGAGGGCGAGAATGTCACGTTCGGCGCGCCGTTCGTCGAGGGCGCGGTGGTCACCGCCGAAGTCGTCGAACAGGGCAAGAACCGCACGGTCATCGCTTTCAAGAAGCGCCGCCGGCAGAACTCGCGCCGCAAGATCGGCCATCGCCAGCTTTTGACCACCGTGCGGATCTCCGAGATCCTGCTGGGTGGCGCCAAGCCGGCAAAGAAGGCCGCCGCCAAGGCGGAAGTGAAGGCAGAGGCCGCCACCGAAGCGAAGGCGGAAGCCGCGCCGAAGAAGGAAGCCAAGGCCAAGGCAGCCGAGACCGCGGCAGCACCGCTGTTCAAGGCGCCGAAGGGCGAGCCGGACGACCTGACCGTGATCAAGGGCATCGGCCCGGTCGCCGCCAAGGATCTCAACGAGCAGGGCATCATCACCTTCGCCCAGCTCGCCAAGCTGACCGACAAGGATGTCGCCAAGATCGACGAGCACATGCCCTTCAGCGCCGACCAGATCAGGGACTGGCGCGAGCAGGCCAAGGAATTGGCGGCGAAGTAATTTCTGGCGAAACATCAGCCGGATCGGACTTGAAACGGAACGCGAACGCGTTCATAAGGCCTTTTAGGCGCCTTGCGGCGCAACGGAGTTAGTTAGATGGCACACAAGAAAGCTGGCGGCTCGTCGCGCAACGGTCGCGACTCGCATTCCAAGCGTCTGGGCGTGAAGAAGTTTGGCGGCGAAGCCGTCATCCCGGGCAACATCATCATTCGTCAACGCGGCACCACGTGGCATCCCGGCGTCAATGTCGGCATCGGCACGGACCATACCCTTTTTGCGCTCGAAGCCGGCGCAGTGATGTTCAACAAGAAAGCCAACGGCCGAACCTACGTATCGGTCAACCCGATTACCAAAGCCGCGGAGTAGCCGGTTCCGCACCAGAACACCGGCGCCCATCTCGGGAACCGGTGTCTGGCAAAGCCAGGAAAAGGATCAGGGGAGATGGGTTTCCATCTCCCCTTTTTCTTGTGCCTGGAGGACTTTCAAATGGTTGCCGAAGCGGAAGACTCAGAAGACGAAAGTTACGCGATAGACTGCCCGGTCCTGGTTACCGAACGGCTGGTGATGCGGGCGCCGCACGAAGGCGATATCGCGCAACTGGTCGAGCTTGCCGAAAACCGTCATGTCGCCGAAATGCTGGCCCGCATGCCGCACCCCTATGGCGAAGCCGAGGCGCGCGCCTTCCTGGCCATGACCAAGTCGCGCCGGGCCGGCATCGCCTATGCCTTGACGCTGGCCGGCACCGACACCTTTGTCGGCTGCGCCGGTCTCAACACCACCGACCGCGGGCTGGAGCTCGGTTACTGGATCGGCGAGCCTCACTGGAAGCGCGGCTATGCGACGGAAGCCGCCCACGCGCTGGTCGACCTCGCTTTCCAGAGGACCTCGATCCAGGTGCTGCACGCCTCCACACGGGTCATCAATCCGGCCTCGCGCCGGGTGATCCACAAATGCGGCTTCCAGTATGCCGGCCAGGGCATGCTGAATTCGATCGTCGCCGGCCAGGTGCCGGTCGAGCGCTACCGGCTCGACAGGAAGACATGGACGAGCCTGCGCAACTGGGTGCACTTTTGAGGGATGGCGCGGTCGAGCCAATGGTCGATGATAGCAACGGTATCGAAACGATCGCGCCGATAACGCCGGGTGACATCGAAAGCTTTCATCGTGCGCTTGATCTCGTTGCGCGCGAGCGGAAGTACCTGTCCTTCCTCGAGGCGCCACCGCTGGATCAAACCCGGCGATTCGCATTGGACCGTATCGCGAAAGGCGATCCGGGGTTCGTGGCCGTCATTCGTGGCGAGGTCGTCGGTTGGTGTGACATCACCCGCCATGACCGGCTCATCCATGCCCATCGTGGCAGCCTCGGAATGGGGATTGTTGCCTCCCATCGCGGGCGTGGCCTTGGATTGCGGCTTATCAATGCCACCTTGGCGCAGGCACGCAAGACCGGCTTTGTCCGCGTCGAGCTGTCCGTACACGCTGACAATGCCCGCGCCATCGCTCTTTACGACAAGGTCGGGTTTGTCAGGGAGGGTGTGCAGCGCGACGCTATCTGTATCGACGGGCAGTACGGCGATACGATCATGATGGCGATCGTCGAACTCGAAAACGCAGCCGGGTGAAGAGTCGTCAGCCCAGTTCGACCCACACGGGCAGGTGGTCCGAACCCGCTGCTTTTCGGTCGACCCACAGGTGCTTCAGCGACCGGGCAAGCGAGGCGCTGGTGAAGACATAGTCGATGCGCTTGTGGCGGCTGGCATTGGCAGGGTCCTTGGGGTCGACCCAGCTGACGAGATCGTCGCCGGCGACATCAAGGCGCACGGCGGCATCGACCGCGAAGTCGGCGGTCAGCGGCATGCCGAACTCATGGTCCGGCCGGCCGGCGAGTTCGACATATTCGGGCGAGGCGGCCAGCATGTTGAAATCGCCCATGGCCACAAAGGCCTCGGGATGCGGCAGTTCCGGCAGGCCGATCTCGGCGACGCCGGATAGCGCGCCGCCTTCGAGCGCGTAGTTCAACAGGCGCCGGCGCAGGAACTGGATCTGGCTTGCGCGTTCCACGGGGCTGCGATGATCGAGATGGATGGAATAGAAACGGATGAAACCAAGCGACGTCTCGATCAGCGCCTCCAGCGCGCCGCGCTGGAAGTTCATCATCTCGAAGCTGCGGCTGCGCGGCAAAAGCAGGTTGCGCGACAGATGAATGGGCGTCTTGGACAACATCATATTGCCGAGCTGGAAGGTCGTGGTGATGGCGCGGCCGTTTTCGATGCGCGAACCGATATTGGCCTCGAAATTGCTGCCATAGACGGCGAAATAGTCGGGCAGCGCCTCGCCGATCTCGGCGACCATGTCGCGGCTGCCATTCCTGGGATTGTTGCGAGTGACCTCCTGCAGCGCGATCACGTCGGCGCCGCGTACCGCGTCGGCAATACGCGCGACATCGTAGTGCCCGTCAAGACCGATGCCGTACTGGATGTTGTAGGTTACAAGCTTCATCCGACATCACTCCGGCCGATCTCGCGCGGTTCCTGTCGCAAAACGTCCTCGCCCTTCGCCGCGCCTTGGTTTAGAGCAAGGCCCAAGGTTTAGAGCAATGCCGCAAGGCCAATAAAAGAAACTGCAGTCCGATGAAATTTCTCGATCAAGCCAAGGTCTATGTCCGCTCCGGTGACGGGGGCGCCGGTTCGGTGTCGTTCCGGCGCGAGAAGTTCATCGAATTCGGCGGACCCGATGGCGGTGACGGCGGCCGCGGCGGCGATGTCTGGCTGGAGGCGGTCGACGGACTGAACACGCTGATCGACTATCGCTACCAGCAGCATTTCAAGGCCAAGACCGGCGTCCATGGCATGGGGCGCAACATGACGGGCGCCAAGGGCGCCGACGTCACGCTCAAGGTGCCGGTGGGGACCCAGGTCTTCGAGGAGGACAACGAGACGCTGATCTGCGACCTGACCGTGGTCGGCCAGCGTTTTCTGCTCGCTAAGGGGGGCAATGGCGGCTTCGGCAACCAGCATTTCAAGACCTCCACCAACCAGGCGCCGCGCCGCGCCAATCCCGGCCTGCCGGGCGTGGAGCTCAACATCTGGCTGCGGCTGAAGTTGATCGCCGATGCCGGGCTGGTCGGGCTGCCCAATGCCGGCAAGTCGACTTTCCTGGCCGCCGTCACCGCGGCCAAGCCGAAGATCGCCGACTATCCGTTCACGACGCTGCATCCCGGTCTTGGCGTCGCCCGCATCGACGGGCGCGAATTCGTCATCGCCGACATTCCGGGCCTTATCGAAGGCGCGCATCAGGGTGTCGGCATCGGCGACCGCTTCCTCGGCCATGTCGAACGCACGCGCGTGCTGCTGCATCTGGTTTCGGCGCAGGAGGAAAATCCCGGCAAGGCGTACAAGACCGTGCGCGCGGAGCTCGATGCCTATGGCAATGGCCTGACCGACAAGGTCGAGATCCTGGCGCTCAGCCAGGTCGATACGCTCGACGCCGATGCGCGCAAGAAGAAGGTCGCCTCGCTGAAGCGCGCCGCCGGCCGCGCCCCGATGCTGTTGTCCGCCGTCACCGGCGAAGGTGTCGAAGCCGTGTTGCGGGCGCTGATGGCGGTGATTGCCGAGGCGCGCGCGAAAGCTGCTCCCGTGGTCGAGACGCGCTGGGAAAAGTAGGCCATGCAGTCGCTGAAGAAATACCGGCGCATCACCGTCAAGATCGGCTCGGCGCTGCTCGTCGATCGCACGACGGGCCTGAAGCGCGACTGGCTGGCCTCGCTCGCCGACGATGTTGCGGTACTCGCCCAGGGCGGCGCCGAGATCCTCGTCGTGTCGTCCGGCGCCATCGCGCTCGGCCGCACCATTCTCGGCCTTGGCAAGCGCGCCCTGAAGCTCGAGGAGAGTCAGGCAGCAGCCGCCGTCGGGCAGATCGCGCTGGCCGGCGCCTGGTCGGAGGCGCTCGGCAAGGGCAGCCTGAAATCGGGCCAGATCCTGCTGACGCTCGGCGACACCGAGGAACGCCGCCGCTACCTCAACGCGCGGGCGACGATCTCGACGCTGCTCAAGATGAAGGCGGTGCCGGTCATCAACGAGAACGACACGGTGGCGACCTCCGAAATCCGCTATGGCGACAATGACCGGTTGGCCGCGCGCGTGGCGACGATGATGGGCGCCGACCTGTTGGTGCTGCTTTCCGACATTGACGGGCTCTACACGGCGCCACCGGCGCGCGACCCGCAAGCCAAATTCATTCCCGTCGTCGATCGCATCACGCCGGACATCGAGGCGATGGCGGGAGCGGCGGCTTCCGAGCTGTCGCGCGGTGGGATGCGGACCAAACTCGACGCGGGCAAGATCGCCACCGCCGCCGGCACGGCGATGATCATCACATCAGGCACAAGGCTGTCGCCGCTGATGGCGATCGAACGCGGCGAACGCGCCACCTTCTTCCGGCCGAGCACCAATCCGGTCAAGGGCTACAAGACCTGGATCGCCGGCCAGCTCGAACCGGCCGGCCGGCTCACGGTCGATGCCGGCGCCATCGGTGCGCTGCTGTCGGGCAAGTCGCTTCTGCCGGCCGGCGTCAAGCTGGTCAGCGGCAATTTCTCGCGTGGCGACACGGTGGCGATCCTGTCGCCCGAAGGCCGCGAGATCGCGCGCGGGCTGGTTGCCTATGATGCCGCCGATGCCGTAAGGATCGCTGGTCTGAAAACGGCCGAGATCGAAACCGTGCTCGGTTACGAAGCGCGTTCGGCGATGATCCACCGCGACGACCTCGTGGTGAGCCATGCGGCTGACCACGCACGGGTTGCCGACCAGGTACGGACCGGTGACCAAGTATCGAGCGGAGGGTGAGCCATGCTGAAGCTGCATGAAAAATCCCGGGATGACACCGTGGCGCTGATGGCCGATATCGGCCGCCGAGCCCGCGCTGCCGCCCGACCGCTGGCCATCGCCACGACCGCCGCCAAGAACGCCGCGCTCGCCGCCATGGCCGAGACCATCCTGCGTCGTGAACGAGACATCCTCGACGCCAACGCCATCGATGTCTCGAATGGCGAGGAATCAGGGCTCTCCGCTTCGTTCATGGACCGGCTGAAGCTCAACCCGGCGCGCATCCGCGCCATGGCTGAAGGTATCGGTGAGATTGCGGCACTGCGCGATCCGGTCGGCGACGTCATCGCTGAATGGGACCGGCCGAACGGCCTGCATATCGAGCGCGTGCGCACGCCGCTCGGCGTCGTCGGCGTCATCTATGAGAGCCGTCCGAACGTGACGGCGGATGCCGGCGCGCTGTGCCTCAAGGCCGGCAATCCGGTGATCCTGCGCGGCGGTTCGGATTCGCTCAACTCGTCAGCCGCCATCCATGCCTGCCTGGTCGAGGGGCTGAGGGCCGCCGGACTGCCGGAAGACGCCATCCAGTTGGTGCCGACCACCGACCGCGCCGCTGTCGGCGAGATGCTGAAGGGCCTCGGCGGTACGCTCGACGTCATCATACCGCGCGGAGGAAAAAGCCTTGTCGGGCGGGTGCAGAACGAGGCGCGAGTGCCGGTCTTCGCCCATCTCGAAGGCATCTGCCATCTCTACATCGACCGTTCCGCCAGGCTCGAGATGGCAGTTGAGATCGCCGTCAACGCCAAGATGCGGCGCACCGGCGTGTGCGGTGCCGCCGAGACGCTGCTGGTCGACCGTGCTGTCGCGTCCACCCATCTGGTGCCGATCCTTGACGCCCTGCGCGCCGCAGGCTGTGAGATACATGCCGATGCCGAAGTGCTGAAAGTGTTCTTCGATGCCAAGCCGGCGACCGACGCCGACTGGGTGACCGAATATCTCGACGCCATCATCGCGGTGAAGCTGGTCGACGGAATCGGTGGTGCGATCGAGCACATCGAGAATTTCTCCTCGCACCACACCGAGGCGATCGTCGCCGAGGATGCGCAGGCGGTGGAGCGGTTCTTCAACGAGATCGATTCGGCGATCCTGCTGCACAATGCCTCGACGCAGTTCGCCGACGGTGGCGAGTTCGGCATGGGCGCCGAGATCGGCATCGCCACCGGCAAGATGCATGCGCGCGGGCCGGTCGGCGTCGAGCAGTTGACCTCCTTCAAATACCGCGTGCGCGGGTCGGGACAGGTGAGGCCTTGAGCGCTGGTCTTACCCGCTCCCTTGTGGGGAGGGTGGCGAGCGCAGCGAGCCGGGTGGGGGTACAACGCTGAATTCCACGATACCCCCACCCCGCTCCGCTTCGCGGATCGACCGACCTGGGCAAGCCACGGGTCTTGGCCGTCCTTTGGACCCCCACGAGGGGGAGGGTAAGGACATCGTTCCCTCCCGCTATCTCAAAATGCCGCATGCCGAAAAGGGATTGGCCGTCGGCCTGTTCGGCGGCTCGTTCAATCCGCCACATGCGGGCCATGCCCTGGTCGCCGAAATCGCGCTCAGGCGCCTGGCGCTGGACCAGTTGTGGTGGATGGTGACGCCCGGCAATCCGTTGAAGAGCGCGCGGGAACTGGCGCCACTGGCCGAGCGGCTGCAATTGTCCGAGCGGATCGCCAAGAACCCCAAGGTCAAGGTCACCGCGTTCGAGGCGGCCCATCATGTCCGCTACACCGCCGATGCGCTGGCGCTGGTCAAGGCGCGCAATCCCGGTGTCGATTTCGTCTGGATCATGGGCGCAGACAGCTTGCGCGACTTCCATCGCTGGCAGCGCTGGCGCGAGATCGTGATGACTTTCCCGATCGCGGTCATCGACCGCCCGGGTGCGACGCTGTCGTTCCTGTCGTCGGTGGTCGCCAAGACCTTCGACTATGCCCGCATCGACGAGGGGGACGCGCCTCGCCTGGCCCGCATGAAGGCGCCGGCCTGGACCTTCATCCATGGCCCGCGCTCCTCGCTGTCGTCGAGCGCGATCCGCAAACTGGCGAAAGGCTGAGCATCCTGGCCCGTCGGAAGCGGCGAAAGGGAGATTTCCACCCGTCCGGCCATGTCGCTTTTATCGCTCCCTTTGCCTGTTTCATGGGCAATCCTGGGCAGACATGCCGATTCTCGAAAAAAACCGCACCGACGCCGCGCAGGGCGAAGAGCCGCCGCTGATCGCGATTGCCAGCGTCATCGTGTCGATGGCGCTGATCGCTGTCGGCAATGGGCTGATGTTTGCCTATATACCGGTCCGCCTCGGCGTCGAGGGCTTTGATCCGACATGGGCCGGGCTGATCATCACCGGCCTTTCAGCCGGCGGTCTCGCCGGCTGTATCCGGACGGGGCCGCTGGTGCGAAGGGTTGGCCATGCGCGTGCGTTCATGGTGCTGTCGGCGCTGATTGCACTGGCCAATGCCGCCGTCGGCGCCGGGCCGCACCCGATCGTGTGGATTGCCGCTCGCGCGCTCTACGGCTTTGCCATCTGCGGCCTGTTCATCGTTGCCCAGAGCTGGCTCAACGATGCCATCGCCAACGCCATACGCGGCAGGGTGATGGCTTTCTTCTACGTTGCCTATGTCGCCGGGCTTGGCGTCGGTTACGCGACGCTGGCGCTGGTCGATATCAGGACGGCGGATGCGCCCTTGATAGGCATCGTCTTCACCGCCTTGTCGATCCTCCCCGTCGGGATGACGCGGCTGGCCCAGCCGCCGGCGCCGCAAGCGGCCTCGGTGGCGCTTGGGCGGGCCTGGCGAATTTCACCGGTCGGCGTCGCCGGCATGCTGGCGGTTGGTGGCCTGTCGATGTCGATTGCCGGCTTTGCGCCGATCCACGCCACGGCCAAGGGCTACAGCCAGGCCGATGTGGCTCTGCTGCTTTCGGCAATGCCCGTCGGCACGCTGATCCTGCAGGTACCGCTTGGCTGGATTTCCGACCGTACCGACCGCCGCTATGTGCTGGTCGCGGCATCCGCGCTTGCCGCGGCCGCGGGCCTGTTCGCGCTCGGTTTCGATGGTGGTGCGCTGGCGGCGCTGGTGGTGATCTACATCATCTGGGACGGCGCGTCGGAATCGATCTATTCGCTGGCCAGCGCGCATGCCGCCGACCGCGCCAGCAAGGATGACATGGTGGCGCTGTCCAGCTCGCTGTTGTTTGCCTGGTCGCTTTCGGGCTTCATCGTGCCGGGCATCGTGACAGCGCTGTCGGCGGTCTTCGGCACGCAGGCCTTCATCTATGTGGCGATCGTCATCGCCTGCGCCTTCTGCCTGTTCGTGCTGTTGCGCGTGTTTACGACGCGGCCGGTTCCCGCCGCGGAAACCGGCAGCTTCGCGCCGATGACGGCGCAGGCGCCGCTGCCGGTGGAACTCGCCTTTGCGCCGGACGAGCAGGACCGCCACAGAAGTAGCTGATTATTGCCTGCGGGCTTCCGGCGCTGGTGTTTCGGGTGGCGGCAGCGGGATGGAAATGCCTTCGCTGTCGAATTCCTGCTTGGCGCGCTTGGTGAGATCGGTCTGGGTGGCGAAGAAATTCGCCGACGATGTCCAGTAGCGCAGCGAAATCGAGACCGTGCTTTCGCCAAGGGTCGCCACGAAGGCGATCGGCGCCGGATCGTGCTTGACCCGGCGCTCGGCAGCGGCAATGGCGAGCAGCGTCTTCTGGGCGCGGTCGATGTCGTTCCAGGAACCGATGCTGAGCGTGATGTCGCTGCGGCGCACGCCATTGCGGGTGAAGTTGCGCACCGGCTGGTTCCATAGGGTCGAATTGGGCGCGAGAACATAGATGCCTTCGGCGGTCCGCAGCTTCGTCGCGAACAGCCCGATTTCCTCGATCGTGCCGGCAATGGACCCGACCTCGACCGATTCGCCGATGCGGAATGGCCGCAGCGCCAGGAGCATGATGCCGGCGGCGATGTTCTGCAGCGTGCCTTGCAGCGCCAGGCCGATAGCGAGGCCGATGGCACCGATCGCGGCGATGATCGACGCCGTCTGCACGCCGAACTGGCCGAGCACCATGATCGTGACGAGGATCAGGATGGCATAACGGACGATCCTGGAGAAGAAATGCCGCAGCGTCGCGTCGAAGCCATGGATATGGCCGAGGCCGGCGAATATGGAACGCTCGGCTAGGCCGGCGACGACGTGGCCGACGACCAGCAGTATGACGGCGCCGATGGCCGAGAAAGAATAGGAAACGATCAGCGTGCTTAGCTGGGCGAGGCCGGCCTGGACGGTGAGAAAGGCATTTTGCGGGTCGGTTGGCATGGCGGGATTCCGGTTTGTCGGTCAGCCCATAACCCCCCGCAGGACGCCTGGGTTCCGATCTTTGCGCGTCGCGTGGAACAATCTGGCCCTCAATGAGTTCGCCCGCAATTGGGGCTCCGTCTTGAAACTGCAACGGAACTCTGCCTATCTAAGGGGTGTCACCTGCTTTTGGGGGTGATTTGGTTGTTCTTGCTGCGAAAGGAAATACACTGAGAACAGCACTGCGGAAGAAGGCCGATATCGTGCCTTCGCCGGCCGGGATCAGCGTAAACGACGCCGTGTCCCGCGCCATCAAGACAGTCCTTGCCAGTCTGGAAGACTCCAAGGCCGAAAACATCGTCTCAATCGACATCCAGGGGAAATCGAGCCTCGGCGACTATATGGTCGTCGCCTCGGGCCGATCGCACCGTCATGTCTCGGCTGTCGCCGATCACCTGCTCAAGGCGCTCAAGGATGCCGGTCTCGGCACGGCGCGCGTCGAGGGGTTGGCCGGCGCCGACTGGGTCCTGATCGATTCGGGCGACATCATCGTCCATGTCTTCCGCCCCGAAGTCCGCGAATTCTACAATCTCGAAAAGATGTGGCAGGCGCCGGATCTCGAGGAAGAAACCCTCCACTAAGCCGCCTTTGTTTTGATGCATGTCGTTGCCCCAAAACCGGTTTCCACCCTTGGGTGACATGCATTAGCGGCCTATAGGGGCGAGGATGAAGATATCAGTTCATGCCGTGGGCCGGATGAAAGCCGGCCCCGAGAAGCAGCTCGCCGACCGCTATTTCGAGCGCTTCGCCAAGAGCGGCCCGACGGTGGGGCTCGAATTTGCCGGCGTGACCGAGATCGCCGAGGGGCGCGCGCAGACCGCCAATGAGCGACGACGCGAGGAAGGCCAGAGGCTGCAGACGCAGTTGCAGCCGGGCATGGCGCTGATCCTGCTCGACGAACGTGGCAAGGACTTTTCCTCGGAAGAATTCGCCGGACGCATCGGACTGCTGCGCGATGGCGGCCGCAAGGCGCTGGTCATCGCCATTGGCGGCGCCGACGGCCACGATCAGTCGCTGCGCGACCAAGCCGACCTGGTGGTCTCGTTTGGCGCACTGACCTGGCCACACCAGCTGGTGCGCGTGATGCTCGGCGAGCAGCTCTACAGGGTCGCCACGATCCTGTCCGGCCATCCCTATCACCGTTCATAAACCGGGGGATTGGCGCGACCTGCCCGGATTTCCGCCCCATTGCCGCGCAAGATTGCATCAACAAGCGGGCCCTCCAAACATGGTTGATGGTTCGTTAACGAAGCCGCAGATAGAGTCGACACCGAATGTCTGAAGGCTGGAAATCGAGAACGGGCTCATGGCGCGCGCGCTGCGGCATCGCGGCGGCGGCGCTTGTCCTGTCGTTCCATGCCGGGCGGGCCGAGAATACGCTCGACATGGCTCCCGATCCGGATCAGAGCCGGGCTGAATACGAACGGGTTTCGAAGGAGATCACGCTGTCGTCGGAGCGGCTGGCCAAGCTTTCCGCCGACATCGCGACGATCAAGAAGGATCACGCTTCGATCACCGCCGCCCTGATCCAGTCGGCAATGACCGAGCAGAAGCTCGGCCAGGACATCGAGGATATCGGCGCCAGGCTGGAAGGGCTGAAGGGCCAGGAACAGAAGATCCGCGCCTCGCTGGCGGCGCGACGCGACGTCCTGGCCGAAGTGCTGGGCGCGCTGCAGCGCATGGGGCTCAACCCGCCGCCGGCGATCCTGGTCAAGCCGGAGGACGCGCTGTCGTCGGTGCGCAGCGCCATCCTGCTCGGCGCCGTGGTGCCGGAACTGCGACAGCAGACGGATATCCTGCTGGCCGATCTCAAGGAGCAGTCGCGGGTAACGGCCTCGATCGAGGCCGAACGAGCGCGGCTGACGGCGGCGGTCGGGGACCAGGCGGCGGAAAAGAAGCGGCTGGGCATGCTGCTTGAGGCCAAGCAGAAGCTCGAAGCCGACACGCAAACGGAAATGGCCGCTGAAAAGCAGCGATCCGAGGCGCTCGCCGCCAAGGCCGGCAGCCTGAAGGAGCTGATCGCCTCGCTCGAAGCGCAGGCCGACAAGACCCGCAAGGCGGCGGATTCGGCCAAGGCCGCCGAGCAGAAGACCGCGGACGGTGACAAGACATCGGCGCCGGCGGAACTGGCGTCGCTGCCTGTTCCGGAAGGCAATCAACTTGCCGCGGCGGCACCCTTTTCGGCACTTCAGGGACAGATCGCGCTGCCGGTGACCGGCCGTATCAAACGGCGATTCGGCGCCGATGACGGTAACGGCGCGGTGATGCTTGGCGACATGGTTGCGACACAATCGGGAGCCATCGTCACCGCGCCGGCGGATGGGAATGTGCTTTATGCGGGGCCGTTTCGCTCCTATGGTCAACTCTTGATCCTGAACGCTGGCGACGGTTATCATGTCGTTTTGGCGGGGATGAGCAGAATCAGCGTCGTGACTGGCCAATCAGTGCTCGCAGGAGAGCCGGTCGGTGCGATGGGAGAAGCCCGGGTGGCGAGCACCTCGGTTTCGAAGAATGGAAATGCCACGCCGGAACTCTATGTCGAGTTCCGCAAGGATGGAAAACCCGTCGATCCGGCCCCATGGTGGGCGGACCGTTTTTCTGGAAGGACGTGAATAATGCGGAAATTGTCGCTTCTGTTTGCCGGTGCGCTGATGGGCGCGTCCGCCATGAGCCTTGTCTATGGCACGCCCGGCTCGGCGGCGAACGCTGCAGGGTCGGAGACCTACAAGCAACTGGCGATCTTCGGCGACATCTTCGAGCGGGTGCGGGCACAGTATGTGACACCGCCCGACGACAAGTCGCTGGTCGAGAACGCCATCAACGGCATGCTTGCCTCGCTTGACCCGCACTCCTCCTACATGAACGCCGAACAGGCGCAGGACATGCGCGTCCAGACCAAGGGCGAGTTTGGCGGCCTTGGCATCGAGGTCACCATGGAGAATGACCTGGTCAAGGTGATCACGCCGATCGACGATACGCCGGCCGCCAAGGCAGGCGTGCTCGCCGGCGACTATATCGCCAAGATCGATGGCGAAGAGGTTCGCGGCCTGACCCTCAATGACGCGGTCGAGAAGATGCGCGGCCTGGTCAACACGCCGATCAAGCTCACCATCCTGCGCCAGGGCGCCGACAAGCCGATCGAACTGACGGTCGTGCGCGACATCATCAAGGTCAAGGCGGTCAAGTTCCGGGTCGAGAACGATATCGGCTACATGAAGATCACCTCGTTCACCGAAAAGACCTATGACGACCTCGAGAACGCCATCGACACCATCAAGAAGCAGGTGCCGAACGACAAGCTCAAGGGCTATGTGCTCGATCTGCGCCTCAATCCGGGTGGTCTGCTCGACCAGGCGGTGAGCGTGTCCGATGCCTTCCTCAACCGTGGCGAGATCGTCTCGACGCGCGGCCGCGATCCGAAGGACGTCACCCGCTTCGACGCCAAGCCAAAGCAGGTTGACGACATCAACGGCAAGCCGATGATCGTTCTCGTCAATGGCGGCTCGGCCAGTGCGTCGGAAATCGTCGCTGGCGCGCTGCAGGATCTGCGCCGCGTCACGGTGGTGGGCACGCAATCCTTTGGCAAGGGTTCGGTGCAGACCATCATTCCGCTCGGCGAGAATGGTGCGCTGCGGCTGACGACGGCGCTCTATTACACGCCGTCCGGCAAATCGATTCAGGGCAAGGGCATCACGCCCGACATCAAGGTCGACCAGCCACTGCCGCCTGAACTGCAGGGCAGGGACCTGACGCGCGGCGAATCCGACCTCAAGGGCCATATCAAGGGTGCCGACGAGAGCTCGACCGGCTCGGGCTCGGCAGCCTATGTGCCGCCGGATCCGAAGGACGACCTGCAGCTCATCTATGCCGAGCAGCTGCTGCGCGGCCAGAAGACCGACCCGGCCTTCCCGCCCAATCCGGAAAAGGCCGTGCTCAACCAGTAACGGTCCAGAGCGGCGCACGCGCCGCTCTATCTTTTTGTTTGAGCATCGGATTTTCCCAAAAACCTTTTGGGTCCGATGCTCCCGGGCCGGGGCAATCAGCTCTGGCCGCCTGAACGAAGCGATGCGATGCTGCCGGGACCGAAAGGTCCCGGCAGTTTGATTCGGGGAACAGGGCGCCTCGTGGTACGGCGCCAGAGCGTGCCGACATTGATGAATGCGCATATGTCTTTTTCGAAAGGTTCCCGTTTTCGGGACGGTGCGCACCGGGGATATGGCTTGGCTGACATAGGCAAGGACATCGAACGCCCGCTCGGACAGACCGTCCGGTCGCCGCGCGCCGCCGGCAAGGTCAGCTCGGGCGCGGTCATGGCGTCCGTTGTCGTGCTCGCGGTGGTCGGCGTGTCCGGTGCGATCGCGCTCCGGGAAAAGCCGTTTCGAAAGCCGCAAGAGGTTGCCGTTTCGACACCGAAAGTGACCGCGGCCGCCGAATCCGCCGCAGCGCCGGCCGCGTTGGCCCCGGTCGCCGCGCCAAAGGCGCAGACGCCGACAAAGACGGGCGGGCCGCAGATCATTCATGTGCAGACGGAAGAGGGCGATAGCCCGCCCAAGGCGTCCATCGTCATCCACGATCCGTCGACCATCGGCCAGAACCTGAAGATCGCACATATTCCAGACAAGGCGCTGATCGAAGCCAGCGACAGCGGGCCGTTGCCCGTGCGCGCCGCCGATGGCCGGCGGCCGTTCGACGTCTATGCGCGGCCCTGGTCCGGCGCGCGCGGCGCACGCGTGGCGATCGTCATCGGCGGACTCGCGGTTTCGCAGACCGGCACCCAGGCGGCCATCGCCAGGCTGCCGCCGGAAGTGACGCTGGCCTTCGCGCCGCAGGGCAACAGCATCGGCCGCTGGATGCAGGCGGCGCGGCAGGGCGGCCACGAGATCGTCATGCAGGTGCCGCTCGAACCGTTCGATTATCCGAACGTCAACCCGGGCCGCAACACGCTGACGGTGGCGGCGAGCGCGGACGAGAATCTGAAGAACCTGCACTGGGCGCTGTCGCGGACGACAAACTACACCGGCGTCATGAACTACATGGGCGCGCGCTTTTCCGCCGACGCGGCGGCGATGGAGCCGTTCATGGCCGAACTCGGCAAACGCGGGCTCGCCTATATCGATGATGGTTCGTCGGCGCGCAGCCTCGCACCGGACCTGGCGCTGAAGGACGGCGTGCCCTTCGTTTCCGGCGACACTGCGATCGATGCCGTCCAGGATCGTGGCGCCATCCTGAAGAAACTGGACAGTCTCGAAGCGACCGCGCGGGCCAAGGGCTCCGCCGTCGGCATCGGCTCGGCCTTCGACCTGACGGTCGACACGGTGTCGTCCTGGGTGGTCGAAGCCAAGAAACGCGGCATCGAGATCGTGCCGATTTCGGCGGTGGCGATCGATCCGCAAAAAGGCTAGCGACAGCCTGATCGCAAGACGGTTGGAAAGACTGACTGATGCCAAAGAAGAAAAAGATTGATCGCGAAACGCTGCCCTACCGTCCTTGTGTCGGGCTGACGATCCTCAATGCCGATGGCCTGGTCTGGGTCGGGCATCGCATTGCCGAACCGGACAGCGAGTTTGCCGGCGCGACGCAGCTCTGGCAGATGCCGCAAGGCGGCATCGACAAGGGCGAGGTGCCGTTGCGGGCGGCGGAGCGCGAGCTCTATGAAGAGACCGGCATGCGCAGCGTCTCGCTGCTGGCCGAGGCGCCGGGCTGGATCAACTACGATTTGCCGGATGAGCTCGTCGGCGTTGCCTACAAGGGGCGGTATCGCGGCCAGACGCAGAAATGGTTCGCCTTCCGCTTCCACGGCGATGTCAGCGAGATCCAGATCAATCCACCGCCGGGCAACCACACCGCCGAATTCGACAAATGGTCATGGCGGCCGATGCAGGATCTTCCCGACCTGATCGTGCCGTTCAAGCGTCATGTCTATGAAGAGGTGGTGGCGGCGTTCCGGCATCTGGTGCGATAGCCATGCGTTCGGCGGCGGTTGAAACGGCCGCAGTTGCCGCGCTGACCCGACGGTCCTATTGATGTCTATCCGCCACTAAAGCGCGTCGCGCCGATACGGAGTCAGGCGCCGCGCTTTAGTCCCTGTTTGTATGCATGTCGTTGTCCCAAAGCCGAAGCCACTTTTGGGCGACATGCATTAGAAGGGTCGCCATGAACGACGCCCCCAACAAGTCGCCGTCCGAGGACGTCACCGCCATAAGCAAAGCGGCGGCTGGGGCCGTCCTGACCATCGACCTTGGCGCGATCCGTGAAAACTACCGGCGGCTCAAAGTGCAACTGGGCGGCGTGCGCTGCGCCGGCGTGGTCAAGGCCGACGGGTACGGGCTAGGCGCGAGCCAGGTGGCGGCGGCGCTGCTGCGCGAAGGCTGCGAGGTCTTCTTCGTCGCGCTTCTGGGCGAAGGTATCGCCTTGCGCCGTTCGCTTGGGCCGGGGCCCGCCATTTTCGTGTTGAACGGCGTTCCGCCCGGTGCCGAGCCGGATGCCGTGGCGGCAGACCTTTCCGCCGTCGTCAACAGCCTCGCGCAACTGGCGGCCTGGCGCGAGACGGCCAGCCGTGCCGGCCGGAAGCTGCCGGCGGCAATCCAGGTCGACAGCGGCATGTCGCGGCTTGGCATGCCGCCACGGGACGTCGAGCGGATTGCTCTCGATCCGCGCGCCTTTGATGGCATCGACATCCGCTTCGTGATGAGCCATCTGGCCTGCGCCGACGAGCCGGAGCATCCGGCCAATGAGCGGCAGCGACTGGCGTTCGAGCGGCTGCGCGTGTTGCTGCCGACGGCGCCGGCCTCGCTCACCAATTCGTCCGGCATCTTTCTCGGGCAGCGCTTTCACTACGATCTCGCCCGGCCTGGCGCGGCGCTCTACGGCATCAATCCGACGCCGGCCAGGCCGAACCCGATGCTGCCGGTGGTGCGGCTGGAGGCCAAGGTCGTCCAGACACGGATGCTGGAGCCCGGCGTTGGTGTCGGCTACGGCCACACGTACCAAACAACGGCCCCTCTCGCCGCCGCGACGATCTCGCTGGGCTATGCCGATGGCTGGCATCGACGCGCGGCGTCCGCGGCTTGGTTCGAAGGCGTGCGGTTGCCCTTCCTCGGGCGGGTGTCGATGGATTCGATCATTCTCGACATATCCGCGTTGCCGTCCGGCAAGCTGCGCGATGGCGACCTCGTCGAGCTGCTCGGCCCTTCGCAAAGCGTCGACGACGCGGCCGGCCATGCCGGCACCATCGGCTATGAAATCCTGACCAGCCTCGGCCCGCGCTTTCATCGGGACTATGTCGGCGGTTGAGCGCTTTGGCCGCGCTTGACAAGCGGACGCCTGTCGGCAAGGTTCGGGGCATGAGCAACCTCGCCCATATCAGAACCTTGTTCAGGGTCTGCCCGATCGCGGGATCGTAGCCCCGGCGCGGCCGCCTTTTGGCGCCCGTCCGAACCGGGGCATCTCTACCTGACATCACCATCCTCAAGCCAGACGGTCTCGCGGCTGTCGGCTTTTCATCAAGCCGCCATCGGCACGGCGGCAAGCGCGCATCTGTTCGATGCGCCAATCCATGAGGTTTGCCATGCAACATGCAACAGGACTGCACCCACAGAGCCAGCTGCTGGTCAGCGATGCCGACCATGACAGGCTGACGGGCCTGGCGAGGGCGTTTCTCGACCGCGCGCCCGAGACGGCCGAAGATCTGCTTTCGGAAATGGATCGGGCCGTCGTCACGGACGCCGCGGCAATGCCGGCCGACGTGGTGCGAATGGGCTCCACAGTGACAATCACCGGCGAAGGCGGAAACACGCAGCGCATCACGCTGGTCTATCCGGGTGAGGCCGACATTGCCGAAAACAGGATCTCGGTGCTGACGCCGATGGGGACGGCGCTCATCGGTGCGACCGTCGGGCAGGTGGTGTGCTGGAGCAGCCGTGGCGGCCGGGAACTGTCGGTGACCGTCGAAGCCGTCGACATGCCCGCCTCCGGCCAGCAGCGGTCGTGAGCGTGGAGACGGGGATGACAAGCACGAATTGCCGTCTGACGACGAAGGACTTCGCCGTCCTTGAAGTCATGCTGGAGCGCCGGCGGGCATTCGCGGATCCGATCACGCACATGATCGAGCACAAGCTTTCAACCGCCGATGTCGTCCCAATCGATTCGGTCGGACCCGATGTCGTCACGCTGAACAGCAGAGTGGTGTTTCGTATCGATGCCGGCCCCGCCGAGACGCGAACCCTGGTGCAGAACGAGGTCCGCGGACCGGTCGGCTCCAGCCTTTCGGTCGCAACGCGGCGCGGGCTCTGCATGCTCGGCATGGCGGGAGGCCAGACGACGTCGATCGAACATCCCGACGGCAGGCGGGAGTCGATCCTGATCAAGGCCGTGCTCTACCAGCCGGAGGCCGCGCGGCGGGCCGTCCAGGAGAAATCCCGCGCCGGGGTCAGGCGACCGCATGGGCTCATCCTCGTCGACAGCGCCGCAGCCGACAGGCAGCCTCTTGGCGAGAGAGCCGGAATGCGGCAGACAGAGGACGACGACCCCGGTCCCTCGGCGGCGTGAATGGGCAACGGCGCATGGTCTCGAAAATCGGCATCGATTTTCGCAAGGGATCATGCGCAAATCGGAAATGCGGCCGCGTCCATCGGCGTCCTGAAGGACGCGGCGCGGCAAGGAGTGAATGATGAAAATCATGGTGCTGGGCAGTGGCGTGATCGGCGTGACCACGGCGTATTATCTCGCCGAGGCCGGCCACGAGGTGACGGTGATCGACCGCCAGAAAGGCCCGGCGCTGGAAACCAGCTTCGCCAATGCCGGCGAGATTTCGCCCGGCTATGCCTCGCCCTGGGCGGGGCCGGGCATTCCGCTGAAGGCGATCAAATGGCTGCTGATGAAGCATGGCCCGCTGGTGGTGCGGCCGGCCTTCGACCCGCATATGTGGACATGGCTGGTCAAGATGCTGCGCAACTGCACGGCCGAGCGCTACGCGATCAACAAATCGCGCATGGTGCCGCTGGCCGAGTACAGCCGCGACACGCTGAAGGCGCTGCGCGAAGCCACCGGCATCGCTTATGACGAGCGGACCCAGGGCACGCTGCAGCTGTTCCGCACGCAAAAGCAGCTCGATGGCACAGCCGGCGATGTCGAGGTGCTGAAGAAATATGGCGTGCCCTACGAGATCCTCGACCAGGACGGCTGCATCGGGGCGGAGCCGGCGCTGGCCGGGGTGCGCGAGAAATTCGTCGGCGGCCTCAGGCTGCCGGGCGACGAGACCGGCGATTGCAAGATGTTCACCGACAGGCTGACCGAGCTTTGCGTGGCGCGCGGCGTCAAGTTCGAATACGACGTGACGATCTGGCGCGTCATCCGCAGCCGTAACCGCATCGCCAATCTCTCTACCAGCAAGGGCTGGAAAGCCGCCGACGCCTATGTGATGGCATTGGGCAGTTACTCGGCGGCGTTCATGCGTCGGGTGAAGCGGCCGATCCCGGTCTATCCGGTCAAGGGTTATTCGATCACCGTGCCGATCCAGGATGCCGCCGCGGCCCCGGTGTCGACGGTGATGGACGAGACCTACAAGGTGGCGATCACCCGGCTCGGCGACCGTATCCGGGTCGGCGGCACGGCCGAAATTTCCGGCTTCGATCTCAGGCTGCACGAATCGCGGCGGCACACGCTGGAATACTCGGTCGGCGATCTCTTTCCGGGCGCCGGCGCCATGCGGGAGGCGACGTTCTGGTGCGGGCTGCGGCCAATGACGCCCGACGGCCCGCCGCTGATCGGCCGCACCGAGCTTTCCAACCTCTATCTCAACACCGGCCATGGCACGCTCGGCTGGACCATGGCCTGCGGCTCGGGCAAGGTTTTGGCCGACATCATCTCCAGCCGGGTACCGGACATTGATGTCCGCGCCTTGGCGCAGGAGCGTTATCTGCGATAAGGCGCGCCGTCGCTCAAACTCGTCAGAACGCCTGCTTGACCCAGTCCTGGTCGAACAGCAGGCGATAGGCCCACGGTATCGTCACCTTGGTGGCGACCGGGTTCGAGTGGGCGAGATAGTCATCATAAATCGGCTTCATCCTGGCGTAGAAGGCCGGGTCCAGGACCATCATGCCGTTCTCCGAGTCGTGGAAGAAGCTGCGGTTGTTGAGATTGACCGACGAGATGGCGACCAGCCGTTCATCGATCATCATGATCTTGGAATGCAGCACGACATCGGGCGCCTTGAACTCGCGGATGTTGATGCGGTCGCCATATTCCTCGACGAACAGCTTGTTGAGCGCGGTGAGGAATTTGCCGCCGATATCGCCCTTGAGATCGATGCGGCCGACAATGTCGATCCTGACGCCACGGGCCAGCGCCCGGTCGAAGGCGAGGCCAAGCTTCGGCGTCAGGTTGAGGTAGGGATTGACGATCTGGATATGGTGCTGGGCGGCGTCGACCAGTTCGACGAAGTAATCCTCCAGCGCATGGCCGTCCTCGTAGGGCACGGAAATGAAGTGCCGCGCCGTGCCCGACGGGCGGCGGCCATCGGAACGGACCGGAATGGAGAAGGGGCGCGCGATGTTGGTGTCGGCGTCGCGCAACCACAATGTCGACAGATGCGCCGCGAGCGTCTCAACCATGGCCGGGTCGGCGAACTCGATGTCGAAGTCGCTCCAGTTCGAATAGTAGTTCAGCGAAAACCCGTCGGTCTTGCCGTATTGCTGCAGGTCCGGATAGCGCGACAGATCGATCGGCTGGTGGAACAGGAAGCCGTCATGGATGTTGCGGCCGCCGATGATGACGCGCGAGCGGCCAGGGTCCCGCGCCAGCGTGGCCAGCATCTTGACATGGTGGGTCTTGTGCAATTGCGACAGCTGCTCGTCGATCGGGGCGCCCCGGTCCGCCCGCCAGCGATATTCCTGTAACTCGACATTGGGAAATTCGGCCGCCAGTCGATGCAGCAGGGCGTCGTCCTTGTCGCGCTCCAGCACGTCGGTGACCAGGATGCGCACCTTGGTGCCAAGGGCGGCATGGTGGCGGATCAGCCGTTCCATGATGCGGCCGGAAAAGTCCGCCTTGAACTCCAGCGACGACAAATAGATCAGCTTGAGCTTTGGTGCCTTCGAGAAGTCGAGAGGCAGCTCCGGATCGCCCTTGTCGATGGCGCTGTCGGATAGCGGCGCTCCCATCAGCGCCTCGACCTTGGCATTGAAGCCGTCACGCGACTTGCGCAGCAGGCGCGGCTTGCCGATCGGCAAGGCACAGGTCTGCGACAGCCAGCGACTGGCGTAGAAGGCACGGCCAAGGGGGTCGAGACCGGCGGCGTCGGGCGTCGGGCAGCGTTGGTAGCGACTGTCGAAGGCGGCGAGCGCCGGGTCGGCGACCTCTTCGCGCAGGATGGTGAGCGGAGCGCCGGTCGGGGCCAGGTTGGAGCGGATGCCGAGGTTGCAGCGGTTCAGGGTCTCGCTCGGGAACAGGCTGACCGTGTCGTCCTCGCCGGACAAGCGAAAGCGGAATGCCGTGCCCATGGTGATGGTGCGTGAACCGCCGCCGGCATGGATCGCCAACGCGCCGTCGCATGTGCCTTCGATGTCGGCCGGCTGTGTGCCAGCCTGGCGCAGCACGATCTCGACGCTGCGCGCCTGCAGGCCTGAAAACTCGAAAATCTTTGGCGCCGAGGGCCGCGCAGCCGCGTCGATGTAGAGGGTCTGCCGCGACACCCGCCAGCGTCCTTCGAAATGGCCCTCGCCGCTGTCGCTACCGGCCGGTGGCAGGTGCGTTTCGGCAACCGGCCCGGCCAGTTGCCGCAGCGTCCGGTAGGTCGCCTGGAAGTTGCCGTTGCGGATGTCATGATAGTCGTGACCGAAAGGACCGGTGCCATTGGCGCGATCCATGGCACCGACCTGGTTGTGGGCGAGCAGCGCCAGGAACCGCTTCTCGTAATCGCTGGCGCCGGTGTCGCCGAAGAATTGCGTGGCGGGCGGTCCGAATGTGCCAGCCGACAGCGAAGGGCGCGCGCAGGCTTTTTGGCCTTGCAGGACGTCGCAGGCATCGCGGCCTGCGCTGGTGCAGCCGGCAAGCACCGTGAGCGCCAAGCCAAACAGGGCGAGGGCGATGGATGCTCGGCCGTTCACCCAGTCGCTCCGGCCTTCAGGGCGTTCAATTGCACCGGGTCGCGCGGCGGCATGAAGCCCTGCGGGAAGACCTTGCAAACGGGAATGGCAAAGGTGGCGATCAGGAGTTCCGCCTCGCCGCGCATTTTGCGCGGCGCCGTCTTGTCGTCGCGGATCGCTTTGGCCGAGGCGACGAGGGTGCCGTCGCAGTCGCAATGGTTGTGGCGGGCGATGTAGCAGGCGTCATGGGTCCGGCAAGCCGCATCAAGGCGGTCGACCGGCCGGGCCGACAGATCGCCGGTGCGGGTGCCGGGGCCGCAATAATTGCCGAAGACGAGAGGCGAGGGCCGGGCCATCGCAGTACGGATCGGCTTGGGCAGTTCGGCTTCCGGCACCTTCGTCCACGGATTGGCGCAAGCCGAAAAGAAGAGCAGCGGCAGGATGGCAAGAACGGCTCGCATATCTATCCGGCAGCTTTCTGAATGTCCCCACCCCATGGCGCGAAATTCCACCGGGCGACCGGCAGAATTGCGCGCCCGGTGTCACAGTCATCGATTTTGTGGCGAGGAAAAGGCGGTATGTCTAAACGAACAAGTTTCGCTCGCGCTCGACCGCCTTGGTAATGAAGCTGGCGACGATCTGGACGCGGCGCAGCGGCCTGACCGATTCGTGGTAGACCAGCCAGTAGGCACGGCGGATGGGCGCCACGACGTCGACGGACAGCAGTTCCGGCATCGAGCGGGCGATGAAGGTGTGCAGGATGCCGATGCCGGCGCCTGAGCGCACCGCTTCGGCTTGGCCGAGCGCCGAGGAGATGGCAAAGCTGGTGCGCCAGTCGGCGCTGAACTCGGCCGCGTAGTCGAGCGAGGGGCTGACGATGAGGTCCGGCACATAGCCGATGAGGGTGTGCTGGCCAAGCTCGGCGGCTGTCTTGGGCAAGCCGTGCGCTTGCGCATAGGCGCGCGAGGCAAACAGTCCGAGCGAGTAGTCGACCAGCTTTCCCGCCACCAGCCGGCCCTCGGTCGGCCGCTCGACCGTGATGGCGATGTCGGCCTCGCGGCGCGACAAGGAGAAGGAGCGCGGCACCGGCACGAGCTGGATCGTCAGTTCGCGGTGCAGCGCGGTCAGCGCGCCGAGACGCTTGGCCAGGAAGGCGACGCCAAACCCGTCCGGGGCACCGATGCGCACCGTGCCGGAGACATCGTCGCCTTCGCCCGCGACGGTCGAGCGTGCGGCGATCATGTCGCCTTCCATGCGCTCGGCAATGTCGAGGAAGCGCTCGCCGGCGGGTGTCAGTTCGCTGCCGGTGGTCAGCCGGCGAAACAGCTTTGTCCTCAGCGCATCCTCGAGCGCGGCGATGCGGCGCGAGACGGTGGCGTGGTTGAGTTCCAGCCGCTTGGCGGCGCCAAGGATCTGGCCGGCGCGGGCCACCGCCAGGAAAATGCGGACGTCATCCCAGTTCATGGGGAAGGTCCCGGGGGGTGAAGGAACTCAATCTCTCAATCCGTGCTGCAGAATTTACATCCCATCATTTGCGAGAATTGATGCTCCTCCGTCAACTGCTATCTATTTTCCGCACAACGGTTGCGTTCTGGCTCGCGTTGCCATTGGCCCCGCAAAGGCGGACAATGCGCCATCACAAACAAGGGAGAGAAATCATGATCGAATACGGTCATTTCATCGGCGGCAAGCATGTCGCCGGCACCAGCGGCCGCAAGCAGGATGTCATGCAGCCGATGGACGGCTCGGTGCGTGGCACGGTGGCGCTGGCTTCGCAAGCGGAACTGCGCGCGGCGGTCGAGAACGCCAAGGCGGCACAGCCAAAATGGGCGGCCACCAACCCGCAGCGCCGTGTGCGCGTGCTGATGAAGTTCCTCGAACTCGTCGCCCGCGACTATGACGAACTGGCCGATATCCTGGCCCGCGAGCACGGCAAGACAATCGCCGACGCCAAGGGCGACATCCAGCGCGGCCTCGAAGTGGTCGAGGTCTGCATCGGCGCCCCGCACATGATGAAGGGTGAATTCACCGACGGTGCCGGCCCCGGCATCGACGTCTATTCGATGCGTCAGCCGCTCGGCGTCGTCGCCGGCATCACGCCGTTCAACTTCCCGGCGATGATCCCGTTGTGGAAGATCGCGCCGGCCATCGCTTGCGGCAATGCCTTCATCCTGAAGCCGTCGGAGCGTGATCCGGGCGTGCCGATGCGCATCGCAGAACTGTTCCTCGAGGCCGGCCTGCCGGCCGGCATCCTCAACGTCGTCAACGGCGACAAGGACGTCGTCGACGCGATCCTCGACGATCCCGACATCAAGGCCATCGGCTTCGTCGGCTCGACGCCGATCGCCCATTACATCTATTCGCGCGGCACCGCCGCCGGCAAGCGCGTGCAGTGCTTCGGCGGCGCCAAGAACCACATGATCATCATGCCCGATGCCGACATGGACCAGACCGTCGACGCGCTGATCGGCGCCGGCTACGGCTCGGCCGGCGAGCGCTGCATGGCGATCTCGGTGGCCGTCCCGGTCGGCAACGATACCGCCAACCGGCTGATGGAAAAGCTGATCCCGCGCGTCGAGAGCCTGAAGGTCGGCCCGTCGACGGATTCGTCCGCCGATTTCGGCCCACTGGTGACGGCGCAGGCGCTTGAACGCGTCAAGGGCTATGTCGACACCGGCGTCAAGGAAGGCGCCAAGCTTGTCGTCGACGGGCGTGGCTTCTCCATGCAGGGCTACGAGGACGGCTACTACATGGGCGGCTGCCTGTTCGACAATGTGACGGCCGACATGCGCATCTACAAGGAAGAGATCTTTGGGCCGGTGCTCTCGGTGGTGCGGGCGCCGACCTATGAGAGCGCGATCAAGCTCGCCAACGACCACGAGATGGGCAATGGCGTCGCCATCTTCACCCGCGACGGTGACGCCGCGCGCGACTTCGCCTCGCGGGTCCAGGTCGGCATGGTCGGCGTCAACGTGCCGATCCCGGTGCCGATCGCCTACTACACCTTCGGCGGCTGGAAGGCATCGTCCTTCGGCGACCTCAACCAGCATGGGCCGGATGCGTTCCGCTTCTACACCAAGACCAAGACGGTGACCTCGCGCTGGCCGTCCGGCATCAAGGATGGTGCCGAGTTCGTCATCCCGACGATGAACTGAGGTCTGACATCTACTTCCACCGAGTTGAGGGCGCGGCTTTGTCGCGCCCTTTCCTTTTGCATGGCACTACACGGTCGGAACGGTGCCGCCATCGATGACGTATTCGGCGCCGTGGATCGCCGAGGCGCGCTCCGAGACAAGGAATGCTACCAACTCGGCGACCTCGTGCGGCCGTGCCGGCCGGCCGATCGGGATGCCGCCCAGCGCATCCATGATGCCCTGGCGGGCGGTTTCCTCGTCCGAACCGGAATGGGTAGCCAGCCGCTTAACCATCGCCTCAGACGCGGTGGTGTGGATCCAGCCCGGCGCCACTGTGTTGACCCGAATGCCTTTCGGGCCGAGTTCCTTGGACAGCGCCTTGCTGTAGGTTGAAAGGGCTGCCTTCGCCGCTGCGTAGGCGATGGTGGATTCATGCAATGGCAGGCGGCGCTGGATCGACGAAATGTGGACGATCGCGCCTGAGCCTTGCTCGACCATATGCGGTACAAGCATGCGGTCGAGCCGCACCGCGGCGAGCAGGTTGAGGCTGAGTTCCTCCTGCCAGGTCTGCTCCGTCAGTCCGGCAAATCCGCCACCGGGACTCTTCGAACCGCCGACGCTGTGCACGATGATGTCGATGCCACCAAGCTGTTCCATGACACCCGCGGCCACTGTTTCGGTGCCCGCCAAGGTACTTACATCGGCCTGCACGAACAGCGTCCGCGATAGCGCTTCGGTCGCTGAGCGAGCGGTTGTGACCACCATCGCACCCGCCGCAGAAAGCCGGTGGACGATGGCTTCGCCGGCACCCTTGGTGCCGCCGGTGACCAGAACGCGCTTGCCGGCAAATTCCTGATCGTCGACCGTGAATTTCCCGGGGACGATCATGCGCCGATCTCCAGCCGCCTAATCCGATCATCGGCCAGCGTGAAGTTGTAGTGGAGCGTCGCCGGGCTGCCGGGGAAATTGCCCGAGACGATGCCGGCGATCCGCCATGCATTGCCATTGGCGGTCGCGTCGGCGACCTCGACCGTCACCTGGTATTTGCGTGTCGTTGCCTCCATCCAGTCGCGGATGGCGATCGAGCCCCGATGGGTTTCGCCTTCGTCCTTGGCCGTGGCGTCCGACGAGAAGGGGATTAGCATGGCGTCGATATCGTGCCTGTTCTTGGCAGCGAAATAGTCGATCAGCGGCTGCGGAAGTTTTACGGTCATGGTTTCATCTCCGGTTTCTGCCGTCGACTTGAAGTCCACGGCGCTTGTCCGGTTCCTAAAATGCGATATGCTGAAAAAATGACAAGAACCGACGAAAAAGTAAGGTACTTACCAGGAGGTAAGGTTGAGGCGCTGACGCCGCTGTCCGCGGCGAGCGGTGTGGAGAATGTGCTGCGCATCCTCGAGGGCCGCTGGAAGCTGGTGATCCTGTTTCACCTGTTCGGCGGCAAGGTGCTGCGCTTCTCCGATCTCGAACGGGCGATCCCGGCGATCTCGCAGAAGATGCTGATCCAGCAGCTGAGACAGATGGAGGGCGACGGCATCGTGCGCCGCATCGTGCACCATCAGGTGCCGCCGAAGGTCGAATACTGCCTGACCGACTGGGGGCAGGCGCTATGCCCGGCCCTCGATGCCCTGCTGAAATGGGCGGCACTTCGCGAACCTGCCGAAACCTGACGCGGATCGCCGGCCCGCAGCACGCCGCAAGGGCCGAAATGGTGCTTGTTTTCGAATCGGGACCTCACCATATCGAATTCAGGGAATGCGATGGAAATTTCCAGACTACAGACCGGAAACCAGAAGGAGTGACGTGATGAAGACGTCGGACCCGGCCTGGAACGCTCCGGCATATTGAGGCTACCCCTCTGCCTCCCTTTGCCGGACCGTGAAGGCGAAGGAGGTGCCAAATGGCACACACATTTTCGTTTCGATGGATCAGGCTAGCCGCGACCGGCGCCGCGCTGGCGCTGGCGCTGTCGACGCTGTCCGCACAGGCGCAATTCGTCTGCGGCGGCCACAGTGATCTTGTCGCGGGACTGGCGAAGGCCTTTCAACAAAAGCAGATCGGCTACGGTGTGGTCGGGCAAGCTGCGATTGTCGAGGTCTATGTCTCGGCAAGTGGGACATGGTCCATGCTGGTAACCGACGTGCAGGGCCGGAGCTGCATCTTCGCGACCGGTGACGGATGGGAGAATACCGTCACCGTACCGGCGCAAGGGATCTGAACCGCTTGATCAGCGCGTTGCAGCAACCTCGGCATGGCCGCGCAGCAGCGCCATCAGGCGCTTGGCGTCCTTGGCGGCTGCCTCCTCGTCGCCGTCGAGAATCGAGCGGATCAACGCGACATGATGTTCGGCGGATTCGGCAAGGCCAGTGTCGGCCTTGTAGCGGAACCAGAAGCGGCGGCTGTGGGTCTGCAGAGGGGCGGCCAGCCGGGCGGCGAACGGGTTGTCGGCGGCGAGCGCCAGCGCCTCGTCGAGCGCCTTGTCGGCCTGGATGAAGGCGAGCACATTGCCCGAGATCACCGCCTTCTGCATGGCAAGGGCGGCTTCATGAAAAAGGTCGGCGGCTTCGCGGGTGACGAAGCGGGCGGCCGAACGGGCCAGGACCACCTCGACGCCGCGGCGCGCGTCGAGCACGCGCAGCCAGTCGCCGGGATGGAGCGGCGCGATCGCGATGCCGGCGCGGGGCCGCACGTCAAGCAGCCCTTCCCAGGCCAGCCGCTGGATCGCCTCGCGCACCGGCGTGCGGCCAAGCGCCAGCCTCTCGATCAGGGTGCCCTCGGTGACAAAGCTCGCCGGGGCCAGCTCCAGCGTGACGATCATGTGCTCCAGCACACGGTAGGCTTTGGCCGCTGCCGGCTCGGATGCGATGCTTGCTTCCATGGATATCAAACGCGCTCTATTGATATATTTTAGATATATCACAGGAGAATCCGCATTGACAGAAGGTTTCTTAACAGATATACGGCTGATATATCAGATGGAGCAATGACCATGTGGACCGGAGTTTTCCCCGCCGTTACGACGAAATTCACCGCGGACGACCGCCTCGACCATGCCGAGATGGAGCGCTGCTTTGGCCTGCAGATGGAGGCCGGCTGCGACGGCATCATCGTCTGCGGATCGCTTGGCGAGGGGCCGATGCTTTCCCATGACGAGAAGATCGAGGTTCTGAAGACCGCGCAGAAGGTCGCCGGCAAGAAGCCGGTGCTGCTGACGGTCAACGAGGCCGGCACGCGTGAGGCCGCCAGCATCGCTCGGCGCGCCGCCAAAGAGGGCGCCAATGGCCTGATGGTGGTGCCGAGCCCGATCTACCACACCAATGCGGAAGAGACGGTCGCGGCCCTGCGCGCCGTCGCCGAGGCCGGCGACCTGCCCGTCATGATCTATTCCAACCGGCTCGCCTACCGCGTCGACGTCACCGTCGACCAGATGGAGGAACTGGCATCGGACAAGCGCTTCGTCGCCATCAAGGAATCCTCCGACGACATCCGCCGCTCGACCGAGATCATCAATCGCCTCGGCAGCCGCTACGATCTGTTCACCGGCGTCGACAATCTCGCCTTCGAGGCTTTGTCGGTCGGCGCCATCGGCTGGGTGGCCGGGCTGGTCACCGCCTTCCCGCGCGAAACCGTCGCCATCTACCAGCTTATGCAGCAGGGCCGTCGCGAGGAGGCGCTCGCCATCTACCGCTGGTTCCGGCCGCTGCTCGATCTCGACGTCTCGACCTATCTGGTGCAGAACATCAAGCTTGCCGAAGTGTTCGCCATTCAAACCAACGATCGCGTGCGCATGCCGCGCCAGCCGCTGTCGGGCGAGCGCCGCAAGGCGGTCGAAAAGATCATCAAGGACGCGCTCGCGGTGCGGCCGACGCTGCCGAAGTTTTGAGGCTGTAGTCCTGGCGTTCGCATAGGGTTCATTCATATGCTCCCTCACCACAAGATGGGTGGCCGCACGTGAGCAGCGAAAGCGGCACCCAACTCGACGTTGCCATCATCGGTGGCGGCATCATCGGCATCTGCGCCGCGGCCTTCCTCGCCGAGGCGGGGCGCAAGGTCACCATCTTCGATCGGACGGGCATCTGCGAGGAGACGAGCTCCGGCAATGCCGCTGCCTTTGCCTTCTCCGACGTGCTGCCGCTGGCGCACAAGGGCATGATCCGGCAGCTGCCGAAATGGCTGGCCGATCCGCTCGGACCACTCAGCGTCCCGCCAGCCTATCTACCCAGGCTTCTGCCCTGGCTGATCCGCTTCTGGCGCGCCGGTGCGCCGGAAAAATACGAGGCGGGCCTCGCCGCTCAGGCTGGCATGATGAAGCTCGCCGAGGCGGAATGGATGGGCCTGCTCGATCGCTCCGGCACGCGGCCGATGCTGCGCGAGGACGGCTCGCTCGAACTCTACGAAAGCGAAGCCGAGTTCCGCGCCTCGCTGCCGGGCTGGGCGGCACGCGCGCGTTTCGACATCGGCTTTCGCCATGTCGAGGGCGAAGACATTGCGACCTTGCAACCGGGACTTTCGCCGCGCTTCGTCAAGGGCACCTTCGTGCCGGGATGGAAGACGGTCGCCGATCCGAAACTGCTGGGCAAGGCGGTGTGGGCCTATGCACAGGCCAAGGGCGCACGCTTTGAAATGGCCCGCATCGATCGCGTCGCGGCGAACCAGGACGAAGCTGCGCTGACGCTGGCGGATGGCACGACCCGGCGAGCCAGGCACCTCGTCGTCGCCGCCGGCGCATGGTCGCATCTGCTGGCGAGGCAGCTCGGTGATCGCATTCCGCTCGAAACCGAACGCGGCTACAACACGACGCTGCCGAAGGGCGCCTTCGACGTGAAGCGGCAGCTGATCTTCTCCGGACATGGCTTCGTCATCACACCGCTCGAAACGGGCCTGCGTGTCGGCGGCGCCGTCGAACTGGGCGGCATCGAACGGCCGCCCAATTACGACCGCTCGAAAGCGCTGCTGCAGAAGGCGCAGAAATTCCTGCCGGGGCTCGATCCGGTCGGCGGGCGCGAATGGATGGGGTTCCGTCCCTCGCTGCCGGATTCGGTGCCCGTCATAGGCCGTGCGCCAGGAGGCCGGTCGGTGGTCTATGCCTTCGGCCACGGCCATCTCGGCCTGACCCAGGCGGCGGCAACCGGGCGGTTGATCCGCGGACTCGTCCTGGGGCAGACTCCACCGATCGATCTGGCCCCCTTCAGTCCACTACGGTTTTGATTTTTTCGAGGAGCGTCATGGCCAAGAAATCTTTCTTCTGCATAGACGGCCACACCTGCGGCAATCCGGTGCGGCTGGTCGCCGGCGGCGGCCCGCTGCTGCAGGGGTCGACGATGATGGAGCGGCGGGCGCATTTTCTGGCCGAATATGACTGGATCCGCACCGGGCTGATGTTCGAGCCGCGTGGCCATGACGTGATGTCCGGCTCGATCCTCTATCCGCCGACGCGCGACGACTGCGACATCGCCATCCTGTTCATCGAAACCTCGGGCTGCCTGCCGATGTGCGGCCACGGCACCATCGGCACGGTGACGATGGCCATCGAGCACGGTCTGATCAAGCCGAAGACGCCGGGCGTGCTCAGGCTCGACACGCCGGCCGGTCTGGTGATCGCCGAATACAAGCAGGTCGGCGACTATGTCGAGGAGGTGCGCATCACCAACGTGCCGTCCTTCCTCTATGCCGAAGGGTTGACGGTCGAATGCCCGCAACTCGGCGAAATCACGGTCGACGTCGCCTATGGCGGCAATTTCTACGCCATTGTCGAGCCGCAGAAGAACTACCGCGACATGGCCGATTATTCGGCCGGCGACTTCATCGCCTGGAGCCCGGTGGTGCGGCAACGGCTCAACGAAAAGTACTCCTTCGTGCATCCGGAAAACCCTGATATCAACCGGCTGTCGCACATGCTGTGGACCGGGAAGCCCACGGTGGGGGGAACCGACGCTCGCAATGCCGTCTTCTACGGCGACAAGGCGATCGACCGCTCACCTTGCGGCACCGGCACCTCGGCGCGCATGGCGCAGCTTCACGCCAAGGGCAAACTGAAGGCCGGCGACAGTTTCGTCCATGAATCGATCATCGGTTCGCTGTTCAAGGGCAAGGTCGAAAAGGACGCCACCGTTGCCGGCAAACCGGCCATCATTCCCTCGATCGGCGGCTGGGCGCGGATGACCGGATTGAACACCATCTTCATCGACGACCGCGATCCGTTCGCGCATGGTTTTGTGGTCAAGTGATACCGCACGTTCAGACCTGCTGATCGTCTGTCCCGGCATCGACCGAGACCGCCTGGCGGAACCATTCGGCGAAGGTAAGCGCGGCGGGCGAGGCGTCCACCGACATCGTCAGGAAGTAGCCCTTGTCGCGGTTGGTTGCGACCTGCGACAAGACGATCAGGTCGCCGCGCTTCAACTCGTCACGAAAAACGTCGACTGGACAAAGCGCCACACCGTGACCGGCGATGACCGCCGTTGCAAGAATGTTGAAGTCGGCGAAGACGGGTCCGTTGCCTACATCGAAATTGGGTAGTCCGGCCTCGGAGAACCACTCCCGCCAGCCTTCGCGGTTCTCGTCATGCAGCAGGTCCGCGCCAGCGATCCCGGCAGGTGTTCGCAGATAGTCGTTGCCGGCGAAGTACTGGGGGCTGCACACCGGCCGGTTCAGGCGAGAAAAGAGCTTGAGACTGGTAACGCCGGGCGTCGGATCGGCTCCAAGCGTGATCAGCACATCGCTCTCACCATCGCCGAGCCTCTCCTCTGCCCGGGCGTAAGCGACCCGCATGCCGATATCGGGATGGCTGGCACTGAAGTCCGGCAGGCGGGGCACGAGCCAGCGGCTGGCAATGGAAGGTATGCACCCCACGGACACGGTCGCCACAGCTGCATTACGCCGAATGCGCCGGCACGTGGCGCCGAGTTCGGCAAGTGCCCCGCTCGCCGTTGCCTGAAGGATCATCCCGGCATCCGTCAGTCGTACCTTGCGCGCATCCCGGTGGAAGAGGGACACGCCCAGCCACTCCTCCAGCCGCCTTATCTGGTGGCTGATCGCCGGGTGCGTGACATGAAGTTCCTCGCCGGCAGCGGAGAAACTCAAATGGCGCGCAGCGGCCTCGAAAGCACGGACGGCGTTGAGCGGGACATATTCCATGTGTAAAATTTACTAACATATCAGGTGAGAAGCAATCATTTGAAAGCCTGCATGCGTTGCGGCACTCCTGCAGCCCGATCCTGGGGGCATTCAGCACTCCAGATCCATGGCCGCAGCGGGAGAGATCATGTTTACAAGACAATTGGTTGATGTAGAAAAATCTGACTTCTTCGTTGATTGGGGCAATGGCACCAGCCATCGCCTGCTGACACAAAAGGACGGCATGGGGTTTACTGTCTGTCATACCGTCGTGCGGGCAGGCAGCGAATCACGTCTCCACTATCGGCGGCATTTGGAGGCCTGCTACTGCGTCGCCGGCTCCGGTGAAGTCGAAGACATGTCCGGTGAAGTGCATCGTATCGAACCGGGCACGATCTATGTGCTCAATGAACATGACGATCACTATCTGCGTGCCGACGCTGCCGGCGATATGATCCTAGTCAGCGTATTCAACCCTCCCCTTAATGGCACCGAGCGGCATGTCCTGAGCGAGAATGGCGGGTCTGCCTACTGAGCCGGAGGAGTCATCGTCCCCTCGATCGGCGGCTGGGCGCGGATGACCGGATTGAACACCATCTTCATCGACGACCGCGATCCGTTCGCGCACGGTTTTGTGGTCAAGTAAAGGGAATCCTGACCCTGCGGAAAGCAGTGCAGCGAAAAAACGGATCGTGTCAGGAACGCAACGATTCCTCTCATCACCTAATTTTGACGGCGATTTCTTCGAAACGGAGCGCATGATGCGGTCGAATCGTCAAAGACATTGCGTTATGCCAATGCTAGGGTCCGCGATAGTCCAGGAGCCGGATGGGAAAAAAGGGCAATCGGATGGCGTGCCGCCAAAACACGCATGACGGTTGAAAAATCACGTTGCAATCCGGGCTCGAAACTTTACGACTAGGGGAAATACGAAAAGGAATGCGTCTGCATGGGCGACATTCCAGGGGAGCCATGTACACATGCAGTACTTTGTCCAGCAGCTTATCAATGGGCTGACGCTGGGATCGATCTATGGGCTGATCGCAATCGGCTACACGATGGTCTACGGCATCATCGGCATGATCAATTTCGCCCATGGCGATATCTTCATGGTCGGCGCCTTCACCGCCCTCATCGTTTTCCTCGTCCTCGGCGCGTTGTTCTATTCGGTGCCGATCGTCGTCGCGCTGCTGATCATGATGGTCGTCGCGATGCTGCTCACCAGCCTCTACAACTGGACGATCGAGAAGGTGGCGTACCGGCCGCTGCGCGGGTCGTTCCGGCTGGCGCCGCTGATCACCGCCATCGGCATGTCGATCGCGCTGTCCAACTTCGTCCAGGTGACGCAGGGCCCGCGCAACAAGCCGGTCCCGCCGATGGTGTCCAAGGTCTACGACATCGCTGGCGTCAGCGTGTCGCTGAAGCAGATCATCATCGTCGTGGTCACCGCGATCCTGCTGGCGATCTTCTGGTACCTGGTCAACAAGACCGCGCTCGGTCGAGCGCAGCGCGCCTGTGAACAGGACCGCAAGATGGCGGCGTTGCTCGGCATCGACGTCGACCGCACCATCTCGATCACCTTCATCATGGGCGCCGCGCTGGCCGCCGTGGCCGGCACGCTGTTCCTGATGTACTACGGCGTGGTGGTGTTTTCCGACGGCTTCACGCCGGGTGTCAAAGCGTTCACCGCGGCCGTTCTCGGCGGCATCGGTTCGCTGCCGGGCGCCGTGCTCGGCGGGCTCCTGATCGGCTTCATCGAGAGCATGTGGTCGGCCTATTTCTCGATCGACTACAAGGACGTCGCCGCCTTCTCCATCCTGGCGATCGTGCTGATCTTCCTGCCTTCCGGCATTCTGGGCCGGCCAGAAGTCGAAAAGGTCTGAGATCATGGCGGTTACCGTTACTCCGGAGCGCGACGTCGTCGCCACGCCCATTCAACGCGCCCTTCGCGAGGCGTTCTATGCCGGCGCCATTTCGCTTGGCCTGTTCGTGCTGTTCATCGGCCTGAAGACCGATCAGAACATTTCGAACGAGCTGATCCTGGTGCAGCGCTGGGGCCTACTTGCCGCGGTGGTCATCCTCACCGCCGTCGGCCGCTTCCTCTATGTCGGCTTCGCGCAGCCGGCGATGGAGCGGGCGAAGGCGGAAAAGGCTCAGGCTCCCGCCGCCGCCGTGACGGCGCCCGGCTTCCTGCGCCGGAACTTCAACAAGATCGGCGTCGCCGTGCTTCTGGTGTATCCGATCGTGATCGTTCTGCTGGTCGGCTTTCAAGGCTCGTTGAAGTGGGTCGATAATTTCGGCATCCAGATCCTGATCTACGTGATGCTGGCCTGGGGCCTGAACATCGTCATCGGCCTCGCCGGCCTGCTCGACCTCGGCTACGTCGCGTTCTACGCGGTCGGCGCCTACGCCTATGCGCTGCTCGGCACGCATTTCGGACTGTCGTTCTGGATCCTGCTGCCGGCCGCCGGCATGATGGCGGCGTTCTGGGGCGTGATGCTCGGCTTTCCGGTGCTGCGCCTGCGCGGTGACTATCTGGCGATCGTCACACTGGCCTTCGGCGAGATCATCCGCCTGGTGCTGATCAACTGGCGCGAAGTGACCAACGGCTCGGCCGGCATTTCCGGCATCCCCAAGGTCACCTTCTTCGGCCTGATGTCGTTCAACGTCTCGGACCCGAACTACATCGCCAAAGTGCTCGGCATCGCCCAGTCGGGCGCCTACTACAAGATCTTCCTCTATTACCTGATCCTGGGGCTCTGCTTCCTCACCGCGTTCGTCACCATCAGGCTGCGTCGCCTGCCGGTCGGGCGCGCCTGGGAGGCCCTGCGCGAGGACGAGATCGCCTGCCGCTCGCTCGGCATCAACACCACCACCACCAAGCTGACCGCCTTTGCCACCGGCGCCATGTTTGGCGGCTTTGCCGGTTCGTTCTTTGCCGCACGGCAAGGTTTCGTCAGCCCGGAATCCTTCGTCTTCCTGGAATCGGCGATCATCCTTGCCATCGTCGTGCTGGGCGGCATGGGCTCGCTGGGCGGCATCGCCGTTGCGGCGCTGGTGATGATCGGTGGCACCGAAATCCTGCGCGAGCTGGACTTCCTCAAGGCGATCTTCGGCCCTGATTTCACCCCGGAGCTTTATCGCATGCTGTTGTTCGGCATAGCCATGGTCGTGGTCATGCTGTGGAAGCCGCGTGGCTTCGTCGGCAGCCGCGAGCCGACAGCCTTCCTCAAGGAGCGAAGGGCCGTCTCGGGCTCCTTCACCAAGGAGGGACACGGCTGATGAATACGAACCCGATTCAGAAGGCCAACCCGGGCATGAACGAAGCCATCCTGCAGGTCGAGCATCTGTCGATGAAGTTCGGTGGCCTGGTCGCCATCGGCGACCTGTCCTTCCAGGCCCGACGCGGCGAGATCACCGCCTTGATCGGCCCGAACGGCGCCGGCAAGACCACGGTGTTCAACTGTATCACCGGCTTCTACAAACCGTCGGAAGGCATGATCACGCTCAACCGGGCCGATGGTTCGAGCTTCATGCTCGAACGTTTGCCAAACCATGAGATTCCAGCGCGCGCCAAGGTGGCGCGCACCTTCCAGAACATCCGCCTGTTCTCGGGCATGACGCTGCTCGAGAACCTGCTGGTCGCCCAGCATAACAAGCTGATGAAGGCGTCGGGCTATACGCTGCTCGGCCTGTTCGGCTTCCCGAGCTACCGCAAGGCATCTGCCGAATCGATCGATCTGGCCAGGCATTGGCTGGAGAAGGCCAATCTCGTCGATCGGGCCGACGATCCGGCCGGCGACCTGCCCTATGGCGCGCAGCGGCGCCTGGAGATTGCGCGTGCCATGTGCACCGGGCCAGAACTTCTCTGCCTCGACGAGCCGGCCGCCGGTCTCAACCCGAAGGAATCGGCAGCACTCAACGAGCTGCTGATGGACATCAAGAACAACACCGGCACCTCGATCTTGCTGATCGAGCACGACATGTCGGTTGTCATGCAAATCTCCGACCATGTCGTGGTGCTCGAATATGGCCGCAAGATCTCCGACGGCAGTCCGCAATCGGTGCGCACCGATCCGCGCGTCATCGCCGCCTATCTCGGTGTCGACGACGAGGAGGTCGAGACGGTGCTGACCGAGGTCGGCGACGAAGACGTCATCGAACAGCTGGATACCGGTCCCGACTCCGCGCACGGCCCCGGCACCTCGGCTTCATATCTCGCCGGACCGGTGAGCGACACGATCGGCCACAGCGAGGGCGAGCGCGTCACGGTGTCGAAGGGCGCTTCCAAGGCGGCGCAGATCGATGCGCGCGCGGCGAGCGTTGCCACCAGACCCGCTGCTGCAAAGTCCGCTTCGCCGGCAAAACCGGCTGCGGCAAAGCCGGCGGCGAAGAAAGCGGCCGCCAAGGCGCCCGCGGCGCAGGCCGAAGGCATTTCGAACCGCCTGGCTGCCCCTCGGGCGGGCAAGGCCGACAATCTGACCCGCATCAAGGGCATCGGCACGGTCAACGAGAAGAAGCTCAACGAACACGGCATTTTCCACTTCGACCAGATCGGCGCCTGGAAGAAGGCCGATGTCGAGGCCGCTGAAGCCTATCTCGCCTTTGACGGGCGCATTGCACGTGAGGAATGGGTCAAGCAGGCCAAGCTTCTCAGCCAGGGCAAGGGCACGGAATTCTCGCGCCGCGTCGATGCCGGCAAGGCGGCGACCAGCCATGCTTCGGGAAAGACTGCCAATGCAGCTTCCGGGGAGACCGCTGGCGCGGCTTCCGGAAAGGCCGCGGCCAAGCCTGTCGCGGGCAAGCGCGGAGGACGCAAATAATGGCCGGCCCAACATTGCTCGATATCAAGGGCGTCCAGACCTTTTACGGCAACATACGGGCGCTGAACGGCGTCGACGTCACCGTCAACGAAGGCGAGATCGTCGCGCTGATCGGTGCCAACGGCGCCGGCAAGTCGACGCTGATGATGACCATCTTTGGCGCCCCACGCGCTCGCGCGGGCACAATCACCTTCGCCGGCACCGACATCACCCAGATGCCGACGCACGAGATCGCGCGCATGCGCATCGCCCAGTCACCCGAGGGCCGGCGCATCTTCCCGCGCATGACGGTGATGGAAAACCTCCAGATGGGTGCCAGCCTCGACAACCTCAAGCACTATGACGAGGACGTCGAGAAGGTGTTCACGCTGTTTCCACGGCTCAAGGAGCGCATCGCTCAGCGCGGCGGCACGCTGTCCGGTGGCGAGCAGCAGATGCTGTCGATCGGACGCGCGCTGATGGCACGGCCGAAGCTGCTTTTGCTCGACGAACCGTCGCTGGGTCTGGCGCCACTGATCGTCAAGCAGATCTTCGATGCCATCCGCGAACTGAACCGCACGCAGGGTCTGACTGTGTTCCTGGTCGAGCAGAACGCCTTCGGCGCGCTCAAGCTCGCCACGCGCGCCTATGTCATGGTCAACGGCAACGTGACGATGAGCGGCACCGGCAAGGAACTGCTCGCCAATCCGGAAGTGCGCGCCGCCTATCTCGAAGGCGGCCATCACTGAGCCTAGGAGACATCAATCATGCAGGGCATTCTCTACGAGGAACCCTCGATCTGGCAGTTCTTTTTCGTCACCTGTCTGCTTGGCGGCTGGGCGGCGTGGATGACGGGCAAGGCCAGCGCCCAGACATGGCGCAGCTTCCTGCAACTGTTCGCCTATATGCTGGGCCTCGGCATCGGCATACGCTTCATCCATCACGCGCTGTTCGGCGGCACGATGTTCTCGCTGCATTACTACATCGTCGACACCATCGTGCTGATGATACTTGGGTTCATCGGCTATCAATACACGCGCACCAACCAGATGGTTACGCAGTATAATTGGCTCTATGAAAGAGCATCGCTTTTGAGCTGGAAGCCGAAAGGCTAACGTTCATGATTAACGCCGTTTCGGGGATGAATCGGCGTGACAAGTGCCTGAAAATCGGCAAACTGTGCTTTCTGCGATAAGGGTGGGCATCGCATGAAAGTATCATCCACGCCCACTCCGTAAATGGGAGCGTTTATATGAAAAAGTCACTCTTGTCCGCCGTCGCACTGACCGCGCTTGTCGCGTTCAGCGGCAGCGCGTGGGCTGACATTCTGATCGGCGTTGCCGGTCCGATCACCGGCCCGAACGCAGCCTTCGGCGCGCAGCTGCAGAAGGGCGCCGAGCAGGCTGCCGCCGACATCAACGCGGCGGGCGGCATCAACGGCCAGCAGATCAAGCTCGAAGTCGGTGACGACGTCTCGGATCCGAAGCAGGGCATCTCGGTCGCCAACAAGTTCGTCGCCGACGGCGTCAAGTATGTCATCGGCCACTTCAACTCGGGCGTCACCATTCCGGCGTCGGATGTCTATGCCGAGAACGGCATTCTCGTCATCACGCCTTCGGCGACCAACCCGCAACTGACCGAGCGCGGCCTGTGGAACACGTTCCGCACCTGCGGACGCGACGACCAGCAGGGCAAGGTTGCCGGCGACTATCTCGCCAAGAACTTCAAGGACGCCAAGATCGCCGTCGTCCACGACAAGACGCCTTATGGCCAGGGTCTCGCCGACGAAACCAAGAAGGCGCTCAACGCCGACGGCGTCACCGAAGCCATGTATGAAGGCATCAATGTCGGCGACAAGGACTTCTCGGCTCTCATCGCCAAGATGAAGGAAGCCGGCGTCAGCGTCGTCTACTACGGTGGCCTGCATACGGAAGCCGGCCTGATCATGCGCCAGCTCGCGGACCAGGGCCTCAAGGCCCAGTTCATGTCGGGCGACGGCATCGTGTCGAACGAGCTGGCCTCGATCGCCGGTGACGCCGTCAACGGCACGCTGATGACGTTCGCTCCCGATCCGCGCAAGAACCCGAACGCCAAGGAACTCGTCGAGAAGTTCCGTGCCGCCGGTTTCGAGCCTGAAGCCTATACGCTCTACTCCTACGCCGCCATGCAGATCGTCGCCGCCGCCGCCGCTAAGGTCGGCTCGGCCGACGACGCGCAGAAGGTTGCAGCAGAGATCAAGGCGAGCGGCCCCTGGAAGACCGCGATCGGCGACATCGGCTATGATGCGAAGGGCGACATTACCCGCCCCGACTACGTCCTCTACACCTGGAAGAAGGGTGACGACGGCAAGTACACCTACTTCGAACAATAAGCCGACAAACGCCTGAAATCGGAAAATGCCCGGCGCAACGCGTCGGGCATTTTTCTTTTGAGAGTGTTTCCCTGGGACGCGCCGGCAGGCCGCCGAGGACGGCCGTTAGTCGGAAAATGATCTTGGCCTGAACGGCAATGCCGGCGCTTTCTTGCGCGTCCGCGCGAATGCGACGGTCTTTGCTGCAAAGATTCGATTTAAATCGGTTTAAATTCGCGTGGATTTTGTTTGCACTGCAGCATTTTCGCGCTAATCATGGCGCCGATTTCTCTTCCCTTCCGCTGCTGGAGCCCAGTCCTTGGCCATCACGAAGATCCTTGTCGCCAACCGGTCCGAAATCGCCATTCGCGTCTTTCGCGCGGCCAACGAACTTGGCCTTAAAACCGTGGCGATCTGGGCGGAGGAGGACAAATACTCGCTGCACCGCTTCAAGGCCGACGAAAGCTACCAGGTCGGGCGTGGGCCACATCTGACCAGGGATATGGGGCCGATCGAAAGCTATCTGTCGATCGAGGAAGTGATCCGCGTCGCCAGGCTTTCGGGCGCCGATGCCATCCATCCGGGTTACGGGCTTTTGTCGGAAAGCCCTGAATTCGCCGAGGCCTGTGCCGAAGCCGGCATCACCTTCATCGGACCGAAGCCGGACACGATGCGCCGGCTCGGCAACAAGGTTGCCGCACGCAATCTCGCCATCGAGGTCGGCGTGCCGGTGATCCCCGCCACCGACCCGTTGCCGGACGACATGGACACGGTCAAGAAACTGGCCAAGGAGATCGGCTATCCGGTGATGCTGAAGGCATCGTGGGGCGGCGGCGGGCGCGGCATGCGCGCCATCCGCTCCGAAGCCGATCTTGCCCGCGAGGTCATGGAAGGCAAGCGCGAGGCGAAAGCCGCCTTCGGCAAGGATGAGGTCTATCTCGAAAAGCTGATCGAGCGCGCCCGCCATGTCGAGGTGCAGGTGCTTGGCGACACACATGGCAATGTCGTGCACCTGTTCGAGCGCGACTGCTCGATCCAGCGCCGCAACCAGAAGGTCGTCGAGCGCGCGCCGGCGCCCTATCTCGAAATGTCGCAACGCGAGGAGCTTTGCGGCCATGCGCTGAAGATCGCCTGCGAGACCAGCTATATCGGCGCCGGAACGGTCGAGTTCCTGCAGGATGCCGACAGCGGAAAATTCTATTTCATCGAGGTCAATCCGCGCATCCAGGTCGAACACACCGTCACCGAGCAGGTGACCGGCATCGATATCGTCAAGGCGCAGATCCACATCCTCGATGGCTTCGCCATCGGTACGCCGGAATCGGGCGTGCCGGCGCAGAAGGACATCAGGCTGAACGGCCATGCCCTGCAGTGCCGCATCACCACGGAAGACCCCGAGCACAATTTCATCCCGGACTATGGCCGCATCACCGCCTATCGCGGCGCGACGGGCTTCGGCATCCGCCTCGATGGCGGCACCGCCTATTCCGGCGCGGTCATCACCCGCTTCTACGATCCACTGCTGGAGAAGGTGACGGCCTGGGCGCCGACGCCGGCCGAAACCATCGCCCGCATGAACCGGGCGCTGCGCGAGTTCCGCATCCGCGGCGTCGCCACCAACCTGACCTTCCTCGAAGCGATCATCAATCACCCGAGCTTCGCCGACAATTCCTACACGACCAAGTTCATCGACACGACGCCGGAGCTGTTCCAGCAGGTCAAGCGCCAGGACCGCGCCACCAAGCTCATCAACTATCTGGCCGACGTGTCGGTCAACGGTCATCCCGAGACGCGTGGTCGGCCGCAACCGAAGGCCGATGCCGCGGCTCCGATCGTGCCCTACCTCAACGGTAATGTGCCAAGCGGCAGCAAGCAGAAGCTGGATGTGCTGGGACCGGAGAAATTCGCTGCCTGGATGCGCGAGCAAAGGCAAGTGCTGGTCACCGACACGACGATGCGCGACGGTCATCAGTCGCTGCTGGCGACGCGCGTACGCACGCATGATATCGCCGGCATCGCCGGCACCTATGCGCGCGCGCTGCCGCAGTTGCTGTCGCTCGAATGCTGGGGCGGCGCTACCTTTGACGTCGCCATGCGCTTCCTCACCGAAGATCCGTGGGAGCGGCTGTCGCTGGTGCGCGAGGCAGCACCCAACCTGTTGCTGCAGATGCTGCTGCGTGGCGCCAATGGCGTCGGCTACACCAACTATCCCGACAATGTCGTGCAGCATTTCGTCCGCCAGGCCGCTGCCGGCGGCATCGACCTGTTCCGTGTCTTCGACTGCCTGAACTGGGTCGAGAACATGCGCGTCGCCATGGACGCCGTCGGCGCCGAGGGCAAGCTCATCGAAGCGGCGATCTGCTACACCGGCGACATTCTCGATCCGGCGCGGGCCAAGTACGACCTGAAATATTATGTCGGGCTGGCCAAGGAGTTGCAGGCTGCCGGCGCGCACATCATCGCGGTCAAGGACATGGCCGGCCTGTTGAAGCCGGCCGCGGCGCGGGTGCTGTTCAAGGCGCTGCGCGAGGCGACCGACCTGCCGATCCATTTCCACACCCACGACACGTCGGGCCTGTCGGCGGCGACGGTGCTGGCGGCGGTGGAAAGCGGCGTCGACGCCATCGACGCGGCGATGGATGCCTTCTCCGGCAACACATCGCAGCCTTGCCTCGGTTCGATCGTCGAGGCGCTGAAGGGCACCGAACGCGATCCGGGCCTCGACCCGCAATGGATCAGGAAAATCTCCTTCTACTGGGAAGCGGTGCGCAACCAGTACGCCGCCTTCGAAAGCGATCTCAAGGGGCCGGCCTCGGAAGTCTATCTGCACGAAATGCCGGGCGGGCAGTTCACCAACCTCAAGGAGCAGGCGCGCTCGCTTGGCCTGGAGACGCGCTGGCACGAGGTGGCGCAGACCTATCACGACGTCAATCTGATGTTCGGCGACATCGTCAAGGTGACGCCGTCGTCCAAGGTTGTCGGCGACATGGCGCTGATGATGGTCAGCCAGGACCTGACCGTTGCCGATGTCGAGAATCCGGCCAGGGACATCGCCTTCCCGGACTCGGTCGTCTCGATGCTGCGCGGCGATCTCGGCCAGTCGCCCGGCGGTTGGCCGGAAGCGCTGCAGAAGAAGGCGCTGAAGGGCGACAAGCCGATCACGGCGCGGCCAGGTTCGCTCCTGAAGGCAGCCGATCTCAAGGCCAGCCGCAAGGAGATCGAAGACAAGCTCGAACGCAAGCTCAGCGAATTCGAATTCGCCTCGTGGCTGATGTACCCGAAGGTGTTTTCCGACTTCGCCGGCGCGCAGGAAACCTACGGCCCGGTCAGCGTGCTGCCGACGCCGACCTATTTCTACGGCATGAAGCCGGAAGACGAGATCTTCGTCGACATCGAGAAGGGCAAGACGCTGGTGGTGCGGTGCCTGGCGATCGGCGATGTCGACGACAAGGGCATGGTCACCGTGTTCTTCGAACTCAACGGCCAGCCGCGCCGCGTCAAGGTGCCGGACCGCGCGCATGGCGCGTCCGCCGCCAAGGCCCGCCGCAAGGCCGAGCCCGGCAACGAGGCGCATGTCGGCGCGCCGATGCCGGGTGTCGTCTCGGCGCTTTCGGTTGCCGCCGGCCAGGTGGTGAAGGCCGGCGACGTGCTGCTTTCCATCGAAGCGATGAAGATGGAGACGGCCCTGCATGCCGAGCGCGACGGCACGGTCGCCGAGGTGCTGGTCAAGGCCGGCGACCAGATCGATGCCAAGGATCTGCTGATCGCTTTCGGGTGAAAGAAACGGCTGTCGAGCCTGGGTTGTCCGCACCTGGCGGCAACCTTTCATGCCGCGTCGATAACGGCTTGACCCGCCGCCCCCGGTCGGGCATCGAACCGCTGAAATCAGCCGCGGCATGCTTTCCGAGTCGCGGCGTAGAAACGATGTGGAGAAAAACATGGCCGACGATATCACCGAGACCAGCCAGACTGTTGCCGCCGGCCAGCTGCGTGCCTTCATCGAGCGCATAGAGCGGCTCGAGGAAGAGAAGAAGACCATTTCCGACGACATCAAGGAAGTGTTCGCCGAGGCCAAGGGCACCGGCTTCGACACCAAGGCGATGCGCACCATCATCCGGCTGCGCAAGAAGGATCAGGCCGAGCGCCAGGAGGAGGAAACCATCCTCGATCTGTACAAGGCCGCGCTCGGCATGGTGTAAGAGACTGTCTGGAAATTCTACTCCGGCGGCCATCTGACGGCGTTTTCTGCGCTTCCGGTGCTCACGGATCCGAAAGTCCGCTGCGCTCCGGTTCTCGAAACCACCACCATATGACTCGCCAGAGCGAATTTCGAAACAGTCTCTGAAAGGCCGGCAACAGCCAGCCTGGGCGTGATGCTGGAACGGGCATCGAACCATGAGCGAATTCGACTTCGGCGCCCGCCGCGCTTCTGAATTCCGCCATCGCGGCTTCTGGACGCTGTTCGACGAACGGCATCCCGAGGAAAGGGCTCTGATGGCGAGGCGCGGACCCTGGTTCTGGCAGCGCGGGATGCCCGACTTCGCCTTGGTCCTTTCCATGTATGTCGCGCCGGCGCAGAACCATGTCGGCGTTTTCTTCGGCCGCAACGAGAAGTTCGGTGCCACGCAAACCTGGTCGCGGTTGAAGCCGTTCCAGCCGGCGATCGAGGACAGGCTGAAGCTCAGGCCGGAACAAAGCTGCGAGGGCCTCGGCATCAATTCGATGTGGCGGGTGAACTGTTTTGCCGAGGACAACTGGCCGGCCATGACCGACTGGCTGGTGACGGAATGTTCGCGCATCGAGCGCGCCGTCACCGACGTCCTGGGACAGGGGTAGATATCAGGTGCTAGCGGATTTCTTCCGCTCGCGCTGGCTTGGCCAGGTGCCGCTCGACCGTCTGTTCTGGCGCGACATGGTGCTCGTTGGCACGGCGATCAGCATTGCATCGTCGGTGGCTGCGCTCATTCTGCTCGCACTGAATCTGCCGCTCGAGGCCGTCCTCGCGGTGCATTTCGCGCCGGTGCCTTATAGCATCTTCCTGATGTCGGCCGTCTGGCGGACCGCCGAGAAAATTGGCGGCGCCAAGGCTTCAATGATGATGCTCTGTGCCGCGCTGTGGCTGATCCTGACGATCGTTATCTGACCAGGGCTCTCGATTGTTCAGCCAATGAAAAAGGCGGCCGAAGCCGCCTTCCCAAAAACCTGCCAATCGGGCCTGCCGCTCAGGCGGCCGGCTCGAATTTCAGAGCCACGCCGTTGATGCAATAGCGCAGGCCGGTCGGCGGCGGGCCGTCCTCGAAGACGTGGCCGAGATGGCTGCCGCAGCGGGCGCAGTGGCATTCGGTGCGCACCATGCCGTAGCTGCGGTCGACGGTGTTTTCGACCGAGCCGGGGACCGGATCGTTAAAGCTCGGCCAGCCGGTGCCGCTCTCGAACTTCAGCTTGGATTCGAACAGCGGCTGATCGCAGCCGACGCAGGAAAAAGTGCCGGCGCGCTTCTCGTAGAGCAAAGCGCAGCTTCCCGGCCGCTCGGTGCCGTGGCCGCGCATGACCGCATATTGCTCCGGCGTCAGCCGGGCGCGCCATTCGGCGTCGGTGCGGGTTACGGGGTAGGTGTGGGTGTCCATTTGATCTCCTCAGCCTTGCCGGCTCGTTGTTGATTGCAACCGGATATTCGCACCAAGATAGGCATTTGTTACGCGTCTGCCCAGTATCGACACCCTGACTAATGCTTCCTCGACAGCTGCTTCGTCGCGCCTTCCAGCCCGTCCAGCGTCAGCGGGAACATGCGGCCGCCGAAGATGTCGCGGATGATAGTGATGGAATGGGTAAAGCCCCAGTTCTTCTGGTCTTCCGGGTTGAGCCACACCGCGTTCGGCCATTGCTGCAGCAGGCGGCCGAGCCAGACGGCCCCAGCCTCGGGATTCCAGTGCTCGACCGAGCCGCCGGGGTGGGCAATCTCGTAAGGGCTCATCGAGGCGTCGCCGACGACGATCACCTTGTAGTCCGGGCCGTATTTGTGGATGAGGTCGAAGGTCGGAATCACTTCGGCATGGCGGCGGCGATTGTCCTTCCACACGCCCTCGTAGAGGCAGTTGTGGAAGTAGAAATATTCGAGCTGGCGGAATTCGGCGCGGGCGGCCGAAAACAGCTCCTCGACGCTTTTGATGTGATCGTCCATCGAGCCGCCGACATCGAAGAACATCAAGAGTTTCACGGCGTTGCGCCGTTCGGGCCGCGTCCGCACATCGAGGTAGCCGTGCTCGGCGGTGGCATGGATGGTGCCGGGCAGGTCGAATTCTTCCTCGGCGCCTTCGCGTACCCAGCGGCGCAGGCGTTTCAGCGCGATCTTGATGTTGCGGGTGCCAAGCTCGACGGCGTCGTCGAAATTCCTGAACTCGCGCTTGTCCCAGACCTTCACAGCGCGGCGATTGCGGCTTTCATGCTGGCCGATGCGCACACCTTCGGGATTGTAGCCATAGGCGCCGAAAGGCGAGGTGCCGCCGGTGCCGATCCATTTCGAGCCGCCCTGGTGGCGGCCCTTCTGCTCCTCGAGCCGCTGCTTCAGCGTCTCCATCAGCTTTTCGAAGCCGCCGAGCGCCTCGACCAGTTTTTTCTCCTCGTCGGTCAGGTGCTTTTCGGCGAGGCGGCGCAGCCACTCTTCCGGCAGGTTCGCGACGTCGATGGCATCGGGCCCGCCCAGCGCCTCAACGCCCTTGAAGACATGCGCGAACACCTGGTCGAAGCGATCGATGTGGCGCTCGTCCTTCACCAGCGCGGTGCGGGCCAAATAGTAAAAACCCTCGACGTCGTAGTCGACCAGCCCGGCTTCCAGTCCCTCCAACAGCGACAGATATTCCCGCAGCGAAACGGGAACACGTGCGGCCTTCAGTTCGAGGAAGAAGGGGATGAACATGGTCTATCTACAGCAAATCATACTCGATGAAGCCGGTTCGCCGCGCGACATGGTCGTAGAGCTTGCGCGCCGTCGCGTTGGTCTCGTGCGTCATCCAGTAGACGTTCTTGACGCCGGTTTTTGCCGCTTCCTGTTTCACGGCCTCGATCAGGGCCGCACCGATGCCCTTGCCGCGCACGTCGGGGTCGGCGAACAGGTCCTGCAGATAGCAGTTGTTCTGCTCCGCCCAGCAGGAGCGATGGTAGAGATAGTGGGTGAGGCCGACAGCCTTGCCGTCGAGGGTGGCGATGAAGCCTTTCGGCTCGAACTCACCCGTCGTGAACAGTCGCTTCCAGGTGACGGCGTAGACCTCTTCCGGCAGCTTGGTTTCGTAGAAGGTAAGGTAATCGGTCCACAGGCGGCGCCAGTCGGCATGGTCGGGCTGCGCAAGCGGGCGGACGGTGATCTCGGTCATTTCATTTCCTCCGGAGGTTCTTGCCGAAGCTGCCTCCCTGTTCGACTGCCGGCAACGGTCCACAGCAGGGAAAAGCGCTACCCCTGCCTTCGCGCCATGAAGGCCAGCCGCTCGAACAGATGCACGTCCTGCTCGTTCTTCAGCAGCGCGCCATGCAGCTTCGGCAATGCGTTCTTCGGATCGGCGCGCAGGTCCTCCGGCGCGATGTCGTCGGCGACCAGCAGCCTTATCCAGTCGAGGGCTTCGGAGGTCGACGGCTTCTTCTTCAGGCCGGGCACGTCGCGAATTTCGTAGAACTGGGTGAGCGCCGCGCGCACCAGGCTCTGCTTGATGCCGGGATAGTGCACGTCGACGATCCTGTGCAGCGTGTCGACGTCGGGAAAGCGGATGTAGTGGAAGAAGCAGCGGCGCAGGAAGGCGTCCGGCAGCTCCTTCTCGTTGTTGGAGGTGATGATGACGATCGGCCGGACGGCCGCGCGGATGGTCTCGCCGGTCTCGTAGACGAAGAACTCCATCCGATCGAGTTCCTGCAAAAGGTCGTTGGGGAACTCGATGTCGGCCTTGTCGATCTCGTCGATCAGAAGCACGATCTTCTTGCCGGCGGCGAACGCCTCCCACAATTTGCCGCGCTTGATGTAATTCCTGATGTCGTTGAACCTGATATCGCCGAGCTGGCTGTCACGCAGCCGCGAGACGGCGTCATACTCGTAAAGACCCTGCTGCGCCCTGGTGGTCGACTTGACGTGCCATTCGATGAGATCGAGGCCAAGGGCCGCCGCCACTTGCCTGGCAAGTTCCGTCTTGCCGGTTCCGGGCTCGCCCTTGACCAGCAAGGGCCGCTCCAACGCGATCGCCGCGTTGACCGCCACCGTCAGATCCTTGTCGGCGACATAGGCCGCCGTGCCTTCGAAACGCATTTTCGCTCCCTGGTTCACTCCTGGCGACCGTAAGGAGGTGGCCTGGTCCGCGCAAGGGTGAGGTTGGCTGCGGCGATGGCGCGAACCAGCACTGAAAGAACGCCATCTCTCTGGCGCTTGGGTTGCCATCGGCCTATATTGAGGATGACGGTCTGTGCTTCCCGGCAGGAGAACATTTTCCCCGGGGCCTTAACGATCCTTAGGGAGCTGTCCCTGGGAAGACCCGTGGGTTTTCTCACACGGCGCCCACCTACTTTGTAGGCACCCGGGATCGCTCTCTCCACCGGTTGTGTGGATCGTCACTTATTTCGAGGCATCCACGCATTTCGGTGGATGACGCGGTGGAAAACGTCGCTCCCGAGACTCCATCCAGATCTGCCCTTTTCTATCCTGGCCGCATGACCTCTCCCAAAGAATTGAAAAAGCAGCTGCGTCGTGAGGCACTCGGGCGCCGTGACGCCCTTGATGCGTTGTGGCGGGTGGAGATCGCGCTTGAAATGGCCGAGACGGCGCGCGACCACCTCGGCGTCGAGCCGGGCCAGATCGTCTCCGGCTTTTGGCCGATGCGGTCGGAAGTGGACGTTCGGCCACTGATGTTCGCCTTGCGCGAGAAGGGGGCGAGGCTTTGCCTGCCTGCCATCCTCGACAAGACCACCATCGTCTTTCGCGAACTGGTGCGTGGTGCGCCGATGGTCGAGATGGGCTTCGGCACGGTCGGCCCGCACGAAGAAGCCGAGGTGCTCGATCCCTCGGTGATGCTGGTGCCGCTCGCCGCCTTCGACGCGCGCGGCCATCGCATCGGCTATGGCGCCGGCTATTATGACCGTGCGATCGCCAAGCTGGTCGACAAGGGAAAACCACCGCGATTGATCGGCATCGCCTTCGACTGCCAGGAAGTGGCGCTGGTGCCGGATGAGGACCACGACGTCATCATCACGGAAATACTCACAGAGAGCGGGTTGCGCCGCTTCGCGCCAAAATTGTAGATAAATGGACGCATGATCTTTTCGCAGACGTCATGCAGCTTTTGCTTCGTTGACCTTCGGTGCGGGATCATATGAGACTTCTCTTCCTCGGTGACATGGTGGGAAAAACGGGCCGCACGGCGGTGTGGGAACAATTGCCTGGACTGATTTCGGACTTCAGGCTCGATTTCGTCATCGTCAACGGCGAGAATGCCGCCGGTGGCTTCGGCATCACCGAAGAGATCTTTCGCGAGACGATCGCGGCCGGCGCCGATGTCGTCACCACCGGCAACCACGTCTGGGACCAGCGCGATGCGCTCGCCTTTGCGCCGCGCGAAGAGCGGTTCCTGCGGCCGTCCAATTTTCCCAAGGGCACGCCCGGGCGCGGCTCCGGCGTCTACATCGCCAGGAGCGGCGCGCGCGTGCTGGTCGCCAACATCATGGGCAGGGTCTTCATGCATCCCGAGCTCGACGATCCATTCCAGGCCGGAGAGCGCGAGCTTGCCGCCTGTCCGCTCGGCGAGCAGGCGGATGCCGTGGTCATCGACTTCCACGCCGAGGCAACGTCTGAAAAGATGTGCTTCGCGCATTTCGTCGATGGCCGCGCCAGTCTCGTCGTCGGCACCCACACGCACCAGCCGACCGGCGATCATCAGATCCTCAACGGCGGTACCGGCTACATCTCCGACGCCGGCATGTGCGGCGATTACGATTCATCGCTTGGCATGGACAAGGAGGAACCGCTCAACCGATTCCTGTCGAAGGTGCCGAAAGGGCGTTTCGAGGCAGCGACTGGACCGGCGACATTGTGCGGCGTCGGCGTCGATATTTCCGACCGCACCGGGCTGGCCGAGAAGATCGCGCCGTTTCGTCGCGGCCCGCGGCTGGAGGAAACCGCGCCGTCCTTCTGGTCGTGACATTGATATAGGCGTGTGCAGTACCTAACTGCCGGCGACACTGCTCTAGATCGTTACAAGAGGGGACAACGACCTCCATGCAGCTTATCGGATTTTTCGCGCCGCATTTTCAATTCGTTTCCGACCCGACGGCCTGGGTCGCGCTGCTGACGCTGGTGGTGCTGGAGATCGTGCTCGGCATCGACAATCTGATCTTCATCTCGATCCTGACCAACAAATTGCCGGAGGCGCAACGCGCCCGAGCCCGCCGGCTCGGCATCTCGGCGGCGCTGATCATGCGGCTGGTGCTGCTCGCCACCATCTCGGTCATCGTCCAACTGACGATGCCGGTATTCACTGCGTTCGGCCACGGTTTTTCCTGGCGCGACCTGATCCTGATCGCCGGCGGCCTGTTCCTGGTCTGGAAGGCGACCAAGGAAATCCATCACACGGTCGATCCCGACGACCACAAGGACACGATGCTGGGCGAGACGCTGCAGATCAGCCTTGCCGGCGCGATCTTTCAGATCCTGTTGCTCGACCTCGTCTTCTCGATCGATTCGATCATCACCGCCGTCGGCATGACCGACGAGATCGCCATCATGTATATCGCGGTGATCGTCGCGGTCAGCGTGATGATGCTGGCGGCGGGGCCGCTGGCGGACTTCATTGCCAGGAATCCGAGCATCGTCATGCTGGCGCTGGGCTTCCTTTTGATGATCGGCATGACGCTGATCGCCGACGGCATGGGCTATCACGTGCCCAAGGGCTACATATACGCGGCCATGGGTTTCTCGGCGCTGGTCGAGGGGCTCAACATGCTGGCGCGACAGCGCAGGAAGGCGAAGTCCGGCGACGGACATTGAGGCTGGTCCGCCAGGGCAAACCTAATGCCCCGGCACACCCTTCGGGTGGCGGTCGCCGATCAGGCCCAGCGTCAGACCCTGCTCCAGCCAGGCCTTGGCGCCGGCCAGCACGAGCGAGAAGCCACCGGTTGAACCGATGGCCTCTTTCACCTGCTCGTCGCCATTGCCGGCGAAGCCGAAGTTGCGAACCTCGAGAAAGGTCGCTTCGCCTGGCATTTTGGTGAAGGTCCAGACCACGGTGGTCGGCGGATCGCTCCATTGCATGACGATCTTTTCGTTCGCGACGATGTCGCTGACAACGACCGTCGTCGAGACGTCGTACATGCGCCATTCCCACCGAACGTCCTTGCCGCTATCCAGCCGGCCGCTGCCGTGGGTGAACCAGAATTTCGTGGTGACGGCCGGATCGACGATGGCCTCGAACACGTCGGCGACAGGCCGCCGGATCAGCATGCCGGCTTCGGCGGTCGGCGTTTCGTGGATTTCCATGGCAACTTCCTTCGATAGACAGTCCCTGGTTTGTCCGGCGGTCAGCCCCCGTGCTTACCGGCCTCCTGCTGTCCAGCTCGCTATGCCAGGTTGACCTGCCAGGAGACGCCGAACTTGTCGTTGAGCCATGCAAAACGGCGGCTGAAGCCGTAGTTGTCGGGCGGCATCAGGAACCCGCCATCCTTTGCCAGCGTCTCGACAATGCGGTTCAGCTCCTCTTCGGAGGAACAGTCCACATACAACGAGACCGACGGCGTGAACGTGAAGGCATGGTGTACGGGGCTGTTGTAGACCATGACTTCCAGGCCAGCGATGGAGACACGCGCCAGCTTGACCGTTCCTTGCGGGCCGTCTTCGCCGGGGCCGTAACGCGTGACGTCAAGGACGCTGCTGTCGGGAATGGTCTCGCAATAGAGGGTCATTGCCTCCTCGGCCTTGCCCTCGAACATCAGGAATGGCGTCACTTTCTTCATCGCTTTACCTCCGTCACTCAGATGTTGGTCTCGTTGGCGGGTTCGCCCTTCATCTCGCTGCGGTAATAGCCGTCGCGCAAATTGATACCGTATTCGACATAGGCCTTCATGCAGGCCAGCATCTGCGACCAGCCTTCGCAGTTGAGGTAGGATTTCTTCAGCCCGGCCGCGCCTTCCTGCCACCCGCTCTCGGCGATGGTGACGAAGGTGCCGCCATCGTCGAGCGGCTCGAAATTCATCTCGATGCGCGTCTTGTAGGCCGGCTTACCGTCGGCGTCGGTGGCATCCCAGCGCAGCACGATGCGGCTGTCCTTGACCACTTCGTCGACCTCGACCGGTACTTTGCCCCACCAGACGACTCCGGCGCCGACCTCCAGTGGCGCGCTGGCGCCGCCGATGGTGGTGAAATAGCCGCTGAGCTTCTTCGGGTTGACGACGGCGTCGAAGACTTCGGCGACCGGCCTGCCGATGCGTCCGGAAACCCTGAATCCGAGTGACATATCCACAGCTCCTTCCTTGCTCCATCGAACGATATGTTATAGAAATATAACATGTCAAGCCGATCGCAAGACGACAATGTTTTCAAGGCGCTGGCCCACCCACGCCGGCGCGAAATACTGGATCAGCTGAAGGACACGGCGAAGACCACCGGCATGCTGTGCGACGCCTTCCCCGATATCGATCGCTGCACCGTCATGCTGCATCTCAAGGTGCTGGAAGAGGCTGATCTGATTGTCGTGCGCCGCGACGGGCGCGAGCGCTGGAACCATCTCAACGCGCTGCCGATCAAGCGGATCCACGACCGTTGGATCAGTCAGTATGCCGGCCATGCGCTCAGCATCATCGACCGGCTGAAGTCCGATCTGGAGGCGTGAGCGACTGGAGCAGCCCCTGTCATGCGCCCTGTGCGCGGTGCGGCTGGACGAATTGAGCCGATTTATCTATAAGCCGGCCATTCCGACAGAGAGCGCCATACGTCCTCGGGACGCATCAAGGACGCTTTGAAATTTGAATTCGAGCATTTTGCAAAAGGCGAGGTGATCTACCTGGCTGCGGGATGCTCTAGCCGAACACGACAGGGGTGCCATGGCTGGCCATTCACAGTTCAAGAACATCATGCACCGCAAGGGCCGTCAGGACGCGGTGCGGTCGAAAATGTTTTCCAAGCTGGCGCGCGAAATCACCGTTGCCGCCAAGAGCGGCACGCCCGATCCATCGATGAACCCGCGCCTGCGCCTTGCCGTGCAGAACGCCAAGGCGGTGTCGATGCCGAAGGACAACATCCAGCGCGCCATCAACAAGGCCTCGATGGGTGATGCCGAGAATTACGAAGCCGTGCGCTACGAGGGCTACGGTCCGGGTGGCGTCGCCGTCATCGTCGAAGCTTTGACCGACAACCGCAACCGCTCGGCGTCGAACGTCCGCGCCGCCTTCACCAAGGCCGGCGGCGCGCTCGGCGAAACCGGTTCGGTGTCGTTCATGTGGGACCGTGCCGGCGAGATCTATTATCCGGCATCGGCCGGCAGCGCCGACAAGGTGATGGACGCGGCGATCGAAGCCGGTGCCGACGATGTGGAGTCGGATGAAGAAGGCCACACGATCTATTGCGCCTTCGAAAATCTCGGCGAGGTGTCGAAGGCGCTTGAAGGCGCGCTCGGCGAGGCTGAATCGGTGAAGCCGATCTGGAGGCCGCAGAACAATGTTCCGGTCGACGAAGAGCGGGCACAATCGCTGATGAAGCTGGTCGCCACGCTCGAGGACGACGACGACGTCCAGAGCGTCTACGCCAACTTCGAAGTCGACGACGAGACAATGGCCAAGCTCAGCGCGGCATGAGCGAAGCTGAGCCAGGCATGGGCGACGTTCAGTCCGGCGCAGTCGAAAAGCGGTTGCCCGCCATCCGCATCACCTATTGCACGCAGTGCCAGTGGCTGTTGCGCGCTGGCTGGATGGCGCAGGAACTGCTCTCAACCTTCGGCACGGATCTCGGCGAAGTGACGCTGGTGCCCGGCACCGGCGGCATCTTCACCATTTCCTGCAACGACGTGCTGGTCTGGGACCGCAAGCGTGACGGCGGTTTCCCGGACGCGGCCAAGCTCAAGCAGCTGGTCCGCGATGTCATCGACCCGGATCGCGATCTCGGCCATTCCGACCGCAAGGGTCACAAGTCAAAAGATCCCGCCTAAGGTGTATTGATATTCAGGTGAGGCCGGTCTGCAAACGGTGCTTTCCTGCGCTTCCGGTGCTCACGTACTTTAAGTACGCTCCGCTCCGGTTCTCGGAAATCGCCGCTTTCGACTCGGCCTGACCTGAATCTCAACACACCTTTCAAGCGTGAGAGAACGGGGTTTTGGCTTCGATGGTGATGCTCACCGCCATGCGAAGATGAAGCAGCCAAGAGCCACGATGGCAGTGACGGCGCGGACGTGGTTCCACATGACCCAATCCCTGAGATAAGTAGTCCAGACAGTGGCGCCATTGCTGCTGGCGGGATCGACTGCCGCCAGCGCATCGTTGAGCGGCACGTTGAAGACCATGGTCACGATCGGGTTGCCGACGAGGTAGATCAGGGCGCCGGCGAGCAGCCAGAACGAGCCCTGCTGGCTCCAGCCGAGGATCGCGCCGGCGATAAGCACGAGGCAGACCAGGCCGGTGCCGAACAGCGCGGTCATGAATGTCGGCGTGAAGACGGTGATGTTGATCGAATTCATCGCGGCGATGCCGCCCGCCGCCGGCAGGCGGGCGAGCGCCGGCATGACGAAATTGGAGAATGCGAAGAACACGCCGCCGACGACGCCCGCGCCGATTGCGGCGAAAAAGATCAGGGTGGGGAGAAGTTTCGTGATCACGTCAGTTGCTCCAGTTTCAGGTTCCCGCGCTTTAAAATATGAGTAATCCTCACATTTGCAAAACGTGATAAACCCTCGTATTTTTCCCGTCAAGCCATTTTCCGGATGATGGGCGCGTTTGTTGGAGACAGTCATGGAAGGCGCACCGGCCAACGAGCAGATCGCTTCACCGCGCCGGGCGCCGAGCCAGCAGCGCAGCCGCGAACGGGTCGAGCGCATGCTGGCGGCTGCCTCGCAGTTGATCGCCGAGCAAGGCAGCGATGCCATGCGCATGGGTGAAGTGGCGGAACGGGCGGGGGTGTCGATCGGTTCGCTCTACCAGTTCTTTCCCGACAAGCGGGCGATCATCTGGGCGCTGGCCGAACGCCACACCACCGAGGGCCAGGCCTGTATTTCAGCGGCGCTTGCTGATGTCCGCGACGCCGAAGGCCTTGGCCAAGCGTTTTCGGAGCTGGTCGATATCTACTACCGGCTGTTCCTGGCCGAGCCGGTGATGCGCGATATCTGGTCGGGCACGCAGGCCGACAAGGCGCTGCGCCAGCTCGAGCTTGCCGACAGCCGGGCCAATGCCGAGTTCCTCACCGCCGTGCTGAAGCGGCTGCGGCCGGCGGCCGATCCGGTGGCGCTGGAAACCATGGCATTTCTCGTCTGGCAAATGGGCGAGGCCGCCATGCGGCTGGCGGTCTCCGTCGAGCGGCAAGAGGGCGACAGGCTCGTCGCCGCCTACAAGCGCATGGCGCTGCGGGAATTGCTGACCGAGTAGGGAAAGGCCGAGCCTCCGGCGGCAGACAAAAAAACCCGCCACGAGGCGGGTTTTTGATCTGCGACAAGGCCGGAGTGGCTTAGGTTCTTACATTGTGCAAGTCGTTATCCCAAAACCGCTTCGCACTTTTGGACGACATGCGCTTAGAGGCCGAAACCTTCGAAGCGCTTCTTGAACTTGGACAGGCGGCCGCCGCGGTCGAGCAGGGTCTGCTGGCCGCCGGTCCAGGCCGGGTGGGTGGTCGGGTCGATATCGAGGTTCATCGTATCGCCTTCCTTGCCCCAGGTCGAACGGGTCATGTATTCGGTGCCATCGGTCATGACGACCTTGATGGTGTGGTAGTCGGGGTGGATGTCGGTCTTCATGGCTTTGTTCCTGGCTGCCGGCGCTGCTGACGGGCAAAAGCCTGCGTCGATGCGCCCCTTTTTAAAACTCGAAGCCGCAGCTATTGAGGAGCCACGGCTTCTAAAACGGTCGGCGAGCCTATACATCAGCCGGAATTGAATCACAAGGCCGCGGCAGGCGCATATTGGTGGCGCAATGCAAAAGGGGCCAGAGGAAACGGTCATGGCGGATATCAGTGGCGATGCAGACGAGCGCCGACGCTCGCTCAAGCCGCTCAGGCGCCTGTTCCCCTATCTCACCCGCTACCGGAAAATGGTCATTGGCGCGGTCATCTCGCTAGCCGTTGCGGCGGCGACGACGCTGGCCTTGCCGCTGGCGGTGAGGCGGATGATCGACCACGGCTTTTCGGCGTCGGATTCCAGTTTCATCGCCGAATATTTCGGCATGCTGGTGGTGATGGCCGCTGTGCTGGCGGCTGCGTCGGCCTGCCGTTACTATTTCGTCATTACGCTCGGCGAGCGCGTTGTCGCCGACATCCGCAGCGACGTGTTCAGCCATGTGACGACCCTGTCGCCATCCTTCTTCGACACCGCGCAATCGGGAGAGATCGTGTCGCGGCTCGCCGCCGACACGACGCAAATCAAGTCGGCTGTGGGGGCGACCGCTTCGGTGGCGCTGCGCAACGTCATCCTCGGCCTTGGCGCCGTGGCGATGATGGTCTTCACCAGCCCGAAGCTGTCGGGCCTGGTCATCGCCGCGATCCCGGTCATCGTGTTGCCGCTGGTCGCCTTCGGTCGCTCGGTGCGGCGCAAATCACGGCTGGCGCAGGACACGCTGGCCAATGCGACAGCCTATGCCAGCGAGCAGATCGGCGCGGTGCGCACGCTGCAGGCCTTCACCAATGAAAGACTGGTCACCGGCCGCTTTTCGTCCGCCGTGGAGGCCGCATTCGAGGCGGCTCGGGCCTCGATCTTTGCCCGCTCGTTCCTCACCTTCTTCGCCATCTTCATGATCTTTTCCTCTGTCGTGGCGGTGCTGTGGTTCGGCTCGCGCGACGTGCTCGAAGGCACGCTGTCGCCGGGCACGCTCGGCCAGTTCCTGCTCTATTCGGTGTTCGCCGCCGGCGCGCTCGGCGCGCTGTCGGAAGTGTGGGGCGAACTCGCCCAGGCAGCGGGTGCCGCCGAACGGCTGACCGAGATCCTGGCCGAGAAGCCGGCGATCCTGGCGCCGGCCGTTCCGCAGCCACTGCCGGCGAAGGCGAGAGGCGCGATCAGTTTCGACGATGTGTCGTTCTCGTATCCGGCCAGGCCCGACCGCGCCGCCGTCCACGGCCTGAGCTTTCAGGTGAAGCCCGGCGAGACGGTGGCGATCGTCGGTCCGTCGGGGGCCGGCAAGAGCACCGTGTTTTCACTGATCCTGCGCTTCTACGATCCCGAGACCGGCAGGATCGTGATCGACGGTGTCGACGTGCGCGAGGCCGATCCCATCGCCGTCAGGCAACGTATCGCCATCGTGCCGCAGGATGTCACCATCTTCGCGGCGAGCGCGCGCGACAATATCGGCTTCGGCCGGCCGGGGGCCAGCGAGGCCGAGATCGAGGCGGCGGCCAAGGATGCGCTGGCCGACGAGTTCATCCTCAAGCTTGAAAAAGGCTACGACAGCCAGGTCGGCGAGCGCGGCGTGACGCTGTCAGGCGGCCAGCGCCAGCGGGTGGCGATCGCCCGCGCCATCCTGCGCGACGCACCGATCCTGCTGCTCGACGAGGCGACTTCGGCGCTCGACGCCGAAAGCGAGACGCTGGTGCAGATGGCGCTGGAGCGGCTGATGCAGGGCCGCACCACCATCGTCATCGCGCATCGCCTGGCAACGGTGCTGAAAGCCGACAGGATCCTGGTCATGGACGGCGGCAGCATTGTCGAGGAGGGCACGCACAAGAGCCTCGTCGCCAAGGGCGGCATCTATGCGCGGCTGGCAAAGCTGCAGTTCGAAACCGGTGCAAGCGCGTTCAGGGGCGCGGCGGAGTAGGCAGGCGCAATTGGCCTGGCGGTTCCACCCATAGGCTCACGCGTTTCCATACCGTTTGCGCAGATGATCGGTGAAATACGTGGCGTTGAGCTTTTCACCGGTGGCGCGTTCGAGCAGGTCCGGCGTCGACCAGCGCGAGCCTTGCGACCAGATCCTCCCGCGCCGCCAGGCGTTGATCGCCTCGAAATCTCCCTTGGCGAGGTCGCCATCAGCGGACGGATGGTCCCTTGTCAGCGCCGCCCATTGCTGGGCCGCCATCATCGCGCCCAGCGTATAGGAGGGGAAGTAGCCGAAGGCGGCACCCGGCCAGTGCACGTCCTGCATCGGTCCGTCGGCGGGATTGTCGATGGTGGAAAGCCCGAGATAGTCGCGCATCTTGGCGTCCCAGGCTTCAGGCAGGTCAGCCACCTCCAGCCTGCCCGAGACGAGCTCCTGCTCCAGCTCGTAGCGCAGGATGACATGCAGCGGATAGGTCACCTCGTCGGCGTCGACACGGATCAGGCCGCGTTCGACGCGATGCACATGCGGCAGGATGTCGTCGAGTGACCAGGCTTCGCCGAGATGCCTTTCGACCACCGGCAGCGCCCAGCGCCAGAAGGCAGGGTTGCGGCCGATCTGCTTTTCGACGAACAGGCTCTGGCTTTCATGCACGGCCATGCCGCGCGCCTTGCCGAGCGGCCAGTGCGACCATGCCTTCGGCAGGTTCTGTTCGTAGAGCGCATGGCCGGTCTCGTGCAGCACGCCCATCAGCGCCGACAGGAAGTCGGAGGTCTTGTAGCGGGTGGTGATGCGCACGTCGCTCGGCACGCCGCCGCAGAAGGGATGGTGCGATACCGACAGCGAACCGTGTGTCAGATCGAAGCCGACCGCCGCCATCATGGCAAGGCCGAGCTCGCGCTGCCGGTCGATCGCATAGGTCCCCGAAAGCGGCTTCAGCGGGTGTTTGCGCAACCGTGCTTCCTGCATCGCCAGCGCCTCGGGCACGAAACCCCTGAGGAAAGTTTTCAGGTCGGTGAAGACAGGAGTGATGTCGGCGGCGCGGTTGCCGGGGTCGTACTGCTCCATGAGCGCGTCATAGGGGGCGAGACCGAGCACGTCGGCGCGCAAGGCGGCCTCCTCGCGCACCAGCGCCACCACGCCCTCGAGCGCCGGCTGGAAGCCGGCCCAATCGTTCTTGGCGCGCAGGTCGCGCCACAATTGCTCGCAACGCATGCGCGCCGTCGTCTGCCGTTCGACGAACTCGACCGGCAGGCAGGTCAGGTTGGTGTATTGCCGCCGCAATTCGGCGAGAGCCGCCCGTTGCTCTTCGCCGAGCGTCTCGCCTTCGGCGGCGACGATCCAGTCGGCGATTTCCGGCGCCGTCGCCCTGGTGTGATACATGCCGGCAAGTGCCGCCATTGCCTCAGCGCGCTTCTCGCCGCCGCCGACGGCCATATGGGTCGCTTCATCGGCGCCGAGGATGGCCAGCGCATGCTCGAGCGCTTCGAGTTTGTGGCCGAGGTCATCGAGTTTTTGAAAGGACATGGCGGCTTCCGTGATTGGGGACGGCGCGAAAAGATACCAACGCAAAGACGTTTGCAACCCTGCGGCCCGTGCGGCGGATGCATCTTGCGCAGGTGAGGCCGCGCGTGAAATGCTGCCGGCGACACATCAAGGGGGAACAAGATGATCGGCAACATCCTGGTCGGGCTGGTGGCCTTGATCCATGTCTACATCGTCTATCTCGAGATGGTGCTGTGGGACACGCCGAGCGGACACAAGGCATTCAATCTGGCGCCGGAATTCGCCAGCGCTTCGAAGGTGCTCGCCGCCAATCAGGGGCTCTACAACGGCTTCCTCGCCGCCGGCCTGATCTGGGGGCTCTACCTTGGCGCGGGTGGCTTCCAGGTCAAGGCTTTCTTCCTGTTGTGCGTGGCCATTGCCGGCCTCTTTGGCGCGGCGACGGTTGGTCGCAAGATCCTGTTCATCCAGACCGTGCCGGCGGTGCTTGCCCTGATCGCGGTCTGGCTCGGCTGGTAGGGAAAAAGGACGCCCGCGGGATTGGGGTCCCGAAGGCGCCAGGTGGTCCCTTCCTGGTGCATGGACCGAAATCGGAACCGATTTCGGTCGGATCATGCGCAATATCGAAGTGCCGCAGGCCCGCGGCACATCGGCAGGAATGCGCGCTGCAACAGCCGGTCTCAGCCGTTCGGGTAGTTTCCGCCGTCGGAACCATCGCCGATCATGAAGCCGCTACCGGTCCCGACCATCAGCCGTTGGTCGACATTGTCGAGCCGGCGCAGCAGGTCACGGTATTGCGCGGCCGGTATCCTGCCGTGATCCGATGCCGCGATCTTCTCGGCCGCCTGACTGATGCGGGCCGTGCGCATTTCCAGGCGTTGCGCCATCGACGGCGTGATGGTGTTGGCCTGCCTGGCGTCGACTATGCCCTGATGGACGCCTTGAACCTGTCCGATGAGACCTTCGACGCGCGGGCCGATAAAGTCGGTCGGTGCGGTCTCGTCGAGAGCGCCTTTGTGATGGCCCGCCGCATAGGCGCCGGCAAGCGGAACGGCGATGAGGAACGCCGTGAGTGCTGCAGTTCCGAGCGAGGTCCTGGGAGCAAAAGAGCGCATCGTCGCGTCTCCTCTTGAAGAGGAAGGTGGCGGTTGTTCCGACAGCCTTCCGGCCGCGGGCCGTCCGGTTCCGTCGCGTCACGATGGGAGGATTCATCGCCGGCGGTTCTCGGCCCAGGCGGCAAGCTAGGACCGCACTGACACGATGTGTAATTAAAAAATGATAATCTTTTCAGGCCTTGCCGGCCCACGGCTGCGCTCTAGCGTTGAGCCGGCGAACAAATTCGCGTGATGCGGGATCACCGTTCGGTGAGCTTCAGTTCAATACGGCGGTTCTTGTTGCGCGCCTCTTCGGTGTCGGCCGGGTCGAGCGGCTGGAACTCGCCGAAGCCGGCGGCTACCAACCGGTTGGCCGGTACGCCGTTCTCGATCAGGAACTTCACCACCGAGGTCGAACGCGCCGTCGACAGCTCCCAGTTGTCACGGTAGCGGCCGGTGCCGGAGAGCGGCTTGTTGTCGGTATGGCCGTCGACGCGCAGCACCCAGTTGATCTCCGGGGGAATTTCCTTCTGCAACTCGATGATGGCGTCGGCGAGTTTCTTCATCTCGACCTTGCCGGCATCGTTGATCTCTTCGGAGCCGGTCGGGAACAGCACTTCCGACTGGAAGACGAAGCGGTCGCCGACGATGCGGATGTTCTCTCGGTCGGCGAGGATTTCGCGCAAGCGTCCGAAGAAGTCGGAGCGGTAGCGGTTCAGTTCCTGCACGCGCTGTGCAAGTGCCACGTTCAGGCGGCGGCCGAGATCGGCGATCTTGGTGTTGGAATCGCGGTCGCGCGTTTCGGACACGTTGAGCGCATCCTCGAGCGCCCCGATCTGCTTGCGCAGCGCCGCGATCTGCTGGTTGAGGATTTCGACCTGGCTCAGCGCCTGCTGACTGATCTGGCGCTGGTTGTCGAGTTCGCCGCCCAGTTCTGCCGCACGCTGGTTGGCGGCGTCCCCGGCGCCCGCACCCTGCGCCAGCAATTGTTCGAGCCGACTTTTCTCGGCTACCGCCGCCGACAGCGATGCCTGCAGATTGGCCAGCGAATCATCCTTGTCCTGCGCCGTCGAGCGCTCCAGCGCCAGAAGCTGGGTCAGTTCGTTGATCTGCGAATTGAGACGCGAGAGCGCCGTATCCTTGCCTGAGATTTCGCGGCCGAGCAGGAATTGCGCGAGCACGAAGACCGTGAGCAGGAACATGATGGCCAGAAGCAGCGTCGACAGCGCGTCGACGAAGCCCGGCCAATAGTCGATGCGGCGATCGGTGCGCCGGCCCCTGGCGAGCGCCACGTCAGTGCACCCCGGGCTTCTTCAGGGCGTCGGCGATCTTCTCCAGCGTGTTGCGCATCGCCTTCTGCTCGTCGGACTGGGCCTCGACCCAGTCGCGCATAATCTGCTGTTCCGAGCGCATGTTCTTGACCAGGCCGGAAATGCCGTCGGCGAGGTTGGCCATGGCGGTGGCGACCCGCGGATTGGAGCCGCCGCCATTCTCCTGCATGCTGCGCAGCCGTTCGGACAGCACACGAATCTCATCCGAGGATTCGGTCTTGGCCGGGTCGGAAACGACGATGTCGGACGACAGGTCGGTGACCGAGGACAGCCAGTTTTCGAGCTCGGTGTAGAAACGCGTCTGGGCGCGGCCGGCCTGCAGGTCGAGGAAGCCGAGCACCAGCGAGCCCGACAGGCCGAACAGCGAGGACGAGAAGGCGGTGCCCATGCCGGCCAGCGGCGCGGAAAGCCCCTGCTTGAGCGAATCGAGCACCGCGGCGGCGTCGCCCGTGCCCGGGTCGAGCGATTCGATGGTCTCGCGGATCGAGCCGATGGTGTTCAAGAGGCCCCAGAAGGTGCCGAGCAGGCCGAGGAACACCAGCAGGCCGACGAGATAGCGCGAGGTGTCGCGGCTTTCATCCAGGCGCGTGGCGATGGAATCGAGCATGGTGCGCATCGAACTGGTCGAAAAAGCCATCGACGACGAGCGGCTGAGCATCGCCTTCATCGGCGCCAGCAGCACAGGTTCGGTGGTTTCCGAGCCTGCGCGGAAGGAGTTGACCCAGCGCACTTCGCGAAACAGCCGTCCGACCTGGGCGAAGGCCAGCAGGATGCCAACCACCAGCACGCCGACGATCAGGCCGTTGAGGCCGGGATTGCTGCCGAAGGCCGTCGAGATCTGGCGGGTCAGGATCGCGGCAATGAACGCCACGATGGCCAGGAAGATCACCATGGTCAGCAGGAAGACCTGGGGACTCGACAGTTTATGCGGGTCGTAGATCAGGACATCAGAACGTCTGCCCACGCCGAAGGATTTGAGAAAAGCCATCCGTGCCCCGTTTCCGATGCCGCCGCCGATCAGGTTGAACGCGACTCTAAACGGAATTGTGACCAAATTGAATGGCGCTTGGCAATATTGCCGGCCGTGTGAGACGCGCGTTCGATCGGACCCTGGAAACCGAAATCGGTTTCCAGGGTCGTGCGCCGGGTCAGAAGCGGTTGATGACCAGGCAATCGACCATGGCGGCCAGATGCAGGCCGGCGCCAGTGACGACGAAGCCGTGCCACAGCGCATTGTGGAAGCGCAGCCCCTTCCAGGCGAAGAAGATGACGCCGCAGGAATAGACGATGCCGCCAGCGACGATGAGCGCGATCGATGTCGTCGGCAGCGTCTGGACAATCGGCTTTGCCAGGATGATGCCGCTCCAGCCGATGGCGAGATAGAAGACGATGGCCAGCCGGTCGAACCGGCCGGGAAAGAACACCTTGATGGTGATGCCCAGCGCCGCGGCGCACCAGACGAGGACAATCATCCAGCCTGCCAGCGGCGAGCCGTCGAGCTGGGCCAGGAAAGGCGTATAGGTTCCGGCGATCAACAGATAGATCGCGGCGTGATCGAAGCGCCGCAGGACCCATTTCTTCGGCGATGACACCGGCCACAGATTGTAGGTCAGCGACACCGACAGCACGGTGAGCAGCGAAACCACATAGAAGGCGGCGGCGATGTACTCACCCGGCCCGACACGAAAGGCCGCAAGCGCCAGCAATGCCGAACCGGCCGCTATCGCCAGCACGATGCCGACGGCATGGACGATACCGTCGGCGATCATCTCGGCGCGCGAATAGTGCCAGCGTCCGATGAACGGGATGTCGTGGTGGGGCTTGACGTCTTTCACACTGCCGGGTTCCTGCGCCGTGCCCCAATCTGGGCGGTCGGCAGGCAGTATTTCAAGTCTTGTTGGCGGTTTTACGACTGCGGCGCTTCAGCGCGGCGTGCCTGTCAGCGCGGCGTGAACGGCTTCTTCACGACCTTGAGCAAGGCGCGCTGGATGACCTCGTTGCCGGCGACCACCGAGCCATTGTCGAGCATGTCCTGTCCGCCATCCATGTCCGAAACGAAACCGCCCGCCTCGCGGATCAGCAGAAGGCCGGCGGCGATGTCCCAGGCCGACAGGCCGGTTTCCCAGAAGCCATCCATGCGGCCGGCGGCGACATAGGCAAGATCGAGCGAGGCGGAGCCGAGGCGGCGGACGCCGGAGACCTCGGCCATGACGTTGCGCAATTCGACAAGGAAATTGCCGTGGTGGCCGCGTCCCAGATGCGGCATGCCGCAGCCGATGACCGTGTCGACCAGCTTGATGCGGCCGGCGACCCGCAGGCGGCGGTCGTTCATGAAGGCGCCGCCGCCGCGTTCGGCGGTGTAGAGCTCGTCCATCGCCGGATTGTAGATGACGCCGGCAACGATCTGGCCTTGGCGTTCCAAGGCGATCGAGACGGCAAAGAGCGGGATGCCGTGGAGGAAATTGGTGGTGCCGTCGAGCGGGTCGACAATCCAGCGGTGCTGAGCGTCATCGCCTTCCACCGTGCCGCGTTCCTCCATCAGGAAGGAATAGCCCGGCCGCGCCTTCGACAGCTCGGCAAAGACAATATCCTCGGCCTTGCGGTCGGCCTGGCTGACATAGTCGCCGGGGCCCTTCATCGAGACCTGCAGGTTCTGCACCTCGCCGAAGTCGCGCGACAGCGAGCGGCCGGCCTTCATGGCGGCCTGAACCATGACGTTGAGAAGTGCGGAGCGTGCCATCGTGCCTCTTCCTGCTGCTGCGCTTTAAACTCTGTCCTGATGCATGTCGGCGACCCAAAACCGGGGCCACTTTTGGGCGACACGCATCAGTCGGCGCGGCGCACGTAAGTGATTTCGTTGGTGTCGACGATGATGCGCTCGCCGGCGCCGATGAATGGCGGTACGAGCACGCGGATGCCGTTCTCCAATACCGCCGGCTTGTAGGATGAAGCCGCCGTCTGGCCCTTCACTACCGGGTCCGCTTCGGTGATGGTCAGCGTCACATAGTCAGGCAAGGAGATGCCGATCGGCCGGTCCTCGTAGAGTTGGACCGTCACCATCATGCCGTCCTGCAGGAAGGCGGCGCGATCGCCGACGAAGTCCTTGTTCAGTTCGAGTTGCTCGTAGCTCTGGGTATCCATGAACACCAGCGCGTCTTCCTGCGCGTAGAGGAAGGAAAAATCCTTGAGGTCGAGCCTGATCTGCTCGACCGTTTCGGCCGAGCGAAAGCGCTCGTTGAGCTTGGTGCCGTTGATCAGGTTCTTCAGCTCGACCTGGTTGTAGGCGCCGCCCTTGCCAGGCTTGACGGTGTTGGTCCTGACCGCCACCCAGAGGCCGCCATCGTGTTCGATGACGAAGCCGGGACGGATTTCGTTGCCATTGATCTTGGCCATGATGCGGTGATCCGGGATGCTACCAACGGCCAAGCCGTTGGTATGGGATGTTCGCTGGGAAAGCGATTTCGGGCTCCCAAGACCACAAATCGCCAGAAGAGGCAAGGGAGCGGGCAGGTTGCGGCGAAGCAGCAGCGACGACATGCCCGGGTCGGGGTTCGCAGATGGGATGCCTTCGCCGGCTTGGTCAGGCGTTCCGATTGACAACAACGCCAACCGCCTCGGCGATGGCATCGGCGACCTTTGTCAGTCGGTGGATATGTGGCGACCGCATGACGACCACGTGCATGGACAGGTCGAGTTTTTCCGCTTCGACGAGCGTAACGCCCTCCGGCATATGCTGGCGGAGGAGGCGCATCGGCATCAGGCTAAGTCCGTGACCCCGGCGCACCCATTCCATCTGCATGGCCGGGTCCTGGATTTCCGCGGCGATGGACAGCTTCCTCCCGTCATCGCCGAAGACGGCGATCAGCCGTTGGCGCGCGTCGCATGGCGCGAGGCTGAGGACCCATGCCGCGTTTGCCGGATCGGGCGCCTGGCCGAGCTGCAGGCCGGCCACAATGCCGAGACGTTCGGTGCCGATGACGTCTCCGCTGCGGTCACCGCCACTTGCCCGCAGCACGATGGCGATATCGAGCTGCCCGCGACCAAACTGATCGACGAGCTCGGCGCTCCAGCCGGTTTTGAGGCGCAGCGAAACCTTCGCAAACGGCGCGGCGGCGTTGGCGACGGCCGCTGCCACGTCCCGGTCGGAGAGGCCGTGGGCAAGGCCAAGGCGAAGCACACCTTCCGGCTCGGCACTGCCGGCGAAGGCTTTCAGCGCCTCGACCGAAGCGAGGATGTCGCGGCCGCGGGCCAGCACGTCCAGGCCTGCCTGGGTCAGTCGCGGCGGCTTCTGCCGCCGGTCGAGCAGTGTGGTGGCGAGCATGTCTTCCAGCCGCTGGATCTGCCTCGTCACTGCCGGCTGCGTCAAAGGCAGACGCCGGGCCACTTTCTGGATCGAGCCTTCCTCGGCGAACAGGACAAGCGTGCGCAGTTCCTCGAGCATTTATCTCAACTATGTTCTAAAGGCATAATCATTTTGATTATTATGAATTTGAAATCCGATGCCTGGCAAGCGATTTTCCTTTCAACAGAAAGGATAACGACATGAAAGCGATCGAATTGCAGAACCCGGGCGGCATCGACAATCTCAGGCAGGTCGAACGGCCAATGCCGGAGCCGGGCCGCCAGGAAATGATCATCAGGGTCAAGGCGACAGCGCTCAACTACCGCGACGTGGAAATCGTGCGCGGCAATTATCACACGACGTTCCCACTGCCGCTGGTGCCGCTCTCGGACGGGGTCGGCGAAGTCGTGGCCGTCGGCCCAGAGGTCAGCCGCTTCAAGATCGGCGACCGTGTTTGCGGCACGTTCTGGCAGCGTTGGGTCGGTGGCAGCTTTGCCATGGCCGAGCCGTCCTATCAGCGCGGCGGTCCCGTCGACGGGCTGCTCAGCGAGTTCGCCCGGCTGGACGAACAGGCTGCCGTGCCCGCCCCGGCGCATTTGAGCGACATCGAGGCGGCGACGCTGCCTTGCGCTGCCGTTACCGCCTGGCATGCGCTGTTCACCGAAGGCCATCTTAAGCCGGGCGAAACCGTGCTCAGCCTCGGCACAGGCGGCGTGTCGCTGTTTGCGGTACAGTTCGCCGCCGCTGCCGGCGCGCGCGTCATCGTCACGTCGAGCAGCGACGCGAAGCTCGCGCGGGCAAGGCAACTCGGCGCCCATGACGGCGTCAACTACAGAAACGACCCGGATTGGTCGTCAGCGGTGCTGGCGCTGACCGATGGCCGTGGCGTCGACTACATCATCGAAGTCGGTGGACCGCAAAGCTTCGCGCAGTCGCTCAAGGCCGCGGCGCGCGGGGCCCAGATCAACGTCATTGGCTATCTCGGCGGCAGCGAGGGGTCGGTCAATCCGCTCGATATCTTTCGTCGCCAGGTGAGGGCACGCGGCATACCGGTCGGCTCACGCGAATCCTTCGAGGCCATGAACAGGGCAATTGCCGTCAACCGGTTGCGGCCGGTGATCGACCGGGTCTTCCCATGGGGTCAGGCGGCAGCGGCCTTTCGCCATCTCGAGCATGGCTCGCCCTTCGGCAAGGTCGTCCTCGATCACACGCAGTGATTTTGCGCACGCCCGTCAAGGCAGGCGGTTCGCCTTCTGCAATGCCTGCTTGGTCTCGTCGTCGCTCAGCCCCTGCAGGAAATCGTCCATCTGCGGATCGATGAGACCGGCGCGGCGGGCGACGATGTACCAGGCGCCGGCAAGGACAAGGTCCGGATCGGTGCCGATGCCTTGCATATAGAGTTTGGCAAGGCGATTCTGGGCGGCGACATTGCCGCCCTCCGCCGCTTGCCTCATCCAGCCGAAGGCGGATTTCAGGTCGCGCGCACCACCGCGGCCCTCGATCATCCAGGCGGCGAGATCGATCTGCGCGGTGTCGTAGTTCTGTCGCGCGGCCTGCGCCAGCAGGCGCCTGGCCTGTGCATCGTCGCGCGGCTTGCCGCCGACGCCGTTGGCATAGACCTGGGACATGGCATATTGCGCGTCGGCGAGGCCGGTCGCGGCAGCGCGCTCATAGTAGGATACCGCCTTGGCGATGCCGGCGTCGCCGGGGTCCTGCTGGACCAGCATCTGCGCGAAATTGAACTGCGCGAGCCGGTTGCCGGCTTCGGCGGCGGCCTGCATCAACGCATAGGCCCCCTTCTCGTCCTTCTTGACGTAGCGGCCATCGAGCAGCATCAGCGCATACTGGAACTGCGATTCCGGCACGCCCTGCTCGGCGGCAAGCGCATACCATTTGGCCGCTTCCGCGGTGTTCAGCGGCACACCCAGCCCGCGCGACAGGATCTCGGCCACCAGCGTCTGCGCCGCCGGGTCGCCATTTTGGGCGCGGATCAGCGCGAGGTTGTAGGCCGTCTTGTAAAGCCCGCGCTGGAAGGCGCCATAGGCGGCGTCGGCCGGCTTGGCCCCGAAGCGGTCAGGATTGATGGCATCGGCCGACGGCAGCGGAGCCGGCTCGGTCGTGGTGGCGGGCTGCGGCAGCGGCTTGTCGATCGGTTTGTCGGTGTGCACGCCGACTTCCGGCTTGGGCTGCGGCAAGGGAATCGTTTCGGCAGCGGCGGCCTGGATCATGACCGCCGCAAGCAGGGCCTGAAAGGGAAGCCTCGCCAGAGCCACGTCAATCCTCGAAACGCGGCGCGGTTTCGTCGAGCAGCGCGTTGGCTTGTGCGACCGCTGTTTTCGGGTCGACGCCGTCGGCGAACACCGCGCTCGACAGCGCGACGAACTCGGCACCGGTGGCGGCCACGGTTTCGACGGAAGCAAGATCGGATCCCGCCATGACGATGCAAGGGATCTGGATCATCTGCGCCCACCATTCACCCAGCGACAGGTTGCGCGGATGCGGGTCCGGCTTGTTGTCGTAGCCGAAGCGGCCGAAGAAGATGTAGTCAGGCCGTGTCTCGCCGAGTTCCAGTGCGTCGTCGCGCTTCTTGGCGCCACCGGCACCGACCATCATCTTTTCCTGGAAATGCTCGATCGTCTCGGCGAGTTCGGCCTTGGAAACCTCGACATGGATGCCATCGGCCTGGACACGCCCCGCGATGCGGGTGTCGCCGGCGATGATGACGGCCACGCCTGCGGCCTGCGCGGCCGGCACGACCTGTTCGGCAAAGGCCTGGAATGAAGCTTCGTCCATGCCGTTCTCGGGCAGGATCAGCGAGGCGACGTCGCCACCGTCGAATGCGGCCGCGATACGGGCAGCCGGCACACCGGGCGGCGCGATCAGCACGATGCGGCAGCGATTGGGGGGCGTGGCGTCATTCATGGTTCTTCGATCCCGGGTTTCGCCTATGCCGGGCGAAGATGGTTGGATTGCGGCATAGAGCAAAGTGCCCGCTTTGAACAGGCGGGCAGACGGGATCGCGCGGCTCTGACCGCCAGATAGCCGGCGGGTCGCTTTACCTGACGGGGTGCGGGCTCGCGACCGGCGTTTTTGATCTCCACAGCGTCCAGCCGAGATTCATGCCTGCCGCGGCGATCAGGATGGCGCCGGCGCCGGCGATCTGGCTCAGATGCAGCCGATGGCCGAAGGCGGTGACATCGACCAGAATGGCGACGACGGGATAGATGAAGGACAGCGACCCCTGCAGATACGTCGGCAGCTTCTGGATGGCGCCATACATCAGGATATACATCAGCCCGGTGTGGACGATGCCGAGCGTCGCCAGCATGGCCCAACTCCATGGGTCGGCTGGAAGATGCGCAAGATTGGCGAAGGGCGCCAGCATGACGACGCCGACACAGACCTGGATGAGTGCGATCAGGTGCGGCGGCGTGCCCTTGAGCTTCTTGGTGACGATGGCGGCGACGGCCCAGAAGAAGGCCGCGCCCAGCGCCATGACGATGCCGGCGAAATAGTTCGTGCCGACATCGCCGGGGTCAGGAGCGGCCTGCACGATCAGCACCATGCCGGCGAAGGCGATGGCGAGCCATGTCAGCTTCGTCAGGGTCAGCCGCTCGGCGAAGAAGAGCGCGCCGAAGCCGACCAGCATGAAGGGCTGCGTGTTGTAGACGGCGGTGGCGATCGAAATCGACGCGCGCGAAAACGCACTGAAAAGCAGGAGCCAGTTGACGACGATGGCGACGCCGCCGAGCGCGGCGAAGCCGATGACGCGTAGCGATAGCCGGTTGCGCAGCAAGCCGAGGCCGGCGCAGATGATGAGCAGCGTCAGCGCGCCGAAGGCGCAACGCCAGAACACCACATCCATGATCGGCTGGCCTGACAGGACGACGAACCATCCGATCGTTCCCAGGATCGCCATTGCGGCCGACATTTCGGCCGTGCCGCGTACCGTATCGTTCACAACAAACCTCCGAACCAGTTGAGCCGGTATGATCTCATGCGGTGCCGGAGCTTTCCATCTCATATGATAGGTGACATGGCCGATAAACCTAATTATATTAGGCTATGGCTACGAAATTGTGAGGAATGTAAAATGCTGGACGATCTTGACCGACGTCTGCTCGAAATCCTGGTCAAGGATGCGCGAACCTCCTTGAAGGAACTGGCTGCCCAAGTCGGGCTGTCGTCGCCAAGCGTTTCGGAACGGCTTCGCCGGCTTGAGGAGCGCGGCGTCATCCGGGCATTCACCGTCGAGATCGATCCGCTGGCGCTCGGCTATACCTTGCAGGCGATCGTGCGCATCCGGCCCCTGCCGGGCAAGCTGCATATCGTCCAGAAGCTGATCGAGGAGATCCCGGAGTTCGGCGAATGCGACAAGGTGACGGGCGATGACTGCTTTGTCGCGCGGCTGTTCGTGCGCTCAATCGGTGACCTCGACGGGATTCTTGACCGCATCGCCGACAAGGCCGAGACAAGCACCGCTATCATCAAGGCGCAGCCGATCCGACGGCGGCCGCCACCGCTTGCTGCTGCTTCACCGCGTGACCGGGCAGGGGTGTTGCCGGCATCCTGAGGCGGCAGAACGCTGTTCCGGCTGCCGAGCGAGCCTTCGCAACCACGACGCTGCGGCTGTGCACATATTTGCTGTCGCCCAGTGCAGAATTCTGGGTTATTCAAGCGTTGACGCGCCTTCCCTCCAGCCCAGCCCTTCCCCATGTCAGGCCTGCTTCTCGATCCGTGGTTCTACGCGGCCGCCATTCCGGCGGTCATTCTGGTCGGCCTGTCCAAGGGTGGTTTTGGCGGTGCTGTCGGTTTTATCGGCGTGCCGCTGATGGCGCTGACCATGCCGCCGGTGCAGGCGGCGGCCATCCTGCTGCCGATCCTGTGCCTGATGGACATCGTGTCGGTATGGACATGGTGGGGCGTCTACGATCGCAAGATGCTGGTCGACATGATGCCGGGCGCCGTCATTGGTATCGGCCTCGGCTGGCTGACAGCCGCACTCGTCACCGAAGAGGCGGTGCGGCTGATCGTCGGCGCCGTCGCCATCATCTTCGTCCTGCGCTGGCTCTATTTGCAGTTTCGTCATGGCGCCGACCATGCGGTCGCGCCCAACCGCGCGGCCGCCGCGGTCTGGGGTATCGTGGCCGGCTTCACCAGCTTCGTCGCCCATGTCGGCGGCCCGCCCTTCCAGGTTTACGCCTTGCCGATCCGGCTCGACCCCAAGGTGTTGTCGGGCACCGCCGCGATCTTCTTTGCCGCCACCAATGCGCTGAAGCTCATTCCCTATTTCGCGCTTGGCCAGTTCGACACCGCCAATCTGACGGCGTCGGCGGTGCTGATGCCGCTGGCGCCGCTGTCGACCATCGCAGGGGCGTGGCTGGTGCGGCGGATGCGGCCGGAAACCTTCTATCCCTTCACCTACGCGACCGTGGCGGTCGTGGCGGTGAAGCTGTTGTGGGACGGCATTGCCGGCCTGATGTAAAAGGTGAGGCGGCTGCACAGCCGCCCCAACCATCACGGCGCCGTCAGGCGGCGCTCGGCACGAGGCGACGGTTGCCGCCGAAGGCCAGCATGGCGCCCACCACGACGACCAGCACCATGCCGGCAAGGATGCCGATGTCATGCGCGGTCGGCTTGAGCACCATGTCGGCGATGATCACCAGCATCACTGCATAGTCGAAGCGCGCCGCGCTCATCATGCGCTGGCCGATGGCAAGGACCGCGGGCGTGATGCCCTCCTTGGCGATCATCGCGCCCATGCGTTCGCCGGTCGGCTTGAAGATCAACATGCCGATCGAAAAGGTTGTCGCGTAGCCGACAAGGCCGATGACGATCCACAGATCGGAGAAGCCGACCCAGAAGCCGCACATGATGAGGCCGAAGATCAGGGTCAGCATCGACATCGGCGCGAAGAACCTGCCGCCCAGCTGCCCGCTGGCGCGCATCGCCTGCAACTTTTCCTCGATATTGCCCGCGCGCTCGGCAAGCACGCCGAGGAGGAACAGCACGAAACCGCCCCCGACCCACAGAATGGCCGAGACGACGTGGAGGAATTTGACGATGGAATACCAATCCATGGGTTGCTCCTGGGGTGTTCTGGTGGGTTGCGGCGGGGCACGATTTGCACCTGCCATCAGAGGAGCGGGCGTTTAGCGCCGCCCCTGTTTCGGAACGATGTCGCGAAAAAGCCGGCTCTGTTTCAGATCCCCGCCCGGCGAACGAAGCCGCCGAGATAGCAAATGCGTTGCCAGGTTTTCTGCTAATACATGAAGTGTCGGGAGGGGTTGGCGCGACATCGTCCGGAAACATTGCCGATGCTAGTGCGCCGATGCCGGGAGCCCGGTGGCGAAAACAATCGCCTGACGATCAACCCATTCCCGCAGACGGGAAAAGGCAATTCGGGGGAACATTATGCAAGGGGTAGCACGAAATTTCTTCACGCTGGCCATCATCTATGCGCTGTGCGGAATGGCGCTCGGCCTGCACATGGCGATCAGCCATGATCATGGCCAGATGCCGACCCACGCTCACACGATGGTCGCCGGATGGCTGATGTCGGCGGTATTCGCCTTCTTCTACCATCTGTTTCCGGCGATCGGGCAAAAGACGCTCGCCGTCATCCATTTCTGGCTGACCGCAATCAGCGGCATCGGCCTGTTGATCGGCCTGTATTTCCTGCTCGCGGGCAATGCCGCGATCGAACCGCTGGTGGCGGCCTCTTCGATGGGCTTCTACGCGGCCATGCTGCTGTTTGCCTTCATCGCCTTGCCGGCGGTCTGGAAGAAGGCCTGAGCCGAGAGCCTGTTTGGAAACTCTACTCTGGCGGCCATCTGATGGCGTTTTCTGCGTTTCCGGTGCTCGCGGACTTAAATATCCGCTCCGCTCCGGTTCTCGAAACCACCATCACATGACTCGCCACAGCGACTTCCGAAACAGGCTCTGGGCCTGAAACAGGATCCGGTTCTATGCTGTTACGGCACAGAGCGGCGGGGTTCGGTCGAAAAACAATCGCACGGTTAAGGCTTCATTAGGCTTTACAGGTGTTTACTATGTTCATCCAGTGATCTGGATTCTTACCGAGTGGTTGGAGCCACTTTGTTTGACGCCTCCCTGTTAAACTCCTGAGAGCCGCCTTATCCGCGGCTCTTTTTTTGTCCGCGTTCCAGGGACGTCCGGCATCGGGTCGCCGTTAACCTTCTGTTAAACATGTGCTTGCCTTCACCGGTGACGAAGCGCATTTTCAAGCTTCACTCATCAGGGTGCCGGGGGTATCGGCAGTAAGCCGAATCGGCCGGTTGCAAGTGCAGGGGCGTAGCGATGAACGAGCCTTCGAAGGGCAGTGCGAAAACCGTCAAATTGGCGGAGCGCCGGGTTTTCTCGCAATCCTTCAAGCCGCTCTACCAGGAAGGCATGGGCCTGGTCGAGCAAGCGGCCGAATATCTCGACGGCAAGGGCCGGGCCGAAGCGAAGAAACTGTCCAGGCTGGCGGCCACGCTCTATGCGGCCGAATCGATGCGGCTGACCACCAGGCTGATGCAGGTTGCGTCCTGGCTGCTTTTGCAGCGCGCGGCGAATTCCGGCGAGATGACCCGCGATCAGGTTGCTTCCGAAAAGTCCAAGGTTCGTCTCGATACCGCTTCAGCCCACGACGAAGCCGCCGGCTGGGCCGAACTGCCCAAGGATTTCCTCGATCTCGTCAACCGCTCGCTTCGCCTGCAGGCACTGGTGCGCCGCATGGACGAGGAGATCTATGGCGATGGCGCCGTGGTCGACATGCAACCGATGGGACGCCGCCCCAACCCGGTTTCCGACCAGATCAGCCTGCTGAACACGGCTTTCGCCCGCGGCTGATAGCCTGCATGACAAGTCTGCTCTGACGGACACCTGACCGGGCTTTTCTCGCATCCGGTGCATACGGACTTCAGCTCCGCTTAGGATCTCGAAAACCACCCCATCTGTCTCCTCGGAGCAAGTTCTCGAACACCCTGTGGGGCTGTTGCAAGAGTTGTTGTTTCTGGTTTGTTCACATTTCGCTGGCATCGCTGTCCGCCGGAGGTAAAGTTGGCGGATGGGGGAAGCGATTCGCATCATCGGTATTGATCCGGGGCTCAGGCGCACCGGCTGGGGCATCGTCGAGAGCCTCGGCAATTCATTGCGCTTCGTCGCCTCGGGCACCGTGCGTTCCGACGACAAGGCGGCGCTGGCGACACGGCTGTGCCAGCTGCATGACGGGCTCGCCGAAATCCTGCACAGCGCGATGCCGCACGAAGCGGCCGTCGAGCAGACCTTCGTCAACAAGGACGCGGTGGCAACGCTGAAGCTCGGCCAGGCGCGCGGCGTAGCCATGCTGGTGCCGGCGCGTGCCGGCCTTGTTGTTGCCGAATATGCTCCCAACGCCGTCAAGAAGGCGGTGATTGGCGTCGGCCACGGCGACAAGAAGCAGATCCACATGATGGTGAAAGTGCTGTTGCCGAAAGCCACTTTCGATACCGAACATGCCGCCGACGCGCTGGCCATCGCCATCTGCCATGCGCATCACCGGCAGAGCGTGGCCTACCGGATGGCAATGCTGGCGTGAGGGGTCATCAAGCATGATCGGCAAGCTCAAGGGCACGCTGGACGAGATCGACGAGGACCACTGCCTCGTCGATATCCATGGCGTCGGCTACGTGGCCTATTGCTCGGCACGCACGCTGGCGGCGCTGCCGGCGCCGGGCGAAGCGGTGGTGCTGTTCATCGAGACCTATGTGCGCGAGGACATGCTGCGCCTCTACGGCTTCCAGTCGCAGCTGGAGCGCGAGTGGTTCCGGTTGCTGATGAGCAATGTGCAAGGGGTCGGCGCCAAGGTGGCGCTGGCCATCCTGTCGACGCTGGCGCCGGCCGATCTCGCCAATGCCATTGCACTGCGTGATATCGCCATGGTTTCCCGCGCGCCCGGCGTCGGCAAGAAGGTCGCCGAGCGCATCGTCACCGAATTGAAGAACAAGGCGCCGGCCTATGCTGGCTCCGCCTCGGGCACCATCGGCCTGAAGCAGGAGCTCGGCGAAGGCGTCGCATCGGCGCCGATCACCGATGCCGTGTCGGCCCTGGTCAATCTCGGCTATTCGCGCGACACTGCGGCCAATGCGGTGGCGGCGGCACTGAAGACGGCGGGCGAGGATGCCGATGCGCCGAAGCTGATCCGCTTCGGGCTGAAGGAACTGGCGCGGTGAGAGCTCGCTTGTCCGGCTCCCTGCCATGTGCAAGGAAGGCAGCATGAGCCTGTCGCCCCGCCTGGTTGCGCCCGAAAAACGCGGCGAGGATGCCGAGCAGACCTTGCGGCCGCAGACGCTCGACGATTTCGTTGGCCAAGCGGCGGTGCGGGCCAATCTCAAAGTGTTCATCGAGGCCGCCAAGGGCCGCAACGAGGCGCTCGACCATGTGCTGTTCGTCGGACCACCCGGTCTCGGCAAGACGACGCTGGCGCAGATCATGGCGCGCGAGCTCGGCGTCAATTTCCGCTCGACCTCCGGCCCGGTCATCGCCAAGGCCGGCGATCTCGCCGCACTGCTCACCAATCTCGAAGAGGGCGATGTGCTGTTCATCGACGAGATCCATCGGCTGAGCCCGGCGGTGGAGGAAATCCTCTATCCGGCGATGGAGGATTTCCAGCTCGACCTGATCATCGGCGAGGGACCGGCTGCGCGTTCGGTCAAGATCGACCTGGCCCGCTTCACTCTCGTCGCCGCCACCACGCGGCTCGGCCTGCTGACCAATCCGCTGCGCGACCGTTTCGGGATTCCGGTACGGCTCAACTTCTACTCGGTCGAGGAACTGGAGCAGATCGTGCGGCGCGGTGCCCGCATCCTGCAAATGCCGCTCGGCGACGACGGCGCACTGGAGATCGCGCGGCGCGCGCGCGGCACGCCACGCATCGCCGGCCGGCTGCTGCGCCGCGTGCGCGATTTCGCGTCCGTCGCTGGCGATGGCCATGTCAACCGCCAGATCGCCGACGAGGCCTTGACCCGGCTGGAGGTCGATGCGCTCGGCCTCGACGCACTCGACCGCCGCTACCTGTCGATGATCGCCCGCAATTTCGGCGGTGGGCCCGTTGGCATCGAGACGATCGCCGCCGGCCTGTCCGAGCCGCGCGACGCCATCGAGGACATCATCGAGCCCTATCTGATCCAGCAAGGGTTCATCCAGCGCACGCCGCGCGGTCGCATGCTGACGGCCAATGCCTGGCGGCATCTCGGCCTCGACGCGCCGAAGGATCTGGCGCAGCAGCAGATCAACCTATTCCAGGAAGAGTAGCGGCCCGAGCGATCGGGCACAGGTTCACTCTTCGTCTCTATGCATGTCGTTGCCTCAAAATCGGAGCCCTGTTGAGCGGCATGCTTTAGGCCGGTGTGCTTACGGTCATGTCGTCGCAAATAACCGCAACCCGATCGTCTCGGGCGGGCTCGGCTTCAGCATATTGCCGGTGCGTTTCGGCGTTCGCCCTGAAATCCTGTCGATCGACCTCGGCCGACCCGGGGTCCGAGCTTTCAGGGCAGGCTTCGGATCACGTCCATCACGTTCGGCTCGGCCTTGTCGCCGTTGAAGGCGTCGACAATGCCGAACGCGCCGCCAAAGCTCCACACTGACCATGAGAAGCCGTGCGCTTCGGCGCGCGCGATCATATCCCTGACATAGGCGGCCCGGTATTCGGCGGGCATCACATAGGCGTTGCCATATTCCTGGCGGATCATGCCGAACTCGCCGAGCGTGATGTTTTCCGGCTTGATGCCGTTGAGCTTCGCCCATGCCTCGACCTTCTTGAACGGCGCGTCCATCAGGCCAAGCAGCTTGTCGGGACTGTCCATGCTGGCGACCTGTTCGTCGAGATAGGCAAGCAGGCCGCTCTGCCGTGTCCATGGCGCCTCGGCCTTGATCCTGGCGCGGATGGTGTCGAGCGTCACGTCGAGTTGTGCCTGCGGCACAGCGGTCAGCGGATAGGGCAGGCCGGTTACATAGGGAATGAAATCACCAGCCCAGGTGGCGCCCTGATGGGTGAGCAGGAACGGATCGTAGGAGTGGAAGGTCCAGATGACATTGTCGTCGGGGATAGCCTTCGGGTCGATCTTTTCCAGGGAGCTGGCGGCGGAGTAGCAGGCGCCGGTCAGCACGAGGGTCAGCTTCGTGGCCGAGGAGCGCGCCGCCGCGAACAGTTTACGCTGACGGTCCGGCCACAGGCTGGTGCCGTTGCTGTCGCAGTCGAGGATCGGTTCGTTCATCGGTTCGAAGGCAACCTGGCTGGGATCTTCGCCGGCCAGCGTGCGTGCCATCCTGCGCGCCACGTCGACATAGAGGTCGAAGGTTTGCGGGTCGTCCATCACCTGCGCCATGCCGATCTTGCGGCTGTCGCCGGCCGGAATCAGATGCATGTCGACGATCACCTTCAAGCCGGCGCGGTTGATCATGCGCACCGAATCCAGCACGGTGGCATAGAGGTCGTCACGCAAGGCCACCGTCTGGGCGGAGAGGAAAGGCGACGGGTCGACCGGCATGCGCAGGAAATCGAAGCCGGCGTCCTTCAGCGCCCTGAGATCATCGTCCTTGAGGAATTTGCGCCACTCCGGATAGGGCAGGATGGCCTTGGCATCGCCCCATCGATCCTCGTCCGGCCAGGTCGTCCATTGGTCGAGGTTGAGGCCGCGCTTCATCGAGAAGGTTGCCGCCTGGCCCGGCAGCGCCAGAGCCACCAGCACGAACAGCGCCGCCATCAAGGTCTTGATCATCGCCGTCAACAGTGCCATCCGATGCGGTGTCTCGCGGGGAACAGGTGCCTTGTCGGCACTGAAAAAGGAAGCGCAATGGGCGATCATGGTGAATCGGCGACATTGCTGGCAGGGCTTTCCGGCGCGCTGACGGCGTTCGGCCACCGGCTGATGGCGCGGGTCTACTACGCCGACACCGATTTCTCCGGCGTCGTCTACCACGCACGCTACCTCGAATTCTTCGAACGCGGCCGCTCCGACTATCTCAGGCTGACCGGCGTGCATCATACCGAGCTTGCCGACGGCAAGCATGGCGAGAAGATCGTCTGGGTGGTGCGTCGCATGGAGATAGATTTTCGCGGCCCCGCCCGCATCGACGACATCCTGACCATCGACACCCGCACCGAGGACATTTCCGGCGCGCGCATCTCCATGGCTCAGCAGCTCAAACGCGGCGACGAAGTGCTGGTGGAGGCAAGGGTCGAAGCCGCGATCATCGGCGAGAATGGCCGGCCAAGGCGCTTTCCCAGGGAATGGGTGGCAGCGTTCATGCCCAAGGTGTGCTGATATTCAGGTGATGCCGGTCTGACCTGAACCCCAACCCACCTTTTGAACGGCGGATGAGTTGGCGCAGGCTGGTTCGGTGCCTGACGGGCGCGGCAATGCGCCGCGCCTTATTCACTAACCCATCCTTAACCATAACGGTTCATGAAGAGATTGGTGAAGATTGGCGGGATTCAGCGCCTTCCTTTCACCAATATTTGCCCCGAAAAGGCCGCGGACGGCGCAGTTTGGGGTTGTTCCGGTAGCTTCGTGCGAACCGACCACAAGGGATGCCCATGGGCCAGCCGCCAGCTTTGCCCGGAAAATCTTAAGGACGTTACCATGGAAAATATCGCACTCGCCGAACCGGGCGCGCAATTGTCGATTTGGGCGCTGTTCATGCAGGCCAGCTGGGTGGTCAAGCTGGTCATGATCGGCTTGCTCTGCGCCTCGGTCTGGACCTGGGCGATCATTGTCGACAAGCTCGTTTCCTATGCCCGCATGCGGCTGGCGCTCAACCGTTTCGAGCAGGTGTTCTGGTCGGGGCAGTCGCTGGAGGAGCTTTATCGGACACTTGCCGACCGCAAGACCACCGGTATGGGCGCCATTTTCGTGGCTGCGATGCGCGAGTGGAAGAAGAGCTTCGAGAAGGGCGCGAAAACGCCACTCGGGCTGCAGACCCGCATCGACAAGGCGATGGACCTGGCGCTGACCCGCGAAATGGAAAAGCTGGAGGGGCGCCTCGGCTTCCTCGCCACCACCGGCTCGGCGGCACCCTTCATCGGCCTGTTCGGCACCGTCATCGGTATCATGACATCGTTCCAGGCGATCGCCGGGTCCAAGAACACCAGCCTCGCGGTGGTCGCGCCCGGCATTGCCGAAGCGTTGCTGGCGACGGCCATCGGCCTGCTCGCCGCCATCCCGGCCGTCATCGCCTACAACAAGCTGTCGTCCGACGCGAGCAAGATCGCGGTGCGCATGGAAGGGTTCTCCGACGAGTTCTCCGCCATACTCTCGCGCCAAATCGATGAAAAAGTCGCGCCTAAGGCCTGAGGAGCACGAAAGATGGGTATGTCCGTAGGCATGGCGGGGCGCGGCGGGCGCGGCCACAGGCGGCGCGGCCGTCACCATGCATTGATGTCGGAAATCAACGTCACGCCGATGGTCGACGTGATGCTGGTTCTGCTGATCATCTTCATGGTCGCGGCGCCAATGTTGACGGTCGGCGTGCCGATCGACCTGCCGGACACGCAGGCCAAGGCAATGAACGCCGACACGCAGCCGATCACCGTTTCGATCAACGCCGCTGGCCAGATCTATCTCCAGGAAACCGAAATTCCGATCGAGGAGCTGGTGGCGAAGCTGCAGGCCATCTCGAAGACTGGTTACGAAGAGCGCATCTTCATCCGCGGTGACAAGTCCACCGACTATGGCACGGCGATGAAGGTGATGGCCCGCATTTCGGCCGCTGGCTACAAGAATATCGGCCTGGTTTCACTGCAGGAACAGGATCAGTAGACGAAAAATGAGGACCGGCCTCACCACTTCGGTGATCTTGCATGCGGCGGTGCTGGCCTTCGGCCTGCTCACGCTGTCGGCACCGGCTGCGCTTCCGACCGCCGACGTCGAGTCGGTCTCGGTCGACATCGTGCCGATGGAGGCTGTCGCGCAGACGTTGCAGGGCGACAAGAAGGCCGTGATGCATGAAAAGCCGGCCCCTCTGCCGACCCAGCGCCCGGACATTGTGCCGGACGCCCAGAAGGTCGGTGAGAACACAGTCGACACCGAAAAGCCGATAACGCCCGAGGCCAAGCCGAAGCCCGTCGACATGACGTCGGCTCCGCCGCCGGCGCCGACCCCGGTCGAGAAGCCGAAGACCGAGGACGTGCCGAAGCCGCAGGAAAAGCCCAAGCCCATTCCGGCGACGGAAGTGGCGCCGGCGCCGACGCCCAAGGAAGAGGTCAAGCCCGAGCCGGTCAAGCAGACGGACCCCAAGCCGACACCGGCCAAGCAGCCGGCGCCGACACCGCCGCAGGACAAGACCGCGGCGATTGACCCGACGCCCGAGGTCAAGCCGGATGCCGTCGCCGAGGCCATAGCGAAGGATCCACCCACCGAAGAGACACAACTGCCGAACTCGGCGCCCGCGCCGGAAGCGCGGCCGAAACCGCAGCCGGCGCAGGCCGAAAGCGCCAAGGCGCCGGAGCGCAAGGATGCCGACAAGCCTGTCAAGGAAGCGTCATCCAAGCCCAAGTCGGACGACAAGCAGTTCAACGCCGACGAGATTTCGGCCCTGCTGGACAAGCAGAAGCCGTCTGGCGGCGGCGCCAAGCGCTCGACCCAGCAGTCATCGCTCGGCGGGGACAAGGATCAGGGCCAGAAGCTTTCGAAATCGGAGCAGGGGGCCTTGGAAAGTCAGTTGGGTGGTTGCTGGACCTTGCCGGCCGGTCTGGAGGGCTCGGAGAATTTCATCGTCGTGGTCCGCTTCAATCTGAACACCTCCGGCAAGCTTGACGGCCGCCCGTCCGTCGAAAAATCGAGCGGCAACCGGCAGTTCGATGAAAGCGCGGTGCGCGCGGTTCAGAAATGCGACATGGCCGGCCTGCAGGTTCCCGCCGGAAAACAAGACATCTGGTCCGACATCCGGGTCACGTTCGATCCAAGGGAAATGCTCGGCCTCTAGGCCTGGCGTCCAAACAGTCAATGAAGAGAAGCGAGAAGATATGAGATCTTTCCTCAAGCCGCTCCTGACGATTGCAGCGATGGCGGTGGGCATGACGGCAGTAGTTCCCATGCCGGCATGGGCGCTCGTCGAACTCAACGTCAACAAGGGCAATGTCGAGCCGCTACCGATCGCCATCACGGATTTCCAGGGTGGCGATGCGCTTGGCGCCCAGATTTCCCAGATCGTCACTGCTGACCTCAAGCGCTCGGGTCTGTTCGCGCCGATCGACAAGAGCGCCTTCATCGAAAAGATCACCAATCCGGATGCGGCGCCGCGTTTCGAAGACTGGAAGGTCATCAACGCGCAGGCGCTGGTCACCGGCAGCGTCAGCAAGGAAGCGGACGGCCGTATCCGCGCCCAGTACCGGCTGTGGGACACCTTTGCCGGCCAGCAGATGGCCGGCGAGCAGTTCTTCGCCAACGACGCCAACCAGCGGCGGGTCGCCCATATCATCGCCGACGCCATCTACGAACGGCTGACCGGTGAAAAGGGCTATTTCGACACCCGCGTCGTCTTTATCGACGAATCCGGGGCCAAGAACGCGCGCAAGAAGCGCCTTGCCATCATGGACCAGGACGGCGCCAATGTCCGCTATCTCTCGGACGGCAAGTCGATCGTGCTGACGCCGCGCTTCTCGCCGAACCGGCAGGAAATCACCTACATGTCCTATGAGAGCGGCCAGCCGCGGGTCTACCTGCTGCAGATCGAGACCGGCCAGCGCGAACTGGTCGGCAATTTCCCGGGCATGACCTTTGCGCCGCGCTTCTCGCCCGATGGCCAGAAGGTGATCATGAGCCTGCTGCGCGACGACGGCAATTCCAACATCTTCGCCATGGACCTCAGAAGTCGCTCGACGACGCGGTTGACCAACTCGATCGCCATCGACACGTCGCCATCCTATTCCCCTGACGGCAGCAAGGTGGTGTTCACCTCCGACCGTGGCGGCCGCGCGCAGATCTACGTGATGGGCGCCGACGGTTCGGGCCAGACCCGCATCTCCTTCGGCGACGGCGTCTATTCAACGCCGGTGTGGTCGCCGCGCGGCGATCTCATCGCCTTCACCAAGCAGACTGGTGGCGAATTCCAGATCGGCGTCATGAAGACCGATGGCTCGGGCGAGCGTATCCTGTCTTCGGGCTTCCAGCAGGAAGGGCCGACCTGGGCGCCGAACGGCCGGGTGCTGATGTTCTTCCGTGATTCCGCCGGTGGCCCCAAACTGGTTTCGGTCGATCTCACCGGCCGCAACGAGCAATCGATCCCGACGGCGAATTTCGCTTCGGACCCGGCATGGTCGCCGTTGCTGGAATAGGTTCGGCTGAATTGCCACACATGCTGAAAAGGGGCCGTTTCGGCCCCTTTTCCATGCATTGGTCGCGTTTTGGCCGCATTTCCGCCTAGGGTCCGCGCCAACTGTGGCCCGGATCAAGAGGTTGCGGACGGGCAGCCTAAGCCAGCCTAAACCAAAATTTAACCGTGTTTCTTGAATGCCGGTTAACCCAAACGTGGTTACTGGGTGATCAACGAAATCACTCGAAATACGAAGGAGAGGCGGCATGGGCCGTATCGCAGCACTTACCAGAAACCCGGTCATGATCGCACTGGTGGCGATGCTCGCCATCGCCGGTTGCGCGTCGAAGAAGACGCCGAACAGCGCCGCTGATCTTGGCCTCAACGGCGCTGGCGCGGCAACGCCCGGTTCGGCGCAGGATTTCACCGTCAACATCGGCGACCGCATCTTCTTCGATACGGACTCGACCTCGATCCGTGCCGACGCACAGACGACGCTTTCGCGCCAGGCGCAGTGGCTGAACCAGTACAAGCAGTATGCCATCGTCATCGAAGGCCATGCCGACGAACGCGGCACGCGCGAATACAATCTGGCGCTTGGCGCCCGCCGCGCCGCCGCCACCCGCGACTTCCTCGTCGCCAAGGGTGTCTCGGCCAGCCGCCTCAAGACCATCTCCTACGGCAAGGAGCGTCCGGTCGCGGTCTGCGACGACATCTCCTGCTGGTCGCAGAACCGCCGCGCGGTCACCACGCTCAGCGGCGCCGGTTCCTGAGGCATCGCGAGCCTTGCCGGCGCGTCAAGAGAACGCGCGGCGGCGTAGCGGCAAAAATGCAACATACCCATGCGAAAGGCGGCCTTTGGGCCGCCTTTTTCGTATCTGGCCGCCCGAAACAAAATTTGGCCGAAGTCTCGGGTCCTGCTATGAGCCGAGGGCGCTTGGCCGGTCCCACTTTGATTGGAAGCGCGAACAAGCTAACGATTCACGGCGAGAGGCACATGCATTTGAGATCGGTTCTGAGCGGCACGCTTGCGCTGCTGCTCCTATCAGGCGTCACCGCACTGGCAAGCGGCACAGGGCAATCAACCGACAGCGGCTTTTCCTTTCACCTGCCGACGATCGAGTTGCCCGGCATTTTTGGCGAAAAGAAGCAGCCGGATCAGGTGCAGCTGGCTCAGCAGAGCGGCACCGGTGTGACCGCGCTCGAAGAGCAACTGCGCCAGATGAACGGCAAGATCGAGGAACTCAATTTCCAGGTCCTGCAAATGCAGGAGCAGATCCGCAAGCAGCAGGAAGACAATGAGTTCCGCTTCCAGCAGCTTGAAGGCGGCTCACAAGGTGGCGCGCAGGGCGGACAGCCTCCGGCTCAGAAGAAATCGGACGCCGCCACCGATACCAACACCGACGTGGCGGCGGCTCCGGCAATCCAGGCGCCGGCCGATGCCGGCACCGCGCCCGGCAATAATCAGTCCACAGGGGGCAAGACGGTCGAGGACGTCATCGTCGAATCACCCGATGGTGACCCCGGCAAGGTTATTCCCGGCACGGGAGCGCCGGAAAAGACCTTCGGCAGCATCACCGTCGACAAGAATGGCAATGTGATCGATGCCGGCGGCAACACCCAGGCGGCGGCGCCGGCGCAAGACGCCGCCCCGGCCACCAGCGCCCCGGCCAAGGCCGGTAAGTCCGACGGCACGGTGGTCGCGGCACTGCCCTCCACCAACGATCCCGAAGAACTCTACCGCAACTCCTATCAGTTCATCCTGTCTGGCGATTACAGCACCGCCGAGCAGGGCTTTCGCGACCATATCGCCCGCTTCCCCCGGGATGCGAAGGCGGCTGATGCGCATTACTGGCTGGGCGAATCGCTGCTTGGCCAGCAGAAGTACCGCGACGCTGCCGAGACCTTCCTCGCCGCCAGCAAGGACTACCCGAAGGCCAAGAAGGCTCCCGACATGTTGCTGAAGCTCGGCGTGTCACTGGTCGGCCTCAAGCAGCATGACGTGGCCTGCGCCACCTTCAGCGAGATCGGCAAACGCTATCCCGATATTTCCGGTGCGCTCAAGGAACGCGTCAAGCAGGAGAAGGCTCTGGCTGCCTGCTGATGCTCGACATCGAGCCTGATCTTTCGACCAACCTTTTTTCGCATATCGATTTTACCAGCGGCGCCGTTGCGGCCGTGTCCGGCGGCAGCGACTCGACCGCCCTGCTCCTCCTTCTCAAACAACATCTCGATCGTGTCGCGCCGGCAACGAAGCTGCTGGCGGTGACGATCGATCACGATCTGCGACCTGGTTCGGCGGCGGAAGCGCAGGCGGTGTCGAGGCTGTGCACCACATATGCAATTCCGCATCGCATCCTGACATGGTCGGGACGCAAGCCGTCGGCCGGTCTGCCCGCCGCGGCGCGGGAAGCGCGCTACCGGCTGCTGGCCGAGGCCGCGCAGGCGGAAGGCATCGGCCTGATCCTGACCGGCCATACCGCCGACGACCAGGCGGAAACGGTGCTGATGCGGCAAGCACGCGAGGAAGGACTGGCCCTTGACGAGGGCCGAGGCCATGCCGACACGGCTGGCCGGGGGCTTGCCGGCATGGCGCCGGCCACCCTGTATGACTGGCGCACCTGGATCGTGCGGCCGCTTCTCGGGGTTCGGCGCGAGGCACTGCGCGATGTCCTGCGGCATCGACGCGTCGGCTGGGCCGACGACCCGACCAATGCCAACGAGGCTTTCGAGCGGCCGCGCATGCGGGCGGCGCTCAAGGATGGGAACGGTGCGCAACGCGTCGACGCTGCCCTGGCGCTGGCCGCCCGTGAAGGCAGCGCGCGCACCCAGCTTGGTCTCGACGCCGCGGACTTGATTCGTGATCTCGCAACCCAGCCGGCGGCTGGGCTCATCCGCCTTGACCCGGGCCTGCTGAAGGCCGGCAAGGACCGGGCTGCCGTCTATGCGTTGCGCCTTCTGCTGGCGACGACCGGCGGGGCTGCCTTCCTGCCGGATCAGGCCCGCGGCGAGGCGCTGTTCGACCGGCTGAAGGCCGGATTTCTTTGCGCCACATTGTCGCGGACGGTTGTCGATTACCGGCGCGCCGGCCTCTTCCTGCGCCGCGAGGCGCGTGGCTTGCCGGCCGCCGCCGCAGCTACCGGCAGCGTCGTCTGGGATGGCCGCCGCTGCATTACGTTGAACGACGGCAGCGGCGCATTGTTGATCGCCCCGTTCGGGGCGGCAGCAGCCAAGCGGCTGGCCGTTGGCGAAGGCGAAACCCCGCCAAGCCTGATGCGCGCCGCGTTCGCCGCCGAGCCGGCCTTGTGGCGACCCGGTGAATGCCCTGGTTCGCCGGGGGATGGCCGGGCGCTCACGGTGGTTGAGGCCCGACCAATCGTGGCGCCTTTTGCACGGTTCCTGCCGTCCTTCGATTTGGCGCCGGCGCGGGCTGTTGCCGGGCTGATCGGCGCGGCGCCGCTTCCCGCCCTGCCTTTCAGCGGCCACAGTGCCGGTTGATGATGGGCGAAAGCTTAACCCAGACGTGCTGTTCTGCTTGGCAAGGGGAGGCGCTCTCCCTATGTTAGGCCCAAGTTTCCTCTCATGACGCGTGTCCGCCCTGCGGACGCCAACGGGACAATTGATGAATCCGAATTATCGCAACCTCGCGCTCTGGGCGATCATAGCGGTCCTGCTCATTGCCCTGTTCAATCTGTTCCAGACGCCGCAGACGCGTGGGGCTTCGAGCGATGTGCCTTATTCGCAGTTCCTGCAGGATGTCGCGGCGGGCCGTGTCAAGACGGTGACCATTGCGGGCGCCCGCATCACCGGCACCTACTCGGACAATGCCAGCGGCTTCCAGACCTATTCGCCGGGCGATCCGTCGCTGGTCTCGCGGCTGCAGGACAAGAACGTCACCATCAATGCGCGGCCTGAGACCGACGGTTCCAATTCGCTGTTCGGCTATCTCATCTCATGGCTGCCGATGATCCTCATCCTTGGCGTCTGGATATTCTTCATGCGCCAGATGCAATCCGGCTCGGGACGCGCCATGGGCTTCGGCAAGTCGAAAGCCAAGCTTTTGACCGAGGCGCATGGCCGCGTCACCTTCCAGGACGTTGCCGGCGTCGATGAAGCCAAGGAAGACCTCGAGGAGATCGTCGAGTTCCTGCGCGATCCGCAGAAGTTCCAGCGGCTCGGTGGCAAGATTCCGCGTGGCGTGCTGCTCGTCGGCCCGCCGGGAACCGGCAAGACGCTGCTCGCCCGCTCGGTTGCCGGCGAAGCCAATGTGCCGTTCTTCACCATTTCCGGTTCGGACTTCGTCGAGATGTTCGTCGGCGTCGGCGCCAGCCGCGTCCGTGACATGTTCGATCAAGCCAAGAAGAATGCGCCCTGCATCATCTTTATCGACGAAATCGACGCGGTCGGCCGCCATCGCGGCGCCGGCCTCGGCGGCGGCAATGATGAACGCGAGCAGACGCTGAACCAGTTGCTGGTCGAGATGGACGGCTTCGAATCCAACGAGAGCATCATCCTGATCGCCGCCACCAATCGGCCCGACGTGCTCGACCCGGCGCTGCTGCGTCCGGGCCGCTTCGACCGCCAGGTGGTGGTGCCGAACCCCGACATCGTCGGCCGCGAGAAGATCCTCAAGGTGCATGTGCGCAACGTGCCGCTGGCGCCCAATGTCGACCTCAAGGTTGTCGCCCGTGGCACGCCCGGGTTCTCCGGCGCGGACCTGATGAACCTCGTCAACGAATCGGCGCTGATGGCCGCCCGGCGCAACAAGCGCCTCGTGACCATGGCGGAGTTCGAGGACGCCAAGGACAAGATCATGATGGGCGCCGAGCGCCGCTCGTCGGCCATGACCCAGGCCGAGAAGGCGTTGACCGCCTACCACGAAGCCGGTCATGCCATCCTCGCGCTCAACGTGCCGTCGGCCGATCCGCTGCACAAGGCCACCATCATCCCGCGTGGCCGGGCGCTCGGCATGGTCATGCAGTTGCCGGAAGGCGACCGCTATTCGATGAGCTACAAATACATGATCTCGCGCCTCGCCATCATGATGGGTGGCCGCGTCGCCGAGGAGTTCAAGTTCGGCAAGGAGAACATCACCTCCGGCGCCTCCTCGGACATCGAGCAGGCGACCAAGCTGGCGCGCGCCATGGTCACGCGCTGGGGCTTCTCTGACAAGCTCGGCCATGTCGCCTATGGCGACAACCAGGAAGAGGTATTCCTCGGCCATTCGGTGGCGCGTACGCAGAATGTCTCGGAAGAGACGGCGCAGATCATCGATGCCGAGGTGCGCCGCCTGATCGACGAGGCCTATTCGACGGCGAAGTCCATCCTGACGAAGAAGAAGAAGGAATGGATCGCGCTGGCGGAAGGGCTGCTCGAATACGAGACGCTCTCCGGCGAAGAGATCAAACAGCTGATCGCCGGCCACAAGCCTTCCCGCGACCTCGGCGACGATACGCCGCCCAGCCGTGGCTCGGCCGTGCCGAAGTCCGGCGGCCGCCGCAAGAAGGGGCCCGAGCCCGAAGGCGGCATGGAACCGCAGCCATCGAGCTGAGTTGGGCCAAGAGGCTGATTCGCAGGAAACGCCGCGGCTTTTGTCCGCGGCGTTTTTTTTTCATGAAGGCTTTTGCTGACGGTCTATCCTGCTTCAATGCCTGTCAATTGTTGACGCCGCCGCCGCCCTCATTGCCCCGCCGGGCGTTCGTCACTCGAAAAGCCAAGCAATTGGCTTTTCGTCCGCTTCGCGGACCGCTCCTCAACCCCCCGTATAGTGACGGGGAGAAGGGGCTGGTCGCAACCTTGGTGCCCTTCTTGCACCGCTTGCGATTGGCGAAACCATCGATGACAGCGCCCCTCTCCCCGTCTACGGGGAGAGGATGCCGGCAGGCAGGGGCGGCGCCACCGAGGGCGGAATGGCTCGCTCGGCAGTTGACAAGAAAAAGCCCGCGAACCTTGCGGTTCGCGGGCTTTGCGTTGTTCAGATGTCGTTGTCGCTCAGCCCTTCAGCTTGGCATTGCACAGGCTGTAGAAGCCGCCGCCCTTCTGGATCCACTTCAGGCCGCCAAGCGCGTTTGCGTCCTTGAGGGCATAGTACTGGTCGAGGCAAGTATGCATGCGGCCCTTTCCGGGGGTCTCGCTGGCATATTTCGGGGAGATCGCGGACGGGAACGTGACGCCCTTGGGCGCAACCGTCGTCGGCTTTGCCGGCTCCTTGGTGTAATTCGCCTCGCTGGGCGCAGGCACGGTATCGTCATCGGATGCGCTGGCGCCGCATTCCGTCTTGCGGAAGTCGTTCCACTTCATGCCCTTCAGCGTATTCGCCGTCTTGGCCGCCTGGTACTTGGTGCTGCATTCAGCCATGGTCAGACCCTTGCCGCCATTGTCGGCAGGAGCAGCCGCGGCCTTGGTGGTTGCCGGCTTGGTGTCAGCGGCGGCGGATGCGCCGGCGGCGCATTCGGCCTTGCGGAAGTCGTTCCACTTCATGCCGTTCAGCGTACCGGCGGCCTTTGCCGCCTGGTACTTGGCGCTGCATTCCTTCGCCGTCAGGCCCTTGGCCGTGCTGTCGGCCGCCGCGGCGGTGGCCGCCTTGGTCGTCTTGGCCGGCTTCGTTTCAGCTGCCTTCTTGGTGTCTGTTGCCTTCTTGGTGTCTGCTGCCTTGGTATCGGTGGTGGCCGCGGCGTCGGTGCCGCACTGAGCCTTGCGGAACTGGTTCCAGGTCTGCCCGGCGAGTGTCCCCGCGTCCTTGGCGGCGTTGTACTTCGTGCTGCACTCGGCCATCGTCAGCGCGTTGGCTGGCGCAGCCAGGAACAACGTTACGACGGCGAGGCCGGTCAGAGTGGCAAGTCGGTGGATGAGCATAGCGTTTCTCCGTTGCAGCAGCCCATGATACGTCCCGGCAAATCAATAACGCTCAACGGCCGGTTGCGCCAGATGCTAAGTTGCGTATATATCGCCGAAAGTCGGCTCCTCTCTATAAGGTGATGAAATTGTTGGACGTTGCCGGCTTCCGAGCAAGATTTTCCAGGTGCATCTGTGCTGAAGGGCTCGCATAACTGGTATACTGAACTGCCGCAGTCCAGCATGTTGGCGTGAGGCCATATTGTGCGCAGTGCACAACAATGATTTTCTAAGGATTGGTAACATATAATCACACAATGTGATCATAACGCCCTGGCCAATTGTGGCATGACGTGCCGGGGAAGAACTGTCGAGGAAACTGGTTAGCATGGCAGGAAATTACTTCGGCACGGACGGTATTCGCGGGCGTGCCAACAAGTTTCCAATGACGGCGGAGATCGCCATGCGGGTCGGCATGGCCGCCGGCCTTTCGTTCCAACGCGGCAACCATCGTCACCGCGTCGTGCTGGGCAAGGATACCAGGCTTTCAGGCTACATGATCGAGAACGCGATGGTGTCGGGCCTGTGCGCCGCGGGCATGGACGTGTTCCTGCTCGGCCCGATCCCGACGCCGGCGGTCGCCATGCTGGTGCGTTCGCTGCGCGCCGACATCGGCGTCATGATCTCGGCCTCGCACAATCCCTACTACGACAACGGCATCAAGCTGTTCGGCCCCGACGGCTACAAGCTCTCCGACGAGATCGAGGAGCGCATCGAGGGCATGCTCGACAAGGATATCGAACTGTCACTCGCCGATTCCGACGGGCTTGGCCGCGCCAAGCGCGTCGACGGCGTCCATGACCGCTATATCGAATTCGCCAAGCGCACCTTGCCGCGCTCGATGTCGCTTTCGGGCCTCAGGATCGTTGTCGATTGCGCCAATGGCGCGGCCTACAAGGTGGCGCCCGAGGCGCTGTGGGAACTCGGCGCCGAAGTGGTCGCCATCAATGTCGAACCCAACGGCTTCAACATCAATAAGGAGTGCGGCTCGACCCACCCCGCCGGCCTGCAGAAGAAAGTGCACGAGGTGCGCGCCGATATCGGCATAGCGCTCGATGGCGATGCCGACCGTGTCGTCATTGTCGACGAGAACGGCGCGATCGTCGATGGCGACCAGATCATGGCGCTGATCGCCGAATCCTGGCAGCAGAGCGGGCGGCTTGCCGGTGGCGGCGTCGTCTCGACCGTCATGTCCAACCTCGGCCTCGAACGTTTCCTTGGCGACATGAACCTGCAATTGCACCGCACCAAGGTCGGTGACCGCTATGTCGTGGAGCATATGCGCGCGCACGGGCTGAACGTTGGCGGTGAGCAGTCGGGCCATATCGTGCTGTCGGATTTCTCGACCACCGGCGACGGCCTCGTTTCGGCGCTGCAGGTGCTGGCCTGTATCAAGCGGCAGGGGCGGCCGGTCAGCGAGCTGTCGAAGAAATTCGAGCCGGTGCCGCAACTGCTGAAGAACGTCCGTATTTCCGGCGGCAAGCCGCTCGAGGAAGCGCCGGTCAAGGCAGCCATTGAAGATGCCCGTCACCGCCTCGGCAAGGCCGGGCGCCTGGTCATCCGGCCATCCGGCACCGAGCCGCTGATCCGCGTCATGGCCGAGGGCGACGACCCACAACTCGTCGAGGCCGTCGTTAACGAAATCGTCGACATCATTTCGGAAACACGTAGCGCCGCCTGATCCCCATCGCGCCCCGGCACCTTCACCTGTTTCAAGCCCGCCATCCGGCGGGCTTTTTATTGGCCGCCGGTCACTCCCGCGCCTCGAAAATCAAGACTTGATTCCTCGAATTTTCGAGATTCGTGGTTAAGCAACAGGGTTAAACGCCTTTTAACCTTTGCAATTCATTATCCACGACAGAAAGCCAAATTGCATTTCGGACACGATCGCCGTTCCGAACTTCTCAGGGGTGACAAGCATGTTCAATACAGCAAGAAGGGCCTTGTTCGCCGCGCTGTTCGCGGGCGTGGCAGGACCGGTGTTCGCAGCCGATCTAGCGGAGCCGCCGGTGGTCGAAGAGGCTCCGCCGCAGGCGGTCTACGAGCAGCCGGCTCAGGAGTATGGTGGCTGGTACATTCGCGGCGACGTCGACTATCACTGGTCGAAGTTCGGAGGCGCCGACTACATCACTTACGGAACGACGCCGAGTACCGGCACCTTCGCGACGGGCACACTGAAAAGTGCCTTCTCGGCCGGCGCCGGTGTCGGTTACCAGATCAACCAGCACTTCCGCACCGACCTCACAGCCGACTGGCTGAGCAGTTCGAATTTCCGTGGCTCGACCAACGGTTTCTGCGGAGTGGCACAGACCCCCTGTACTTCGACCGACACGTCGTCGTATTCGGCCTTGCTGTTGCTTGCCAACGCCTATGTCGACATTGGCACCTGGCATGGGGTGACGCCTTATGTCGGCGCCGGCATCGGCGGCGCCTGGATGAAATGGGATACGTTGCACAACAGCGATAGCGATGGTGACTTCTTCCATAACGGCGGCAAGGGCTGGCGTTTTGCCTACGCGCTGATGGCCGGCGCGTCCTACTGTCTGACCGACCGCGTCAAGCTCGATGTCGGCTACCGCTATAGCCACATCAACGGCGGCAAGATGTTCGACTACGACTCAGCCAGCAATGTCGGACCCGGCTATGACAACGGCATCAACGTGCACGAAGTGCGCGGTGGCCTGCGCTACCAGTTCGGCAGGTCGGACTGCGCTCCGCCGCCGGAACCCTATGTGCCCGAGCCGGAGCCGGTCTACACCAAGTAGTCGCTTCGAATATCCAGGAATTCGTCGACCGCCCGGCATCTGCCGGGCGGTTTTCGTTTGCGTTGTCTCGAATGAAATCCTGGCCGAAATCAATTCGCTAACGCTCTGTTAGCCTTAACCGGGACTTAACCACTATGGTTAACAATGGCTCTTGAAACGATGGCTGCTGTCCTGATTGCGGGCTGCGCCAAATTCGGGAGTCGGGGACCATGAAATTCACATCGCGTATGGCGCTTGCCGCACTCGGCCTCATGCCGCTGACGCCCGCGCTCGCTGCCGACTATGATCCGCCGATCTATGTCGACCAGGCGCCAGACTATGTGCCGGTCGAGGTAGGCTCCGGATGGTATCTGCGCGGCGATGTCTCCTATCTGGTGCAGAAGAGCTTCAAGAATGGGGATTTTACCTTCCCGTCGGCGATCAACAACGAAAACTTTAGCGAGAGCGAAGACGCATATTTTGCGAGCGTCGGCTTCGGATATCATTTCAATGACTATCTCCGCGCCGACCTTAACCTCGGCTACTTTCCTGGCAACAAAGTTAACTTCAGCTATGATGATACGGCAACCGCGACGCCGTCGATCGTGGCATCGGGAAATCTCAAGAATTACGCGATCGCAGGCATACTCAACGGCTATGTCGATCTTGGCACATATGTCGGCATCACGCCTTATCTCGGCGCCGGCATCGGTATCGTCCGCAGCACGCGCAAACTGTCAGCGAGCTACACCGACCTCAATGACTCCGCCAACAGTTTCGCCGTGCAGGATAACAAGTCTCAGTATTCGCTGGCATATACGCTCAATGCAGGTCTTGCCTATCAAGTGTCCAAGAATGTCTCGGTCGACCTGGGCTATCAGTATTTTTCCGCTCCGAGCGCGGAGTATGTGACGGCCGAAAGCCTGACCTCCTTCCCGGTCAAGAAGGGGATCAGCAATCATCAGGTCAAGCTGGGACTGCGCTACGATCTCTGGTAGGCTGGCCCCAACCAAGAACTTTGGCGGCGGATCTCTCGGTCCGCCGTTTGCGTTTGAAGGCGACATCCTGATCACGGAACGCCGGTATCCTGCCAACGACAAAAACTTTCCTCTTGACGCCCGAGGCCTGAACGCATATCGCCGTCCGTGGGCCACCCCTCCCCAACGAGGGGCCACTATCTGGAAGGATAGACCACGATGACGTCGCATACGAAGCCCGGACTCCGTCCGGCAAATCCCAATTTTTCCTCAGGTCCCTGCGCAAAGCGCCCCGGCTGGTCGGTCGAGACGCTGAAGGCCGCCGCGCTCGGCCGTTCCCATCGCGCCAAGATCGGCAAGACCAAGCTCGAGCAGGCGATCACGCTGACGCGGGAGATTCTCCAGGTCCCGGCGGACTACCGCATCGGCATCGTTCCGGCATCGGACACCGGCGCGGTCGAGATGGCGCTGTGGTCGCTGCTGGGCGAACGCGGTGTCGACATGGTCGCCTGGGAGAGCTTTGGCTCCGGCTGGGTCACCGATGTGGTCAAGCAGCTGAAACTCGCCGATGTCCGCAAGATCGAAGCCGACTACGGCCGATTGCCGGACCTTGCGAAAATCGATTTCGACCGTGACGTGGTCTTCACCTGGAACGGCACCACCTCAGGCGTGCGCGTGCCGAACGGCGATTTCATCCCGGCGGACCGCAAGGGTCTGACGATCTGTGACGCCACCTCGGCGGCGTTCGCGCAAAGACTTGATTTCAGCAAACTCGACGTCGTGACCTTCTCCTGGCAGAAAGTGCTGGGCGGCGAGGGCGCGCACGGCATGCTGATCCTGTCGCCGCGCGCCGTCGAGCGGCTGGAGAGCTACAAGCCGGCCTGGCCGCTGCCGAAGATCTTCCGCCTGACTTCGGGTGGCAAACTGATCGAAGGCATCTTCAAGGGCGAAACCATCAACACGCCGTCGATGCTGTGCGTCGAGGATTATATCGACGCGCTGCACTGGGCGAAGTCGATCGGCGGCCTCGACGCGCTGGTCGCCAGAGCGGATGCCAATGCGGCCGTCCTCGATGGCTTTGTCGGCAAGTCCTCATGGCTTGGTCATCTCGCCGTCGAGCCGGCGACGCGGTCGAACACCTCCGTCTGCCTGTCCTTCACCGATCCGGATGTGGCGGCGCTCGACGCCGACGGACAGGCGGCTTTCGCCAAGGGGCTGGTGTCGGTGCTCGACAAGGAAGGTGTCGCCTACGACATCGGCGCCTATCGCGATGCGCCGCCAGGCCTGCGCATCTGGTGTGGCGCGACGGTCGAAACGTCGGATCTCGAAGCACTGCTGCCCTGGCTCGACTGGGCCTTTGCCGCGCAGAAGGCATCGCTGAAAGCAGCGGCCTGAGATCATTCGCGGCGGCCTTCGGGCCGCCGATCCCCCTAACGGACAAAATCCCATTTTGAAGGAGGCCGCCATGGCGCCCCGCGTTCTCGTCTCGGATAAACTCTCTCCTACCGCCGTGCAGATCTTCAAGGATCGCGGCGTCGAGGTCGACTACCTGCCCGATCTCGGCAAGGACAAGGAAAAGCTGCTCGAAGTGATCGGCCAGTATGATGGCCTTGCCATCCGCTCGGCGACGAAAGTCACCGAGAAGCTGATCAACGCAGCCACCAAGCTCAAGGTCATCGGCCGCGCCGGCATCGGCGTCGACAATGTCGATATCCCGGCGGCGAGCCGCAAGGGTATCATCGTCATGAACACGCCCTTCGGCAATTCGATCACCACCGCCGAACATGCGGTCGCGATGATCTTCGCGCTCGCCCGCCAGATCCCGGAAGCCAATGCCTCGACCCATGCCGGCAAGTGGGAGAAGAACCGCTTCATGGGCGTCGAGATCACCGGCAAGACGCTGGGCGTCATCGGCTGCGGCAACATCGGCTCGATCGTCGCAACGCGCGGCGTCGGCCTGAAGATGCACGTCATCGCCTTCGACCCGTTCCTGTCGGACAAGCGTGCCGAGGAGCTCGGTGTCGACAAGGTGGAATTGGAGGAGCTCTTTGCCCGCGCGGACTTCATCACGCTGCACACGCCGTTGACCGACAAGACGCGCAACATCATCGATGCCGCGGCAATCGCCAAGATGAAGAACGGCGTGCGCATCATCAACTGCGCCCGTGGCGGGCTGATCGTCGAGGCCGACCTGGTCGCGGCGCTGAAGAGCGGCAAGGTGGCGGGCGCCGGCATCGACGTGTTCGAGGTCGAGCCGGCCGAGAACAATGAATTGTTCGGCATGGAAAATGTGGTGGCGACACCGCATCTCGGCGCCTCGACCGCCGAGGCGCAAGAGAATGTCGCGCTGCAGGTCGCCGAGCAGATGGCCGACTATCTGATCAAGGGCGCTGTCTCCAACGCCATCAACATGCCGTCGATCACCGCCGAGGAAGCGCCGCGGCTCAAACCCTTCGTCAAGCTCGCCGAAGTGCTCGGCGCCTTTGTCGGCCAGGTCACCGAAGATCCGATCAAGGAGGTGGAGATCCTGTTCGACGGGTCGACCGCGACGATGAACACGCGCGCTCTGATCAGCGCCGCCCTTGCCGGACTGATCCGGCCGCAGGTCTCCGACGTCAACATGGTTTCGGCGCCGATCATGGTGAAGGAGCGCGGCATCATCGTCGCCGAGGTCAAGCGCGACAAATCGGGCGTGTTCGACGGCTACATCAAGCTGACGGTCACGACCGAGCACATGACGCGCTCGATCGCCGGCACCTGCTTCTCCGATGGCAAGCCGCGCTTCATCCAGATCAAGGGCATCAATCTCGACGCCGAGGTTGGCCAGCACATGCTCTACACCACCAATGCTGACGCCCCCGGCATCATCGGCCTGCTGGGCACGGTCTGCGGTGAGAACGGCGTCAACATCGCCAACTTCCAGCTTGGCCGCAACCGGCCGGGCGGCGACGCCATCGCGTTGCTCTATCTCGACGCACCGTTCCCGGAGAAGGTGCTGGAGCAGGTGAAGGCGCACAAGTCGATCGACTCGGCCAAGCGGCTGCAGTTCGACGTCAACGCGATGTGACCGGACTTGCCATGAAGGATCGAAAGGCGCGGCGTGGTCCGCGCCTTTTTGGCGTTCAGCGTGTTCTGGCCGATGCCAGGTAGGCCATCTTCCGGCCGCTGTATTCGGCAAGCCCGATACCGCCCAGCACGAGCACCAGCGCCAATGCCTGATAGAGCTGAAACGTCTCGCCGACGATCAGCACGGAAAGCAGCGTGCCGAAGATCGGCACCAGATTGATGAACAGGCCGGCGCGGTTGGCGCCGATCAGTTCGTTGCCCCTGATGTAGAAGATCTGCGAGATGACCGAGGCGCCGATCGCGGTATAGACGATGACTGTCCAGCCGCGCGCGTCGGGCACGATGACCTTGCCGGCGGCGATCTCCCACAGGAAGAAGGGCAGCGAGGTGATGAGCGCGGCGACCGACATGGCCAGCATCAGGCTCTGCCAGTGCATCACCGGCTTCAGCCGCAACCCGACCGAATAGCCGCTGTAGAGAAGCACGGCGACCAGCATGATGGCGTCGCCGAAGTTGAGCTCCAGCGTCAGCAGCCGGCGCGGATCGCCGTGGCAGGCGGTCAGGATCACGCCGGCGATGGTCAGCACGACGCCGGCGATCTGCGCCCAGTTCACGCGCAAACGGAAGAAGACGAAATTGGCGATGATGATCAGGATCGGCATCGCCGCCTGCTCGATCGAGACGTTGATCGCCGTCGTGTAGTTGAGCGCCGTGTAGAAAATGGTGTTGAACAAGGTGAAGCCGCTGGCGCCAAGCGCGGACAGGACGAACCAGTGCTTGCGCACCACCGGCCAGTCCTTCCGTATCGTCTGAAAGCCGATCGGCAGCATGATCAGCACGGCCAGCACCCAGCGCAGGAAGACGAGCGTCATCGGCGAGACGTGGTCGACCGCCAGCTTGCCGGCCACCGAATTGCCGCCCCACAGCAAGGTGGTCAACAGCAGGAATATGTAGGCGCTTCGATGCATCGCGGGGTTCCGGCCGCGGGAGATGATCTGCGGTCTTGCCGACCTATTGCCCCCGTTCGCCCAAGTAAATGATGTCAAAGCCGAAAATTGTTGTGCCTCAGGGCAATTTCGGCGGCAAAGAAAGGTCGCGCTCGCGAGGTGTTGACGTTATAGAGGCCTGTCGTTTTGAACAGTCTTCCAGCCGCCGCGCGGCGTCTCAAGGGAAAAGAAACATGGCCAATGTGGTGGTCGTCGGCTCGCAATGGGGCGACGAAGGCAAGGGCAAGATCGTCGACTGGCTGTCGGAGCGTGCCGATGTCGTGGTGCGTTTTCAAGGCGGTCACAATGCCGGCCACACGCTGGTCGTCGACGGCAAGGTCTACAAGCTGTCGCTGTTGCCGTCGGGCGTGGTGCGCCAGGGCAAGCTGTCCATCATCGGCAATGGCGTCGTCTTCGACCCGCACGCTTTCGTCGCCGAAGTGGCGAAGCTCAAGGCACAAGGTGTCGAAGTGACGCCGGATCGCCTGAAAATAGCCGAAAACACAGCGCTTATCCTGTCGCTGCACCGGGAGCTGGACGGATTCCGCGAGGACGCCGCCTCCAATTCCGGAACGAAGATTGGCACGACCCGCCGCGGCATCGGTCCCGCCTACGAGGACAAGGTGGGACGGCGCGCGGTCAGGGTGATGGATCTGGCGGATTTGGAAACACTGCCCTTGAAGGTCGACAGGCTGCTGACGCACCACAATGCGCTGCGCCGGGGGCTCGGCCATGCCGAAGTTACGCATGACGCGATCATGCATGAGCTGACCTCGGTCGCGGCCGAGATCCTGCCCTATATGGACCGCGTCTGGAAGATTCTCGACGACAAGCGCCGGGCCGGCGAGCGCATCCTGTTCGAAGGCGCGCAGGGCACGCTGCTCGACATCGACCACGGCACCTATCCCTTTGTCACTTCATCCAACACAGTCGCCGGCCAGGCGGCCGCCGGCTCCGGCGTCGGTCCGAGCGCCATCGGCTATGTGCTCGGCATCACCAAGGCCTACACGACGCGCGTCGGCGAAGGTCCGTTTCCGACCGAGCAGAAAAACGAGATCGGCGAGTTCCTCGGCACGCGCGGCCATGAATTCGGCGTCGTCACCGGCCGCAAGCGCCGCTGCGGCTGGTTCGACGCGGTGCTGGTGCGCCAGGCCGTCGCCGTCAACGGCATCAAGGGCATCGCGCTGACCAAGCTCGACGTGCTCGACGGGCTGGACGAGATCAAGGTCTGCACCGGCTACCGCCTCGACGGCGAGATGATCGACTATCTGCCGGCCAGCCAGGGTGCGCAGGCGCGCGTCGAGCCGGTCTACGAGACGCTGGAGGGCTGGAAAGGCACCACCGCCGGCGCGCGCAGCTGGAACGATCTGCCGGCCCAGGCCGTCAAATATGTCCGTTACATCGAGGAGCTGATCGGCGCACCCGTCGCGCTCCTGTCCACCAGCCCGGAACGGGACGACACGATACTTGTGACCGATCCGTTTCAAGACTAGTTTCTGAAGCCTTTCCGGGCATCGCGGCTGATTTGCGGGGGCTGGCGCGGAAACAAAATACAGGTCGACTGAAGCATGGCAGATTTCGTTGCTGTTCTGAAAAAGGCGCTCGACAAGTACGGCGATCCGACGCCCGAAACGCGCACGCGGACCTACGATGGCGCTCGTTCCGCGCTCGTCAAGAAACTTGCGGAGTTTTCGCCACCGCTGTCCGCCGAGGTCATAGCCAAGCAGAAGCGCTCCCTGGAAGATGCTATCACGAGTGTCGAGCGGGACTATGCCAAGGGCGTGCCGGAGACGGATCCGCTCGCCGAGCTGGAACACATCTTTTCTTCCATCGACCGCAACAAGAACCAGCCGAGCCACGCGCGCCAGCCGGTGAAGGCGGAGCCTGCGTGGCCGGCGCCTCCCGCCCCCAAACCAGAGCCTTACCGGCCAGCGCCGCCGCCCGCAGCTAAGGCCGAGCCAAGCTGGCCAAAGCCGACGCCGGCCCCTTCCGTGCCTTCCCGCGCCGACGCGACCCATGCGGGGATGGACGGTGAGGCGGATGACGACGAGGTCGATGTCTTTGCCAGCAACGAAGAGCCGGTGTCGGACACCTTCCAGCGCCTGCGCCCCGCCGAACGGAAGCGCAGCTATGGCGGGCTGATCGCCGCCGTCGCTGTCTTGCTGGTCGTTGCCGGCGGTGGCTACGGCATCTGGCTCAACAAGGATGCCTTCAGCAAGATGCTGGGGCTTGACGGTACCAAGGTCGCGAAGACCGAACCGGTCAAACCGGCGCCGGCCAAACCAGCGACCGACGCCGCCGCTCCGGCGCCCGCGGCGGGCGGCACCGAAGCCGAAGGCACGAAGTTCACCCAACGGCTGACGCCGCAGGGCAGTGAAGTCGACCCCGGCCCGGCCGCTGGACAGAGCGGCATAGGCGAGGGTGAATCGGTTGCCGCGTTGACCACGCCGCCATCGGCGACGAACGCGCCGGCGATTCCCGCACCTGCCGCCGACACCCCAGCCGCTGCCGCACCGGCTGCGACGACGCCGCCTGCGGCGGGCGCCGCGCCTGCGACACCGCCTGCCAACGGAGCCGCACCAGCGGCGCCGGCCGATGCCGCCGCCCCGCCAGCACCGGCGGGTGCCGCGCCAACGGCGCCGGCGGCCGCGCCGGCGCAGGCCGCGTTGCCGGTCGGCCAGAAGGCGATCTTCTATGAAGAGCGCACCAGCACCGCCCAGGGGTCGGCGGAGCCGGGCAATATCGTGTGGTCGCTGGTGCAGGAATCGCCCGGCGGCGACCTGCCACCCGAGCCAGCGATCCGCGCCGAGGCAACCATTCCCGGCAAGGACATCCAGTTGCGCATGACCATCCGGCGCAACACCGACCAGACCCTGCCGGCCAGCCATATCATCGAGATGATCTTCCTGACGCCCGACGGCTTCGAGGGCGGCGGCGTCGACAACATCCTGCGCGTCGCCATGAAAAGCTCCGAACAGGATGCCGGCAGTCCGCTGATCGGCATTCCGGCCAAGATCGCCGACGGCTTCTTCCTCGTCGCGCTCAACGACACCAAGGCCGATGAGGATGCCAATCTGACCTTGCTGCGTGGCCAGGACTGGATCGACGTGCCGGTGGTCTACAAGACCGGACGGCGGGCGCTGCTGACCATGGAAAAGGGCATTCCCGGCGAGAAGGTGTTCGACGAAGCGATCAAGGCCTGGCAGGCGAAGACGGCGGGCTGAGAAGGCCTTTTGGTGGATGCGGTTGGGTGCCCTCTCAGAAGCCGTCAGAGGGCTGGCCGGAGATTGCGGCGCGGCATTAAAACAGCCGATACTTGGCTAAGGGCAGTCCATTTCGACTGACATAGTCGTTCCAGCCTGCAATGGTGTCCTTGTTCTCTTCCTGCCATCGATGCGTCTTTTCCGCAGCAATCGCTTTCGCGATGCCCGCCTCGGCGGCGCGCGAGATGTCGATGCCCAAGGCTTTGGCATCTTCGATCAGCTGAGAACTGATTGGTATATTGACCGATCTTCGCAGTGGTTTCGATTTCGGCCGAAGCACGGAGTTTGCCTCCTCTTAAGCGTCCAATATTGACGCATAAAACTGGCGCACGCCACTACCCTTCCATTTCCTCGCGCAGCATCTCCAGCTCCAGCCATTCCTCCTCCAGCGCAGCCAGCGTCGCGCGCTCCTTGTCGAGGGCGGCGATGGTCTTCTGGAACGAGGCCGGATCGCGCTCGTAATAGGCTGGATCGGCGATGTTGTTTTCCAGTCGCGAGATCGAAGCGGTCACCGCCTCGATTTTCTTGGGCAGCGATTCCAAAGCGAATTTCTGCTTGAACGACAGTTTTTTCGCGAGTCCCTTTGGGGCGGCGGCCTCGCTCTTGCCCGCCGCCGGCGCATCGCCGGCCTCAGCCTTGGCACGGGCCTTGCGGTCGTCGAGCCTGGTGCCGCCGCGCTGCGCCAGCATGTCGGAATAGCCGCCGGCATATTCGATCCAGCGGCCGGCACCGTCGGGCGCGATGATGCTGGTGACGGTGCGGTCGAGGAAGTCGCGATCATGGCTGACCAGGATGACCGTGCCGGCAAAACCGGCGACCAGTTCCTGCAACAGTTCCAGCGTCTCCATGTCGAGATCGTTGGTCGGCTCATCGAGCACCAGAAGGTTTGCCGGTCGCGCCAGCACGCGCGCCAGCAGCAGGCGCGCCCGTTCGCCGCCGGAAAGCTCGCGCACCGGCGTGCGCGCCTGCTCCGGCTTGAACAGGAAATCCTTCATGTAGGAGACGACATGGCGCTGCTCGCCATTGATGACGAGGTTCTCGCCGCGCCCGTCGGTGAGATACTGCGCCAGCGTCTCCTGCGGGTCGACCGCCTCGCGCTTCTGGTCGAGCGTGGCGATCTCCAGATTGGTGCCGAGCCGCACGGAACCGGCATCCGGCTTCATCTCGCCGGTCAGCATCTTCAGCAGCGTCGTCTTGCCGGCGCCGTTCGGCCCGACCAGGCCGACGCGATCGCCGCGCTGGATGCGGGTCGAAAACCCCTTGACCACGGTCAGATCGCCAAAACTCTTCTCGATGTTCTTGGCTTCGATCACCAGCTTGCCGGACTCGGTGGCGTCGCTCGCCACCATCGTGGCCGAGCCTTCGGCGCCGCGATGGCCGCGGAAGCGCTGGCGCATGGTCTGCAGTTCGCCGAGCCGGCGCATGTTGCGCTTGCGCCGCGCCGTCACGCCATAGCGCAGCCAATGTTCTTCGCGCACGATCTGGCGGCCGAGCTTGTGCTGCTCGCGTTCCTCCTCTTCCAGCACCTGGTCGCGCCATTCCTCGAAGTGGCCAAAGCCCTTGTCCAGTCTGCGGGTCTGGCCGCGATCGAGCCAGATGGTGGCGCGAGATACGCGCTCGAGGAAGCGGCGGTCGTGCGAGATGACGACCAGTGCCGAGGAGGTGCGGACGAGCTCCTCTTCCAGCCATTCGATGACAGACAGGTCGAGATGGTTGGTAGGCTCGTCGAGCAGCAGAATGTCGGGCTCCGGCGCCATGACGCGGGCAAGGGCCGCGCGCCTGGCCTCGCCGCCGGAAAGATCGTTCGGCCGCTCCTCCCCCGTGAGACCGAGATGCTCCATCAAATAGCTGGCGCGGTAGGGATCGTCGGCAGGACCAAGCCCCGCCTCGACATAGGCGCGGACCGTCGCGAAACCCTCCATGTCGGGCATCTGCGGCAAATAGCGGACGGTCGCCGAAGGTTGGCGGAAAACCTCGCCGTCCTGCGGTTCGATCAGGCCGGCGGCGATCTTCAGCAGCGTCGACTTGCCGGAACCGTTGCGGCCGACCAGCGCGATCTTGTCGCCGGCCGAAGCCGTCAAGGCGGCACCATCGAGCAGCGGCGTGCCGCCGAAGGTCAGTTTTATCCCGTCGAGATTGAGAAGGGGCGGGGCCATGTCAGCTTTCGGGTAATGGATAGGGGTGAGCGAGCAGCATCGCACGACCATGGTCCAGGGCGATTCCGAGACGGCCCTTGACCTCGTTGGAAATCGTCAGCGACGAGCCGAACGCCACCTTCACGTGGTTCAGCGGCCATTTGGCGCCAGTGACGGTCAGGCCGGCAAGCTCGGAAAAGCCGAGCACCGAAAACAGCGTGCCGTCGGCATAGTCGAAGCCGGCCGTTCCGTGCAGCAGGGGGACAGCTTCCTGGGCGCCGCTGGTCAGAAGCACCTCGGTCCCGGCTTCGGCCAGCCGCAGGCCAAGCGCCAGATGCAGGAAAGCGTGGTCGGCACGCTTGCCGCCGAAAGCGCCGGCGAGCACAAGGCTGGTCGCGCCGCGTTCGAACGCGGCGGCGATGGCCAGTTCGCCATCGGTCTTGTCCTTCTCCGCCGGAAAGGTCCGGCGGGGCACTGCGGCGAGATCATCCGGCAGATTGGCCGGCACCGAATCGAAATCACCCACCCACAGTTCCGGGACAAGGCCGAGCAGCCGCGCATGACCGATGCCGGCGTCGGCGGCGATCACGCGGGAGCCCTCGACCTGGCGGTCGAGCCGGGGCGTGCGGATGAGATCGCCGCCAAGCAGGATGGTGAATGTGCTCATATCTTGTGGCCCTTACCAGCCCGGCAACGGAAACGGAAGGCCGGCAGACTCCCACTTGCGCGGTTCATCGGCCGGGCCTATGTGTCGAAACGCTCTAACGGGGTGCCGGACGCGATCTTTCGCGGACCGGCTGAGAGGCAGTCTCGCCAACCCGCTGAACCTGATCCGGTTTGTACCGGCGGAGGGATTAGACGTTTCGGATAGTCCGACGCCTCAATTCCTTTCAATTCGAACGAAGGAGGCGCCGATGCGCACGCTTTTATACTCTCTTGTCTCAGCAATGGCCGTTGTCCTGTCCGGGCCAGCCTTGGCCAAGGACAAGCTCACCATCTACACCTATGAGAGCTTCACCGCCGACTGGGGGCCCGGTCCGGTGGTGAAGAAGGAATTCGAAGCCGAATGCGGCTGCGATGTCGACTTCGTCTCGGTCGCCGATGGCGTGGCGCTGCTCAACCGGGTCAAGCTGGAAGGGGCATCGACCAAGGCCGACATCGTGCTTGGCCTCGACACCAATCTCACCGCCGATGCCAAGGCCACCGGCCTGTTCGCGCCGCATGGCGCGGTGGCGGACATCAACGTGCCGGGCGGCTGGAGCGACGACACTTTTGTCCCCTTTGACTACGGTTACTTCGCCGTCGTCTACGACACCGAGAAGCTAAAGACACCACCCAAGAGCCTGAAGGACCTGGTCGAGGGCAGCGCCGACGACAAGATCGTCATCCAGGATCCGCGCACCTCTACGCCGGGCCTTGGCCTGCTGTTGTGGGTGAAGTCGGTCTATGGCGACAAGGCGCCGGAAGCTTGGGCCAAGCTCAAGGCGAAGGTGCTGACCGTGACGCCGGGCTGGAGCGAAGCCTATGGCCTGTTCACCAAGGGCGAGGCGCCGATGGTGCTGTCCTACACCACTTCGCCGGCCTACCATATGGTCGCCGAGAATACCGAGCGCTACCAGGCCGCGTCCTTCGAGGAGGGCGAGTACCTGCAGATCGAGGTCGCCGGCATCACCACGACAGGCGCGAAAAATCCGCTTGCGGAGAAGTTCATGACCTTCATGACCGGACCGAAATTCCAGGACGCCATCCCCGAGACCAACTGGATGTTCCCGGCCGGCAAGACCGACAAGCCGCTCAATCCGGCCTTCGACAAACTGGTCAAGCCGACCAAGACCTTGCTGTTCAGCCCCGAGGAGGTCGCGGCCAACCGCAAGGCCTGGGTCGATGAATGGCTGGCGGTGATGAGCAAATGAGCGCGCTCTTCACCCTCCCTCTTGTGGGGAGGGTCGATCCGCGAAGCGGAGCGGGGTGGGGGTTGCGACGCTGAGCACGGCCTCACCCCCACCCCGGCTCGCGGACACCGCTTCGCGTCATCCGCGCTCCGACCCTCCCCACAAGGGGGAGGGTGGAAGGCGCGCGTCCTCTGATTTTCGCATCACCGCTGGCATTGTCGCACTTGCCGCAATCGCGCTGCTGATTGGCGGCGCGTTTGCCGGCCTGCTCTTCGAAGGCGCCCATGACTTTTCCGGCGCATGGGCAGCCTTCGATCCCTATCTCCTGCGCGTCGTGCGCTTCACGCTGTGGCAGGCGGCACTTTCGACGCTGCTTTCCGTCGGCCCGGCACTGTTCGTGGCGCGCGCCCTGTCGCGGCATCCACGTTTCCTCGGCCGCGCTTTCATCCTGCAGCTTTTCGCCGTGCCGTTGGCGCTGCCGGCCATCGTCGCGGCTCTCGGCATCCTCGCCCTCTATGGCCGCGCCGGCTATTTCGCCGGCTTTCTGAGCACGGTCGGCGGCCAGGGTTGGCCGGGCATCTATGGCTTGTCGGGCATTCTCGTCGCGCATGTCTTCTTCAACCTGCCGCTGGCGGCAAGGCTATTCCTCGAGGCGCTGCAGACCATACCGGCCGACCAATGGCGGCTGGCGAGCCAACTCGGCATGGGGGCCCGGCCGGCGTACCGGCTGATCGAATGGCCGACGCTGCGGGCATCCCTGCCAGGGGTTGCCGGGCTTGTCTTCATGCTCTGCATCACATCCTTCACGATCGTGCTGACGCTCGGCGGCGGGCCGGCCGCGACGACACTCGAGGTCGGCATCTATCAGGCGCTGCGCTTCGATTTCGATCCCGCGCGGGCCGTCACTCTGACATTGCTGCAGATCGCGTTGACCTTTGTCGTGGCGCTGGCGCTGACGCGGCTCGGCGCCAATGCCGTCGGCGACACCAGCCTGCCGGTCGCGCCGCGCCGCTATCTTTCCGTCAGTGGGACCGAGACCTCGCTGAACGTCGTGCTGATCCTGCTTGCGCTGGCGTTCGTTGTCGGGCCGATGGCGGCGACGGTGATGGCCGGGCTCGGCGCCGATCTCGGCCGGCTGGCCGGTGAGGCCGCCGTGCGACAGGCGACACTGACCAGTGTGGTGCTCGCTTTCCTGTCGGCACTGCTTTCGGTGATGCTGTCGCTGGCGCTGACCATGGCACGCCGGGCGCTGGCGCTCGCTCGCCGCGCCAGCGCAAGGACACTGCTCGAACATGCCACCGATACCGGCGCCGGTTTTGTCCTCGTCGTGCCCCCGATCGTCATCGGCGCCGGCTGGTTCCTGTTGCTGCGTCATATCGGCGACGTCTTCGCCATCGCCCCGGTCATGGTCGTCACCGTCAACGCCGTGATGGCAATGCCGTTCGCGCTGCGCGCTGTCCGTCCCGCCTATGATGCGGCGAGCGAGCGCCACGAACGGCTCTGTGAACAGCTCGGCATTGCGGGCTGGAACCGGCTCATTCTGGTCGACTGGCCGTCGCTGCGGCGGCCGCTTGCGACTGCTTTCGCTTTTGCCATGGCGCTGTCGCTCGGCGATCTCGGCGTCATCGCGCTGTTCGGCAGTGATTCCGTACAGACATTGCCCTACCTTCTCCTGGCGCGCATGGGCAGCTACCGCACCGAGGACGCCGCTGGTCTGGCGCTGCTGCTCGGCCTCGTCTGCCTCGCATTGATCATGGCGGCGCACTGGCTGGGAAGGGAGAAGTACCGGGATGCCTGACGGGGCGGCCAGCAGGCTTGAAAAGGGCGCTTCGGTGCGGCTGGACAAGGTGTCGTTCAGCTATGGCGAAGCGCCGCTTGTCTTCGATGTCGATTTCGCCGCGGCGAAAATCACCGCCATCATGGGGCCGAGCGGTTCCGGCAAGTCGACGCTGCTCAATCTGATCGCCGGGTTCGAGATGCCGCAGTCCGGCCGCGTGCTGATCGGCGGCGCCGATGTCAGTGCCGAGCCGCCTTCGGCGCGGCCGGTGTCGATGGTGTTCCAGGAAAACAACCTTTTCGCCCATCTTTCCGTCGAGCAGAATGTCGGGCTCGGCCGTTCGCCGTCCCTGCGGCTGACCGAGGCTGACCGGACCGCCATCGCCGCGGCGCTGGAGCGCACCGGCCTTGCCGGCAAGGAAAGGCGCCTGCCGCGCGAACTCTCCGGTGGTGAACGCCAGCGCGTCGCACTGGCTCGTGTGCTGGTGCGCGATCGTCCGGTGCTCCTGCTTGACGAACCCTTCGCTTCGCTCGGGCCGGCGCTTCGCGATGACATGCTCGACCTCATCGCCGCTGTGCACGCCGAACGCGGCATGACGGTGCTGTTCGTCACGCACCAGCCCGAAGATGCCCGTCGTATCAGCCAGCACGTGGTGTTCCTGGACAATGGCGTGGTAGCGGCAACCGGCAAGGCGGAAGATTTCTTTGCCGGGGCTGGTCCGGACGTGTTCCGGCGCTATGTCGGTGCAAGTGCCAGGGATGCCGTATCACGAGATATTGCCCGGAAGCGGACATAATTTACGGCCAAACCGGGTTCAGGCGATGTGGCGCTTGCTTGCCATGACTGGGGTAGTGTGGCTAGGTCCGCCCTACTGGTCCGGCACACGCCGTGATTTGCCTACAGCATCCGCCGCGCGTCCGGAAGGACGCACGACGGATGCTGTAGCAGTTTGTTTTTTGCGCGTGACACGTTCCGAAGATCGCCCCCGATTTTCGTGGTCATGCGCCGGGACCCGAAAGGAAGCCGTTCTGGCGATCGGCGTTGACAGACTACGAATGAACCCGCTGGCGCGCTTTCTGGCGCTGGCTGGCTTTGCCGTGGCGTTGGCAAGCTGCCAGATGTTCACGCCTCCGGAAGTCCAGGAATCCGGCTTCCAGCCATCAGACAAGCCGATCACCGTCGACAATGTCGGCGCCAACAACAAGCTCGCCGAACTGGCCAAGGCACAGCATCCGCGCATCCTGGCCACCTATGGCGGCGAATATTCCGACCCCAAGCTCGAGCGCATGGTCGCCAAGGTAGTCGGCAATTTGACCGTGGTGTCGGCCAATCCAACGCAGACCTATCGCATCACCATTCTGAATTCGCCCAACGTCAACGCTTTCGCGCTGCCGGGCGGCTATCTCTACATCACCCGTGGCTTGCTGGCGCTGGCCAATGATTCGGCCGAGCTTGCGGCGGTCATCGCCCATGAGATGGGCCACGTCACCGCCAACCACGGCTTGCAGCGCCAGCAGCTGGAGGCCGAGGAGGGCCTGGCGACCAAGGTCGTCTCGGACGTGCTCGGCGACAGCCCGACCGCCAAGGCGGCGCTGATCCGCGGCAAGCTGAGACTCGCGCAGTTCTCGCGCAACCAGGAGCTGGAGGCCGACGCCATCGGCATCAAGTCGATCGGCGAAGCCGGTTACGATCCTTTCGCCGCCGGCCGCTTCCTGCAGTCGATGTCGGCCTACACCGACTTCCGCTCGATCAGCGGTGCCACCGATGCCAGCCTCGACTTCCTGGCGACGCATCCCAACACGCCGCAGCGCATCGATCTGGCGCAGCGCCATGCCCGCCAGTTCGGCGCGCCCGGCGTCGGCACGCGCGACCGCGATTCCTTCCTCGCCGGCATAGACGGCCTGCTTTATGGCGACACACCCGAGGAAGGCTATGTGCGCGGCGAGACCTTCCTGCATCCGGGCCTCGGCGTGTCCTTCTCGGTACCCGAGGGCTTCATTATCGACAATTCGGCGGCCGCGGTGACGGCAACCGGGCCGGGCGACATTGCGATCCGCTTTGATGGCGTCTCGATCGACAAGAACCGCGCGCTGACCGACTATATCCGCAGCGGCTGGGTGGCCGGTCTCGACGACAGCAGCGTCAAGCAGGAAACGATCAACGGCAACGAGGCGGCGACCGCGCATGCCGGCGCCGAAGGCTGGCAGTTCGACATCGCGGTGATCCGTGCCGGCGGCCAGGTCTATCGACTGCTGACCGCGGCACCCTCGGCCAGCACCTCGCTGGACACCGTGGCGCGTTCGGTGAGCGGCTCGTTCCGTATCCTCAGTGCTGCCGAAAAGGCGGCGTTGAAGCCGCTGCATATCCGCGTCGTCACGGTCCAGCCGGGCCAGACGATGGGTTCGCTTTCGGCCCAGATGGTCGGCGTCGACCGCAAGCTCGACCTGTTCCGCGTGCTCAATGCGCTGTCGCCGGGCGCCGCGGTTTCGGCCGGCGACAAGGTCAAGATCGTCACTGACAAGTGAGCATTCGTTGCAAGCCGCCGGGCGCCGATGCGCCCGCACGGCCTCAAGCGGCTGTCGCCAGAAATTCAGGATTCTGCTTCACCAGCGCGATCTTTAGCTTTTCCATGGCGCGGGCCTCGATCTGGCGGACGCGCTCCTTGGAAATTCCGAGCGTCTCGCCGAGTGCCTCGAGCGTCGCCCCCTCGTCGCTCAGCCGGCGCTCCTCGATGATCCTCAGTTCGCGCGCGTTGAGCGCGCCAAGTGCTGCTTTCAGCCAGACCAAACGGCGCTCGACATCGATCGTGTCGCCGGCGACCTCGTCGGGCAGCGGATCGTCCGAGACCAGGAAATCCATGCGCTCGGTGGCACCCGCATCGTCGGCCAGCGGCATGTTGAGCGAGGAGTCGGGCGCCGACAGCCGTGAATCCATCATGGCGACATCGGCTTCGGAGACGCCGAGCGCGGCCGACACTTCCCGGTAGAGCGTTGCATTGGACAGCGGTTCGGCACCATTCGCCAGACGGGCACGCAAGCGCCGCAGATTGAAGAACAGCGCCTTCTGCGCCGAGCTGGTGCCGCCACGCACGATCGACCAGTTGCGCAGGATGTAGTCCTGCATCGAGGCGCGGATCCACCAGGTCGCGTAGGTCGAGAACCGCACTTCGCGCTCCGGCTCGAAGCGGGCCGCCGCTTCAAGCAGCCCGACATGACCTTCCTGGATCAGATCGCCAAGCGGCAGACCGTAGTGGCGGAATTTGGAGGCCATGGAAATGACCAACCGCATATGGGCAACGGTGATGCTGTGCAGCGCGTTCTGGTCGTTGTCCTGCTTCCAGCGCAATGCGAGCCGATGCTCCTCGTCACGTTCGAGATAGGGGGCCTTCATTGCCGCGCGGACCATGATCCGTCCTGCTGTGTCTTCCATCATGAGGCGCTCCCTGGCTCAGGCGATGCGGATGACTTTGCAAGTTTGACAGGCGCCGGGTTGAAATGGCGGCGTCGTGCCCTACAAACCCAGAACGTGCCATGTGCGGGAATGGTTCCGTGGCTGTTGCCCGGCGAATCGTGGTGCCTGAGAGGTGTCGGCGCTGACCGACAACGACGTCAATCGCCGCTGGAACATGCCATCTAGAGAATCTGGTTTCAGAAACCCATTGTTTTTGAAATCCTGTTCCTTATTTTTTCGTCTTGCATCTGTCAGTTTCCAGCGCTCACAACATGCCGGATATCAAGCCAAGGACGGGATCACAGAAAAATGAAATGGCTCAAGTCGCTCATCGTCGCCGGAACGCTGCAGGTTCTGGCTGTCACCGCTGGCCATGCCGGCGCCAATCTCGACCAAATCAAGCAGGCCGGGGTCATCAAGGTCGGCACGGAAGGTACCTATGCACCGTTCACCTATCATGATGCCGCCGGCGCGCTGGTCGGCTTCGACGTCGAGATCGCCAAGGCGATTGGCGAGAAGCTCGGCGTCAAGGTGGAGTTCCTCGAAGGCAAGTGGGACGGGCTGATAGCCGGCCTCGACGCCAATCGCTATGATGCCGTCATCAACGAAGTCGGCATCACCGACGCCCGCAAGGCCAAGTATGACTTCTCCGATCCCTATATCGCCTCCAAGGCGGTGCTGATCGTGCGCGGCGACAACACCGACATCAAGACCTTCGCCGATCTCAAGGGCAAGAAATCGGCGCAGTCGCTGACCTCGAACTTCGGCAAGCTGGCCGAGACGAACGGCGCCGAGCTCGTCGGCACCGATGGGTTCGACCAGTCGATCCAGCTGCTTTTGACCGGCCGCGCCGACGCCACCATCAATGACAGCCTGTCGTTCCTCGACTTCAAGAAGCACAAGCCGGATGCCAATGTGAAGATCGCGGCGCAGGAAGAAAACGCCGACTATTCCGGCGTCATCGTGCGCAAGGGCGATCCGGAGCTGGTTGCCGCTATCAACAAGGCGCTGGCCGACATCAAGGCCGACGGCACCTACAAGAAGATCGCCGACACCTATTTCGGTCAGGACGTGTCGAAGTAATTTCACGAGGCGGGCCGGTTTGCCGGCCCATGCAAGGATGCCTGGCGGCGGACCGTCTTTTGACGGCCCGCCGCCTTTGGCGTGATATGGCGCGTGTGTTCGCGCTTCGATGAAGCCGTCTCGCCTGGAACGGCAAATCGCAAGGAGGGGCCTTCGTGCCGCACTGGCTGCAACTGATGCTGGAGTCGCTGCCTTCGCTTTTGTGGGCGGCGCTGATCTTCACCGTGCCGTTGACACTGCTGTCTTTCGTGCTTGGCCTGACCGTCGGCCTGGGCGCGGCACTTGCCCGGCTGTTCGGCCCGAAGCCGCTGGTCGCGCTTGTGCGCTTCTATGTCTGGATCTTCCGTGGCACGCCGCTCTTGGTGCAACTGTTCCTCATCTTCTACGGCCTGCCCTCGGTCGGCATCCTGCTCGACGCCTTTCCGGCGGCGTTGATCGGCTTCACGCTCAACATCGGCGCCTACACGTCGGAAATCATTCGCGCCGCCATCGGCTCGGTGCCGAAGGGCCAGTGGGAAGCCGCTTATTCGATCGGCATGACATGGAGCCAGGCGATGCGGCGCACCATCCTGCCGCAGGCCGGCCGGGTCGCGGTGCCACCGCTCTCCAACACCTTCATCTCGCTGGTCAAGGACACGTCGCTGGCCGCCGCCATCACGGTGCCGGAGATGTTCCAGGCAGCGCAGCGCATCGTCGCCACCACCTATGAGCCGCTTATCCTCTATGTCGAGGCGGCGATCCTCTATTTGGCGCTTAGCTCGGTGTTGTCGGCCTTGCAGACGCGGCTGGAAACGCGGCTCAACCGCTATGGCGGCTTCCTGGAGGCGCGCTCATGATCGGCCTCACCAACATCGAAAAGCGCTTCGGCGACAATCTCGTGCTGAAGGGCGTGACGGTCACCATCGCCGAGGGCAGCGTCACCGCGCTGGTCGGTCCTTCGGGCGGCGGCAAGAGCACGCTGCTGCGCTGCATCAACCTGCTGGAGATACCGACCTCGGGCACGGTGCGCATCGGCGACGAGATGCTTGAGTTCCGCCCAGGTGGCAAGGTCCCGGCAAAGGACATCCAGCGCCTGCGCCTGCAGACCGGCATGGTGTTCCAAAACTTCCAGCTGTTCCCGCACCGCACCGCGATGGAGAATGTCATGGAAGGGCTGGTGACGGTGCTGAAATGGCCACCCGAGAGGGCACGCGAGCGGGCGCTCGCGCTGCTGGAGAAGGTCGGCATGGCGCACAAGGCCGACGCCTGGCCGGCGACGCTGTCGGGCGGCCAGCAGCAACGCGTGGCGATCGCCCGGGCGCTGGCGCCATCGCCGAAAGTGCTGCTGTGCGACGAGCCGACCTCGGCGCTCGATCCGGAGCTGGCGCAAGAGGTGGTCGACGTGCTTGGCAAGCTTGCCAGCGAAGGGACGACCATGGTGATGGCGACGCACGATTTGCGCCTCGCCTCCAAGATTGCGCAGGAAGTGGTGTTTCTCGATGCCGGCGTCATCGTCGAGAAGGGACCGGCCGCCGTGCTGTTCGGCAATCCCGAGCACCAGCGCACCAGGCGTTTCATCGCGACGCTGAAGCAGGAGGCGGAGAAGGGAGGTGGCGGCGAGGCATAGGCGCGGCCTTCACCTCGTCTTCCCAAAAAGCAAAAAACCCGGCGCGAGGCCGGGTTTTTCATGAACTCAAGGGCGAAGAAGCTCAGGCAGCTTCTTCCTGCTCGGCTTCCTCATTGTCGGCCTTGGCGCCGCGCTTGGGGCCCTTGTTGAGGTTGACCTCGATCAGGCGCACGGCTTCGGTTTCCGACATGCGGTTGACGGCCGCGATCTCGCGGGCCATGCGGTCGAGCGCCGCCTCGTAAAGCTGGCGTTCGGAATAGGACTGCTCCGGCTGGTTGTCGGCGCGGTAGAGGTCGCGCACAACTTCCGAGATCGAGATCAGGTCGCCGGAATTGATCTTCGCATCATATTCCTGGGCGCGGCGCGACCACATGGTGCGCTTGACGCGGGCGCGGCCCTGCACGACCTTCAGCGCGCGCTCGACATAGTCCTCTTCCGACAGCTTGCGCATGCCGATGGAGGTCGCCTTGGCGACCGGCACCTTCAGGCGCATCTTGTCCTTCTGGAAGTCGATGACAAACAGTTCCAGCTTGTGTCCAGCAACTTCCTGCTCGTCGATCGAGACGATCTGGCCGACGCCATGCGCCGGATAGACGATGTACTCGCCGGTCTTGAAACCGTGACGCGCAGCGGTGGACTTCTTCTGCGGGGTGATCGTTGCCATTACGCCCTGAACTCCTTGTTGTGGCGCCGGCGTCCTGCCGGCCCGAACTCGCGCGATCGGGGAAACCGATCGTTAGCCGCACAACAGACGAACCCACCGGAAAAGCCGGGACCGGCAAACCGCAGAGATTGCGACCGCCTGGCCCAGATCGCTCTGGTCCGGAATGGGATTTTCACCTTTCAGTGATTTGGGGCGTCTGCGCCATCAATCGACGTTGTGTCACCGGCATGTTTTGTTGATGTAGCACAAAAAGTCGGAAGAATCAAGGTTTTGCTGCATAAGCGAAGGCCATACGCAATCGCCGCCTGTCAAGGCGGTCAATGTGTCGTCCCTGTTACGCTGCGTAATACCGCTCTTTACGGCGGTGTTGTCAATCGCCTTCGCCTGGCTCGGCCGAGAAGTATTTCTCGAACTTGCCGGCCTCGCCGTCGAACGATTTGGCGTCGGCCGGCGGCTCCTTCTTGGCGGTGATGTTAGGCCATTTCTCGGCATATTCGGTGTTGATCTGCAGCCACTTGTCGAGGCCGGGCTCGGTGTCGGGCTTGATCGCGTCGGCCGGACATTCCGGCTCGCAGACGCCGCAGTCGATGCACTCGTCAGGATGGATGACGAGCATGTTCTCGCCTTCGTAGAAACAGTCGACCGGACAGACTTCGATGCAGTCCATGTATTTGCATTTGATGCAATTGTCGGTCACGACATAGGTCATCGGTCGGCTCCGGGACGTCCCATTTTTGTTGGGCTTTTTCCGTCAGGTAACGCCTTTGCCCGCCGCTTGCAAGGGCGGCCGTCGCCAGTGGCGCCAGGGTTTTCGGAATGGAATTCCAGACGGCCGGCGCGGCCGAGGCCCGACATGCCCGGCAGAGTGTCTCGTTTGCCGGGTCCGCTTTTTGTTTTGTGCATGTCGTTGGCCCAAAATCGCTGCGCGGCATTGGCCGGCATGCATCAGTCCTCGCCGAGCAAGTGGTCGGTCTGGCGGCGCTCCTTCTTGGTCGGGCGGCCGCTGCCGGCCTCGCGCAGTACCGGAATCGCGTCGGGAATGGCTTCACCCTTCGGCGCCGGCGGTGGCGACATATCCTCGTAGAGGGTGCGGGCTTCCTCGGCAGGGCCGCGCCGCGCACCGGCGCCAAGCACCTTCCAGATGAAGATGCGCCGCTCGAGCGTGATGGTGAGGACGTCGCCAGGCTTGACTAGATCGGAGGCCTGCGCTGCTTTGTCGCGATTGATGCGCACGCGGCCGGCGACCACCAGCTTCGCCGCCAGCGAGCGCGATTTCACGGCGCGCGAGAAGAACAGCCATTTGTCGATGCGCTGGCGGTCTCTCGCGGCGGTTGGGGCAACCATCGAAGCGCGCCGAGCCTACTTCTTCAGCTGGTCGCGCAACGCGGCGAGCTTGGCAAAGGGCGAGTCCGGATCGAAGCGCACCGGGCGCTCCTCGCGCGGCTTCGGCTGGAAGGCGGGCTTTCCGCCTTGCGGACCACCCTTGCCTTCCGGCCTGCCGCCCTTCCAGTCGGGCCGGCCTTCGCGGCGGTCGGGACGCTCGCCTTGCGGCCGGCCTTCACGCCGCTGTTCGCCTTCGCCCTGCGGCTTGGGTTTGAACTTCGAGCGGTCGAAGCGCGGCTTGCCGGCGCCGTCGCGCCGGCCTTCATGGGCAGGACGCTCTCCAGGCGTGGCTGCAGCCTGCGTTCCGCCGGCATCGGCCGGGGCATCGCTTCGGCCGCGCGCGGCTTGTCCGTTGCGCGGGCGATTGTTCCTGCGGTTGTCTTCGCGATGGCGCGGCCGCTGATCGAAACGGCCCTGACGCCACAACAGGATGGGCTTCGGCGCTTCCGCTTCTGGTGCGGATTCGCCGTCCGTGGGCTCCGCCACCGCAGGTTCCGCCGCGTCCGTCGCAGGCGCGGCATCCGACGCCAGCGCTGCCGGTGCGGCTTCCGCTGCCGGTGCGGCTTCAATCTCGGCAGCTTCGGGCTCTGCCCGCGGTTCAACCGGCGCGGGCTCGGCGGTTTCGGTCGCGGTCAAGGCTGCAGGCGCCTCGCCTTGCACGGTATCGACCGGAGCGCCCGCCTGTTCTTCCAAGGCAGGTTCTGCCACAGCGTCCGCAGTGGTCTCGGCTGCAATTTCAGTGGACGTTTCTGAAACGTCCACTGCGTCCGATGCCGGCTCTGAACCTTCGGCTGGCGTTTCGGCGGCGGCATGCGCCGCCGCGTCTTCCGCTGCCTTGGCGTGCTCCGCGCGTGCTGTCTCTTCCGCAGCCGCCTTCGCCGCCGCCGCCTCGCGCGCGGCATTGTCCTGCGCTTCGAGCCTGGCCTTCACTTCGGCCGGCGGCTTCGGCTCGGCGCGATAGCCGAGGCCTTTCAGGATTTCTTCCATGTCGTCGGCGGTGGCGCCGAGGATCGACATCATCGGCGGCGTCACCATGAAGGACTGGCCGTCATACGCACCGTCCGGCCGCTGGCCAAGACCGGGTTTCCAGTTGGTCGCCGGACGGATCAGGTCCGCCAGCCGCTCCAGAATGTCGATGCGCACGGCGCGGCGGCCGAGATTGCGGTAGCCGGCGAGCTTGTAGAACGTCTTGTCGAAGGTCGGGTCGATGACCACCGAGGTGCGGCCGGAAGCGAGCGCATGGACCACGTCGCCAAAGCCGGGCTTGTCCTTGCCGTCATTCTTCAGCGCCCACAGCAACGTCACCAGTCCGGCCGGTGCCGGCTTGATCAGCGCCGGCACGAAGACATGGTAGGCGCCGAAGCGCACGCCAAGCCGGCGAAGCGCGGCACGGCCTTCCTGGTCGAGCGACTTCATCTCCTCGGCGATGTCGCGGCGGTTGATGAGGCCGAAATTCTCGACGAGCTGGAAAGCAATGCCACGGCCTATGCCGGAAATCTGGTCGGCGTTCTTCAGGTCGACCAGCGGCTTCAGCAGCGTTTCGATCTGGAAATTGACGAAACGCTCGGCACGCGCCGCGACCTTGTCGCGCGCCGGGCCGGTCAGTTGTTCGTCTGCCAGCAGCACCAGGCGGGGCTTCAGCGCGTCTTCGCCAGCGACTAGCGTGCCGATCGGCGCGCCGATCCAGCGCAGCGTGCCATCCGAGCCGAGCGCGATGTCGCCATTGGCGCAGGCGCCGAAGCGTTCGGCACGCGCCTCGAATTCGGCGGCCAGCGCCTTCTGGGCGGCGGTGCGTACCGCCTTGGCGTCCTCGCCGCCGGCGCTCTGGTCGGCGGTGAAGCGGAACCCTTGCAACTCGCCGACATGATGGCCTTCGACGAGGACGGTTCCGGTTGGGCTTATTTCGGCTTCAGGCATGGTATTTTCTCTAAGGCGCCGCATGAGGACGGAAGTCCTGCGGTCTACGAAGCGTTTCGTCAACCGCTCATGCAGCGCATCCGACAATCTGTCTTCGATTTCGCGCGTCTTTTCCTGCCAGTGTGCCTGATCGGCCAGCCAGCCGGGCCGGTTCGACACGAATGTCCAGGTGCGGATCTGGGCGATGCGATGCGACAGCGTGTCGATGTCGCCCTCGGTTGTGTCGGCGCGGCGCACTTGCTCGGCCATGTAGTTCTCGTCGACATGGCCATGGCGGGCCAAGTCCATATAGATGGAGGCGATGAGGTCGGCATGCTGGGCCGGCGCGATCTTGCGGTAATCGGGCAGGGCACAGGCCTCCCACAGCAGCGCCACGCGTTTGGCATCGGTGGCAAGCGCGCGGATGTCTTCGTCGCGCGACAGATATTCAAGCGCCTGGGCATCGACCGCCGGCAGCGCGCGGGTCAGGCCTTCGACCGGGGCGTTGGTCTCGATCGAGCGCTTCAACGTATCGAGGCTGGCGAAGTCGAAATGCGCGGTACGCCACTGCAGCACCTTCACCGGGTCGAAATCATGGCCTTCGATCTTCTTGACCAGATCCTCGTCCAGCGGATCGACCTGGCCGGTGACGCCAAAGGTGCCGTCGCGCAGATGCCGTCCGGCGCGGCCGGCGATCTGGCCGAGCTCGGCCGCCGACAGGTTTCGGTATTGGAAACCGTCGAACTTGCGGTTCTGGGCGAAGGCGACGTGATCGAGATCGAGGTTGAGGCCCATGCCGATGGCGTCGGTGGCGATGAGATAGTCGACATCGCCGGACTGGAACAGCGCCACCTGCGCGTTGCGGGTGCGCGGGCTAAGCGCGCCGAGCACGACGGCGGCACCACCTTGCTGACGGCGGATCAGCTCGGCGATGGCGTAGACCTCGTCGGCGGAGAAGGCGACGATCGCCGTGCGGCGCGGCAGGCGCGTCAACTTCTTCGAGCCGGCATAGGCGAGGTGCGACAGCCTTGGCCGCGTCACCACCGATACGCCCTTCAGCAGCCGCTGGAGGATGCCTTGCATGGTGGCCGCGCCCAGTAGCAGCGTCTCCTGGCGGCCGCGCAGGTGCAGGATGCGGTCGGTGAAGATGTGGCCGCGCTCGAGGTCGCCGGCAAGCTGCACCTCGTCGATGGCGACGAAGGCGGCGTCGGTCTCGCGCGGCATCGCTTCGACGGTGCAGACCGAATATCTGGCGCCGGCCGGCTGGATCTTTTCCTCGCCGGTGATCAGCGCGACCTTGTGAGCGCCGACCTTTTCGCAGACGCGTGCATAAACTTCCCGCGCGAGCAGCCTGAGCGGCAGGCCGATGATGCCGCTCTCGTGCGCCACCATGCGCTCGATGGCGAGATGGGTCTTGCCGGTGTTGGTCGGCCCAAGCACGGCGGTCACGTCGCGTCCCGACAAGATCAGCGGCTCAGTGTGTTTCGGCTGGATGTTCATCGACCTGGAAATAAGGCTTTCTGGCCTCTCGTTGTCGGGAGCGTGCCTCGAGTGGCGCGTATGACAGCCGACACATAGGGATTTAGCGCGCGAAGCGAAAGCGGAATGTTCCGGCGAGGGCCCGAAGGCGGTCCTGTCAAGCTCTCAACCGGCCGCGGATTAACCGTTGGAACGAGTCTGGAACGAATCGGCGACGAATCAGTGACTCGTCCTGATTCAGGTTTTGTTCACGGCTATATGTGGATTTTGCGACCGCGACTCTTACCACATGCTGAATCGCCGAACTGGCCCGTTTCATGCAGGGCGAGCCTTGTCGTTAATTTTTGCCGGTGAACGACTGCAACGTTCTGGTTCGCCTCATCCAAGATAATGAAATTGTTGGTCTTTCTTAATTCGCGTTAAGGATCCGGCAGGCGATTCCGGCCGCTATCGTTAACGTTCCGCTCAAAGCCGGAACGAATCGGCGACGAATCAGCGATCGCGGAATATTCCTGTTTTGTTCACCACAATATCTTGTGTTGTGAACAGGTTATCCACCGAGAATCCACAGGTTTGCGGACGAGTTTCGCACAAGAGGTGTTACCGCCGTTAACCTTTGCGTGCCGGATTGGATCATCGCCCCGCAGCGGGGCCTTCACGGCAGCCGGGCTGCCTTAAAAAACGGACCGGTTTCCCGATCCGCCTGTCGCAGTGCGATTGCCTGTATGAGGCCGTTGTCCGGTTTCAAGCGAAGTACTGGCCGCCATTGGCTGAGATGGTCGAGCCGGTGATGAAGCCGGCATCGTCGGAAGCGAGGAAGACGACGCAGCGCGCAATCTCTTCCGGCTCGCCGAGGCGGCCGACCGGGATCTGCGGGATGATGCGCTCGTTGAGCACCTTCTCGTCGATTGCCTTGACCATCTCGGTGGCGATGTAACCGGGGCAGATGACATTGACGGTGATGCCGGCTCGAGCGCCTTCCTGTGCAAGCGCCTTCGAAAAGCCGATGTCGCCGGCCTTGGCGGCGGAATAGTTGACTTGGCCGGCCTGGCCCTTCTGGCCGTTGATCGACGAGATGGTGATGACGCGGCCGAACTTGCGGTCGCGCATGCCGCTCCACAGCGGATGCGTCATGTTGAAGACGCCCGACAGGTTGGTGTCGATGACCTCTTTCCACTGTTCGCGTGTGATCTTGTGGAACATGGCATCGCGGGTGATGCCGGCATTGTTGACCAGCACCGAGATTGGGCCGAGATCGGCCTCGACTTTCTTGATGCCGGCGGCACAGGCGTCGTAGTCGGCGACCGACCATCTGTAGACCGGAATGCCGGTCTCGGCCTTGAATTTCGCCGCCGCGTCGTCGTTGCCGGCGTAGTTCGCGGCAACCGAATAGCCGGCGTTCTTCAATGCGATCGAGATCGCCGCGCCAATGCCGCGCGACCCGCCCGTGACGATTGCAACCTTGCTCATGCGTTTCCCCTTCTTGATATCGCCCTGTTGTCGGGCTTGGCAGGCACTGGATATGGAACGGGCGGCCAAAGCGCGCAGCCTGAAGTAAATTCAGGCTGCGCGCTTTAGCTGTCTGTCTTCGTTCATGTCGTCTTCCCAAAACCGCTGCGCACTTTTTGGGCGACATGCATTCGCCGCCCGTTCAGTGATCTCGTCAGAGCGCTTCCACGCACATGGCGACGCCCATGCCGCCGCCGATGCATAGGGTGGCGAGGCCCTTCTTGGCGCCGCGGCGGCGCATCTCGAAGACCAGCGTGTTGAAGATGCGGGCACCAGAAGCGCCGATCGGATGGCCGATGGCAATGGCGCCGCCATTGACGTTGACGATCGAAGGATCCCAGCCCATGTCCTTGTTGACGGCGCAGGCCTGGGCGGCAAAAGCCTCGTTGGCCTCGATCAGGTCGAGATCGCCGACCGACCAGCCGGCCTTGGCCAGTGCCTTGCGTGAAGCCGGAATGGGACCTGTGCCCATGACCTGCGGATCGACGCCGGCGGTTGCCCAGGACACGATGCGCGCCAGCGGGGTGATGCCGCGCCTGGCCGCTTCCGCTTCGCTCATCAGCACCGCACCGGCGGCGCCGTCGTTGATGCCGGAGGCGTTGGCCGCGGTCACCGTACCGTCCTTGTCGAAAGCCGGCTTCAGCTTGGTCATGGCGTCGATCGTGGCGCCGTGGCGGATGTACTCGTCCTGGTCGACGATGGTGTCGCCCTTCTTGCCCTTGATGGTGACGGCGACGATCTCGTCCTTGAACTTGCCGGCCTTCTGCGCGGCCTCGGCCTTGTTCTGGGAGGCCAGCGCGAACTGGTCCTGATCGTCGCGGGTGATCTGGAACTGACGAGCGACGTTTTCGGCCGTGTTGCCCATGTGATAGCCGTTGAAGGCATCCCACAATCCGTCCTTGATCATGGTGTCGATCAGCTTGAAGTCGCCCATCTTGACGCCGGCGCGCAGGTGCTGGGCATGCGTCGAAAGCGACATCGATTCCTGGCCGCCAGCGATGATCACCTTGGCATCGCCGGTGGTGATCTGCTGCATGCCGAGCGCAATGGCGCGCAGGCCCGAGCCGCAAACCTGATTGAGGCCCCAGGCGGTGGTTTCCTTGGGCAGGCCGGCATTGATCGATGCCTGGCGGGCCGGGTTCTGCCCCTGGGCGGCGGTCAGCACCTGACCGAGGATGACCTCGTCGACTTCGGCTGGCTCGACGCCGGCACGCGACAACAGTTCCCTGATGACGACGGCACCGAGCTCATGCGCAGGGGTGGCGGCGAAGGCACCATTGAAGGAGCCGACCGGCGTGCGCGCGGCACTGGCAATGACGATGGAAGCGGACATTTTCTTCTCCAGACTTCAAGGGTGTTGTTCTGTCGTTGAAGACTTTTCTTGCCCTTTCCAGAACCCAAGTCAAACCGGAAATGGGCATGGCGCCCATGCGCCGCAAGCAGGTCGCGCATTGCCAAGGCGGCAATCTCTCCATTGCTGCGCAGCATATTTTGCCTGCTATGCAGCATTATATGATCCCGCACTGCACAAACTGCTTGGAATTATGAGGCTTTTGCGCATATCCTCGAAAAAGGCACAATCGTTACCGGCGGCTTACTCAGCGCGCGCCGGTGTCCCGGGGAGGATGCAGATGGCCGCGAAAGACGATCCGATCATCATCAAGAAATACGCCAATCGCCGCCTCTACAACACCGGCACCAGCACCTATGTGACGCTCGAGGACCTCGCCGAGATGGTCAAGAAGGGCGAGGAGTTCACCGTCCAGGACGCCAAGACCGGTGACGACATCACGCATCCGGTGCTGACCCAGATCATCTTCGAGCTGGAGAACAAGGATGGGCAGAACATGCTGCCGATCCCGTTCCTGCGCCAGTTGATTGCCTACTATGGCGACCAGATGCAGATGATCGTGCCGAGCTTCCTCGAACAGTCCATGCTGGCCTTCTCCAAGGAGCAGGAACGGTTTCGCGAGCAGATGAAGGGTGCGCTCGGCAAGTCGCCGCTGGACATGATGAAGATCACCACGCCGATCAAGGCGCTGGAAGAGCAGACGCGCCGCAACATGGAGATGTTCCAGAATGCCATGCGTCTGTTCACGCCGTTCCCGCCTGTGGGTCCCGGCTCTGCCGCCGCGCCAACGCCCGAGCCGGCCAGGAAGGAAACGCCGGAAAAGCCCGATGACCTTCAGGAATTGAAGGATCAGATCGCGGCCATGCAGCGCAAGCTCGACACCATGTCGTGAGACGTTGGATCGAAAGATCCGGTAGCTGGCGCGCGTAGCACTATCGCGACGCTACGGCAGCAGTCCCTCATAGCGGCCGCGCGGCCTGATGGCGCCTCCGCTTGTTACCTGTTCGACCGTGTGCGCGGCCCAGCCGACGCTGCGTCCGAGTGCAAACAGGCGGAACGGTGCATCGCGCGGCAAGCCGAGGCTGCGCGTCAACGCGGCGAGCGCAAAGTCAACGTTGGGATGTGCGCCGGTCGCGGCAATTGCGGCGGTTTTCAGCTGTTGTAGCGTTTCGTCGGCATCGATGGTCGCCAGCAGCGCTGCGGCCCGGGGATCGCCGTCGGGATAGAGCGGATGGCCGAACCCTGGCAGCGGCCGGTCGTGGCTGAGCCAGCGCCGGATCGTCGCATCGGCACCATGCCGCGCCCCGTCCTCGGCCAATTGCATCACCGCTTCGCCGGCGCCGCCATGGCGCGGGCCCGATAGCGTCGCGAACCCCGCGAGCAGGCAAGCGGCCAGCGGCGCGCCGGTGGACGCGGCGACGCGGGCGGCGAAAGTCGACGCGTTCAGCTCATGATCGGCGAGCAGGACAAGCGTGCGGCGGATCGCTTCCGCGCCGCCAGCATCCACGGACCAGCCTTGCGCCAACCGCCGATGGACCGGATCCGGTCCCGCCGGCGCGCCGAAGGCGCTGGCCAACACGCCGACCGCCTGCGCGGCATCGGCATGCAGCGAGGTGGCGCCGCGCCCGAGCGATGGACGCCCCTCGGCGGCAGCCAAGGCAAGCCGCGCGAAGGCGGCCGCCCTGCCGCCCCGATGCGGCGCGCCGGGCGGCGGGGACGCGAATACCGCCGGCTCTGACAGCTCCCACAGGACGGCGGCGGTTTCCTCCAGAGTGGCGTGCCCGGAGAGCGCAACGGCATCCCGGCCACGATAGATGAGGCGACCGTGCAAAACGGTCGAGATCGAGGTGGCGATCGACGGCTCGCCCCAGGCGATGGCGCTTTCGGCGATGGCCGACGGGCTGCGTCCGCGTGCCCGGCGGGTCGCCAGGGCGGCGATATCGTCGGCGCGATACTGGCTGCGGCGCGGATCGGCGCCGTCTGGCCGCATGCCGATGCGCCCACGACTGACATAGGCATAGAGCGTCTGTGCCCGCACCTTGAGGCGTTCAAGCGCTTCTTCCCTGGACAGCCACTCCGACAGGATCGAATCCTCCGATGCATTGATTCTATTGATCAAGATTGATGACCATGTTGACTACCCCTATCTGCGATGCGGAAACGGTTCAAGGAGACAGGCCATGGCAAATGGGCTCGATGACGTGGTGGCGGCGGAAACCGTCCTTTCCGATGTGGACGGTCTTGGTGGCCATCTGACCATCCGCGGTCATTCGCTGCCGGAACTGGCCGGCCGCTGGAACTATGTCCAGGTGGTTCGGCTGTTGCTGGATGGTTTCTTCGAAGACCTTCCCGGCGATGCGGAACTGGCGCAGAGGATCGGCCAGGCGCGCGTCGATGTGTTCGAGCGGCTTTTGCCCTCGCTGCCCCTGCTGGCATCGCTCGATGTCTACAGCGCGATGCGCGCCGGCATCGCCTTGCTGCCGGACGGCGAGGCCTTGGCCGACGCCCTGCGGCTGATCGCGGCGCCAGCAGTGCTGACGCCGGCCTTGCTGCGCCTGCAGCGCGGCGAGGAGCCATTCGCGCCGGACAAGGCGGCCGACCATGCCGGCGATATGTTGAGGATGCTCAACGGCACCGTCGCCTCGCCGGCGCTGGCGAAGGCGCTCGACACCTATCTGGTGACTGTCTGCGACCACGGCCTCAACGCCTCGACCTTTGCGACCCGCGTCGTCGCCTCGACCAAGGCGGGCCTGACTTCGGCGGTATTGGCGGGTCTCGGCGCGCTCAAGGGCCCGCTGCATGGCGGCGCGCCAGGCCCGGTCATCGAGATGCTGGATGCAATCGAGGCGCATGGCGACGCTGTTGGCTGGCTGCGCCACGAGATCGCGCATGGCGAGCGCATCATGGGGTTCGGCCACCGTATCTACCGGGTGCGCGACCCGCGCGCCGACGTGCTGAAGGCGGTGGTGCGCAAACTCGGCAGCGAGGGCGAAACCGGTCGCCGGCTGGCCTTCGCGGAAAGGGTGGAGCAAGCGGCGCTCGATGTGCTGCGCGTCGCCAAGCCGTCGCGCTCGCTGCAGACCAATGTCGAATTCTACACCGCGCTGCTGCTGGAGGCTGCCGGCTTCCCCAGGCAAGCGTTCAGCAACGTCTTCGCCGCCGGACGTGTCGCCGGCTGGATCGCCCATGCACGCGAGCAGCAGACGACCGGACGACTCATCCGTCCGCAGTCGCGCTATGTCGGGCCGGTGCCGGACCTCGTCGCCTGAGGCCATGTTGCGGCCCGAGGCCATGGACTCACCCTGCCGCAGGGTGAGCCGGCCGGGATTCGGCGCGCGCATCGTTGCTGGCCGTCTCCCAGCACTGGGCAGCCTCTTCGCATGACGAAAATTTCATGTCCTCTCGCAACGGAACCGCTGTTCTTGCGCCGATCAAGGCATATATGTTGCAGTGCAACATAGGCCTGTTCGTGCCGCAACCAGAGGATTCCGCCCTTGGCCATCAGAAAAACCGCCGTCGTCACCGGCTCCACATCGGGCATTGGCCTGGCCATAGCCCAAGCGCTGGCGGCCGAAGGCCATGATGTCATCGTCAATTCCTTCTCCGACACGGCCGCCGACCACGCCATCGCCGATGCGATCGCCAAACAGCACAAGGTGAAGACCGCCTACATCAAGGCCGACATGTCGAAACCGGCCGAATGCCGGGCGCTTGTCGCCAAGGCGGCCGAGGCATTCGGTTCGGTCGACATTCTCGTCAACAATGCAGGCATCCAGCATGTGGCGCCGGTGGAAGAGTTCCCGATCGAGAAATGGGATGCCATCATCGCCATCAACCTGTCGTCGGCGTTCCACACCATCGCAGCCGCGATCCCGCTGATGAAGAAGGCCGGTGGCGGCCGGATCGTCAACATCGCCTCGGCGCACGGCCTGGTCGCCTCGCCGTTCAAATCGGCCTACGTCGCGGCCAAGCACGGTATCATGGGGCTGACCAAGACCGTCGCGCTCGAACTCGCGCGTGAGAAAATCACCTGCAATGCCATCTGCCCGGGCTATGTGCTGACGCCGCTGGTCGAGGCTCAGATCCCCGACCAGATGAAAGCCAACAAGATGGATCGCGAGACGGTCATTCGCGAGGTCATGCTGGACAAGCAACCGACCAAGGAATTCGTCACGGTCGAGCAGATCGCGGCGGCAGCGGTGTTCCTGTGCTCGGACGCGGCGGCGCAGGTCAACGGCACGCATCTCTCGGTCGATGGCGGCTGGACGGCCGCATAAGTCCGGACATTTTCCCAGCTACCCACAGGGCCGGCCAAACAGAACCGACAAACGCGAAACAAGCCGGCTCGACAAATCAAGGACGACGCCATGACGAACAACGGCAAGGCGGAGGAGAAGAAGAAAATCAACATCGCGCTTCAGGGCGGCGGCTCGCACGGAGCCTTTTCCTGGGGCGTGCTCGACCGGCTGCTGGAGGATGGCAGGCTGGAGATATCAGCGGTGTCCGGCACCAGCGCCGGTGCGATGAATGCCGTGGCGCTGGCCGATGGCTTCGTGCGCGGCGGGGTCGACGGGGCGCGGCAAAAGCTCGAGGATTTCTGGCGCGCGGTGGCCGCGAAGGGCCGATTCAGCCCGGTGCAGCGCATGCCGTGGGATGTTGCCTGGGGCAACTGGTCGATCGAGAACACGCCGGGCTATGCTTTCTTCGACACCATGTCACGGGTGTTCTCGCCCTATGTCGCCAACCCGCTCGGCCTCAACCCGCTGCGCGACGTGGTTCAGCAGGAGATCGATTTCGCCAATGTGCGCGCCTGCAAGTCGATGGAACTGTTCATCTCCGCGACCAATGTCGAAACCGGGCAGTTGCGTGTCTTTTCCGATGGCGAGATCGACCTCGACACGGTGATGGCCTCAGCCTGCCTGCCGCAATTGTTCCGCGCCGTCGAGATCAAGGGCGTGCCCTATTGGGACGGCGGCTATGGCGGCAATCCGGCGTTGTTCCCGTTCTTCAAGACGGCGGCCACCGAGGACGTGCTTCTGGTGCAGATCAACCCGGTGGTGCGGGAAGGCACGCCAAGGAGCGCCAACGAAATCCAGAACCGCATCGACGAGATCACCTTCAACGCCGGGCTGCTGCGTGAATTCCGCTCGATCGCCTTCGTCAAGGAGCTGATCGCCGCTGGCCGTTTGCCGCATGGCGAATACCGCGACATCCGCATGCATCGCATCGATGCCGACGAGGCGTTCAAGGATTTGTCGGCGTCGTCGAAGGTCAATGCCGAATGGGCGTTCCTGGTCTATCTGCGCGATCTCGGCCGTACCGCCGCCAGCGACTGGCTGGAGGAGAACTACGACGCCGTCGGCAATCGCCCGACGCTCGACCTTTCCGGCGAACTCGATGACGGCTTCAAGCCGGTACATGGTCCCGCACCCGGCCGACGGGTGAAGGAATTCCTCGCGGTTCGCAAGAACCCGGAGGCGGTTCGCCGGCAGGCCTGAGGAGCGCTGGCGCTCGCCGGCGTCGGCAAGCCGACAACCGCCGCGTGTGACGATCGCCTCATCATCCTGACGCCTGCTGCCATGCTGTTTTCGGCGGCGCTGCCCAACCTCAGGAGCGCGCCAGAAACGATCCAGCGCGATGATCGGCACAGCCGCTCCGAATGGCACGGGATATGGGCGATGTTCTTGCTTCCACGCTTCACCGGAAATCATGTCGCGAACGGCAGGCTGCGCTGATCCAGTGCATCGGGACGCCTCTCGCGTTCGCGCCTGCAACGTTTGGCTCGACGCTGGCCGGCCAGGCTTCGGCAATCAGGGCCCGAGTTCGGCATCTCGCAATTTGTCTATTAATTTCAATTGATTGCTTGGACAGTCCGGTGCATGGGCTGGCATTTCTCGTTGCCCGCGCTTGTCTGGTACGATGAATTCCCGGTCGAAATCCGTATCCAGAGAGAGAAATCCGGCGCGTGTCGGCGGCTGCATGTTGACGGATGCGCACTGAATGTCGGCCGTGGACAGACCAGTCGTTCGAAGCTGGCCACCGGGGCCGATCGTGAGCCAGTTCGGAGCACGACGATAACCACCCACCAGGCAACCAGCCACCGGATGGCGGCGAGCATATCTTGTCCGGCGATGTAATGGTCTTGCAACTTTCAGACTATATTGCGGTGCAACTTTGATGTAAAAGCGCGCTTCGCCGATCACGGCAAATTGAACACGGCCTGGCGCGCACCCATATCGGCCACGCGCCCGCGTTACGAGGACGCTGGCCGAACCCGCAGTGGAAAAAATGACGATGCCGAGAATCAGGTTTCACAAGCTTGCAGCCGTTGTTGTGCTCATTGGTTTCGCGGCCTGGATGGCGACAGGCGAGTTCTCGTCCGTCGGCAGCGTAGCGGCGAACAAGGCCAAGGCAGCCGAGGCCGAGCAGGGCAAGGCGCCGGACACGAGCAAGCCGAAGACGGCGGAAGCCGAGCCAAAGGCACCGCTGCGCACCGTCGCGGTGGTGACGCCGCCGCGCCGCACCTATGCGCGCGCCATCCGCATTTCCGGGCTGACCGAAGCCGACAAGCGGGCTGTGCTGGCGACACGCGTCGCCGGTGTCATCGACAAGCTGCCGGTCAAGCAGGGCCAGCACGTCAAGACAGGCGATCTGGTGCTGATGCTGGCCGCCGAGGACAAGATCTCGACGGTCGACAATGCCAGGCAATTGCTGGTGCAGCGTCAGGCCGAGCTCGACGCTTCCGAGCGGCTGGCCAAGACCGGCAATCTGCCCAAGCTGCAGCTCGACACCGCCCGCTCCAACCTGACCGCGGCCCAGTCCATGCTGGAGACGGCTCAGGCCGAACTTGATCGCAACGAGGTGAAGGCGCCCTTCGACGGCGTCATCGACCGGGTGCCGGTGGAACTTGGCAGTTCCATCATGCAGGGCAGCGAGGTGGCAACCATCCTCAAGCTCGATCCGGTGATTGCCCGCGGCGAAGTCAGCGAGCGTGATCTCGGCTACCTCAAGATCGGCGACAAGGCCAGCGTAAGGCTGGTCAGCGGCCAGACCGTCGAAGGCACCGTGCGCTACATCAGCCGCGATGCGTCGTCGGCGACCCGGACCTTCCGCGTCGAGGTCGCGATCCCCAATGCCGATGGCTCCGTGCCGGCCGGCATGACGGCGGAAATCGCGCTCAGCGCTTTGCCGACCGACGCCATCATGCTGCCGCGCTCGGTGGTGACGCTCGGCGACAAGGGCGATCTCGGCATCCGTGCCGTCGACAAGGACAACAAGGTTGTGTTCTTCCCGATCGACCTGGTCGACGACACGCCGACCGGCCTCGTGCTCGGCGGCATTCCGGCCGACACGCGCATCATCGTCGCCGGCCAGGAACTGGTGAAGGAAGGCGATGAGGTCAAGCCGGTCGAGGCTGACCAGGCGACCATCCAGAAGCTGTTGGGCGAGGCGACCGCCGGGACGCAGTAGCGCGACTTGCGCCGGAAAGCCCTGGGCGGGGACAATCGGCTGCGACGCAGCTCCTGAAATTCAAAAACAGGCATTAGCCATGGATATCGTCAGACTCGCAATCAACAATGCCCGCCTGACCATCTCGGTGCTGGTCTTCCTTCTGCTCGCTGGCTGGGTCGCCTATCAGTCGACGCCGAAGGAAGCAGAACCCGACGTTCCGATTCCGATGATGTATGTCAGCCTGATCTATCAAGGCATTTCGCCGGAGGATTCGGAGCGCCTTCTGCTGCGGCCGATGGAAAGCAAGCTGAAGAGCCTGAAGGGCCTCAAGGAGATGCGCTCTGCCGCCTTCCAGGGCGGCGGCTATGTGTTGGTCGAGTTCCAGCCGCAGACCAACCTGGCGACGGCGCTGCAGGATACACGCAGCAAGGTGCAGGACGGCAAGGCCGACCTGCCGCAGGCGGCCGAGGAGCCCGTGGTCACCGAGGTCAACATTTCCGAATTCCCCGTGCTCGTCGTCACCCTGTCGGGCGAATTGCCCGAGCGCGTGCTGACCGCCGCGGCGCGCGAGTTGCGCGACCGTATCGAGGAAGTGCCCGGCGTGCTCGAAGGCTCGCTGCAAGGCTCTCGTGACGATCTCGTCGAAGTCGTCATCGATCCGATGAAACTGTCCTCCTACGGGCTGCAGCTCGACCAGCTGATCGGCGCCGTCGGCGCCTCCAACAGCCTGGTCGCCGCCGGCAACATCGAGGGCTCGCAGGGCAAATACGCGGTCAAGGTGCCGTCGCTGATCGAGACGCCGGAGGATGTGGCGGCGCTGCCCGTGGTCGCCGGTCCCAATGCCGTGGTGCAGGCCAAGGACATCGCGACGATCCGCTCGACCTTCGCCGATGCCGAGACGATCACCCGTCTCAACGGCAAGCCGGCCATCGCCATCGAAGTCAAGAAGCGTATCGGCGCCAATCTGATCGACACGCTGACCAAGGTGCGGGCGGTGTCCGACGCCTTCGTCAAGGCCATGCCGCAAGGCATGAACGTCACCTACACCCAGGACAAGTCGGTCTTCGTCAACCAGCTGCTCGGCGACCTGCAGAACCATGTGATGATCGCCGTGATCCTGGTGTTCATCGTCATCCTCTATGCGCTGTCCGGCCGCGCCTCGCTGCTCATTGGCCTCGCCATTCCGTCATCGTTCCTGATCGGCATCCTGCTCCTGGCGATGATGGGTTACACGATCAACATGATCGTGCTGTTCAGCCTCATCCTGGCGGTCGGCATGCTGGTCGATGACGCCATCATCGTCACCGAGTTCGCCGAACGGCGGATGAGCGAGGGCATGCCGAAGGCGGACGCGTTCGCGCTTGCCGCCAAGCGCATGGCCGGTCCGGTCATCGCGGCGACGATGACGCGCATTGCCGCCTTCTCGCCGTTGCTGTTCTGGCCGGGTATCATCGGCGACTTCATGAAATACATGCCGATCACGCTGATCGTCACGCTGTCGGCCTCGATGCTCTATGCGCTGGTGTTCGCGCCGACGCTCGGGGCGATCTTCGCCAAGGCGCCGCAGCACCACGAGGATGACAATCGCGACGGCTGGTACATGGCCATCGTCAAGCAGGCGGTACGGTTCCCGATCACCGTGGTCTTGCTGACCGTTGCGCTGCTGTTCGGCGTCGGCTTTGCCTATTCCAAATATGGCGCGGGTGTCGAGTTCTTCCCCAGTGTCGAACCCGACTACGGCCTGCTCTACGTGCACGCCCGCGGCAACCTTTCGCTGGCCGAAATGGATACCGCGACGAAGATCGCTGAAAACAGGCTGCTCGGATGGCCCGGCATCAAATCGGTCTATACCCGCGTCGGCAAGACGCAAGGCGGCGGCCAGGACGTTCCGGAGGACGTGGTCGGCGTCATCCAGTACGAATTCGTCGACTGGCGTGAGCGCAAATCGGCGAACCAGATCCTGAGCGATCTGCGCGGCGTCATGGCCGGCATTCCCGGCGTCGATGTCGAGGTGCGCGTGCCGGAGGCCGGCCCGCCGACCGGCAAGCCGATCCAGATCAGGCTTTCGGCCGTCGACCCCAAAGGGTTGGACGAGAAGGCCCGCGCCGTCGCGGCGCGTATTGCCAAGGTGCCCGGCGTCATCGACATTTCCGATGGCCTGCCGCCACCCGGCGTCGACTGGGCGCTCGAGGTCGACCGCGCCAAGGCGGCTCAATACGGCATCAGCCCGACCTCGGTTGGAACGGTGGTGCAGCTCGTCACCAACGGCCTGAAGCTCAGCGAATATCGACCGGCCGGCGCCGACAAGGCGGTCGATATCCGGCTGCGTCTGCCGGAGGACCGGCGCACGCTGTCGACGCTCGACGAACTCAGGGTGCAGACCGCGCAAGGCTCGGTGCCGATCTCGAACTTCGTCGTCCGCAAGGCGAAACCGAGCGTCGGCATCCTCAACCGCATCGACGGCGCGCGCACCGTGGTGGTGCAGGCCAACGTTGCCGCCGGGGCCCAGGTCGCCGCCGTGCAGCAGGAGGTTACCCAGGCTGTCGCCGACATGAATCTCGGCAGCGGCATCCGCTGGAAGCTGGCCGGCTCGAACGAGGACAGCGCCGAAGCCAGCGCTTTCCTCGGCAAGGCCTTCGGGGCGGCGATCTTCCTGATCTTCCTCGTGCTCCTGATGCAGTTCAACAAGTTCACTAGCGTGCTGATGGTGCTGTCCTGCGTGGTCATGGCGACGATCGGCGTGTTCCTGGGACTGCTTTTGACCGGAGAGGCATTCGGCATCGTCATGTCGGGCATCGGTGTCATCGCGCTGGCCGGCGTTGTGGTGAACAACAACATCGTGCTGATCGACACCTATGACAGGCTGCGCGAAGAAGGCTGGGACAAGATGGACGCGGTGCTGCAGACCTGCAGGGAACGCGCCCGCCCGGTTGTGCTGACGGCGGTGTCGGCGATCCTTGGCGTGTTGCCGATCGCCTTTGGTCTCGGCCTCGAGATCTTCCATCACGAGACGACGATCAACGCGCCGTCGACGCAATGGTGGATTTCGCTGTCCTCGGCAATCGTCTTCGGCCTGTCCTTTGCCACCCTGCTGACGCTGGTGGTGACGCCGTCGATGCTGATGATCTTCACACGCAGCAAGAACAGCCGCTTCTACGCGTTTTTCCGCCGGCTATTCCGGCGCGGCAAGGGAACGGTTTCGTCGACCGACACGCCGAGCCCGGACGTGGGCGACGAGCCGGCGATCGCCTTTCCAAAGGCGGCCGAATAAACCTGTCTGCGAATTCATGACGCAAAGGCCGCCCGGAACAACCGGGCGGCCTTTTGCATTGTCCCTTGGAGCAATGCCGAGCATTGCGCCGTAGCAGAACGTCAAATGCGGGGAATTTCTTATGCCGATCACCACCATCATCATCATCGTCCTGATCCTTGTCCTCATCGGCGCGGTGCCGGCCTGGCCGCATTCGCGCTCTTGGGGTTACGGGCCGTCGGGCATTGTCGGCGTGGTGCTGGTGGTGCTCCTGGCGTTGTTGTTGATGGGACGGCTCTGAGCTGCCGCCCTCAGTCTTCAGTTCAGGCAGCCTTTGACGTGGCGCTCACGGTGGCGATGCCGATATCGTTGAGCGCCTCCGCGACCGCCTGGTCCAGCGGCGTATGCGGGATTTCGCCGATGATGCCGGCAAGCCGCGTCGAGGTCAGCTGGTGCAGTTCGAAGCGCAGATAGGACATCGAGACGATTTCACGCCACATCGCCACGAACGGGCTACCGGCACGCAGCACCCACCAGGGCATCGAGGTCATCTTGAGCGGCCGGCCAACTGCCTTCTCGGCGGCGGCCTTGATCTGAAGGTCGGTGACCGCGTGGCCCGGAAAGTTCAGCGCTTCATAGGAGCCGAGCTTGTCGAGATTCTTGGCCAGCGCGACGAAGCCTACGGCGAAGTCCGGCAGGTAGGCCCATTCGTGCACCAGATCGACCGGGCCGGGCGCGGTGTAGATGCCCTTGCCGATCTTGGCGGCGACGACCAGGTCGAACCATGATCCGCTGCCGGTGCCGCCGAAGAAATCGCCGGCTCTGAGAATGATGGTGCGGACACGGCCGGCATCGGCCTCGCGGCGAAACAGTGCTTCCATGGCGGTGCGGATGCGGCCCTTCTCGGTCGTCGGATGAAAGGGTGTGTCTTCGGTGATCACCGCCGGCATTGGTGAGCCGTAATTGTAGACGGTGCCGGGGAAGAGATGCAGGGCGCCGTTCGCATGGCAGGCGGCCATGACGTTTTCGGCCATCGGCATGCATTTACCCCAGTCGGTGTAGATCGGGTTGAGGCCGTTGAAGATGATGTCGACGCCTTGCGTCGCCCGGATCAGTGCTTCGCGGTCGAGGGCGTCGCCGGCCATGGCCGTGGCACCCTTGAGTTCAGCCGGCACCTTGCCGCTGCGGGTAATGGCGCGGACATCATAGCCGGCGTCGATGAAGGCCCTGGCGACGACGCGGCCGAGGCGGCCATTGGCACCGAGGATTGCGATCTTGGTCATTGTTCGTCTCCTTGTTTGACGCGACGGGACAAGCCCGCCGCTTTCTGGATCTTCTGAAGACCGCCGTTCAGCGGCTGCCGAAGAGCTCGCGGTTGCTGCCCTGGGGCTTCTGACCGGTGGTCTCGGACGTCTCGATCGACGTGGTGATCGTGATGTCAGTGTTGACGACGGCCGGCTGGCTGGCGTCGTTCGAACCAAACTTGTCGCTGCCGGCAAAAGCGGTGCTAGCCGCGATGAGGAGGGCAGCGGTGGTGAGAGCGATCTTGGTCATTTTGAATTCTCCTGGTTGGTGGTTGCAGTCCGTATCAGTGTTTGCAGGGCGAATATGATTGCCTCATTGATGAATTGAAATTGACCATGGATGCATTGTTGATATTCATTATTGAATGGCAGACATCGATTGGAATCTGATCAAGAGCTTCGTCACGGTGGCGGAAACCGGCAGCCTGTCGGCCGCTGCGCGAAAACTGTCGGCCAGCCAGCCGACGCTTGGCCGCCACATCGGAGAGCTGGAACAGGCGCTCGGCGTCACGCTGTTCCGGCGTGGGCGCAGCGGCTATGCGCTGACGGAAGCCGGCGCCACGCTGTTTGAGCGCGGCAAGGCCGTCAGCGAGCAGGCGAGTGCGTTTTCACGGCTGGCACTTGGCTCGGTCGAGGCGATCGAAGGCACGGTGCGCATTGCCGCCAGCGAAGTGGTGGCTGCCTATGTGCTGCCCGGCATGATGGCACGGCTCGGCATCGAGGAGCCCGGCATCGAGGTCGAGATCGTCGCTTCGAACCAGGTCGAGAACCTGCTGCGGCGCGATGCCGATATCGCCATCCGCATGGTCAAGCCGGCACAGAACGAACTGGTGGCGCGCAAGGTCTGCGATATTCCCCTCTGCGCCTGCGCGGCCATTTCCTATCTCGACCGGCGCGGCCGCCCGCTCGGGCCGGCTGATCTCGTCAATCATGCCCTGGTCGGCTTCGATCGCAGCGACGAGATGATCCGAGGCTTCACGCAATCCGGAATCCCTGTCACCCGTGGCAGTTTCCGCTTCCGGACCGACAACCAGATCGTCTTGTGGGAGGCGGTGCGGGCGGGAAACGGCGTCGGCCTCGGCCAGGAGCCGCTGGCCGATCGTGATCCTCTGGTGGAGAAGGTGCTGCCTGGCCTGCCGCTACCGGTGCTGCCGGTGTGGCTGGCCATGCATCGCGATGTGCGCACCAGCGTGCGCATCCGTCGCGTGGCGGATTTCCTCCATGAAGAACTGAAGCGCTATTCGGCCGGCGCGGGCGCGAATTCGGCGCGGTGAGCGAGCCCGGCCATCAGCAACACGACGATCAGCAGCCCCGACATGGCAATGAAGATCGGGCCGAAGCTCGAATGCTCGGCAACGAAGCCGATCGCCGACGGTGCAACCAATATGCCGGAATAGCCCATGGTGGTGACCACGCTCATGCCGGTGCCCGACGACATGCCTTCCTGGTTGCCGCCGGCCGAAAAGATGATCGGCACCATGTTGGCGATGCCGAAGCCGCACAGGGCAAAGGCTGCGATAGCAAGCCAGGGCGAGGGTGACAGGCCGGCGATCAGCATGCCGGCCGCGGCGACGACCGCCGAGCCGCGCAGGGTCATGACCGCCCCGAAACGGTTGCGCACGCCGTCGCCGAAGAAACGCATGATCGCCATCACGCCTGAAAAGGCCGCATAGGCAAGACCGGCAATGGCAAGATCGGCACCGAGTTCCTGCCGCAGATACAGCGCCGCCCAGTCGAGCACGGCGCCTTCGGAGATCATCGTCAGCAGTGCCATCAAGCCGACGAGATAGACCAGCGGGTTTGCCGGCAACGCGAATTTATGGTGCCCGGCCGCCTGCGGCCTCTCCTCGGCGATCAGATGGCCGACCGCGGCGGCGATTACCGCGAAGGCGAGCGCCGTCACCACCGCGGCATGGGCGAGGTGGCCGTAGGTCTGGATGGCGAAGCCGCCAAGGGCTCCGCCGGCGAACCCGCCGAGGCTCCAGAAACCGTGCGAGGACGACATGATGGCGCGGGAGAGCCGTCGTTCCACCACCACCGCATTGGCATTCATGGCAACATCCATGCCGCCGATCGAGCCGCCGAAGATGAACATGGCGACGGCCGCCAGCGGCACGTTGGGTGCCAGCGCCACGACCAGCAGGCCGAGGCTGCCGCACAGCCCGAACCAGCGCAGCACGCTGCGCGAGCCATGTTTCGAGATCAGGTGGCCGCACCAGGTCATGGCGGTGACGGCGCCGGCGCCGAACAGCAGGATCAGCAGGCCAAGCGTGAACTTGGAAATGTCGAGCCGGGTCAGGAACACCGGGATCTGCGGCGCCCAGCTGCCGGTCAGGAAGCCGTTGGCGAGGAAAATGGCCGCAACGGCCCATCGTCCGCGAATGGCAGCCTGCATGGCGTCTGATGCGTTCATCGGGAATCCGGTCAGAAAATGGCTTCGCGCGGCAAATTAGATCGATTCAATTTGCAGTCAAGCACTCGTTACCGAAAGTTCTTGGACCAGAGACGGCGTTGAAAACGATCGAGGGGTACCGACGGTTGACCTAGTGGTCCTTGGGTCGCCTTGCCTCGAATTCGGCCTTCTTGGCGTCGGAGGCCTCGGTCTGGTTGAGTGCCTGCCATTGGGCATAGGGCATGCCGTAGACGATCTCGCGCGACTGGTCCTTGGTTAGGTCGACGCCCTCGGCATTGGCTGCCTCGCGATACCAGTTCGACAGGCAGTTGCGGCAGAAGCCAGCGAGATTCATCAGGTCGATGTTCTGCACGTCGTTGCGTTCACGCAGATGCTCGACCAACCGGCGGAAGGCGGCAGCCTCGAAATCGCGTTGCTGCTCGTCGCTGAGTTCGGTCATCGAAACCTCCGTCATATCGGCCCGGTGCGTGAGCCGAACATCTTCACGACATGTATATCGGGGCGGCGGTCGATCGCGTCAACGATAGGTGCCAGGCGATCGGCCCATGCAAGCGCGTCCTTGCCGCTGGCGATCAGGTCCTGGCGGATCTCGATCAGCGCATGGGCAAAGCCGTTGACGATGGCATGCCGGAACATGGTGTCGCCTCGTAGCGCACCGTCATAGGGTTCATTATCGCCAACGATAAGGGTCTTGTCTTCGGCCAGCATGTCGATCAGTGGTCGCGCCACCCGCTCGTCGCGGTCCCACAGGATGCCGACATGCCAGGGACGTTGGATCCCTTGCATGACCGGAGTGAAGGAATGCACCGAGAAAATGAACGGCGCCTTGGCGGAAGCCTGCGCGACCGAAGCGATCATGGCGCCGACCGCATCGTGATAGGGCCGGTAGAAACTGTCGAGCCGTCTCTCCCGTTCTTCCGGGGCAAGAGGGTAATTCCCGGGCACGACGGTGCCGTCATAAAGCTGGCGTATGAGCGTCGGATCGTCCTCGCCGCGATTGGGATCGATCAGCAGCCGCGAGAAATTGGCGAGCACCGCCGGCACGCCGAGCAGCGAGGCCAGTTCGCGCGTCACAGTTTCGACGCCGATGTCATAGGCGATGTGGCGGTCGAATTCCGCCGCCGGCAAGCCGAGGCTACCATAGTCGTCGGGCAAGTCGCGGCGGGCATGATCGGCCAGAAGCACGATGCCCCGCTTGCGGTCGCCCTCGACAATGTCGAACGGCGCGAAAACTGTGGATCGGGTCATTGGCGGGAAATGGTCTGTTCGCTGGCTTCCGGGGAGGGTGCTATCGTCATTCCACGAAGACGACGTTCGCGCAATGCCGTTGTTTGGCCAAGGTTTCCCGGGAAATCTGGCAGAAGTCGGCGAATTGTGCGCCGGAGCCTTTCTAAATCGATTGGAATTGGACAAAACGGCGCGTTGACATGCGCCCGGACTTTTCCGAAAAGGGGCGCAGAGAGATGCTGATGTGGTTCTTGAGGGGTTTCGGGATGAGTTCCGCCGGCGAGCAGCGCAGGCACTTTGCCTACGCCATGCCGCTCCTGACGCTCGCCGTGGGCCTGTCGGCGATGGTCGTGGCCTCGCCAGCCCGCGCCGATTTCCGCGTCTGCAACGCCACGCAGAATCTCGTCGGTGTCGGCATCGGCTACCGCGCCAAGGCCGGCTGGATCACCGAGGGCTGGTGGCACATCGAAGGATCGAGCTGCAAGACGCTGATCGAAGGGCCGCTGTCATCAAGGTTTTACTATCTTTATGCAGAAGACGCCGAGCGCGGCGGACGCTGGGACGGCCCGATCAACATGTGCGTGGCTGAAAAAGAGTTCAAGATCGCCGGCGTAACCGACTGCGTCGCCCGGGGCTTCCAGCGCGCAGGATTCCAGGAATATGACACGGGCGAACAGGCAAGCTGGATGGTCCAGCTGACCGATGAGCCTGCAACGGGAGGCGCTCCAGCCGCCCCGGGAACAAATAGTCAATGAGACGCAGCCGCAAGGTCAAGATCCTAGCCACCATCGGTCCGGCCTCTTCTTCGGAGGAGATGCTGAAGAAGCTGTTCGAAGCGGGCGCCGACGTGTTCCGCATCAACATGAGCCACACCGACCACGAGCTGATGCGCACGCTGGTCGGGCGCATCCGCGCCGTCGAGGAAGCTGTCGGCCGGCCGATCGGCATCCTGGCCGACTTGCAAGGGCCCAAGCTGCGCGTCGGCAAATTCGCCAATGGCAAGGAAGTGCTGACGCTGGGCCAGACCTTCACGCTCGACGACAATCCCGAGCCCGGCACCTCGACCAGGGTCTATCTGCCGCATCCCGAAATCCTGAGCTCGGTCGAGCCCGGCCATCGCCTGCTGATCGACGACGGCAAGCTCGAGCTGAAGGCGGTGAAAAGCGACGGCAAGTCGATCGTCTGCACCGTCATTGCCGGCACTACGATTTCCGACAAGAAGGGCGTCAGCCTGCCCGATACCGACCTGCCGGTCGGCGCGCTGACCGAGAAGGACCGCAAGGACCTCGATGCAGTGCTTGCCACCGGCGTCGACTGGGTGGCGCTGTCGTTCGTGCAGCGGCCTGAAGATCTGGCCGAAGCGCGCAAGATCGCGCGCGGCCGGGCGCTGATCATGGCCAAGATCGAGAAGCCGCAGGCCGTTGCCCGGTTGGCCGAGATCATCGAATTATCCGACGCGCTGATGGTCGCCCGTGGCGATCTTGGTGTCGAGATGCCGCTCGAGGCCGTGCCCGGCATCCAGAAGCAGATCACGCGCGCCGCGCGCCGCGCCGGCAAGCCGGTGGTGGTTGCGACGCAGATGCTGGAATCGATGATCACCGCCCCGGTGCCGACCCGCGCCGAGGTGTCCGACGTTTCGATCGCGGTCTTCGAAGGCGCCGACGCCATCATGCTGTCGGCGGAATCGGCGGCGGGTGCCTACCCGGTCGAGGCGGTGGCGATGATGAACCGCATTGCCACCAAGGTCGAAACCGATCCGACCTATGCCGGCATCATCAATGCGCAGCGCTCCGAGCCGGAAGCGACCGGCGCCGACGCCATTTCGCTGGCTGCCCGCGAAATCGCCGAGACGCTGAAACTGGCGGCCATCATCACCTACACGGCGTCCGGCAACACCGGCCTGCGCGCCGCCCGCGAGCGGCCGCAAGTGCCGATCATCGCGCTGTCGCCGATCGTCAACACGGCGCGTCGGCTGTCGCTGTTGTGGGGTACGCATTGCGTCGTGTCGCCCGATGCCATCGATCTCGACGACATGGTCGATCGTGCCTGCCGCATTGCCCTGGAAGAAGGGTTCGGCAAGCCGGGCGACCGCGTCATCATTACCGCCGGCGTGCCGCTGAGGACGCCAGGTTCGACCAACATGCTGCGCATCGCCTATGTCGGGTCGGATGGGCAGAGGAGCCGGTAGAGCCGGTTTAGAGCAATTCCAGGAAAAGTGTGAAACGGTTTTCCCGGGAAAAGCGCACAGCGCTTTCCCTTGGGAATTGCGTCAAAACAAAGAGTTAGAGCGGTTTGCCGTTTCCGTGAAACGGTGAACTGCTCTAGGCGCCACCGGTGTGGCCGCTCAGGTTGGCGCGAGCTCGGCTTCGGGCACTTTGATATCGGCGCATTTGCCGGCATCGTAGGCGTCGTTGGCGATCCTCGCCTCGACGGCCTTCGCCATTGCCTGCAGATCAACTGTCTTGCCGGCGACCCTCTCGACGGCGCCGACGACGAGGTCGGGCGCGATCCAGTCAGGCTTGTGGCCGAGATTATGCACCCAGACGAGCTCAGCGCCTGAAATATCGCGCTCAAGGCCGATCGAATGGATATGCGCATAGACGACCTTGTCGCGGTCGCCCGAGATGACCACCGTCGGCGCCTTGATCTCGCTGTAGTGCGGTGCGGCGCCAAGAGCATAGCGATAGAGCCCGGCGACATCAGCGGCGTTGTCGCGGAAGGCCGATGGCCGCAGCACCAGCGAAATCGACGCCGCGGCGAGATAATTGTCCGGCGCCTTGTTGGGTGAGAAGACGCAGGTCGTGGCATCAGCCATCCGCAGCGCTCCGGCCGGATAGGTCAGCGTCTCGGAAAACAACCAGCCGAGGACCGGAATGGTCGTCAGGTCGTAGTACCAGGAGGTTGCGCCGCCCGGCCAGGGATGGGTCGCTGGCGCCAGGAAGACCAGCCCAAGCGTCTTGTCGGGATGCTCGCGGCCAAGGGCCGTGGTCACCGCGCCGCCGAAGGAATGACCGACGATGACGGCCTTCTTGATGCCGAGACGGTCCATCAGCGCGGCGATGGTGTTGGCCTGGGCCGACGGATCCTCGTTGTTGCCCGGGCCGCGCTCCGACCAGCCAAAACCCGGCCGGTCGAAGAACAGCATTTCGGCGCGGCCCTCGAGCAGTGGCCGCAGCGGCAGCATCTGATCGCTGAGATTGGCGCTGGCGCCATGGATGAAGACGATCGGCGGCAGGTCCACATTGGCGGACGCTGGAACATGGACATAGTGGATGCGCGCGCCACCGATGTCGGCAAATTCGCCGATCGACGGATTGCGGCGCTCGATCAGCCATGAGCCGGCGCGGGTGACGCCGACGAGGCCGAAGACAAGCGCCATCAGGAAGGCGAGCATGGCATAGATCAGGTTCATGCGGGGAGATACGGGGGTGGAGGGGGATAAGTTCTAGGGGAATAGGGAATAGGCAGTAGGGCGTGTGTGTGTTCCGCGGTGCGATCTGCGCCTACTGCCCAATCCCTACTTCCTATTCCCTTAGCGCAATCAAATGCCTTCGCCGGCAAGCTCTTCCGAAAGCGTGGCGACCTGGTCCTGGGCGCTGCGCAGCATCGGATAGATGGCCAGCACCCTCTGCCAGGCCTCGAGCGCCGATTGCTTGTGGCCGGTCAGCGCCATGATCTGCGCCAAGCCGGACAGCGCGCCGAAATGGCGCGGCTCGAGCTGCAGCGTATGGTCGATGTCGGACATCGACTTGCCGTAGTTCTTCATCATGAAATGCACGGTGGCGCGCCGGTTCCAGCCTTCGGCATAGGTCGGCTGCAAGGTCACCACCTGATCGAGGAAATCGAGCGCGACGTCGAACTTCTGGCCCTCGATGGCCTTCTGCGACCATTGCATCATCAAGTCGATCGAGGCGCTGCCGGACTGGAACCATTCATTCCAGATGTTGCCGGCAATGCGCTCGGCCGCCCTTTCGTTGCGCTCGCGCTTCAGGTCGCTGAACAGCTGATCGAGACGGGCTTGTTTCGTCACTGCCACTGGCGGCGCGTCGGGGGCGGCCTGCGGCGCGACCGCGTCCTCCGCCCGTGCCGGCAGGCAAATGGCGCCGGAAAGAAGCAGGCTTGTGAAAACTGCAAAATGAATCCGCATCGCCGGACTCTAGTCCCAGGCGGCGGAACGTCAAACTGAATTTGGCGTGAAACGGCCGGCAGGGCCGGCGACAAGCATCAACTGGGCGGAGGCAACAAGCCTCCGGCCGAAAACTCAGCCCTGGCGTGCCTTGTAGCGCGGGGCGGTCTTGTTGATGATGTAGACGCGGCCCTTGCGGCGAACCAGCTGGTTGTCGCGATGACGCGCCTTCAGCGCCTTGAGCGAATTCTTGATCTTCATGGTCTTGCCTGTCGGTGTGGACCCGGTCCGGGTCGAAATTTTAAGGCGCGCCAGAAGACGCGCCTTTGAACTGTGGGTGGCTCATAAACGAGGAGCCTTGTCCGTGTCAACCGCAAGCATGCTCCATGGCGGGTGTGAACGATCCCTGTCATCAAATATCCGCCATCGATGCCCTGCGGCATTGCGTGGCCAGAGTCCGGCTGGGATGATGCGGCCGCCGTAAAGTGATTTGGGGACGATTATGCGCCGAATTTTCCTGTCTGCCTGCCTTGTCCTGCTGGCGGGAGCTTCGGCTGCCCGCGCCCAGGAGTGCGACCGCGGCGACGACAGCCAGCAGATGATGAACATCTGCGCCGCCGAGGATTATCAGGCAGCCGACGCCAAGCTCAACCAAGCCTATCAGGATCTCATCGGCTCCGATGATGCCGATGACAAGAAATTGCTGCAGGCGGCGCAACGCGCATGGATCAGTTTCCGCGACGCCGAGTGCGCGCACGCCACCGCGGCCAGGAGCGGTGGTTCGATCCATGCGATGGAGGTCTCGCAATGCCTGACCAGGCTGACCGACGATAGGATCAAGCAGCTTGCCGCAGCGGCCAACTGCCAGGAAGGCGATGCGAGTTGCGCCAGTCCCGACGAGGGCGACGTCCAGTAGGTTGCCGGCCTCTCTCTCTCTCTCTCTCTCTCTCTCTCTCTCTCTCTTGTTCTTGTTCTGACGCAATTCCGGACTGAAAGCCGCTTCACGCTTTTCCTGGAAATGCCTAATTGCGGCGGCTGATCCGGGTGAAATGGCCCATCTTGCGGCCTGGGCGCGCCTCGGCCTTGCCGTAGAGATGCAGCATCAGATCGGGCTCGGCCAGCAGCTCGGCAACGCGCAGCACGTCGTCGCCGATGAGATTTTCCATCACGCAATCGGAATGACGCCGGGGATCTCCCAGCGGCAGGCCGGCTACGGCACGGACGTGCTGCTCGAACTGCGAAACGATGCAGGCGGCCTCCGTCCAGTGGCCGGAATTGTGCACGCGCGGCGCGATCTCGTTGGCCAGCAGCGAGCCGTCGGCGAGCACGAAGAACTCGACGCCGATGACGCCGACATAGTCCAGCGCCGACAATATCCTCGCCGCCGCTGCCCGGGCAGCGGCGGCCGTCTCGGGTTTTATGCCGGCCGGCAAGGTCGATGTATGGAGAATGCCGTTGCGGTGGACATTCTCGGCCGGATCGTAGCTGGCGACGGCACCGTCCAGCCCACGCGCGGCGATCACCGAAATCTCGCGCTCGAAGGGCACGAAGCTTTCAAGGACCAGCGGCACATTGCCCATCGCCTCGCAGGTGCCGGCAAAGCCACCCGCCTCCATGTTGCGGAAGACGCGCTGGCCCTTGCCGTCATAGCCCATGCGCCGTGTCTTGAGGATGCCGCTGCCGCCAAATGCCTTCAGTGCCGCGGTCAGGTCGTCGTCATTGTCGACCGGGCGGAAATCGGCGGTGGCAATGCCGATGCCATTGAGGAACGTCTTCTCGGTGACGCGATCCTGCGCCACTTCCAGCGCTCGCGCCGGCGGATAGACCGAGGCCTTGTCCGCAAGCGCGCTGGCGGCCGCGACCGGAACGTTCTCGAATTCGTAGGTGATGACGGAACTCGCCGCCGCCAGTTCGGCAAGTGCCGCCGGGTCGTCATAGGCGGCTGTTATCTGTCGGTTGGCCACCTGTGCCGCCGGGCATTCCGGTTGCGGCTCGAGCACCACCGTGCGGTAGCCGAGGCGGGCGGCTGATATCGCCAGCATGCGGCCGAGCTGGCCGCCGCCAATGATGCCGATGGTCGATCCGGCGGGCAGGCTCACGGCGTATCCGTCGGTTCGGTCGCGACCTTGGCGGTCTGCGCGGCGCGCCAGGCATCCAGGCGCGCGGCAAGCTTGTCGTCGTGGAGCGCCAGCACGGCGGCGGCCAGAAGTGCTGCATTGGTCGCGCCGGCCTTGCCGATGGCCAGCGTTCCCACCGGAATGCCGGCCGGCATCTGGACGATGGACAGCAGCGAATCCTGGCCGGAGAGCGCCTTCGATTCAACCGGCACGCCGAACACCGGCAGTGGCGTCATCGCCGCCGTCATGCCGGGCAGATGCGCGGCACCGCCGGCACCGGCGATGATCACCTTGTAGCCGGCAGCCTTGGCACCCTTGGCGAAATCATAGAGCCGTTCGGGTGTGCGATGCGCGGAGACGATCAGCCGCTTGTGTGGGATGCCCAGGGTCTCCAGGGTTTCGGCGGCGTGGCGCATGGTCGCCCAGTCGGACTGGCTGCCCATGATGATGGCGACGTCGGCGCGTTGATCGTCCAAGTCCGTGCTCCCCGGCGACAAAGGCGCGCCTTAGCGGAATTCAGCATCGACGGCAAGGATAGGCGTGCATCTCCGCTGTCCGGCAAACGGAAACCAGCCCATTAGATGCCTTGACGCTCGGCCTCGGGTGTCGAGACCAGCAACGCCGAAGCGGCGTTGGCGGCGGTCACTGCCACCCGCATGGCGTCTCCACGGGCGAGCCCTGCGGCCAGCGCGCCGACGAATTCGTCGCCCGCGCCATGCGTGCTGACAACCTTCACCGGGATGGCTGGCAGCGCGAAGGCCTCGCCGGTCCGTTCGCAGCAGGCGACGCCTTTGCCGCCCGCCGTGACGATCGCGACCGGGCAGAGATCGACCAGCCGCCGAGCCGCTTGCGCGGCGCTGTCGAGCGTCTCGACCACCGCCACTCCGGCCAGGAATTCCGCCTCGATGGCATTGACGACGAGGATGTCGACCAGCGCGAGAAAGTCGTCGGAGAGTTTGCGGGCGGGTGCGGCGTTGAACACGACTCGGCCGCCCTTTGCCTTCACCGCGCGCGCTGCCGCAATGTTCGCGGCCTCCGGCACCTCGTTCTGCAGCAGCAGCACCGCTGTGCGTGCAACCACATCGGAAGCGGCCATAACGTCCGCCTCGCCAAGCGTGAGATTGCTGCCCGAAACGATCACGGCGCCATAGTCGCCGCCTGCGTCGAAGATCGCCACGCTGATGCCGGAGCCGGCACCCGAAGCCACCCGCACGAAGCGGCGGTCGACGCCGGCGCGATCGAGATTGGCCAGCAGCGCCCGCCCGAAATCATCGTCGCCGACGGCGCCGATCATCGCCGCGCGCACCCCGGCCCGTGCCGCCGAGACCGCCTGGTTGCCGCCCTTGCCGCCACATTTCGGGTGCCAGGCATGGCCGGTCACCGTCTCGCCCTTGCGCGGGCGGTCGGGGGCATCGACCATGATGTCGTAATGCAGGCTGCCAAACACGGTGACCAGCGGCGTTGTTGGCAGCGTCATGAGCCCCGGTCTTTTCGTTTCGATGTCACCGCCGACATGGTGCGGCCGAGATTGCGCTCCGCCGCCTGGTAGTCGCGCTGCGCCACCGCTACGAACAGCGCGTCGAGGATGTTGAGTTGGGCGATGCGCGCCGCAGCGTTCTCGCCCATCAATGGCGAGCCCTGCGCGGTCGAACACAGCACGATGTCGGCGATCTGGGCCAGCGGCGAGTTGTCGTAATTGGTGATGGCCAGCGTGCGGGCACCGTTCTTGCGGGCAAGCTGGATGGCGTCGATGACGGCCGACGTGTTGCCGGAATGCGAGAAGCCGACGGCAATGTCGTCCGCGCCAAGCAGCGAGGCCGACATCAGCATCATGTGCGAATCGTCGTAGACCGATGCGCGGATGCCGATGCGCAGGAATTTGTGCGAGACGTCGCGCGCTATCTGCGCCGAACCGCCGACGCCGTAGAAGTCACGATTCTTCGCGCGGAAAAGCAGTTCGGCGGCGCGGTCGAAATCCTCGATATCGAGGATGGCGAGCGTCTCTTCCAGAGCCTGGATCGAGGTGCGGAACACTTTTTGCACGATCTCGGCCGAGCTGTCGTCGGACGAAAGCTCCTGGTGCATCTCGGCGGTCGGCAGGCGGCTGTATTCGTAGACGGCGGTGCGAAAGTCGCGATAGCCGGAGAAGCCGAGCTTCTTGGCGATCTTGACCACCATCGCTTCGGACACGCCGGATTCCTCGGCGATCTGCTTCAGTTGGATGCTCTCGTCGAAGCCGCGCCGGCCGAAGACGGTCTCCACCACCTTCGCCTCCAGCGGGGTGAGATGGGGCATCATCATGCGGATGCGCGGTCCTACCGCTTTCAGGTCCAGCCTGCTCAAGGTCATCCACGCCCCCTCGTCACGCGTCCGGCCCGAGCATGATTTCCTGGATGATGGCCTGCGATGTCACCGCGTCCTGGCTGTTGATGGCGGTGGACAGGCGGTTGTCGCGGTCGATCCGGTCGACAACGCGCAGCATGCGCTTGACGGTGGCGATGTTGACTTCGCACTCATGCACCGGGTCGAGTCCGGTCATGTCCGGAAAGGTGTCGAAATAGATGGCACCGGCGTAGCCGTCGCGGCGGATCTGCCTGAGCAGTTCGATGGTCTGCAGCGTGTGCACGGCGCCGACCATCAGGCCGTCATCGCGCTTGGCGTAGCCATCGTTAAGGTGCACGCCGAGCAGCTTGCTGTGACGCGCCACCAGGGCGGCGGCGAAGGCCGGCTGTTCGTCGGCATAGAGCACATGCGCGAAGTCGAGGGTGACGCCGAGATTGGGCAGGCCGACATCGCGGATCGCCAACAGGGTCGTCGCCGCATCCGGCATCAGGCTGTAGGATCGCGGTTCGTTCGGTTTGTACTCCAAGCTGATCTGGCAGCTGGGGTCATGTGCCGCGACTTCACGAATCCCGTCGATTTCGTGTTGCCAGAGCGTCGCATAGTCGGCCTGGAAAGCGTAGTCGAAGCCGTCCTGGCCGAGCCACAGCGTCATCAGGCTGGCGCCCGCCTCGCGCACGGCGTCGATGCCGGCCTTGGTCATGTCGATGGCTTCGCGGCGAACCGCCGGATCAGGATTGGTGAAGGCGCCCAGCTTGAAGGCCGGATTGGAATAGTAGCGCATGGCGAAGCCATTGATGGAGAGGCCGAGATCGCCAAGCTTGCGGGTAATTTCGGCGGGGTTTTCGCCGACATGATCAGGGAAATTGAGATCGAGGTCGGTCAGCCCGGCAACCTTGGCGGCGCGCGCAGCCATCTGCATCAGCGACGGCTTGCCGGCGAGACCGGGCCATTCGGCCTGCGGCCGCGAGGCAAAGGAATTCAGGCGCGTGGCGAAGCGATTGGCTGTCATGGACGACCCTTCAATTATCATAACTTCACACAAACCAAAAAGTTTGTAAAGTTACTATTTGAAGGTTGCAGGAGCCGCCGGCCGCAGTTGCGGCCGGGCTGAGCCACGCAAACGCGAGCCGGCAGTTTCCGGCCGGCGTCGTAGGCTGGAGGATCCGTCAGGCGGTGGGATCAGTTGCCGAGCAAAACCGCCTCATACGGCCGCCTTGCGGAAGCGGGCGACGAAGTCGTCGAGTTCGGGCCGCTCCATGTCGGAGATCGCCCAGTAGGAGAAGGCGCCGTCGCTCCAATGCACCATCGAGAAGCCGCCCGACGAAAGATCTTCCGGCGCGGTGGTGCTGCCGCCCTGCTGCGGTTCGGCGACCAGCGTGATCAGGTGTTCGCGGTGACGGTAGACCAGTGCCGGCACCGGCCGGTCGGCGATCACCTCGACGCGGCCACCGATCAGTGCGTAACCGTCCTGTGCAAGGTCGGGCGCCGGCGGCGAAACGCCGATCCGGGCGTCGAGCCATGGCTTGACCGTATGGCGGTCGGACGAGACGATGTCGATCGGGCTGGCGGCAAGCAGGCTGCGGCGATGGCCGCTGGCGACCGCCGCAGCGAAGCCGTCGGACGCGCTGTTGAACATCACCCATTGCGTCGCCCCGCTGGCCAGCACCGCGCTGATCATGATCGACGCGGCCATGGCGCGCCAGTCGAACGAGCCGAAGCGGCGCGCCCTTGGCAGCGCCCGCGTCTGCGACGGCCTTGTCTGGGCCTCCTGCCTCGCGGTTCCGCGGAGTTGGCTTATCTGATCCGGTCGCGCCGACGGTATGTCCCGCCGCGGCTCCACCAGTTCGTCTCGCACCGGCTCTTCCTGTGTCGGCTGTGCCGTGGCTGTCACACCAAGTGCAGCGATACGCGCCCGAAAGGCGTCGCTGACATCGGGGCGTGGCAAGCGGGTGACCGCCGCCCGCAAGGCGACGATGCGGGCATGTTCGGCGGCAAGCCGCGGGTCGGCGGCAATGCGCCGCTCCAGCGCCAGCGCCGCCGCCGCATCGAGTTCGCCATCGATCAAAGCGTGGATCATCAACTTGATCCCTTCCGCGTCGTTGGGCAGTCCGTCGTCGCTCATGGCGCACTCCCAAGTTCAGACATAAGCAGGTTCCGTGCCCGCGCCAGCCGTGACATCACCGTGCCCATCGCCACGCCGAGCATGGCCGATATCTCGCGATAGCTGAGGCCGTTGATGTCGCGCAGCACCAGCGTCTCGCGAAACGGCTGCGGCAGCGCCGCTATCGCCGCTTCCAATGCCGCCGTATCGGCCTTGGCGATCAAGCTCGCCTCCGGGCCGTTCTCGTCCGGCAGGCTGGTGCCGTGTGCCGCCGCCATGTCGTCGAGATCGCCGAGGTCGCCGACGGCCATGATGCTGAGCGGCCGGTTGCGCGACATCCAGGTGTAGGAGGTGTTGCGCACGATGGTCAGCAGCCAGGCGCGGGAGTTGCCGCCGGCATAGCCTGATATGCCGGCATGTGCCTTGATGCAGGCATCTTGCACGACATCCTCCGCGTCGGCGGCATTGCCGGTCAGCCAGCGGGCAAGCGCCAGCGCGTCGCCGAGATGCGGCAGCACCACTTCGTTGAAGCGCTCGGCCAAGGCCTTCTCGCTCAAAGCAGCACCATGATCCGATACTCCGGGCCGTGCCGCTTCAAGATGTGATGGCGACCTTGCCCTGCTCGTAGGGGTAAAGCCCCCGGGAACAGGCAAAGCCGCCTGCCTTGCTGGAACTGAATTCATCTGCGTCACCGGTGTCAAGCGCTATGGCAGGGAAGGGCGCCATGGAGGAAGGACTGGCGACGATCATGCGCTTCAGCGCATGACGACGGCTGGCGCCGCGGCCATGTTCGCTGTCGTCTTCGCAATGAAGGGGCATGTCGGTCTCCTCAACGCCAGCAGTGGCGTATGTCGAGGAGACCCGGGACGGCGTTGGTTTATTCCCGCCGCGTGCAAATTCGCCCGTTCACAGTCGCGTGATCGATCGGTGCATTTCAGGTCAGTGGCCGCTTGACGCTCAGTCCGGCCAGCGCAACACGCCGGACGAATCCTTGCGGACAGGCTTCATCGCATCGGCAGGACGGTCCTTCGCGGTCAAAATGGCGCGCAGCCGTTCGGCGACGATCTCCGCCTCGCCGGGGTGAAGATTGCACGGGTCGAGGAAGAAATGGCCGCGCTCGACCTCGTGGTTGCGCACGATGATGGGTGGCGAGCCCGCCGCGAGTGCCGAGGTTAGACCTGCCGCCGTGAACCGGCTCTCGGGCGACACGAAGACCTGCAGGCGGTCGAGCGGATTGGCGGTCGGGTCGGGAATAATCTGCGCGACGATGCCCGGCAGTCCCTGCAGCGCGTCCTTCCACAGGTTGAGCGCTGCTTCCTCACGCCGGCGGATGCCTCCATGGTCGCGCTTTTCCCAGGCTTCGAGCGCGGCCATGGTGCCGGCGATGCTTTCCTTGCCGACCTTCATGGCGCGCGCGACACCACGATTCTGCAGATAGGCTGATCGCACCAGGTCCTTGCGCCCGGTAACGATGCCGCTGGTCGGTCCGCTGAGGAATTTATGGCCGCTGTAGACGACGATGTCGGCGCCGCGCGCCAGGAAACCGCGCAGATCGTATTCGGACGCCGCGTCGACGATCACCGGAACGTCCTTGGCGTGGCAGATCTCGCAGAATTCCTCGAGCGACAACATGCCGTACTGCACGGTGTGGTGGGCAACGACGTAGAGGCCGGCTGCGGTGCGGTCGTTGATCGCTTCGCGCACATGATAGTCCTGCGTCACGCTGACGGTCCCGGCGGGTACCACCTTGGCGCCGGCGACGCGCACCGACTGATCGATCGGGGCGCCGTAATTGACGATGTGGCCAAGCTGGATGACGACCTCCGACTTGAGGTCGCCTGTGTCATCGGGCAGACGCTCGATGGCGAGCAGGTTGGTTCCGGTCATCGCGCCGGCTACGGCCATGGTGATGCCGCTGGCGCAGCAGGCGGTGATGAAGCCGGCCTCGCCGCCGGTCAGGCGCGCGACGACCGTGCTTGCCGCACGCTGGAGATCGTCCATCTCCACCCATTGCGAGGCCATTTCGGACATGGCGCTGATCGCTTCGGGGACGATGATCGAGGCGCCCAGCGCGGTCATCGTGCCGGAGACGTTGATGATCGGGCGAAGACCGAGCCGTTCGCGGATTGTCGAGTTGGAGCCGCCGGCGGAAGTGGTTTTCATCTTTGTTGATCCCATTGAGGAGAAGTCAGGCGGCGATCTCGACGACCGCCTCGATTTCGACTGTGATGTTTCCGGGCAAGGAGCCGACGCCGATCGCCGAGCGTGCATGCCCGCCGATGCCGTCGAAGACGTCGGCGAAGAGGTCGGAACAGCCATTGACCACCTTCGGGTGATCGCTGAATGTCGGTATCGCGTTGACGAAGCCGAGCAGCTTGACGATGCGCACGATGCGGCCGAGGTCGCCAGCGGCCGCGTGCATGACGGCGAGCAGATTAAGGCCGGTGAGGCGGGCATGGCCGTAGGCCTCCTCGACCGTGACGTCATCTCCCACCTTGCCGGTGAAGAGCGTGCCGTCGGCCCGCAGCGGCCCCTGGCCGGACAGGAAGATCAACCGTCCGCTTTCAGCGTGAGTGACGAAGTTGGCGATGGGCGTCGGCGGTTCGGGCAGCGTCAGGCCCAATTCGGCGAGCCGGATGTAAGGCGTCATGAAAAGGCTCCTTGCGACAGCTTTCGCCGTCTGGTGTCAGAAATGCGAGGCGCGGAAGCGTGCCAGGAAGTTGCGCAGGCGCTCATTATCGGTGTCCGCCGCAAGAATTTCGGCGGGTGGGCCGGCCGCGCTGACGCCGCCGTCGGCCATGAAGACGATGCGGCTCGAAGCATCGCGGGCAAAGGCCATCTCATGCGTGACCATCACCATCGTCATGCCTTCCTCGGCCAGGCTGCGCACGACCTCGAGCACCTCACCGACCAGTTCGGGGTCGAGAGCGGAGGTTATCTCGTCGAGCAGCAGGATCTTCGGTCCCATCGCCACGGCACGGGCAATGCCGACACGTTGCTGCTGGCCGCCGGACAGTTCGGCGGGAAGGCTGTCGGCCTTGTGGGCAAGGCCGACCCGGCCGAGCCAGTGTTCGGCGATGCTGCGTGCTTCCGCGCTGCTCTTGCCGCGCACCTTGCGCAGACCAAGCATGATGTTGCCAGCCGCTGTCAGATGCGGAAAGAGGTTGAAGCTCTGGAACACCATGCCGGTTTCGGCGCGCATCGCGGCGAGGTCGCGTTCGCTGCGGCGCTGCCGGGTCCCGGTGTCGCGAAAGCCGACCTCCTTGCCGTCGATGCGGATCGAACCGCTGTCGTAGCTTTCCAGGAAGTTGACGCAACGCAGCAGCGTGGTCTTGCCGCTGCCCGAGGGGCCAATGACCGTCACCACTTCGCCGCGCGCCACCTGCAGGCTGACCGAGCGCAGCACTTCGACGGAGCCGAAGGACTTGGAAACATTGGCGACGTCGAGAAGGGCCGGGGTGTCGATCTTGGAACTGGTGGACATCGTGCTATTCCCGGATGAAGGAGAAGCGCTTCTCGAGCCGCCGGCTGGCGAGCGAGAGTGCGTAGTTGACGGCGAAGTAGATGAGCGCGCCGAGAATGTAGAGCGGCATGGCCTCGTAGGTGCGGCCGATGACCTGGTTGATGGCCTGCATCAGGTCGGTGATGCCGAGCAATGACACCAGCGCGCTGCCCTTGACCGCATCGGTGACGCCGTTGATCCAGGGCGGCAGGAAGCGCCTGAATGCCTGCGGGAAGATGACGTAGGCCAGGCGCTGGCGAAAGGTCAGTCCGATCGCCATTGCCGCCTCGGATTGCCCCTTCGGAATGGAACCGACCGCCCCCCTGAGATATTCGATGACCTGCGCCGTCTTGAACAGGGTGAGCGCCAGCACGGCGGCCCAGAAGGACGGCAGATGAAGCCCGACGGCAGGCAGGCCGTAATAGACAAAGAAGATCAGCACCAGGATCGGTATGCCGCGGATGGTGTCGCTGAAGATGCGCACCACCCAACGCAGCGGGGCGGGACCATAGACCAGGCCGACCCCCATGATCACGCCGGCGACCAGCGAGAACACCACGACCAGCAGTGATACCCACAGCGTCAGGGCAAGACCCTGGGCGAGGAAAGGTAAGGCATAGGCGATCTGGCCGATCATCTAATGCGCCGCCCTGAACCAGCGTTCGAGAAGCCTCAGCGCATAGAGAAGCGCATAGCCCGTGAGCAGGTACATCGCCGTTACCACGAGATAGACCTCGACGATCCGGAACGTGTTGAAGTTGATCCATTGGGCGCCGTAGGTCAGTTCGGGCACCGAAATGACCGACGCCACGGACGTATCCTTGAAAAGCGAAATGAACGTGTTGGAAAGCGCAGGCAGCGTTATGCGCAGCATCGTCGGCAGGCGCACATGCAGCAACCTTTGCCACGGTGTCAGGCCGATCGCCTTGCCGGCATCGATCTGTCCGCGCGGCACGGCCTCCAGCCCGGACCTAAACACTTCGACGAGATAGGCACCGCTGTAGAGCGCCAGCGTCGCGACGAACGAGGTCTGGGCGCTGTAGGCGATATCGACCACCGTCGGCAGGCCGTAAAAGACGAGGTAGACGAGCAGGATCAGCGGCACGTTGCGGATGAACTCCACGTAGGCAGCGATAATCGTGCGCACCACACGTCCGGCCGAAACGTACCAGACCGCCAGAACCAGCCCGATGACGATGCCGATGGCGATCGAGATGACGGCAAGTTCGAGACTGAGCAGCAGTCCGCCCCAGAGCTTGTCGAAATGCCGCCAGATCAGGTTGAAATTGAGGGCATAGCCCATGCGTCCGCCTCAGTGCCGAGGGCCGTCGGGAGGCGGAAGGGCGCTGGATACGCCCTTCCGCCCGTTGCAGATCAGATGGCCGGGAAGCCGGGGTGGCGCGCCGGCGGCTCCTGCCCGAAATAGTCCTTGAACGCCGCGTCGTAGAGGGCGTTTTCGTGACCGAACATGGCGATGGTGAAGGTTGCGTTGACGAAGGTCAGCCAGTCAAGGTCGCCTTGCCGAAGTGCCGCGCCGTAAAGCATGCTCAGCCAGCTCTTGCCGGCGTCGAAGTATTTGTCCGGATTGCGCGAAGCGAGCCAGCGTACCGTGGACAGATCGACGGCGGCGGCGTCGACGCGCTTGGATTCCAGCGCCTGCAGCACGTTGGCCTGGGTATCGATCTGCATGACCTGGCACTCAGGCAGGACCGAATGCACCTGTGCCTCGGCATCGACATTCTGCAGGATGGAGACGCGCGTCGCGGCGCCGCCGGCAAGCAGCTTGTCGAAGGTCTTGTTCTCGGCGGTCGGAAGGCTCAGCAGGGCGACGCCCTCGACATAGTAAGGCCGGGAAAAATTCACCAGCTGCGAACGCTGCGCGCTCATCGTCATGAACTGGATGGTGATGTCGACCTTGTTGGTGGTCACGTTCGGAATGCGCTGCGCGGGGTCCTGCATGACAAATTCGACCTTGGTCGGATCGTCGAAAAGTCCCTTGGCAAGAATGCGTCCCATGGTGATGTCCATGCCGACGAGTTCGCCGGCGTCGTTCTCGAAGTGCCAGGGCGCGTTGGTGCTGCCGGTGCCGACGATCAGCTTGCCGCGGTCGAGCACCGTGCGCAGCAGGCTGTCGGGTGCTGCCTGGGCAGCGGCCTTCTGCGCATCGACCGTAGCCAGTACGCCGGCCGTGGCCAGCCCTGCCATTCCCAATTTCAGAAAATCACGTCTTCCGGATGTGTCGTTCACGGCGACCTCCTTTCGTGTTGTGTTCCCCTATGCACAGACAATACACGCATCGGTGGACTTCAGAGCGATCGTCTCTTACAAGAGACGTTTGTATCCTGTACAAGACAGATACTAACATCAGGAATCGACAATGCAAGATGGCAGTGCCTTGGCAGTTTCAGTTGGCCAGAAGACGGGTGGCTCCCGTGAAAAGGGCCTTAACCGGGTGCTCGAGATTCTGGAGTTTCTTCACACGACGCAGCGCGCGATCGGCATTGGCGACCTTGCCAAGGGGGTGAACGCACCCCGTTCGACGACCTACACGGTCGTGCGTTCGCTGGTCGAGGCCGGCTTGCTGGAAATGGCTGGCGACGGCAATCGCGTCTATTTCGGCAAGAAGCTCTACCTCTACGGAATGGACTATGTGCGGGGTAACGACCTGCTGAGGCGAGGGCGTCAGGAGGTCGACCATCTTTCGCGCGAAACCGGCGAGACCTCGGAGCTGTGCATGCTGCAGAGCGGCCGCTACACGATCGTCCATTCGAGTCCGGGAACCAGACCCTTCCGTATCAGTTCGGCCACCGGCCTGCAGATACCGCTGCCCTGGACCGCCTCGGGCCGGCTGCTGCTGGCGGGCCTGGAAAGGGCTGATATCGAGGCCATGGTGTCGGAAGACGATCTCACGCTGCCCGACGGCCGCCGACTGCTGTTGGACGACTTCATCACCGATATCGCGACCGCCCGGGCGACCGGCTATTGCGTCACATCCGGCCTGGTCGACGCCTATACGAAATGCCTGGCCGTTCCGGTGTTTTCCGCGCCCGGCAAGATTGAGGCGACGATGTGCCTGGTGGTTCCCATCGACACGTCAGAGGAACGGACCGGCAATCTCCTGGGCCTGTTGCGCGACCGCGCGGCCAGACTTTCGATCGGCGGATGAAGCGACCGGGCGTTGCCGCTCACGCGATGATGTCGGGAATGATCTTATCTTCCAGCGCCATCAGCCGGTCCTTGAGAACCAGCTTCTTCTTCTTCATGCGCTGGATCTGGAGCGGGTCGCAATTCGTGGCGATCATCGCGTTGATCGCCGCGTCGAAATCGGCGTGTTCCTGCTTCAGCCGGGAAAATTCGAGGCGAATATCGGCCTGTTCCTGATCGGACATTCTCTACCGTCTGCACGTCTGCGGCGCCCAAAAATGGGCCTGATTTGGGCGGGGCCGGCAACTTCTGCCACCGGCGCGCAGCCCATATCACATTTCACATTGTCGTGGAATGCTACCACGCAGCATTCGACATCGATGTCGGATGGTGGCACAGTGTCATGGTGCCGTCACAGAAGCGAGCCTGCGGTGGACGCGCCTTTGGCGGTTGCAATCGAGGAAACCATGAAAGGGAGAACCAATCATGTCTCTTGCTTCCCATCTTGATGAGTTGCAGCGGAAACACGGCGACATCGAACGTGAAATCGATGACGCGATGAACCACCCGTCGGTGGACGACCTCGAAATCGTGAATCTCAAGCGACGCAAGCTGGCACTCAAGGACGAGATTGAAAAACTGAGGGCGCAACCAACCACGCATTGATGCCCTTCTGACATAGCCGCTCACCATCCGCGGCCTCTCTTGCCGGCGGCAACTGCCGCCGGTGTGGTGGTTTTTGATTTTCAGTGCTGGCCACGATGCGAGTTGGACCTCCGTTCAGCTCCATTTTTTGCTTCGGCCGTCTCAAGCTCCATGGGTTGTTTCTGATCCCGGCGACAGGCCAATTGCGGCCAGTGGCGACCTGTCGCCATTGACAAGCCATCTTTGCTCCTCCACCTCATGCCGAACTTTAGCGCATCGGCCCGGGGCGCATTTTTGTGCGTCCAAGTGGACGCACAGTGCTCCAGAGACAAAAGGCTGCCGGCATGACCGGATATTTTTCCTTTCCCTTTCCTCGCCGCACGTCGGTCGGCGTTGATGTCGGCGGCGTGGTTGTCGGCGGCGGCGCGCCTGTCGTCGTGCAGTCGATGACCAACACCGACACCGCCGATGTCGACCAGACGGTCGCGCAAGTCGCGGCGCTGCACCGCGCCGGGTCCGAGATCGTGCGCATCACCGTCGATCGCGACGAGAGCGCGGCCGCCGTGCCACGCATCCACGAAAGGCTGGCTCGGCTCGGCATCAACGTGCCGCTGGTCGGCGATTTCCATTATATCGGCCACAAGCTCTTGGCCGACCATCCGGCCTGCGCCGAGGCGCTGGCCAAATATCGCATCAACCCCGGCAATGTCGGCTTCAAGGACAAGAAGGACCGGCAGTTCGCGGCGATCGTCGAGATGGCGATCAAATACGACAAGCCGGTGCGCATCGGCGTCAACTGGGGCTCGCTCGACCAGGAGCTGCTGACCCGGCTGATGGACGACAACCAGGCGCAGGGTTTTCCGCTGACGGCGCAGGAAGTGACCCGCGAGGCGATCGTGCAGTCGGCGATCCTGTCGGCGGAGATGGCGGAAGAGATCGGCCTTGGCCGTGAGAAAATCATCCTGTCGGCCAAGGTCAGCGGCGTGCAGGACCTGATCGCCGTCTATACCGAACTCGCCACCCGCTCCGATCATGCCCTGCATCTCGGCCTCACCGAAGCCGGCATGGGGTCGAAAGGCATCGTGGCTTCGTCCGCCGCGATGGGCATCCTGCTGCAGCAGGGCATCGGCGACACCATCCGCATCTCGCTGACGCCGGAGCCGAATGGCGACCGCACGCGTGAGGTGCAGGTGTCGCAGGAGCTGCTACAGACCATGGGGTTCAGGCAGTTCGTGCCGATCGTCGCCGCATGTCCGGGCTGCGGCCGCACGACCTCCACCGTGTTCCAGGAACTCGCCCAGAACATCCAGGCCGATTTGCGGAAGAACATGCCGGTGTGGCGCGAGAAATATCCCGGCGTCGAGAACCTCAAGGTCGCGGTGATGGGTTGCATCGTCAACGGTCCGGGCGAGTCCAAGCATGCCGACATCGGCATTTCGCTGCCCGGCACCGGCGAGACGCCGACGGCGCCCGTCTTCGTCGATGGCAAGAAGGCGGCGACGCTACGCGGGCCATCGATCGCGGCGGATTTCGAGAAAATGGTCACCGACTATATCGAGCAACGGTTTGGTCGCGGCAAGGCCGCGGCCGAATGAGCCCATGCGGAAAATCTACTCCGGCGGCCACCTGAGGGCGTCTTCTGCGCTTCCGGTGCTCACGGACCAAATGTCCGCTGCGCTCCGGTTCTCGAAGCCACCATCATGTGGCGCGCCGGAGCGACTTTCGGCACGGGCTCAGCGCGCGGTGCAGCGTTTCCTCAGGGCGACGCTGGTTCTGCTTTGCGCCCTGGTCTGCTCGACAGCTGTGCAGGCCGATCCGCCGCAATCGGCCAGGCAGAGGCTCATCGACAGGATCTGCAACCTGATCCAGGCCCATGCCGACCAGAACGGCCTGCCGCGGGATTTTTTCGCCCGCCTGATCTGGAAGGAAAGCCGTTTCGATCCCGACGCCGTCAGTCCGGTTGGCGCCGAAGGCATCGCCCAGTTCATGCCGGGGACCGCCAAGATGCGCGGCCTCGCCAATTCCTTCGACATCAGCCAGGCGATCCCGGCGTCGGCGAAATACCTCGCCGAAATGAAAACCAGCTACGGCAATCTTGGCCTGGCGGCCGCCGCCTACAATGCCGGCGAAAGCCGGGTGTCGCGCTGGCTGGGCTCCGGCGGCTTCCTGCCGATGGAGACCGAGAGCTATGTTTTCGACGTCATGGGCGAGCCGGTCGACAACTTCACTGACCGGGCCCATGCCGGAAAGGTCGAGCCGCTCGACGCAAAGGCGGATTTTGCCGTGGCTTGCCGCAAGCTGCCGGTGATCATGTCGCAAACCGTGGCGATGGCTTCGATCAATATAAAACCATGGGGCATCCAGGTGGCCGGCAACTTCCGCCGCAGTGCCGCGATCAGCCAGTGGCTGCGGGTGAGAGGCCGGTTTCCGGCCTTGCTTGGCGGGCATGATCCGGTGGTCAGCCGGGTGCGTACGCCGATCGGCCGGCGCGGCATCTACGCGGTCAGGATCGGCGTCGACGACCGCGCCGCCGCCAATGTCATCTGCCAGAGATTGCAAAGCGTCGGCGGGGCGTGCGTGGTGGTGCGCAACCGGTAAGGCCAAACCAACAAGCCCGCAGTCGAATCCAATAGAAATTTCGGTTATAGGCGCCCGCCATGACCGACAGACTCTACAGCGACCCCGATCTGGTCCAGTTCTACGATATGGAGAACGCAGGCGGCGACGATTTCAATTATTGTCTTGGATTCGCTGGCAATGCGCGCTCGGTCCTTGACCTCGGCTGCGGCACCGGTCAGCTGGCCGCGTCGCTCAGCGACGGGCGCAGCGTCACCGGAGTCGATCCGGCATCGCCGATGCTCGATGTCGGGCGCGGCAGGCCTGGCGGAGACAAGGTCGATTGGGTCGAGGGCGACGCGCGAACCGTACGGCTCGGGCGACGCTTCGATCTGGTGCTGCTGACCGGGCATGCCTTCCAGGTCTTCCTGACAGCGAACGATCAAGCGTCGGTGCTGCGCACCATCGCTATTCATCTTGCTCCAGGTGGACGCTTCATTTTCGACACCCGAAATCCCGCCGTCGAGGAATGGCGCGAATGGACGCCACAGCGCTCCGCACGGAAAGTGGCGCATCCCAGTCTCGGCACCGTCAAGGCCTGGAATGACGTGGAACACGATGTCGCCACTGGCGTCGTCACCTATTCGACCTTTTATGAAATTCCAGGCGGCGGATCGGCTCTGGGCGCTGAATCGAAGATCGCTTTCCCGGCAAAGGAGGATCTTGCCGGAATGCTGGATGACGCCGGCCTGCTCGTGGAGCAATGGCTCGGCAGCTGGCAGGGCGAACCTTATGTCGCCAACTCGCCGGAGATCATCCCGATCGGCCGGCTGCGCTGATCCGGCAGCCGGACTGGGCCTGAATTTACGCGGTCTTGGCCACCACCGTCTCGCTGAGCCAGGTGCCGATCTTGGTGCCGAGGCGGTCGGGCGAAACCGGTTTCGGCAAATAGTCGTCCATGCCGGCCTCGATGCACTTGTCGCGATCACCCTTCAGCGCATGCGCGGTGACGCCGATGATCGGGATGTGCGTGCCCGTCGAGACCTCGATCGCCCGGATGGCGCGGGTTGCTTCGTAACCGTTCATCTCCGGCATCGAGACGTCCATCAGGATCAACTTGGGGCGAAGCGACCGGTACATCTCGACCGCCGTGCGGCCATTGCCGGCGATGCGATAGCTGAGGCCCAGTCCATTGAGGATCTGGCCGAACACCAGCTGGTTCACGTCATTGTCCTCGGCAATGAGGATATCGATCGGGCCGTTCGGCGTGGCTGTCGATGCCGGTGCCGTCGCGGCTCGTATTGCCGGGCCGCGGATGACGGTGAAGGCGGGCGGTGCGGCCTGTGGAAGCGGCGGGACCGGTTCGCGGACGAACTGCGCCTTGCCAACCTGCGAACGGGCCTTCTGGACGACCGAAATGACGGTGCCGAGCAGGACGGCCGAGCGCGCCGGCTTGGTCAGATGCGCGGCAATGCCGAAGTCGAGGATCATCTTGCCGAAATCGACCTGGTCGACAGAGGTCAGCAGCACCACCGGAATCGAGGACAGCCGGCTGTCGGCGGCAATGGCCCTGGCGACATCGGCGCCGTTCATGCCCGGCATCTGGTAGTCGAGGATGATGCAGTCGACGGCGGCTCCCAGCTGGCAGGCGCGATCGAGGAAGGCCAGGCCCACGGCGCCGCTTTCGGCGGCGGCACAATCGAAGCTCCAGCTCCTGAGCTGCTCGAGCAGGATCTCGCGGTTGACCGGATTGTCGTCGATGACCAGCACGCGCGCGCCGGTGACGTCGACCGGCACGATTTCATCGCGCGCGGCGGCATGATGCGCGGGCAGCGGCACGGCAAACCAGAACACCGAGCCGCGACCAATCTCGCTCTCGACGCCGATCTTGCCGGCCATCAGGTCGACGAGGCGGGCGGCGATGGCGAGGCCGAGGCCGGTGCCTTCGTGGCGGCGGGTCGATGAGCCGTCGACCTGGGCGAATTTCTCGAACACGTTCTGCAGCTTCTCGGCCGGTATGCCGATGCCGGTGTCCTCGACGCGGACCTTGAGCTGGACGACATCCTTGACGATCTCGCCGCCGACATCGATCAGCACATGACCCTTCTCGGTGAACTTCACCGCATTGCCGAGCAGGTTGGTGACGATCTGCCGGAACCGCCCGGCGTCGCCGACGACATAGGCCGGCAGGCGCGGGTCGACACGCACGATCAGTTCGAGGTTCTTTTCGGCGACGCGCGCCGATACCAGCGTCGCCACATCCTCGACCGCTTCGGCGAGACGGAAGGGGGCTGGATCGAGGGTAAGCTGGCCGGCATTGATCTTCGAGAAATCGAGGATGTCGTTGATGATGGTGAGCAACGCATTGCCGGATTTGACGATGACTTCGGTGAAAGTCTTCTGGCGTGGGGTCAGGTCGGTCTTGGCCAGCAGTTCGGCCATGCCGAGCACGCCGTTCATCGGCGTGCGGATCTCGTGGCTCATATTGGCGAGGAATTCCGACTTGGCGCGGTCTGCGGCCTCGGCCTTGAACAGGGATTCGGCGGATTCGGCAAAGGCGCGGCGGATTGCCGATTCCATGGGGCGGAAGATCCAGAAGGCGACGACGGCAAGTGCTGCGAACAGGATGCCGCTCGCCCAAAGCAGCAGCCTGTCGCTGGAGGCATCGGCCAGGTGACGCTCATCGTCCATGGCGGTGCGGACGCGAACCAGCATGGGCTGGGCAAACAGGTCGTTCTGGTTGCGGATTTCGCGATAGCTCCATTCATCGACCTTCTGCGCCATCGACATCAGGTTGAAGTTGCGCACCATGTCGCGCGGCGACCAGAACAGATCGCCGTTGACGGAAGCGGATTCGAGCTCGTTGATGGTCTTGCGCGAAAGGCGCGGCTTTATCGCGGCAAGCTGCGCGGTCAGCGTCTCGATTTCGCCGGTCAGCCGCTCCGAATGGCCGCGCGCCGATGAGGTCAGGGCATCGCGTGTCTCGGCCCGCCAGGCGGTACCGGTCGTTTCGGCAAAGCTGGTCGCGTTGCGCAGGTCGCGGGTGAAGGCGACGAGATTGCTGCTCAGCGCGTCGATGTCATGGCGAAAGGAATTGACGCGATCGAGCGCAATCATGATGACGGCCGAAGCCAGCGCGAAGATCAGCAATCCTGAAATATAGCGCATCCGGACCGACCGGATGAAGGACGAATATTCCGGCATGCGCAACCCCAACACATACGCAACATTTTAATGGCCGGGATTACGCTTCATTTACATTAAAATTTCGTTCGTGCGGACAGGCATCAGCTTGCCGTTTTCGCGTTCGGACAAGGGTAGCCACGCCCTCCCGTGCGAAGCCGAAAGGCGGAATGAAATATTTTGCAGTGCAACATTGTGCGCTGCAGCAATCTCTGTTTTAGTCGTGACTTGACGACGGGGCGATTGGGGTCGCGGCGACTCGCACAACGTGCAGGTTCGCCGATGGCGATTGGGGCAGTGGATAACGTATATGGCTGATCGAGAGATTTGGCTTGATGCCGGCAGGAGGGCCGGCATCTTGCTCGACTTTGGCATGTCGAACGAGATTGTCCTCATCGTCGCTTCCATATCGATCCCTTGCGCGATCTTTGTCCTGTTTCGACGATCGCCGGCCTCATGGTTCCGGGGCGCGCCGTTCGGCGCGCTGGCCCGTTTCATTGCCACGATACGGCATGGAATTGGATGGAGGCTCGACGCATATGCCCGGTATGCGTCACTTCACCTCAAAGGCTATATGGCCAAGCAGTCGATTTCGCTGAGGTGGCTTTTCAGGCGGAAGGGTCGGCCAAGCGGATTGCAGGAGGGATTGATCATTTCCCTGACCTCATATCCGCCCCGTTTTGCCAGCCTGGCGCTTACGCTTCGATGCCTGCTTTCGCAGACCGTCTCCGCCGACAGGACCATTCTTTGGGTCACCGCAGAGGATTACAGGCTGCTGCCAGCGTCCGTTATCGATCTCAGGGATGAGGGACTGGAAATCCGATTTTGCAAGAACATCCGGTCATACAAGAAAATCATACCGGCGCTCCTGGCCTTTCCCGATTCCTATATCGTCACGGCGGATGACGATGTTTATTATTCTTCCAGGTGGCTCGAAGAACTTGTTGAGCTCGCCGGCAAGGGCACCATCGTTTGCCATCGCGCCCATTCGGTCAAATTTGACGAAGGTGGTCAGATCGAGCCCTATGACAAATGGGGCTACGAAGCAGCAGGCAAGGGGTCGCTGCTTTTTCCAACCGGCGTCGGAGGCGTGCTTTATGGTCCGGGCTCGCTTTCTCCCGATGTGCTGGACGAAGCCTTTATGCAGCTTTGTCCGCAGGCCGACGATGTATGGCTGTTCTGGATGGGCCGGCGCGCAGGCAGCGACTACGTCAAGACCAGGAAACGCTGGTCCGAGGTGCCGTGGAGCGGGACGCAAGGGTCGGCGTTGCATCTGACCAATGTCGCCGGCAAAGGGAATGACGAACAGATCAAGTCGATGGTGAACCGGTATGGGTTGCCCAGTCGGTCGGGTGAGCTGAAGCGACGGCCTTTCAATGCCGACGAGATGATCGCCAGGATTCAGCGGATGCTCGACACGCAGGGCATTTTGACCGCGGACGAATGTCGTTCGATATGGGCGGATGGCCCGACAATCACCGCGCCAATCCCACTTGCCGTGTCTTCTCCCGCCACTACCGGAATGGTCGAGGCGCCGGCGGATGTCACAGCCGATGCGGCTATTCCAGCCGCCCACTCCTGAGGCAAATCGGTGCCGAGGTGACGAAATGTCCGGCGCCTCTCGCGGTCAGCTGTTACGCGCGGCCACGAATTTCGCCGCTTCCTTTAGAAGCAGGGCACTGTCGCCGTAAGGCTCGAGCAATTCATGGGCCTGTTCGACAAGGCCGTTAAGCTGGCCGCGCGCCCAGGCCGCACCGTGCAGCGCCACCAGCGTCGCCTTGCCGGCGGCGGCGTCCTTGCCGGTCGCCTTGCCCATCTGGCTGGCATCCGCGGTCAAGTCGAGCAGGTCGTCGGCGAGCTGGAAGGCGAGGCCTATCGCGGAGCCGAATTCGGCCAGCCGCTCACGATCCTCGGCGGCAGCGCCGGCAATGAGCGCGCCGGCCTCGCAGGCAAAGCGGATCAGCGCGCCGGTCTTCATCGCCTGCAGCCGGATGATGCCGGCCTCGTCCGGCGGGGCCTGCTCGGCTTCGAGATCGAGCTTCTGGCCGCCGACCATGCCGCCGGCGCCGGCCGCGCGAGCCAGCGCCAGCACAAGGGCGGCCCGCCGCTCCGCCGGCAACACGGTCGCCTCGCCGGCGATGATGTCGAAGGCCAGCGTCAGCAAGGCGTCGCCGGCCAGGATGGCGGTTGCCTCGTCGAAAGCCTTGTGCACGGTCGGCTGGCCACGGCGCAAATCATCGTCGTCCATGGCGGGCAGATCATCGTGGATCAGCGAATAGCAATGCACGCATTCAAGTGCCGCCGCGACGCGCAGCGCTGCCTCGCCATCGGCGGAAAAAAGTGCCGCACTTTCCATGACCAGGAAAGGGCGCAGGCGCTTGCCGCCGTTCAGCACGCCGTGGCGCATCGCCGCCATCAGACGGTCGGGCCGCGCGATCTCGCCCGAAAGCGCGCGGTCGTCGAGCAGCCGCCGCAGCAGCGCCTCGACGGCGGCTGCCCGTGCAGTAAGCGCCATTTCGAACGCTGTTTCGTCGTCATTCGTCATGGTCGGGACCGGTAGCCGACACTCAGACGTTGCGCAAGAAGCCAAGCGCCATTATGCCGGAGCAGGGAGAAGCACGGGTTGGGCGGCTTGGCGGAACCGATCGTCGATCATGAAACCGAAAAGCTGGACATGGCGACGAGATCGAGAGGCGTGAACCGTCGCGGTCTCAAACGCTGGGTCCGGCGCGGCATCGTCGTGGCCGCGGTGCTGGCGCTTATACCAACGGTGCTGACGTTCCTCTATCTGCCATCGTTCGTGCATCCGGTATCGACGCTGATGCTGAAGGACCTGGCGACGTTCTCCGGCTATGACCGCCGCTGGGTTTCGATCGATGATGTCGCGCCGGTGCTGGCGCATTCAGTCATCATGTCGGAGGACGGGCAGTTCTGCTTTCACCGTGGCGTCGATCTCGGCGAGTTGAGGGGTGTTGTCGACGACGCGCTGGCTGGCGAGGCGACGCGCGGCGCCTCGACCATTACCATGCAGACGGTGAAGAACCTTTACCTCTGGTCGCGGCCGCTGGGCTCGGTGCGCAAGATCGTCGAACTGCCGCTGGCCGTCTATTTCGACGCGGTGATGTCGAAACGGCGCATCATGGAAATCTATCTCAACATCGCCGAATGGGGGCCGGGCATCTATGGCATCGAGGCGGCGGCACAGCACCATTTCGGCATTTCGGCAAAACAGCTGTCGCGGCGGCAGGCGGCACTGCTCGCCGTCACCTTGCCAAATCCGATTGCCCGCAATCCGGCCAAGCCCGGGCCGGGCCTGAGACGACTCGCCAATTTGATCGAACGGCGCGCCGGCCGCTCAGGCGCTTATGTCGGCTGTCTGCAGTAGCCAGCTCAAAAAAATTCAAGGCAGTGCTGGCCAAAACGGCACAGGGCGTGTATAGGCACCCGACTTTCTCAGATTTAGGCCCCGACATGGCCCTTTCACGAGGGCGGGCGGGGCTTTTGACCATGTAGTGGAGCATATCCATGGCCGTTCCGAAACGCAAAACCTCTCCGTCCAAGCGCGGCATGCGCCGCTCGGCCGACGCCCTCAAGGCCCCGACCTATGTCGAGGACAAGAATTCCGGCGAAATGCGCCGTCCGCACCACATTGACCTGAAGACCGGCATGTATCGCGGTCGCCAGGTGCTGACGCCCAAGGAAAGCTGAGACCAGCTTTTTTAAAGTCTTGAGTTAGCGAAGACCGGCCAGTGGCCGGTCTTTTTGCGTTTGGCGGTGCCGATAGCCTGCGTCTCGCGGCTCGGGCGGCATCGCCGGCACCTTCCATGCCTTTGCGATTGAAGCCCGCCTTTCTTTGGCGGTGAAGGGCCACCGCGCCGATCCATTCAAGTGTCGAGCTGCAACCGTGTCAGCAGGGCATCCGGCTGACACGGTTGTTGCATGCGGTCTTCGACCGTGTTCAGCGCTCCAACCGAAAAATCTTGACGGCGTGCCTGTGGCGCATTCTACAAAGGATTGCCCCACATGGAGACGCCAGATGTTCGGTGCCGTCCCGCTGCTGATCGTGCCTTTCGTGCTCTACAATCTCGGCTTGCTCGGGATATTCGGCAGCGGTGACGATCCGTGGGCGAGCGAAATCTTCTCGTTCCGCATGATGTCGGGCGGCGTATTCTCGATGACGCTGGGCGACCTGATGGTGCTGATCGGGCTGATCTTCCTGTTCGTCGAAATGGTGAAGTCAGTGCGCACGACAAACGCCTCGATCATGGACCATCTTCTGTCGACGCTGGTTTTCGTCGCCTTCCTGGTCGAGTTCCTGCTGGTGAAGGGCGCCGCCCATTCCGTCTTCTTCACGCTGATGGTCATCGCGCTGTTCGATGTCCTGGCCGGCTTCTCCGTATCGATGCGGTCGGCCAGCCGGGACATCAATTTGAATTAGAGCCGACCCTCAGCCTGGATCGGCGGTGAAGCCGGCGGCCTCGATGCCGGCGATCGCTGCGGCTTCGTCATTGTCCGAGGTGTCGCCGGAAATGCCGACGGCACCGATGATGGTGCCGGCCTTGTCGCGGATCAGCACGCCGCCGACGACCGGCAGCACGCGTCCACCCGACACGTCGGAGATGCCGGCGACGAGATGCGGACGCTCCTTGGCGAAGGCCTCGACCCGGCGCGAACCCATGCCGATGGCCAGCGCGCCATAGGCCTTGCCGGCCGACATCTGCGGGCGCAGGAACGAAGCGCCGTCCTGGCGCTGGAAGGCGACCAGATGGCCGCCGGCGTCAAGCACCGAGACGCCGAGCGGCTTGAGCTTGAGATCGGCGCCCTTGGCAAAGGCGGCATCGATGATCTCGATGGCTTTTTCGAGCGGCAGTGCGGTCATGGCAGTCTCCTGGTTGAAAAGCGCGTCAATCATCGACCGTCGGCCGGCAAGGCGAAATCCCGGTTTCGGTTGAAATTGCTTCGCGTGATGGGGTGGAATGGAAAACGGCGGCATGGCCTGGATAGTGTCCTTTACCGACACCATCCGGACATGGCGTTGCCGTTTGCATGGTCCAGACAGGCAGTCGATGGTAGCGGCCGGTCGCGTTATTTCTTCTTGGCGCGTGCCGGCTTCTTGGCCGGTGCGGCAGGCGCGTTGGCAAGGTCTTCCGCTTCCTTGGCGAGCCGGAGCGCCCGCAACTTGTTGGTCTTGGCCTGGCGGGCGTCGCTCTCGGCGACATATTCGGCCATGGCCTTCTGGCGGACGGTCGCCGCCTCTTCCTGCTTCTTGAAGCGCAGGTCGGCGCGCGCGCGGGCAGCATCCCGAGAGTTCTCAACCAAGACCTTATCCAATCCCGTGAATTGTGATTTTCCGCTTCTTCTAGCAGAGCCGGGCTCCAAACGGGAAAATAAGTTGGTCAAGCGGTCGTGCTGGCCCCGAGGGCCTTGCTGGCGACCACGGCCTCGTAGGCGGCCTGCAAGGTCGCTCGCACGGTGGCATCCGCCGGCGTATCGAGCGGCATGCCGAGATGCTCGTGGCGCAACTCGTCCATGAACTTGTCCCACATCGGCGGTCCGCCCTTTTCCAGCAGTTCGGCGCGGATCGACAGTTCCTCGCTGACCGGCAACCAGACGCGTCCCCAGGCGCCGAGATGGGCGAGGATCGGTACCAGCGTGATCGCCATCTCGGTCAGGCTGTAGATCGCCTTCTGCTTGTGCGAGGGATCGTCGGCCTTGGTCAGCATGCCGAGTTCCATCAGCCGCTTCAGCCGGTCGGCGAGGATGTTGGAGGCAATGCCTTCCATCGATCCGTTGAGCAGTTCGCGAAAATGGCGCCTGCCGCCGAAGATCATGTCGCGAAGGACGATCAGGCTCCAGCGATCGCCGAACACTTCGAGCGACAGATTGATCGGGCAGCCGGATCGGTGATCGAGGCTCATTCAATTTTCTCCGCAAAACCGGTTGCATTATCGTATCGGTTTTATTATCGTGCAACCGATTGCAAAATGCAATCAGTATTGCAGGAGAGGAGACCGCGCCATGACGACGACCGAACGCCCTGAAATCATCTCCGAGGCCTTTGGCGATCCGCAAGACCCGCCGCTGCTGCTGATCATGGGCGCGATGGCCTCGATGCTGTGGTGGCCGGAGGCGCTGTGCCGGAAGCTCGCCGACGCTGGCCTGTTCGTGATCCGCTATGACAATCGCGACACCGGCCGCTCGACCAAATATCCGCCGGGAAAGCCGTCCTACACGTTCGACGATATGGCGGACGACGCGATGCGTGTTCTCGACAGCCATGGTCTCCATAGCGCGCATGTGGTCGGCATGTCGGCGGGCGGGATGATCGCCCAGTTGGTGGCGTTGAAACACCCCTCACGCATCATCTCGCTGACGGTGATCAGCAGCTCGCCAATGGGGATGGACACGTCGCATCTGCCCGGCACGACCGCGGCCATCGAACACTCCGCCGAGGGCGCTGATGTCGACTGGTCGGATCGTAGCCAGGTGGTCGATTTCATCGTCAAGGATGCGCGGGCGATCGCAAGCACCGCGCATCCGTTCGACGAGGCGCGGATGAGAGCCTTCGTCGAGCAGGACTACGACCGCTCCGGCGGCTTCGAGAGCGCGACCAATCATTTCATGCTCAAGGGCGGCGACGCTTGGAAGGGCCGCCTGCGCGAGATGACGGCGCCGCTGCTGGTCATCCACGGCACGGCGGATCCGATCTTTCCGGTCGAGCATGGCGAGGCGCTGGCCGAGGCGGTGTCCGGCGCGAAAATTGTCCGCATCGAAGGCGGCGGCCACGAACTGCATCCGGACGACAGGACGGTGATATCGGCGGCAATCGTCGCCCACACCCGAGCCGGCTAAGGCGGGATGGGGCGGGGTCTTGACGAGCAAGTCTTGCCGCAATAGTTAAGTAAATGCTTCAGTGTTTAACCCTTGGCAGATGGCAAGGCACCCGCCACCGACGAACCGCGAAACAGGCGAGAAAAAATGTCCCTGACGCTTCATTTCCATCCGCTGGCCTCCTTCTGCTGGAAGCCGCTCATCGCGCTCTACGAGAACGGCATACCGTTCACTCCGGTCATCGTTGATCTCGGCAATGCCGAGTCGCGCGCGGCCTTCCTGAAGATTTCGCCGAGCGGCAAGATGCCGGCGCTGCGCGACGATGCGCGCGACCGCACGGTGCTGGAATCAACCATCGTCGTCGAATATCTGGCCGCGCACTATCCGGGGCCGGTCGAACTCGTTCCCGCCGACACCGACCTGGCGCTGGCAGTCCGCCAGGCTGATCGCTTCCATGATTTCTATGTACAGGAGCCGATGCAGAAGATCGTCGGCGACCGGTTGCGCCCGGAAGGCAAGACCGACCCGTTCGGCGTCGAGCAGGCTCGCGCCCAACTGCGCAATTCCTACGCCATCATCGAAGAGGACATGCGGTCGAAGAACTGGGCGATGGGCGAGGTCTTCACCATGGCCGATTGCGCGGCGTCTCCCGCGCTGTTCTACGCCAACAAGGTCGAGCCGTTCGGCGAAAAGTACCCCGCCGTGAAACGCTATCACGACCGGCTCGTGCAGCGGCCCGCCTTCGCGCGGGTGATCGAGGAAGCGCAGCCCTACTTCAAGTTCTTTCCCTACAACAACGGCTGATCGCGATGCTGCACGATCCTGCCCAGCTCGACCTGATGTTCCAGGCGCTCGCCGATCCGGCACGACGACAGATGGTCGACCGGCTGTCGCGGGGCCCCGCTTCGGTCAGCCAGCTGGCCGAGCCGCTGGCGATGTCGCTGTCGGCCGTCGTCCAGCATCTGAACCTGCTGGAGGCGAGCGGCCTTGTCCGCACACAGAAGCTTGGCAGGGTGCGCACCTGCCAGATCGAGCCCACGGCGTTGAGAGCGGCGGAACACTGGATCAATGAGCGGCGGCTCGCCTGGGAGCGTCGGCTGGATCGGCTGGGCGAGTTTCTCGCCGAAACCAAGGATGAGACCTGAAGGAGGCAATCATGACCAAACGATCCGTCGTCCATTCCACCTTCGTCGTCGAGCGCCTCTATCCGGCGGCGCCGTCGAGGGTCTTCTTCGCGCTCAGCAATCCGGCCGCAAAGCGGCGCTGGTTCGTCGATCCTCACGACCCGACACCCAGCCGGCATGAAATGGACTTCCGCGTCGGCGGCAAGGAGGTCAATGCCGGCTGCCCGAGCGACGGGCAGATGCATTATTTCAACGCGGTCTATCAGGACATCGTGCCGGACCAGCGCATCGTCTACAGCTACGAGCTGCTGTTCGGCGAAACCCGCGTCTCGGTGTCGCTGACAACGATCGAACTTGTTGCCGAGGGCAACGGCACGCGGCTTGTCATGACGGAACAGGGCGCCTTCCTCGACGGTCATGATACGTCCGCCACGCGCGAACATGGCACTGGTGAGCTGCTCGACGCGCTCGGCGCGTTCCTGGGTGCCGAAGCCTGATCGTGTGCTGCTTCAGTCAGGCTTCCCAGAACTGATCGAGCCAGATGTTGAGTTTGAGGAAGCCGGCATTGCTGACCGCATAGACGCGCCTCGTTCCTTCCGGCCTGGCGTTGACCAGGCCGGCTTCGAGCAGCACTTTCAGATGCTGCGACACGGCTGGACGCGAGACCGGCAGTCCGGCGGCCAATTCGTTGACAGTTTTAGGGCCGCGCCGAAGCTCTTCCAGAAGATGGCGCCGGTGGGGGTCGGCAATCGCCATGAAGGCGTCGGAAATGATCATGCCTTACTTGTGCGGCAAAGCTTTTCGAATCTCAACCGTCTGCTTCTGCTTTTCTTCGCGGGTCAAGCCGCAATGCTTCCGGTGTCACCGAGCGATCGGCCGGTTGCGTCGTGAACGCGTCGCGATCTCCGACCGGCACCGGGGCTCGGCGGCTGATGCGCAGCAGCGTATAACCCGCCAGGCACAGATGCGCGAAGGCGGTCGCCAGGAACAGGCCTTCCGGACGCATCCAGCCCATGAGGGCCGCTGCCAGCAAGGGGCCGATCATCGTGCCGAAGCCATAGAGCAGCAGCAGGCCGCCCGATACCTTGACGAAATCCTCTGATCGGGCGTGGTCGTTGGCATGCGCCACCGCGATCGAATAGAGCGTGTAGGCGAACGCGCCGTAGGCGGCGGTGAAGACGATGACAAAGACGCCGGAGCGTGGCTCGAAGAGGAAGATCGCCAGCGCGAAAAAGGCCGCGCCGAAGGCCGCACCGGCCAGCACGAAACGCCGGTCGGTCTTGTCAGAGAGACGCCCTGCCGGAAGCTGCATGGCCGCACCGGCGACGACCACAAGGCTCATCATCAAGGCGATCTCGGCGGTGGAAATGCCGATGCGGGCGCCATAGACGGCGCCCAGCGTGCCCCAGGCGCCGTTGGCGATGCCGATCAACACGCAAGCGACCGCCGAGACCGGCGAATTCGCATAAAGCCCCCTGACGTCGAGCGAGACATCCTGCAGCGGCTTGGGATGCGAGGCGGTCGAGACCGCGGTTGGAATAAGCGACAGGCAAAACAGGATGCCGGTGATCATGAACAGTGACGCCGATTTCACGTCGCCGCCGGCGACGATCATCTGCCCGCCCATGATCGAAGCGTAGGTGACCATCATGTAGAGGCCGAAGACGGTGCCGCGGTTCTCGTTGGTGGCCTTCTCGTTGAGCCAGCTTTCGATGACCATGAAGGCGCCGGCCATGGTGAAGCCAGTGAAAGCGCGCAGCAGGATCCAGACATATTCATCGATGATCAGCCCGGTCAGCAGCGCCACGATGGCGCCCGACGCGGCAAAGGCGCCGAAGGCCCGCACATGGCCGGCGCGGCGCACGATGCGCGGGGCGAAGAAGCAGCCGGTGACGAAGCCGCCGGCCCATGCCGTGCCCATCAGGCCGAGCGATGCGGTCGAGAAGCCTTCCAACTGACCGCGCAGCGGCAACAGCAGCCCGTGCAATCCAGACGCCGCGAGTAGGAAGGCGGTGCCGCGAAGCAGCGAGAGGATCGGTCTGTAGGTTGCGAACATTTTTTGATCCGGCTCGAGTTTGGCGGGGCGCTGGGTCTGAAGACAGTCGCATTCGGGCTTTTCGGCGGCGGGCTTTCGGCCCACCCGTCTATCCGCGGCGGAACAGTGCCTCGGCGGCCGATTTGGTGTTGTCCTTGGCCTTGAGTTCGCTTTCCAGCCGGGCGATCTCGTCGCGCAGGATGCCGATCCGCTCGGTCAATTCACCAACCGAAAGCAGCGACAGGTCCTGCCCGATCTCGTGCGGGCGCGCCTTCTTCTTGGGTTCGTCGTCGAAGATCGCCATCGTCGCTCCTCCCTCCGCCAAACCAGATTGGCCATTTGCCTGATTTGCCAATGAGCATACATAGGGCAAGGGCGCCGATGCAAACAGCCGATCGGACAACGGCGAGGAAAGACGGGAAACTTCATGGCGAGCGGACAGAGAATTCCGGCAAGGATGACGGTCATTGCGATCTCGGAACCCGGTGGTCCCCGGGTGCTGAAACCGGAAACGCGTGACGTGCCGCAGCCAGGACCCGGCGAGATCTTGATCAAGGTGCATGCGGCAGGCGTCAACCGGCCCGACGTGCAGCAGCGCAAGGGCGCCTATCCGCCGCCGCCCGGTGCGTCGGACCTGCCGGGCCTCGAGGTATCGGGCGAAGTGGCTGCCCTTGGCGACGACATATCGCGCTGGCGCATCGGCGACCGCGTCTGCGCGCTGACGCCGGGCGGCGGCTATGCCGAATATGTCAGGGTTCATGCCGGCAGCGTGCTGCCGTTGCCTGCCGGCTTTACCCACACCGAAGCGGCGGCGGTGCCGGAAAACTACTTCACGGTCTGGCACAATGTGTTCGAGCGGGGCGGCCTGAAGAGCGGCGAGACACTGCTCGTCCATGGCGGCTCGTCCGGCATCGGCACCACGGCGATCCAGCTTGCCTCGGCCTTCGGTGCCTATGTCATCACCACTGCCGGCAGCAAGGAAAAGTGCGACGCCTGCCTGAAGCTCGGCGCCGACCGGGCGATCAATTATCGCGAAGAGGATTTCGTGGCCGCGGTGAAGGAGGCAACGGGCGGCAAGGGCGCCAATGTCATCCTCGATATGGTCGGCGGCGACTATGTGGCGCGAAACTACGAGGCCGCGGCGATAGAAGGCCGCATCGTCCAGATCGCCGTGCAAGGCGGCGCGGTAGCCAGTGCCGACTTTTCGAAGATCATGGTCAAGCGGCTTACCCACACCGGGTCGACGTTGAGGCCGCGCACGGTCGAGTTCAAGGCGGCGATCGCGGCCGCGCTGGAGGCGCAGGTGTGGCCGTTGCTCGGCACACGCAAGGTGGCTCCCGTCATGGATATGATCCTCCCGCTCAGCGAGGCCTGGCGGGCGCATGAGCGGATGGAGGAAGGCGAACATATCGGCAAGATCGTGCTCGACGTCGGCTGACGGCGACATTGCCCGGACTCGGTCAGCAGGCTGACCGAGCGGCCCCTGCCTACAAGCTGAACAAAAGCTTAATGGTGCAATGCAGCATTTGCATCATTGGTATGCAAAATCGGTCATTCAAGTCCCGATCGATGATCACTATTTGTGCATCATCGAAACGAACAATCCTTGGAGGACTATCATGAACCCGATCCGCGCTTTCCGTAACTGGCGCATGTACACTGAGACCGTGCGCGAACTGAACCGCCTTAATGCACGTCAGCTCAGCGATCTCGGCATCAACCGCGCCGACATCGAAAAGATCGCCCGCAAGGCCATATGATGTTGAGCGTGGTCCGTTCCAAGAACCGGACCATGCTGTAGAAAAGCAAGAGCCGAAGCAGGCGGTTTAGCCGTCGCCGGTTCCGAGCCCGCTGGACCCTGTCCGGCGGGTTTTGTCTTTTTTGGGCCGGTTGGCCTCAGTTTCCAGCAAGAAATCTCGGCAGGCGAGGGATCGGTTGCCGCCGACGTCAGCATCAAGACCGGGTGTGCCTGTCTCGACCGGTTTCTCGCCAGACCGCCACCCGCCAGCAAAGCCAGCTTGTCGCACTGCCAAGGCGTGCGGAGCCGTTTCGATAACCGCAGGGTCCCCGGCTTCTGGCCGATTGCTTCCAAAAACATTGCGAAACGACCCGAGAGAGGTTATACAAGCCGCGAATTTCCCATTTTGGTGGCTCTAAACCACCGCCCGCGCGGGAACGCGGGCGAACGAGAAGGATTTTTGAATGGCCAATACGCTGCTGATGCCCAAGGCGACCGCCGTCTGGCTGGTCGACAACACCGCGCTCTCCTTCGAGCAGATCGCGCAGTTCTGCGGGCTGCATCCGCTCGAGGTCAAGGCGATCGCCGACGGCGAATCGGCGCAAGGCATCAAGGGCATGGATCCGATCATGACCGGCCAGTTGACCCGCGACGAGATCGCACGTGCCGAAAAGGACCCGAACCAGCGCCTGAAGCTTTCGGATCCCAAGGTGCGGGTGCCGGAATCCAAGCGCAAGGGGCCGCGCTACACGCCGCTGTCGAAGCGCCAAGACCGGCCGAACGCAATCCTGTGGCTGGTGCGCAACCATCCCGAGCTCAAGGACGCGCAGATCTCGCGTCTGGTCGGCACCACCAAGTCGACCATCGAGCAAATCCGTGAGCGCAAACACTGGAACTCGGCCAATTTGCAGCCGATGGACCCGGTGACGTTGGGCCTTTCCTCGCAGATCGACCTCGACATGGAAGTCAACCGCGCTTCGCGCGGACGCGAACAGGCGCAGCCGGTCGGCGACACGCTGCTGCCGGCGGCCCTGACCGAGCGGCTGGTGCCGGCTCCCGAGAAGCCGAAGGATGAGGATGCCGAACTCGACGCCAACGCCGTCTTCGCCAAGCTCTCGGCCTTGAAGTCGAAGAATACGGACAACGACGACGACCAGTGAGGTCTTTGACCACGCAAGAAAAAAGCCCGCTACGAGCGGGCTTTTTTGTGCGGTCCAGCAGTCTCAGGTCCGCGCCGCGCGATCCGGCGCCATGCCGTAGTCCTCGCTGCGTTCCACGGCCCGGTAGAAGTCGGCAAGCTGCTTGCCGCGCTCCGGCTTGAAGATGCGGCCGGCGATGACCACCGAGGCGATGCGATCGATGCGGAAGGCGCGAAAGTCGTCGCGCATCTCGCACCAGGCGACCAGCGTCCATACCTTGCCCCAGAACCACAGGCCGAGCGGGCGGATATCACGCGCGGTGCCGCGTCCGGCCTCGTCCGAATAGTCGATGGTCAGCACCTGGCGCTTTTCGACCGCTCGCTCGATCAGGTCGATCGCTTCGCGGGCGGCGTCGCTGACCACCCACATCGGCGTGTGGATCTCAGTGCGGGCGATGCGGTCCTTTTCGGCGTCGGGCAGCACGGCGCCGATCTTGACCAGCGCCTCGTCGGCGGCACGCGCCATGGCAGCGCCGCCAAAGGCGCGCACCATGCGGGCGCCGGCAACCAGCGCCACGATCTCGTCACGCGTGAACATCAGCGGCGGAAGGTCGAAGCCCTCCCTCATCATGTAGCCAACGCCGGCCTCGCCGTCGATCGGCACCCCGGTCGACTGCAGGTCTGCGATGTCCCGGTAGATGGTTCGCTCGGAAACCTCGAGCCACGTGCCGAGCTTCTGAGCGGTGACCAGACGGCCACCACGCAGATGCTGCACGATCTGAAAGAGCCTGTCGGCGCGGCGCATCGTATGGTTCCTCAATGTTGTTTCTATGCATGTCGTGGCCCCAAAAGCGGTGCCCGTTCCTGGGCGGCATGCACTATGGTTTCAGTCCTTCGCGCTTGCGCTGCGCGGCGACGAATTCCGCGCCGAAGGACAATTTCCTCGTTGTCGGCGTCTTCGCGTCGAGCACGCGCCAGAAGGGTGCTATGTCGCTCAACGCCATGCCGCGCTCGAGATCCTCAATGGCCGCTTCAGCAACAGTGCGCGAATGATAGCCTGTTGTGACCGGGCATGTCACTTCGGCGCCATGCTCGACGGCAAGTGCCGTGCGCAGTGCACGGACGTCCATCTCGACGCCTTCGGGAATCGAGCGGATGAAATCGTCGACCTGTCGCGGCGTCGGCACCAGCATCGGCTGGCCCTCGATGACGTCTCCCATCGTGCGGTGTCGGCCTGACGCCATTGATCCCAGGCGTGTTCAGCCTGTCATTCCAGCTTTTCATCGATCGTCAACTCCACAGCCGATGTGCAGTAATCTGCACCATCGCACGCGGCTCCTGACAGCATTCTGTCAGGAGCATTCAGCATATTCCTTGGCAAACAGCGTCCGCATCTGCGCGAGATCGCTGTCTCTTCCGGGATAAAGCGTCTTCAGAAAGGCAAGAGCGAAGGTGCCGGGCGCCGAACCCGGCGCGGAAACGACCGTGCCGTCGGCCACTGCATGCGGCACGTCCTGATAGTTGCGGTCGCCGGCATAGCCGGCTTCGTAACGGTTGATCCAGTCGCGGCCATTGCTGGTGTGCCTGGCCTTCTCGAACACGCCCGCCCGGGCCAGCGCCAGCGTCCCGGCGCAGATGCCGCCAACGACGCCGCCGCGCGACGCAACGGATTTGAGCAGTTCGGCGACATCCGGTGGCGCCTTGCCAAACCACTGGTCGGAGCCGATGACGGCGACGGCGTCGAGATCGGCATTCTCATCGGCGCCGGCCGAGCGATCAGGCACCAGCCGAAAACCGCTGATGCCTGTCACCGGCTTGCTGTCCGGCGTCAGCGACACGGCGCGGGCACCGAACCATTCGACCGCCGATGCCGCCAGCAGCCCATACTCCCAGTCGGCAAAGCCTTCGATGAAAAGAAAGCCAATTGTCTTCTGCTCGGACACAAGCTCGCTCCATTCCACGCACGCCGGACTTTGTTTTCATATCTGGGCGTTGGCAGGCCCACATCCAACCGCTGTGGCGAAAAATTCGTCTCAATTGCCGCGATGGCGACGGTCGGCATACATGTCCGGCCAGCCGATATCCTTGCGAATGTCCGCCGGCAGCGAGTTCATGAACCGCTGGGTGCGGATCTCATTGCGCATCGTGCGTATCTTGCCGACATAGTGCTGCATGCCGCGCAGAATGGTAAAACCGTTCATGGCTATTCTCCTCTCTATGACTGGAGGCATTATCGCATACCCCTCCTGACAGCAGTCTGTCAGGAGGATGGCAGGGCGCGCGACGATAGCTGCGACCGGCACATTTCCCTGGAAAAGCATCGGTTTCGACACATCATGCCCTGCTCTCGGCAGGCTGCGCAGGGAGCCGATTGTTCACTGATAGAAGAACGATTCGGTCGCTATTGTTCATAGTTCGGCGACGGACCGTCAGGATATATGGCCTTCAGCGACGTGGCCGCGATTCTGATATGAAGGGAGAAAATTCTTCCCCAGAAACAGGGAGACGACCATGAGCCTGCAACTGACAGGAATCCACCATCTGACCGCCATCACCGCCAATGCGCCAGGTAATCTTCACTTCTATACGAAGGTGCTGGGCCTGCGGCTGGTCAAGAAGACGGTCAACCAGGACGATACCTCGGCCTACCATCTCTTCTATGCCGATGGCGAAGCGACACCGGGCACCGACCTCACCTTCTTCGACTGGCCGGTTGGCCCTGAGCGGCGCGGGACGCACAGCATCGCGCGAACCAGCCTCCGGGTCGGCAGCCGGGAGAGCCTTGCCTGGTGGAAGCAGCACCTCACCGGTGAAAACGTCGTGACAGGAGAGATTGCCGATATTGGCGGCTATCCGTCGCTGGATCTCGAGGACCCCGAAGGCCAGCGCCTGCGGCTGGTCAGCGATGGCGGCAAGGGCGACAGCCATGCCTGGGCGCAAAGCCCGGTGCCGGTCGAACACCAGATCCGCGGGCTCGGGCCGATCGTCATCAGTGTCCCCGACATCACCAACACCGAGGCGGTGCTGACCAGGGTGATGAACATGCGCAAGGTCCGCGACTATGCCTCGCCGGACGACGAGGGCCACGTTCATGTCTTCGAAATGGGCGAGGGCGGGCCGGCGGCGGAGCTTCATGTCGCCGTGCAGCCGGGGCTGGCGCCCGCAAGACAAGGCGCCGGCGCGGTTCATCACGTTGCCTTCAGGGCGCCAGACCAGGAAACGTTGCATCAGTGGACCGCCCGTCTGGCCGAATTCCGTCTGCCGTCGAGTGGCGAGGTCGAGCGTTACTACTTCCGCTCGCTCTATTTCCGCGAGCCGAACGGCATCCTGTTCGAGATCGCCACCGACGGGCCGGGGTTCACCGCCGACGAGCCGCTGGAAACATTGGGCGAAAGCCTTGCCCTGCCGCCGTTCCTCGAACCGAAACGCGCCTCGATCGAGGCCGGGCTGAAGCCGCTGAAGTAGATCGCTTTTCGGTCAAAGGCTGGCGCCGCGTTCCGACTCTGGATCGCGGCGGCTATTCTTTCTCAGGGAAGGAAAGAGGTGCTTTGACAGCCGGCCGCGTTGCTGGTCAAAGGCGGCATGTCGAAACTTCTCGCGCTCGTCATTGTTGGCATCATGGTCATCCAGCTGATCAAGCCGCTCGGCTGGCCGGGGCTGAAGCGGCGCAGTGACTTCTGGAAGCTCGCGCTGCTGGCGATGGCGGCGATTTCGATCACGGCGGTGCTGGGGCATTGGACGTAGCGGGGTGGCGACGGATGTTTGCCGGTCGCCCGCTACACCGGGCGTTGCTCGCCCAGCACCAGGCCGACCAGATGTTCCGCCCAGGCGCGGTAGCCGGCCTCCGAGGCGTGAAAGCCGTCGGAAGCAAAACCAGCCTCGGGATTGGTAATTGGCAGCCGCGGCGCCGGCACCGCGCCGCGTTCGAGGCAAAGGCGTTCGCCCATCCGGTTCATCTCGGTGGCGCGGATCTCGAGGATCTTGCCGAGCAGCGAGGGCATGGCCGGTGCGCGGGTGAATTCCAGCACCGGCGACCAGACCACGCGCGCTTCCGGCCATTTGGCACGCAGCGCGTAGAGCAGGCCGCCGAACTCCTTCTTGAAGCGCGGCACGGAATGAAAATTCTTGGTGTCGTTGGTGCCGATGGCCAGCACGATATGCGTCCACTGATCCGCCGACAGATTGGGCAGGACATGGTCGCGGATCTGGCCCGATGTTGCCGAATTGAAGCCGGCCGCTCGCCAGCGCACGGCGCGGCCGGTGCCCTGCGAAATCAGGACGGCGAGTTGCGCGGCAAGTCCGTCCTCGGAATTGCCGATACCGACCGAGGCGGCCGAGGAATCACCAAGCACCAGAAGCGAGATCGCCGGCGCCTTGCCGGCGATCTCGTGCATGACTGGCCCCTGCGCAGGCAGCATGCGCGTCGTGCGACGGCGCACGCCCAGCCCCTGCCAGACGTAGATCGGGAAGGCGAGCCAGGTGAGAAGGGCCGGGAAGCGCATGGCAATACCGTGGAATGATCTGCGGCACCTTTAGCGCATGTTTCGCCGAAGATGAACGCTCTTCAATCGCAGCAACTTGGCGGCGTTACCAGCCTGTCCTGATATTCGTCGTGCAGCCGCACCCAGTCCATCAGGCCGTTGTAGGGGCCAGTTTCGTTGCGGCCCTTCGGCGTCATGTCGAGGTAATCATAGGTGCCGATCAACGCCTCGCCACCGCGGGCGCGCGACATGAAGGTGAGGAAGATGTCGCCATATTCATCTCGGTAGAAAACACTGGTGCCGGGAAGTTCTTTTGACGTCCGGGGACGGGTCTCGAAATTGTAGGTGGTTTCACCGGCGGCGATCTGCTTGTCTGTGAAGGAGACCTGCATATCGAAGTTGAAATCCGAGGCGTAGGACGACACCCAGTCGAACTTCCAGCCCATGCGTCGCTTGTAGGGCAAAAGCTCAGCCAGCGGCGCGCGCGAGACCACGATCAGCGACACGTCGTGGTGCCTCAGATGCTGGTTGGCGCCGTCGATATGGTCGGCAAGGAACGAGCAACCCTCGCAATGATGCGTGCACCCCGGCCCGAACATGAAGTGATAGACGATCAGCTGGCTGTTGGCGCCAAACAGGTCGACCAGTTTCCTTGGCCCTTGCTCCGTCTCGAAAACATAGTCCTTCCTGATCTTCAGCCAGGGCAGTTCACGCCGTTCAGCCGCGATGCGTTCGCGAAGCCGCGTCAGTTCCTTCTCACGTGCCAGATGCGCCTTGTGCGCCTGGTACCAGTCTTCGCGCGAAACCACTTTGTTGCGATGCATGAGCCCCTCCCTGTCTGTCATCCCAAGGACGTTCGGGATGGGCACAAACCGACATCGCCGACTGCTTGTTTGAGCATCATCCTCCAAACAAAAACCCGGGCGCATCGGCCCGGGTTTGAGGGGGAGACGGAAGAGCGCGGATCAGGCGGCCTGTTCGAGGCTAACCTTCCATTTTCCGAGCGCCGCGAGGTAATTCATGTGGGCGCGGTGAGTGAAGGCGGCCTGGCCGGCGGCGACATTCGACGCCTTGCCACTCCATGCTTTCTGCGGGGCTGCCTGCAGCGCGCGGCCATAGGAAAAGGTCAGCTTCCAGGGATGCGGCCCGATGGCATTGATGGCGTTGAGATTGGCGGTCGCTTCCTCGTCCTCCTGGCCGCCGGAGAGGAAGGCGATGCCTGGCACCGCCGCCGGTACGGTCTCGCGGAACAGTTTTATGGTCTTCTCCGCGACTTCCTGCGGGCTGCTTACCTTGCCCGATTTCTTGCCGGCCAGCACCATATTGGGCTTCAGGATCGTGCCTTCGAGGACGACCCGCGCCGCGTAAAGCTCGTCATAGAGTTTCGTCAGCGTCGCCTTCGAGACTTCATAACAAGTGTCGATGTCGTGCGCGCCATCCATCAGCACTTCCGGCTCAACGATCGGGACGATGCCGGCTTCCTGGCAAAGTGCGGCGTAGCGGGCAAGCGCATGGGCGTTGGAGCCGATCGAGGTCGCCGAAGGCACGCCCCTGGTTGTGTCGATGTCGATCACCGCGCGCCATTTGGCGAAGCGGGCGCCGAGCTTGTAGTAGTCGGCAAGGCGCTCGCGCAGGCCGTCCAGACCCTCGGTGACGGTGTCGCCGGGAAAGCCGGCCAGAGGCTTGGCCCCGGCGTCGACCTTGATTCCGGGAATGGCACCGGCTGCCTTGATGATGTCGACCAGCGGCGTGCCGTCGGCGGCCTTCTGGCGGATGGTCTCGTCATAGAGAATGACGCCGGAGATGTATTTCGTCATCGCGTCGGAGGCGCGAAACATCATCTCACGATAGTCGCGGCGGCTGTCCGCGGTCGATTCGACGCCGATGACATCGAAGCGTTTCTTGATGGTGCCGGAGCTTTCGTCGGCAGCCAGCAGGCCCTTGCCACCGGCCACGATCGCGGCGGCAATGTCTTCGAGACGTTCGCTCATTGTGCTTCTCCTGAAGGGTTTGTTCCGCGCTTAACGGAAGTCTACCGCCAAAGGAATGGCATCGGAAAGCTCGAATCGATTGAAAGTCTCCGGCGCCCGCTCGTTCTCTTTGTGTTGATCGTCTCAGCGCTTCAGCACATCGACGCCGGGCAGCGGCTTGCCTTCCATCCATTCCAGGAAAGCGCCGCCGGCGGTCGAGACATAGGTGAAGTCGTCGGCGACGCCGGCATGGTTGAGCGCCGCCACCGTATCGCCGCCGCCGGCGACGGAGACCAGCTTGCCTTCCTTGGTGCGCGCCGCAGCGTGCTTCGCCGCCGCCACGGTCGCGTGGTCGAAGGGCTCGATCTCGAAGGCGCCGAGCGGGCCGTTCCAGACCAGCGTCGCGGCGCGGTCGATCCATTCGCCGACGGCTTTCACCGTCTTGGCGCCGACATCGAGGATCATGCCATCGGCTGGCACGTCCGAGATGGCGACGGTCTCGCAGGCCGCGCCTGCCTTGAATTCCTTGGCGACGACGCCGTCGACCGGCAGGATGATGGCGCAGCCGGCCTCGGCCGCCTCGATCATGATCTGCTTGGCGGTCGAGGCCAAGTCATGCTCGCACAGCGACTTGCCGACATCGGTGCCGCGCGCGGCGAGGAAGGTGTTGGCCATGCCGCCACCGATGACCAGGGCGTCGACCTTCTTGACCAGGTTCATCAGCAGGTCGATCTTGGTCGAGACCTTGGCGCCACCGACGATGGCGACGACCGGACGGACCGGATTTCCCAGCCCCTTCTCCAGCGCTTCGAGTTCGGCCTGCATGGTGCGGCCGGCGAAGGACGGCAAGAGATGCGCCAGCCCCTCAGTCGAGGAGTGGGCGCGATGCGCGGCGGAGAAGGCGTCGTTGACGAAGATGTCGCCATTGGCGGCGAGCTTTTCGGTGAAGGCCGGATCATTCTTCTCCTCGGCCTTGTAGAAGCGGGTGTTTTCGAGCAGCAGGACGTCGCCCTTGTTCATGGCGGCGACGGCGCTCGCCGCCGTGTCGCCGACGCAATCGCCGGCAAAGCCAACAGGACGGCCGAGCACGTCAGCCGTGGCCCTGGCGATCGGCTCCAGCGAGAATTCAGGCGAGGGGCCATCCTTGGGCCGGCCGAAATGGGCGAGCAGGATGACCTTGGCGCCCTTGCCGGACAGTTCAGCGATGGTCGGGGCGATGCGTTCGATGCGGGTGGCGTCGGTGACCTTGCCGCCGGCGACGGGAACATTGAGGTCGACACGCACCAGAACGCGCTTGCCGCTGATGTTGCCGATATCGTCCAGGGTCTTGAAGGCGGCCATGCGGGTTCCTTTCGCGGAAAAATCGCCGGGACCATACCCCGCGCCAACGATGATGCAAGCCTCCAGACGCGGCCCGCGCGGAAAAATGATCCAGCCCGTTGTGTCTGGCGCGGTCAGCCTTCGGTTGTCGCCTTTTGTGTCTCGGGCGCCGGGGGCGGCGTCACTTCAGACTGCGCCTCCGCCATCTGCGTTTCAGTCGGCTTGCGCCAGTTGCGGACAAAGGCGGAGACACGGTCGCCGATTTCGCCGGCGCTCAGGAAAACCGGCACCCGTGCCACCGGTGCGGTCGGTTCGAAGGAAAGGCCGAGCCCGGTAATTCTGCCCTTGTCGTCGACGTCGCGGACGATCAGCTCGATCGGACCGAGCAGCACGCGGTCGGCATATTCGGCATGGCCGCCGAGCCGTGCCGTGACCAGGGCGCCGACGGTGAGCTTTTGCTCCGCTTCGGTCAGTCCTGGCGCGTAAGCCGCCTCCAGTTCAGCGGCGGAGCGCGCCGGGTCCACCGCGAAGGCGCCGAAGAAATCGGCATCTTCGGGATCGACCACGGCGCGACTGGCGAACAGCTTGTCGAGCAGGCGCGGGTAGCGGTCCGGCACGAAGATGTAGACCTGATCGCCGGCGGTGAGCCGGCCCATGTCCTGGAAGCGCATCGAGCGGCCGTCGCGCAGCACCAGCGAGGGCCGCGCCCAGCGCGGGATGCGCTCGCCGCGCGCCACCGGGCTGCCGGGCGCCACGCGGTAGGCAAGGAGCTCGTGATGGGCGGAGCCCGGCAGTTCGAGCTCGACCTTGTCCAGCGGTCCGAGCCGCGCCGGTACGATGAGGCCGAGGCGGCGCGCCAGCGGCCCGACCGTCCAGCCCTGGATGACCAGCGACACCAGCACGATGATGAAGGCGGTGTTGAAGATGAGGCGGCCGTTTTCCAGCCCGCCGAGCAGCGGGGTGATGGCGAGCAGGATCGAGACCGCGCCGCGCAGGCCGACCCAGGAGACGAAGGCGACCTCGGGGCGTGGCAAGCGGAACGGGATCAGGCAGACCCAGACCGCGATCGGCCTGGCGACGAACATCAGGAACAGGCCGAGCAGAACCGCTGGCACCAGGATCGCCGGAAATTGCGAGGGCGTCGCGAACAGGCCCAGGATCAGGAACATGATGATCTGCGCCAGCCATGACATGCCGTCCTGGAAGCGCTTGAGGATGGTGACGGCGCGGATGTCGGAATTGCCGGCGACCAGGCCGGCAAGATAGACCGCCAGGAAACCCGAGCCACCGATGGCGCCGGCGGCGGCAAAGACCATCAGCGACAGAGTGAGGACGAAGATCGGCAGCAGACCGTGGTCGAGATTGAGCCGGTCGACGAGGCGCACGATGGCGAGGCCGCCGAGCACGCCGACGACGGCGCCGAGGCCCATGTTGAGGAGGAAGCCGAGGATCAGGCTGGTGACCAGGACATTGGTCTCGGGATTGGCGTGGGCGGCGATGATCTCGACCAGCGTGATGGTCAGGAAGATGGCGATCGGATCGTTGGTGCCGGATTCGACCTCGAGCGTCGAGCGCACGCGTTCGCGCAGATTGATCTCGCCGGCGCGCAGCAGGAAAAACACCGCGGCGGCATCGGTGGAGGCCACGGCGGCGCCGAGCAGGAAGGATTCCAGCCAGGTGAGGTCGAGCAGATAATAGGCGGCGGCGCCGAACAGGCCGGTGGTCAGCAGCACGCCGAAGGTCGCCAGCGACAGCGCCGGGCCCGCCGCCTGCCGCAAGGCGTTGAGCGGCGTGCCGAAACCGGAATCGAACAGGATGACGGCAAGCGCCAGTGAGCCGGCAAAATAGGCGATGCGGGCATTGTCGAACTGGATGCCGAGGCCGTCCGTTCCGGTGGCGAGCCCTATGCAGAGAAACAGGAGCAGAAGAGGGGCGCCGAAGCGGAAGGCGATCAGGCTCGAAAACGCGGCGGCGACAACAAGCGCGGTGCCGACCAGCGTCACGACATAGATCGCATGCTCCATCCGAAAATCAGCCCCTCAAATTCGTCTGTCTCCTGGTTTACGGGAGAGTGGGGCGAAGACGTGACCAGTGCAAGGCGGTGGGGTGGCATTTTGACCTATGCTGATTTTCGGGTGTTTTGGCGCTCGGGACACAAATCGGGAAAGTGACCCTCATTCTCATGAAAAACGCCCGGACAAAGCCGGGCGTTCGAGATCTCGAAAAGTAGGGTCCGCGATCAGGCGATGGTCTTGCCGAAGGCGACCGACGTGTCGGACATGCGGTTGGAAAAACCCCATTCATTGTCGTACCAGGACAGCACCGATACGAAGTTGCCGTCCATCACCTTGGTCTGGTCGAGCGCCATGATCGAGGAACGCGGATCGTGGTTGAAGTCGATCGACACGTTCGGGTGATGGGTGACGCCGAGAATGCCCTTCAGCTTGCCGTTGGAAGCGGCGATCACGGCCTCGTTGATCTCCTGGACGGTGGTCGACCGCTTGGCGATGAACTTGAAGTCGACGACCGAGACATTCGGGGTCGGCACGCGGATCGAGATGCCGTCGAGCTTGCCCTTGAGATCGGGCAGGACCAGGCCAATCGCCTTGGCGGCACCGGTCGAGGTCGGGATCTGCGACAGGGCGGCGGCGCGGGCGCGGTAGAGATCCTTGTGCATGGTGTCCAGCGTCGGCTGGTCGCCGGTGTAGGAATGGATCGTCGTCATCATGCCTCTTTCGATGCCGACCGTCTCGTGCAGCACGGCGGCCAGCGGCGCCAGGCAGTTGGTGGTGCAGGAGGCATTCGAGATGACGATGTGGTCCTTGGTCAGCTTGTCGTGGTTGATGCCGTAGACGACCGTGAGGTCGGCGCCGTCCGACGGAGCCGAGACAAGCACGCGCTTGGCGCCGGCGGTCAGGTGCGCGGCGGCCTTGTCGCGGGCGGTGAAGATGCCGGTGCATTCAAGCGCGATGTCGACGCCCAGTTCCTTCCACGGCAACTGCGTCGGATCCTTGATGGCGGTGACCTTGAACTTCTCCTTGCCGACGGTGATCTGGTCGCCGGAAACCGAAACCTCATGCGGGAAGCGGCCGTGCACGCTGTCGAAGCGCAAGAGGTGGGCGTTGGTCTCGACCGGGCCGAGATCGTTGACGGCGACGACGTCGATGTCCTTGCGGCCGGATTCATGGATGGCGCGCAGGATGTTGCGGCCGATGCGGCCGAATCCGTTGATGGCAACTCTGACGGTCATTTTTCTCTCCCTGGGAGCTGGAAGGCAGATGATTGGTCCGCAGCTTCATAGCGGCGGACGGGCAAAGAATCCAGCCGCTGCGGCCTGGATTTAAATCGATTAGGTTGGGCCAGTCCCGCGAAACCGCTGTGCGCGATTTCGCGGGAGCATTTTTGTTCGTGCATGTCGTTATCCCAAAACCGCGATACACTTTTGGGCGACATGCATGGGCCTTACTTGCCGTGCAGGCGGGCTTCCGCCGCCTTGGCCGCCGCTTCGGCGGTGATGCCGAAATGCGGATAAAGCTGTTCGATCGTACCCGAGGCGCCGAAGCCGGTCATGCCGACGAAGATGCCGTCGGAGCCGATGAGATGATCCCAGCCCTGGCGGATGCCGGCTTCGATCGCCATCTTCACCGGCGCGTTGCCGATCATCTTCCTGCGATAGTCGTCGCTCTGTTGGTCGAACAGTTCGAAGCAGGGCACCGACACGACGCGGGTCGGGTGGCCGTGCTTTTCCAGCAGCTCGCGGGCAGCAAGCGCGATCTCGACCTCGGAGCCGGTGGCGAAGATCGTCACCGCCGCTTCGCCGCTGGCTGCGGCCAGCTCATAGGCGCCCTGGCTGCTCAGGTTCTTGGCAACGAATTCGGTGCGTACCGTCGGCAGGTTCTGGCGGGTCAGCGCCAGCGTGGACGGGGTCTTTTCCGACTCGAGCGCGATCTGCCAGCACTCGGCGGTCTCGACCGCGTCGGCCGGACGGAAGACATTGTGGTTGGGAATGGCGCGCAGTGCCGCCAGGTGCTCGACCGGCTGGTGGGTCGGGCCGTCTTCGCCCAGACCAATGGAATCATGGGTCATGACGAAGATCGAGCGGATGCCCATCAGCGAGGCCAACCGCATCGACGGACGAGCATAGTCGGAGAAGCACATGAAGGTGCCGCCATAGGCGATGAGGCCGCCATGCAGGGTCAAGCCGTTGAGCGCGGCGGCCATGCCATGCTCGCGGATGCCGTAGTGGACATAGCGCTGGCCATAGTCGTCTGATGTGATGTTCTTGGTCTGGCTGGTCTTGGTGTTGTTGGAGCCGGTCAGGTCGGCGGAGCCGCCGATCGTCTCGGGCACGGCGCCGTTGATGACTTCCAGCGCCATCTCGGACGATTTGCGGGTGGCGACCTTCGGCTTGTCGGCCGAGAGCTTCTTCTTGTAGTCGGCGATGACGGCGTCGAAATTGGACGGCAGCTTGCCGGCGAGCCGACGCTCGAACTCGGCCTTCAGCTTTGGTTCGGCCTTGGCGAGGCGGCCTTCCCAGTCGGTGCGGGCCTTGACGCCGGCCTTGCCGGCGGTGCGCCAGGCGTCGAGGATGTCGGCCGGAATCTCGAAAGGCGGCGAATCCCAGTTGAAGAACTTGCGCGCACCGGCGATCTCGTCGGCGCCGAGCGGTGAACCATGCGCCTTGTTGGTGCCGGCCTTGGTCGGCGCGCCGAAGCCGATGGTGGTCTTGCAGGCGATCATCGTCGGCTTGTCGGAGTGGCGGGCGGCTTCGATGGCATAGGCGATCGCCTCCGGATCCGTGCCGTCGATATGGCTGGCGTTCCAGCCGGAGGCCTGGAAGCGGGCAACCTGGTCGGTATTGTCGGCAAGCGAGACCGGGCCGTCGATCGAGATGTTGTTGTTGTCCCAGAAGACGATCAGCTTGTTGAGCTTGAGGTGGCCGGCAAGCGCGATGGCTTCCTGGGAAACGCCTTCCATCAGGCAGCCGTCGCCGGCCAGCACATAAGTATAGTGATCGACGAGGTCGTTGCCGAAGGCGGCGTTCATGATGCGCTCGCCGAGCGCGAAGCCGACCGAATTGGCGAGACCCTGGCCGAGCGGGCCGGTCGTCGTCTCGATGCCGGTGGCATGGCCGTATTCGGGGTGGCCGGCGGTCTTCGAGCCCAACTGGCGGAAATGCTTGATCTGGTCGAGGGTCATGTCCTCGTAGCCGGTCAGATGCAGCAGCGAATAGAGCAGCATCGAACCGTGGCCGGCCGACAGGATGAAGCGGTCGCGGTCGGCCCAGTGCGGGGCCTTGGGATCATATTTCAGGAAGCGCGTGAACAGCACCGTGGCGATGTCGGCGCAGCCCATGGGCAGACCGGGATGGCCGGAATTTGCCTTCTCGACGGCGTCCATGGAGAGAAAACGGATCGCATTGGCCATCCGGTCATGTTGTTCACGCGACGTCATGGTACCTCCGGGGTGGGGGTTTGGGGCCTTGGGAGAGGCCTTGAAAGGGGTGCGCGACACATAGCAGGCGCGGGCTTTTAGTCAACAAACCGGTGCGCATTTGCCGGCCTTGGAATGCCGCTGGCGGGTCTACATTAGCGTTAGCGGGGGACAGTCGCGAGAGCTTTGTTGACGTTGCCTTCACCCGGTGCCTAATGTTTCTCACATAACGCGTTCTGAACGCGAACGATTCGGTGATGGGCAGGGCACAGGACGAAGCCATGACCGGGGAAGCCACGCTCAAGGAAGTGATCGCCAGGCTGGGTAAAGCCATCGAGGGCCTGGAAAATGCCGTCGCGGCCAAGCTCGAGCACGAACGCGACTACTCGGAAGCCGAGGCCGAGGTGCAGCGGATGAATGCCGACCGCTCCCGGCTGGCACAGGAACTCGACAATTCCGAAGCGCGCGCCGAGCGGCTGGAAGACGCCAACAAGGAAGTGTCGCGACGGCTGGTGACCGCCATGGAAACCATCCGCGCCGTGTTGGACAGGTAGGGGCTGGACAGGTAGGCCAATGGCACAGGTCACGGTTTCAATCGACGGCAAGCAGTATCGGATGGCCTGCGACGAAGGCCAGGAAGAGCACCTGATCGACTTGGCCGAACGCTTCGACCGCTACGTCTCGCATCTGAAGGACTCTTTTGGCGAGATCGGCGACCAGCGGCTGACCGTGATGGCCGGCATCATGGTGATGGACGAACTCTCCGAGCTCCAGAAGCGCGTCAAGGGCATGGAAAGCGAAGTGCTGACACTGCGCAAGACGCGCGATGACGCGCTGACCAAGGCCGACAAGAACGACAGCGTGCTGACCAATGCGCTCGGCGCGCTGGCGCAGCGGATGGAAGACCTGACGACGACGCTGGCCGTGAAGTCCTAGGCTTCATCGCTGCCGGCAGGTAAATTTCCGCATTCTCCAGCAAAAGGCGAAAATTTTTCGCGGGCCGCGTCGCTGCCGGCGGCTGCGGCGTTTGAAGGTCGCCGCCGGAGTGGTAAAAGGGTCCGAACCCGCCAGCCGGCGGCATTTCACAGGGGTAGGGACCATGAGCCTTCGTATCAACGACATCGCACCGGATTTCACCGCCGAGACCACGCAAGGGACGATCAAGTTCCACGAATGGATCGGCGACGGCTGGGCGATCCTGTTCAGCCACCCGAAGAACTTCACGCCGGTCTGCACGACCGAGCTTGGCACGATGGCCGGGCTGGAAGGCGAATTCAAGAAGCGCAACGTCAAGATCATCGGCATCTCCGTCGATCCGGTTGCGAGCCACGACAAGTGGCAGGCCGACATCAAGACGGCGACCGGCCATTCGGTGCACTACCCGCTGATCGGCGACAAGGACCTCAAGGTCGCCAAGCTCTACGACATGCTGCCCGCCGGTGCCGGCGAGACTTCGGAAGGCCGCACGCCCGCCGACAACGCCACCGTGCGCTCGGTCTACGTCATCGGGCCGGACAAGAAGGTCAAGCTGGTGCTGACCTACCCGATGACCACGGGCCGCAACTTCGACGAAATCCTGCGCGCGGTCGATTCCATGCAGCTGACCGCCAAGCACCAGGTGGCGACGCCGGCAAACTGGAAGCAGGGCGAGGACGTCATCATCACCGCCGCCGTTTCCAACGAGGACGCCATCAAGCGTTTCGGCGCCTTCGAGACCATCCTGCCCTATCTCAGGAAGACCAAGCAGCCGTCCGCCTGAGCGCATCGGAACGATTTTTGGCTTTCTTGCCCTTGTGAGCCAAGGGATGCTTGACTGGGCCACCCGAGTGGACAACCATGCTCCTCTCGGGTGCCGCCAGAGAAAATCATTCCTGTCGGCTGGAGCGGTCCATCGTTTCACGGAAACGTGGAACCACTCTAACCCGTTGTTTCGACGCAATTCCGGACGGGAAACCGTGTCCCGCTTTTCCAGGAATTGCTTCAGGGGTTTGGGGAAGCCGAAATTGGACGTAGCTTTGGCCAGGCCGCAGGTCAGCGGCTTCTATGACAAGCCGACCGGGGCCATCCAGTATGTCGTCGCCGACCAGGCGACGAAGCGATGCGCCATCATCGATCCGATCCTCGATTTCGACGAGAAGTCCGGTGCGACCGGTACGAAGAACGCAGACGCCTTGCTCGATTTCATCCGGGACAACGGGCTCGAACTCGAGTGGATCCTCGACACCCATCCGCATGCGGATCATTTCTCGGCGGCGCATTACCTGAAGCAGAAGACCGGGGCACTCACCGCCATCGGCGACAGGGTCGTCGAAGTCCAGAAACTATGGAAGGCGATCTACAACTGGCCGGATTTTCCCGCCGACGGCTCGCAATGGGACAGGCTGTTCGGGGAGGGCGAGACGTTCCGGATCGGAACCGTTCCAGTCAAGGTGCTTTTCTCACCCGGGCACACGCTGGCTTCGATCACCTATGTGGTCGGGGATGCCGCCTTCGTCCACGATACGCTGTTCATGCCCGACAGCGGCACGGCGAGAGCGGATTTTCCCGGCGGAAGCGCCGCGCGGCTCTGGCACTCGATCCAGGACATCCTGGCGTTGCCGGACGAGACGCGCGTCTTCGTCGGCCACGACTATCAGGCCGGTGGGCGCGAACCCTTGTGGGAAAGCACGATCGCGATACAGAAGGCCACCAACATCCACCTCGTTGCCGCGCGTACCGAGGCCGATTTCGTCGCCCTGCGCGAAGCCCGCGACAGGACGCTGCCGATGCCGAGGCTGATCCTGCATGCGCTGCAGGTCAACATGAATGGCGGCCGGCTGCCGGAACCGGAAGCCAATGGAAGGCGATACCTGAAGTTCCCGCTGGATTCGCTTTGAGGGTGCGCCGTTGCTGAAACTGCCAATCTCCCCCGCAAGGGGAGATTGGCTGTAGCCTCGTCTTCGCCAACCGACGGCGCCGACGCTAAGACACAAAAAAGCGGCGCCAGTTTCCTGACGCCGCCGTTCTGTTTCGTTGCCGAAGCTGGCTTCAAGCCGCCGGCTGTGCCTCGATGGTACGCAACGCCTGGGTCTGGCGCTTGGCAGCGGCCTTGACCGCGTCCTGCACCTTCTCGAAGGCGCGCACCTCGATCTGGCGCACGCGCTCGCGGCTGATGTCGAACTCCGCCGATAGCTCTTCCAGTGTCAGCGGCTCTTCGGCGAGGCGACGGGCCTCGAAGATGCGCCGCTCACGCTCGTTGAGCACGGCAAGAGCGCCCGACAGCATACCGCGCCGGTTTTCCAGCTCGTCCTGCTCGATCAGCATATCTTCCTGGCTTTCATGGTCGTCGACCAGCCAGTCCTGCCATTCGCCGGACTCGCCTTCGCTCGCCCGGATCGGCGCGTTGAGCGAGGCGTCTCCCGACAGGCGGCGGTTCATCGACACCACTTCGGCTTCGGACACGTTGAGGCGGGTGGCGATCTCGGTGATCTGGTCGGGCTTCAGGTCGCCATCGTCGAGCGCCTGGATCTTGCCCTTCACCTTGCGCAGGTTGAAGAACAGACGCTTCTGGTTGGCGGTCGTGCCCATCTTGACCAGGCTCCACGAGCGCAGGATGTACTCCTGGATCGAGGCCTTGATCCACCACATGGCATAGGTCGCAAGGCGGAAGCCACGCTCGGGTTCGAATTTCTTGACGGCCTGCATCAGGCCGACATTGCCTTCCGAGATCACCTCACCGATCGGCAGGCCATAGCCGCGATAGCCCATGGCGATCTTGGCGACGAGCCTGAGGTGGCTGGTGACGAGCTTGTGCGCCGCGGTGGTGTCTTCATGCTCGGCGTAACGCTTGGCGAGCATGTACTCTTCCTGCGGCTGCAGCATTGGAAAGCGGCGGATTTCTTCCAGGTAGCGGCTGAGGCCGCCTTCGCCGGAAACGATACTGGGTAATGACTGGGCCATGATAGCGCCCCCTCTCTATTGGAGTGATGCCCCCAAAACGCGGCGGGCATGTGACACGAGCACCAAAAGGCTCGCTCGCGACGTCAGGTGTTATACAGGAACAAAACCAGAAAAGACAGGCGTTTGTTCAACACGAAACAGTGTGTCACGTCAAAGTGAACAATGCGGGTCAGGTTTTGAAGGTTAGCCTTGAAGGGTGTTGTTGACGGGGCTCAAAGCTTGCGGAAGCCGCCGACGAGTTCCTCCATATCCCCCGGCAACGGCGCCTCGAACCTCATCGTTAGATGGGTAGCCGGGTGACGAAATGCAAGGAGCCAGGCATGCAAAGCTTGCCGGGAAAATGCCTTGACCTGGCTTTTCAGCGGTTCAGGCAGCCGATTGGCCTTGGTGCGGAACGCCTGGCCGTAATCCGGATCACCGATCACCGGATGGCCGATATGCGCCATGTGGACGCGGATCTGGTGGGTGCGGCCGGTCTCCAGCCGGCATTCGACCAGGCTTGCCGTGGCGAATTCCTGCTGTTTCTCGCCGAAACGCTCCTGTACGGCAAAGTGGGTGACGGCATGGCGGGCATCGTCGCGCCCTTCCGGCACCACGGCGCGGCGCACCCGGTCGGCGGCGCGGCCGAGCGGCGCGTCGACCGTTCCCGTCGGCCGCTGCGGGATGCCCCAGACCAGCGCCAGATAGGCGCGTTCGAGATCGCCGGTCAGGCCGTGATCGGCGAAGGCTTCGGACAGCGACTTGTGGGCGCGGTCGGTCTTGGCGACCACCATGACGCCGCTGGTCTCCTTGTCGAGGCGGTGGACGATGCCCGGCCGCCGCACGCCGCCAATGCCCGACAGGCTGTCGCCGCAGTGATGGATCAGCGCGTTGACCAGCGTGCCGGTCCAGTTGCCGGCGCCGGGGTGCACGACGAGCCCGGCCGGCTTGTTGATGACGATCAGTTCATCGTCCTCATAGAGCACATCGAGTGGGATGTTTTCGCCTCGCGGCTCGGCCGGCTCCGGCTCCGGCATGGCGACCGACACGCTTTCGCCCGCGGTCATCTTGCGCTTGGTCTCCTCGACAGGCTTGCCGTCGACCTTGACCGCGCCCTGCCTGATCAGCATCTGCACGCGGCTGCGCGACATGTCCGGACCGAGGTTGGCCGCAAGCCACTGGTCGAGGCGCTGGCCGGCCGCATCCGCGCCCGCGACCAGCACGGTGGGTACTGCCTCCATGAATTGGTCCTCTATCAATTCGGGGGCCTCTTCGCTATGAGCGCTCATCGAAAATCGTTCCGGAATGCTTTGCCATGGCCATCGCCGAGGAAGACCCAATTGTCGAAGGTCGGGAGAAGCCGCTCGACCCCGAGGTCGAAAAGGTGCGCAAGAAACTCGTCCGCTTCGTCGGGATCAATCTCGGCCTGCTGGTTCTTGCCCTTATGGTGGTGATCGGGGCCCTTGTCTACAAAGCGCGCAACGCACCGCCCGCGACCCCGCCGCTGGCCGGCGACATCCAGGCGCCTGCCGGCGAGCCGGTCAGCGGCGACATCGTGCTGCCGGTCGGCGCCAAGGTGGTCAGCCAGTCGCTGTCCGGCAATCGCGTCTCGATCGACGCCGAGCTTGCCGACGGCAGCCGCACGATCTTCGTCTATGATATCGCCGAGCGCCGCCTGATCGGCCGTTTCGCGATCCGCAACAAATGAGCCGGCCGCAACAAATGCGTAGGCCTCGGACATGACCGGGTTCGCCGAACATCGCCGGGTCGCCACCGTGGCACTGGTCGTCACCAGCTATGACGAGGCGATCGCCTGGTATGTCGAGCGGCTCGGCTTTCAGCTTGCCGAGGATGTCGATCTCGGCGGCGGCAAGCGCTGGGTGACGGTGGCGCCGGCCAACGGGCAAGGCGCCAGGCTGCTCCTGGCCGAGGCTTCCGACGAGGCACAGAGGAACAGCATCGGCAACCAGACCGGCGGCCGGGTGTTTCTGTTCCTTGAGACCGACGACTTTGCCCGCGACCATGCGGCGATGCTGGAGAAGGGCGTCGAGTTCCGCGAGGTGCCGCGCTTCGAGTCCTATGGCACGGTGGCGGTTTTCGCCGATCTGCACGGCAATCTCTGGGACCTGATCGAGCCGAAACGATAGGCTTGCAGCCGACTTTTCCTCGACAAGAGAAAGCGGCCGAACCCCAGTTGCTTTTTCCCAGCCGTCAGCCTATATCGCCGGTTCTTGAACGCGCCCATCGTCTAGCGGTCAGGACACCGCCCTCTCACGGCGGGAACAGGGGTTCGATTCCCCTTGGGCGTACCAAGGATTTTCTGCCAGATGTGATGCTTGCGCAGCAAGGCCTGTTGCAGCAAGTTGGCCGCATGAAACAACTGGCCTTGACCCTCCTCGTCTCCGTGTCCGTGATTGCCCAGTGTAACCCGTCGTTCTCCAAGGACAGGAAGATCACGGGTACTATTCGAGGCTTCGAATGTGGTGACAATTGCTATCTGACCATCGTCGACCGCAAGAAGGCCGAGCAAGTTGGCCTGTGTGCCGCGCCCGAGTGCGAAAGCTGGAACGAGCAAACCGTGATGCCGTCTCGCTACAAGGGAAAACGCGTGACGGTTACGGTCGGGCAAGGGCAGCAGGTCGATGATAGTGGCAACGTCATGGGAGAGATGATGGCGTTCAAGAAAATCATCTTTCTTGACTGACGAATGTGCTAAGCGGCCGAAACTAAGGTTTCGTTCCCAATCGCCTATCTTCAGCGTCTTGGGCAAACCTTTCTCAGAGCTCTCCACCAATCGTCCAACCTAGATCGCATTCGCCGCTTCTGGCGCAGCGGGGCCGATTGGATTAGCATCGCGCGTCATGGATCCTCAGGCTCGGCTAGAGCGGCGCGCAGAACGCCGTTGCCCGAGCAGATCCGGACGGGCAGTTGATGCCTCGGGAGGGAGACCAATGCAGAAACTGCAATCGCAAGGTGTGCATCACATCACGCTGGTCGGCGCCGGACGCCAGACCTCGATCGATTTCTGGGAAGGCGTGCTCGGCATGCCGTTCATCTTCGAGCAGCCCAACCTCGACAAGGCCAAGGAAAGCCACCTCTATTTCGATCCGGGCGACGGCCGGCTGATCACCATCTTCACCGACGAGAGCCGCACGCCGGAGAAACGGCGCACGCCGACCGATCCGGGTTGCGTCCATCACATCGCCTTTGCGGTGTCGCGCGTCACCTTCCTGCAGGCGGTCGGCCGGCTCGACGAGCGCGGCATCAAGCACAGCGGCGTCAAGGATCGCGGCTTCATGGATTCGATCTATTTCGAGGATCCGCTCGGCCTGCTGATCGAGCTTGCCTCCTACCGCTTCGAGCCGCCGGCGGGCTTCACCCATGCAGACGTGCTGATGGAAGCGCACGGGCTGCGTGTCGCGCGCGGCGACTATAATATCGCGGAAGTGCATCTCGCCGATGCGATCCAGGCGCTCATCGAGCGTTCCCGCGCCACCCTGTCGAACGACCGGGCACCGAAGAACCCATACTGACGATAGCCAAAACAAAAGGGAGGAACACAATGGCAAAGACTGTAACCAAGAGCGCAAAGAAGCCGGCGGCCAAGGCAGCCGCAAAGCCGGTGGGGAAGGCTGCGAAGCCAGCAGCCAAGCCAGCACCAAAAGCTGCCGCGAAGGCGGCGACAAAGCCTGCAGCCAAGGCGACCGCCAAACCCGCACCGAAGGCCAAGGCGAAGTCGGCGAAGAAGCCGGTGCTGAAGCTCAGCATGCTGAAGCCGAGCGTCAACAACATGACCGTTCGGGTGTTTGCGAGAGCGGCCGGGTTCGATCATGCCGAGACCGACGCCTGGGGCAACACGCGCTCGCCCGAATACATGGCGCGCAACCCGGCGCATCTGACGCCAATGATAGAGGACAAGAGCCTGCCACGCGGCGTTCTGTGGGAAAGCTGCGCCATCATGCAGTATCTCGCCAACAAGCATGGGCTGGAGAAGTTCTATCCGAAGGCACCGGCCAAGCGGGCCATGATCGACAGCGCCATGTTCTATCTGATCGGAACGCTCTACCCCTATGTCGCGCGCGCCACCTATCCGGCGCTCGGCTTCCCGCAATATGCCGGCGAGGTCGGCCACAGCGACGCCCACCCCGACAAGAAGTCCGAAGCCCAGAAGGCCGCCATGGCCGCCATCGCCGAACCGCTGGAGGTGTTCCACAGCTTCTTCAGGGACGGCAAGCCGTTCATCGGCGGCACGAGCCCTTCGATCGCCGACATCCGTCTGGCGGCGACGCTCGAATTCCTGGCCGTCATCGACTACCCCTTGCCCAAATGGGCGAAGGACTATGTGGAGGCGATCGAGAAGAAGCTCGGCAAGGCCTACGCCGAGCCGGCCGCCGACGTGCGCGGCTATATCGCCTATGTGAGGTCGCAGCCCAAAGCATGAGGTTAAGGACTCGTTAACCAAAACCCTGTCTACTACCGGCAATTCACCCCGCGACCACGGATGTACTGGCGCCGAGGTGAAAGGAAAGGTCGGCGCAATGCCGGCCTTTTTGCTTTTTCGCACGCTATCGCCGGCGATGAGGCGAGCAGGCGGTGCAAGCGCTCTTCGGGGTCAACTTTTTACCGAGAGATATTGTCATTGCCGATGTTGGCCTTACCATCCATTTCGGCAGTCCGGCAGGGATTGTCGGTTGACGGTGAAGACGTGGGGATTGCGATGAAAAGCGTGGCCAGACTTGCGATTGCGGGCGTGATGTCGGCAGGCATTGCCTGCCCGTCGTTTGCCGCGTCGCTCAACACCATGAACGAAGTCAGGGCCGCGATCCAGGCATGCTGGACACCGCCGGCCGACGCCGGAAATGCCAGCGTCACCTTGAGCTTCAGCTTCAAGCGCGACGGCACGCTGATCGGCCCCCCGAGGCCGACGGCAATCAAGGTGGACGGCGACGCCAAGGCGAAGAAAACATTCGTCGAGGCCGCCACCACGGCGTTGCAGAATTGCCTGCCCTTATCCTTTTCGCCGACGCTGGCGCAAGGCATGGCAGGCAACGTGTTCACGCTGCAATTCACCTCTCCCAAAAAATAGGCCGAAGCCAGGCATGCCCCCGACGGGTGCGCACGACCCCTTGAGCCGTTCGGGCTGGTGATGATTACGCGGGCTTAGTGGTGACTGCGCCTGGCATCTGCATGGCGCGCAAGATCAGGCGTCTCGAAGACGTAGTCATTCCAGGCCGATTCCGGGATCTGGCCGGCCAGATAACATTCCAACAGCAGCTTCTGCTCAGGGCTGAGAGGCCTAGGCGCGCGTTCGTGATCCAGCCCAAGTGAGTGAAACAGGTTTCTTGTCAGGTCCGAGACCGTGAAATGGATCGACATCTGCGTTCTCCTTCGACCATCAACGCCGCAGGTCGGGCAAAGGTTTCAGGAGGGCGGCCGGTAACGATGGTTTGATCGCGGCTTCGTCGCGCTGCCAGCCACCGGCAATCCGAGGCCGCCCAGCACCAGTCAATCGAAGCCAGCAAGCGGCCATTGCGCGTGGTCGGCCCGGCCTTCTTTCCGGCCGATTGACCTACAGCCGTTCCGAATTCGATGGCTGATCGGTTGCGGCGAGCCTGCCGGAAATAGGGCCCACGATCCGCCTGGAACGGAGGAGCGTTCACGGCGTTGTCATCGACATCAGCCAGGAGAAACGCCATGGCCACATTCAGGGAAATGAGGGTGCTGGAGATCGTCGAAGACGACGCCCTGACCTCCGAGCAGAAGATCGCTGGGCTACGCGAGATCGAGTCCGAGGCGCGGGGATTGCAGCGAGCCGCGTCGGAGAGCCCGATGAACGACGATGACGGCTGGCAGGACGATTTGCGCCAGGTTCGTCTTGCGCTGGACAAGCTCGGAGCCACAGAGCCCAAAAAGGGAGCAGCTTCGTTGTAAAAGCAACGCCTTTCGTCAGTCGCAGACCATGCGAATTCTCTTGCCGGGTTCGCTGACGTTCCTGCAGGTCAGCGGCTTCTCGGGGCCGGAAGACAGCGATGGCGGCGTCGAGACCCTCGTCTGGTGTCGTCTCGGCGCGGTGCCCTCGGACAAGCGCCTCGGCGGCTGCGGTGCCACCGGAAAGGCGCCGGTTTCGGCCTGCGACTGTGCGTATTCGACATTTGGCGGCGGCCGATCCCAGAAACGCCGGACATCGAGCGGCCTCGGGATGACGACGGTGCCATCATAGGTGCGCGAGCAGCCACTGCCAGAAAGCAGCGACACGCCCACGAAAAAAGGCACAATCCGTCCGAACATTAGCAACACCCCTAGGTGCTTATATAGCGGCTACGAGCTCGCCGACAACCGGGCGGAATAACGCAGGCCGGGCCGGCAGATCGCTCTCTAACCAGCCGTTAAGGTTAGCGGATCGTTAATGCTTATCGGGCACATTCCGCCGACGAACCGCGGAGGGGGGTTCGGCCTTGGTTTTCGGGGTGGGGATGGCATGGCGGACGCGGACGAAGCAATCGGCACGCGCGGCAAACGTGGGACTCGCAAATCGACGTCGCATGGCGACGGTGCACCATCGTGCGCCGCGGGCATGGATTCGGCCGACGCGCTTCGCCAACTGGTCGAAGCCAGTTCGGACTGGATCTGGGAGACCGACGCCGAGTTGCGATTCTCCTGGCTGTCGCAAAACTACAAGGCAGCCACCGGCATCGATCCAGCTGATGTGCTTGGCCGATTCCGCTTCGACTTCCTCAAGCAGGTCCTGAACGGCGACCGCAGTGCCGCCGCGCATCTGGAGGATCTGCAGGCGCACCGGCCATTTCGCGACTTCGTCTATGAGCTGAAAGGCGGTCGCGCCGATTGCCGCTGGGTTTTGACTACGGGTTTTCCGAGGTTTGACGACACGGGACAATTCACCGGCTATCGCGGCATCGGCCGCAACGTCACGGCGCTGGCCGGCGCCTTCGAGAAGCTGGAGCAAGGGCCGCCGGCGGGCGGCGAGCCGGCCCAGTATCTTGCCGATCTCGAGCGGACGATGGACGCCATGCACATGGGGGTCGTGCTGCTTGACGCCCGGCTCGACACGCTGATCGTCAACAAGGCCTATCGCGACCTCTCCAGGATTCCGGACGGCGCGGTGACCGTCGGCGCTCCGTTCAGCCTGTTGATGGAGCTCAACCGCCGCAACGGCATCTACGGCGACATCGACGAACAGCAATGGCAGCGCTACCTCGCCACCCGCATCGAGGAGATTCGCGCCGGCTCCGTCGCGCCCCGCGAGTTTTCCCATGCCAACGGGAGGACGATGATGTTCTCGGTGACGGCGCTGTCCGGGGGCAAGCGGCTATTGACCTATTATGAGGTCACCGAGGTCAAGCGTCGCGATGCCGAGATCGAGAGCGCCAACGCCAAGATCGCCGAAACCTTCGCCAATCTCCGCACCATGGTCGATCAGATGCCGATCGGTGTCCTCGTCCTCGACGCCGACATGCGCGCCGAAGTCATCAACCGTGCCTTCTACGATTTCTGGCAGATCGACGCCCGGCGCGCCGAGATCGGCTGCAACTTCCGCGATCTGATGAACGCCAGCCGCGACGTTGACCCGTATGGCTCCGAGGACGCGACGTGGCAGCGGCATATCGCCGATCGCGAGGCGGAAATCAGGGCCGGCACGGCCGGATCGCGGCAGTTCCCGCGCAACGACGGCCGCACGCTGATCTCGTCGATGGCGCCGCTGGCCGGGGGCAGGCGGCTGATCTCCTATGTCGACGTCACCGACATGAAGGACCGCGAAGCCGAACTTGCCGACGCGCTGGAGAAAGCGCGGCTGGCGGAAGCGGTCATCAACGCCGTCAAGGATCCGATCTTCGTCAAGGACGACAATCTGCGCTTCGTGTTCGTCAACGAGGCGTTCGCCACCTTGTTCGGCCAGACGCCTCGGGCCATGCTCGGCAAGCCCGGCGGCGATTTCCTCACGCTCAACGACGTCGCGCTTTTCGAACAGAGCGAACGGGACGTGCTGGCCACCGGACGGCCCTACGAAGTGGAAGAAAATTTCGAGGCCGATGGCGCCGGCCGCTCGCGTATCGTCAGGAAGAGCCGCGTCGGTATGGCCAGCGGCCGCAACTATGTCGCCGGCTTCATCTTCGACATTTCCGACATGAAGCGCCGCGAGACGGAAGCCGAGGATGCCCGCAAGAACCTTGCGACCGTGCTGGAATCGTTGCCGGCCGCCGTCATCATCTATGACCGTGACGACAAGTTCGTCTTCGCCAACCGCAAGCTGCAGGACACGCTGCCGGAATTGAAGCCCGTATGGCAGGCAGGCCGCACCTTCCGCGAGGCTTTGGCGCTTGGCCATTCGGTCGGCTATTTCCGCCTTTGTGGCGACCCCGAAGTCGACAAACTGTACGACAGCGATCCCGAGCGCTGGCTCGACGGCATTCTCGCCCGCTACCGCTTGCCCAACTCATCCTATGAGCGTCTCAATCCCGATGGCCGCTGGTATCAGGTCTACGACATGCGGACGGAGGATGGCACCTTCATCGGCGTGCGCGTCGACATTTCCGAGATCAAGAGCCGCGAAAAGGCGCTGCAGGAAAGCATGCGCCAGATCGATCTGTTCCGGCACGTTCTGGACGAGCTGCCGGTGGCCGCCTTCATCAAGGCGCAGGATCTGAGCATCGAATTCGTCAACAAGGCCTGGTGCGCGCTGACCGGCATTGCCAAGGAAGACGTCATCGGCCGCACCGACCGCCAGCTGTTCGGCACCGATGATGCCGAAAGCTACAGCCACGACGACACCGAGGTCGTCGTCACCGGTCGCGTCAGGGAGATCGAGGAGCCGGTCACCCATCGCGACGGCACGCTGCGGCAGTTGATGACGCGCAAGAGCCGCCTGGTGGCGCTGGACGGATCGGTGCATCTGGTCGGTTCGAGCACAGACATCACCGAGGTCAAGGCGCGCGAGCGTGCGCTGGAAGAGAGCATGCGCGAGAACGAGGTGTTTCGCAGCCTGATCGACAACGTGCCGGTCTCGATCTACGCCAAGCGCTCCGACCTCAGGCAGTTCTACGTCAACCAGGGCTGGTGCGATCTCACCGGTCTTAGTAGGGAATATGCGCTCGGCAAGACCGACATCGAGATTTTCGGACAGGATGGCGAAGCCTTCGTCAATAGCGACCTCGCCGTGCTGCGCAGCGGCGAAACCCAGGAGGTCGAGGAAACCGTGACGCTTGCCGACGGCAGCGTGCGCCACCAGTTCGCCCGCAAGGGGGCGATGATCGCGTCCGACGGTTCGCTCTACCTGATCGGGTCGACCACCGACATCACCGAGCTGAAGATGCGCGAGGCCGAATTGCGCGAGGCGCGCCAGCGCGCCGTGCTCGCCGACCGCGCCAAGTCGGAATTCCTCGCCAATATGAGCCATGAAATCCGCACGCCGATGAACGGCGTGCTCGGCATGGCCGAACTGCTGGCCAAATCGAACCTCGACCCGAAGCAGAAGACGTTCACCGACATCATCGTGAAATCGGGCAACGCGCTGCTGACCATCATCAACGACATCCTGGATTTCTCCAAGATCGATGCCGGCCAGATGGTGCTCGATCCGGCGCCCTTCAACCTTGCCGAGGCGATCGAGGATGTGGCGACGCTGGTGTCGACCCGCGCCAAGGAGAAGGACCTCGAGCTCATCGTGCGGGTCGAACCTCGTCTCGAAAGCATGTTCATCGGCGATGTCGGCCGCATCAGGCAGATCGTCACCAATCTTGTCGGCAACGCGGTGAAGTTCACCGATGAAGGCCATGTGCTGGTCGACGTCACCGGCGAACGGGTTCCGACGGGAACGAAACTGACGATCTCGGTTACCGATACCGGCATCGGTATCCCCGAGCAGAAGCTGAAACTCGTGTTTGAAAAGTTCAGCCAGGTCGACACTTCCTCGACAAGACGGCACGAGGGGACAGGCCTCGGCCTCGCCATCACCTCGCGGCTCGTCGATCTGATGGGCGGCGACATGGGTGTCGAGAGCGCCGAGGGCAAGGGCTCGACCTTCTGGTTCACGGTCACGTTGCCAAGGGCCGGGCAGCAGGACGGGCAACGCATCATGCCCGTGGACGTGACCGGCGCGCGGGTGCTGATCGTCGACGACAATGCCGTGAACCGGGCCATCCTGACCGAGCAAATGGCATCGTGGACCTTCGATTCCTGCGCCGCCGAAAGCGGTGCCGAGGGCCTCAAGGTGCTGTTCGCCGCCGCCGCCTACGACGTGCCGGTCGACTGTGTCGTGCTCGATTATCAGATGCCGGGCATGAGCGGCGCCGAAATGGCGCGGATCGTGCGCAACACCGCCGGCCTTGCCGAGACGCCGATCATCATGCTGACCTCGGTCGACCAGTCGCTCGCCAACACCAGCTATCGCGATCTTGGCATAGATGCCCAGCTGATCAAGCCGGCGCGGTCGTCGGTGCTGCTGGAAACGCTGGTCGCCACCATCCAGCGCCATCGCCACGCGACCGGTAGCGAGGCCGAACCGCTCGCGACCGATGGCCCTCGAAACGACGTTCCGCGGCCGCCGCCGTCGACGCCATCGGCACAACGGGCGCTGCTGCAGCCACCGGTGGTTCGCCCCCGGCTGCCGGCGACCGGCGGTGGCGGGGACAGGCTGGATATACTGGTGGCCGAGGACAATGAGGTGAACCAGATGGTCTTTACCCAGATCCTGGGCGAGACCGGTTATGGCTTCGAGATCGTCGGCAATGGCCGCAAGGCGCTCGACGCCTTCGGCAGGCTCAATCCATGCATGATCCTGATGGACGTCTCGATGCCGGAGATGAACGGGCTGGAGGCGACCGCCGCCATTCGCCGGCTGGAGGAAGAAACCGGAACGCATGTGCCGATCGTGGGCGTCACCGCGCATGCGCTGAAGGGCGATCGCGAACGCTGCCTGGAGGCCGGCATGGACGACTATCTGCCCAAGCCGATCAGTCCCAGGGCCCTGCTCGAGAAGGTCGAGCGCTGGATCGGCGCTGGTCGCCAGGTTCAGCGCAACGCCGGCTAGCATCGCATCCGCTCATTCACGGGGGAATCAACCCGGATTCGCCGCTGCCCCTGCGTGCAAGACTATGGCGCGATCGCACCATAGCAAAGGCGGCGCCCAGCCGAGACAATGACCATATTCGAATTCCGCTCTTCCAGTTACGGGCGGGAGCAGCGACCGCCGGCATGAAACAGCGTCAATCTACCCCAACGGACCTGTTTTCGGCGATGGCCCGGCCAAGACATCCTCTGGCCGAGAGCAACGCGCTCCCGTCCGGATTTTCTTTGCCAGGGCAGCGACCCGGAAACGGCAGGCCGGTCCCGGTCTGAAACGGTGCAAGTGCCTGATTCCGGGAGCAAAGCCAGGCTCCCTGGCGAGCACCAGTTGGCCGGCGCCTTCCCTTCCCCTGTGACGCGTTACCGGGGTGACATCAAACTGTCATGCGACTGTAATAATCGAAGGCTATTGGCCTCAGCGGGCGCCGAGAGGAATGGCGCCGAGAGACCACATTCCGAACAGGAGCAGGCCACATGAGACATTTCATCCGCTCGGCGGCCGTTGCGATTGCAATGGCTACGGCGTCTACCTTCACCCTTTCCGCGGCAATGGCAGCTGATCTTTCCGGCGCCGGCTCGACCTTCATCTATCCGGTGTTCGCCAAGTGGGCCGACACCTACAAGAAAGACACCAACGTCGGCCTCAACTACCAGTCGATCGGCTCGGGCGGCGGCATCAAGCAGGTCATCGCCAAGACCGTGACCTTCGGCGCCACCGACAAGCCGATGTCCGATGCCGACCTGGAAAAGAACGGCCTCGTCCAGTTTCCGATGGTGATGGGCGGCATCGTGCCGATCGTCAACCTCACCGGCATCAAGCCGGGCGAACTGGTTCTTGACGGCAAGACGCTGGCCCAGATCTACCTGGGCGCCATCACCACCTGGGACGATGCCGCGATCAAGGCGTTGAACCCCACCCTCACCCTGCCGTCGACCGCTATCGCCGTCGTGCATCGTTCGGATGGCTCGGGCACGACCTTCAACTTCACCAACTACCTGGTCAAGCTGTCGCCCGACTGGAAGGACAAGATCGGTTCCGACACAGCGGTCGAATGGCCGGTCGGCGTCGGCGCCAAGGGCAGCGAGGGCGTTGCCAATACCGTCAAGCAGACCGACGGCGGCATCGGCTACGTCGAGTATGCCTATGCGTCCCAGAACAACCTGTCCTACTCCAAGATGTTGAACGCCGCCGGCAAGGTTGTTGAGCCGTCGCTCGAATCCTTCGGTTCGGCTGCTTCGAACGCCGACTGGAAGGGTGCGAAGAACTTCAACGTCATCATCACCAACGAGCCCGGCGACGCCACCTGGCCGATCGCCGCGTCGACCTGGGTGCTGATCCACAAGGCTCCCGAGGATGTCGCCGCCACCGGTGAAGCGCTGAAGTTCTTCGCCTGGGCCTACAAGGACGGCAAGGACATCGCCAAGGGCCTCGACTACGTTTCGATCCCCGATAACGTCGTCGACCTGATCAAGGCTTCGTGGAAGTCGGATATCGTCACCGACGGCAAGCCCGTCTACGCTGGCGAGTAATATCCTCCAAAGGAGCGCCGCGCCGCGGCGCTCCTTTTTTCTCAACACAAAGAGCCGAGCTTCACATGAGCGCTGTCCAGGAAGCCTTGCCAGCCATTCGAGGTTCGCGCGATGCCACTGTCAGGCGGTTCGCGTTGACCGACGCGATCTTCCACGGGCTTACCCGCGCCGCCGCCATATTGGTGCTGGTCCTGCTCGGCGGTGTCGCGATCTCGCTGTTTGCCGGTTCCTGGCAGGCGCTGTCGACCTTCGGCTTCTCGTTCCTGACCAGTGAGAGCTGGAATCCGGTCACCGAGAAATTCGGTGCGCTGGCGCCGATCTACGGCACCATCGTCACCTCGGCGATCGCCATCCTGATCGCCGTTCCTCTCGGCATCGGCATTGCCATCTTCCTCACCGAACTTTGCCCGCGCCCACTTAGGCGCCCGATCGGCATGGCGGTGGAACTGCTCGCAGGCATCCCCTCGATCATTTACGGCATCTGGGGCTTGTTCGTGCTGGCGCCGTTCCTGCAGACGACCGTGCAGCCCTTCATCATCGGCGTGTTCCACGGCATTCCCGGTCTCAACAGCCTGTTTGCCGGCCCGCCCTACGGCATCGGCCTTTTGACCTCGTCGCTGATCCTGGCCATCATGGTGCTGCCCTTCATCACCTCGATCACCAAGGACGTCTTCGACACGGTGCCGCCGGTGCTGAAGGAATCCGCCTACGGTATTGGTTGCACGACCTGGGAAGTGACCCGCCGCGTTGTCATTCCCTACACAAGGATCGGCATCATGGGCGGCGTCATGGTCGGCCTCGGCCGCGCGCTCGGCGAAACCATGGCGGTGACCTTCGTCATCGGCAACGCGCATCGGATCAGCACCTCGCTGTTCGCGCCGGCGACGACGATCTCCGCGACCATCGCCAATGAATTCACCGAAGCCGTCGGCGATCTCTACACGTCTTCGCTGGTGGCGCTCGGCCTGATCCTGTTCGTCATTACCTTCCTGATCCTTGCCATCGCACGCTACATGCTGATGCGCATCGACGCCCGCACGGGAGCCTGATCGATGTCGACAGCCTCATCGCTTCACCAGAGCCGCAAGAGGAAGAATGCCGTGATGATGACGCTGTGCGTCATCGCCGCGGGCATCGGACTTGCCTGGCTGGCGCTCATCCTCGGCGCGCTGGTCTACAAGGGTACCGCCGGCCTGTCCCTCGACGTCTTCATGCAGATGACGCCGCCGCCCGGCGACGCCGGCGGTTTGCTCAACGCCATCTACGGCAGCGTGGTGATGACGGTCATCGCCGTCATCGTCGGTACGCCGATCGGCGTGCTTGCTGGAACCTACATGGCCGAATATGGCCGGTTCTCAAAACTCACCACGGTGGTGCGTTTCATCAACGACATCCTGTTGTCGGCGCCATCGATCATCATCGGCCTGTTCGTCTACGAACTGATGGTGCGGCCGATGGGGCATTTCTCGGCCCTTGCCGGTTCTGTCGCACTCGCCATCCTGGTCATCCCGGTCGTCGTGCGCACCACCGAAGACATGCTCAACCTGGTGCCGAACGCGTTGCGCGAAGCCGGCACCGCGATCGGCGCGCCGCGCTGGGTTGTCATCAAGTCGGTGGCTTACCGCGCAGCCCTTTCCGGTATCGTCACAGGCATACTGCTGTCGATCGCCCGTATCTCGGGCGAGACCGCGCCATTGCTCTTTACAGCGCTCAACAACCAGTTCTGGTCGAGCAATCTCAACGCGCCGATGGCCAGCCTGCCGGTGACCATCTTCCAGTTCGCTCTCAGCCCTTACGAGGAATGGCAGCAACTGGCCTGGACCGGCGCACTCATAATCACATTGACGGTTCTCGCGCTCAGCATCTTTGCGCGCAGCCTGACCGGACGCAGAGAGGACAAATGAGCCAGATGTTGTCTCCAGACATGACGATCGCCGCAGAGGCAACCGCCAAGGCCAAGATCGAGGTCAAGAACCTCAACTTCTACTACGGCCAGAGCAAGGCGCTGAAGGACATCACCCTGTCGCTGCCCGAGCGCAGCGTCACCGCCTTCATCGGACCCTCGGGCTGCGGAAAGTCGACGCTGCTGCGCGTCTTCAACCGCATCTACGAGCTCTATCCGAAACAGACCGCCGAGGGCCAGGTGCTGCTCGACGGCCAGAACATCCTCGACCGGTCGCAGGACCTCAACCTGCTGCGGACAAAGATCGGGATGGTGTTCCAGAAGCCAACGCCATTTCCGATGTCGATCTACGAAAACATCGCCTTCGGCGTCAGGCTCTATGAGAAGATCAGCAAGTCCGAGATGGACGGCCGTGTCGAGCAGGCGCTCAAGCGCGCCGCACTGTGGACCGAGGTCAAGGACAAGCTCAACGCCAGCGGCCTCAGCCTTTCGGGCGGCCAGCAGCAGCGGCTCTGCATCGCCCGCACGGTGGCGGTGAAGCCGGAAGTCATCCTGCTCGACGAGCCGGCTTCGGCGCTCGATCCGCTGTCGACCGCCAAGATCGAAGAGCTGATCGACGAGTTGCAGGCCGACTACACGATCGTCATCGTGACCCACAACATGCAGCAGGCGGCGCGCGTCTCGAAGCAGACCGCCTTCATGTATCTGGGCGAACTGGTCGAGTTCGACCGCACCGAGAAGATCTTCACGTCGCCCCGCGAGAAGCGCACGCAGGATTACATCACCGGCCGCTTCGGCTGAGCTCAGACACACGAGGACTAAGATCATGGGCGAACATACAGTCGCTTCTTTCGACGAGGATCTCGGACAGATCAGCAGGCTCATCAGGGATATGGGCGATCTCGCCGGCTCGATGGTCGGCGGTGCGACCAAGGCGCTGCTGAATTCCGACAACGCCCTGGCGCAGCGCGTTGTCTCCGACGACGCGATCATGGACGCGCGCCAGCGCGAACTCGACGACCGCGCCATCACACTGATCGCCAAGCGGCAGCCGATGGCCGACGATCTACGCCATGTCGTCGGTTCGATCCGCATGGCCGGCGACCTCGAACGCATCGGCGATCTTGCCAAGAACATCGCCAAGCGCGTCGGCACCGTTGGTCTCAGCGTCACGCCTCGCGACCTTTCGCACTCGATCGATGCGATGGCGCAGCTGGTGCTGATCCAGGTGCAGGGGGTGATCGAGGAATATGCGGCGCGCGACGCCGCCGCACTGGCGAAGCTGCGTGCCGACGACGAACGCATCGACGTCAAGTACACGTCGGTGTTCCGCGAACTCTTGACCTACATGATGGAGGATCCGCGCAACATCACCGCGTGCACGCATCTGTTGTTCTGCGCCAAGAACCTCGAACGCATCGGCGATCACGTGACCAACATCGCCGAAAATGCGTATTATGTTTTGACCGGCACGCAACTGCCCGCCAATCGCCCGAAGCAGGACGAGACGGCAATGTCCGCGCCGGCGGCATGACGACAGGGGTGAGCAGCCGATGATCGCGCCACGCATCATGGTGGTGGAGGATGAGGAGCCGCTGGGTGTGCTGCTCCGCTACAATCTGGAGTCCGAGGGTTACCAGGTCGAGGTGGTGACGCGCGGCGACGAGGCCGAGATCCGGCTGCAGGAGAACGTCCCCGACCTTCTGGTGCTGGACTGGATGGTGCCGGCGGTTTCAGGCATCGAACTCTGCCGGCGGCTGAGAATGCGTCCCGAGACCGAGCGGCTGCCGATCATCATGCTGACCGCGCGCGGCGAGGAGAGCGACCGCGTGCGCGGCCTTTCCACAGGCGCCGACGATTATCTGGTCAAGCCGTTCTCGACACCGGAGTTCATGGCCAGGGTCAAGGCGCTGCTGCGCCGCGCCAAGCCGGAAGTGCTGTCCAGCGTGCTCAAGGTCGGCGACATCGTGCTCGATCGTGAATCGCACCGGGTCTATCGCAAGAAGAGCGAGATCCGGCTCGGACCGACCGAATTCCGCCTGCTCGAATTCATGATGCGCCATCCCGGCCGCGTCTTCTCGCGCAGCCAGCTGCTCGACAATGTCTGGGGCGAGACGATCTATATTGACGAGCGCACGGTGGACGTGCATGTCGGCCGGTTGCGCAAGGCGGTCAACAACGGCCGCATGCCCGATGTCATCCGCACCATCCGCGGAGCGGGTTACGCGATCAGGGAAGACTGAACTCCCCTGGTTGAAATCACGCCACGTTCTTGCTGACCAGGCCGGATCTTGTCTGCGCGCCCGGTGCGAAAATCTCCTGGTCGACGAAGGTGAGTGCCCGCATGGCGCAGCCCTCGCGGATCAGCGGCAATTCGTTCGGCTCGGTGTCGAAGGAAATCCATTCCGAATGCTGGCCGCCGGCGGTCTGGGCTATGGCCTCGCGCAATGCCGGCTCGATCAGGTCGAAGGCCGCGGCGCTGACACCGACCATGGCGACGGGCGCCGGATCGATCAGCGCGAACAGGCTGCCGAGACCGTAGCCGAGCGCTTCGCCGGCCTTGCGATAGGCCTCACGCTCGGGGCCTTCGCTGTCGCGCGCCGCGGCTGCCAGCGCGCGCATGTCCGCGTCGCTGACATCGGCAACCGGCTCGGTGTCCTCGCCCAGCTGCCTTGCATTGCGCCAGATGGCGTAGTTGCCGGCATAGGCCTCGACGCAGCCGCGTCGCCCACAGCGGCAGAGCGCGCCCTTCGGCTGGTGGATCATGTGGCCGAACTCGCCGCCCGAGGAATGAGTGCCGGTGAACAACTGACCCTTCAGCACCAGGCCCATGCCGATGCCGTGCGAGAGCAGGATGGCGATGAAGTCATCGCGGTAGCGCTGCGGATCGCGCCAGCGCAACGCCACCGCCATCATGTTGCAGTCGTTCTCCATGGTGGCGGGGATGCCGAACTCGTCCTCGAGGATGTCGGCGAAGGCGATGTCGGTGTGCGGCGTGATCGGCGACCACAGCATGGCACGAGCACGGGTGTCGGTAATGCCCTGGATCGCCAGCGCGATGCGGGCGACGCTGCGAACGTCGAGATCGGGGTCTTCGAGACGGCGCCGCACGATGGCGACGCATTCACCGATCAGTGTGTCGCGCGGCATCGTCAGCGTGTCCAGCCGGCGCTGTTCCTCTGATATCACCTGGCCGGCATAGTCGATGACGGCGACGGACAGGAAGTTCAGCGACAGCACCACGGTCATCACCGCAGCGGCTTCCGCATTGAGGCTGAGGCCGACCTGCGGCCGGCCGCGTTTCAGCGAACCGGCCTCGATCGGCTTGCTTTCGGCCAGGATGCCTTCGCCAATCAGGTCGGAGGAAATCGCAGATATGGTCGAGTGGCTGAGCCCCGTGGTCGCGGCGATCTCGGTGCGTGACGGCTGTCCGGCCCGGCGCACGGCCGCAATCACCATTGCCCGGTTGCGCCGGCGCAAATCGTCGTGGCGGATTCCGACCGACATGCTTTCTCACATCCTCCCGGTCGCCGCGGCCTTTCGTGCCCTCCGAAGGCCGTCGGCGAAGCCTGAAGCGCGTCGCGCCCCAGGTCGTCATTTTCGCGCGTGTCGTTGTTCCCGAAACCGCTGCCCACCATTTGGGCGACACGCGCCAGCCGAATACTGGCAGAAGCGAATTATCCTGTCATTATTTATTCCGGGGCTCGAAAAAAATTCGGAGGGACATCAAAATCCATCAGAATCGATGTTGACAGCGTTCCGGTGTTGGATCAGTATTTTTTCGAGGCTCGAAAAAAAGAGCCTGTGTGCCGGCCTTCGGGTCAGTTTGGTCGCGCCATACGCGGCGCAGGGAGGATAACATGAAGAAATTCACAGCCGCCATCCTGGCGGGTGTCGCCATGTCGCTGACGCTCGTGTCGGTCGCGCAGGCGAAGGACAAGGTCATCGGCGTCTCGTGGTCCAACTTCCAGGAAGAGCGCTGGAAGACGGACGAGGCCGCCATGAAGGCGGCGATCGCGGCCGCCGGCGACAAGTATATCTCCGCCGACGCGCAGTCCAATCCCGGCAAGCAGCTTACCGATGTCGAGAGCCTGATCTCGCAAGGCGCCAACTCGCTGATCATCCTGGCGCAGGATGCCTCGGCCATCGGCCCGGCGGTGCAGAAGGCACTGGACGAGGGCATTCCGGTCGTCGGCTATGACCGGCTGATCGAGAACAAGGATGTCTTCTACCTGACCTTCGACAACAAGGAAGTTGGCCGCATGCAGGCCCGCGAAGTGTTCAAGGTCAAGCCGGAAGGCAATTATGTCTTCATCAAGGGCTCCGGTGCCGATCCGAATGCCGACTTCCTGTTCTCGGGCTCGATGGAAGTGCTCAAGGAAGCCATCGACAGCGGCAAGATCAAGAATGTCGGCGAGGCCTACACGGACGGCTGGCTGCCCGCCAACGCCCAGAAGAACATGGAACAGTTCCTCACCGCCAACGACAACAAGGTCGATGCCGTGGTCGCGGCCAATGACGGCACCGCCGGCGGCGTCGTCGCGGCGCTGACGGCGCAGGGTCTGGCCGGCACCGTGCCGGTGTCGGGCCAGGACGGCGACCACGCCGCGCTGAACCGTATCGCGCTCGGTACCCAGACCGTGTCGGTCTGGAAGGACGCGCGCGAGCTCGGCAAGAACGCCGCCGAGATCGCATCGCAGCTGGCCGACGGCAAGAAGATGACCGACATCGCCGGCGTGAAGGATTTCACGACGCCGGGCGGCAACACCGTCAAGTCGCTGTTCCTGACCCCGGTTGCCATCACCAAGGACAATCTCAACGTCGTCATCGACGCCGGCTGGATCAAGAAGGATGAGGTCTGCGCGGGCGTTGCCGCCGGCACCGTCGCTGCCTGCAACTAAGCCGGGACCGTTCCTGCTCGATATCAACGCCGCGGCCCAAAGCCGCGGCGTTTTCTCAAAAAGATTTGTGTTTCCGCATCGTGCGGATAGCTTCTAGGCTGGTTGCGGCATCCGCGTCAGACGGCCAGCCGGTGGGAGGAAATCATGACCGACACGACGTCCAACCCGCAGGCCGACATCGCGCGTGCGTCGGAGCTCGGCGTGGTTGCCCGGTTCCTCAAGGCAACCGAGATCGACACCCGCATGCTTGGCATGATCGGCGCCCTGCTGCTGATCTGGACCGGGCTGCATGTCATTTCCAGCCTGCGCCTCGGCGTCAATCCGCTCGATTTCGACAGCCGTACCTTTCTCACGCCGCGCAATCTGTGGAACCTGTCGGTGCAGACATCGGCGGTCGCCATCATGGCCTGCGGCATGGTGCTGGTCATCGTCATGCGCAACATCGACCTGTCGGTCGGCTCCGCCGAGGGCCTGATCGGCATGGTGATGGGCTTTGCACAGGTACATTTCCTGGTGCGTTTTGTCGGGCTCGAACTCGGCAATCCCTGGATATGGGTCCTGGCGCTGGTCATCGGCCTGGCGCTCGGCCTGCTGATCGGGGCCTTCCAGGGCTTCATAATCGCCTATCTCGAGGTGCCGGCCTTCATCGTCACGCTGGGCGGCCTGCTGGTTTGGCGCGGTGCCGCCTGGTGGGTGACCAGCGGCCAGACGGTGGCGCCGCTTGACGCAACCTTCCAGCTGATGGGCGGCGGTCCGGCGGGATCGATCGGCGCGACCTGGAGCTGGATCGTCGGTATCGTCGCGTGCCTTGCCGTGGTGTTTGCGCTGTTCAACGGGCGGGTGCAGCGCAAGCGGTTTCGTTTTCCGCTGCGTCCGATCTGGGCCGAGACGCTGCTTGGCGTGGTCACCTGCGCCGTCATCATGGGCGCCGTGTGGCTCGCCAATTCCTATCCCTGGCCGATCGGCATCGTGAACAGATACGCGGCCGCCAACAACATCACCGTTCCCGAAGGCGGCCTGTTCATCGCCCATGGCATCGCCATACCGGTGCTGATGGCGATCGCCGTCGGCCTGATCATGACCTTCATCACCAACCGCACGCGTTTCGGCCGCTATGTCTTTGCCATCGGCGGCAATCCCGAGGCCGCCAACCTCGCCGGCATCAACACGCGCTGGATCACCATGAAGGTGTTCATGATCATGGGCGTGCTAGCGACGGTTGCCGCGTCGATCTCCTCGGCGCGACAGAATTCATCGACCAACGTGCTCGGCACGCTCGACGAACTGCTGGTCATTGCCGCTGCCGTCATTGGCGGCACGTCGCTCGCCGGCGGTTCGGGAACGATCATCGGCGCCATGCTTGGCGCGCTGCTGATGCAGTCGCTGCAGTCCGGCATGGTGTTGCTTGGCGTCGACTCGCCGTTGCAGAGCATCGTCGTCGGTGCCGTGCTGGTCATCGCCGTGTGGCTCGACACCGTCTATCGCAAACGCGTTTAGGGAGGAGAAGCGACCATGGACAAGACCGCTCCCACCGGCACGCCGCTGATCGATATGCGCAACATCTCGATCGCCTTTGGTGGCATTCGCGCCGTCGACGACGCCTCGATCGATCTTTTCCCCGGCGAGGTCGTGGCGCTGCTCGGCCACAACGGCGCCGGCAAGTCGACATTGATCAAGATCCTGTCCGGCGCCTACAAGCGCGACTCAGGGCATATCTTCGTCAACGGCGAGGAGGCATCGATCTCCAACCCGCGCGACGCCAAGAGATACGGCATCGAGACGATCTACCAGACGCTGGCGCTGGCAGACAATGTCGACGCCGCCGCCAATCTGTTCCTTGGCCGCGAGCTGATGACGGCCTGGGGCACGCTCGACGACGTTGCCATGGAAGCCGAGGCGCGCAAGGTGATGGGGCGGCTCAATCCCCGTTTCCAGCGCTTCAAGGAGCCGGTCATCAAGCTGTCGGGCGGACAGCGGCAATCGGTGGCGATCGCACGCGCGATCCTGTTCAATGCGCGCATCCTGATCATGGACGAGCCGACGGCGGCACTTGGTCCGCAGGAAACCGCGCAAGTCGGCGAACTGGTCAAGCAGCTCAAGTCCGACGGCATCGGCATCTTCCTGATCAGTCACGACATCCACGATGTGTTCGACCTTGCCGACCGGGTCTGCGTGATGAAGAACGGCCAGGTCGTCGGCACCGCCCGCACCACCGACGTGACACAGGACGAGGTGCTTGGCATGATCATTCTGGGCAAATGCCCTCCCGGCGCCATTCCTGGACCGGGCGCGCTGAAGATCGCCGCCTAGATCCGGTTCCATCCCAATAGGATCGGGATGGGGCTCTATCCCGGTTCGAGCATGATCTTTCAAAAAAACCGGATTCCACTTTTCGGGATCATGCTCCGGATCGCGGCAAGCAATACCGCCCTGCCAAGACGACGCGGGCCGCTGGTTGCCGCTCACGTGATGTGCCAGCCGTCAGGATGGCTTGGCCTTGCCATTGTGTTGGCACGGCGACTTGCCCATAAAGGTCCGATATTGCCCAGGGACCGCGTCATCCGTTGAAGAAGCTTTTCCCCATCGTCGCGTTCATCGCCGTTGCGCTGATCAGCATGACGATGGCGGGGTTTGCCTATTTCGCGACACAGGAGGCCGCCCGCATCAAGTTCGAAGGGGCGGCCGACGACGCACTCAACCGGATCGAGAGCCGCATCGACCTGCACCTGTCGCTGCTGCGGTCGACGCAGGCCCTGTTCGACGCCCGCAACGGCGACATCTCGCAGAATGAGTTCAAGGCATTCTTCAACGCGCTGGATGTCGACAACAATTTTGCCGGCTTGCGTGGCATCGGCTTTCTCAGACTGGCCAAGGCGGGCGACGAGGCGGCGATCGAACGCGACATCCTGCACGACCATGGCGTCAGCCATCCGGTCTATCCGGACACGACACAGCCCTGGCGCGCGCCCATCGTGCTTTTCGAACCGCTTGATCCGTCCAATCAGACCAGTATCGGCTACGACATGTTCACCGAACCGGTGCGGCGCGAAGCGATCGAAAAGGCAATGTCCGACGATCAGCAGCACGCCAGCGGGCTGCTGCAACTGGGCCAGGGTACGGGCGCCGCTCAGACCTTCACCGGCTTCCTGGTCTTCGTGCGGCTCAATGTCGAAACCGCGCCCGATGTCATCAATGCGTCGAGATCCTCCACTGCCGGCTTTCTCTATGCGGCGTTTCGGGCCCGTGACCTGTTCCAGATCGCGCTCAGCCGCTCGCCGCTGCTGCCGGTCAACACCGAAATCTATGACGGCGCGGTGGATGGCGACAAGCTCCTGTTCCGCTCGGAGACGCCGCCGGCTTCCTCCTTCGGCGACAGACTGCTCGTCACCCGCAAGATCGTGGTGGCCGGCCGGCCGTGGACCGTCCTGTTCCGGCCGACAAGCGCCTTCTCGCAGCCGTCGTCGCGTGCCATTCCGGTGATGCTGGGACTGCTCGGCCTGCTGCTGGCGGGGGCCATCGCGCTGGTGGCGCGCTATCAGGAGCGGGCCTATGAGGCGGCCTCGCGCCTGCACGAAACGACCGAAAAGAGCCTGATCGAAAAAGACCTGATGCTGCAGGAGATGAAGCATCGCATCAAGAATTCGATCACCCGGGTGCTGGCGATCGCGCGCCAGACGGCTTCGCGGGCCACCGACGTCAACGAGTTTTCCTCCTCCTTCTCGGCCAGGCTGCAGGCGATGGCGGCGTCCCAGGATATGCTGACGCGCTCGCGCTGGCAGAAGGCCGATCTCGGCGATCTGCTGCGCATCGAGCTTGGTCAGGTGTTCGGCAAGGAACTGCCCGAAGGGCTGTTGTCGGGACCGGAGGTGCTGCTCGACGAAACCACGACGCAGGCGCTTGGCCTCACGTTCCACGAACTGGCGACGAATGCGTTGAAATATGGCGAAGCGGGCAATTCGGTTGGCGCGCTCAAGGTCGACTGGTCACTCGAAGGGCGCGGAAGCGAGAGGACGCTTGCTCTCAACTGGCGCGAAACCGGGCAGAAGAACTTCGAAGTGCCGGCCACTACAGGCTTCGGCACCAAGCTGATCGACCTGAACGTTACGCGCGAACTGCGCGGCACGATCAAGCGCGATTTTCAAGCCAATGGGCTGAACGTGGAAATAAGAATTCCGCTAACGGGTTGAAAACCTGTTGGCCGGCATCGACGACTATGGCGTCAGGCCGCGAAAACCCGGAGACGGCAAGGCCGGTCTCCGGGTCGACGTTTCGATTATCGCTGAACTAGTTGCAGCGGGCCGTGTAGATCCGGCCGCGATGATCGCGATACTGGCAATAGCCGTTCTGCAGCCTGCGAACGAGCAGGCCGGACCCGGCACCGACAGCCGCACCGATCAGCGCGCCCTTGCCGCCGCCGACCAGGCCGCCGACACCTGCGCCAATCAAGCCGCCGCCAACCACATCCTGCTCGGTCGAGGTGCAGCCGCTAAGGGCAGCTACGGCGAGCACGGCAATAATCATCTTCCGCATAGAGTCACTCCTCACTTTGTGTCCTCACTTTAGCAAGTGCCAGCCGCCATTTAGCACGAAATATCGGCCTTTGCTGCTGGAATTTATTGTTGGCGAAGATAGTCTTTTTCGGGGCGCACGCCGTTCGACGCCACCACGAGGTCGGAAACTGCCAGAGAAGCGTCGAGCGTGCCATCCGAACGTACGTTCCAGACGATCTGATCGTAGTCGTCTTCCAGCGCCGGATCGACGGCAAGGCACTTGGCAATGATGTGCTCGGCCTGCCCTTGCACGTCGCCCATGGCAAACGGCCGCTCGGCAACGCATTGGTCGGCTGTTGCGAAAACGCTTATAGGCACCGGCAATTCATGGCAGTCGGCCATCGTGTTCGAGCAACCGATGACCAGCAACAATGCAGCGATGTGTTCCATGGCGACATGTCCTCTCGCCACAGTAACGGTCCATGGTCGCCAAAGTTCCTGTGCTGCCGGGCCGTCCAGCGAATTAAGAGGCGCGCCGGGCCGCGGGCGCCGCCACGACCGGGTGGCGTTGTGGAATTTCAGTAGGCCAGCGGGAGGAGGACGACCGCGACGATCACCGCGGCGAGAGCCACAGCGACAAGGCGTAGCGAGACGTTAGGAGCAGGAAGTAGCGGCGGCGCGGATGCTTCGGAGTCCTGAAACTCGCCCATCGAAACACGAGCGGCCTGCTCCAGTCTGTTCATGTCGGCAACCGTCAAGGCATTCCTCCCACACCGTCCTGCAAGTCCTGCTGCGGAAATGTCCGGCGACGCTGCAGGTTCCAGCGGTCCCTGGGAAAAACAGCATCTGCTTTCATGGTGAACAGCCGGTTAAGGATCTGACGGGCGCGGGCGCTCATTCCGTCTCGAAATTGCCGTGCGGAACGACAAGGCGGTATTCGAGGCGGCCGGGCCCTATCTCAAGGGTCGCCGTTCCGTTCAGGGACGCGGGCACGACGCGCTCGAGCGCGACGCTGCCGAAACGCTTCTGGTTGCGCTCGATGGTGTCGTCGGCTCCTATCGCTTCGGCCCATGTCAACGCCAGCGTGGTACCGTCGGCCGCGGCCGTCAGATCGGCCGTCACTTCGACGAAGCCGTTTGCCCGCGACAGGGCGCCATAGCTGACCGAATTGACGGCGAGCTCATGCATGGCAAGGCCGATATGGAGAGCGGCGTTGGGATTGAGATAGGGATTTGCCCCGCGGAAGCGCAGGCCGTGCGACGGATCCACTCCGTTCCGGCCGACCTGGCCTGATACCAGTTCGTGAAGTGCCGCGCCTCGCCAGTTGGAGGAGGTTACCAGATCCTGGGACGAGGCCAGCGATTGCAGCCGGCCGCGAAAGCGTGTCAGGAAATCAGTGATGCCATCGGAGTAGCGCCCGGTCTGGGTGGCTATGCTCTGAATGATCGCCAACAGGTTCTTCGAACGATGACTGACTTCGCGCAACAGCGTCGTCAGGGTCTGCTCACGGCGTTTCTGCTCGGTTGTTTCGACCATGGTGGTGACGACACCTTGCACCGAGCCGCCATCGCCATGGTCGGCGTCGACCCACACCTGAAACCAGCGAAAGCCGTCTTCGGCGGGAACACTGATTTCGAGGCGTTGTGGGTTGCCGGATGCGATGACATCGCGCTTGGCCGCGCCGATGCGGTCGGCCTGCGCCGCCGGCAGGACGCCGCTGCCGTCAGTGGTGTCGGAAACCCAGGGTGCGCGCATGTTGCGCGCCCATACCGTTTTCATCTCGCGATCCTGATAGAGAACGGAAATGCCGGCATTGTGCAATGCGTGGAGCAGAGCCCGGCCAAGCTGCATGCCAGTCTCGGCGGGATGCAGGGCGATGACTTCATTGCCCTGCGCGTCGTCTTTCATGTCTCCGGTTTTGGAATGCATCGGTCAACCTGTCCACCCAGTTCAGGCTGAACGGCTCACCGTCAAATGGGTTCCCAAAAGAGGGTTTCCGAAACCAGCCTGCAAAAAGCGGTCCGCCGAGCGGTGTCCTTTGCAGGATACCGCCCGGCGGTGGCTGGAAACCGTTTGAGGGGTGCGGCTTCCAGTGTTCAGTCGCCCTCTTCGTTACGACGCCCGTTTGAACAGGCCGGCGAGAAGCGAGATGATCAGGAAGGCGAGAAAGATGAAAAACAATATCTGGGCTATGCCGGCCGACGTACCGGCGATGCCGCCGAAACCAAGCGCGCCGGCGATGATCGCCACGACGAGAAATACGAGCGCCCAGTAGAGCATGATCCATCTCCTTCGAATGGTGCGATAAAAACGTGGTTAGATGCGGTTTGTTCCACCATTTGCCGAAAAAGACGACCCCCGCTGACCCGTGGCGCCAAGATAAAGATCACGCGCGGGCTCGCACGACCACACCGCCGCCGTTGCCCTGCTTCGGTACGTGGTTCGCTTTTTGCGCGTGCTCGGCAAACGGGGGCGTTGCTGCGGGCAACGCCCTGCGCGCTATGCGGCGGCTTTCGCCTGGCGATCGAAGAAAAGCGCCTGGCTGATCAGCGCCTTGACCATATCGGGATTGAACGGCTTGGTGACCAGGAAGGCCGGTTCGGGGCGTTCACCGGTCAGGAGACGCTCGGGAAATGCGGTGATGAAGATGACCGGCACCGATGTCGACGACAGGATTTCGTTCACGGCCTCGATGCCCGAACTGCCGTCGGCGAGCTGGATGTCGGCCAGCACCATCTTCGGCCGCATCTTGCCGAACATCATCACCGCCTCGGCATGGGTGCGCGCCGTGCCGACGACGCGATGCCCGAGGCTCTCGACCATCTCTTCTATGTCCATGGCGATCAGCGGTTCATCCTCGATGATCAGCACGTCAGTCGCCACCTGACGGGAAATCTCGTTGCTTGCCTGGGCAAGCAGCTCTGAAAACTCCTGGTCGCCGACATCGAGGATCTCGGCTGCCTCGTCCTCCGTGAAACCCTCAACGGCCACCAGCAGGAAGGCCTGGCGGGGCCGCGGCGCGAGCGCATTCAGATTGGCAGCGGCGCGCTGTTCCCATGCCGACTGCGCCTGCTCCTGCGGAACGCGGATGGCCACCGATGTGAAAAGCTTGGCGAATACCTTGTATAATGCGATGCGGTCGTTCGATGCCTCGGGGAAGATGTCGACATCGGCGATGATGGCTTCGAGCATCGCGGCGACCAGCGCATCACCACTCTCCTGCGATCCGGAAACAGCCCGCGAGAAGCGGCGCAGAAACGGCAGGTTTGGTGCGATGGTGGCGGATAAGCTCATGGTAAGACGTCTCCCTCAGAATGACGTGATTGCATAGGTTGCAGGTCAAGCTGATTGCAAGCCCCGATCAAACAACGCGGGTTGCGCGAGAAAGTTCCGGCCTTGCATGGAACTAATGCGCCGGGGCGGCGTTTGAGTTCGGGATGGGCGACTAGACGATGATGCCGCTGGCGTTGTGTTGAGTAATTTTATGAGCGGCTTGGGTGCTGGGAATACAAGGGCGAAATGAAGGATATGACGAAAGATATTCTGGCTGGCGTCGCGGGCAGGCGCCGGGATGGTTCCGGCGACCCGCTTGGGCCGAATTCCGAAATCGGGCGCAAACTCAAACAATATTACGACGAGCTGGTCTCCGACGATGTGCCGGATCGCTTCGCCCAGTTGCTCAGCCAACTGGAACAGGCCGAACCCGCACAGAAGAAGGACTGAGGCATGGCAGCGGTCTCCCAGGGCTTCAAGACCGATCTGCTTGGGGCAATCCCGAGCTTGCGCGCCTTTGCCGTCTCGCTGGCGCAGAATGCCGACAAGGCCGACGACCTGGTCCAGGAAACGCTGGTCAAGGCCTGGGACAAGCACGAGAGCTTCCAGCCCGGCACCAATATCAAGGCATGGCTTTTCACCATCCTGCGCAATGAATTCTATTCGCAGATGCGCAAACGCGGACGCGAGGTGCAGGACAGTGACGGCATCATGACGGCCAGGCTTGCCGTTCATCCGGCCCAGCACGGTCAGCTCGACCTGAAGGATTTTCGCGGCGCTCTCGAACAATTGCCGGAAGACCAGCGCGAAGCCATCATCCTCATCGGAGCGTCGGGCTTCTCCTACGAGGAGGCGGCCGAGATCTGCGGTTGCGCGGTCGGGACGATCAAGAGCCGTGTCAGCCGGGCCCGCACGCGATTGCAGGAGATCCTGAAGATCTCCGGCGAGGACGAGTATGGTCCGGATGCGATTTCGGCCCAGGTAACGGGATCGCCGGCCCACTGACCTGGGCGCGGGATCGTCTTTCAATCAGCAGTACCGAGCCCGCAGGCAGTGGCGACCGCTTGCACGAGGTCTTCACCCGAATAGGGCTTGCCGACCAGCCTGACGCCCGGAAAGGATTCCTTGATTTCATCGGCATCCGAATAGCCCGAAGCAAATACGAACGGGACGCCCGCCGCGCGCAGCCCGGAGGCGAAATCGAGTGTCGAGGCGCCGCCCACCATGAGGTCGACGATGGCCGCGTCGAATTGCGTGGCGACCTGCCGGTCATCGATCTCGGCCAGATCGCGGGCGATCACCACCTCGCCAGCGCCATGGTCGCGGCAAAGCTGCTCGACATCCATGGCGATGAGAAATTCATCCTCCAGGACCAGAATCCGCAATCCGTCAAGCAAAGGGGGCACAGGCAAGGACTCCTTGAAACACCCGGAGTCATGATCGTTATTTGGCAAGCTGTCATTTAAAAAAGACATGTGGTCGAGAGCGGAACCTCGACCCTTGCAACGCGTTTGAAGCTCAGCCCCTCTCTGCTCCAAAGAGCGGGCTTTCGAAGAGGGGTCGAAATGTCGGGCCAGAACGGTCGCGCTGTCTCCAGCCGTCAGTATCCTTGCGAGAAATGCCCGTTGCGGCCATTGCCGGTTTTTCGCGAGTTCGAAAAGCAGGAACTGTCCTTCATCAGCACATTCAAGAAGGGCGAACTCTCGGTCGACAAGGGCGCCACGGTGCTGGTGGAGGGCAGCCATAGCGCCCATCTCTACACCGTGCTCTCCGGCTGGGCGTTCCGCTACAAGCTGTTGCGGGATGGTCGCCGCCAGATCCTCAACTATCTCATGCCCGGCGATCTGATCGGCCTGCAAGGCAGTGTGATGGGCGAGATGCAGCATTCCGTCGAAGCCCTTTCGCCAATGCTGCTTTGCGTTTTCGAACGCGAGCATCTCCATGAGCTCTACCGCAATCACCCCGGGCTGGCCTACGACATCACCTGGATCGCATCGCGCGAGGAGCGCATGCTGGACGAGAACCTGCTCAGCATCGGCCGCCGCAGTGCGATCGAGCGTGCCGCCTATCTCATCGCCTTCATCGGCAGCCGGGCCAAGGTCGTCGGGCTGAACGGCAAGCAATCCATTCAGATACCGGTCACCCAACAACACATCGCCGATACGCTTGGCCTGTCGCTGGTTCACACCAACAAGACGATCCGCAAGCTGATGGATCGCAAGCTGGTCGTCTGGCGTGACGGCGGTTGCGAGGTCATCGACAATGAAGGACTCAAGAGGCTCGCCGGCTGGGACGGGCTGGGCGAGGCGCGCCGGCCGCTGATCTGACGATGCACCTTTTTATCAAGGGGTTGGCGCATCAAGGTGCGCGCGCCCGCGTTTTCAGGTACTTTGTCCCAGTCTCGGAACCTTGAGACGTGCGGTGCGTTTGAAATCAAGCAATCACAAGGAGTTAAGCAATGGCAGCTACCGCAGGGAAGACCGCAAGCGAAGGCCGGGCGAGTGCGGATCTCGAAGCCGATATCAAGCAGTTGAAGGCCGATATCGAAAAGCTCACGAAGCAGTTGGCCAAGACCAGCGAGCACGGCTATGGCACTGCCCGCCGCGCGGCCACCGAAGGGGTCGAGCAGTTGCGTGCCCAGGGTGAAGCCGCGTTTGACAGCCTGCGCAGCAACGCCAAGGACATCGAAGCACAGATGATGGCAAGCGTACGCGAAAAGCCGGTAACATCGCTGGCAATCGCCGCCGGCGTCGGCTTCCTCTTCGCGCTTCTCGCGCGTCGCTAGTCCCGCCGATGGGACTGCTGGTATCCCTGCTCTCGGGTTTCGCCTCGGGTGAAACCGCAGCCGCCATGCGCCGCGCGCGCACGGCGGCCATCATCTATGTGCTGGCCACGCTGGCAGCGCTCTGCGGTCTCGGCTTTCTGGTCGGCGCGGCCTATATCTGGGCGGCGGCCCGCTACGGATCGCTGGCGGCAGCACTTGGCTTCGGCGCCGGCTTTCTGATCATCGCCGGGCTGATCCTGTTGATCCATCAGCTGATGTCTGGCGCCCGCGCCCGCCGCGAGGCGAGACGACGCAACGCCGACATGAAGATGATCGGCATCACAGCCGCGCTCGCGGTGCTGCCGGCGCTGCTCAAGGGAAAAGCCGGTCTCGGCCTCATTCTGGGTCCGGCGGCGGCGCTCGTGGCCTACGCCATCTACCGCGAAAACGTGAAACCCGATGATCCGGATGAAGGCGAACGGAGATAACCGAAAACCGGTTTCCACTTTTCGGGATGAAGCTCTGTCACTTCGACAGATCTTCCAACGGCATGGATATTTCGGCAAACACGCCTTCCGGCCGGAACTCATGCGTCACTTCGCTCGAGATGACCTTGGCAAGGCTGCGGCGGATCAGGATCGAGCCGAAGCCGTGTCGCTCGGGCGGGGCAACCTCGGGGCCGCCGCTTTCGCGCCACGTCAGCACAAGGCGTCTGTCACCCTTCCTGCCTTGCGCCTTCCAGTTCAGGTCAACCTTGCCGGACGCCACCGACAGCGAGCCATATTGCAGCGCATTGCTGGCCAGTTCATGCAGGATCAGGCCCAGTCCGACGGCCTGGTCGGGCGATAGCAACAGGTCGGCGCCGGAGATCGTCATGCGCGGCTGCTCGGCGGTGTCGAAAGGCTTCACCTCGATCTGGACCAGTTCGCGGATGCCGATGCCGCGCCACTCGCGGTCGGACAAGAGATTGTGGGCGATGCCGAGGGCCTGAAGCCGGGCGCCGAAGGCCTCGAGGAACTCGCTCGGTTGGCGGGCGTGGCGCACGGTCTGCGTCGCCAGCGCCTGGACGGTCGCCAGCGTGTTCTTGACGCGGTGGTTGAGCTCACGCAGCAGCAGCCGTTGCCGCTCGTCGCCAAGCTTGCGCTCGGTGATGTCATAGTTGACGCCGAAGATCAGCGTCGGCTTGCCGTCGCCATCGCGCTCGATGACACGACCGCGCGTGGCGAGCCACCGCGGTGGATGAAAGCCCTTCACCCGGTATTCGCCGAAATAGTCGTCGCTGCCGGTCAAGGCATCGCGAAAGCGGGTTTCGGTCTGGTAGACGTCGCGGGGATCGATGGCGGTGAGGATGTCGCGCGCCCGCAGCCGGTTCGAGCGCGGCAGGTTGAACAGCTCCGACAGCAAGGTGTCACATTCGATGATGTCGCTGCGGATATCCCACGCCCAGCTGGCCAGCGACGCCGCATCGAGCGCGATGGCGCGCCGTTTCTCCTCGCGCGCCAGCGCTGCCTCGGCGATGGCGCCGCTGCGGGTCGCGTCCTTCAAAGTGAACAGGCTGCCGGCGAGGCCGGCGAGCGCCTTCAACTGGTCTAACTTCGCGCGGGATGGAAAGACATGCGGCTTGCGGTCGAGCACGCACAGCGTGCCGATCCGGACGCCAGCCACGATCATCGGCGCGCCCGCGTAGAAGCGGAGATGATGCTTGCCGGTGACCAGCGGGTTGGCCTTGAAACGTGGGTCGACCGTTGCATCCGCCACCACCATCGGCTCGTCGCCAGCGGCGATCGCATGGGCGCAGAAGGAGATGTCGGTCGCGGTTTCGGTCTCGTCCAGGCCGATGCAGGACTTGAACCATTGCCGCTCGATGTCGACGAGCGTAACCAAAGCGATAGGTGCCCGCATCACCGCAGCGGCAAGGCCGCCTATGCGGTCGAAATCCGGATCGGCCGCCGTGTCCAGCATCTGCAGCCCGTGCAACACGGCCAGCCGGTCCTCGTCCTTTACCGCGCGTACAACTTCGGCCGGCAAACCCGGCACTGTTTTCGTCCTGCTATTCACCCAAGTCCCCAATGCCCGCCCTGGTCTTCGCCGCCGCCTCGCCGGTCCGCCAGCCCCGCGCCGGCCCGCCGGCCCGGAACCATCGTAGCGAGGAACCGTTACCCGACCATGTTGTTTTGCCGGACGCGCCAGCTGGCGCAAAACGATCCGAGGGCCGACCATGATCAAGATTATTCCTGAGGACAAAGCCCGTCAGGGGCGTTGGGGCCGACACGGCCTGCGCATTCTGATCGCAGCGTTGCTGCTGGCCTTCGTAGCGTGGGGCGCCGCCGAGATTTATGGCGAGTTGATCAAGAAGGACACGACCCAGCAGGGCAATGCTCCCAGCGAGTAGGGTGTCGGCTGCAATGGGCTCAGATCGCATCAGGCAGCCTTTGCCTCGGCGACGCTGGCCGGCACCAGGACATTCAATGCGCCAGGCTGGATCTCGATCGTCGTCTCGCGGTCAAGCCTGACCAGTTCACCGTCCATGACGGCGCGGAATTTCCTGATGCCCGAATGGATCTTCAGGACTGTTCGGTCAGCCTGATGGATTTCGACATGCTCGTTGTCACGCCATTTGCCGCGCGCCACGTTGAAGAAGAATTTGACCAGTTCGGCGCGCTGCCGCGCCACGGTGACGTAAACGCCAAGCACGCCACCCGCCGGGTTGTCGGCGTAAGGCAAGTGACCTTCGCCGAACAGATTGTTGGTGATGCCGATGCCGGTTATGCGGGCCGTCATCTCGGCTTCGCCGATGCCGAGCGTCACGTTCATCGCCGGTGGGTTGTTGATCGTCGCCCAGGCGGCCTTGGCCGAAGCGCTGATCTTTCCGAGGCGCGAGCCGAATTCCATCCCTTGGCGCAGTTGCACCATCCTGGCATGCATGCCGATCGAGAACTGGTGGACGAAGGGCCGGCCGTTGGCCGTGGCCATGTCGACCGCGATGATTTCGCCGTCGGCAAAAGATTTCAGCGCGGCATCGAGGGATTGCGGAATGCCCAGCCCGCGCGCGAACAGGTTCATGGTGCCGGCTGGCAATATGGCAAGCGCCTTCTTCTTGCCCATCAGCCGGGCGGCTGCCGCAGAAATGGTTCCGTCCCCGCCACCGGCCAGCACGACATCGACGGAGCGGCGCGAAGCAGCATTGTCGAGCGCTTCGACCACGTTCTTGCCGGTAACAATATCAATGACGAGAGAGTGGCCTGCCGTCTCCAGGTACTGGTGCATCCTGTCGGAAAAGGCGGCAAGGTCGGTGGTGCGCAAGGTGCCGCCGTCCCGGTTCAGCACCGCTGCGAATTTCATGCCCAGCTCCGCTTTCTCAGCCCAATTCGGGCCGGGACACGCCCAGCCGCAGGCTGAACGCGGCGAAGGAAGAAAAGTTCCGAGGAGGCCTCGCAATTCGGCGGAGTGTATTTTGACCGACGCGCAACTGTCGCGCGTTCTGGTCACGAAACCGGCAGCGTTTTTGTCGGAACAACAGCATGGTCACGACGTTGTGAACTCGTACAAGATGCCGCGTCCGATCTTCCCAGGGACAGTTCAACCGGGCGCGGCGTGCACGAAATCACGCACGAGGAGAGACTATCATGACCCGCAATCTCTTAGCCACGACAGCACTCATAGCGCTGATCGCGACCGGGGCCCATGCGCAGAGTGCGACAACGCCGGCGCCCGCGCAGACCCCTGCCGTCCAGGAGCCGGCCGCTGCTCCAGTAGCGCACGCCGAAGGCAGCATCGTCACCAATATCATCGGCGAATCCGTCTACAACGGCACCGGCGATGACGCTGAGGACATCGGCAAGGTCAGCGACGTCGTCTTCGACAAGGATGGCATGGCGAAATCCGTCGTCATCGGTGTCGGTGGCTTTCTGGGTGTGGGAGCGAAGAATGTCGCTTTCGACTATGACAAGTTGCAGTGGGCCGAGAAGAACGGCGATCGCTGGCTGGTTGCCCAGACGACCAAGCAGGAGTTGACGGCGCAGCCCGAGTTCGACAGCAAGCCGTACGGCCCGGCGCCAGCGCCCGCGGCGTCGACTGATGCAACGGCTCCGACGCAGCCAGCGACAACGGACACCGCACAGAAGCCCGTCGACATGAATGCGGCCACGGCCGAGCCCGTGAAGCGTGCGGATGGCAATCTGGCCACCAACATCATCGGCGAAACCGTGTATAACGGCACAGGCGATGACGCGCAGAATATCGGCAGCGTCAACGACATCGTGCTGACGAGGGAAGGCAAGGCGCAATCGCTGGTCATTGGCGTCGGCGGCTTCCTTGGCCTCGGCGCCAAGAACGTCGCCTATGACTTCGGCAAGGCCCAGTGGGCCGAGAAGAACGGCGACCGCTGGTTGGTGGCACAGACCACCAAGGAAGAATTGCTGGCGCAGCCGGACTTCAATCGCAAGGCCTATGATCCGGCGCCGGCAACGACGGCGTCCAATGAGCCGGCAGCAACCGCACCGGCCGCTGCACCGTCCAACACCACGGCTCCCGCTGTCGCCCCCGCCAAGACGGCTGAGGCTCCGGCGGCCCCTGATGCCTCGGCTCCCGACCAGACGCAGACGGCAGCGATCGACAAGTCGACCTTGACCGAGATGCCTGTTGGTGAGATTCGCGGCGATGACCTGAAGGGCACGACTGTCTATGGCGCCAATGACGCCAAGGTCGGCGAGATCGGTGATGTCGTATTGACGCCCGATAACAAGACCGATGCGGTGATCGTCGATGTCGGCGGCTTCCTCGGCATCGGCGAGAAGGAGGTCGCGGTTGGCATGGATAACCTCAAATTCATGACCGACAAGGATGGCAACAAGTACCTCTATACGACCTTCACCAAGGAACAGCTGGAGGCTCAGACCGCCTACGACAAGGGCAGCTATGCGCAGCAGCGCGACCAGCAGCGCTTGATCGTTCGATAGGGCAGTAGTAGTAGGCAGTAGGCAGTGGGGTAACCCTCTAGCTGCCTACTGCCCAAGTCCCTATTGCCTTACTGACATAGCCGGCAACCCCATGTTCGGTCAGTTCGGCGAGCGCCAGCGACTGATCGAGATGTTCGGCCCGCCAGGCAAGAAGCCTTTCCGCGAATTCAAGCCGCACCACGAGGTGCGCGGGGTCGGCGGCGAGATTGTTCAGTTCCCCTGCGTCTCTTTCCAGATCGAACAGCAGCGGCGGCAGGCCGCCGCCGAAATGCACATATTTGAACTTTTCGGTGCGGACGACGGCGAGATTGCATTGGCGTGATGCGATGCCGAAATGCCGTTCGGCCTCGCCGTCGGCGATCGAGCGGAAATCGAACTCCCAATGCGCGGCGTCGCGCCAGCCTTCCGGTTTCTCGCCCTCGATGAACGGCTTCAGCGAGTGTCCGTCGAGGTGCGGTGCAGGATCCTCGCCGAGCAGGTCGAGCAGGGTCGGCACTATGTCCACCGCTTCGGTGAAGCGATCGATGCTGGCGCCGGCGGTGTTGCCCCGGCGCGGGTCGCGGACGATCAGCGGAATGTGGTAGCTGCCGTCGAAATAACCGCCCTTGCCGAGCATGAAATGGTCGCCCATCATCTCGGCATGGTCGGAGGTCAGCACGATGATGGTGTCCTCCCACGCGCCCGCGGCCTTGACCGCTTGCCAGATGCGGCCGAGCTGCGCGTCCATTTCGGAGATCATGCCGTAATAGATCGCGCGGATGCGGCGAAAGTCGTCGTCGCTCCAATCGTGCACCTTGCCCGCGACACCAGGCCGGAACTTCGTCCGTTTCTGCAGGCTGAGGTCATAGGCGAGATAGGGATGGCTCTCCGCCTCCGCCTGCCAACTTGCCGCACGCCGGAAGGCGGGACCGTCGGCTGGATCATAAAGGGTGTTGTATGGCTCCGGCACGATGAAGGGCGGGTGCGGGCTGATGAAGGAAAGATGGGCGAACCATGGTGCATCCTGCTCCTGCTCGCCAAGCCAGCGAGAGAATTCGCCGGTCAGAAAAGCGGCCGGGGTCTCGTCCCTGGAATAGACGGGTGGTGCACTGCTGACCCTGGCGTCGGCCTTGCCGCCGTCGTGCACCGGGCGATGGATGTCGGGCGATCCGGCGCTGGCATCGATGCCCCGCTGCTTCAGCCAGGACAGCCACTGCTTCTGATGCTCAGGCAGCAACTGGCGCACCGTGAATCCAGGCAGCACGCCTTCATAGCTTTGCAGCCGTGGGTCGCCCGGCGCCAGCAGGCGCGGATCGAGCGACACATCGGTGTAGCCGAACAGCGTTGGATCATAGCCGAGGCTCCGGGCATGCAGCGCGATGTTGCCGTGACGGGCATCGAGCGGCGTGCCGTTGCGGCAGACGCGGTTGTTCATCTGGTAGAGGCCGGTATAGAGACAGGCGCGGGCCGGCGAGCAGGGCGCAGCGCCACCATAGTGCCGCCTGAACAGCACAGCCTCGGCCGCCAGCGCGTCGGCGTTCGGCGTCTTCACAACCGGATGGCCGGCGACCGACAGGCAATCGCCGCGCCACTGGTCGCAGGTGATCAGGAGAACATTTGGGCGCCTGCCTTTTCCAGTCACTCGCGATACCTTATCCCTGCATGGTCGAACGCCGCTCATGGAACCGAATTTTGGCGTCGGCGCAAGCCCGGACCTGTTATTGGATTGGTGAACAAATTCCTGTTGATTGTTCACCTTATAAGCACAGTCCATTCTGTGTTTGCCGCCTTTGCCGCAAGCTGTCGCGTTCTCATATTGGCGTGGACAGCGGCGAGGGCCGCACAAGCACCAAGGGAAGGAGCAAGACAATGCTCGACCAGATCAAGGGCCTGCATCACGTGACCTCGATGGCCAGGGATGCGCGCCAGAACAACGAGTTCTTTGCCGGAAAACTCGGCCAGCGCCGGGTCAAAAAGACAGTCAATTTCGATGCGCCCGACGTCTACCACCTCTACTATGGCGACGAGGCCGGCACGCCGGGTTCGGTGATGACGTATTTTCCGTTTCCGAATATCGGCAAGGGCCGTCATGGCGTCGGCGAGGTCGGCACCACCGTCTACTCCGTGCCTGAGGGCACGCTCGCCTATTGGGAAAAGCGTTTCGCCGATGAAGGCGTCACCGGCCTGTCGCGCGGAGAGACGTTCGGCGAGAAGCGCCTGGCCTTTGCCGGTCCCGATGGCGATGACTTCGCGCTGGTCGAGGACAAGGCCGACGCCAGGGTGCCGTGGGCAAAGGGCGGCATTCCTACCGACGAGGCGATCCGCGGCTTTCATTCCGTGTCGCTCCGGCTGAAGGACGGCGGCGCCACGGAAGAGCTGCTTAAGTTCATGGGCTACGAGGAGGTCGACAAGTCGGGCAATGTCAGGCGGTTGGCGGTGAAGAACGGCAACGGCGCCGATATCGTCGACATCGAATCGCTGCCGGGTGCGGCTTTCGCCGGTCTCGGTGCCGGCTCCGTCCACCATGTCGCCTTCGCCGTCGAGAACCGCGCCAAGCAGCTCGAAGTGCGCAAGGCGTTGATGGACACCGGCTACCAGGTGACGCCGGTGATCGATCGCGATTATTTCTGGGCGATCTATTTCCGCACGCCGGGCGGCGTGCTGTTCGAGGTCGCCACCAACGAGCCGGGTTTCGATCGCGATGAGGATACCGCTCATCTCGGCGAGGCGCTGAAACTGCCGACGCAGCACCAGCACCTGCGGCCCTACCTCGAGCAGCATCTGCAGAAGCTGGAAGGCTGAAGCCATGAGCAAGGACGCTTACATCCACAAGCTGCTGCCCGGTTCGCCGGGCGGTCCGCTGCTCTTCGTCTTCCATGGCACCGGGGCCGACGAGAACCAGCTTTTGTCGCTGGGGCGCGATCTCGCGCCCCAGGCAACCATCATCTCGCCGCGCGGCGATGTTTCCGAACATGGCGCCGCGCGCTTCTTCCGCCGCACCGGCGAGGGCGTCTACGACATGGGCGATCTAGCGCGGGCGACGGACAAGATGGCGGGCTTCGTCAAGGCGCATGTCGAGGCGGCGAAGCCGTCGGCGGTGCTGGGCCTTGGCTATTCCAACGGCGCCAACGTCCTGGCCTCGGTGGTGTTTGCCGCGCCATTGCTGTTCGACGCCACGGCGCTGATGCATCCGCTGATCCCGTTCGAGCCGCAGGTCGAGGGCAGCCTCGCCGGCCGCCATATTCTGGTGACCGCCGGCAAGCGCGATCCAATCTGCCCGCCGAACCTGACCACGCGGCTCGAAGCCTATTTGCGTGCCGACGGCGCCGATGTCACAGTCGAGTGGCATGAAGGCGGGCACGAGGTGCGGCCAAACGAGATCGAAGCGGCACGGCGGCTTTTTGCCGGTGCCACCCAAGGAGTGTAGCGATGCCGGATCAACTGCCCGAGGTCGAACTGGAGGATCGCGGTTCCAAGGGTCGCTACCTCCTGCGCGGGCCTAATGGCGCCGAGGCCGAGATGACCTTCACCAAGATTGGCGAGCACCAGATCATCATCGACCATACCGAAGTGCCGGACGCATTTCGTGGCCAGGGTGCCGGGCTTCGGCTCGTCACCCGCGCCGTCGAGGATGCACGTGCGGCGGGCAAGAAGATCATTCCGCTCTGCCCGTTCGCCAACGCGCAGTTCCGACGTCACCCGGAATGGGCCGACGTGCTGAAGCAATAGGGATCGGCCGGAATTCGTCCGACAGGAAACGGCGCGACAAGCGACTGTCATCCCGCCGGCATGGCTTTGTCATTTGCGCGGCTCGCGCATCTTGCCTAAGTAGTATGATAGATCGCAGCGCCGACAAACGAACCGAATGATCCCCCATGACCGAATCCGACCTCGTTCCCGTCTTCGACGGCCACAACGATACGTTGCTCAGGCTCTACCAGTCGAAGGACACGGACGCCGAAAAGTTGTTCATTGAGGGGAAATCGGGCGGCCATATCGACCTGCCGCGCGCCAAGGCTGGGGGCTTTGCCGGCGGCATGTTCGCCATCTTTCCACCGCCTGTCGAGAAAACCAGGCGCAGTGCCGTGCCCTTGGCGCCGAGCGACACCGAGCCGTTGCCGCCCGAGGTTCCGCGCGCCGATGCGCTCAACTCGACGATCGCGATGGCCTCCATCCTGTTCAGGCTGGAACGGGCCGGAGCGTTGACGGTCTGCCGCAGCGCCGGCGATGTGCGCGACGCGATGACGCAAGGGTCGATCGCGGCGGTGTTCCACATCGAGGGGGTCGAGGCGATCGATCCTGAGCTCACCATGCTCGACGTGCTGCATGCCGCCGGCCTGCGCTCGCTCGGCATCGTCTGGAGCCGGCCGAATGCTTTCGGCCACGGCGTGCCGTTCCGCTTTCCGTCCTCGCCCGACACCGGGCCCGGCCTGACGGATGCCGGCAAGGCACTGGTCAAGGCCTGCAACCAGCTGAAGATCATGATCGACCTCTCGCATCTCAACGAAAAGGGCTTTCGCGATGTCGCCGCGCTCAGCGATGCGCCGCTGGTGGCTACCCATTCGAACGTGCATGCGCTCTGCACCCATTCGCGCAATCTCACCGACTGGCAGCTCGGCGCGATCCGCGAAACCGGCGGCATGGTCGGGCTGAACTTCGCCACCGGGTTCCTGCGCGAGGACGGCCGCATGAATGCCGACACCAGCCTCGACATCATGGTACGCCATGTCGATTCGCTGCTGCAGGCGCTGGGTGAAGACGGCGTCGGCCTCGGCTCGGATTTCGACGGCGCCATGATCCCGGCGGTCATCGGCGACGTCGCCGGCCTGCCGAAGCTCATCGACGCATTGGCGGCGCGTGGCTTCGGCCGCGCTCTGATCGAGAAGATCGCCTACCGCAACTGGCTAAGCGTGCTGGAAAAGACAATTGGGTAGCGGGTAAGCGCTATTCGAAACCGATTCTTCTGAGCCAGTCCCTGCCGATGCCGCGGTCGCGGATGATCGGCAGCGGATTTTCCGAATCGAGCCGCGCGCAGATGCGGTAGACCTCGAGCGTTTCGGCGCTCATCTCGCCGCGCTTGTAGAAGAACATGGCGGCGGCATAGCGTGTGCGGCCAGACCATTTCTCGCCAAGCGGGGTGTTGACCAGCTCCCACTGTTCGGCGGCTTCGCCATCCTCTTGCTGCCCATCTTCTTGCTGCTTGTCGGCTTCGTCGGCCATGGTCAGAAGTCCGCCGGCGGATTGGCGGTCCGGCGGTCAAGCCTGATGAAGGGCCGCGCCACCACCTTGGCCCGCTTCATCAGCTTCTGATATTGCAGCTCGCGCATGGCGTAGATCTCGACCCAGAGGTCCTCGGCGATGGTATCACCGAACGGCCGCTCCAGCGAGGCGATGGCGATGTTGCGCTTGGCCATCGGCGACCACATGGCGGCGCTGACCAGGCCGACCTCCTGGCTTTTCTTGTAGTAGACGATGGCATGTTCGGCCGGGATATTGCCTTCGATTTCCAGCCCAACCAGCACATGGCGCAGCTTGCGCTTTGCGCGCGCTTCGAGAATGGCACGGCGGCCGTTGAAATGGCCTTTTTCCAGATCGATCATGAAGCCGAGACCGATTTCGTCAGGCATGCGCAGGCGGTCGGCGCGGATGGCGTGCTCGGCGGTGGTGAAATCCGCATTGGCGACGATCAGTCCGGCTTCGAGCCGGGCGCGGTTGAGCGCGGTGTAGCCGATGGCGCGGATGCCGCGCAGTTCGCCCGCAATCATCAGCCGGTCCCACAGGCTCAGCGCCTTGTCGGCCGAAACGAACAGTTCGTAGCCGAGATCGCCGGTGAAGCCGGTGCGTGAAATGGTGACGATGCCACCGTCATGCGGGAAATCGGCGAGGTCGAATATTCTGAGCTTCTCGACGCCGGCGAAACCGGCATCCCGCAGCACGGCGAAGGATGTCGGACCTTGCAGGGCGAGCCCGGCGACGGCCTCGGTTTCCTCTTCGACCGTCACATCGAAGCCAATGGCGCTGTCGAGGAGCCAGGGCAGATGCCGCTCCTGCGAACACAGCCGGAAGCGTGTCGGCGAAAGCCGGAACAGCGTGCCGTCGTCGAGGACGAAACCCTCGTCGTCGCACCACGCCGTATAGTGGACTCGGCCGGGCTTGAGCTTGGCGACATCGCGCAGGGTGACGCGGTTGAGCAAGGCCTCGGCGTCCGGCCCTTCGATTCGGTACTTCGTCATCGGCGAAATGTCGAACAGGGCGGCTTGGCTGCGGATGGCGAAGTATTCGAGTTCCTCGTCCCACAGCGAATGCGGCGCGCGGTAGCCGGCCCAATTGTACCAGTCCTGGGTTCTGGCCAGCGCATTGATGCGCGGCTGGAACGGCGTACCGAGACGCAGGGTGCGGAAATGGCCCTGGGCAGCGATGCGTGCCGAAACAACCGTGTTGGCTGTCTTTGAAGCGGGCTTCTTCCTGATTTGCCGGGCCATGGTCACCCTTTCATCGCGATGATGCGTCGCGCGGCGTTGAGGCCAGGTGCACCGGAAACACCGCCACCCGGATGCGAGCCGGCCCCGGCAAGAAACAACCCTTCGATCGGTGTGTCGTAGCCGGACCAGCCGGAGACCGGCCGCGAGATCAGCATCTGGTCGGCCTGCAATTCGCCATGGTGCCAGTGGCCACCCGGCATGCGATAGCGCACCTCGATGTCGGCTGGCGTCAAAAACTCGGCATGGACAACGCATTTGCCGATGCCGGGAGCATAGGCTTCGAGCTGAGCCATGATCGCCTGGAGGAATTTCGGCTTGCCGGCGTCCCAGCCTTCCTTCAACCCGTAGGGCGCGTATTGCACCACCGCCGACAACACGCAGGCGCCGCTCGGCGCGAGCGACGGGTCGGCGAGGCTGGGCAGCGTGATCTCCATCACCGGTTCGGGCGAGAACTCACCGTATTTGCATGGGTTGAAGGCGCGCTCGACGTGATCGGGCGAGGGGGCGATGACCAGCCGGCCCCTGTGGCCGGCGGCATCGACGCCAGTGAATTGCGGTGGCCGGTCGAGCGCCAGATTGAGCTTGGCCGCATCGCCCTTCATGCGGATGTTTTTCACCTTGCGCATGAACCCTGTGTCGATCTCGCGCGGCCCGACAAGGTCGAGGAAGGTGGTCGCCGGATTGATCGCCGAGACGATGGTCCTGGCGCGCAGCACTTCGCCGCTGTCGAGCGCGACGCCGACGGCGCGGCCTTTCTCGATGATGATCTTTGCCACCGGAGCCGATGCGCGGGTCACCACGCCTGCCTTTTCCGCCGCGGCGCGGATGGCGGCGATCACCGCGCCCATGCCGCCTTGTGGCAGTGCCTGCGCTCCGGCCGCTCCGGCGGTCTCGCCGGCCAGGCGAGAGTAGAGGCCGAGCAGTGAGGTCGGCGAGCGCGGGCCGAGATGGCTGCCAAGCGTCGCATCGAAGGCGAGCAGGCCTTTCAGCCTGATATCGGCAAGCTGCTCGTCGAGCAGGTCGGCCACGTTCATCAGGAGTACGCGCAGGAAGTCGCGCATGTCTTCCTTGCCGAGTTTCTTCAGCGTCAGCGTGGTCTGGCCGAGCGAAGCAGTATCGAGCAGCGACATGCCGGCGAGATCGGGCGGCCGGCGGGAGAGGAACGGTTTCAATATGCCGGCATAGCGCAGCAACTGCGCGCGCAATTCCTTCCAGGCGGATTGCTCGGACGCGCTGGCGCCGGTCAGCACCTCGCCATAGGCGCCATGCAGGACAAGCGGCGGGCCGTCCTTCGACAGCGCAACCGACGGCATGAAGTCGGCGCGAGCGAATTGCAATCCGTGTTTCTCAAGCTCCAGGGTCTTGACCATTTCGGGGTGCAGCCGGTTCAGCAGATGGGCGACTGAGGAGACGCGAAAGCCAGGTGCGAATTCCTCGGTGCGCGCGGCGCCGCCGACTTCGCGACCAGCTTCCAGCACCAGCACCTTGCGGCCGGCTTTCGCCAGCGTGGCAGCAGTGACGAGACCGTTGTGGCCGCCGCCGATGATGATGGCATCAAATGACGTCATGGGCCGGGCTCATATGCGAGGTGGACTTGGCGAGGTCGCGCAGGATCTCGGCGGCGGCATTGCGGCCGGGCGCACCCATGACGCCGCCGCCGGGATGGGTCGAGGAGCCGCACATATAGAGGCCACCGACCGGAGAGCGGTACTGCGCGTAGCCCGGCACCGGGCGGTTGAACAGCAGCTGGTCGAAGGTCAGTTCGCCTTGGAAGATGTTGCCTTCGGTGAGGCCGACCTCGGCCTCGATCTCGCGCGGGGTGCGAACCTCCATGTGGACGATGCGGTCGCGGAAGCCGGGCGAATAGTCCGCGATCTGCGCGATCACGCTTTCGGCGAAGCCGTCGCGGTCGGCATCGGTCCATTCGCGGCCGTTCACCTTTGGCGGCGCGTATTGCACGAAGCAGCTCATGAAGTGTTTGCCAGGCGGCGCCATGGTCGGGTCGAGCGTCGTCGGGATGACCATGTCGAGGAAGGGATCGGCCGACCAGCGCCCGGCTTTCCAATCGTCATAGGCGCGCTCCATGCGCTCCATCGAATCGGTGAAATGCATGTCGCCGCGATAGACCGGCGAATCCTTCGGCAGCGCCGGGAATTCCGGCAGCGAATCGAGCGCGATGTTGACCTTGCCGGACGAGCCGCGGATCTTGAAGTTTCTGACCCGGCGCAGGAAGATGTCGGGCAGTTCCTTCTCCTCGATCAGCTTCAGGAAGGTGCGCTTCACGTCGGCATTGGAGACGACGAGCTTGCCATGGACCTCCTCGCCGCCGGCCAGCACGACGCCCCTGGCCTTGCCCCTGCTGACCAGCACATGGTCGACCTCGGCGCCCGTGCGGATGGTTCCGCCCGACGACTTGAAGGATGCGGCCAGCGCCTTGGTCACCGCGCCCATGCCGCCGCGCGCATAGCCCCAGGCGCCGACCGAGCCATCGACCTCACCCATGTAGTGGTGCAGCAGCACGTAGGCGGTGCCGGGTGACATCGGCCCGAGCGCGGTGCCGATGATGCCGGACAAAGCGAAGTTCGCCTTGATCACATCGGTCTCGAAATACTCGTCGAGGAATTCCGAGATCGACATGGTCCAGAAGCGCAGTGTCAGGGCCATTTCCTGCGCCGACAGTCCGGCGAATTTCTTGCCGAGATAGAGAAGCTCGCCGAGGTCGCGCGGCCGCAAGCTTGTCGGGTCGGGAGCGGTGCGCATCAAGAGAGGCTGGATGAAGCGGCACTGCCGCGTCACGTCGCGGGCGTAGCGGTCATAGGCTTCGGCATCGCGCTTGGAAAAGCGGGCGAATTCGCGCCGGTGCGCGTCGTGATCACGGTAGTTGGCGAGGTAGTCGCCGTCGCGGGTGAACACCGCGCCGCCCTCATAGGCGATGACCTGCAGGCCGAAGCGCGGCAATTCAAGGTCGCGCATGATCTCGGGGCGGAACAACGAACAGACATAGGAGCAGTTGGAGTAGAGGAAGCCCGGCGTCAATTCCCTACTGGTGGCGGCACCGCCGACCCAGTCATTCTTCTCGACGACCAGCACATCGAGCCCGGCGCGCTGCAGATAGCAGGCGTTGACCAGGCCGTTATGTCCGCCGCCGATGATGATCGCATCCCAAACTTTCATTCTGGCCCGCTCATCCTATCCGCCGCCATTTCATTTTTGCGCGATCTGTCCCCGAATACGCGGAATTTTGGCACGCCGCTCGCCATTTTGTCCAGCTATTCTGAATGAATGTTCAACAAATGATATTGCGTTTTCCCGGGTATGCGCTACGCTTTGCCGGCATTCGACAGTGCGCAATTCGGCGATTGGGGACCGAGGGCCGATGATCGAAACGGCAGATGCCGAACCGGAGTATGACGACACCGCCATCCGCTTCCTCGAAGCGCTGTGGGGTGATGGTTATCTGTCGCCGGGCGGGCCGGACGAGGTCGACCGGGTGCTCGAAGGGCTTTCGCTCGAGGGCAAGACGATCCTCGACATCGGCTGTGGCTCCGGCGGCATCACCCTGCATCTGGTCGAACGCCATGGCGCTGCCCACGTCACTGGCTTCGATGTCGAACTGCCTGTGATCGAGACAGCCAGGCAGCGCGCCGCCGCGCGCGGGCTCGCGGATCGCACCAGTTTCATCCAGGCGGCGCCCGGGCCCCTGCCTTTCGCCGACCACGCCTTCGATGCCGTCTTCTCCAAGGATGCGCTGCTGCACGTGCCGGACAAGGACGCGCTGTTCGCCGAGATCTTCCGGATGCTGAAGCCGGGCGGCGTTTTCGCCGCCTCCAACTGGATGATCTCGCATGACGGCGAACCATCGCCTGACATGAAGGCCTATGTCGCCGCCGAAGGCCTGTCCTTCGCCATGGCGTCACCGGCACGCTACGCGCAGGCGATGCGCCGGGCCGGCTTCGCCGATGTCACGGTCAGGGATCGCAATCCGTGGTATCGCGACGTCGCGCGTGGCGAGCTGGAAAGGCTGAAGGGACCGCTCTACCCAACGGTCGCGGCCGCGGTTGGCGCGGCCTATGTCGACAAGAACATACGAACCTGGGAAGCCATGCAGAAGGTGCTTGACAGTGGCGAGCACCGCCCCACTCATCTTCGCGGTCGAAAGCCGGTTGGATAGCTGGCGATGCTGGAGACCATCAGACCCATGAAGACAGCAGAGGCCAGGGAAGCCCGCCTCGAACCGGAGCGGAAAAACGAATCCGAAAAGCGTGGCCGTAAGGCCTCGAAGGAGGTCAGGCAGCTTCAGCTCATCGAGGCGACGATCGATTCGCTGGCCAAGCGTGGCTATTCGGAGACGACGATGGCCGATGTGGCCGACGGCGCCGGTCTGTCGCGCGGTATCGTCAACTTTCATTTCGAGAGCAAGGAAAAGCTGCTCATCGCGACCTTGCAGCATATGTATGACGAGTACTCGGCGCATTGGCGCAATGCCCTGCAAAAAGCAGGCGATGATCCCGCCCATCAGCTTCAGGCTCTCGTCGCGGCCGATTTCGACCGGTCGATCTGCAACAAGCGCAAGCTGGCCGCCTGGTGCGCCTTCTGGGGCGAGGCCAAGTCGCGGCCGACCTACCAGGCGCTGAGCAGTGCCCGCGATGCCGTCTATCAGACCATCTTCATCGACCTTTGCGCGACGCTCAAGCAGAGCGGCGGCTACGCCTATGAGCCGCAGGTCATGGCGCTGGCGCTGAGCGCCATGCTGGAGGGTTTGTGGCTGCGGTTGATGATGGGGACCGAAGACACCACCCGCGAGACCGCCTTGCAGGCGGCGAACGAATTCCTGTCGGCGGCGTTCCCGAGACACTATCCGTTGAAGACCGCCGGCGCGACGGAGCCATAAGAAATCAGAACAAGACAGAGGATGGAACAGCAATGAAGACATTGACTCGACGCCTGACGCTGACACTGGCTTTGGCGGGAACGTTGGCGGCCTCGGCCGCCGCACTGGCGATCGCCGCCGACAAGGACCTGATCGTGTTCGACTGGTCCGGTTATGAAGATCCCAGCTTCCATCCGAAATATGTCGAGAAGAACGGCGATTCGCCGACCTTCGCCTTCTTCGGTGACGAGGACGAGGCGTTCGAAAAGGTTCGCTCCGGCTTCAAGGCCGATCTTGGCCATCCCTGTTCGCAGAGCGTGGTGAAATGGCGCGAGGCAGGCCTGCTGCAGCCGCTCGACACCTCGAAGATATCAGGCTGGAAAGACCTCAATCCCGGCATCATGGCGATGAAGGATCTTGCCACCACGTCGGACGGCAAGGCGTGGTTCATGCCCTGGGACTGGGGCAACACGCAGCTCACCTACAACTCTTCCAAGATCGACGCCAAGGATGTGCAGTCGCTGAAGGCGTTCGCCGATCCGAAGTTCAAGGGCAGGGTGTCGATCGGCGACAATGTCGACGACGCCTATGCGCTGGCGAGCCTTGCCATCGGCCTCAAGGACTGGACCAAGATGACCGACGACCAGTTCAAGCAGGCGTCCGATTTCCTGCGCCAGGTGCACAAGAACGTGCGCTCCTACTGGACCGATACCACCGACGTCGTGCAACTGCTGAGCGGCGGCGAGGTCGATCTCGCCTGGGCATGGAATGATGCGACGGTGCAGTCGGTGGCTGCTGGCGTGCCGATCAAGGCCATGAAGGATACCAACGAAGGCATCTCGACCTGGGTCTGCGGCTATGTGCTGTTCAAGGACGCGCCCGGCAACATCGACAAGGCCTATGATTATCTGAACGCCGTCAACGATCCGGATACCGCCAAGGTGCTGGTCAAGGACTGGGGCTATGGCCAGGCCAATGCCAAGGGCATGGCCGGCGTCGACCAGGCGGTCCTGAAGGAAAAGGGCTATGACGACGTGCAGAAATTCATCGACAAGACGCTGTTCCAGTCGCCGGTGCCTTCCGATCTCAAGCTCAAGATGATCGCCGAATTCGAGAAGATCAAAGCCGGATATTGAGGCGTGTTTCGACGGCCCGTTCGTTCGCCGACAAGGCGAGCGGACGGGCTCGCCAAGTGAGCGGAATTCTCCTAACCTCGCAGCAGCTTTTTCGCGGTGGGGGAATTTCGCGCCATGAAGTCAGTGCTACGCCGCCTTGCCCTTGCAGCCGTGTGCATGATCGGCGCCGGCGCGGTCTATGCCTTCGCGGAAGGCGGTGGTGATCTCGTGGTGTTCGATTGGTCGGGCTATGAGGATCCGCTGCTGCATCCCGCCTACACCGCCAAATACGGCGCCGAGCCGACCTTCGCTTTCTTCGGCGATGAGGATGAAGCCTTCGAAAAGATGCGAGCGGGCTTCAAGGCCGATATCGCCCACCCCTGTTCGCAAAGCGTGGTCAAGTGGCGCGAGGCCGGCATGTTGCAGCCGCTCGACACCTCGAGGATATCAGGTTGGAAGGACCTCAATCCCGGCATCATGGCGATGAAGGATCTCGCCACCACCGCCGACGGCAAGGCCTGGTTCATGCCGTTCGACTGGGGCAACACCTCGCTGCTCTACCGCACCGACAAGGTCACGGCTGACCAGGCGCAATCGCTCAGGATCTTCGCCGATCCGAAATTCAAGGGCCGCGTCACCATCGGCGACAATGTCGACGACGCCTATGCACTGGCAAGCCTGGTCATCGGGCTGAAGGACTGGACCAAGATGACCGACGCGCAGTTCCAGGAGGCGTCGGCCTTCCTGCGCGATGTGCACAAGAACATCCGCTTCTACTGGACCGACGACACCGACCTCAACCAGGCGTTCATCGGCAATGAGGTCGATCTCGTCTGGGGCTGGAACGAGACCTTCGTCACGCTGAAGGGGCAAGGCATGCCGATCGCCATGAACCGCGACACCAAGGAAGGCATTTCGACCTGGGTGTGCGGCTATGCGCTGATGAAGGATGCGCCGGGCAAGCTCGATGAAGCCTATGATTTCCTCAGCGCGGTCAATGCACCTGGCGTGTCGGACTACATGGTCAAGACCTTCGGCTACGGCCACGGCAACGGCGCCGGCATGGCAGCAATCGACCACAAGGTGCTGGTCGACCGCGGCTTCGACAATCTCGACAAGTTCCTCGACAAGACGCTGTTCCAGCAGCCGGTGGCGCCGGAACTCAAGCAGCGGATGGTCGCCGAGTTCGAGAAGATCAAGGCCGGCTATTGACGAGCGAACCGGAAAGAACCGACGTCGTCATCGTCGGCGCCGGCTTCACCGGCCTGTCGGCCGCGCTTGAGTTGAAGGCAGCCGGCATCGATTTCGTCCTGCTCGAAGCGCGCGACCGTGTCGGCGGTCGCGTCGAGGCGACATCAAACGGCCTTGGCGAGCGCGTCGACAGCGGCGGTCAGTTTCTGTGCGAGGACATGCCGGAACTGATGGCGCTGCTGCAGGCGCGTGGCAAGACGCTGGTCGAGACTTTTGTCGACGGCGAATTCGTCTCGCAGCCAATCCTGTCCGCGAGAGAGGCCGAGCGCACCTATCTCGCCTCGATGGCGATCCGCGACCGCATGAATGCGATCGCACCGGACGATCCGACCATTGCCGGCCTGACCGTCGCCGCATGGCTCGATCTTCAGAGCGACCCTGAAGCGGCCAAGGCGGCGTTTCGCTCGATGATCGAAGGCCTGTGGTGCCAGGCACTGGAAAAGATGCCGCTCTGGCATCTTATCGACAATGATCGCCGCATCACCAATGAGGTGTCGGAACTACAGTATTTCGTGCGTGAAACCATGCATTCTCTGGCCGACGATCTGGCCCGCGATCTCGGCGATCGGCTGCGGTTGAGCGCCGCGGTCACGGTGATCGAACACGGACCGGGAAGGGTTCGGCTCGCCTCGACGGCGGGCACCATCGAAGCTCGGACGGTGTTGATCGCCGTGCCGCCGGTGATGGCCGCGAAACTGGATTTTTCGCCACCGCTGCCGGCGGCCTTGGCAAGGTCGCTCGGCGTCTGGGAAAGCGGCGCCGTGATCAAGGTGCTTGTGCGCTATCCCACAGCCTTCTGGCGCGACCACGGCCTGAGCGGCATGGTGATGTGGCGCGACCTGCCTGGGCTTTTTGCCTGTGATGTCGGCAAGGACGATGGCCATTCGGCGCTGGTGGTCTTCATCGGCGGGCCGCTCGCCTTGCGCTGGCGCGAACTTGGCGATGCGGCACTGCGCACCGAAGTGACCGCCAGGCTGGTGGAGGCGCTTGGTACCGAAGCTGCCGACATCATCGATCTCAGCTATCGCGACTGGACGAATGACCGCTGGAGCGGCGGCGCCTATGGTGATCTCATCGTCGATGCGACGGCGACCGACGCCGAGCGCACGCTCCTGGCAGGTGCTGCGCCAATCCATTTCGCCAGTTCAGAACTGTCGCCGTCATTTCCGGGCTATGTCGAAGGCGCGATCGTTGCCGGGCGCATCGCTGCGCGCAAGGTCATGGCGCAGCTTCAGTCCGCCATCGCCACCAGTGCTTCTGGATCATAGGCGAGGCGGATCGAGGTGCCGACCGGGATGTCGTCGGCGCCGAAGTCGTTCGTCTCGGTCACCGATAGCGGCTTTTCCAGTCCCGGTATCTCGACGATCAGATGGGTGATCTCGCCGAAATAGTGGCGTTCGACCACCTTGCCGGCGACCTCGAACTTGGCTGTCGCATTGTCCCATAGCACGCGCAGGCGTTCAGGCCTGATGCCGAGTGTGGCGGCGGCGCCGTTGCGCACAAAGGTTTTCGGCTTGTCGGTCTTGACGCGGCCGAAGCCCAGCGTGTCGACGACCAATGAGGCGCCGTTCTCCTCGACGATCTCAGCCTTGACGAAATTCATGCCGCCAAGGAAGTCGGCGACCTGGCGGTTGACCGGCCGCTGGTAGATTTCCTTGGGCGAGGCGACTTGCGCGATCCTGCCGCCGAACATCACGGCGATGCGGTCGGACATGGCCAGCGCCTCATACTGGTCGTGGGTGACAAGGACGAAGGTGATGCCAACCGCCTGCTGCAGGCGGCGCAGTTCAACCTGCATCTGCTCGCGCAGCTTCTTGTCGAGCGCCGACAGCGGTTCGTCGAGCAAGAGCACCTTGGGACGCATCACCAGCGCGCGGGCGAGCGCGACGCGCTGCCGCTGGCCGCCGGAAAGCTCGGTGGCAAGGCGCTTGCCGAGCCCGGTCAGCGAGACCTGCGCCAGCGCCTCCTCGACACGGCGCTTCTCTTCGCCGCCCTGCAGCTTCAACCGTTTCAACCCATAGGCGACGTTCTGCTCGACATTGAGATGCGGGAAGATCGCATAGCTCTGGAACACCATGTTGGTCGGTCGGCGATTGGCCGGGATGCCTTCCATTGGTTGCCCGCCGACCGAGATCGAACCGCTGGTCGGGTTGTCGAAGCCGGCGATCATCCGCAGCAGCGTGGTCTTGCCGCAGCCGGACGGGCCGAGCAGGGAGAAGAATTCGCCCTCCTTGATGGTCAGAGAAGCGTCGTCGAGCGCCTTGAACGCCCCATAGCTGCGGGTGACGTTGCGGATCTCGATCATCGGTCGATCGGATTGGGGCCGCTCGGTCTGGGGCTGCTCAGGCATAGAGGCCTCCCTCGTTCTGGGTGCGTCTGGCGGCACGGCGACGCAGGATTTCGGCGATTGTCATCAGCAGGAAAGAGGCAACCAGCAACAGCGTGCCCAGCGCCAGCACGCCGGGCAGTTTCGCCGCGAAGCGCAGCTGGCCCCAGATGTAGATCGGCAGCGTCGCATCGGTCCCGGTCAGGAAGAAGGCGATGATGAATTCGTCGAGAGAAATGGTGAAGCAGACCAGAAGGCTGGAAATGATGGCCGGCGCCACCATCGGCAGCGTCACCCGCCGGAAGGTGCCGAAGGCACTCTCGCCGAGATCGGCGGAGGCCTCTTCCAGGCTGCGGTCGAAGCCTTCGAAGCCGGACGTCAGCACGGTCATCGAATAGGGGATGCAGACCAGCACGTGGCCAAGCACCACAGTGAAGAGCGACAGGCTCAAGCCCAGTTGCAGCATCACCAGCAGCATCGAGATGGCGACGATCACCTCGGGCAGCACCAGCGGCGCCATGATCAGGCCGTTGATGGCGCGGCGGCCGGGGTAGCGGTAGCGGGTGATCGAACGGGCGGCGAGGATGCCGAGCACGGTGGAGAGGATCGCGGCGGACACGCCGACGATCAGGCTGTTCCAGGCGGCGTCGAGCAGGGCCGGGGTGCGCGGCAGGTCCTCGTACCAATGCAAGGTGAAGCCGGTGAGCGGGAATTTCGGCGTCGCCGCCGTGTTGATCGAGAAAATCGGCAGGAAGATCACAGGCAGATAGAGGAAGACCACATAGAGGAACGCGTAGGCCGGCAGCCAGCCGCCGGCCAGGAAGCGCCGCGCCGCCGTCATCGCGCCAGCCTCTGCAGGGCGCGGATGATCAGCACCGTGGCGCCCGCCATCAGCGTCACGATCACCATGGTGGTGACGGAAAGGGCAGCGCCCAGCGGCCAGTTGGATGCCTTGCCGAACTGCGCCTGGATGGCGTTGGCGATCATGACGCCGTCCTTGCCGCCGACGAGCTTCGGCGTGACATAATCGCCGACGGTGGGAATCATGACGATCAGTGCCGCCGAGATGACGCCCGGCGCCGACAACGGCAATGTCACGCGCAGGAACGAACGCAAGGGGCCGTCGCCAAGGTCCTTGGCCGCCTCGACCAGCGTGCGGTCGACCTTTTCCAGCGAAACGAAGATCGGCAGGATGGCGAAGGCCGCCCAGGCATGGGTCAGCGTGATGATGACGGCGCTGGAATTGTAAAGCAGCGCCGTCGACGGTTCGTCGATGATGCCAAGGCCCATCAGGCCGGAATTGAGCACACCGTTGTAACCGAGGATGACCTTCCACGACATCACGCGCAAGAGATAGCTGGTCCAGAACGGGATGGTGATGAGGAACAGCCACAGGCTCTTGTGACGGCCGCCATGGAAGGAAATGAAATAGGCGATCGGATAGGCCAGCAGGACGGTGAGCAAACTGACCGTCAGCGAGATGTAGAGCGAGCGCCACAACAAATCCCGGTAGATCGGCTCGGTCAGCGCAATGCGGTAGTTCTCCAGTGTGAAGCTGCGGTCGATGGTCAGGTAGTGCTGCGTCCAGAAGGAATGGGCGATGACCACCAGGATCGGCAGGACCAGAAGGATGAGCGCGTAGACAAGGGTCGGGCTGATCAGGGCAAGACCCTGCACGGGTTCGGACTGCAGAAGGGCATTTCGTCTGGCCCGCGTCATGCGCAACGGGGGCGACCCTTCCGCAGTCGCCGTCATTGCAGGGCTCCGGGTGTGACCTCGGTTGCTGGCCTGGACCGTTCCGCCATGCGGCATCCCATTGTGCTGGCGCCGGCTCTCTGTTCCCCTTGCCGGCTTTCTTTCATCATGCGCGCATACGCGGATTGAAATCAAGCGCCAATTCTGCGATATTGATTGAACGGACATTCAAAATTCGATGGAGTAAGCCGGCATTTCCGGCGTTAGCGCCGAATTTCATGTCCGAGAAAAATTCGACGAAATGGTGCGAGGCAATGATGGCGGCTGCCAGGGATATGAAGGCGACGGAAATGGCCCGGGCCGCGGATGACGATGCGGTCGAACTGGCCAAGCGCCATCTCATCCAGCCCTGGCCGTTCGCCGGCTCGGTCGGTGCCGAGGCGCGCGCGCTGATCGGCGAAGGCGACGGCATCTACATCACCGACAGCACCGGCAAACGGTTGATCGACGGGCCTGCCGGCATGTGGTGCGTCAATGTCGGCCACCGCCGCGAGGAACTTGCCAAGGTGATGTACGACCAGGCGATGGCGCTGTCCTACAACACGCCCTGGTACACGATGAACGCGCCGTCGGCCGAACTTGCCATGCGCATAGCCGGCCATGCGCCGGGCGATCTCAGCCACGTCTTCTACACCACCGGCGGCTCTTCGGCCGTCGAGACGGCGCTGCGCTTCATGCAGTTCTACAACAATGTGCGTGGCCGGCCGGAAAAGAAGCTGATCCTGAGCCGGGGCGGCGCCTATCACGGCTCGACCTATCTGTCGGCCTCGCTCAACGGCCGCCCGCGCGACCGCGACTGGATGGACGGCGCCGACGAGTTGGTGATCAAGCTGTCTTCGCCGGATCCGTTCCGCCGTCCACAAGGCATGAGCCTTGCCGCCTTCACCGATTTCCTCGTCGATCAGTTCCGCGATACGGTTGCCCGCGTCGGCGCTGACAGGATCGGCGCTTTCGTTGGCGAGCCGGTGCAGGCATCCGGTGGCGTCGTCGTGCCGCCCGACGGCTATCTCAAGCGCATCCGCGAGATCTGTCGCGACAACGACATCCTCTATGTCTCCGACGAGGTGGTGACGGCTTTCGGCCGGCTAGGCCATGTCTTCGCCTCGGGCGACGCGTTCGGCATCGATCCGGACATGATCACCTTCGCCAAGGGCGTCACCTCGGGTTACTTCCCGCTTGGCGGCGTCATCATCTCGGAGCGTCTACTGAAGGAACTGCGGCGCTCGAACCATCCGGACGCGATGTTCGGCCATGGCCTGACCTACACCAGCCATCCCATCGGCTGCGCCGTGGCGCTGAAAAACCTCGATCTGCTGGAGGAGGATGTGCTTGCCCACACGCAAGAGGTCGCGCCCTATTTCCAGGCGCAACTGAAGACCTTGGAAGAGCTGCCGCTGGTCGGCGAAGTGCGGGGCATGGGGCTGATGGGCTGCGTCGAATGCGTTGCGGACCGCGAAAGCAAGGATCCGCTGCAGCTCGACAAGGATGTCGGCAAGCGCATCGACGCGCATTGCCATGAGCTTGGCCTCCTGGTCCGGCCGCTGATCAACATGTGCGTGATGTCGCCGCCGCTGATCATTTCGCGAGAGCAGATCGACGATATGGTCGGCATTTTGCGCGAAGGCATTTCGCGCACGATGGATGATCTCAGGAAAGAAGGGGTGTGGCGGGGATGACTGCCGATCTCCCCCACGTGGGGAGATCGCCAGCTTTGCCCTCGTGCCTACGACCGCGACCTGAGCGCGTCGTTCAAATTCCACATGTCCTTCTCCTCGGGCGCGGTCTCCAGCCCCAGCACCGGCAGCATCTTGCGCAGATGGTCGTGATGGGTGCGCACGCCGTATTCGAGGTCCGAGAGGTAGAAACCCTCGAAGGCTTCGGACAGCATGGATTCGTTCGACCACACCGAGAGCTGCACGTCTTCCGACATTGTATCGCGGTCGATGCGGAAGGAGAGGTAGCGGGCGGCGGCCTGCTCGCGGCTCTCGTCGCGGTAGCGGTAGATGGCGCCGCGCAGCAGCGTCTCACCCGTCGAGAGCGGAAACTCCTGATAGAACTGAACCGATTCCGGCATCACCGAGATGACCGCATTGGGGAAGATGCCGTAGTAGACCCAAGCCCTCTTCAGATAGTCCGGCAGGTGCGCCGGCTCCGGCGCGATCTTGACATAGTTCCTGACGCTCCAGCGGCGGCCGGCATGCGGGTTGTAGGTGGCGAAGGAGCGTGACACGCCATTGATGAAGGGTTCGTCGAAATAGGTGGCGCCGTAGAGATCCTGCAAGGCAGGATGCGCCATGGCGACATGGTAGCCCTCATTGTCGACGTCACGCACCGACTTCCAGTTGACCGGGGTCTTCTGGGTCCAGATACCCCAGGAAGGCACCATGTCGGCGGCCTTGTAATGCGCGAACTCGGGCTCGATCGGCTTCATCAACTCAGCGACCGACGGCTGCGGGCCACCGTTGCGGAAGCGGATGAAGATGAAGCCCATCCAGACTTCGAGATCGAGCGGCATCAGGCCGAACTCGGTCTTGTCGAGATCGGGGAAGGAGCGCGGGCGCGCGGCACCGCGCAGTGTGCCGTCGAGATTGTAGACCCAGCCGTGGAAGGGGCAGACCAGGGCGTTCCTGCAATTGCCCTGGGTGTCGGCGACGACGCGGCTGCCGCGATGGCGGCACATGTTGTTGAAGCCGCGCACCACGCCATCCTTGCCGCGCACGATCAATGCCCGCTCCCCAACCACGTCCATGGTCAGATAGTCACCGGCATTCGGCAGGTCGGAGACGTGGCCGACGATCTGCCAGTGATTGCGGAAGACATGCTCTTTCTCGAGCTCGAGAAGGGCGTCGGAGTGATAACTCCAGCCCGGCAGGCCTCGCCTGTCCCAATCATTGGGGATCGCCACGTCACGGAGGTGCGGGTTCATGGAGTTTCTTCTTTTTATTGAATGACTGTTCAATAAAATCATATTTTGCATTGAAATGCAATGGCTTGTGGAAATATCAGGCTTGCAGAAACCCTCATTGCAACCTCCCCGAAACCGGTGCGGCCGAAGAAAATCCCGGGAATTCCGAGCCTTAACATGGGTTTTGGATCGAGCTTTCTGCGTGGAGATCGACGCTTGATGCGGGAAAAATCTCGCCCGTTTCCCGTACAAAAAATGTGCGTCGCTGGCCGGAGTGTGAGGTCGCTCATAGTTCGACCGGCTGAGTTTCGGCTTTGCTGCCTGACATCGATATCACGGCAACATCGTGCACATGAAACAGTTTCGCAAACGAACCAAAGCATCGGGCGATGACCGGTTTTGCCCGGATATGCCCGTATTTGTTGTTTCGGAACTGTTACACGGGCAGCAGTTGCGTATCATTCGCCTGTTACCATGTGCGGTTAAATTCGTTTTATAGAAAAAAGAAAATCGACGAAGGGAACGACGATGCATGCGAAAGTCAAGATTACCAGCGCCGAGCGCCGCCTCCAGGCTCCAGAGCGCGCTGACCGCCGCCCGAAACTGGCGCTGCGCCAGCGCGCCAGCGACCACCCCATGGCGATGTTCATGGCGCTGGCTGCTTGCGCCTTCGCCGGCATGGCGTTCACCCCGACGGTCGGGCCAGCCTTCGCTTCGTTGAATCCGCCAGCCAACATCGTAGAAGGCGCATCGACAACGACGAAGACCGCGCGCCTGCCGGTGCCGGCGATCGATTTCGCCTGCAAGGGGCAGTCCTGGGGCGCCGAGAGCGTGGATTGCCTGCGCGCCATCGCCGAGCAGTCCGGGACGCACAAGGCCCGCGCCATCCGCATGATCGCCAACGCCGCGCCGCTGACCAGCACGCCGAACATTTTCTGATTTTTGTCGAAGCGTGATCCCGAAATTCGGTTCCCACTTCGGGGACCATGCTCTGACCTCCCCGAGCGCTTCCTCCAGCGCTCCCTTCGGCTCCCGCCGCATGTCGGCCGGGAGCCTTTTTTCTATCCTTTGGATGCCGCCTGTTCGGCAATGGCGGACAGCACGCTGCGCACATCCAGCGTGCTGAACGGCTTTTCCAGGATCTGCGGCCGCTGCTGCGCCGGCAGGGCCTCGATTTCGGCTTTTGCGCCGATCAGGTCGCCGGTGACCAGCACGAAACGCCGGGCTAATCCGGGCCTTTCGGCAAGCAGCTCCCGATAGATTGCAATGCCGCTGGTGCCGGGCATGCGCAGGTCCGAAAAGACGATGTCCGGCGGCATATGGCCGTCCAGGGTGGCAGTCCCCGATTCCCAGACGGGCGCGACCCGCGACTTGATGCCCATCAATTCGAGAATGTCGGAGAGCGAGCCGGCGACATCCGGCTCGTCATCGATGATCAAGGCATGGCGCAAGCCGCTCGAGCGCGGCTGGTTCTCGCCGGCCGTGGCGATGCCAGCCGAAATGGCCGGCAACTGGACGACGAAACGCGCGCCTCTCGGCAGCACTTCCTCGAACCAGACATTGCCATTGTGCCGCTCGATGATCGATTTCGAGATCGACAGGCCGATGCCGGTGCCGACGCCGACAGGCTTGGTGGTGAAATAGGATTCGAAGATGCGGGCGCGGATCGCTTCCGGCACGCCGGGCCCATTGTCCTCGACCGAGAAGCCGGGGTTGCCCCGGTCGCTGCGGAACGTCCGCACCTTGATCAGCCGGTCGCCGGCAACGCCCGCCAGCGCATGCTGGCTGTTGATGAGGAAGTTGGCCGCCACCTGCGTTACATGATCGGCGTCGGCCATGGCCAGCAGCGGGCCGGGGGCGAAATCCGTGTCGATGATGATGCCGCTTGATCGTGCGCCATAGGCGGTCACCTCGAGTGCCGCGCGGATCACCTGGTTGAGGTCGGTCTCGGCTTGTGCCGCGGGATGAAGGCGGACCATCGACAGGAAGCTTTTGACGATGCGGCCGCAGCGCTCGGCGGCGGCACGCACCTTCTCGGCGCGGACCTTGGTCTGCGGATCCGAGGCGAATTCGTGCAGAAGCGTCGATTGGGCCACCACCACGGCCAGCGGGTTGTTGAGCTCGTGCGAGACGCCGGCGAGCAGCGAGCCCATCGCCGCCATCTTCTCGTTCTGATGCAGCTTCTCGCGCTGCCGGTTGATCTCCTCCTCGGCGCGCAGCCTGTCGCGCAGGTCGCGGATCGAGCCGAAGATCAGGCGACGGTCTGCGACGCGCATCTCGGTCGCCGTCAGCTCGATCGGAAACACCTCGCCAGCGGCATTCTGCGTCACCGTCTCGAGCCGCTGGCCGACCATCGGCGCGCCGCGGCCCGACATATAGTCGGCGCCCGATGAATAGCCCTTGCGATAGTATTCCGGGACGACGGTATCGAGCAGGTCCTTGCCAAGGATGTCGCTGCGCTGGAAGCCGAACATCTTTTCGGCGGCCGGGTTGAATTCGATGATTGATCCGGCCTCGTCAATGACGATGATGGCGTCGAGCGAGGCCTGCAGCATGGTGCGGCGGATGACCTCGCTGGCATGGGCGTCGGAGGGCGAGCGTTCGATGGCGTCGCCGATGGCCAGCGCGATGATGTGCAGCGTCGCCTCTTCCTCGTCGGTCCACTCCCGCTCGTCGACGCAATCGTTGACTGCCAGTGTGCCCCAGAGATGGCCATGCGCGAAGACGGACACCGACAGGAACGACTTGATGTTCTGCTTTTCGAAATCGGTTCGCAGGAAGCCTTCGAGATCGCGCGTGTGTCCAGCGAAGACCTTGCCTTGCCGTTCGTCCTCGGCCAGCCGCTCCAGCAGCGGGTCCGAATTGACGATCGATTGCATGATGACGGTGGGCGACGCCAGTTCGCCGCCGAAATCGGGGTCGATCCAGTAGGCGGCGACCGACTGGGCGAAACCCTGGCCGGGCAATTCGCGCAAGCGGAACAGGATGCCGCGCTGGCATTCCATGGCGCGGCACAGCGTTTCGAGGATGCCCTCCATCTCTCGCTGCCAGTCGCCGGCCTCGCGCAGCCGTCGAACGACACGCACGGCCGCCATCGCCGCGCCCTGCCGGGCGCCGTGCATGTCCGTGCGTGCTGCGTCAGCGGTCATGGTCAGCAGTCATGGTCAGCCGTCATCGAGATCCACATTAGCAAATTTTGGAATTTGGTGGGTCTGGATTTGTAAATTCCCGGCGCAGGGACCGCCAAGGTCGCCTGAACGCCAAACCCTCTCACCAGGCCGTTGTTGCGCGGCTCAGTTGCCGTCGCCGGCCGGCAACGAGAAGATATAGCCTTCGCCGCGCACGGTGCGCAGGAATTTCGGGTTGGCCGGGTCGGTCTCGATCTTCTTCCTCAGGCGCATGATGCGAATGTCGACCGCGCGCGATGATTCAGGATCCTCGGTGAAGCCGATCGCCTCGGAGATCGCAGCACGTGTCAGCAGCCGATTGGCGCGGGTCAGGAAAACCTCCAGCACGTCGAATTCGCTCTTGGCCATATCGATCACCGCCCCGTTGGCGCCGGTGACCAGCCTGCCGTCGAGATCGGCCTGGAAGGGACCGAAAGCAACGGAACGGCGGTCCGTCCTGGCCTTCTTGTCCTGCAACTCAGTCGGCTGCGGGACGCGGCGCAGCACACTGCGGACTCTCGCCAGCACCTCGCGCAATTCGTATGGCTTGACGATGTAGTCGTCGGCGCCGAGTTCCAGCCCGACGATGCGGTCGAGCGCGGTGCCGGCGGCGGTCGCGTAGATGATGCCGATCGGCAGCCGCGAGCGCAGCCAGCGGCCGAGCGAGAGGCCATCCTCGCCCGGCATGGCGATGTCGAGAATGGCGAGATGGAACGACTGCGTTTCGAGCAGGATTCGCGCCGCGGCAGCGCTTTCAGCGGTGACCGTGTCAAAGCCGGCGGCGCCGAGATATTCGGCGACCGCGTCCCTCAGGTCGGGCTCGTCCTCGACGATGACAATTCTTGCCCGCACGATGCTCTCGCTCCCACTTTCAGTGGAAAGTAGATTGGGTATAAACATGATGTCCAGCACTCATATCTGGTTGCCAGGAAACGGTTGGAAAACATGGCCGCACGATCCGTCATCGCGCTCGTTTCCGTAGCCGAAGTGGTCGCGACTGAACTCGCCGACCATCTCGAGCGGCGTGGCCACGATGTGCGTCAGGCGCGGCAGCCGTGGGAGGCCGAATCGCTGCTCTCGGGGAAGGGCATCGAAGTCGTCGTCGTTGGCGACAGCCTCAGCCAGGCGGAAGGGCGTGATCTGCTGCGGCGCCATGGCGGCGAGGACGGGCCGGATTTCATCCTGATCTGCCGGCCGGCCGATCTTGTCGACAAGGTGCTGGCACTTGAGCTCGGTGCGGCCGATGTCGTCGAAAGCCCGCTCAATGTCAGGGAGCTCGCCGCTCGTGTCGGCGGCCTGCTGGCGCGGCGTGGCAGGCCCGCCCAGGAGTTGATTGTGCTGGAAAATGCGACCGTCGATCTGAGGTCGGCCATGGTCATGCATCGGTCCGGCACGGAAGAGCAGCTTTCGCCGGGTCAGGTGGCGCTGCTCAGGCTTTTCCTGGCCAGTCCGCGCAAGGTGCTGACGCGTGACGACATCATCGCCGCGGCGCCAGCCGAAAACGCCGACGCCTTCGACCGCTCGATCGATTCGCGCATCGTGCGGCTGCGCCGCAAGCTCGATACCGAGACCATCATCACCATACGCGGCGCCGGTTACCGGTTTGATCCGCCGCGACAATTCGACGACTGACGGACGGGCGCTCGCGCTATTTCCTTGGCTGAGCATCGGATTCTCCACCTGGCCCGATGCCCCCGAAGCTTAGCGCACCACGAGAAGCGATGGCCCCATGGGCATGGCGTTGCCCATGGTGAGTTCGCTTGCATGGGCGCGGTCCCTGAGGAGCACGGTGGCGAGGCCGGCAAAGCCGAGCAGGCCCTGCGCGTAAAGCAGTGCGGAAAGCACCGAAGCTGCGAATTTCGATTTCATAGCAATTCCCCAAAAAATGAATGTGTTGCAGGTCGCTTCAGGAAACCTCCGAAGTGCCCGCGCCGCCGGTGGAGCCCCCCATCGCGGCGCGGGCACTCGGTCCTCTCGGCAGCAAGTAGCCGGAGGGGCCGCGCATTCTCATCAGCCGAAGGCCGACCCGCCAGAGGGCCTTGAGCCGGGTGATGCGCAGGCTGGAAACAATCCAGACCGTGGCGAAAAACAGGGTGGCGTGCAGGGTTGAAACTTCGCTCGAGGTCATCGCCGCGAGCTTGCCAGCCGGACTGCCGGCGATCGTGCCGACGCCGCCAATGGCTGCTGCCGCGATGCTGATCCTGAGAAACCAGGACCGCGTGTTCGATTTCGTTCCCATGGTCATTGCCGTCTGCTTTCGTTACGTCAACTCTGACGGAGCGCTGTTTCCGCATCATGCCGCCTGAAGCCGCGCTTTGTTGCAGTTTGGTTTCGAAACTGACGGCGGTTCTTTCGTATGCAGGAAATTCGCACTTTCGTTTAAGGGCCGGTCACTATGTTCCTGGCCCAGTTTTCGTCATCGGATGGTACCGATCCTCTCTTTTCGACGCCGCGAACGGTTCCGTTTGTTAACTAGGGGAAACATATTCGAAACATAAACGAGCATTTTGCGAAATCTGCCCGAAACATGACGCAGGGATAAGCGGCCATCGAATTGGAGCCGGCCAAGCCCGGCAGAGAGGGGACATCATCATGCACACCGCCATTTCCGCCAAGCTCATCCACATCACCGCCGCCGCCCTGACGGGTGCTGCACTCCTGTTCGGCGCCGGCTCAGGCGCTGCCCACGCCGCCAACAAGATCGTGGCGCGCGTATCGCTTTCACAGCAGATCATGGAGGTCTTGGTCGATGGCAGGCCGACCTTCGCGTGGAAGGTTTCCACTGGCGACAAGGCGCATGTGACGCCGACCGGCTCGTTCAAGCCGACGCGCATGCACGAGATGTGGTATTCGAAGAAGTACGACAACGCGCCGATGCCGCACTCGGTCTTCTTCAGCGGCGGCTATGCGGTGCATGCCACCTACGCGATCAAGCGTCTCGGCCAGCCGGCTTCGCATGGCTGCGTGCGGCTGCATCCCGACAACGCCGCCGATTTCTATCAACTTGTCGAAACGTTCGGGCCGACCAACACCAGCATCGTCATCGTCAAGTAGCAGGCTGCGAAGGCCGGCCTACCGCCGTGCGCTTCTCATGGCTCCCACCGGAAAGTGTCCAAACCGGCGGTATCGAGCCCAGCCAAAAAAAGAAGCCGGAATTTTCCGGCCTCTTTTTTTTATCGTCTGTCCTTTGCGCAATTCCGGGCGGAAAAACCGCTACACACTTTTCCTGAGATTGGTCCTAGTTCGGCAGTGCCGGCATCAGCTTGGGATCCGGCTTCTCGGCCAGATGAGGCAGGTCCTTGCTGGCGATGAAAGTGTAGAACATGGGCACGACGAAGAGCGTGAATATGGTGCCGACCAGGATGCCGGTGAAGATGACCAGGCCCATCGAATAGCGGGCTGCGGCACCCGCGCCACTGGAAACGATCAGCGGCACCACGCCAAGCGCCATCGCGGCCGTCGTCATCAGGATCGGCCGCAGGCGCACCTTGGCCGAGGCGATGATGGCGTCGCGCCGCCGCATGCCATGGATTTCACGCTGCTGGTTGGCGAACTCGACCAGCAGGATGCCGTGCTTGGTGATCAGGCCGATAAGCGTGATCAGGCCGACCTGCGTATAGATGTTGAGCGTGCCCAGACCCAGATTGAGCGGCACGATCGCGCCGAAGATGGACAGTGGCACCGCCATCATGATGATCAGCGGGTCGCGGAAGCTTTCGAACTGCGCCGCCAGCACCAGGTAGATGACGAGAACGGCGGCGGCAAAGGCGATCAGGATGGTGTTGCCCTGTTCTTTCTCCTGCCGGGACTGGCCGGAGTAGTCGATGAAGAAGGTGTCGGGCAGGCTCTCCCTGGCGATGTCCTCGAGGGCTTTCAATCCATCGCCGGTGGTGACACCGGGCAGCGGAAGCGCGGAAATCGTCGCCGAATTCAGCTGGTTGAACTGCTCGATCGCGGCCGGCGACGCATTGGTCGAAATCTTCACCACCGCCGACAGCGGCACCATCTCGCCCGTCACGCTGCGCACGAAGTATTGGCCCAGCTTTTCGGGATTGTCGCGGAACTCCTGTGGCACCTGCGGGATGATGTCGTAGCTGTTGGAGTCGCGGTCGAACTGCGCCACTTCGGCGCCGCCGACCAGCAACGTCAGCGTCCGCCCGATATCGGCTATCGGCAGGTTCAGCGCCGCGGCGCGGTCACGGTCGATGGTTACCGTCACCTGCGGCGCGTCATAGGCCATCGAATTCTGCACGACGATGAAGCGGCCGGAGGCCTGCGCCTTGTTCTTGATCTGCTCGGCCGCCTCGTAGACTTCGGAGGCATCGCCGGTCGAACGCACCACCATCGCAATGGGCAGGCCGCCACCGGAGCCCGGCAGCGTCGGCGGCGCAAAGACGAAGGCCTGGACACCCGCCACCTTGGCGATACGAGCCGTTATGTCGGCCTGCAGTTCCTTCGAATTGCGCTTGCGCTCCGCCCAGTCCTTGAAGGCAAAGCCAACGAAAGCGCTGTTTGTCTGACCCCCGAAGGCGACGGCCGAGAATTGCGCCCGCGTCTCAGGAATATCCTTCACCAAACCGAGAATCTGGTTGACGTATGTCTCGGTGTAATCGGACGTCGCATAGCGCGGCGCTGTCACGATCGAGAGCAGAAAGCCCTGGTCTTCTTCCGGCGCCAGTTCGGTCGAGGTCTTGGTGAACATGAAGCCAGTGACGCCGACAAGCGCAAGCACGATGATCAGGGTCAACGGACGATAGTTCAGCGAGCCGGTGACGGCCCGCTCATAGACATGCTCGACCCGTGCGAAGGTGCCGTCGACAATGCGCTGGAAGCGGCCGGGCGTGCCGGCCTTCAGGAGGCGTGCCGACATCATCGGGGTAATGGTGATGGCGATGACGCCCGATAGCACCACCGAGCCGGCGAGTGTGACCGCGAATTCGCGGAACAGCGCGCCGGTCAGGCCGCCGGTGAAGGCCAGCGGCGCGAACACCGCAGCCAGCGTCATCGTCATGGCGACGATGGCCGACGCGATTTCGCGCATGCCGCTGAATGCCGCCTGCATAGGCGACATGTGGTCTTCCTCCATATGGCGATGGATGTTCTCCACAACCACGATGGCGTCGTCGACGACAAGGCCGATCGCCAGCACCATGGCCAGCAGGGACAGAAGGTTGATCGAATAACCGACCGCAAACAAAAGGAAGCAGACGCCGATCAGCGACAGCGGGATGGTGATGATCGGCATCATCACCGATCGGAAAGAGCCAAGGAAGAGCAGGATGACGACGACGACGATGGCAACCGCTTCGGCGATGGTCTTGAACACTTCTTCGATCGAGGCGCTGATCTGCCCGGTCGCATCGTAGACGACCTCGATCGTCATGCCTTTCGGCAGCGTCTCCTGAATCTGCGGCACGAGCTTGGTGAGCGCTGCCGCCGTGGTCAGCGGATTTGCTGCCGGGGTCGGGAAGATGGCGAGGAAGGTACCGGGCTTGCCGTTGAAGCTGACCCTGGTGTCGGTGTTCGCTGCGGCGAGTTCGACGCGAGCCACGTCGCGAAGGCGCACCACATTGCCGTCGGTCGAGCGCAGCGGCAGCTCGGCGAACGCCTCCGGCGTCTGCAGCGTCGAGCGGACGGTGATCGAGGAGACGACATACTCGTTCTGGGTGTTGCCGGGCGCGGAGAGGAAGTTGGAATTGTTGATCGCCGTCAGCACGTCCGATGCCGTCACGCCCCGCGCGGCAAGCTTGACCGGATCGATCCAGAGACGCATCGAGTATTCCTGCGCGCCGAAGATCTGCACGTCGGCGACGCCTTCGACCGTCGACATGCGTGGCCTGATGACGCGTTCGATATACTCGGTTAGCTGCTCCTTCGTCATGTTCGGATTCTGCATCGAGATGTACATCATCGCGAACTGCTGGCCGGTGCCCTTGACGATGACCGGGTCCTTGGAGGCGTCCGGCAAGGTGCCGCGTACGCCCTGGACCTTGGACAGCACTTCGGTGAGCGCGACGTCCGGGTTGGAGCCGAGTTTCATCTGCACCGTCACGGTGCTGGAGGAGGGTCGGCTAGACGAGGTGACGTAGTCGATGTTCTCGGTCGAGGCGACGGCGCGCGCGATCGGGGCGGAAATGAAGCCCTGGATCAGGTCGGCGCTGGCGCCCGGATAGGCCGTCGTGATGGTGATCGCCGTTTCGTCAACCTTCGGATACTGCCGGATCGACAGGTTGAAGATGCCCTGGAAACCCAGGAGCAGGATCATGCAGGCAAGGACCGTCGACAGGACAGGCCGGCGAATGAAGAGATCGGAAAAGCTCATTGCTGGTCGGCCTGCTTGTTCGCCGATTTGGTCGGGTCGATGGTGTTGTCGACGGCGACGGACATGCCATTGAAGAGACGGTTCTGCCCGGCGGTGACGACCTCGTCGCCAGCCTTCAGTCCCTCGATGATCTCGACCATGCCTTCATTGCGGCGCCCCGGCTTGACGAATACCTGCGAAAGCACCAGGGCAGGCTTCTCACCTTCCGCCGCCGGCTTGGCCGCTTCGGCTGCCGCCTTGTCGGCGGGCTTGGCCGCGTCGGCGGCAGGCTTCGCGGCATCGGCCGCCGGTTTCATGGCGTCGGCCGGCTTTGTATCTGCTGGCTTGGTGTCCGCCGATTTGTCGGCGGCCGGCGCGGCAGGCTTTTCTTCCGGCTTGGCTGCCTGCGCAGGCGGCGCGTCGGCTGGCTTTGCCGGCTGCACCACGAATATGTAGTCGCCATAGAGGCTCGTGGTCAGTGCCGTCTGCGGCAGCGTCAGCACGTTCTGCTCTTCGGGCAGCTCGACACGCACCTGCACGAACTGACCAGGGGTCAGCTTGCCGTCAGGATTGGCGACTTCCGCCCTGACATTCACCAGCCGGCTGGTCGCGTCGATTTTCGGGTCGATGCCGCGAATGGCGCCGGCAAACGGCATATCCCCACCGCCGAGGCCCAATCGAACCGTCTGGCCGATCTTGAGCAGCGGCAGCTGTTGTTCGGGGACCGAGAAATCGACCCGCATCGTGTCGAGATCCTGCAGTGTCACCACGGCGGTGCCGGGCGCCAGATACTGGCCGATGTCGATCTTCGGAATGCCCACCGTGCCGCCGAAAGGCGCCGTCAACAGCTTCTGGTCGAGCACCGCCTGCAGCTTTGTGACCTGAGACGCCGAGGCCGAGGCCGCCGCGCGCGCGGTGTCCAGCGTGCTGTCGGAACCGACGCCACGCTTGGTCAGTTCGATGGCGCGGGCCAGCGATGTCTGATCGAGCGCGGCCTGCGCCTTCTGTGCGTCGAGATCGGCGCGCTCGACGGCGTCGTCAAGCTGCAGCAGGATCGCGTTGGCCGCCACCTTCTGGTTGGCATGGAAAAGGATGTCCTTGACGATGCCGGTGGTCTCAACCGTCAGGTCGACACCGCGCACCGCCTTGACCGTACCGATCGCCTCGACGCCCGGCGTCCAGCTTGACGGCTTGGCGATCGTCGTCGACACGGTCGCCGCCGGCGGTTTCATCGAGGCGAAATACTGCTTGATGCCGTTGTCGCGCAGGAAGTTGAAGCCGACGATGCCGCCGACCACGACGATGAGCACGGCCAGGACCAGAACGATGAGAAAGATACGGAGTATGCGCTTAAACAAGGAAGTCCCCTCGGTCGAAATCCGGCGCGAAGCGCGGACATCGGGACACATATCGACTGCGGATCCCGATTTCAAATAACGGCGGCCTTACTGTACCGTCTGGACGGTCTTGTCAATTGGGCCTAAGCTTGCGATGGGAGGCGCCATGAGAGTCCGAAGATCGAATTCGCGCGAGAAAATTCTTGCCGCGGCGGCCGATGTTGCCCGGGAAACAGGGCCCGGCAGCCTGTCGCTGGAGGCAGTCGCCAGCCGCGCCGGCGTATCGAAAGGCGGCCTCCTCTACAATTTTCCGACCAAGGCCAAATTGATGCAGGGGTTGGTCGAGGAGTATCTGCGCGAGTTCGAGCAGGCGCTCGAATCCGCCCGCACCAACGACAGGGGCGAAAACCCGCTCGCCGTCTATATCAGGCTGTCGGCCAATGACTGCGAGGAAACGCAACCGTCCGCATCGTGGATCTTTTCGGCGATCGCCGAGGATCCCGATTTCATGACACCGATAAAGACATTCAAGCGGCAGCTGTTCGAGCGGCTGAAGGGAGAGACGCCGGACCTCAAGTCGCTGCTGGTCTGCTATGTCGCCATCGAGGGGTTGCGCAGCATGAACCTCTTCGATTCGGATGTGCTGTCGAAAGACGAACGCCAGTTGCTCGTATCGTCCTTGCTGGAAATCGCCGGCTCGATGTCGCCCGTGCTTCCCTGAAGCGCTCCTGACGGCGGCCCATTGCGCGTAAGACGCGATCCGGCGGCGCCTGAAAGGCCACGCTTTGTGAGTCACGAGCCGCCCGCCTATGACGTGATCTTCATCGACGCGGATGGCGTGGTCGTGCATTTCCACGATTTCCCAATCGGCGCCGCCTTTACGCACTGACCGTCCAGCGAACAAGCTCCGGCTGTCCCTGCCAGGAATGGCGGCGTTCAAACGCCTTCATGTCAGGGCCGCGTGCTTCCCCAGCGAACCGATGGGCTGCGCGAGATCAGGCTCCCCCAGCCACTTTTTTCGCCCCCGGACCGGGCTGCTTGAAAGTGCCCTAAACGCATGCAAATTGGACATTAGTCTTGACAGAAATACAGATGTTCAATACCCGTCAAGCAATTGAACAGCCTGCAATGTGGGAGGAATGAGCGGTATGGCTTCCAATGTTTCGTTGACGGGCCTTGCCCGTGATCTCGATGATCGCGCCAAGTCGGGCAAGCCCATCCGCATCGGCCTGATCGGCTCCGGCGAGATGGGGACCGATATCGTCACCCGCGTCGCCCATATGTCCGGCATCGAGATCGGCGCCATCTCCGAGCTCAACCTTCCCGCCGCCAGCAAGGCGGTGGATATCGCCTTCCAGGAAATCGGTCATGCGCGGGAGGTGTCGAACGCTTCGGCGATGACGGCGGCGATGGAGGCCGGCAAGATTGCGGTAACCAACGATGCCAGTCTGGTCATCGGCAACGACCTCATCGATGTGGTGATCGACGCCACCGGCGTCCCCGCCGTCGGCGCCGAGATCGGCCTGCGCGCCATGGAGCATGGCAAGCATCTGGTGATGATGAATGTCGAGGCCGACGTCACCATCGGCGCCTATCTGAAGAGCGAGGCCGACCGGCTTGGCGTCACCTATTCGCTGGGTGCGGGCGACGAGCCGTCCTCCTGCATGGAACTGATCGAGTTCGTTTCGGCGATGGGCCATCCGATCGTCGCCGCCGGCAAGGGCAAGAACAATCCGCTCAACGTCGATGCCACGCCGCCCGACTATGAAGAGGAAGCGAAGCGGCGGCATATGAACGTGCGCATGCTAGTCGAATTCGTCGACGGGTCGAAGACCATGGTCGAGATGGCGGCGATCGCCAATGCTACCGGGCTGGTTCCCGACAAGGCCGGCATGCACGGCCCGGCGGCGACGCTTGGCGAATTGTCCAAGGTCCTGGTGCCGCAGAAGGATGGCGGCGTGCTGTCGAGGGTCGGCGTCGTCGACTACTCGATCGGCAAGGGTGTGGCGCCCGGCGTGTTCGTCGTCGCCGACATGTCGCATCCGCGTATCTCGGAGCGCATGGAAGATCTGAAGATGGGCAAGGGCCCGTACTTCACCTTCCACCGTCCCTATCATCTGACCTCGCTCGAAGTGCCGCTGACCTGCGCCCGCGTCGTGCTCTACGGCAAGGCCGACATGGTGCCGCTGGCGAAGCCCGTGGCCGAAGTCTGCGCCGTGGCCAAGAAGGACATGAAGCCCGGCGAGAAGCTCGATGCGATCGGCGAATATTGCTACCGCGCCTGGATCATGACAGCGCCGGAGGCGCGTGCCGCCAAAGCCATTCCCTGCGGCCTGCTGCAAGGCGGCTCGGTGACCGCGCCGATCAAGAAGGGCGAACTCATCACCTATGCGAACGCCGCCCCGGCGGCGGGCTCCAAGATCGCCGAACTGCGCGCCCGCCAGGACAAACTCGTCTACGGTACCGTGGGAGCGTGATCATGGCCGGAGCCAGCAAAGCCGTCGCCGACAGTCGTGCCAACCTGCCCTTCGTCTATCGCCAGTACAGCGCCGAGCAGCTCAAGCAGGTGCTCCACAAGATGTACCTCATCCGCCGCTTCGAAGAGGGCGCGGAGGAGTGCTACACGCGCGGCCTCATCCACGGCACCATGCACCTGTCGATCGGACAGGAAGCCAGCGCGATGGGCATCTGCATGCCGCTTGCCGAGGATGACCAGATCACCTCGACGCATCGCGGCCACGGCCACTGCATCGCCAAGGGCGCCGAGGTCAAGCGCATGTTCGCCGAGTTCTTCGGCAAGACCACCGGCTATTGCAAGGGGCGCGGCGGATCGATGCACATTGCCGATGTCGCCAAGGGCAATCTCGGCGCTAATGGCATCGTTGCCGGCGGCATCCCGATCGCCGTTGGCGCGGGGCTGTCCTCCAAGATGATGAAGACCGGCAAGGTCGTGGTCTCCTTCTTCGGCGACGGCGCCAACAATGAAGGCGCCTTCCACGAGGCGCTGAACATGGCCGCGATCTGGAAGCTGCCGGTGATCTTCGTGTGCGAGAACAACGGCTACGGCATGTCGACATCGACGGCCCGCTCGACCGCCGTCAAGAACATTGCCGACCGCGCCGCCGCCTATTCGATGCCGGGCGTCATCGTCAACGGCAACATCTTCTCCGAAGTCGCCGAGGCATCGCACCAGGCTGTCGCCCGAGCCCGCGCGGGCGAGGGGCCGACGCTGATCGAATCTAAGACCTATCGCCATCGCGGTCATTCCAAGAGCGACCGCAATCGCTATCGCACCAAGGAGGAGATCGAGGACTGGATGTCGAACCGCGATCCGATCACCCTGTTCGAAAGCGAGCTGCGCGAATTCGGCTTCATCGACGACAAGGGCATCGAGGCCATTCGCGACGCGGTGGCGCAAGAGATCGCCGACGGCATCGAGTTCGCCAAGGCGAGCCCGTCTCCGGATATCCGCACCGTTCAGGATTATGTCTATACGGAGCAGGCTTGATGGACGCGATGGTGCGTGAACTGAGTTACGCCCAGGCGATCCAGGAAGCCATGGCGATCGCCATGGACATGGATGAACGCGTCTTCCTGATGGGCGAGGATATCGGCGTCTATGGCGGCGCCTTCCAGGTGACCGGCGATCTGGTCGAGCGTTATGGCACCGAGCGGGTGATCGATACGCCGATTTCGGAGCTGGGCGGCGCCGGCGTCGCGGTGGGTGCTGCCGTCACCGGCATGCGGCCGATCTTCGAATTCCAGTTTTCCGATTTCGCCACGCTCGCCATGGAGCAGATCGTCAACCAGGCGGCGAAGATGCGCTTCATGCTGGGCGGCGAGGTTTCGGTTCCGGTGGTGATGCGTTTTCCCGCCGGCTCCGGTACCGGGGCGGCGGCCCAGCACAGCCAGAGCCTCGAGGCCTGGCTCGGCCATGTGCCCGGGCTCAAGGTCATCCAGCCGGCGACGCCCCATGATGCCAAGGGCATGCTTTTGGCGGCGGTCGCCGATCCTGATCCGGTGATGATCTTCGAGCACAAGCTGCTCTACAAGATGAAGGGCCCGGTGCCGGAAGGCTACTACACGGTGCCGATCGGCAAGGCCGACATTCGTCGCGAGGGCCGGGATCTCACCATCGTCGCCACCTCGATCATGGTGCACAAGGCGCTCGAAGCCGCTGCGGCCCTCGAGGCCGAAGGCATCGACATCGAAGTCGTCGATCTCAGGACCATCCGGCCGATGGACAAGCAGACCGTCATCGACAGCGTCAAGAAGACCTCGCGACTGATGTGTGTCTACGAGGCGGTCAAGACGCTGGGCATCGGCGCCGAGGTCAGCGCCATGATCGCCGAGAGCGAAGCGTTCGATTACCTCGACGCGCCGATCGTGCGGCTGGGCGGCGCCGAAACGCCGATCCCCTACAATCCCGAACTGGAGAAGGCGACGGTGCCGCAGGTTCCCGACATCATTGCCGCCGCGCGCGAGCTCGTGAAAGGGGTTCGCTGAGCGATGCCGACCGAAGTCATTCTTCCCAAGGTCGACATGGACATGGCGACCGGACAGATCTCGCGCTGGTTTGCCGAGGAAGGCGCCTGGGTCAAGAAGGGCGATGTGCTGTTCGAGATCGAGACCGACAAGGCGGCGATGGAGATCGACGCGCCGGCCAGCGGCGTTCTGCGTAACGTCACCGGCAAGGAGGGCGTCGATATTCCGGTCGGAGCACCGGTTGCATGGATCTATGCCGACGATGAGGCTTATGGGGCTGATGCTGCCGCGGCAAAGCAGGACAAAGCGCCAATCTCCCCCCTCGTGGGGGAGATGTCGGCGAGGCCGACAGAGGGGGGCGCTGCCCCGCCAACGTCGTACTCTGTCACGCCCCCCTCTGCCCTGCCGGGCATCTCCCCCACGAGGGGGGAGATCGGCCAATCGCCATCTGTTGCGCGCGCTACACCTTTGGCTCGCCGTCTGGCCCGTGAGGCCGGCCTTGCCCTCGCTAGTATATCCGGCACCGGCCCGCATGGCCGGGTGGTAAAGGCCGATGTCGACGCGGCGATAGCCGGCGGCGCCAAGCCTGGTGCGAAGGCCGCGCCCACTGGCGCTCCGGCCGCCGCGCCTGCCGCGCCGGTAAGGGCGATGTCGGACGATCAGGTGCTGAAACTGTTCGAGCAAGGTTCCTACGAGCTCGTTCCGCATGACAATATGCGCAAGACCATCGCGCGCCGCCTGGTCGAGGCCAAGACCACCATCCCGCATTTCTACCTGACGCTCGACTGCGAGCTCGATGCGCTCTTGGCGCTGCGCACGCAGATCAATGCGGCGGCGCCGGTGAAGAAGACCGAAAAGGG
>NZ_FMXM01000058.1 GCF_900103325.1 Mesorhizobium qingshengii | reverse complement strand
AAGACTGCCGTTGCCAGCCCTCAATCGGTGCTGGTTCCATCTGTCCGCGATCGCCATATTGCAGAAATCCAGACCAAAGGGCGGATGGCATGGCAGAAATCCACCGGCTACAACAAGCGCAGTCGCGCTGAGACCCAGATGGGTCGATGGAAGGCTGTGATCGGGCCCAAACTCAAAGCGCGACATTTTGACAATCAGAAGACTGAAGCGAAGATTGGCGTCCGTGTTCTTAACCGGATGACAGAACTTGGCCGGCCCAAGTTCGAGCGCGTTGCATGAAAAATGCAGTGGATAGGGTTGCCTCGTCCAAAGTCTGATCCATGCAACAGGGCTCGCCCGTTCTGCCACAGCACCGATTTCGTCAAGAGCAGATAGTGCTGATGGATGGCGCCATCAAAGACCGGCACCGCCAAGACGCCCGGAAGGCATTTCTGCCGTTCGACATGTTCTGCCGGAAAATACCCGAAATGATGTAATCTTATCAGGTAGCGCCGCAATTTCTATCATAAATGCAAGAATCGTTCAATTGACTCACCTGCTTCATTCAGGTTTGTGCATCGGCCTGCGGCGCAGCAACTCGCAGAGATGCCAGACAAGCGAAACTGGCGCGCACTTCTCGAAGGAAACACGCCATGGGCCAGGTATCTCCTCGCTTTGCGCTCGACCACATGACGGCGGCATCACTAGACGTCAGTGCAGTTTTCTCACTTGCGCGCGACCATGGCCTGACCGAGGTTCAAATCCGTGACCATCATTTCAGCAATCCTGTTGCAAGCGCCTTTCCGGCCGCAGACATCCGGTGCGCCGCTACCAACGCCGGCGTCACGATAATTTCCATCAACGCCTTGCAACGCTTCAACGACTGGACTCTCAGGCGTCAAGCTGAGGCGATCGAGCTTGCTGACTATGCGGCGGCGTGCGGAGCAAAGATGGTCGTGCTGCTGCCGGTCAACGACGGCTCGTGGGCCGGCAATGGTGAGCGCCGTGACAGTCTGCGCGTCGCGCTAAACGCGCTCAATCCGATCCTCCAGTCGCGCGGTCTCATCGGCCTCATCGAGCCGCTGGGCTTTCGAACCTCCTCGCTTCCATCAAAGAAGGAAGCGGCCGTAGCGATTGCCGAAGTTGATGGTTCGTCCGTCTTCCGCCTCGTGCATGACACCTTCCACCACACCCTGGCAGGTGAAATATCGTTGTTTTGCGAGCTCACTGGCCTGGTGCACATTTCAGGCGTGAACGACCCGAGCTTCTGGATTTACCCAGATCGCTTCCTTGGTGGTTCCGACAATGGCAGCCAGATCCAGGCGCTGCTTGAAGGTGGCTACGCGGGCCCTTTTTCGTTCGAGCTGGTCAAGGAAGCCCACACACTGGACGATCTTGCAGACACCCTTGCCGCCAGCATTGATCTTATCCAGCGCGCTATGTTGAGGCGAAAGCGGGGGGTAGCAGACACAGGTGCCCCTGGCCCCCTCTGCGGTGTCACAACGGGCCAGCCATCCGAGTTGCCTCCTGCACCATTATCTTCCGCATCCAGATACTTCCCGGATCACTATTGTGCAGTGCCGGCCACTGGGCGGCTTCGGTGAAACCGGGAAGCGGCAGAGGAAGCTCGACGATCTGAAGGGGGAAAGTTTTTCGAAATGCCTGCCAGTCGGAAGGGCATCGTCCCCATACGAGATGTGCCCGACACCATGGGCGGGGATCATGCTGAAGCCCTGCACAACGACTTCAACACGTCTTTGAAGACCATGCTCAAGCAAGAACAGTTCCTCGATTGAGGGCTTCTGCGAACGTCCGAACCTTATGCACAGGTGCATCATCGAGAAATATCTCTCGAATGTAAGCTGCCGTGGCAGCTGCTTGTTCGTGGGACAGCCTACGCATACGAGCCTCCTCCTAAAGCGGCGATCAGATCGAACTGGGTTAAACGGATCTGATGAAATAATCGAGGACTGGATTTACAGGAGGGCATCGCGAACTGCAGGGCCAAGTGCTATCGCGCGTGATTCAGAATACGTTCGCGACCGCTCATGCTGAATAGTTCATCGCCGAAAACTCGCGCAGCCAGGCAACAGCCGCACTCGTGGCCGGCTTACTGAGGTTGGTGCGGCGTGCCGCCGCTGACAGGTTGCCCTCCGCCAGCGGCGCGTCGAGCACAACGAGGAGCTTTAAATCAAGCTGCTTGAAATGCATGTCCGCGGTCGTCCATCGAGTGGCCATCCATCGAGTGGATACCTTACATCGAAACAAAGGATTTTATTGTCGTTCTGGAATCTTGCATGGACAAACACCTGACGCGCCGATCACCGCTGCCCTCTATGCCGTGATGAGCGTCTTACGGACAGCCCGAAAGGAGAAATTCTTCCATGCGCTCAGCCGTGCAGTGGAGATTGTGCTGGGAAAATGACCTGCAACTGACCGACCATGTCGAACTCTCCGACTTCTTCCGAAAGATCTATGGCCGAATTGGGAGCTTCGACGCAAAGCCGTTCGAAGGCGGTCGCAGTTGGGCCGGCGCGAGACCGGAAGTCCGCTTAATTGCTAGCGACGCGCAGGGTATAGCCGCACACGTCGGCATACTGCGACGATTCATCAAGGTGGGCGAGGTCGATCTCTTAGTAGCTGAGTTAGGATTGTACGGGGTTCGGCCGGATCTAGAGAAGCTCGGAATCAGCTTTTCAATGCGCATGGTGCATCCAGTTCTGCAGCAGCTAGCCGTTCCCTTCGCTTTCGGCACGGTTCGCCACGCAATGCGTAGCCATGTGGAGAGGTTCTGCAGAGAGGGTATAGCGGCCATCGTGCCGGGCGTTAAAGTACGGTCGAGCCGTGCAAATGTGCATCATGACTTGCCGTCCACACGCCTGGAGGACGTGATCGTTTTGGTGTCGCCCATTGGACGCTCGATCGACGAATGGCCGCCGGGGGACGTGATCGACCGGAACGGTTCGGAGCTATGAAACTTCTGAACTGCAGGTGCGAGCCTGGAGTGACTGGGGTTGTGGCGCAGAAGATCGCAGCGTGTATGACCTTTGACGATCTCCCAATCCACTTTGCACCTCGATTGTTGGCGCAACATTGGATGCCGGCGACGTTCTCGTAGACGGAGCCTGCGCCAAAGAGCGGCCAGAATTCATCCGGCTTTAATGAGCATAGGGCTTTGTCAGTTGCACAGCCCCTTGGCTAATTCGCCACGTAAAACAAATTGAAAATCAAAGGAGCAGAAATGACTGATCAACTTGCAACGGAAATCATTGAGATAATCAAGAAACGCATCGAATCGGAGAGTTCCGAGGGCATCACTGCGCAATACGTCGGCGACATCACGACTGCGACGGAACTGACTGGGCTTGGCATTGACTCTCTGGGACTGGCGGACGTTCTCTGGGATCTTGAGCAGGCCTACGGCATCAAGCTCGAAATGAACACGGCGGAGGCCTGGTCTGATCTCCAAAATGTCGGCGACATGGTGGAAGCCATTCGCGGCTTGCTCAGCAAGGCGGCTTGAATGGATCGGCGCGTCGTCATCACCGGATTGGGCGGGCTTTGTGGACTGGGCACCGATGTCGCCTCCATTTGGACGGGCATGCGCGATGGCCGCTCGGCCATCGGCCCGATTATCAATCCACAGCTTCATGGGCTAGAGGGGACGATCGGCGCCGAGATCAAGAAGCTGCCGGAGCATGACGTCGACCGCAGGCAGCTCCTCTCGATGGACCGCTTCAGCCTGCTTGCCGTAATTTCAGCGCGCGAAGCGATGCGACAGGCCGGACTTTCCATCGATGAGTCAAATGCCCATCGCTTCGGCGCAGCTGTGGGCGTTGGTTTCGGCGGCTACGACGCGACCGAAAAGGCCTATCGCGCCCTCCTTTTGGGAGCCGCGGCACGCATTGATCTGTTCACTGGTGTGAAGGCGATGCCGAGTGCGGCTGCGTGCCATATCAGCATGAGCCTCGGCCTGCGCGGGCCGGTCTTCGGCGTGACCTCCGCCTGTGCATCAGCCAATCATGCGGTCGCTTCAGCTGTCGACCAGATCAGGGCCGGCCGTGCGGACGTGATGCTTGCGGGAGGCAGCGACGCGCCGTTCGTATTCATTGTGGTGAAGGCGTGGGAAGCAATGCGCGTGCTCGCTCCGGATACTTGCCGGCCCTTCTCCGCTGACCGAAAGGGCTTAGTGCTGGGCGAAGGGGCAGGCATGGCCGTGCTGGAAAACTATGATTATGCTGTTGCCCGCGGCGCTACAATTCTTGCCGAGGTCGCCGGCATCGGCCTGTCTGCTGATGCTTTCCATATCGCCGCGCCGGCAGTTCACGGGCCGGAGGCGGCGATGCGCGCATGCCTTGCCGATGCGAGGCTGAATCCCGAGGACGTGGACTACCTGAACGCGCACGGCACAGGCACCAAGGCCAACGATCAGGTCGAAACGGCGGCGATCAAGCGGGTCTTCGGTGCGCATGCTTGTTCGATGTCCGTCTCTTCCACCAAGTCCACCCACGCGCATTGCCTCGGCGCAGCGAGTGCGCTCGAAATGATTGCCTGTGTGAGGGCGATCCAAGAGGGGATCGTACCGCCGACCGCCAACTATCGCGAGCCAGACCCCGATTGCGATCTGGACGTCACGCCCAACGTGCCACGCGAGCGCAAGGTGCGTGTGGCCATTAGCAACGCATTTGCTATGGGCGGCATGAACGCAGTTTTAGCATTTAAACAGGTGTAGGAGCGCTGAGACATACAAATCCGGGCAGGGTCGCTTGCGCCCTGCGCTCATGAGTGCCCGAGCGGTTTTGGGCCGGATACGAATATACCTCGCGGGCCGAGGTCTTGGCGAGGATCAGGAGCGTCGAGCAAGGCATCCCATCGAACCCTAGGATTTCCGGCTCGATTTAGAGGTCACTGAACTAACCGGCAAGCAGGATTTGAGAAAGGATAAGAAATGTTCGAACTGACCGGCCGCAAGGCGCTCGTCACCGGCGCATCGGGAGGCATAGGCGAGGCGATTGCCCGCGTGCTGCATGCGCAAGGCGCCATTGTCGGCCTGCACGGCACCCGCATCGAGAAACTGGAAACCTTGGCGGGCGAACTCGGCGATCGGGTCAAGCTGTTCCCGGCCAACTTGTCGAACCGCGACGAAGTCAAGGCGCTCGGCCAGAAGGCTGAGGCCGAACTCGAAGGCGTCGACATTCTGGTCAACAATGCCGGCATCACCAAGGACGGCCTGTTCGTGCGCATGTCGGACGCCGATTGGAACTCCGTGATCGAGGTCAATTTGACCGCCGTTTTCCGGCTGACGCGCGAACTCACCCATCCGATGATGCGCCGTCGCCATGGCCGCATCATCAATATCACTTCCGTCTCTGGCATCACCGGCAATTCGGGCCAGACCAACTACTCATCCTCAAAGGCCGGCATGATCGGCTTTTCCAAGTCGCTGGCGCAGGAGATCGCTACCCGCAACATCACCGTCAATTGCGTCGCCCCGGGCTTCATCGAATCGGCCATGACCGACAAGCTCAACGACAAGCAGAAAGAGGCGATCATGGCAGCGATCCCGACGCGCCGCATGGGCACGGGTGCTGAAGTGGCGTCCGCCGTCGCCTACCTCGCCTCCAACGAAGCCGCCTACGTCACCGGCCAGACCATTCACGTCAATGGCGGCATGGCCATGATTTGAGCACTGAGTGTACCTGTAAATGATGGGGCATGGCCTCCGCAACCACCTAGATGTTTAGTCCCGGCATTTGCTGGAGCGGATTTAGCGTGAAGCGTTCCGGCTGTGCAGCCCAGGCCTTGCAGATGAACTCTTATGGGGTGAGGCCCTTGAGGGTCTTCAGTCTGCGAGCGAAGTTGTAGGCTGCGACGAAGTCGGCGAGGTGCTGCCGGAGCTGATCGTGGCTCTCATGGTAGAAGCGCTTGACGGTTGCGTCCTTGATAGTCCGGTTCATCCTCTCGACCTGGCCGTTGGTCCATGGCATGGGTGCCTGGCCTTGGTGGTGCGGTGGTCGATGTCGTTCCTGGCGCAGAGAGGCCCTCGGCCAGCACGTCATGCCAGACGCGACGAGACCCATAGGTGCGGTCGCTGCTATTGAAGCTTCGGTCGACCCTGGAAACGAGGATCTCGTCATGCCGGGAGCGAGCGCTGGGGCTGCGGTTGAGCCAGGCATGGAAGCCTGATCGGGACACATCCAGCACCTCATGTCACTTCCCTCGCGAAGTAGGCTGCGGTTTTTGGGACTGTCAGGAATTCCGTGTGCGGGCGGGCTGTTGAACATTATGCAGCCATTGCCCTGATGAAGCGCTCGCCGAAGATGACAGCGAATTGGGCCTTGGCCATGGTCCACTCACGTGGCGGCATTTTCCACTCTTTCTCGGATCGGTTCAAGATCAGATAGAGCAGCTTGGTCGCCGCGTCGTCGCTGGGGAAATGGCCCCTGGCCCTGACAGCCCGTCGAAGTTTCGAGTTCAACGCCTCTATTGAGTTCGTCGTGTAAATGATCCGGCGGACGTCGTCAGGGAACGCGAAGAATGGAATGACCTCGGCCCAGGCGCGCCG
>NZ_FMXM01000012.1 GCF_900103325.1 Mesorhizobium qingshengii | reverse complement strand
ACATTGCCCGAAGAGTTGCGGCGCTCGTTGACATGGGACCAGGGCAAGGAGATGGCTCGGCACAAGAGCTTCACCGTTGCCACCGACCTACAGGTCTACTTCTGCGATCCGCGCAGTCCCTGGCAGCGCGGCAGCAACGAAAATACCAACGGTCTGCTCAGGCAGTATTTCCCCAGAGCTACCAACTTCTCCCACGTCTCGCAGGACCAACTCAACGCCGTTGCCCTGCGGCTCAATCAGCGCCCCCGAAAAATCCTGGACTTCGAAACGCCCGCCGATAGGCTACAGAAGGTGTTGCAATGACCTATTGAACCCACCGTCCAAAAAGGTTCATCCTCCGCCAAGGAATTCTGGGGAGGCTAACCGAAGAAAGGAAGTGTTGCCAGTGGCAGGGTCTTCCCTTCTCCCCTTGTGGGAGAAGGTGGATCGGCGCGCAGCGCCGAGACGGTTGAGGGGTGGGTGACGGAGTGCCGTCGGCGCCAAGCTGGAACACCCCTCATCCGACCTCACTTCGTGAGGCCACCTTCTCCCACAAGGGGAGAAGGGAAGACCGCACTCAGCTCAGGAACGGCTTCGCCTTCATCGTCGCCGGCACAGGCACCCCGAGGCGGCTCAAGATGGTCGGCGCCAGTTGCAGCTGGTCGAGCAGCGTGTCGGCCTGTGGGCCTTGGCCTGGACCGAAATAGTACAACGCAAAATCCTGCATCTCCTCGTCATGGCCGCCATGGTGGCCACGATCGGTCTGGCCGTGGTCGGCGGTGACCATGACCTCGTAGCCGGCTTCGATCCAACGCGGCAGGAAAGCCGCCAGCATGCCATCCATCGCATAGACGGCATGGTCCATCTCGTGGCAGTCGTGGCCGAAGCGGTGGCCCATCGAGTCCAGCGTGCAGGTGTGCAGGATGCCGTAGTCGATGCCATGGCGCCTGGTCAGCATGGTCAGCGTCGCGAATAGGTCGACGTCGCTTGGCGTCATCTGGTTGCGGGCGTTGTAGCCGGTCATGGTGTGAAACCGGCCATGCGTGATCGGCCCGCCCGGCTCATCGTATTCCATGTCCTCGACCAGGTCGAACGGATAGGCGCGGAAGAATTCCGACCAGTAGGAATGGGTGACGGCGCCGGTCTTGCCGCCGGCCTTGCTGACTTCGGAGAAGATGTCGGGCTGCCCGACGCGGAATCGGTTCTCGTTGGACAGGATGCCGTGCACCTGTGGCGATACGCCGGTGTGGATCGAGGCGTAGCAGCAGGCGGAGGTCGACGGCAGCACGGAGCGCATCGTCCAGACCCGCGCCTCGCCCGATTGCACCCAGCCTTCGAGATTGCCCATCAGCCGGCGCCAGTTCCGGTAAGGCACGCCATCGAGGATGATCAGCAAGAGCTTGGATTTGAGCGCCATGGGCTGCTCCATGCGGTTTGGCAGTTGATAAGGGAACGCCGCGTGCCGTTCCGGGCACACGGCGTTCCTGCAGGTGAATCAAACGAGCATGATTTGACTATGCGTTCAGCCAGCACTCAGCCAACGCATAACCATCCATCATTTCGCCGATCGGGCTCTTGGCGAAGCCGCCGATCTTGTTGGTGGCGGCGGCGTCGATGAACTGGTTGAAGAAGGGCACGATCAGCCCGCCTTCATCGCGCATCATCACCGCCATGTCGTGGTAGATCGCCTTGCGCTTGGCCTGGTCGAGCTCGCCGCGCGCCGCAAACAGCATCTTGTCGAATTCCGGCCGCTTGAACCGCGTATCGTTCCAGTCGGCGGTCGAAACGTAGCCGGTGGAGTACATCTGGTCCTGCGTGGCGCGCCCACCCCAGTAGGAGAGCGAGAAGGGCTGCTTGTTCCAGACTTCCGACCAGTAGCCATCGCCCGGCTCGCGCTTGATCTCGATCTTGATGCCGGCCTTGGCGCAGGACTGCTGGTAGAGCTGGGCGGCATCGACGGCGCCGGGGAAGGCGACATCCGAGGTGCGCAGCACGATCGAGCCGCTATGGCCGGACTTCTTGTAGAGCGCAGCTGCCTTTTCCAGATCGAACTTGCGCTGTTCGATGTCGCTGGAAAACAGCGGATAGGCTTCGTTGATCGGGAAGTCGTTACCGACCGAGCCATATCCGCGCAGGATCTTCTCCAGCATCTCGTCGCGGTCCATGGCGAGTTTCAACGCCATCCGCAGGTCGTTGCTGTCGAATGGGGCGGTGTCGCAGAACATGTTGAACGGGTAGTAGCCCTTGCCCGACACGTTCTCGATGGTGACGCCCGGAATGCGCTTGACTAGGTCGACCACCTTGGGCTCGACGCGGTTGATCATGTGCACCTGGCCGCCCTGCAGGGCGGCAAGCCTTGCGGTCGCGTCGTTAATGACGACGATCTCGATCTGGTCGGCATGGCCCATCTTGTCGCCTTGCCAGTAATTGGCGAAGCGCTCACCGCCATGGCGCACGCCCGGCTGGTTGACGGTGACCTTGTAGGGGCCGGCGCTGATGCCGGCATTCGGATTGTCCTTGCCGCCATTCGGCTGGATGACGAGATGGTAGTCGGCCATCAGATAGGGGAAGTCGGCATCGGCGTCGCCAAGCGTGACGATGACTTCCTTGCCGCTCGCCTTGACGCCCTTGATGTTCTTGAGGATGCCGAGTGCGCCCGACTTCGATTTCTCGTCGGCATGGCGTTCGATAGTGGCCGCGATGTCTTCCGCGGTAACGGTCTTGCCATTGTGGAATTCGATGCCGTCGCGCACCTTGATCGTCCAGGTCCTGGCGTCCTTGGCGGCGCCGATCTCCTCGGCGATCATGTTTGTCAGGCTGTTGTCCGGCATCAGCCGGACCAGGTATTCGCCCCATTGCTTGCCGAAACTGTAGGTGACCTGGCTGAGGTTGAGCGCCGGATCGAGGCTGTTGGTCGATTCGCCGCCTTGCAGGCCGGCCTTGAGGATGCCGCCCTTGACCGGCGCCTGCGCGAAGGCTTTTCCCGCCAGTGTCGTCGCCAGCGCCGCAGATACGCCCAGTGCCGCGGTGCGGCCGAGGAAGTCGCGCCGCGATATCCGCCCCTGGCCGGCGAGTTCAGCGAGATGGTCGAGTTCAGTTTTCATTTTTCTACCCCCTTTGAAACAATTTCACACGAGCGGCGCGCCCGCCCAGAAGGACGTGTGGCGCTGGAGTGTTGCATGCGGATGACGGCAGCCGTCTTCCCTGGCCGGCGGGTCAGGTCCATCCCTTTGTTTTGGCGCAATTCCCTAGGGAAATCGCTACGCGCTTTTCCCGGGAAAACCGTTTCATGTTTTTCCTGGAATTGTTCTAGTTCCCCGCGCTGGCCATGCGCCGTCCCTTGATCGCCTTTTCCAGCCAGCCGATCTCCATCTCTGGGACCGATGACAGGAGAAGGTCGGTATAGGCGTCGAAGGGCGGTGTCAGCACCTTGCTCTTCGGCCCATAGCGTACCACCTCGCCGCGATACATCACGGCGATCGAATCGGCGATCGACTTCACCGTGGCGAGGTCATGGGTGATGAACAGATAGGCGACGTTCTCCTCCTTCTGCAATTCGAGCAGGAGCTCGAGGATGCCGTGCGCCACCAGCGGATCGAGCGCCGACGTCACCTCGTCGCAGATGATCAGCTTTGGCTTGGCGGCAAGCGAACGGGCGATGCAGACGCGCTGCTTCTGCCCGCCCGAAAGCTCGGCCGGGTAGCGGTCGATAAAACCCTTGCCCATCTCGATCTTGTCGAGCAGTTCGGCGACGCGGGCGTCGCGCTGCTTGCCGCGCATACCGAAATAGAACTCCAGCGGCCGGCCGATGATGGTGCCGACGGTCTGGCGCGGGTTCATTGCCACATCGGCCATCTGGTAGATCATTTGCAATTGGCGCAGATCCTCCTTCGGCCGGTCGGCCAGCCGGTTGGCCAACGGGCGTCCGTCGAAGGTCACCGTGCCCTGTTCGGGCGGCAAAAGCCCTGTGATGGCGCGCGCCAGCGTCGACTTGCCCGAACCGGATTCGCCGACGACGGCCAGCGTCTGGCCTGGATAGATGTCAACCGAGACGTTCTTCAGCACCTTGACGTGGCCGCCGCCATAGGCGGCGGTGACGTTCTTTACCGACAGGAATGGCGTCGTGCCTGGCTTCTGTTCGGCATGTTCGATCTCATGTACGGACACCAGCGCATTGGTGTATTCCTGGCGCGGCTCCTTGATGATCTGGCGCGTGCCCCCCCATTCGACCAGCCGGCCATGGCGCAGCACCATGATCTCGTCGGAGACCTGGGCGACGACGGCAAGGTCATGGGTGATGTAGAGCGCCGCGACATGGGTGTCGCGGATGGCGTCCTTGATCGCAGCCAGCACGTCGATCTGCGTCGTCACGTCGAGCGCCGTCGTGGGCTCGTCGAAGACGATCAGGTCCGGCTCGGAGCACAGCGCCATCGCCGTCATCACGCGCTGCAGCTGGCCGCCCGACACCTGGTGCGGAAAGCGTTCGCCGATGGTTTCCGGGTTCGGCAGGCTGAGCTTCTTGAACAGCGCGACGGCGCGTTTCTCGGCCTCGGCCCGCGTCGCCGTGCCGTGCAGCAGCGTGGCTTCCACCACCTGGTCCATCAGCCTGTGCGCGGGGTTGAAGGCGGCCGCCGCCGATTGCGCGACATAGCAGACCTCGCGGCCGCGCAGCTTGCGGAAGCCTTCCTTGCCGCCCTTGAGGATGTCGCGGCCGTTGAGGATGACCTCACCGCCCGTTATGCGCACGCCGCCGCGGCCATAGCCCATCGACGACAGGCCGATCGTCGACTTGCCGGCGCCGGATTCACCGATCAGCCCCAGCACCTTGCCCTTCTCCAGCGTCAGCGAGACGTCGTGGACGAGGGTGATCGTCTTCGGCGGCTCGCCGGGCGGATACACCGTGGCCTCGATGCGCAGATTGCGGATGTCGAGCAGCACGCCAGGCTTCGCTTTGCTGTCGGCCATCAGCCGCGTCCTCCCTTCAGGCTTGTCGTGCGGTTGAGCACCCAGTCGGCGACAAGATTGACCGAAATCGCCAGCATGGCGATCGCCGCAGCCGGGATTAGTGCAGCCCCGATGCCGAAAACGATGCCGTCCTTGTTTTCCTTGACCATGCCGCCCCAGTCGGCATCCGGCGGTTGCACGCCAAGGCCGAGGAAGGACAGCGTCGACAGGAACAGCACGGCATAGATGAAGCGCAGGCCGAGTTCCGAAACCAGCGGCGACAGCGCATTGGGCAGGATCTCGCGGAAGATGATCCAGGCGCTGCCTTCGCCGCGCAGCTTGGCCGCCTCGACATAGTCCATGACATTGATGTCGACGGCGACCGCTCGCGACAGGCGATAGACACGGGTCGAATCGAGAATGCCCATCACCAGGATCAGCGTCACCAGGTTGGACGGCAGCACGGAGAGCACGACGAGGCCCATGATCAGCGTCGGGATCGACATCAGCAAGTCGACGAGACGCGACAGCAGCGTGTCGAACCAGCCGCCGAACACCGCCGCCGAGAAACCGAGGATGGCGCCCAGCGAGAACGACAGCGCTGTGGCAAGCACCGCGATGAACAGGGTGATGCGGGCGCCGTAGATCATGCGCGACAGCAGGTCGCGGCCGAGATTGTCGGTGCCCAGCCAATGCGTCGCCGACATCGGTTCCCAGACGTCGCCGACGATCTCGCCATTGCCATGCGGCGCGATCCACGGCGCGAAGATCGCCGCCAGGACGAACAAGGCGGTCAGGACTATGCCGATCAGCGCCGGGATGGGGATGCGTTTGATATCGAGCATACCCGCCCCCTTACTTTGGATGCCGAAGGCGCGGATTGGCGACGATCGCCGCTATGTCCGCAATGATGTTCAGCCCGATATAGACGGCGGCGAAGATCAGCCCCACCGCCTGCACCACCGGCACGTCGCGCTTGGTGACGTGGTCGACGAGATATTGCCCCATGCCGGGATAGACGAAGATCACCTCGACCACGACAACGCCGACGATGAGATAGGCGAGGTTGAGCATGACGACATTGATGATCGGCGCAATCGCGTTGGGGAAGGCATGCTTGCGGATGACGTTGAAGGCCGACAGGCCCTTCAGTTCCGCTGTCTCGACATAGGCCGACTGCATGACGTTGAGGATCGCCGCCCGCGTCATGCGCATCATGTGGGCCAGCACCACCAGCGTCAGCGCCGTCGCCGGCAAGGCGATGGCCTGCATGCGCTCGCCGAACGGCATGCCGTCATAGACGGTCGAGATGCCCGGAAAGATCTGCCATTTCACGGCAAAGAAATAGACGAGCACGTAGCCGATGAAGAATTCGGGGAAGGAGGTCGACGCGAGCGCCAGTCCGGAGATCAGCTTGTCGACCCAGCCATTGCGGTAGCGCACCGCGATCAGGCCCAGGATGATCGCCAGCGGTACCGCGACGATGGCAGCCCAGAAGGCGAGGAACAGCGTGTTCCACAACCGTCCCTTGATCGACGTTGCGATATCCTGCCCGCTCGACATCGCCGTGCCGAGGTCGCCGGTCAGCACGCCGCCGAGCCAGCGGAAATACCTGATATAGGCCGGATCGTTGAGCCCGAGCTGCTCGCGCAGATTGGCGAGCGACTCCGGCGTCGCCGATTGTCCGAGAATGGCTTGCGCGACATCGCCGGGCAGGATCTGGGTGCCGGCGAAAATCAGGACCGAAACGGCCAGCAACAAGAGAATGCCCAGCGCGATGCGCTGGGCAATTAGCTTCAGGATGGGTGAAGACATATCCGCAAAGCCGGGCTCAAGCCTGGAGCCAGCACTTCGCCAGGGCATACCCGTTCATCAATTCCTGATGCGGATCATCGACCCAACCGTCGACCTTGGCGCCGGTCGCGTCGATGAACTGGTTGAACATCGGCAGGATCAGACCACCTTCATCGCGCACCATGACGGCCATGTCGTGGTACATCGCCTTGCGCTTGGCTTCGTCGAGCTCGGCGCGCGCCGCCAGCACCATCTTGTCGAAATCGGGACGCTTGAAGCGCGTGTCGTTCCAGTCCGCCGTCGACAGATAGGCGGTCGAATACATCTGGTCCTGTGTCGAGCGTCCGCCCCAGTAGGAGGCGCAGAAGGGCTGCTTGTTCCAGACTTCCGACCAGTAGCCGTCGCCAGGCTCGCGCTTGACCTCGAGCGTGATGCCGGCCTTGGCCGCGCTCTGCTGGAAGAGCTGCGCGGCATCGACGGCACCGGGGAAGGCGACATCCGAGGTGCGCAGCAGGATCGAGCCGTCATGGCCCGACTTCTTGTAGTGGAACTTGGCCTTGTCGGGATCGTACTTGCGCTGCTCGATCTCGGTGAACAGCGGATAGGCCGCGTTGATCGGGAAGTCGTTGCCGAGCGAGCCGTAGCCGCGCAGTACCTTGTTCAGCATCTCCTCGCGGTCGATCGCCAGCTTCAGCGCCATGCGCAAATCGTTGTTGTCGAACGGCGCCGTGTTGCAATGCATGATGAAGACGTAGTGGCCGGGACCGGAATGGTTGCGGATGGTCACGCCCGGCACCCGCTTGATCAGGTCGACGATCTTCGGCTCGACGCGGTTGATCATGTTGACCTGGCCGCCCTGCAGGGCCGCCGTGCGCGCCGTCGCATCGTTGATGACGATGATCTCGATCTGGTCGGCATGGCCCATCTTGTCGCCCTGCCAGTAGTTGGCGAAACGTTCGCCGCCATGGCGCACGCCGGGCTCGTTGGTGGTGACCTTGTAGGGGCCGGCCGAGATACCTGCATCGGCCTTGTCCTTGCCGCCATTGGGCTGGACAATCAGGTGATAGTCGCTGAGCAGGTAGGGAAGATCGGCATTCGGCTCCTTCAGTGTCAGCACGACTTCCTTGCCGCTGGCCTTGATGGTCTCGATGCCCTTCATGTAGCCGAGTGCGCCGGACTTCGACTTTTCGTCCGAATGGCGCTCGAGCGTGGCGGCCACGTCCTCGGCGGTCACCGTCTTGCCATTGTGGAATTCAACGCCGTCGCGGATCTTCAGCGTCCACACCTTGGCGTCGTCGGATGAGCCGATCTCCTCGGCGATGCGGTTCTCGAGCTTGCCCTCCGGCGACAGCTCGACGATCATTTCACCCCACATCTTGCCGAAGGCGAACGGCACTTGCGTCATGAACAGAGCCGGGTCGAGGCTGTTGGTGGATTCGCCACCGACTAGGCCGGCCTTGAGCGTGCCGCCCTTGACCGGGCCAGCCGCCCGCGCCGCACCTGAAAGCAGGGAGTTAGCGAAGGTCGCGGTGACGCCGAGCGCCGCCGCCCGACCGAGAAAATCACGACGGCTCAGTTTGCCCGACGCGACACGCCGGCTAAGGAATTCCAGTTCGTTTGACATGTTGAGTTCCTCACTCTGTTGGTTCGACTCTGCGGCCGATTTTCTTGTTTCTTGTGAGGAGAATAATGACCGCAAGGGAAAGCGGTAAGCAAGACCGAATGCGACATGCCGTGGCGTAAATCGCGCGTCGCATTTGGACCAATGAAAGCGAGCCTCAATCGAGGCTCAAAGGAGTGCGCGCGGCACCTTTTCCTCGAAATTGCGCTCGAAGACGAGCATTTCGCCCTCGTAGGCCTCGATTCTGGCACTGACGATGAAGTTTTGCGCATCGGATCGCATTTCCGCCGATGTCTCCGTGCGCACCGACCATCCATTTCGCGACAGGGTTTGCGTCCAGTGCGTCTTTCCCGAGGCCGATAGCGGATCGTCGGGATGGATCGTCCAGGTCTCGCGGGCAATGCTGCCATTGACCAGCCCATGGGCGAGATCGCGCACTTCGCCGAAATCGTCCACTATGGAAAGCGTGACAATTCCGCTCTTCTCGTCGCGATCGACATGGCGCTCGGAACTGGTGGCGCGGACGGTTTCCGTTGCCCAGGGGGTGGCGCCTTCCGGTTCGGCGAACGTCACTTCGGCGCCTGTCGCCAACGGGCGCAATGGCAAGGACAGCGTCGCGGCCGACATGGTGAGCTGAACCGGTTCTGGCGACGGCCAGATCATCGGCCAATATGCGTTCGAAACGGCAATACGCAGGTGGTGGCCTGCTGGCACGCGATAGGCGCATTGATCGAGCACCACGCGCGCCGACACGGTTTCGCCGGGCACCAGCGCTTGCGGGAATTCGTGCGAGTTGCGGTGCGTCAGGTTGAGCACACCATAGGAGATCAGTTCCGAGGCGCCATCGGGATGCACGTCGCACAGCCGGATCGCGATGTTGGCCTGCGGACGGTCGGAGGATAGGTGGACCTCGACTTCGGGCGCGCCGACGATGTCGATCGCCTCGGTGAGCGGCGGCTGGTCGAAACACACCGACAGCGCATCGTCGGGGCGCTGGTCGCCCGGCAGTTCCGGGCCGAAGGTGAACGGAAAATACTCGCCGCCCGCGAGGCCGCAGCTCTGCGGCGAGGCGACGATCGCCGCCTTGCTGCCCTCCGGAACAAGCTCAATCACTTGAGTCTTGATGGTGGGCGATGGCCACTCCTGTTCCGCCACCCAGCGGCCCGGCCGCTGGGGGTGCCAGCGTGCCGGGCGCACGCTGTCCATCACATAGGCACGGTAGGTCGGGTCGGCTTCGACACCGGTATCGATACCCTTCAGCCAATGGTCCCACCAGCGCAGCGCTTCCTGCAGGAAACCGATGGCGGGCTTGGGTGCCGCGTAGTGTGGGTATTTGTGAATCCAGGGACCAATGATGCCCTTGACCGGGGCTTCGATGTTCGTGGCGAGATGCGAGACGGTGTTGCGGTAGCCGTCATGCCAGCCGCCGATCGACAGCACCGCCGCATGGACGGCGGAAAAATCCTCGCAGATCGAGCCGCGTTTCCAGTAGGCGTCGCGGTGCTGATGCTTCAGCCATAGCGGTGCCAGGAAGGGCTGGTTCTGAAGCCTTGTCAGCCAGAGATCGCGCCACCTGACGTCGCCGGCCAAGAGCGGGTCCGGCGGCCGCGACGAATAGGAGAGCATCGTCGATGCCCAGCCGAAATTCTCGATCAGCAGGCAGCCGCCCTTGTAGTGGATGTCGTCGGCATAGCGGTCGACGGTCGAGCACAGGCTGATCACCGCCTTCAGCGCCGGCGGCTGCTTGGCCGCCACCTGCAGGCAGTTGAAGCCGCCCCAGGAAATGCCCATCATGCCGACATTGCCGTTGCACCAGGGCTGGCTTGCCGCCCAGGCGATGACGTCGCAGGCGTCCTGCAATTCCTGCTCGGAATATTCGTCGTCCATCAACCCTTCGGAATCGCCATTGCCGCGCATGTCGACACGGATCGAGGCATAACCGTGACCGGCAAAATAGGGATGCGTCAGCTGATCGCGAAAAATCGTGCCGTCGCGCTTGCGGTAGGGCAGGTGCTCGAGGATCGCCGGCACCGGCTCATCGCCGGCATCCTCCGGCATCCACACCCGCGCCGACAGCCGGCAGCCATCCGGCATGACGATGGCCATGTCCGGAAATTCGACGACCTTGCGGGGAAATTCGGTGACGGTTTTCATGAGGGACTCCAGGATCGCCAGATGATGGAGCCGGTGGGGTCGCGTCGTGGGCCAGCCAACGAATTCGACTGGTCAATCCGCGTCAATTCAGCGGAATGTCGTTTTCAGCCTTGCTCGCCTGATAAGCTCCGGACAGGTCGTCGTAGAGGGTCGAAATCCTGCCGATGCGCGTTTCCAGCCGCTGGCGCTCGGCCTCGGGCAGCGACCGCACCAGCCTGCGGATCGAAAAGCTCTTCCAATAGGCATTCTCGGCGTTGTAGCCGCCGGGGTCGAGGGTGAAGACCTCCTTCAGGATCCTGAGATCATGCGGGATGGCAAAGCTGTCGCGCGAATCCTCGTGGCTGAACAAATAGTAGAAGTTGTCGAAGCCGGTCCAGGTGATCGCCGACAGGCACAGCGAGCAGGGTTCGTGCGTGGCGAGGAAAATGGCGTCCCTGGTATCGACGCGCTCGGCCTTCGGCATTTCGTAGAAACGCTTCAGGCAATGCACCTCGCCATGCCAGAGCGGGTTTTCCACCTCGTTGTTGGTCTCGGCCAGCACCAGCGAACGGTCGTCCTTGCGCAGAATCGCCGCGCCGAACAGCTTGTTGCCATGGGCAACGCCTTCTGCCGTCTTCGGCACGATGTCGTGCTCGATGACGTCGAGCAGGCGGTCGATCAGCGAAATGTCGGTCATTTTCGGGTCTCCTGCTGCATGTCGCCCAAAAGTGCCCTCGGTTTTGGGGTAACGACATGCACAAAAAATTATGGGAGATGGATCTCGTAGGCGTGCGAGAAATGGAATTCTTCGAGATTGGAGCCGTCGCCGCCACGGTCTACGATCAGGAAATCCTGCGTCTCGCCGATCGGCGTCAGCACGCCGTGCCAGAGATTGCGGGAATAGTTGATGCCTTGTCCGGGCGCGGTGATGAACGCGTGCGGCTCGCCCGGTCCCTCGTCGCCGTCATGGCAGACGACGACCAGGAACGGGCGCGGCGACAGCGGGATAAAGGCCTGGCTGCCAAGGGGGTGGCGCTCGACCATGCTCAGCTTCAGCGGCAATTCGTAAGGTTTGCCGCGCACCATCGAGATCAGCACGCGGGCGTTCGGCCCTGCCGCTTCCGCGGTGGCGAGATCGTGGTAGCGCTCGGCCTTGCCGCCATTGATAGGGTAGTGATTGCTGCCGCTCATGTCGATGACGTCGCCGAACTCGGCAAAGCTCTCGCGGGTCAGCGGCCGCGCGACGATGCGGGTCACCGCGTGCGATCCCCGAGGCCCGCCCCGCCGAGCTTGGCGTGCCGGTTGACGTCCTTGTAGAGCAGGTAGCGGAATTTCCCCGGGCCGCCGGCATAGCAGGCCTGCGGACAGAAGGCGCGCAGCCACATATAGTCGCCGGCCTCGACCTCGACCCAGTCCTGGTTGAGGCGATAGACCGCCTTGCCCTCCAGCACATAGAGGCCGTGCTCCATGACATGGGTCTCGGCGAAAGGAATGACGGCGCCCGGCTCGAGCGTGACGATGGTCATATGCATGTCATGGCGCAAATCGGCCGGATCGACGAAACGCGTCGTTGCCCAACGGCCTTCGGTGCCGGGCATCGGCGACGGCGCGATCTCTTGTTCGTTGGTGAAGAAGGCTTCAGGTGTCTCCAAGCCATCGACGGCTTCGTAGGCCTTGCGAATCCAGTGAAAGCGGACATCGGCCTTGCCTTCGTTGCGAACCGTCCAGCCGCTTGCCGGCGGCAGGAAGGCAAACCCGCCGGGCCTCAAACTATGCTTCTTGCCGGCGAGCAGAACCGTCAGTTCGCCCTCGACCACGAACAGGGCGCCCTCGGCGCCGGCATCGGGTTCCGGTCGCTCGCTGCCGCCGCCGGGCTCGACCTCGACGATGTATTGCGAGAACGTCTCGGCAAAACCGGACAGCGGTCGCGACAATATCCAGACGCGGGTCTTGTCCCAGAACGGCAAGGCGCTGGTGACGATGTCCTGCATCACCCCCCGGGGGATGACGGCATAAGCCTCGGTGAAGACGGCGCGCCCGGTCAGCAGCTCGTTCTGGCCGGAATGGCCGCCATGCGGCGCGTAATAGGTTCGCTCGGGCATCCTGATCGTATCCATGGGTTCAAACCTATTGTGGAAGCATGTCCTTGAGGCGGAGCAGCGCTATGCGCTCGACCTGTTTGCAGGCGGTCTCGAATTCGACGCCGCGACTGTTGCCGATGCGCGTTTCGAACTCCGCCAGGATTTCCTCCTTGGTCTTGCCCTTCACCGCGATGATGAAAGGGAAGCCGAAGGTGGTGACGTAGGCGGCATTGAGCTTGGAGAACAGTTCGCGCTCCTTGTCTGTCAGCGCGTCGAGGCCCGCCGAGGCCTGTTCCCTGGTCGATTCCGCCGTCAGCCGCTTGGCTTTTGCCAGTTTGCCGGCAAGGTCGGGATGGGCGTTGAGCACGCCGAGCCGCTCAATCTCGCTCGCGGCGCGGAAGATGCGGCAAAGCGCATTGTGCAGGCCGCCTGAGCTGTCGTGCGCCGGGCCCAGTTCCAGCTCATAGGCGCGTTCGGCGATCCATGGCGAATGCTCGAACACGCCGCCGAAGGTGTGAACGAAGGTCTCGAATTCCATCTTCGACGGACGCAGTTCCGCCGGCTGGTAAGGATTGACCTCTTGCCAGTGCTTGGCGATATCGATGCGTCGCGCCAGCCAGACCTTGTCGTGCGACTTCACATAGTCGACGAAGCGTTTCAGCGCCGCCACCCGGCCGGGCCGCCCGACGAGGCGGCAATGCAGGCCGATGTTCATCATGCGCGGCCGCCCTTCCTTGCCCTCGGCATAGAGCGTGTCGAAGCTGTCCTTCAGATAGGCGAAGAACTGGTCGCCCGAATTGAACCCTTGCGGCGTGGCGAAGCGCATGTCGTTGGCGTCGAGCGTATAGGGAATGATGAGCTGTGTGCCGCCCTCGTGCTCGAACCAATAAGGCAGTTCGTCGTCATAGGTGTCCGACACATAGTCGAAGCCGCCTTCTTCCGCCGCCAGCCGCACCGTGTTGACCGAGGTGCGGCCCGTGTACCAGCCGGTCGGGCGTGTCCCCGTCACCTCATAATGCAGCTTGATCGCCGCTTCGAGATCGCGGCGCTCGTCCTCGGCGCTGTGGTCGCGGTAGTCGATCCATTTCAACCCATGCGAAGCGATCTCCCAGTCGGCTTCCTGCATCGCCGTGACCTGGTCGGGCGACCGGGCGAGCGCGGTGGCGACGCCGTAGCAGGTTACGGGTACCTTGGCCTCGGTGAACAGGCGATGGAGCCGCCAGAAACCGGCGCGGGCGCCGTACTCGTAGATCGATTCCATGTTCCAGTGGCGCTGCCCCACCCAGGGTGCGGCGCCGACGATTTCCGACAGGAAGGCTTCCGAAGCCTTGTCGCCGTGCAGCACGCAGTTCTCGCCGCCTTCCTCGTAGTTGACGACGAACTGTACGGCGACATGCGCACCACCAGGCCATTTCGGATCCGGTGGATTGGCTCCGTAGCCGCGCATGTCCCGTTCGTAACGCATTGTCACTCCTGCCGGATATTGGGGTGAGGATAGTCGAAAGGATTGCCAGCGCATTCCCCCGAAAATTTTTGAAAGTGTTTTTGTCGCGCTCCGCTCGACCAGGACTTATGCATGGCCTTTAATTGGCGCACAATTCATCACTATGTTCGATTGTATCGGGCCAATTCGTTCATACTGGAAATGGGAGGCGGCCAATGGCAGAAACGTCGAAAGCCGATGGCGGGCGTCTGACGACCCATGTCCTCGACACGGCGACCGGCAAGCCGGCGGCGGGGCTGTCGATCGCGCTTTTTCACCTAAACGGCGACGCGCGGACACATCTGAAGACTGTTGTCACCAATGCCGATGGCCGTTGCGACGCGCCGCTGCTGGCGGGCGCGGAATTCCGCACCGGCGAATACGAACTGGTGTTCGCTGCCGGCGACTATCTGCGGCGGCAGGGAACAAAGCTGCCGGAGCCGGCCTTCCTTGACAGCGTGCCGATCCGCTTCGGCATGGCCGAGCCGGTGCACTACCATGTGCCGCTGCTCGTCTCGCCCTACGGCTATTCGACCTACAGGGGGAGCTGAGGCGTGGCCAAGGTCAATATCCGCAACGAAATCCGCTTCATCCTCAATGGCGAGGACGTCACGCTCGCAAAGGTGGCGCCCGACGAGACCTTGCTCGACTGGCTGCGGCTCAACCGGTCGCTGCGCGGCACCAAGGAAGGCTGCGCCGAAGGCGATTGCGGCGCCTGCACTGTCCTGGTCGGCAAGCTTTCGGCCAACGGGCCGGTCTATGAAAGTGTCAATGCCTGCATCCGCTTCCTCGGCTCGCTGGACGGTACCCATGTCGTGACCGTCGAGCACCTGCGTGGTGAGGCTGGCAAGCTGCACCCGGTGCAGCAGGCGATGGTCGATTGCCATGGCTCGCAATGCGGCTTCTGCACGCCGGGCTTCGTTATGTCGCTCTATGGCCTGTGGATGAAATCGCCCAACCCATCGAACGCCGCTATCGAAAAGGCCTTGCAGGGCAATCTCTGCCGTTGCACCGGCTACGAGGCGATCATGCGCGCGGCGCATGCCATCTCCAGCTACGGCAAGGCCGCGAAGGATCCGTTGGCGGTGGAGCGCAAGGCGATCACGGCAAGGCTCGAGGCTATGCATGACGGCGCGCGGGTCGAGATCGGCGCCGGCAAGGCGCGCCTCGTCGTGCCGGCCAACGTCGACGATTTCGCCGCCGTGCTCGACAAGGAACCCGGCGCCACCATCGTTGCCGGCTCGACCGATGTCGGCCTGTGGGTGACCAAGCACATGCGCGATATTTCTCCGGTGGTCTTCATCGGCGATCTCGACGGGCTTTGCACCATCTCGGAAGACAAGGGCGTTATCTCGATCGGCGCCGGCGTTACTTACACCGAAGCATTCTCGACGCTGGCCAAGCGCATCGCGGCGTTGGGGCCGCTGTTCGACCGCATCGGCGGCGAACAGGTCCGCAACATGGGCACCATCGGCGGCAACATCGCCAATGGTTCGCCGATCGGCGACACGCCGCCACCCTTGATCGCGCTCGGCGCGCGTCTGACGCTGCGCAAGGGCAAGAAGCGGCGCACGATCCCCTTGGAAACCTTCTTCATTGCCTATGGCAAGCAGGACCGCCTATCAGGCGAATTCGTCGAGGCGGTGCATGTGCCGGTGCCGGCCAAGGCAACGAAATTCGCTGTCTACAAGATCACCAAGCGCCGCGACGAGGACATCACGGCGGCACTCGGCGCTTTCTTCCTGTCACTGGCCAGGGACGGCACGGTCGCGGACGTCCGCATCGCCTATGGCGGCATGGCGGCGACGCCGAAGCGGGCGTCTTCTGTCGAAAAAACGCTGCTCGGCAAGCCATGGACCGAACAGACGGTCGAGGCGGCGATGGCGCAGTATGCCACGGATTTCACGCCGCTGACCGACATGCGGGCTTCGGCCGAATACCGGGCGCTGGCGGCGCGTAACCTTTTGCTGCGTTTCTTCGCCGAGACCAGCGGAACCAGGGCGCCGATCCAGGTTTCAAGGCACGAGGCGGCATGATGAACAAGCACGCCACCCCCAATATGAAGGCGCAGAAGATCGCCGGCGGCGTCGCCACCGATCAGCGTCATGACTCCGCGCACAAGCATGTCAGCGGCACCGCCGTCTATATCGACGACATGCCGGAACCTGCCGGCACGCTGCATGGCTGCCTCGGTCTTTCGGCTGCCGCGCACGCCACCATCACACGCATGGACCTTTCGGCGGTGCGTGCAGCCCCCGGAGTCGTCGACGTGCTGACGGCAAAGGACGTGCCGGGCGAGAATGACATTTCGCCGACCGGCCGCCACGACGAGCCGGTGCTCGCCGACGGTAAGGTCGAGTTCTTCGGCCAGCCGATCTTCTGCGTCATTGCCGAAACGCGCGAGCAGGCGCGACGTGCCACCAGGCTGGCCAAGGTCGAGTACAAGGAATTGCCTTTCGTCACCGACATCGGCGCGCTCGATCCGAAGAAGGGCAAGCTCGTCACGCCCCCACTCACGCTGAAGCGCGGCGATGCCGCTACAGCGATCCGTCAGGCGCCGCGCCGGCTGAAAGGAAAAATGCGCGTCGGTGGCCAGGAGCATTTCTATCTCGAGGGCCATATCGCCATGGCCGTTCCCGGCGAGGATCAGGACGTCACCATCTATTCCTCGACCCAGCATCCGAGCGAAATCCAGCACATGGTCAGCCATGCGCTCGGCGTGCCGAGCAACGCCATCACGGTGGAAATCCGCCGCATGGGCGGCGGTTTCGGCGGCAAGGAAACGCAAGGCAATCAGTTTGCCGCGCTTGCAGCCATCGCTGCCAAGAAACACCGTCGCGCCGTGAAAATCCGGCCCGACCGCGACGACGACATGATCGCCACCGGCAAGCGGCATGATTTCCTCATCGACTACGAGGTCGGCTTCGACGATGAAGGCAGCATTCTGGGCGTCGATTTCATGTTCGCCGCACGCTGCGGTTTCTCGGCGGATCTGTCGGGCCCGGTCACAGACCGCGCGCTATTCCACTGCGACAACACCTATTTCTGGCCGGCGGTGCATGCCCAGTCGGCGCCGCTCTACACCAACACCGTGTCGAACACCGCCTTTCGTGGGTTCGGCGGTCCGCAAGGCATGGTCGGTGCCGAACGCGTCATCGACGAAGTGGCCTTTGCCGTCGGCAAGGACCCGCTCGAGATCCGCAAGAAGAACTTTTATGGCACCTCGGACCGCAACATCACGCCCTACCATCAGACGGTCGAGGACAACATCATCCAGCGCATCGTCGCCGAGCTGGAGGAAAGCGCCAGCTATGCGCGGCGGCGACGCGAGATATCGGCCTTCAACGCCAACAGCCGCTTCATCAAGCGCGGGCTGGCGCTGACGCCGGTCAAGTTCGGCATCTCGTTCACGGCCACGCACTACAATCAGGCCGGCGCGCTGGTGCATGTCTACAACGACGGTTCGGTGCATCTGAACCATGGCGGCACCGAGATGGGGCAAGGCCTCTACGTCAAGGTGGCACAGGTGGTGGCGGAAGAATTCCAGATCGACCTCGACCAGGTGAAGATCACCGCGACCACCACCGGCAAGGTGCCGAACACCTCGGCCACGGCGGCGTCGTCCGGCACCGACCTCAACGGCATGGCGGCGCAGAATGGCGCCCGCCAGATCAAGGATAGGCTGACCGATTTCGCCGCTGAAAAATACCAGGTGCCGCGCGACCAGGTGCTATTCCTACCCAACCGGGTGCGCATCGGTAACCAGGAGATCGCTTTCGCCGACCTCGTCAAGCAGGCCTACATGGCCCGCATCCAGCTCTCAGCAGCGGGCTTCTACAAGACGCCGAAAATCCACTGGAACCGCGACAAGGGCGAGGGCCGTCCCTTCTACTATTTCGCCTATGGAGCTTCGTGCTCGGAAGTCTCGGTCGACACGCTGACCGGCGAGTACATGGTCGAGCGCACCGATATCCTGCACGAGACCGGCCGCTCGCTGAACCGCGCCATCGACCTTGGCCAGGTCGAGGGCGGCTTCATCCAGGGTATGGGCTGGCTTACCACCGAGGAACTGTGGTGGGACGAGAGGGGCCGGCTGCGCACCCACGCGCCGTCGACCTACAAGATCCCGCTCGCCTCCGACCGACCGAAGATCTTCAACGTGACCTTGGCCGACTGGCCGGAAGCAAGCGAGCCGACGATCCACCGCTCCAAGGCGGTCGGCGAGCCGCCCTTCCCGCTCGGCATGTCGGTGCTGCATGCGCTGTCGGACGCGGTGGCGAGCGTCGCCGACCACAAGATCTGTCCGCGCCTTGATGCCCCCGCGACACCCGAACGCGTGCTGATGGCGATCGAGCGGCTGAAAGGCGAGGCCAAGGCCTGAGGCTGGCAGAACGTGCAATTCAGACCGAAAAAGCCTATGTTTCCCTCACGGGAATGCGAATGATGAACTCGAAAGTGCAGAGTCTGAAAGACTTCCTTGCTGGTCAAGGCCGCATCGCTTTGGTCGAAGTGGCGGGCACCAGAGGCTCGACACCGCGCGAGAAGGGCGCCTTCATGCTCGTCTCGCAAGCGGCGATCTTTGGCACCATCGGCGGCGGCCAGCTCGAATACATGGCCATCGACAAGGCACGGCAGATGCTTTTCTCCTCCCCAAGAGGGCGGGATAGCCGCATCGAGGTTGGGGAGGTCTGCGCGACGCTCGACGTGCCGCTCGGCCCCGAGATCGGCCAGTGCTGCGGCGGGCGCGTCGAAGTCCTGATCCGGCTCGTCGATGCCGCACGTGCAGCCGATTTGATTGCTGCGGCGGAGGCCGAAGAGGCACATCTGCCGCATGTCTACATCTTCGGCGGTGGTCATGTCGGTCAGGCGTTGGCCTCGACCATCGCACTTCTTCCGGTGCACGGCGTCGTCATCGAGACGCGGGCCGAGGCGCTGGAAGGCATGCCGGAAACCATCGAGACGCGGTTGACGCCGATGCCTGAGGCCGAGCTGCGAAACGCTCCGGCCGGTTCCGCATTCGCCATCCTCACCCACGACCACGCGCTGGATTTCCTGATTGTCGCCGAAGCCTTGAAACGCGGCGACACCGCCTATGTCGGCATGATCGGCTCGAAGACCAAGAAAGCCACCTTCAGGAACTGGTTCCTGAAATCGGCGGATGGCAGCGAAGTGGAGTTCGCCCGCCTCGTCTCGCCGATCGGCGGAGATGGCGTCAAGGACAAGCGCCCGCAAGTCATCGCGGCGCTCGCGGCCGCCGAGATCATGACGGCGCTGGTCGCTCACACAGCCGCGTCAAATGCCGACCTTCAGGCGCCGTGTGACAAGGTGACAGCCGGCTAACCTCATCGGTCAGGTCACAGCTGCTCATCGATTTCTTCGGTTCTCAAATCACCTGGGAAGGTGTTTCCTGCGCGCTTTGGCAGTACGAGGTGGAAGCAGATGGACGTACTGAAAATCGCGGCCTTTTCGGATGGCGATGCCGGCGGCAATCCCGCCGGAGTCCTGATAGGCGATGTCTTGCCCGATGCAGCCGCGATGCAGCGCATGGCGGCCGAAGTCGGGTTCTCGGAAACCGCCTTTGCCGCGCCCGACGGCAATGGCTGGCGGGTCCGCTATTTCTCGCCGGAATCGGAAGTTCCCTTCTGCGGCCATGCCACCATCGCCCTCGGTGCGGCGCTGGTCGGGCAGTTTGGCGATGGGATTTTCCCGTTGACCCTCAACCAGGCGAGCATCACCGTCGAAGGGTTCCGTGATGGCGCGAACGTCGCCGCCGCCCTGCAGTCTCCGCCGACACGCAGCAAGCCGGCGCCGCCGGAACTGATTGCCGAGGCACTGGCGCTGTTCAGTTACACTTCAGGCGATCTCGACCCCGCCATTCCACCGGCCTTGATCCATGGCGGCGCGGACCATCTTGTGCTGGTGCTCACGTCGCGCGAGGCGCTGGCCGCCATGCGCTACGATCTGAAAACCGGACAAGCCCTGATGCGGCGCGAAGGGCTGGTGACGATCTTGCTCGCCCATGCCGAAACGCCTCGGCTGTTCCACACGCGCAATCCGTTCGCCTCCGGTGGCGTGTATGAGGACCCGGCAACGGGAGCGTCGACGGCCGCCTTCGCCGGCTATCTGCGCGACATTGGCTGGCCGCATGGCGGTGCGATAGATATCGTGCAGGGCGAGGACATGGGCATGCGCTCGCGTTTGCATGCCGACATTCCGCCGACGCCGGGCAGCTCGATCAGGGTCTCGGGCACCGCCCGGATGATGCATCCCTGAGCCGATTTCGCCCCTGGCTCAGAACAATCGGATTGCAACCTGGCCAATGATCCGATCTTCTGGGGAGCGGCTGCTTTCGTCAGCGCAGCCCTAGCCACGGTGAGTGTCCGCATTTGGCAGACGGCTTCGATCCCCAGGCTTCGCTGGTCATGGATGGCCTGCAATACTGCAACTGGTCGCGCGCGATTTTCGAGGAGATGCGCGACGGCGGTGTCGACGTGGTCCATGCGACGATCGCCTACCACGAGAACTTCCGCGAGACGGTCGACCGCATCATTGCCTGGGACCGGCGCTTTGCCGACAATGCCGATCTGATCGTCAAGGCGTCGAGCCTTGCCGACATCGCCGCAGCCAGGCAAAGCGGACGCACGGCGATCCTGTTCGGCGTGCAGAATCCGTCGCCGATTGAGGCCCATCTCGGGCTTGTTTCCATTCTCTACGATCTTGGCCTGCGCTTCATGCAGCTGACCTACAACAACCAGTCGCTGCTCGGGACCGGCTGGCAGGAGAGCTACGATGGCGGCCTGACCCGGATGGGCCGGGAAGTGGTGCGGGAAATGAACCGCCTCGGCATGGTCATCGACATGTCGCATGCCGGCGAAGCCACCACACTCGATGCCATCGAGGCTTCCAACGCGCCGGTCGCGGTCACGCACGCCAATCCGCGCTGGTGGCGCGATACGGCCCGAAACGTCTCCGACAGGGTGATCGACGCGCTCGCCGCCAATGACGGCATGCTGGGCCTGTCGCTGTATCCGCATCATCTGGCCGGCGGCAGTGCCTGCACGCTCGAGGCCTTCTGCGCGATGACAGCTAGACTTGCCGGACAGATCGGCGTGGATCGGATCGGCATCGGTTCCGACCTTTGTCAGGGCCACGACGATTCGGTGATCAGATGGATGCGCAACGGACGCTGGACGCTTGCGTCGGCCGACAATCCGAACGGGCCGGCGGTGCTGCCAGCCCAACCGGCGTGGTTTTCGTCCAATCGGGACTTTCCAGGCATTCGCACCGGCCTGCTGCGGGCGGGGTTCTCGCCAACCGAAGCCGACGGCATCATGGGCGGGAATTGGGTACGGCTGATGCAACGGGTGTTTCGCGGCGAAAAATCTTCAGGCGCCTCACCGTGAACACCATCGCCCTGCGGCCGCCTGACGTCGTCATGCGGCTGGACCGCATGGGGGCCTCGCATCCGACGCGGTTGAGCTTCCTGCGGGCAATGATGCGGCAAGCCGAACGGGAAGCATGGAAAGTCGCGCCTGCTGCGTGGGAACTCGATAACGACGGTTTCGGCCATGCGGTCATCCGGGTCGACATGCCGATGCGAACCTATTCGCTGGTCGCCTTTTCGACGCCGCTGGCCGATGCCATGCGCACCGACCGGGTCATCGCCGAGGCGTGGGACACCAGCTACGTGCTCTATGACGGCGTGCCCGACGCGGCCGAGATCGCGCGGCTCGCCGCCAATGTGCCGCTCCAGGAAGCGGGACGATTCAGTGAACGCGACTTGATCCTGTCGCGCGCCAACAAGAGCGTCAGGCTGTTTGCCCATGTCGTCGAAAGGCTGGCCGAAGGCCGTCAGCCCGACGCCGTCCAGATCGAAAATGTCGGCTATCTGATGCGCACCACGGCGGTCTACGGCAATGGCAAGTTCGGCATTGCCGACCGCGACCGCATTTCGCAAAGACCGGAATTTGCCGGACCGTTCCGTGCAGAAATGCTGACCGTCTGGCTCATCCGATCCTTCACCATCGCGCTGGCCGAACACATGGCCCGACGGCGCGCGCCCGGTCGCGCTGCGATGCTCGATCCTGAATTGCGCCGCCAACTCGGTGTTGGCAATTCCACCGGCCTCGGCATGGCGCCGTTTCTGGTGCGCCATCCCTTCCTGCTGCACCGCTGGATGCTGGCGCGCGAGACGGCGCTGGCGCGCGTCCGCTCGCTGGCGGCGGCCGACCGCGGCAGCATTGACGGGTTTCTCGCAGCCCTGGCCGCGATGCAGGACAACATCCGCCGCTGGAAGACGGAAGATACGGCGCAGGGGGCAGCGCTTCTGCGGCTGGCGGCCGACTGCGATCAAATCAGCGGTAAGGCCGGTAGCATTCTGGCTGGCGAAGCCCAGCCCTGGGAAGCTCTTTATCGCTTCGCCGAGCAGAACCTGTCGCTCGAAGGGCAGGAAGCGATGGTCGCCCTGATGCTGGAGCCGCACGGCGCGCTGGTCGACGAACTCGCCGACACCATGGCTTGTGACGAGGCGGCGGTCTACCGGATCGATGGCGCCATGAGCTGCGGCGCGCTGCGCGGGCTGATCGAAACGCACTATGGCTGGGCTCTGGCCTACGACTTCGGCTCGGCCGAAGCCGATGCTCGCTTCTGGTATGTTTCCGAGGAAAAGCTCGAGCCACGCCTTGGCGAGCGGCACAGCGAGCCGGGTGCCGAACGCGAGCAGCCGCTGGCGGTGGCTCGCGACATCTGCCGTCTGGCCGCCGTGCTGGAGGCCGAGCCGTCGGAGAGCCCGGTCGCGAACCTGCTGCTGGGGCAGCCGCAATGGCGCCACGTCGTGCGCCGGGTGCAACTGGCCGCCGGCAATCCCTACACGGAAATCCGCGGCAATCTGATCGATGCAACGATGCGGCCGATCGACCTGCTGCGCTCGAAGCTCGCCTTCTTCGGCGCCAGTCGCTTCGATCCGCGTTCCGACCGATGGCTGCGCATCTCGTTGTTTGCGGGCGCGCCCTTTCCCGAGGACATTGTCGCGCGGAAGCCGGCCAGGGCGATATCGTGATCGAGCTGTCGCTGAACGAGGTCGAGATGCTGGCGGCGAAGGCCGCGCGCGGCGCCGGTTTCAATTGGGGACCTTGTGACGACATCGGCAAATGCGCCAGGGCGCTTGCCGCCGGCGGGCTGCCCTGGGCACCGTCCCTGCTGGCACTGGCGCGGGATAGTCCGTCCCTGGCCGCGCCAACTCTGTCGTTCCCGGCAGAGGCGGGATCGGCGATTTCGGCGCCCACCGATGGTTCTTGCCTTTGCCCAATCCGTACCGGGGCGCTGATCGCGGATAGGCCCGGCCTGCTCATGGGCCATCCGCTGCGGATCGACCGGGTGGCCCATCCCCTATGGCTGGTCGGCTTCGCCGCGCTCTGGGATGTGCGGGTGCACGTGTCGTGGAGGGGCGCGTGCGCGGATGTCGCTGGCGGCGCCATCGCCGCAAAAGCCGGCGACGCCGGCTGGCTGGCGCCGGATGCCGACGTCACGATAAGCGGTGGCCCGGACGACGTTCGGGAGCCGGACCGGCGCCGACGTGCCAGCATCGATCCCACGGTTTTCGAAGCACTCGGCGCCATGGCGGCGAGAACCTACGTGCCGGCTTCGGCCAGTTCCCGAGCCACCGGCGCCGGCGGCAGCAGGACCGATGACGAATGACAAGACTTGACGATGAGCGGCGCGCGCGCCGTAATGATGGACAGTTCAGCCAGACCGGAAAGGGCAAGGGCATGAACGTCAAGGCCGCGATGCCAGTGATCTCGATGCGCGGGGCGGGTTACTACTCGTCCAACACGGTCGGGGCCAAGGCGGTGATCGACCGTGCCGGCGATCTTGTCGCCGGGGCCATCGCCGCCATGCAGCCGCTCGCCGGAGGAGTGCCGTTTACAGTGGCCGATTTCGGCGCCGCCGACGGCGGCACATCGCTTGACCTGATGCGCCGGATCGTTGGCCTCGTCCGCGCCAGGGAACCGGATCGCGAGATTGCGATCACCTATACCGACCTGCCGCACAATGATTTCGCCGCTCTGTTCCGGCTGACCCAGGGCCTGCTCGGCGCGCCGACCGATGCGCCGCTGGCGGGCATGCCTGATGTCTACATCTTCGGCAGCGGCACCAGTTTCTATCGTCAGATTCTGGCCAGCGGTACGCTGTCGCTCGGCTTTTCGGCCACCGCCATGCACTGGCTGAGCAGCCGGCCGACAATGATCGCCGATCATGTGCAGGCGGTCGGCGCGACGCCGCGGGAGCAGGCGCGGTTCCGCGCCCAGGCCATGGCCGACTGGGAGACCATCCTGCTCCACCGCGCCCGCGAATTGCGGCCCGGCGGCAGGCTGGTGCTGGCCAATTTCTGCGTCGACGAGGAAGGCCGCTATCTCGGCAACACTGGCGGCGTCAACATGTTCGACACCTTTGCCAGGCACTGGCGCGAACTGCACGCGTCTGGCCGGATCAGTGCCGCCGAATACCGCAACGCCACCTTCCAGCAATTTTACAAGAGCAAGGTGGAATTCGCGGCACCCTTCGCCGACGCGAACTCGGCGGTCTCGCGGGCCGGCTTGCGGCTCGACCATGTCTCCACCACCGTGACGGCTTGCCCCTACGCAGCCGATTTTCGCCGCCACGGAGACGCTGCTCGCTTCGCTGAAGCCTATGTGCCGACCTTGCGCTCATGGTCGGAAACGGTGTTTGCCGGCGCTCTGGATCCGTCGCGTCCAGCGGACGAGCGGGCCGCCATCGTCGATGATTTCTATGGCGCCTATCAGGCCGAAGTGGCGCGCGCCCCGCAGGGGCACGCCATGGATTACGTCCACTGCTTCATGGTCATCAGCAAGGCGTCGTGAGCGCTCGTCGCGCTATAGCGGTCGTTTCAACCCGAGATGCTCGCGCAGCGTACGGCCATCATAATCCTTGCGGAACAGCCCGCGCCGCTGCAGTTCCGGCACGACCAGTGTGGCAAAGGCATCGAGTTCGCCGGGGAAGTAAGAGGGTATGACGTTGAACCCGTCGGCCGCGCCTCCCTCGAATCGCGCCTGCAACGCGTCGGCGACCTGGACCGCTGTTCCGGCGATGCGCCAATGGCCACGCGCGCCGGCGAAATGGCGGGCCAACTGGCGAATGGAAAGGTTGTCGCGGCGCGACTGCTCGATGACCAGCGCTTGCCGGCTCTGCATGCCCTCGGTCGCCGGCAACTCCGGCAGCGGCCCGTCAATCGGATAGCGCCACAGGTCGGCGATGCTGAGATAGCTGGACAGCAGCGCCACGCCGACATCATCGGGGATCAGTTCCTGCAATTCCTCGTATTTTTCCCGGGCTTCCGCTTCCGTTTCCGCCACCACGGGCGCGACGCCCGGCATGATCTTGATGTCGTCCCGCTCGCGCCCATAGGCCGCCAGACGCCCCTTGAGATCGTCGTAGAAGGCCTTCGCTTCCTCGAAAGTCTGCGCCGCCGTGAACACCACGTCGGCGGTGCGGGCGGCAAGGTCGCGGCCCACATCCGAGGCGCCAGCCTGCACCATGACCGGCGCGCCCTGGGGCGAACGCGGCAGGTCGAGCGGGTCCCGAACCGAAAAGCTCTGGCCATCGTGACCACCGGATCCGGAAGCCCCGTCGAGCTTGCCGTGCCAAAGCCCGGTCACCACTTCGGCGAATTCCCTCGCCCGTTCATAGCGGTCGGCGTGTGGGCGCAAGCCGGTCGAGCCGAAATTGGCGGCTTCGATCTGGCTGGCTGATGTAACCAGGTTCCAGCCGGCACGGCCGCCGCTCAGATGGTCGAGCGACAGGAAGGTCCGCGCCAGCCCGTAAGGCTCGTTGTAGCTTGTCGAGGCGGTGGAGACGAGACCGATGCGGCTGGTCTGAACGGCGAGAGCCGACAGCAGGCTGATCGGCTCGAAACCGATCGAGCGTGACGTCTGGCTGGCGATGCCGACATTGGCCTCGCGCAGGCCGGCGGCGTCCTCGCAGAACAGCAGGTCGAATTTCGCCGCTTCCGCCGTGCGCGCCAGCCGGATGTAGTGGTCAATGTCGATGCCGGCGGTCACATGTGCCTTCGGGTGACGCCAGGCGGCGATGTGGTGGCCTGTCGCCCATAGGAAGGCGCCGAGCTTCATCTGGCGAGTCATTGGTCGCCTCCGCCGGCAAGTCCGAGATGCGAGCGCAACGTTGTCCCGCGATAGCCCGCTCGAAAGAGGCCACGTCGCCGCAGCTCCGGCAAAACCAGATCGACCAAGTCGTCGAGCGCTGAAAGCTGTGCCGGCATCAGGATGTTGAACCCGTCGCAGCTTGTCGAGTGGAACTGTTCCTCCAACCTGTCGGCGAGGGCGGCCGGCTTCCCGCCGGTGACGGGCGAGACGTTTATCAGCACCTTCACGGCATCCGGGTCCCGCCCACGGGCGGCGACGCGGCGCCTCAGATCGTCATGGCGTGCCTTGGTGTCTTCCGCCGACCGTTCGTCCAGCAGGATGACATCAGCGGTGCGGGCGGCGACATACAGGTCGTGCTCCGAGAAGCCGGACAGCACCAGCACCGGCATGTCCTGCGGTGATCGCGCGACGTTCAGCGGCCCGCGCACGGAGAAGAATTCGCCCTTGTGGTCAAGCAGATGCATCTTTTCGGGATCGTGGAAGCGGCCGCCGCCTTTGTCGAACAACAGCGCGTCTGCGTCCCAGCCCTGCCATAAGCCTTGAACGATGCCGATATATTCCTCCGTGCGGCGGCGAAAATCGGCTGATGAAAACCCCTCCGGCCGGCTGAAATTGGCCGCTTCGCGTGGCGCCTGCACCATCGTCGCATGCCAGCCGGCGCGGCCGTGGCTGATAATGTCGAGCGAGGCGAAACGGCGTGCCAGATTGTAGGGCTGGTGGGCGATCGTCGAGGCCATTGCGACGAGGCCGATCCTGCTTGTCACCGTCGCCAGGGCGGCCAGCAAGGTCGTCGCCTCGAAGGGCACCTGTCGGTTCGCCGCATCGCTGCTGGAAGCCGGCGCGGCATCGGCAAGCAGCACCATGTCCAGGCCGGCGGCTTCGGCCTTTTGCGCAAACCGCGCCAGACGATCGAATTCCGGCTCGGGTGATGGATCGGCGGTTCCCGAAAACAGCGACACGGCAAGATGCATTGTGGCGCCGTTGTCCATCGATGGTCCCTGCAAGACGACATACGTCCGGAACTATGTTCGCCGCTTCCCAGGATGGCAACCGCCGGCACTGGGCCAACCGCCGGTCTCTTGCCGGCCAGCTATCACTTGCCCGCGAGAAGGTCGTTGATCAGCCGCTGGCAGCGCTCGGCCATGAAGTCGAGCAGCAGCCGCACTTTCGGGTCCTGCAGCTTCTTGTGGGGATAGACGGCGGCAAACTGTACCGGCGTCGGCGGCGTGCTGCTCAGGATGACTTTCAGCCGCTGGTCGCGGATGAACGGCTCGACCTCGAAGCGCGGCTTGTTGATGATGCCGCGCCCGGACAGCGCCCAGCCGGTCAGCACATCGCCATCGTCCGTATCATACGGACCATGCACCTCGAATTTCTGCGGACCGGTGGGGGTCTGCAGCGTCCACACATATTCGCGCGCGCCGGAATAGCGCAGCATCAGGCAGTCGTGCTTCTTGCCGATCAGTTCCTGCGGTTCCGTAGGCTCGCCGCGCGCCTCCAGATATTTCGGTGCCGCCACCAGCACGCGTTCGCATTCCATGATGCCGCGCATCCTGAGGCTGGAATCCTCGATGATGCCGAGCCGGAAGGCGACGTCGATGCCTTCCTTCATGATGTCGACATTGTGGTCCGAAAGCCTGAGCCGCACCTCGATGTCAGGATATTTGTCGTGGAAATCGGGGATGCCCGAGGCCACCAGCCGCCGGCCGAGGCCAAGCGGCGCGGTGACGCGGATGGTGCCGCGTGGCTGGCCGGACAGGGCCGAGACCGCCGCTTCCGCCTCGGTGATCGCCTCAAGCACCTGCTTGGCGCCAGAGTAAAAGACCGTGCCGTGCTCGGTCGGCATCAACTGCCGTGTCGTACGGTTGAACAGCCTGACACCAAGATGCTTCTCCAGTTCCTTGATGCGGTTGGAGGCGACCGCCGGCGAAATGCGCATGTCGCGCCCTGCCGCCGACAGATTGCCGAGTTCGACGACGCGAACGAAGACGGCGATGTTGTCGAGATAGGCCATGCTGTTTCGTGGCTCTCATGCGGCTGCGCGGGAACAGCCTAGTATTTTCCATTTTTTTTTGAAAGTCATCGTGCACCTCGCCTCTTTCCGTTTGCGCTCCAGCCCGTAAAGTCGCGTGATCGGCAGGGACGACTTCAATGATGGATTTCGCGATTTTCTGGGAATGGCTGAGTTTCGCCGTGCGCTGGCTGCACGTCATCACCGGCATCGCCTGGATCGGCTCGTCCTTCTATTTCGTCGCGCTCGATCTCGGCCTGCGCCAGCGTCCGGGCATGCCCGTCGGCGCCTTTGGCGAGGAATGGCAGGTGCATGGCGGCGGTTTCTACCACATCCAGAAATATCTGGTTGCGCCGGCCGAGATGCCCGAGCACCTGACCTGGTTCAAATGGGAATCCTACGCCACCTGGCTGTCCGGCTTCGCCATGCTGTGCGTCGTCTACTATGCCGGGGCCGATCTGTTCCTGATCGATCCCAATGTACTGCCAATGTCGGTACCTGTCGGCATCTTGCTGTCGCTGGCGACAATCGGCGTCGGCTGGGTGGTCTATGATCTGTTGTGCCGCTCGCCGCTGGGAAAGAGCGACACCGGCCTGATGCTGGTGCTCTACTGCGTGCTGGTGTTCATCGCGTGGGGGCTGACCCACCTGTTTACCGGCCGCGCCGCATTCCTGCATCTGGGCGCCATCACAGCCACGATCATGTCGGCCAATGTCTTCATGGTCATCATCCCCAACCAGAAGATCGTCGTCGCCGACCTCATCGCCGGCCGCAAACCCGACCCGAAATACGGCAAGATCGCCAAGCAGCGCTCGCTCCACAACAACTATTTGACGCTGCCGGTGCTGTTCCTGATGCTGTCGAACCACTACCCGCTGGCGTTCGGCACTGAATTCAACTGGGTCATCGCCTCGCTGGTGTTCATCATTGGGGTGCTGATCCGGCACTATTTCAACAGCGTCCATGCGCGCAAGGGCAACCCGCACTGGACCTGGCTGGGCGCCCTCGTCCTGTTCATCATCATCATCTGGCTGTCGACCGTGCCGAAGGTGCTGACCGGCGAACCCAAGGAATCGGCGGCGGCGCAGGTCTATGTCGCCTCGGCGCATTTCCCCGCCGTGCGCGACACCGTGCTCGGCCGCTGCTCCATGTGCCACGCGGCGGAGCCTGTCTATGAAGGCATCTACCATGCCCCCAAGGGCGTGATGCTCGACACCGACGCGGCAATCGCCAACCACGCCCGCGAGATCTATCTGCAGGCCGGCCGCACCCACGCCATGCCGCCCGCCAACGTCTCGCAGATTACCGACAAGGAGCGGGCGCTGCTGGTGGCCTGGTTCGAAGGCGCGGGAAAGTAAGCATGACCTCGACACTTCTGCGCGGCCGAACGCTGTCCTTCGTACGCTGGCCCGAGACCATCGATGACCATTCCGCCTGGCGCTACGAGGAGGATGGCGGCCTGCTGATCCGCGATGGCCGGATTGTCGCCGCCGGCGCCTATGCGCAAGTCGAGAAACAGGCCGGCGAAGGGGCGGAAAGAATCGACCACCGGCCGCATCTGCTGCTGCCGGGCTTCATCGACGCTCATGTGCATTTCCCGCAAATGCAGGTCATCGCCTCCTACGGCGCGGAGCTGCTCGACTGGCTGAACACCTACACCTTCCCGGAAGAGACGAAGTTCGCCAACGCGCAGCATGGTCGCCGCATCGCGCGGCTGTTCCTCGACGAGATGGTGCGCCACGGCACCACGACGGTCACCGCCTATTGCTCGGTGCACAAGGCGTCGGCCGAAGCCTTCTTCGCCGAGTCGCATGATCGCAACATGCTCAACATCGCCGGCAAGGTGATGATGGACCGCAATGCGCCCGACGGCGTGCTCGACACGCCGCAGTCCGGCTATGAGGATAGCAAGGCGCTGATCGCGCAATGGCACGGCAAGGGACGGCAGCTTTATGCCATTACCCCTCGCTTCGCGATCACCTCATCGCCGCAACAGATGGAGATGGCCGGCGCGCTGTGCCGCGAACATCCCGACCTGCACATGCAGACGCATCTGTCGGAAAACCATGCCGAAATCGCCTTCACGCAGGAGCTCTATCCGTGGTCGCGCGACTACACCGACGTTTACGAACACTACGGGCTGTTGGGGAAGAAGAGCCTGTTCGGCCATTGCATCCATCTGTCCGAGCGTGAGGCCGATGCGCTTTCGCACAGCGGCTCGGTGGCGGTGTTCTGCCCGACCTCCAACCTGTTCCTCGGCTCCGGCCTGTTCGACTATCAGCGCTTTCGCCGCCGCGACAAGCCGATCAGGATCGCCGCCGCCACCGATGTCGGCGGCGGCACCAACTATTCCATGCTGCGCACCATGGACGAGGGCTACAAGGTAATCGCGCAGAACGGCGAGAAGCTCAACCCGTTCCAGTCCTTCTGGCAGATGACGCGCGGCAATGCCGAGGCGCTGTCGGTGGCGGAAAAGATCGGCACGCTGGACGAAGGCACTGATGCCGATATCGTCGTGCTGGATGCCAGGGCAACACCGGCGATGCGGCTCAGGATGGAAACGGTCGAGACGTTGGCGCAGGAACTGTTTCTTTTGCAGACGCTCGGCGACGACCGCGCCGTGCGCGAGGTCTATGTGGCCGGGCGACCGGCCAAGGCCGACATGGCGATTTAGAACACTGCGACGTGTTCCTCGCTTGACCCGGCGGCAACCATCGGCCAAAGCGTGCGGCGAAGTTGACAGGGGAACGACATGGCCGTTGCTGACGACATCGCTCTGATCAAGAGACAGGAAGAGGTTCTTGTCTTTCCAGCCTTCGATGAGGCGGTTGCCTTCAAGATCGGTTCAGCCATCCGCGACCGCGCGCTCGCCGGGAACCTGCCGGTTATCGTCGACATCAGGACCTTCGACCGGCCGCTGTTCTATGCCGCGATGCCGGGCTCGAACGCTTCCAATCCCGACTGGGCCCGGCGCAAGATCAATGTCGTCAAACGGTTCCTGCGAAGCACCTACCGCATGGTGCTGGAGCAGCAGCGCCCCGACCGCGCCTTCAAGGTCGGTGAAGGCCTCGAAATATCGGACTTTGTACTGGCCGGCGGCGGCTTTCCGGTCACGGTCAAGGGCGCTGGTGTCATCGGCGTGATCGCGGTGTCGGGCCTGCCGGAGCGCGAGGATCACGGCGTCGTGGTCGATGCGCTGTGCGACTACCTGGGTATCGATTGCCAAGAGCTTGCGTTGCCGCCGGAAGCGAAATGACCGATATCGATCCCAAGGCCTTCCTCACATCCATCTTCAACGCCGCCGTCGCTGCTGCCGATCCTGAGCGGACCATCCGCGATCATTTGCCGGCCAAGCCCAAGGGTCGCACCATCGTCATTGGCGCGGGCAAGGGCTCGGCGCAGATGGCGGCGGCTTTCGAGAAGGTCTGGGACGGGCCGATCGAAGGGCTGGTCGTCACCCGCTATGGCTATGGCGCGGCCTGCGAGCGCATCGAGATCATCGAGGCGGCGCATCCGGTGCCGGATGCCGCCGGGCTTGAGGCCTCGCGACGCCTGCTCGAAAAAGTCCAGGGGCTGACAGCGGATGATCTGGTCGTCGCGCTGATTTCCGGTGGTGGCTCGGCGCTCTTGCCGTCACCGGCCGGCAGCCTGACGCTGGCCGACGAGATCGCGGTCAACGAGGCGCTGCTCGCCTCCGGCGCGCCGATTGCGGCGATGAACACCATCCGCAAGCATGTTTCCACCATCAAGGGTGGCCGGCTCGCCGCGGCCGCCTGGCCGGCCAGGGTGGTGTCATTAGTCGTATCCGACATCCCGGGCGACAACCCCGCACTGGTCGCCTCCGGCCCGACCGTTCCCGATATAGGCAGCCGCGAGGACGCGCTCGCCTCGATCGCCACCTACGGCATGAAGCTCCCGGCCGCGGTGATGGCACACATCGGCTCGCCGGCCGCCGATGCGCCAAGTCCGGATGATCAGCGCTTTTCACGCAACGAGGTGCACCTGATCGCTTCGGCCGGTGTATCGCTGGAAGCGGCGGCAGCGGAAGCGAAACGGCAAGGCATCGAAGCTGTTATCCTCTCCGATGCCATCGAGGGCGAGGCGCGCGAGGTCGGCGGCGTGCATTCGGCAATCGCGCGCGAAGTGGTGACGCGCAACCGGCCATTCCCAAAGCCGGTGCTGATCCTGTCCGGCGGCGAAACAACCGTGACCTTGCGTGCCAAGGGCAAGGGTGGCCGCAACTCGGAGTTCCTGCTTGCCTTCGCCATTGGCATCAACGGCTCTGGAGGTGTTTACGCGTTGGCCGCCGACACGGACGGCATTGACGGTTCGGAAGACAATGCCGGCGCCTTCGCCGACGGCTCGACTGTTTCGCGCATGCGCGCGGCGGGTGTGGACGCCAAGGCGATGCTGGCCGGCAACAACGCCTGGACGGCCTTCAATGCCGTTGGCGATCTTTTCGTGCCCGGCCCGACGGGCACGAATGTCAACGATCTGAGAGCCATCTTGATCAGGTAGTTCAGGCGGTCATCAGCCGCTTGACCTGCCTCATGTCGTGCAGGAACCGCTCGCGTTCGGCGTCCTTGTCCGCGGGCTCGTGGATGCGCAGGATGAAGGAGGGATGGATGGTGACGAACACGCGCAAGCCATCCTCGCGCTCGATCACCTGGCCGCGCATCTTTGTCACCGGGATCGCCTTGCCGAGTAAGGACAGCGCCGCCGTCGCGCCGAGCGCCACGGCGAGATCCGGCATGATCAGCGCGAGTTCCCTGTCGATCCACCAGCGGCAGGCCTGAACCTCGCCGGCATTCGGCTTGGAATGGATGCGGCGCTTGCCGCGCGGCTCGAACTTGAAGTGCTTGACCGCATTGGTGACGTAGACTTTCTGGCGGTCGACGCCCGCGTCATCCAGTATGGCGTCGAACACCTTGCCCGCCGGACCGACGAAAGGTTTGCCGGCAAGATCCTCCTGATCGCCTGGCTGTTCGCCGACGAAGACCACCCTGGCATCATCTGGCCCTTCGCCGAACACGGTCTGTGTCGCGTCGCGCCAAAGCGGACAGCGGCGGCAACCCTTCGCCGCCTCGCGCAATTCGGAGATCGTGTGGGCGCCATCGCCCATCACGGCTGGCTCACGCGTTGGCCAGTGTTTAGCCTGCACCTTGGCGTGATGCGGCGCTGGCGTCGTTGGCATTCTGGCAATCATGGCTGTGGCGGCCTTGTCCGCTCCTGCTATCAGATCTGGAATGAGCGAGGCCTCGGGAAGGTTCCGCCAGTATTTCTTCGGCATCTCCTTCTGCATGGCCTTCACCTTCAGCCGTGCCGGATTGAAGATGTTCTCGAAATAGGTCCGCCACAGCGACTCGGTGTCGTCCTGCGCCGGGGCATCGCTCCTGGCGGCGCCCGGCCCGATCGCCAGCCTTTCGCCATTCCAGTCGGCGGAGGCATGCGGCGTCAGAATCGTCCAGCGCATGCCGGTGAAGCGCCTGACGAAGAAATCCGCGTTGCGCTCGACGATGAAATGATCGGGCTCGAACCAGGCGACATAGCGCTCCTCGTCGCCGTCACCGATCTTCCGGAAGCGCACGAAGGCGCGCATCTTGTGGCTGTCGCGCCGCACCGCTTTCTCCATGGCTTCGAGGCGCCTGGTGTCGGGATCCGACGCGATCGCCAGCAGTCTGGGCTCGGTGCGCAGCCGCCACAGCAACCGGTAGAGAAAGGCGAACCGGGTGGGGTCGGAATGGCAGAAGGCTGTCTCCGCATGCCCGATGAACTCTCGCGGCACCACAAGCTGCTTGCCCCCTGGCACAGCCGGCAAATCGCTCGGCGGCTGGTCGGAATCGGCCGCCACATGCCAGCTGATATCCTCGGGACTGACCTCGTTCAGCGCCAGCCGCCGTGCCGCGTCGCGCCAACCGGGAAAATCGGTCTCGCTGTCGAGCCGTACATTGTATCTGGCAAGATCGAACCCAGCCGGCTGCATGGTCAAAACAGCGACAGTTGTTCGCAAGACCGCACGATCTTGTCGCGCAGACCCGCCTTGTCGGTGAGCGCGCCCGGAGACCACCCTTCGGCGATGATGAACGGCCGCAATTTTGCGATCGACTGGCAAACCCGCCCAAGATCTTCGAGCCGCATGCGCCGATGGCGGCGGGTCTCCAGGATTTTCGCCACCACCTGGGTGCCGAGACCCGGCACGCGCAGCAGCGCTTCTCGGTCGGCACGGTTGATGTCGACCGGGAACTGTCCCCGGTTGCGCAGCGCCCAGGCCAGCTTTGGGTCGATGGCGAGGTCGAGCATGCCGTCGCTGCTGCCGGCCAGGATTTCCGGCTGCGAAAAGCCGTAGAACCGCATCAGCCAGTCGGCCTGATAGAGCCGGTGCTCGCGCAGCAGCGGCGGCTTCTGCAATGGCAGGGACGACGACGAATCCGGGATCGGGCTGAAGGCGGAATAGTAGACGCGTCGCAGATGGTAGCTGCCATAGAGCCGCGCGCTGGTGTGCAGGATGCCGTCGTCGGATGTCCTGTCGGCACCGACGATCATCTGCGTCGATTGCCCGCCCGGCGCGAAGCGTTCGCGTTTTTTGGTCCGCAGCGTCGGCTCGGCTTTTTCTTCCATCTTCCGGCGCAGCCTGGCCATCGAGAGGCGGATCGTTTCCGGCTTCTTTTCCGGCGCCAGCTTCTTCACGCCTTCGTCGGTCGGCAACTCGACATTGATCGACAGCCTGTCGGCATAGAGGCCTGCCTTCTCGACCAGTTCCTGCGAACATTCCGGGATGGTTTTCAGATGAATGTAGCCGCCGAACTTCTCGTCCAGCCGCAGCCGCCGCGCCACCTCGACCATCTCGCCCATGGTTTCATCGGGCGAGCGGATGACGCCCGAGGACAGGAACAGCCCTTCGATATAGTTGCGCCGGTAGAAATCCATGGTCAGCTTCACCACTTCGTCGACGGTAAAGCGGGCGCGCCGTACATTGGACGACGAGCGGTTGATGCAATAGCTGCAATCGTAGATGCAGAAATTGGTGAGCAGGATTTTCAGGAGCGAAATGCAGCGGCCATCCGGCGCGTAGGAATGGCAGATGCCCATGCCTTCGGTCGAGCCGATGCCGCCAGACTTCAGCGAATCGCGCTTGGCCGAACCCGATGAAGCGCACGATGCATCATATTTGGCGGCATCAGAGAGAATCGCCAGCTTTTCGTGAACAGTGAGTGCGGACATATGTTCATGATATGTTCCAGACGACCGGCGCGCTACCTCATTTGATGGCGGCGGCGAAAAAGTGATCGCCGCCGGATCATTCAGCCATCAGACTTCGTGCAGATAGAGATGGTAATCCAGTTCGCTGACCGTGCGCGCCACGCGCAGATATTCGGACTGCTTGATCGCCACGAAGGTGCGGTGCAGGTCCTCGCCGAGCGCCTCTTTCAGGAACGCCGAACCCCTGGCCGCTTCGATCGCGGCGCGCCAGTCGACAGGCATCGTCGTGCGCGTGACCGCGGCCTCATAGCCATTGCCGGTTGTTTCCGGGCCGGGATCGAGACCTTCGTCGAGACCTTTGATGATGCCGGCGAGCACGGTCGCCGCGATCAGATAGGGGTTGGCGTCGACGCCCGACGGCCGGTGTTCGATGCGCCGGTTCTTGGCATCGCCCGCCGGCACGCGCAGCGCCACCGAGCGGTTGTTGACGCCCCAGGTCGGCGCCACCGGCGCATAGGATTGCGAGACGAAACGCCGCCAGGAATTGGCGTGCGGGGCAAACACCAGCATCGATTCCGCCATCGTCTGGATCAGGCCGCCGAGCCCCTGCAGCAGCGGCAGCGACCAGCTCTCGCCACCGGATTCGGCAAAGACGTTTCGGCCGGCTCTGTCCTGCAACGAGACGTGGAAATGCATGCCCGAGCCGGCATATTTCTCGATCGGCTTGGCCATGAAACAGGCGGTGACGCCATGGCGGCGCGCCTGCGCCCGCACCAGCCGCTTCAGCATGACGAGATCGTCGGCCGCCCGCATCACGTCCTTGCGGTAGTGCAGCGTCAATTCGTACTGGCCGGGCGCATACTCGGAAATGACGGTCTCGGCCGGGATGCCTTGTGCCTTGGCCGCGGCATAGATGTCGGAAAACAGCGGCTCCATGCCGTGCAGATGATCGACGGAATAGACCTCGGTCTTGCCCGAGACGCGGCCGTCGAGCACGGCGCGCGCCGGCTGCACCTTGCCATCGGCATCGCGCTCATTCGCCAGCAGGAAGAATTCGAGCTCGAAGGCGCCGGCCGGATAGAGGCCCTTGGATGCCAATATGTCGACCTGCCGGGCCAGCGCCAGCCGCGGATCGGAGGACATCGGCCGGCCGTCGAGCATGTACATCGCCATCAGCAACTGGCCGCGCGGCGGGTTTGTGCCGTAGAGCGGGACCAGCGTGCCGGGGATCGGCCATGCCCTGAGATCGCCGTCGCCGGTCGTCCAGATCAGCCCGGTCTCGTGCACGTCCTCGCCGGTGATGTCGAGGCCGAGGATGGAGATCGGCATATGGCGGCCGCCCTCGAAGATGCTTTTCAACTCGTGCCGGCGCACGATCTTGCCGCGACCGACGCCATTGGCGTCGGTCAGCACGATATCGAAGGCTTCGATCTCGGGATGAGCGTCGAGAAAGGCTTGCGCCTCGGTGGGCGTCGAGCCCGAAGGTGAGCTCACGATGGCATTGGGATTGTCCATGGCCGCTTGTCTCATGCCGCAAGCTTTGCCGCAACCGCGCCGAAGGCGGTGATCAGACGGTTGACCTGGGCACCTGACGTCGCCGGCGAGATCAGCATCATGTTGTGGAAGGGCGCGATCAGCACGCCGCGATTGACCAGCGCGACATGGATGGCCGCCTCTAGTTCCGGCGCATGCGCCACTTCCGCCTCGGCACCATTCCGCAAGGGGCCGGGTACGCAGATGAACTCGACGCGGGCGCCGACGCGGGCAACATGCCAGGGCAGGCGGTAGCGGTCGATCACCCCGGTCAGTCCGGCATCGAGCCGCCGCCAGCGGTCATAATTCTCAACCGTCATCACCTCTTCGAGCGTGGCGCGCATCGCCGCGAATTGCAGCGGGTTGGCTGATAGCGTCGTGCCCATACCGGAATAGCCGGGTTCCTTGCTCCTGTTGTAGGCGGCATAGCGCGAGGCAACGTCATCGCTCATGCCCCACACGCTCGCCGGCACACCGCCTGCGATCGGCTTGCCCAGCACGAACAGGTCCGGCTCCAGCCCATGCTTTCTGGTGTAGCCGCCGGGGCCGGTCGAGATCGTATGCGTCTCATCGATCAACAGCAGCGTGCCGGCCGCGCGCGTCAGTCTGCGCAGCGCATCATGGAAGCCCGGATCGGCCAGCACCATGCAGGAATTGGTCAACACCGGCTCGGCGATGACGCAAGCCACGTCCTTGTCCCTCAGGGCGGTTTCCAGCGCGGCAACATCGTTGAACTCGATCACCTTCGCCGTGCGGGTCAGGTCGCGGAACTCGCCCGCCAGTCCCGGCCGGTTGACCGGCTTGCCATCGATCAGCCGCACCATCGTCTCGTCGACCGAGCCGTGATAGCAGCCGTTGAAGACGAGGATCTTTTCGCGGCCGGTGACGGCGCGGGCAACGCGCAGCGCAAAGCGGTTGGCATCGGTCGCCGTCGTCGCGATCTGCCAGAACGGCAGGCCGAAGCGCTGCTGCAGCAGCGGCCCGATGGCGAGCGCGTCTTCCGAAGGCAGCATATAGGTCAGGCCGCGTCCGGCCTGGCGGCGGATGGCGCGCGCCACCGGTGGCGGCGAGTGGCCGAACATCGAGCCGGTGTCGCCAAGGCAGAAATCGTCAAGCCTGATACCATCGATGTCGGTGATGGTTGCGCCTTTGGCGCTGTCGACCAGGATCGGAAACGGCGTCGGCCAGTCGTTCATCCAGTGCATCGGCACGCCGCCGAAGAAACCCGGCAGGCCGTTGCCAACCTTCGCTTGCGATCGTGGCCGTGCCTTGCGGAAGGCTGCCCCTTCGGTCTCGCGAAGATCGGCGATGCGATCACGGCCGATGCCGCCAATGGACGTGCTTGAAGTGTTGCTGCTGTGCATGGAACCCCTCTTGTCCGTCACTCTTAGCCAATCCGTGTCCGTAACCGCAATTGGCCGCGCGTGCGCCCTGCATTGGCTCAGCCGCCAGCGGTGGCGCTTGACCCGGTTGGCGAAGTCGGCGTCAATGCGGACGGGCAATGGGCGGCGTGGGCGAAAATGCGGTCGATCATCTGCGGTTTGGGGCTGTTCCTGTCGGCCGGCACGGCCTTCGCCACCGGCGGCATCTGGTGTTCCGTCGACGATGCGGTGGTGAAATTCCAGGTCGATGCCGGCGTCACCACCGGCATGGGCGGCCCGACCTTCAATTTTCGCGGCGACCTCGAAATCAAGGCAAGGCCCGCCGGCAATGAATTGCGCAAGACGGTGTTCGAGAATTCCAACCTTACCCAGTACTGGCTCGACAACAAGGAACTGCGGCTGAACATCTACCGCGAGCATCAGGTCGCAAACACCTACAGTTCCGTCGAACTCACGATCCTGACCAAGGCCAGCGACGAAGGCGTCTATGATGGACAGTACAAGCTTGCCGTCTATGACAGCACGGCGGACAAGGACGCCGACGGCAAACCCGCAAATCTGAGCGGGACAGTATCCTGCGGCGCCGAATAGATCGATCGGATGCGGCAGCCGCATTATTTCCGGGAGGTCACCGACGGATCGACGAGATTGATCTTTTCGCCGGGCGGAAAGCCGAACACGCGTTCGAAGTGCTTGGGGCCAAGCAGCAAGGCTGCCTGATCGATCAAATGCTGGTTGCGCGCGTTGATCGTTTCCGCGCTTGGCGGCGCAAAGCCTGGAATTCGCTGCGCTGTGAAATTCTGCACCTCGCCCTTCAGCGACAGGAGCTTGGCCAGCAGTTCTGGTTCCTCGTCCCCGAGCACCGATCGTGCGTGCTCCTCGAAATCGTCGGGCAATCCTTGCATCTTGGTCACTCCGCCTGCCCCACCGGCCACCAGCGCACTCGTTCCCAGGCAATGCTGGATCTTGCTGGCCCATGCCGCGTGCCGCAGCCCATAGGTTCCATATAGGAAGCTGCTCGCCCCATAACCACGCGCTTTCTTCACCGTCAGCAGCGTCCCGGTGGTCGCGTAGAGCACCTGATTGGCAAGCTGGTGGCAGACGCCATCGATGCCGTAGATCAGTATGGTTCCCTGGGCGGCGGGAACTGTCGCCGAATCCGCATTCGACTGTACCAGGCATCGTGCCAGCGCCAGATGTCCGGACTGCTTACCGAGAGTTCCCGTCTGATTACCGGGCGTTCCACCGGTTGGATGGTAGCTACCCCAGCAGAACCAGTAGTCCTTGCCGGCGGCGGCGACAGCGGCTGCATTGGCGTAGTGGTGCTGCTGGTTGTTGTAGGTGGTGACCCACGTATGGTCGACCGGCGAGCCACCGACAAATGCCGGCGTCGCCCAGGCATGAAGCGTAACCGTGCTTGGCAAGGTCTCCTCCCATCGGAAGCTTGTCCAATGAAAAAGGATGCGCTCAAGAAGGGCAGCGCGCAAGCATGGTGTCGCGTTTGACCCCGATGGCGCGGGTTTCAGGCCGAAATGTCGATGACGCCGCAGTCGCCAGCGGCACTGCCGAAGGCGACGCGGCGTTCATCCTTGTCCCACATCATCGAGGTGATGGCGCCCTTGCCCGGTCGCCGCAACAGCACTTCCTTTGCGTCGGCAAAACGCACCGCCATCACCATGCCGTCGTCATAGCCGACGGCGACGACATCCTGGCTCGGGTGGCAGGCGACCGTCGTCACCATGGCATTGCCGCGCGTGCCAAGTTCCAGCGGCGCCTTGCCCATCGGCCCGTCCTTGCCTGAAAACGGCCAGACGATCGCCGCCGGTGCGCCGGAACTCGCCAGCCACTTGCCTTTCACGCTCCACGACAGGCTTTTGACCTTGCCGGGATAGCCGGTCATGCGCATGTGCTTGCCGTCGGCGAGCTTCCAGCCATGCAAGGCGTTTTCCTGCATCGTGGTGACGAGGAAGGCGCCGTCGGGCGAGAAGGTGATGCCGGTGTGGGCGCCGGCCCATTCGAGTTCGACCGGCTTGCCCTCGGCGGCGGGGAAATGCAGCGTCGCGCCGTTGTAACGGGCAACGCCGAAGCGCATGCCCTTGGGCGAGAAGGCCAACCCCTCGACCGAGCGCGGATGGACGAATTCCCGGGTCTTGCCGTCGGCGAAGCGCACGAAGGCCGTCTTGCCCGTCGCATAGGCGATGGCGCCCTGCGGCCCGGCGGCGACGCTAGTGACCCATTTCTTGCCGGCGCTTGCCAACTCGGCGGCATTGCCGCCTGCGGTAACGGCAAACACCTTGCCGTCCTCGCCGCCGGTGATCAGCCGGTCATTGGCCGCATCATGGAAGGCGGCGAGCAGCCCGTCATTGGCCTGAATTGTCTTGTGGCCATGGTCGAGCCGATGGACGGCGCCGTCGGCCAGCGCGAAATGCGGCACGTCGCCGAGGAAGACGGCGGCGACGCAATGGCCTTCGAGATCAAGCGGGGCGACGGTCGGCATGGCGGGTTTCAACAGTCATTCGTTCGTTCCAGCGCAGGATGACGGTCCCCTCGATCGGAACCGGGCCGCCTTGATAGGTGAAGACGAACCATTTGTCCCAGTTTTCGATCAGCCAGGCTTTCGAAAGTCCAGGTTTTTTCTCGAACCTGCTTTCCTCGGGCAGCACCGCGAAGACCAGACCTGCCTTGTAGCCGGATGTCACCATGAGACCGAGTCCGGCATCGTTTTCGCGGGGATCGAAGATCAGCAGATCGACCGGGCCGGAGCCCGGCCCGAGATCGTAATTGTCGCAAAGTCGGATAACGTCTCCGATGATCAGAAAATCATCGGAGAGATCGAGCAAACGCGGCATTGGTTGCGGTCAGGCGACCTGGCAGGCATCGAAACTCTTCTTCAGCCGCTCGGCGTCGAGTTCGCGGCCGATGAACACCAGCCGGCTCTCGTGTTTCTCGCCGTCTTTCCAGGCACGCTGGTGGTCGCCCTCGATGATCATGTGCACGCCCTGGATGACATAGCGCTCATCGTCGCCCTTGAGCGCGATGATACCCTTCAGCCGCAGGATGTTCGGGCCTTCCATCTGGGTGATCTTCTCGATCCACGGGAAGAACTTCTTCGGGTCCATCTCGCCGCCGCGCAGCGACACCGACTGCACCGTCACATCATGGATGTCGGACGGATGCGCGTGATCGTGATGATCATGCCCGTCATGATCATGGTGATGGTGGTCGTGATCATGATCATGATCGTGATGATCGTGGTCGTCATGCGCTTCGAGGAAATGCGGATCGTTTTCCAGCGCCCTGGACAGGTCGAAGGCGCCTCGGTCGAGCACTTCGGACAGGGCAACACCGGCGCGGGTGGTGCGGTGAATCTTCGCCGCCGGGTTGATGGCGCGGATCGTTGCTTCGACCTTGGCGAGCTCTTCGGGGGTGACGAGGTCGGTCTTGTTGAGCACGACGACGTCGGCGAAGGCGATCTGATCCTCGGCTTCCTTGGAATCCTTGAGCCGCAGCGGCAGATGCTTGGCGTCGACCAGCGCCACCACCGCATCGAGCCTGGTCTTGGAGCGCACGTCGTCGTCCATGAAGAAGGTCTGCGCCACCGGCACCGGATCGGCGAGACCTGTCGTTTCCACCACGATGGCGTCGAAGCGGCCCGGCCGGCGCATCAGGCCCTCGACGACACGGATCAGGTCGCCGCGCACCGTGCAGCAGACGCAGCCATTGTTCATCTCGTAGATTTCCTCATCGGATTCCACGATCAGGTCATTGTCGATGCCGATTTCGCCGAATTCATTGACGATGACGGCGTAACGCTTGCCGTGGTCTTCCGACAGGATGCGGTTGAGCAGGGTCGTCTTGCCGGCGCCGAGATAGCCGGTGAGAACGGTTACGGGAATCTGCGTCTGTGCGTCGCTCATGGCTGCCTCGAAGAATTTGGGCCTCGAAAAATCCGGCCCTCGAAAAAGGGATTGTCGGCTCCATATAGGATGTGTGCCGTTCTTTTGCACGAGGCAAACCGATGGGCCAAACAGGCTTGCCGCCATTGCCTGATTTTCATTGGTGACAGCGGCTGTCACAACCTGGATCAGGACACGGGAGGCAATGCGCGGCCAATTCGAGAGGCACGATATGTCCGGTAAGCCATCCTCTTTCCTGCTGAGCCGGCGCAAGGCGCTCGGCCTGATCGCGGTGACCGCCGGCGGTGGTGCCTTCCTGCCGGCCGCGGCAATGGCCGCCCAGTCTTCGGAGTCCTCGCCCTATGCCGGATTGGCCCTGTTCGAAACCGGCGCCGGCGTCTGCACCATTACGCCTGAGGTGACCGAGGGACCGTTCTATTCGATCCAAAGCTTGAACGTGCCGATGTTACCGAGGGCAAGAAGGGCATTGCCCTCACCGTCAGGCTGCAGGTCGTCGACGCGGCCTGCCGCCCGCTTGCCGGCGCCCGTGTCGACATCTGGCATTGCGACGCGCAAGGCGCCTATTCGGGCTACCCGGGACAAGCCGACGGCAGGGATGTCGATACGTCGGGCCAGGCCTTCCTGCGTGGCTGGCAAAAGACCGACGCCAGCGGCATCGTTTCCTTCGCCACCATCTATCCCGGCTGGTATCGCGGCCGCACCACCCACATCCACTTCAAGGCCTTCCCTGATGAAAGCTCGGTGATGACCGGCCAGTTGTTTTTCCCCGACAGTCTCAGCGAGCAGATCTTCACCACCGTCGCGCCCTACAATGACCGGCCCGGCAAGCGTGACACGTCGAACGCCAGCGACGGTATCGCCAGGCAGGCCGGACCGCGGTCGCAGGCGGCGCTGCGCGAAGCGGCGGATGCCTATCAGGCGCTGATGATCATTGCGGTGAAGCCCCGATGAGCGGTACGCGCCGGAACTTCGCCTGCGGCGAAAACTCCGGCCATGAAACTCGTTTGTCATCTAACTGAAATAATCATCTGGCATTAGCCACGGCGGACACCGCAATGCTTGCCGGCAAAGCTGTTTGGGACGCCGGATTGTTTTTATCGTCGATTGCCAACCGGCTGGCAGCTTCTATGCTGCCCGCACCGGTACGGCCGAAGAGGGATGACCATGGCCAAGGCGGACAAGACTGCGACGATGAGCCGGCTGCATTCGGCGGCAAGGCTGGCAAGAACCGCGCTGGCGGCGCGGCTGCTGGCGCACGGCTTCTACGCCGGCCAGGATCAGATCATGCTGGCGCTCGACCGTGAAGACGGCCAGACGCCGGGCAATCTCGCGGGCCGTCTCGGCGTGCGCCCGCCGACCATCACCAAGACCATCAACCGGCTGCAGGCCCAGGGTTTCCTGGAAAAGCGCGCCTCGTCGGCCGATGCTCGCCAGGCGCATATCTTCCTCACCGACACCGGCCGCGACATCATCCACGCCATCGAGAAATCGGTGAAGAAGACCGAAAAGCAGGCGCTCAAGGGCCTCGACAAAAAGGACCAGAAGGCGCTGTTCAAGCTGCTTGCCCGCATCGAGGCCAACCTCTCGAACGAGGAACTGGTGTTGATCGACGACGACGCCGAGTCCGACGAATGATCGCCTGATCCTGGCGCAACTCTCAAGCTGCCGCCGCGGCGGATGCATGGATCAGCGACGCCCAGCGTCCCGGCGTCATGCCGAACGCCTTCTTGAATTGCCTGATAAAATGGCTCTGGTCGCTGAAGCCGGCCTCGATGGCGATCTGCGCCAATGGTTCGCCAGTCGCGATCATCCGCCGCGCGCGCTGAAGCCGGCGCATCACCAGGAAGCGATGCGGGCTGGTCGAGAAGGCGGCGCGGAAATGCCGTGACAAGGCATAGCGGTCGAGCCCGGTGATCGCCTCCAGTTCGCCGGAATGCACTTGGCGGGCGAAGTTCTCCGCGAGATAGTCGCGCGTTAGCGTCGCCGCCCGCCACGCCGTCCTCGCGATCGGCTTGGCCGGCTGGCCGGCATGCCGGGTCAGGCCTTGCATCAGTTGGGCGAGGAAGTCGGCAACGAACAACTCATCGAGTTCCTGTTCCAGCGGCCCCAGTGCCGAAAGCAGCGTTGCGCAGAAGGCGCCATCCGTCACCACGCCGTCCCGGACGAAGGGCAGTGATGCACCGCCAAGGCAATCGAGCATCAGCGACGGCTCCAGATAAAGCATCCTGTAGCGCAGGCCGTCCTCGGTGCCGGCGCCGCCATCGTGTAGCTCATCGGGATGCAGCACGATGATCTGGCCAGGCAGGCTGTGGCGCGTTGCGCCGAGATAGCGAAATGTCTGCACGCCATGCAGCGTCACCCCGATCGCATAGGTGTCGTGGCGATGCGGCTCGAAGGCGCTGCCATGGAACCGCGCCTCGATCCTCTCCATGCCGGCAGGATCGGGGGCGGAGATGATGCAGTTTTCCGCCGCATCAACGCACAAACGTCCAAGACCCTCGAAGGCCTGGCTGCCTACATCGTGCGACATCGTCTCCTTCAGCCTCGAAATCGGGGCGCAACCTCGAATGGTCAATGTCACATGTTCGATACCAAGTTTGCAATCGTGCTCAGGGAGGATCTGCCAGTATGGCAGAAACTCAACGTCACCGCTTTCCTGACCAGCGGCATCATCGCCCAGTTTCCGGACATCATCGGCGAGCCCTATCGCGATCGCGCCGGCAATCACTACAATCCGCTGTCGATCCAGCCGGTCATCGTGCTGTCGGCCGAGCAGGCGACGCTGGGCACGATCCACCGGCGCACGCTGGAGCGCGGTGTGACGGCATCGCTCTATGTCGAGGAGATGTTCTCGACCGGCTTTGACGCGGCCAACCGCGCCGTCTTTGCCGAATTCGCGCCCGACGACGCCAAGGTGGTCGGCATCGCGCTTCGCGCCGAGAAGAAACTGGTCGACAAGATCACCAAAGGCGCCCGCATGCATGTCTAGCGTGGAAAGCTTAGACTAAGCCTGCGGGCCTCTATTGTTGTGCCAGCCGGCTTTGGCGTGGCAGCGGGCGACAATTGGCTTGCCGGCAAGCGACATTTCCCGCAAAGGTGGGCTCCAGCCCAGCTTTTCCCCGGCCTGCAAGTGAGTGCTCCCCAACGATATGTCGAAAGCGCGACGCCGCCGGTGGCGATCCTGTGCATGCTTTCCACCTATGTCTGCTTCACCTTCCTCGACACCAGCAGCAAATATCTCGTCCTTGCCGGCGTGTCGGTGCTGATCGTCGCCTGGGTGCGCTTTGCCGTGCATGTGGTGCTGGTTGGCGCGCTCCTCCGCGGCTGGCGCGAGCCGGGGCGGTTTCGCCCGGGCAACCTGCCAGCACATGTCCTGCGCGGCCTGTTCCTGTTCGGCTCGACCATCTTCAACGTCCTGGCGCTGCGGTCCCTGCAACTGGCGGAGACGACGTCGATCTATTTCTTCGGGCCGATGGTGATCACGGCACTTGCCGGTCCGCTGCTGGGCGAATGGGCCGGCTGGCGGCGTTGGCTGGCGATCCTGGCTGCCTTCGCCGGGGTTCTCATCATCACCCGGCCAGGCGTAGGTGTTTTCGGTGTCGGGCACCTCTTCGCGCTCGGTTCGATGCTGTCGAACTGCTTCTACGTCATCATGACGCGCCGCATGTCGGCAACCGAGACGCCGGAAAGCCTCATCCTGTTCTCGGCGCTCGCCCCGGCGCTGCTGCTTTTGCCCCTCCTGCCATTTTCATTCTCCCTGCCGCATGATGGCTGGCATTGGTTCGTGCTGCTCATGCTAGGCGTATTCGGCGCCGTCGGCCATTGGCTGCTGGTCCAGGCCTATCGGCTGGCGACGACCACGGCATTGGCGCCCTATCCCTATTCGCAGATGGTGTGGATGATCATTTCCGGCTGGATCGTCTTCAAGCAGTTTCCCGACCGCTGGACACTGGTCGGCGCCGTCATCATCGTCGCCAGCGGCCTTTACATCGTCCATCGCGAGCATCGGCTTCGGCTGCGCAGCCGCGCTGCCTCGGATGTCGAGGCGGAAGCGCTGGCAAAAAAACTTTGATTTGCTCCCGATCGATGGCATAAGGCCGCCTTTAAACAGTTTAAATCGATTGGGGAGCACCAGGCGCTGGCACAGAAGATCAAGCTCTCGACGATCGCGGATGCGCTTGGCGTGTCCACGGCCACGGTTTCGCTGGCGCTGCGTGACAGCCCGCTGGTCGCGGGCAGCACCCGCGACCGTATCAAGGAACATGCCCGCGCCATCGGCTATATCTACAACCGTCGCGCCGCCAGTCTGCGCACCTCGCGTTCGGGCATTGTCGGTGTCGTCGTCCACGACATCATGAACCCGTTCTTCGCCGAGATATTGCGCTCGATCGAGAGCGAGCTCGACCGCAGCCGGCAGACTTTCATTCTGTCCAATCACTACGACCAGCTTGAGAAGCAGCGCACCTTCATCGATACGCTGCTGCAGCTTGGCGCCGACGGCGTCATCATGTCGCCGGCCATCGGCACGCCGGCTTCCGACATTCTGATGGCCGAGGAGAACGGCCTGCCGGCGGTGCTGATCGCGCGCACCGTCGAGGGCGCCGACGTGCCGGTCTTTCGCGGCGATGATGCCTATGGCACCGCGCTCGCCACCAATCACCTGATCTCGCTCGGTCACAAGCGCATCGCCATGATTGGCGGCACCGACCAGACCTCGACCGGCCGCGACCGCTACCAGGGCTACCTCAACGCCATGGAGGCAGCCGGGCTTGAAGTCAGGCCGTCCTGGCGCATTGCCGGTCCGCGCACCAAGCAGGCCGGCTTCGAGGCCGCCGGGCAGTTCCTGGCGCTTAAGGACAAGCCGACGGCGGCATGCTGCTGGAATGATCTCGTCGCCATCGGCCTGATGAACGGCATCGCGCGCGCCGGCCTGGTGCCGGGCATCGATATCTCCGTCACCGGCTATGACGATCTCGAAGAGGCGGCGATCGCGACGCCAGCGCTGACCACCGTCTGGAACGGCCAGCGCGAGGTTGGTCGCCGCGCCGCCAGCGCGCTGCTCGACAAGCTCAACGGGCAGACGGTGCGGCCCTCGCAGGAATTGATCAAGCCGGAACTGCATGTGCGCCAGTCGACCGGCAAGCCGGTGGAGCGTGCATGACCAAGGCCGAACAGCTGCAAGCGGTCACCATTCTGGTGCCGCGCGACTTCAGCGACCACGCAGTCGAGCGCATCGACCGAACGTTCAAATGCCTCAGGATCGAGCGCCCCGATCCGGCGCTCGTCACTGATGAGATGCGTCGTGGCGTGCGTGGCATCGCTTCGTTCGCCGGTATCAGCGCGGCGATGATGGATGCATTGCCCAATCTCGAACTCATCGCCTCCTTCGGGGTCGGCTACGATTCGGTCGATGTCGGCCATGCGGCCGCGAAAAACATCATGGTCACCAACACGCCTGATGTGCTGACCGAGGAGGTCGCCGACACCGCGATCGGGCTGCTGATCAACACCGTCCGTGACCTGCCGCGTGCCGAGACCTGGCTGCGTGACGGCAGTTGGGTGCGCAAGGGCAACTATCCGCTGAGCCGGCTGACCTTGCGTGGCCGCACGGCCGGTATCTTCGGCATGGGCCGCATCGGGCAAGCCATAGCCCGCCGGCTGGAAGCGTTCGGACTGGCTGTCGCCTACCACAACCGGCGCAAGGTCGACGGTCTTTCCTACCAGTACCACCCGACGCTGAAGGCTCTCGCCGAAGCGGTCGATACGCTGATTTCGGTAGCGCCCGGCGGCGCCTCGACGGAAAAGGCGGTTAATGCCGAAATCCTGTCGGCGCTTGGCGCGAACGGCGTCTTCGTCAACATCGGCCGGGGCAGCACGGTCGATGAGGCGGCACTTGCGGCGGCGCTTGCCAACGGCACCATCGCCGCCGCCGGCCTCGATGTCTTTGCCGACGAACCGAACGTGCCCAAGGCGCTGCTCGACGCGCCGAACACCTCGCTGTTGCCGCATGTTGGCTCCGCCTCCGACCACACCCGCCGCGCCATGGCCGACCTGTGCGTCGACAATCTGGTCTCCTGGTTCACCGATCGCCGGCCGCTGACACCGGTGCCCGAGACGGTGCATGTCAGGGCACGAAGCTGAGTGGCGGGCTGCCACATGTATTAACGTCAGCTTAACCCTTTGAAATCATTCTTCATCCTGTCGGTGTGCCTGGATGAACAGAATGAAAGCGCTTTCCGCATTGATTGCCGCCACCGCGCTGTTCGGCGGCGTTCAGCTGTTTCATGACGGCAGCGGTGAAAGTGCCGCCGACGAGGTCACGCCGTCCAGCGGCTACAGGCTGGTCGCCAATGGCGACGAGGCGGACTGCGCGGTCAGTCGCGGCGCCGCAATTTCGGATGGCCTGTCGCTGCTCACCGTCGCCCCGACCTGCCGTCGGCTCTTGCCGGGCATCGAGCGGGCAAAGTTCTGGCGGGAGAAGCAGGACGGCACGGTCGCCTTCAGCGCCAATGGCGTCGATCCGATCGTCACCTTCGCGGTTGCGGATGGTGATGGTTACGAATCCTATGCGCCTGCCACGCCCTTGCTGTCGCTTGCGGCCACCGGTGATCTGAGGCCTGGCGACTGACTATTCCGCCGCGGCGCGCGCGCCGGATCTCGCCGCCGCGTGCAGGCGCACCGCATCGCCGAAGGCGCGGAAGATCTTGGCCGAGTTGCCGTCCGACTTGACCCAGTATTCCGGATGCCACTGGACGCCGACGGCGAAGGCGCGGGCGTCCTTCACCGAAACCGCTTCCACCGTGCCGTCGGTGGCGACGGCCTCGATCTGCAGGTTCGGGCCGAGCCGGTCGACGGCCTGGCGATGCACCGAGTTCACCAAAATGTCACCGGCACCGAACACACCCGCCAGACAGCTTCCAGGTGCGATCGTCACCTTCTGGCGGATGCCGAAACGTTCGTCCTGATTGTCGCTTGCCGGCGCGCGATGGTCGAGCGAGCCATCGCGCTCATGGATCTCGGTGGCCAGCGTTCCGCCCAGCGCCACGTTCATCTCCTGGATGCCGCGGCATATGGCGAGCAGCGGTACGCCGCGCTCCACCGCCTTGCGGATCAGCGGCAGCGTGGTGGCGTCGCGCGCCGGGTCATAGGGGCCGTTGGCCTCGCTGGCATCGCCGCCATAGAGCGAGGGATGCACATTGGATTTCGAGCCGGTGACCATGACGCCGTCGACCGACGACAAAAGTTCGTCGAAGTCGAGCCTGTCGCCGAACGATGGCACCAGCACCGGGAATACGCCGGCGCCTGTTATCGCCGCCTCCAGATATTGCTGCGGAGCGGCATGCCAGGTGTAGTTGTCGAACTGACGGACGTCGGTCGATATGGCGACGAGCGGCTGGTACATTTTGGTTCTGTTTTCCATCTGGGCAAGGAATGTCCTGCCTCCAAAATAGGCCATCCCTGGATATTTTTCCATGGCAAGTTTCAGCGTGTCGCATGGGCCACGAACCGGCCTGTTAGACTATAGTTGCAGGGCCACGTGGCTTCGCCATCAAATCCGGCCACCGCGCTGGACTCGACTTTTCGCCTGTGTATTGTTCGAGCGACCGATGCGGGGAGCCGAGGATTCCCCAACGTCGGTCTGTTGGTCCAAAAGGGAGGAACTTCATGGATCGTCGTACATTCATCCGCAAGGCTGGCGTCTCAGGCGTCGGCGCCGCTGCCGCCGCCGTAACGCTGGCGGCACCCGCCATTGCCCAGTCCAACCCCAAGGTGACATGGCGGCTGGCGTCGTCCTTTCCGAAATCGCTCGACACCATCTATGGCGGCGCCGAGGTGTTCTCCAAGATGCTGTCGGAAGCCACCGACGGCAACTTTCAGGTCCAGGTCTTCGCCGCTGGTGAGCTCGTGCCGGGCCTGCAGGCCGCCGACGCCACCACGGCCGGCACTGTCGAGGCCTGCCACACGGTGGCATATTATTACTGGGGCAAGGACCCGACATGGGCGCTCGGCGCGGCGGTTCCCTTCTCGCTCAACGCGCGCGGCATGAATGCCTGGCACTACCATGGCGGCGGCATCGACCTGTTCAACGAGTTTCTCGCCACGCAGGGCCTTTTCGGCCTTCCGGGCGGTAACACCGGCGTGCAGATGGGCGGCTGGTTCCGCAAGGAGATCAACACGGTCGCCGACCTTGCCGGTCTCAAGATGCGAATCGGCGGCTTTGCCGGCAAGGTGGTGCAGAAGCTCGGTGTCGTGCCGCAGCAGATCGCCGGCGGCGACATCTACCCGGCGCTGGAAAAAGGCACCATCGACGCCGCCGAGTGGGTCGGCCCGTATGACGACGAGAAGCTCGGCTTCTACAAGGTCGCGCCCTATTACTATTATCCCGGCTGGTGGGAAGGCGGCCCGACGGTCCATCTGATGTTCAACAAGGCGAAATACGACGAGCTTTCGCCGGCCTACAAGTCGCTGCTGCGCACCGCCGCCCAGGCGGCCGATGCCAACATGCTGCAGAAATACGATTATTTGAATCCGGCAGCGGTGAAGCGGGTGGTGGCCGGCGGCGCCAAGCTGCGCCCGTTCAGCCAGGACATCATGGTCGCCTGCTTCGAAAAGGCCAACGAAGTCTACGCCGAAATGGAAGCCTCCAACGCGCCCTTCAAGAAGATCTGGGAATCGATCAAGGGCTTCCGCAAGGAGCATTATCTCTGGGCGCAGGTGGCCGAGTACAACTACGACACATTCATGATGGTCCAGCAGCGCAACGGCAAGCTGTAGACCGTCTCATTGCATTCGTTAAGCAGGACCCCGGGCCGGCTCGCCCGGGGTCTTTCATTTCAGGCTGGGCACCACCAGCACCTTGACCTCGCCCGGAGCCGGCGGATTGGCGATCACCGCTGGCGCGTCCTCGAGCGGCACCTGCCTGGAGATCAGCCGGTCGATTTCGATCGCGCCCGACGCGATAAGCTCGGCCGCGCGGCGATGAGTGTAGGGATTGAGGAAGGAGCCCAGCACCCTGAGTTCCCGGAACAGCAGGTCGAAGGGTTCGAATTCCGCTTTCATGCCTTGCGGCGTCACGCCGACGATGACGATCGTGCCGCCGGCCCGGGCCAGCCGCATCGACTGCTCGACGGTTTCCCGCACGCCGGCGCATTCGAAGACGACGTCGACACCGCCGGGCGCCAGCCCCGCTGGCCCGGCGATGGCGTCGACGACGTCGGCGGCGGTCGGATCGACGGTCGCCGTGGCACCGAGACCCCTGGCGAGCGCGCGCCGCGAGGCTTGCCTTGTCGACAGGATGATGGTCTTTGCCCCGGCCAGTCGCGCCAGCTGGACGGTGAGCAGGCCGATCACGCCGCCGCCAAGCACGACCACCGAGCTGCCCGGCCTGATTTCGGCAAGGTCGACACCATGCAGGCAGCAGCCGAGCGGCTCGCAGAACGCGCCATGGGTAGGCTTCAGGCCGGCAGGCAGGATAAAGGCCTGTTTCTGCGGCATGGCGAGATATTCGGCAAAGCCGCCATCGCGATGGATGCCGATGGCGCGCAGATTGCTGCACAGATTGACCCGCCCGGCATGACAGTGCGCGCAACGCCCGCAGGCGATGTTGGGGTCGCCGGTGACGCGGTCGCCAACGGCAAAGCCCGAGACGGACGTTCCGATCGCTTCGACGATCCCGGAGAACTCATGCCCGGGCGTCACCGGCGGCGTGCACGGAAATTCGCCGTGGAACAGATGCCGGTCGGTGCCGCAGACGCCGCAGACCTCGACGCGTACCAGAAGTTCATCCGGCCCGATGTCAGGCTTGTCGACCTCGCGGAGCGCAATGCTGCCCACCGCTTCAAGCCGCACCGCTTTCATGATCGTCGCCATGCCGGTTTCAGTTGAAGCTTGGCGGTTGCGACAGGTCCGGCTGCGGTGCCGCCGGCTGGGCTGGCGGCGTGTCGCCAAAGCTCGGCGGCTGCGACAGGTCGGGGGCGGCGGGAGCCGCCGGTGCCGTGCCGCCGCCGGCCGGTGGTGCGCCGAGTGGCGACAGGCCGGGCATCTCCGGCACCTTGTAGTCGATGGTGCCTGGGTCGACGGTTGTGCCCTTGTAGTGCATCACCATCTGCGGGAAGGCGATTGTCAGTCCGATCATGATGACCTGGATGCAGACGAAGGGAACCGCGCCCCAATAGATCTGGCCGGTGGTGACCGGCGCGATCTGCTTGCCGGTGAGGCGGTCGAGATAGGGTACGCGGGCAGCCACCGAGCGCAGGTAGAACAGCGCGAAGCCGAAGGGCGGGTGCATGAAGCTGGTCTGCATGTTGACGCCCAGAAGCACGCCGAACCAGATCAGGTCGATGCCGAGCTTGTCGGCGGCCGGCGCCAGCAGCGGCACGATGATGAAGGCGAGTTCGAAGAAATCGAGGAAGAAGGCGAGGAAGAAGACCAGCAGGTTGACCCCGATCAGGAAGCCGACCTCGCCGCCCGGCAGGGACGTCAGGAGATGCTCGACCCAGATGTGGCCATTGACGCCGTAGAAGGTGAGCGAGAACACCCGTGCGCCGATCAGGATGAACAGCACGAAGGACGATAGCCGCGTTGTCGAGGTCAATGCCTGCTTGATCACGTCCAGCGACAGTCGCCCCTTTGCCGCCGCCATGGCCAATGCGCCGACACTGCCCATCGCGCCGCCTTCGGTCGGGGTGGCGATGCCAAGGAAGATGGTGCCAAGCACCAGGAAGATCAGCGCCAGCGGCGGGATCAGCACGATGACCACCTGCTGTGCCAGCCGTGACATCATGTTGATGTTCAGGCGCTTGTCGGCAATTGCCACGACATAGATGAAGAGCACGCCTGCGGTGGCGCCGAGGATGTCGGCGTTGTCGCCATGCGCCGGCACGAGATAGCGGTACGCCGCGTAGGACACCACCACCGCCGCCAGCAGCGCCGCCAGCAGCGACAGGACGCCGTGGCCGAGCGTGCGTGCCTCGAGCGGCAGCGCCGGCATCGAGTTTGGGCGGATGATCGACATGATCAGGATGTAGAGCATGTAGAGGCCGGTGAGCACGAGGCCCGGGATCAGCGCGCCCGCATACATGTCGCCGACCGAACGGCCGAGCTGATCGGCGAGCACGATCAGTACCAGCGATGGCGGGATGATCTGGGCCAGCGTACCCGACGCCGCGATGACGCCGGACGCCACCCGGCGGTCGTAGCCGTAGCGCAGCATGATCGGCAGCGAGATCAGGCCCATGGCGATGACGGAAGCGGCCACCACGCCGGTTGTTGCGGCCAACAGCGCGCCGACGAAGATCACCGCATAGGCAAGGCCGCCGCGGATCGGCCCGAACAGCTGGCCGATCGTGTCGAGCAGGTCTTCGGCCATGCCCGATCGTTCAAGCACGATGCCCATGAAGGTGAAGAACGGAATGGCCAGCAGCGTGTCGTTCGACATCACCCGGCTGCCATAGAAATTGTCCGGCAGCGCGTGCAGGAGCGGCCAGGCGAGGTTGATCGATCCGCCGGAATAGGGCGAGAGGAGCACGCCGATGAAGAAGAACATCAGGCCGTTGGCGGCCAGCGAAAAGGCGACGGGGTAGCCGATCAGCAGGAAGATGATCAGCGAGGCGAACATGATCGGCGCCATGTTCTGGGCGATGAACTCCATCATGAGCGCACCTCGTCGGCCAGCGCCTTGGCTTCGAGTTCGGCCTGCTCATGTGCCGATATGAACGGATTGGGGTCGTCCATGTCGCCGCGCATGATGGCGATCTTCTTGATGATCTCGGAAATGCCCTGCAGCGCGAGCAGGAAAAAGCCGAGGAGCAAGATGGCCTTGGCCGGCCAGATGATCAGCCCGCCGGAGTTGTTGGACATCTCGCCGCTGCGAAACGACAGCGACACATAGGGAACGAAATAGATCACCATCAGCGTCACGAACGGCATCAGGAAGATGACGTGGCCGAGCAGGTCGATCCAGTGCTGCACGCGGCGCGAAAACAGGCCGTAGACGACATCGATGCGGATATGTTCGTTCTGCTTCAGTGTGTAGGCGGCTGCCAGCATGAAGGCGGCACCGAACAGATACCATTGCAACTCGAGCCACGCGTTCGAGGATATGTCGAACATCTTGCGGATGATGGCGTTGGCGGCGCTGACCAGGATCGCCAGCAGGATCAGCCACGATACCCATTTGCCGATGAATTCATTCGCGCGATCAATGGTCCTGGATAGAGCGAGAAGCCCTGCCATGCATTCCTCCCTGGTATCGGAGGCGTGCCGGCTTCCCCCTTGTCTCCGTCACGCCGCGTGGTCCAACGGTATGCCGCGCGTGGACTGACGGGTCAACAAGGAGAGGCGGCAAATCATCATCGAACCAGCGGCAGGGCCGGATACCGGCGGTCTGCCCTCGCGGTATGCAACCAAAGTCTGATACGGTTCAGACGATCTTCTGCTGGTCGCGGCCGGCGCCGATCAGCACCAGCATGGCGACGAGGAACACGTACATCCAGGCGTCGCGCCATTCGAGCGGGAAATAGCCCGCCCACAGCGATTCGGCCATGCCGAAGGCAGCCGCACCGAGCGCCGCGCGCGGCGGCGAGAGATAGCCGCCGACCGCCGTCACGAACAGGATCTTCAGACCATAGGTCAGGCCGGTGCCGAAGCTGATGTTGCCATAGTAGATGCCGGCAAGCACGCCGGCGAGCGCGGCGCAGAAGCCGCCGAACAGCACTGCGTGGCGGAACACGGCACGCACGTCGACGCCGCACATCGCCGCCGCCTTGGGGTCGTCGGAAACCGCGCGCCATGACCTACCGTAGCTCGAGCGCGCGAATGCCCATGCGGCCAGTGCGATGGCCGCCAGCACGGCGGCGCAGTCGAGCAGCTGGATCAGCGTCAGCGTCGCCTTGAAGCGGTCATCCTGCGCGAAGATCACCGGCACTGCCAGCATCGGCGGCAGCCATAGATCGTGGGTGTCGGCGGCGATGCGGCTTGCCTCCGACAGCACCAGCAATATGCCCAGCGTCGTCACCACGATGGCGTTGGGCGAGCGGTCGGCCAGCGGCTCGAACACGTTGCGCGACAGGACATGGCTGATCAGCGCCGCGTAAAGGAAAGCCGCGACGACGCCGAGCGCCACCGCCGTGAATAGCGTCATCCACAGCGCCTGGTAACCGAAGGCAGCGGTAAGGATCATCGTGTGGCCGCAAAAGGCGAACACCGCGCCATAGGCAAGATTGGTGCGGTGCAGGATGCCGTTGGTCAGCACATAGCCAAAGGCGAGCAGGGCATAGAGCGCGCCCGAATGCAGCCCGTTCAGAACCTGCTGGAAGAAATAGAGCATGCGCGGTCCTCAGAGCATGTCGCCCAAAATGCGAGGCGGTTTTGGGACGACGACATGCTCAACGAAAGGTCGCCGCCGAGGCTGCGCCCGAGGCAAGGTTGCATCGTGGAATCTAACTTGTCAAACAGGATTTATCGGTTAGATTTGGCGCATGACGGTATCCTGGACCCCGCATCGCTTCACCGGCGGCATTCTGGCGCTCGACACGGCCAACACCGTCGTGTTGCGCGACGACCCCCAGAAGACCTTCGATCGTTTCGACGATCCGGTGGAGATCGCGCGCTTCGCCGATGCCGCAAGCGGCTTCCGCGCGGCCGAGCTCGGTGGCAGGCGGTTGCAGGCTCTGTCGCCGGAGACGATAGCGCCGGTGGTGCGGTCGATCCGCGAGAGCACCGACCGATTGTTTCGCGGCGCTGTGTCGAAAGGCGCGATCGCCACCGGCGACCTGGCGGGCTTCCTGCGGGCCTGCGCCGACGGTCTGTCGTCCAGCCGCTGCGAAATCGGTACGGCGGGACGGCCGTTCGGCGATCCGGCCACGCCGATCGCCTTCGAGGCGGCGCTGGCCGTCTCGGCCCTGTCGCTGCTGCGCGACGACACCGTCGCCAGGCTCAGAATCTGCCCCAACTGCAGTTGGCTGTTTGTTGACCGAAGCCGCAATTCCAGCCGCCTTTGGTGCGACATGGCGGTGTGCGGCAACCGTCAGAAGGCCAGTCGACATTATCGCCGCCGCACAGCGGCCAGGGAGGTCTCCGATGTCTAGAAAGTTTTCGCGTTCGATCGTTCTGGGTGCGTGCTTGTTTGCCGCCCTCGCCCTTGGCGCCTGCCGGGACTCTGGCAAGGATCAGCTGTTCGCCATTTCGGGCAAGCTTTTCGAGTTCAACTACCGGCTGGGCATCGCCACCTATGTCATCACCCTCAATCCGCTGCGTCCGATGGGCGAGGGGCAGGTCGCCGTGGTCAATTTCCAGAACCCGGCTGGCGGCGATCCGATCATCGTCAACCAGAAGATCTGGCCCAAGCTGCCGCACATCACGCTCACCAGCCCGCCACTCACCTGCGTGGTCAAGGACAAGCCCTATGCCGTTTCGATCCGCATTGAAGATGCCAACGGCACGCTGCTGCAAAGCTTCGAGACGACGCTGACATCGTCGCTCGATCAGTCGGTCCTGCCCGACCGGCCGCTGGTGGTCGGACCGGTCTACGAACTCAACAAGGACATGATCGGCCACGTCGACGGCAAGCTGCCGGGCGAGCCGAAGCCCGACTGTTCGAAGGCCGCCTGATATCTCCCGCTTGCGAGCGCCGCCGGGGGGCACCCCGGCTGCGAACGCTGCGCCAGTGCCGTTCTATCCGCCTGACGGGTGTCCAGCGGTTCGCTCTCCGCGCTCTGCTGGATCCTTCGATTTTGTTTGACCTGCCTTGCAAGGGGAGAAAGGATGCGTCATCCGACCCCGACGTTGGCTGCCTGTCCCCCGCGCGGCCTTCGCAGAGGAAATACCTGATGACGCTGCACGACGTCGCGCTCGACGACAAGTTCGACCTCGGAAAGGAGCGCATCTTCCTTTCCGGCGCGCAGGCGGTCATCCGCATGCTTCTGATGCAGCGCGAGCGCGACCGCCGCGCTGGCCTGAACACGGCCGGCTTCGTCTCCGGCTATCGCGGCTCGCCGCTCGGTGGCCTCGATATGCAGCTGTGGAAGGCGAAGAAGCAGCTCGCCCAGGCCGACATCGTTTTCCAGCCCGGCCTCAACGAGGAACTGGCGGCCACCGCTTGTTGGGGATCGCAGCAGACGGAACTCTTGGGCGAGGGCACCCATGACGGCGTCTTTTCGGTCTGGTACGGCAAGGGGCCGGGCGTCGACCGCTCTGGCGACGTGTTCCGCCACGCCAATCTCGCCGGCTCGTCCAGACATGGCGGTGTGCTCGCCCTGATGGGCGACGACCACATGGCCGAATCCTCGACCAACGCTCACGCCACCGAATTCCTGTTTGTCGACACGATGGTGCCGATCCTCAACCCGGCCGGCGTCCAGGAGATCATCGACTACGGGCTCTACGGCTTTGCCATGTCGCGCTTCGCCGGCACCTGGGCGGCGATCAAATGCGTCAAGGACAACATCGAATCGACGGCCTCGGTCGACGCGTCGCTCGAACGGCTTGATATCGTCGTCCCGGATTTCGACATGCCGCCCGGCGGTCTCAACATCCGCCACGAGATCGATATGCTCGGCCAGGAGGAGCGGCTGCATGAATACAAGCGCGCCGCCGCTTCCGCTTTCATCCATGCCAACGGGCTGAACCGCATCGTCTATTCGGGCGGCCGCAACCCGAAGATCGGCATCATCACGCTGGGCAAGAGCTATCTCGATGTCCGCCAGGCGCTCGAGGACATCGGCATCGACGAGGCCGCCGCCAACCGCATCGGCGTGCGGCTGTTCAAGGTCGGCTGCCCCTGGCCGCTCGACCTGCATCATATCGCCGACTTTGCCCGCGGCCTCGACACCATCGTCGTCGTCGAGGAGAAGCGCTCGCTGATCGAGGTGCAGCTGCGCGAGAGCCTTTACGGCACCGCCACGCAACCGGTCATTGTCGGCAAGAAGGACGAGCGCGGCGACTGGCTGTTCCCGGCCAAGGGCGCGCTCGACCCCAACGAGATCGCCATTGCCCTTGGCGAGAGGATCGTCAGAACCATCGGCCCGTCGGAAGAGATTTCGGCGCGGGTGGCCAAGCTGCGCCAGTTCCAGGCAATGCTGGCCGACGCCACCGACATCGGCTCGCGCACGCCCTTCTTCTGTTCCGGCTGCCCGCACAATTCCTCGACCAAGGTGCCGGACGGTTCGATCGCCGCGGCCGGCATCGGTTGCCATTTCATGGCGTTGTGGATGGACCGCAACACCGTCGGCTTCACGGCGATGGGCGGCGAGGGCGCGCAATGGGTTGGCCAGGCACCCTTCTCCAAGCGCGGCCACATCTTCCAGAATCTCGGCGACGGCACCTACAACCATTCCGGCACACTGGCGATCCGCTTCGCGCTGTCGACCGACGCCAACATCACCTACAAGATCCTCTACAACGACGCCGTCGCCATGACCGGCGGCCAGCCGCATGAAGGCGGCCTGACCGTCGACATGATCGCCAGGCAGGTGCGCGCCGAGGGCGTCGACCGCATCGCCATCGTCACCGACGAACCCGAAAAATATGCCGGCACGGCCGAATTCCCGGCCGGCGCCACCATCCATCACCGCGACGATCTAGATCTCGTCCAGCGCGAGCTGCGCGACGTCAAGGGCGTCTCGATCCTGCTCTACGACCAGACCTGTGCCGCCGAAAAGCGCCGCCGCCGCAAGCGCGGCACCTTTCCTGATCCCGACAAGCGCGTCTTCATCAACGAGCTGGTCTGTGAAGGCTGTGGCGACTGCGGCGTGCAGTCGAACTGCGTCTCGATCCAGCCGGTCGAAACCGAATTCGGCCGCAAGCGCAGGATCGACCAGTCGAGCTGCAACAAGGATTTCTCCTGCGTCAACGGCTTCTGCCCGTCCTTCGTCACCGTGCACGGCGCCAAGATCCGCAAGGCCGAAGGCCTTGCCGGCAAGGCCGATCCGCTCGACGGCGTGCCCACGCCGGCCGAATTCCCGCTGGGCGAGCAAGGCTGGGCGGCGATCATCGATGGCGTCGGCGGCACCGGCGTCGTCACCGTCGGTGCAGTGCTCGGCATGGCGGCCCATCTCGAGGACAAGGGCTGCGGTATGATCGACATGGCCGGCCTCGCCCAGAAGGGCGGCTCGGTGTTCACCCATGTCCGCATCGCGCGCACCCCGGACGACATCCATGCCATCCGCGTTTCGGCCGGCAAGGCCGATCTCGTGCTTGGCTGCGATCTGGTGGTGTCGGGCGCCAAGAAGGTGCTGACCGCGGTGCGCGAGGGCCATACCATCTTCCTAGCCAACACCGCGGAGATCATGCCCGGCGAGTTCGCCCGGTCTGCCGATTTCTCGTTGCCGATAGAGCGCCTGAAGAAGGCGATCCGTACTGCCGCGGGCGACGACAAGGCGCATTTCTTCGACGCCACGCGAACCGCCACCGCGCTGTTCGGCAATTCGCTCGGCGCCAACATGTTCATGCTCGGCTTTGCCTTCCAGCATGGCGGCTTGCCGCTGTCCGCTGAGGCCGTCGAGAAGGCGATCGACCTCAATGGCGAAGCCGTGGCGATGAACATCGCGGCGTTCCGCTGGGGCCGTCGCGCCGCCCATCAGCCGGATTTCGTGCGCGCTCTCGTCGTTCAGCCGGGCAAGGCCGGGCAGATTGCCGATGTCGCCGAGACGCTGGACGACATCATTGCCCGCCGCATCGCTTTCCTGACCGCCTATCAGAACGCCGCCTACGGCAGGCGCTACGCCGATAGGCTGGCCATTGTGCGCGCCGCCGAGGCCAAGGCCGTGCCCGGCTCGACCGCGGTGACCGAGGCAGCGGCCAGGAACCTATTCAAGCTGATGGCGATCAAGGACGAGTACGAGGTGGCGCGGCTCTATACCGACGGTTCCTTCGCCGCCGACTTGGCAAAGCAGTTCCAGAGCTACGAGAAGCTCGAATTCCATCTCGCGCCGCCGATCATGGGGCGCCGCGGCAATGACGGCAAGCCAAGGAAATCGAGCTTCGGTCCCTGGATGATGAAGGGCTTTCGCGTGCTGGCGGCGATGAAGGGCCTGCGCGGCACCGCCTTCGACCTGTTCGGCTACTCCGCCGAGCGGCGCAAGGAGCGGCAGCTGCTTGGGCAGTATGAGGCGGATCTGGAGCTCGTCGCCAGGTCGCTGACGCCGGCCAGGGTCGATGCGGCGGTTGCGCTGGTCTCGGTGCCGGCGCTTATTCGCGGCTACGGCCATGTCCGGCAAGCCAGCGCCGAAAAGGCCGCGGGCGAACGTCAAAGGCTGCTCGAACGCTTGTCGAACACGCCGGCGCGCCCCGAACTTCGGGCCGCGGAGTGATCGATACGCCTTGTTTACCTGAAGAACACTTTCCTAGCTTTCCGCAGCGTCACCCGGCTTGACGGCAAGGGCGTGACGGTCTCTCTAAATCTTTCTTAAGGCGGATGTGACACTGCTTGTGTCCCAAGGGTTGGGATTCAGGCGTTGAATCTGAGAAAAAAGAACGAGATCCCGGTCGACGTCTACATTCCGTTCGTGGAAACCCTGTTTCGCGACGGTTTGACGCTTTCGATTGGATTCTTTGCCCAGACCCTGCTGGTGGTGCTCGTCTACTGGAAAACCAGGGATCCAGCCTATCTTGCCGTGACGTTTGGTTTTCTGACGGTTGCATTCCTGCGTCTGCGCAACATCCGAAAGTATCGGAATGCGCCGGTGCCGAAGAGTCGGGAAGAAGCGCGTCAACGCGAGAACGATTACATTTTCTACGGCTCCATGCATGGTTTCATGCTGGGCACCTTCTGTTTCGTCGGCATCTATCTGGCCTACGACAGTTTCGCCGAGATCGCGGCCGTCTGCGTGACCCTCGCCTCCGCTACTGCGATCGCCGGCCGCAACTACGGCTCGCCCAGGATGGTCATGATTTTCATCATGACCATGACCTGGCCGATCTCGCTGGGCTTTATCCTGCGCGGTGATCCCTATCATTTTATCCTTGGCCTGCTCTCGGCGCCTTTCCTGTTTGCCATCAAGCGCTTCGCTGACCTGGTCCGCGAGGTGCTTTTTGCTGCCTTGTCGGAGGAAAAGAAGGCGAACCGCATTGCCCAGCGCTTCAACCGGGCGCTCAACACCATGTCGCATGGCCTTGTCATGCTCGGTCCGGACGGCCGGGTAGCGGTGGCCAATGCCGAGGCCGCGCATCTGATGTCGCTCAAGTCGCCGGATGCGCTGCTCGGGCGGTCGATCCATGGCCTTCTGATGCGCGGCGTCGCCGGCGGCATGCTGGCGCCCAAGGATTGCCGTTATATCGAGGCTCAGCTGACGCGCGCCCTGCGCGAGGGCCGTGACCGCAAGGTCCTCGTTTCGCTCGCCAATGGCCAGCACTATGAGTTCTCGGCTCGCGAAGGCAGCCAGGAGCTGGGTGTCATCACGTTCGAGGACGTGACCGCCCGTGTCGAGGCGGAAGAAAAGATCCGCTTCATGGCGCGCTACGACAACCTCACCGGCCTGCCCAACCGCGCCTATTTCCACGAACTGGTCGGCGAGGCCATGGCGTCCGGCGACCGCGACCGTCTCTGCGGGCTGGCGGTGCTCGACCTTGACGATTTCAAGAGCGTCAACGACACGCTTGGACATCCGATCGGCGACGGTTTGATCTACGCTGTTGCCGAGCGGCTCGCCGCCATTGCCGGGCAAGGCATCACGGTCAGCCGTTTCGGCGGCGACGAATTCATGATCTTCTTCGATCGTGTCGAGGATGAGAGCGATCTGACCAGTCAGCTCGACGAGATTTTCGCCGGCCTGCAGGGGGAAGTGGACGTCGCCGGTCACGGGCTGCGCATCCAGGCCAGCGGCGGTGCGGTGCTGTCGCGGGTCAAGGACACCGATGTCGACGCCATGATCGTCAAGGCGGACCTGGCGCTCTACAAGGCCAAGGAACTCGGCAAGAACAGCTGGCGGCTGTTCGAGGCCTCGATGGATGCTGCCTTCCGCAACCGTCAGCTGATGAAGGCGGATCTGCGCAGCGCCGTGGAGGCCAAGAGTCTGCGGGTGGTCTATCAGCCGATCGTGGCGATGAACACCATGCGCATCGCCAGTTGCGAGGCGTTGTGCCGTTGGGACCATCCGGATCTTGGGCCAGTTTCGCCGAGCATCTTCATTCCATTGGCAGAGGAAATGGGCATCATTTCCGAGATCAGCACCTTCGTGCTGCAGGCAGCCTGCGCCGAATGCGCCAAATGGCCGAACCAGACCAGCGTCTCGGTCAACCTTTCCGCCAAGGATTTCCGCAACCGTGACGTCATCCAGAAGGTTCGCGATGCCTTGGCCGGCTCCGGCCTCGCCGCCGGCCGGCTGGAGATCGAGGTCACCGAAACAGCGCTGCTCGACGACAAGTCGCTGACGCGCCAGTACATTGAGGAACTGAAGCAGCTTGGCGTGCGCATCGCGCTCGACGATTTCGGCACCGGCTATTCAAGCCTGAGCTACCTGCACAAGCTGCCGCTCGACAAGATCAAGATCGACCGCTCCTTCCTGATCGATGTCACCCAGAACGCCCGCTCGCTTGAACTGCTCAAGGGCATTGTCAATCTGTCACGGCCGTTGGGGCTTTCGGTGACGGTAGAAGGCGTCGAGACGTTCGAGCAGCTCAAGATCCTGGCGCTACAGGTCAAACCCGACCTTGTGCAGGGCTTCCTGTTCGGTTCCGCGCTCAGCGCGTCCGGTATCGACACGATGTCGAGCACGGTCTGGCCCTTTGCCAAGGACATCAAGACAGCCAAGAGGATTGCACGCCGCTGATTCCTTGCCGGAGAAGCGACGCATTTTCGTAAAACTTTACGAATTGTTAACGTTAACGATGAGTAAACAGCGTCTATCCCATTTTCATCTTTACATCCCGAGGCCCTGTCGTAGGGTTGAACTGCGGCGGCAACTTACGGGGACGCATGATGGACGGGCAGTTAGCGGCGCTTCGCCATGCGGCGGGCGCGGACGGAGAAAATTCGTCCGATAACATGTCGAGCTTTGCTCGAAACATTTCGGCAATGCTGGAGCGCACAGAGTATCGCCGCTGCGACAAGGGCGAAGACCTCGAAGACATCTACAGGTTGCGCTACAAGTCCTATCGGTTGAGCGATATGGTGCCGGAAAACCCCGAACATATCGTGCATGATGAGCTCGACGAAACCGAGAACTGCTCGAAGTTCGGCATTTACATTGACGGGGAACTGGTCAGCACGCTGCGCATCCATCACGCCTGCAGCGCCACCCCGCAATCGCCCTCCACCACGGTCTACGGTGACATCTTGCGGCCAATGCTTGCCGCCGGCGCGCATTTCGCCGACCCGAGCCGATTTGCCGCCGACCCCGACTGGTCAAAAATCTATCCGCAGATTCCCTATCTGACGTTGCGCCTCGCCGGTATGGCTTGCTTCTATTTCGATGCACCTTACTGCCTGTCGACCATTCGGCCGGAACATGCGGGTTTTTACCGCCGCATCTACTGTTCTGAGCAGATCGGCGAGCTGCGCGACTATCCAGGCCTGAACTACAAGGTCGTGCTCTACAGGGCCAACGTCAACGCGATCCGCGAGCGCTCCTTCTCTCGGTTCCCGTTCTTCCGGTCGACTCCGATGGAGCAACGCATGCTGTTCGAGACGCCTGGTGCGGGCGAACTGGCGCCGCTGACCATTCTGCCAACGGCAAAGTACTTTCGCGAAGCCGCTTGAGGCTACGCGATTTTCGCCAGGCGTCTGGAGCTTTCCGGCCATATCCGCGTTCTGATGACGGCGGCGTGCTTCGCGCCGTCCTTTGTCATCCTGCCAACGAACCTGTTCGAAGGAATCCGACATGCACATTTCCCAGCTCGCGCTCACCCCACTCATCTCGCTGATCGCCGGCGTGCTGATTCTGGTGATGCCACGGCTGTTGAACTACATCGTCGCGCTTTATCTGATCGTCGTCGGATTGCTCGGGCTTTTCCCGCATCTTGCCGGCTGACAGCGCCGGTTGCGGCGACGGGCCTTTCGCGACCGCCTCGACCGCTTTCGGAATCTCCCATCAGGCACCCCGGCCAGGGATCCGGCAGGGCTTCAACTTTCCTTTGAGGCAGTTGTCGCCGGCGATGCGGCAATAGCACCATTGCCCTCGGCCCGGCTTTTCGCTATGTGCCTCAAAGATGTCTTCGAAGGGGAATTCCTATGGCTGAGCACACGCCGACCGGTCCTGTCGAACTGGGCGCGAAGATGGACTATGCCGAACATGATCGCACCTATGCGGGCTTTCTCATGCTCGCCAAATACGGCTCGCTGTTTTGCGGCGCGCTTTTGTTGGCGATGGCTTTCGGTTTCTTTGCAGGCGGCTTCTTCTCGGCGACCATCCTGTTCGTCCTGATCCTGGCCGTCGGCGGTTTCATTCTCCGATAGACTTTTCAGACCCTTTGCCGAGGGCGCCGCCGGGGATCCCGGCCGACGTCTTGCGGAAACAGGTTCCAGCCGAAAGGATCATGCGGTGGGACAGACGGTTTTCATCCCTCGTGAGCTCGATGCGAACGAGCCACGCGTCGCAGCCTCGCCCGACACGGTGAAACGGCTGGCGGGACTGGGGTTCGACGTCGTCGTCGAGACCGGCGCCGGCACAAGGTCGCGTATCCCCGACGAGGAATTTTCCAAGGCCGGAGCAACGATCGGCAAGGCTTCCGATGTCGCCAAGGCCGATGTGGTGCTGAAAGTGCGCCGGCCGATGGATGCCGAACTGAAGAGCTACAAATCAGGCGCGGCGGTCATCGCCATCATGGATCCCTATGGCAATGATGCCGCCGTCGCGGCGCTCGCCAAGGCCGGCGTCACCGCCTTCTCGATGGAATTCATGCCGCGCATCACCCGCGCCCAGTCGATGGACGTTTTGTCCAGCCAAGCCAATCTTGCCGGCTACCAGGCGGTGATCGACGGCGCTTCGGAATATGACCGGGCGTTGCCGATGATGATGACGGCGGCCGGCACCGTGCCGGCGGCAAAGGTCTTCATCATGGGCGTCGGCGTCGCCGGCCTGCAGGCGATCGCCACCGCGCGCCGGCTTGGCGCGGTCGTCACCGCCACCGATGTGCGCCCGGCCGCCAAGGAACAGGTTGCCTCGCTCGGCGCAAAGTTCCTCGCGGTCGAGGACGACGAGTTCAAGGCGGCCGAGACGGCAGGCGGCTACGCCAAGGAAATGTCGAAGGAGTACCAGGCCAAGCAGGCGGCGCTGACCGCCGAGCATATCGCCAAGCAGGACATCGTCATCACCACGGCGCTGATCCCCGGCCGGCCGGCGCCGAAACTGGTGTCGGCGGCGATGGTCGCTTCGATGAAGCCGGGTTCGGTGCTCGTCGACCTTGCCGTCGAACGCGGCGGCAATGTCGAGGGTGCCGTGGCAGGTCAGGTCGTCACCACGGCCAACAACGTCAAGATCGTCGGCCATCTCAACGTGCCCGGCCGCATCGCCGCATCCGCGTCGCTGCTCTATGCCAGGAACCTTTTTGCCTTCCTCGAGACGCTGGTCGACAAGACGACGAAGACGCTGGCCATCAATCGCGACGACGATCTGGTCAAGGCGACGATGCTGACCGACGGCGGCAAGATCGTGCATCCTGCTTTCATAAAGGCCGACCAGCAGCCTCATGTCGAGCCGGCCGCGATCCCGGCCAAGGCCATGGTCGCCGACGCTTCGGGCAAACCTGCTGCCGCGAAGAAAGCCGCGCCCAGGAAACCGGCCGCATCCAAGTCGCCCTCGTCGAAGTCGAAAGGCACAGCGTGATGGATCAGACCCTGCAGAAAGCCCTCGACCAGCTCGACCAGGCCTCCGCCGCCGTTCGGCTGGCGGTACAAAACATGGCGACCGCACCCGGTGGCGCCGAGGCGGCCGGTGATGCCGCCCATGCTCTGTCCGGCGGCGCCATCGATCCCTTCGTCTTCCGCTTTGCCATCTTCGTGCTGGCGATCTTCGTCGGCTACTATGTCGTCTGGTCGGTGACGCCGGCGCTGCACACGCCGTTGATGGCCGTCACCAACGCCATCTCGTCCGTCATCGTCGTCGGCGCGCTGCTCGCCGTCGGCATCGCGGCCTCCGGCATCGCCGCCGGCTTTGGCTTCGTCGCGCTGATGCTGGTATCGGTCAACATCTTCGGCGGCTTCCTCGTCACCCAGCGCATGCTGGCCATGTACAAGAAGAAGGACAAGTAGAGCGCCATGAACGCCAACTTCGCGTCCTTCCTCTATCTGGTTTCCGGCGTCCTGTTCATCATGGCGCTGCGCGGCCTGTCGCACCCGACCACCAGCCGCCAGGGCAATCTGTACGGCATGATCGGCATGGCCATCGCCATCGCCACCACGCTGGCGCTGGCAACGCCGTCGGCCGGCCGCTTCGGCCTGATCGTGCTCGGTCTTGCCATTGGCGGTGGCGTCGGCGCCATCACCGCGCGCCGCATCGCCATGACCTCGATGCCACAGCTGGTCGCCGCCTTCCATTCGCTGGTCGGCCTCGCCGCCGTCATGGTCGCGGCCGCGGCCATCTACGCGCCGGAAAGCTTTGGCATCGGCACGGCGGGCGACATCCATGCCCAGGCGCTGATCGAGATGAGCCTGGGCGTCGCCATCGGCGCCATCACCTTCACCGGCTCGGTCATCGCCTTCCTCAAGCTCGACGGCCGCATGTCGGGCAAGCCGATCATGATCGGCGGCCGCCACTTCATCAACGCCGCGCTCGGCATCGCGCTGATCGTGCTGATCGTGCTGCTGGTCGGCACCGAATCGAAGCTGGTGTTCTGGCTGATTGTCGCCGCCTCGCTGGTGCTCGGCATCCTCTTGATCATCCCGATCGGCGGCGCCGACATGCCGGTCGTTGTCTCGATGCTGAATTCCTATTCAGGCTGGGCGGCGGCGGCACTGGGCTTCACGCTCGGCAATCTGGCGCTGATCATCACCGGCGCGCTGGTCGGCTCGTCCGGCGCGATCCTGTCCTACATCATGTGCAAGGGCATGAACCGCAGCTTCATCTCGGTCATCCTTGGCGGCTTCGGCGGCGAGACCGCGGCAGCAGCCGACGACGGCATCGAGCGTACGGTCAAGCAGGGTTCGGCCGACGATGCCGCCTATCTGATGATGAACGCGCAGAAGGTCATCATCGTGCCCGGCTACGGCATGGCGGTCGCCCAGGCGCAGCATGCGCTGCGTGAGATGGCCGACAAGCTCAAGGCCAACGGCGTCGACGTCAAATACGCCATTCACCCTGTGGCCGGCCGCATGCCCGGCCACATGAACGTGCTCTTGGCCGAAGCCAACGTGCCCTATGACGAGGTGTTCGAGCTCGAGGACATCAACTCCGAGTTCGCGCAGGCCGACGTCGCCTATGTCATCGGCGCCAACGACGTCACCAACCCTTCGGCCCGTGACGACAAGTCCTCGCCGATCTACGGCATGCCGATCCTCGATGTCGACAAGGCCCGCACCTGCCTGTTCGTCAAGCGCTCGCTCGGCTCCGGCTATGCCGGCATCGACAACACGCTGTTCTACAAGGACGGCACCATGATGCTGCTCGGCGACGCCAAGAAGATGACCGAGGAAATCGTCAAGGCCATGGATCACTGATCCGGCGACATTGAGATTGAGCCAAAGAAAAGCCCGGCCTCGCGGCCGGGCTTTTGCGTTTTCAACGGCGTAGCCGGTTCAGCGGCTGGTGATGAAAAGCGCTTCCTCCTCGTCGCGCTGCCTGCCGCCGAGGGCCGCGGCAGCACTGGCGATGAAGGCGCCGATGACAAGCGACAATGCGCCGAGCAGCGCGAAGGTCGCACTTGCCTTCCTGGCGGTATCGGCGGCCTGCTGCGCCTTGACCTTGGCATCCTGCACCTTGGCAACCAGCGCATCGACCCGTGCCTTGGCATCGGCTTCGGAAAGACCGGTGCGGGCGGCGACCAGTTGCGACAGGTAGGTCTTGTCGTCGGCCGAGATTTCGCCTGCTGCTGCACTGGCGATCAGGATGCGCGAGGCCTGCCCGACAGCTGCGGCATCGCCGTCCGGACTGGCGGCCGCGAGCTTGCTCGGATCGGCCGGACGAAACAGCGAATCCACCAGGTAGGACGTCGCATTGTCGGTCGGTGCGCCGCCGGCGTTCGCTGAGGCACCGGCCGACGCACCCATGGCCGCACCCGACGCCACGGTGGACACCGCCTGCACGCCTGAACCCACCGCTGCGGACAGGGCGGAGCCGAGCACGCCGACGACCAGCAAGGTGGCCAGTGCCCAGGCGAGGAAGCCGTGGGCGGTGTCACGGAAATAGACCTCGTCGGTGTGGATGCCGACCCATTTGGTGCGCAGGCGTCCCGCAAGGTAACCGCCGACACCGGAGGACAGCCACTGCACGATGATGAGCCAGATGGCGGTGGAAACCGCGAAGGTGGTGACCGAAGCGCCCGAGCCCGACCAGGGTGAAACCATGCTCAGCCCAAGCCCGGAGCCGAGCAGCATGAGGATGAAGGTCAAGGTCGATGCCGCGAAGGCGCCGGCGATGATCGGTCCCCAGCTGACGGCCGTGGCGGAGGATTCGGTGGAGGAGGAAACGTCGACAGTCGATAGGGTGGACTGCATGAGTTCCCCCTACCGCACGAAAAGCATGATCAGAATGATGATTGGAATCGGGATTCCGAGCAACCAGAGCAAAATGCCACGTCCCATGAAGGCCTCCTGTGAGAAATTGTGATCGATGTTGTCACAATGTCCCGAGGGGACTTCTGTTCCGGCGGGCTATGAAATGATTTTGCTTGTCAGGGGCGGAACAATTGGCGCGCCGCGGCGCGCCAACACCAGAGATCAGATATCCAGATTGGCGACCGACAGCGCGTTGTCCTGGATGAATTCACGCCTTGGTTCGACCTCGTCGCCCATCAGCCGCGAGAACAGGCTGTCCGCGTCGGTCGCGTCGTTGACCTTGACCTGCAGCAGCGAGCGCACATTCGGGTCGAGCGTGGTTTCCCAGAGCTGTTCGGCGTTCATCTCGCCGAGACCCTTGTAGCGTTGCATGGTCAGGCCCTTGCGTCCGGTCGCAAAGACCGCGTTGAGCAGCGCCAGTGGTCCCGAGATGGTTTCGGAGACTTCCTTGCGGCGCAGCACCGGTGGCGTTCCGTAGACGTCGCTGAGGCGCTGTGCATAGCGGTCAAGCTGGCGCGCATCGGCCGAATTGATCAGGGCGAGATCCAGATGCGCGTATTCCTTGACGCTGCGCACGGTGCGCTCGAACACATAGCCGCCAGTGCCTTCATTCGAGGTCGACATGCGGCCGGTCCAGCCGCGCTCGGTGTCCTCGGCAATGATGTCGAGGCGCTTGGCGACGCGTTCGGCCATGGCGTTGGCGCGGCCGAGGTCGGTAAACACGTCCGGGTTAAGGCCGCCGGCGATCGCCGCCTGCTCGACCACGCCTCTGTTGTAGCGCGTGTGCAGGCCGTTGATGAGCTGGCGCACGGCCAGCGCATCGTCGATGGCGCTGCGCAGGTCCTGCCCGGCGCGAACTTCGCCCGAGCCGAGCGCAAGCGACGCCTCTTCCAGCCCCGAACCGATCAGGAACTCCTCGAAGGCGCTTTCGTCCTTGATGTATTGCGAGCTCTTGCCGCGCGTCACTTTGTAGAGCGGCGGCTGGGCGATGTAGAGATGGCCGCGCTCGATCAGCTCCGGCATCTGCCGGAAGAAGAAGGTGAGCAGCAAGGTGCGGATGTGGGCGCCGTCGACGTCGGCGTCGGTCATCAGAATGATCTTGTGATAGCGCAGCTTGTCGGCGTTGAATTCGTCCTTGCCGATCGAAGTCCCGAGCGCGGTGATCAGCGTGCCGATCATGTCGGAGCCGAGCATACGGTCGAAGCGTGCCCGCTCGACATTGAGGATCTTGCCGCGCAAGGGCAGGATGGCCTGGTTCTGGCGCGAACGGCCGCCCTTGGCCGAGCCGCCGGCCGAGTCGCCCTCGACGATGAAGATTTCGGATTTCGCCGGGTCGCGTTCCTGGCAGTCGGCCAGCTTGCCGGGCAGCGAGGTGACGCCGAGCGAGCTCTTGCGGGTGATGTCACGCGCCTTGCGCGCGGCCTCGCGCGCCGCCGCGGCCTGGATCACCTTCTCGATGACCACCTTGCCCTCGCTCGGATGTTCTTCCAGCCAAGTGCCGAGCGCTTCGTTGACCAACCCTTCGACGACCGGGCGCACCTCCGACGAGACCAGCTTGTCCTTGGTCTGCGAGGAGAATTTCGGATCGGGAACCTTGACCGACAGCACAGCCGTCAGGCCTTCGCGGCAGTCGTCGCCAATCAGCGAGACCTTTTCCTTCTTGGTCAGGCCAGAAGATTCGCCATAGCCGGTGACCTGGCGGGTCAGCGCGCCGCGGAAACCGGCCAGATGGGTGCCGCCGTCGCGCTGCGGGATGTTGTTGGTAAAGGCCAGCACGTTCTCGTGGTAGCTGTCGTTCCACCACATCGCGACTTCGACGGTGATGCCGTCGCGCTCGGCCTTGATCGCGATCGGCTTGTCGATCAGCGGTTTCTTGACCCGGTCGAGATATTTGACGAACTCTTCGAGGCCGCCATCATAGTGCAGCTCATGGCGCACGATGTCGGCATGGCGGGCATCGGTCAAAACGATGCGGACGCCGGAATTCAGGAAGGCGAGCTCGCGCAGCCGGTGTTCCAGTGTGGCGAAGTCGAATTCGACCATGGTGAAGGTCTCGGCCGACGGAAAGAAGGTGATCTGGCTGCCGCTGCGTCCCTCATAGGTGCCTGGCTGTTTGTTCTGCTCATAGCTGCCCGTCGCCTTCAGCGGCGCATCGGCATTGCCATGCGTGAAGCTCATCTCGAAGATCTGGCCGTTGCGGCGGATCTTGAGCTTCAGCCATGCCGAAAGGGCGTTGACCACCGAGACGCCGACGCCATGCAGACCGCCGGACACCTTGTAGGAGTTCTGGTCGAACTTTCCGCCGGCATGCAGCTGCGTCATGATCACTTCTGCCGCCGAAATGCCTTCGCCGGTGTGGATATCGGTCGGAATGCCACGGCCATTGTCGATAACCGTCACCGAACCGTCGGGGTTGAGCGTCACCGTGACGAGGTCGGCGTGACCGGCCAGCGCCTCGTCGATGGCGTTGTCGACCACCTCATAGACCATGTGATGCAGGCCCGAACCGTCGTCGGTGTCGCCGATATACATGCCGGGGCGTTTGCGGACAGCATCCAACCCCTTCAAAACTTTGATGGAATCGGCGCCGTATTCGGCTTCGGCGCCGTTGGCGTTTTCGGTCTGGTCGCTCATGAAAACCTGTTGTCTAGATGCCGCTTGTACAGCGCGAAAAATCGGCCCCGAATCGCGCCTCTGCTATTGCCTAGATATAGGCGCTAAAGGCGGTTTTTCCAAGGTTTGCAGGCATTTCCCGGGGAATGAGCCGGCTGTCCATGCTGGGCTCCCGCCAGGCCTTATTTCGCCTTGGCCAGCCGATCCCTGAGAAACTTGATCATGAACTTGTATCGCGGCGCCAGCCGCCCGCTGCGGTCGAGCTCCTGCGTCATGTCGAGCGCTTGGGAAAGCACCGCCTTGGGGTTCTTGGCGACCTGGGCGTAATCGATCATGGCAACCACCAGGTCACGCTGCCAGGTGGCATTGTTCGGGTCGGACTGGGCAAGCTGCTGGCGGATGTCGAGACTATCCTGGAATGCCTGCCGCGCCCCCTTGATGTCGCGCTGCTTGACTTTGAGCATGCCGATTTCGGACAGCGTGATCGACAGGTCGCGCTGCCAGTCGGCATTGCCGGGATCGAGCTTGGCCAGCCGCTCGGCGATGACGAAACTATCCATATAGGCTTTCAGCGCGCCTTTCTGGTCGCCCTGTGTGGCCAGAACCCCGGCGACCTTTTCAAGGCTGACAGAAAGGTCGCGTTGCCAGTCGGTGTTGTTCGGGTCGCTGGCCGCCAGCACGCGGGCTATCGAGAGGGCATCCTGATAGGCGGCGAGCGCCGCCGGCCAGTCCTCCTGATCGCTCAGCGCATTTCCGATCTTTGCGTTGCCGACCGACAGGTCGCGCTTCAGCTCGGTATTGTCCGGGTCGCGGCTCGCGAGCCGTTCGACGATCGCCTGGCTTGCGTGGTAGGCCGCGAGTGCTGCTGCGGGATCGCCGCGCTCGCGCTCGAGATCGCCGATCGTCTCATGGCTGACCGAGACATCGCGCTGCCGCTCGGCATCCCGCGGTTTCTTGTCGGCCAGCGCCAACCGCAACTTCAGGCTCTCCTCATAGGCCGCCTGCGCATTGTCCAGCTGGCCCATCACATGGGCAAGGTCGCCGATCTCGTCATAGCTGATGGTCAGATCGCGCTGCAGCTCGGCGCGGTCCGGCTCGTTGTCGGCGAGCTGCTTCTTGATGGACAGGCTTTCCTGGTAGACCTGCGCGGCACCAGCCAGATCGCCCTGCGTCACCAGCACATTGCCGATCTTGTCATCGGCCATGGCCAGATCGCCGAACCATGGCAGCTTGTCCGGCCGGGCCGCGGTCAGGTCCCGCAAGATCGCCTTTGCCGCCTGGTAGCCTTGCAGCGCGGCCGACAGATCGCCTTGCGCCAGCCTGATGTTGCCGAGTTTGATATGGCTGACGGCGAAATCGCGCTTGACGCTCGGATCGGTTTCGCGGCCCGAACGCAGCTCCAGATTGGAGACCAGCGCCGCAAAGGCGCGGCCTGCCGCGTCGGTGTTGCCGACAAGGGTATAGAGCTTGCCAAGCTCATCCAACGTGCGGATCTGACGGTCGGCGTCGTCCAGTGCCAGCGATGTTTGCCCGGCTTCGCCGTAGAGGGCCAGCACCGATTCGTAGTCCTTGATGGCGGTGGCGTAGTCGAGGTCGGCGCGCGCCGCACCGCCGGAAAGAAAACGCGTCGCGGCTTCCGACAGCGTTCGACTGACGAAATTGGCCTTCAAGGCATTACGCGAAACATTGTCGATGTCGGCCGCCTTGGCGAGGATCGCACGCGCGCCATCGAAGGCGCCGAGCGAAAGCTGCTCCTCGGCCTGCCGGCGCAGTTCCGTTACCTGCGGATCGTCTGAGGCGAGCGTCTTCATTTCGCTGCGCACCTTGACGAAGGCATCGGCCGCCTCGCGCAGCCTGGCATTCAGGCTGTCGGCCGACAAATGGCTGGCATCTGAACTGATCAGCGCGCCATAGAGTGGCGCCAGCGGCATGTCGGCATCGCTGGCGATCTGTTCGACTTCGCCGCGCATTTCCGGTGTGACATCGGCCATGGCGAGCAGCAGGCGTTCGCGTTCCGGCAACTGCTCCTTTGCCGAGGCGGCAAAGAACAGTTTCGGCAGGCCGCTCTCGACATAGGGCAGCTGCTTTCCACGCGACAGGTCGTAGACCTCCTGCTGGACCAAGGTCAGCACCGAACGGATCTCGAGGCCATCGGTGCCGAGATATTTGGCTAGCGCTGTCGTGAATGGCGAGTTCTGGCCGGTTCCGTCAGCGGCCGTCTCGCCGGGTGCCGCCGAAAAGGCGAACAGGATGTTTTCGGCGCGGCCAATGCGGCCGAGGCCCGGCTTGACCTTGTCGGCGACATCCTTGGCCAGCGATGTCGCGCCACGCCCTTCGCTCCCCGTGCCCGAGAACGGATCGCTGCGGCAGGCGTCGAGCACGATCAGCCCGATCTTGGCGGTGGCGGCGGCCGCGTCGCGCACCTCTTCCAGCGGCAGGCTGGTCTTTTCCAGCGCATCGAGCGAAGAGGCGTCGGCATCGACCGGCAGCAGCCGGTTGTCGCCGGAGATTTCGACGCCGTGGCCGGAGAAGTAGACCAGCGCCACGTCGGCGCCTTTGGCGTCCTGGCGAAAATCATCGAGCGCCCGACGCATGCGCCTGAGATCGCGGTTGGTTTCGAGAACGACCTCGAAACCGAGCTTCTTCAGCGCCGCTTCCATGGCCTCGCCGTCATGGACGGGATTGGCGAGCGGACGGACCAGGCGGTAGTCGTCAGCGGCAATCACCAGCGCCACGCGCCGCTCCGCCATCGCGGTGGCGGTCGCCGACAAGATCAGCAGCAAGGCAAACAGCAAGCGCAAGTCGAACCGCCCCCGGCTCCTTCATTTGCGCGAACATTCCACCTCTTTATGGCATGAGCAAGCCAGGCTTTTGGCCGAAAACCGGCTTGTTCATGAGGCGCGCATCGGCTTCAGCGCCTCACTCCAGCGCAGCAGCTCGTCCAGCATGGCTTTGGCTCCGCTCTGCACATGTTCGCTGGGCCGGAAGGAGCCGTCGTTCTCGAGCAGTTTCTGATAGAGCGGCAACGAAACGCCCTCGGGGATAGGCATGATGCCGACCGAAGTCAGCAGCGGCTTGAGGGCTTGTGCCGCGCGCAGGCCACCGGAGACGCCGCCATAGCTGAGAATGGCGGCGGGTTTGTATTTCCATTCGCGCGCGAGATAGTCGACGGCGTTGACGATCGCGGGTGCCACGAAATAATTGTACTCCGGCGCCACGAACACAAAGGCGTCGGCGGCGTCGATCGCCTTCGACCAGGCCTTGGTATGATCGTTCTGGTAGTTGCCGAGCTTCGGGTGATGCGGTTCGTCCAGCACCGGCAGGTTGAACGCGGCGATGTCGGTCAGCACCGGTTCGAATTTCCCGTGCTCGCGCGCGAATGTCTCCAGCCACTGCGCAAATACCGGTCCGGCGCGGCCGGGCCGCGTGCTGCCGATGATGATGTTCAGCTGGTGCTTCAAGGACGGCTCCTTCGTTTGGCGGTATCTGTTGGTAACTGTCACTACGGTAGAGCGTCCTGATGGACAAGGCGGGACATTGCGCGCGGCGGTCACGATCGGATGAACAGGCCGTCTGCCGCGATGTCCCGGTCGCGCGGATTGTGCCTTGCCGTTCGGCCACATGGACGCCTGGATTGCCAGCCACTACATTGATGTATCAGCGGAGCACATGATGGACACCCAGCCCGCCCCCTTCGTTCCCCCCGCACCGAAGCCGCGCACGTCGCCGCCTTCGACGCTGGAGATGATCCGCATTGTCTACCGCAACCCGCTCGAACTGTGGGGTGAGCCCACCTACAACGAGCCCTGGATATCGGTGAATGGTGTTGGGGGGCATCTGGTTATTGCCAACGATCCGGGCCTCATCCGCCATGTGCTGGTCGACAACGCCAGGAACTACAAGATGGCGACGGTGCGCCAGAAGATCCTGCGGCCGATCCTGCGCGACGGCCTGCTGACCGCCGAGGGCGAGGTCTGGAGGCGGTCGCGCAAGGCGATGGCGCCGGTGTTCACGCCGCGCCACATCTTCGGCTTTGCCCAGCCGATGCTCAGGCGCACGCAGGAGTTCGTCACCCGCTACGAAGATGGCGGCACGTCCGACATCGCCCATGACATGACCCTGCTCACCTACGATATTCTGGCCGAGACGCTCTTCTCCGGCGAGATCGCTGGCGAGCCGGGCAGTTTTGCCAACGAAATCGATCGCCTGTTCGAGACCATGGGCCGCGTCGATCCGCTCGATCTTTTGCGAGCACCCGACTGGCTGCCGCGCCTGACCCGCATCCGTGGCCGCAAGACCATGGCCTATTTCCGCAAGATCGTGACCGACACGGTCAAGATGCGCGAAGACAGATTGAAGCGCGATCCCGATGGCGTGCCGCAGGATTTCCTGACGCTGCTGCTCAAGGCCGAAGGCCCGGACGGGCTGACGCGGGCCGAGGTCGAGGACAACATCATCACCTTCATCGGCGCCGGCCATGAGACGACGGCGCGCGCACTCGGCTGGACGCTCTATTGTCTCGCGGAATCACCGTGGGAGCGCGACAGGATCGAGCGTGAGATCGACCAGGTGCTGGCGCGCGAGCCCGACCCGACGAAGTGGCTGGACGCCATGCCGTTGACCCGCGCCGCTTTCGACGAGGCGCTCAGGCTCTATCCGCCGGCGCCATCGATCAACCGCGAGCCGATCGAACCGGAGATGTGGAAGGATCTTTATATCCCGAAGCACGCGGCCGTGCTGGTCATGCCTTGGGTTGTCCATCGCCACCGGAAGCTTTGGGACAGGCCCGACGCCTTCCTGCCTGAACGCTTCCACCCGGGCAACCGCGAAAAGATCGACCGCTTCCAGTATCTGCCGTTCGGCGCGGGCCCGCGCGTCTGCATCGGCGCCAGCTTCGCCATGCAGGAGGCGATCATCGCGCTCGCCATCATGCTGTCGCGCTTCCGCTTCGACACGACGGCCGAGACCAAGCCCTGGCCGGTGCAGAAATTGACCACGCAGCCGCAAGGCGGCCTGCCAATGCAGGTCACGCCTCGCTAGGCGTGTCGATATTCAGGTGATGCCGGCCTGCGAACGCACGCCTTTGGGCGGTTGTCGTGAATCAAGCTGCGGGCTTGCGCTGCTGGAACTGGCCGGCGGCGCGGAACCGCCAGAGGTAGCTCGGCAGGATCGAGCCGATCGATTGCGGCTGGATGCCAAGCCCCGCCAATGTCCGGTTGGCCTTGGTCGCCGCGTCGGAAACGATGTTGTCCTCGCGCAACTGCATCACCTGGTCCTTGGTCAGCAGCGGGTTGGGCAACAGGCCAAGGATCGAGGCCTGGATGTTCGCTATCCACCACGGCACCGGCACCAAGAGGCGCTTGCGCTCGATCACTTCGAGAAGCTCTTCCATGCACTCCTTGAACGTCAGCACGTTCGGCCCGCCGAGCTCATAGATCTGGCCGCCCGGGACCTTGCCGTCGACCGAACGCGCCACCGCTTCGGCAACGTCGCCGACATAGACCGGTTGGAACTTGGTCTGGCCGCCGCCGATCAGCGGCAGCACCGGCGAATAGCGCGCCATGTTGGCAAAGCGGTTGAAGAATTCGTCCTCGGGCCCGAAATTGATCGATGGCCGGAAGATCACGGCGTCCTTGATCGTCTCGAGGACGGCCTTTTCACCAAGCGCCTTGGTGCGCGCGTAGTCCGACCCGGACTCCAGATCGGCGCCAAGCGCGGAAATATGGGTCAGGCCGGCGCCGACGGCGCGCGCCGCTTCGGCCACGGCGCGGGAACCGAACTCGTGGACGGAGGCGAATTTCTGCCGGCCAGTCTCATGCAGGATGGCGACCAGGTTGACGACATGGTCGGCGCCCTGCACGGCGCGGTCGACCGACCAGCGCATGCGCACATTGGCCTGCACCGGCTGGATCTGGCCGACATTGCCAAGCGGCTGCAGGTGGCCGGCAAGATCGGGCCGCCGGCAGGCGACCCGGATGCGATAGCCGCGCTTGGCTAGCGCGCGCACCACATGGCGGCCGACAAAGCCTGACCCGCCAAAGACGACGACGAGCTTTGGGGTCTGCAGGATTTCGGTCATGGCTGGCTCCGGCCCACGTTCCAGATGGCTTGGCTGAAGCCGTTTCATAGTCGGTTTTGCGCCAAAGGCAAAGGGTGACGCGTCGTCGCTGTCCCCCTTGTTTCGACCGCGTCAGAATGCCTTGCCGATGCGGGCGTCGACCGAATGGCGGTTGCCGCCGCGAATGACGAAGAACAGCAGGATCGCGGCCCACAAAAGCGACTTTTCGGCGCCCGAAAAACCCTGGCCATGGTGACCCAGTGAAACCAGACCGTGACCAGCAACACGAACAGGCCGGCAAGGGCGGCTGGCCGCGCCAAGAGGCCGACGGCAATGAAAATGCCGCCGAACGCAGAAAACCCCGCCGAAGCGGGGTTTTCCGGGTGACATCATGCGAAGCCAGGGGCCGACGGAGCGGCCTGACCTGAGACGGTATCAGGAGGGCGTGAAGCAAGTACGCCCACCCCAGCCCTGAACATCCGACATGGTGCCACCGATCTTCTTGCAGGCCGCGATGAAATCGGCGCTGCAATTGGCGAATTTCGCATGGCCGTTCTTGCAATAATGGTCCTCGGTGGCGCCGCCGCTCGGAGCGGTGATGACGCCGGGCGCGGACGGTTTCACCGGTGCGGCCTTCAAGGTGGCCGCCTGGGTGGCGCCCATGAACGAGCCGAGAAGAAGAACCGCGGTGAGCATGGTGATCTTGGTGTTGGTCATGGCAATTTTCCTTTTGATTTCGGTTGAGTTTCCGAGGCGCAAAGGGACATCCTCCGCGTGAAGCAGGCTTTCGCTTTCGGTTTGCTGTTTCCCCCGGTGTGGATCGGGCAAGCTCGCCTTGCCCTGGACAAAGCTGGGTCGTCGCAACGCGCAAAAAGGTTCAGCGGCGCGAACAAAAAATCGCGCCGTGCCACGCAAGGGGCAGGCAGACTTCAGATAACTATCTGATAAGTAAGACTATTCAGGAAGAATAACGCGCTGCGAATTCGGAGATGCGCTGCACCACCGCCTTGGACGCGGTGATGCCGCGCGCTTGCGCTCTCTCGGCGGCTTCGGCGCGGGCGCGGCCGGGCACATGCACGCCATAGCGCCGGCGCAGCCGGTCGAGTTGGTCCTTCATCCGCTGCTCGAAGTCCGGGTCGAGCAGCTTGGGCTCCACCGCAAGCACGAACAACCCCGTGCCGGGGCTCTCCGCTCCGCCGGTGAACCATGGCGCGTCGAGCGACCAGTTGGCGCCTGACAGGCCGGCCGCCAGCACTTCGACCATCAGCGCGATGTTGGCACCGCGCTGGCCGCCGAAAGCGAGCATGGCGCCTTTCATGGCGGCCGCCGGATCGGTGGTCGGGTTGCCGCTGGCGTCCAGCGCCCAGCCTTCGGGGATCTTCTTGCCGTCTTCCGCCGCCTTGCGGATGTTGACGAAAGCGGTGGCGCTCGACGACTGGTCTATGACCAGCGGCGCGCCGTCGGCGGCGGGTGCGGCAAACGACATCGGGTTGGTGCAGTAGACCGGCTTGATCGAGCCCGAGCCGGCGAGAATGGCCGGGCCGTTGGTGGCGGCGAACGACACCAGCCCCTGTGCTGCCAGCCTTCCGGTGAAATAGCCGAGAGCGCCGCATGTATAGGCGTTCTTCTGCGAGAAGATGGCGACGCCGAACAACCGCGCGGCCTTGGCAAGATCGTCGATGGTGCGGTCGAAACCGGTATGCGCCAGACCGCCGCGCGCGTCGGAGAGATAGACCGCCAATGCCGGCCGGGTGATCACCGGATCGGCATTGCCGTCGATGCGTCCAGCTTCCAGCGCCTCGAGGTAATCGATGAAATGGGACAGCCCGACGCTCGAAAGCCCTTCTGCCTCGGCGGCGACGATCGAGGCGGTGAGCGATTGCGCCGCTTCTTCGTTGGCACCGGCGCCAAGCGCCGCCATCCGGCACAGTCCTTTGGCCTGGTCGAGACTGAGTTGCATCACGATGAGTTCCTGAGTGAGTAGCGAATAGGGAATAGCGAATAGGGGAATGGCGAGCTGTCGGCTATCGCGCGTCCCCGGTCCCCGATTACTACTCGCTATTCGCTATTCGCTTCTACCCAATTTTGTTGGGGATCCGCGCCTCGATCCTGCTGAAGGCGAAGACGAGAATGCCGGTGATCGTCATGTAGATCAGCGCCAGCAGCAGCAAGGGTTCATAGGTGAGGTAGGTGTCCTGCCGCACCTTCGACGAAACGGCGAAGATGTCGATGACGCTGATCGTCGCCACCAGCGGCGTCGATTTCAACTGCAGCACGGTCTCGCCGGTCAGCGTCGGCAGCGCCCGGTAGAAGGCCTGCGGCAGCCAGATGCGCCGGAAGATTTTCCAGCGGCTCATGCCGAAGGCGCGCGCGGCTTCCAATTGCCCCTTGGGAACACCGGCAAACGCCCCGCGCATTACTTCGCCCTCATAGCCGGCGAAGGACAAGGTCAGCGCCAGCACGCCATAGGGCCATGCCTGCCGCAGATACGGCCACATCCAGGATTCGCGAATCCACGGGTACTGCGGAAACAGCGAGCCCAGACCGTAATAGAGCAGCCACAGCTGGATCAGCAGCGGCGTTCCCCGGATGATCGTGCAGAAGGCCTTGGCGGGTGCCGCGAACCAGAACGAGCCGGTGGCCTGCGCCAGCCCGAGCGGCACCGCGAACAGGAAGCCCAGAATGCAGGTGACAGCCAGGATCCACAGCGAGCGCCAGATGCCGATCAATCCCATCTCATAATATTGCGGCAACCAGTCCCAACGCATGAAGAAGGCAGCCGCCAGAACCAGGCCGAGCGCGATCAGGATCAGCAAGATGCGGTGCGGCTGCAGCCATAGCGACGTTCGCGCGACGACGTTGATGATGGCCGCTTCGTTGGCCATCAGCGTGCTTCCTTGAGGGAAGGCATGCCACGCCGCGACCAGGCCTCCACACGACCGATGATCAGATTGGAAAACAGGGATAGCAGCAGATAAAGCACGCCTGCTGCGAAAAAGAAGGTGAAATAGGCCTTGGTGACGCCCGCGGCCTGCCGCGTTGCCAGCGCCAGTTCGTAGAAACCGACGACCGCCAGCAGTGCGGTATCCTTGGTGGCGATCAGCCACAGATTGGCAAGGCCCGGTATGGCGAAAGGCAGCATTGCCGGCAACGTGATGCGCCGCAGCAGAAGGCCGGGAGACATTCCATAGGCGCGGGCGGCTTCGATCTGGCCTTGCGGAATGGCCAGGATCGCGCCGCGGATCACCTCGGTCGAATAGGCGCCCTGGACGAAGCCGAGCACGGCGATACCTGCGGCAAGGCCGCTGATGTCGATGCGCTGATAGCCGATTGCCGTCAGTGCCTGGTTGATCAGGTCGGTTCCGGCATAATAGAGCAGCAGGATCAGCACCAGTTCGGGCACGGCGCGCACAACGGTGGTGTAAACCGCCAGCAGATCGCGCACCACCGGGCCACCATAGAGCTTGCCATAGGCGCCGCCCGTGCCGATCAAGAGACCGAGGCACGTGGCGCCCAGCGCAATCTCGATCGAATGCAGAAGCCCAACCAAAAGCGTCCCGCCCCAGCCAGGCGGCGTGGGCGAGAGCAGTTCGATGATGCCGGCCGCCGAGGCCGAAAGAAATGCGTCGATCAGCGTCGCCCCCGAATTGCTGGTGTCGGCTGCTGACGGCAGCGGTCAGCGGCAAGCATGCGTTGCAAGGTCAGCAACGGAGGTGCGGCTGCGCCGTGCCTCCGTTGCTCGCGTGCGGGGCGTCAGTTCGACTGCGTCGAGCCGCCGTAAATATCGAAATCGAAGTACTTCTTCGAGATCTCGTCATATTTGCCGTTGGCGCGAATGGCCTTGATGCCGGCGTTGATCTTTTCCTTCAGGTCGGTGTCTTCCTTGCGGACGCCGGCACCGACGCCCGGCCCGAGCACGTCATCGTCCGGAGCCACCATGCCCTTCAGATCGCAGCAGGCCTTGCCCTGGTCCGACTTCAGGAATTCGCCAAGCGCGATGGAATCGGCCTGTACCGCGTCGAGACGGCCGGCGGCGAGATCCTGGTTGGCCTCGTCCTGGGTCTGGTATTCCTTGATTTCCTGCGCCCCGGTGAAGTGCTTCTTGGCGTAAACGGCATGCACCGTCGACACCTGGACCCCGATGACTTTGCCCTTGAGGTCGTCCGGAGCGGAGCCGAACTTCTGGTCCTTTGGTCCGATGATCGCCGTCGGGGTGTTGTAGTACTTGTCGGAGAAGTCGATCGTCTTCTTGCGCTCCTCGGTGATCGACATCGAACTGGCGATGACGTCGATTTTCTTGGTCGTCAGCGCCGGAATGATGCCGTCCCAGGCGACCGGGGTGATAACGCAGTCGAGCTTTTCTTCGGCACAGACGGCGTCGATGAAATCGATCTCCCAGCCGACCCATTTGCCGGACGCATCCGGCGAAGTGAAGGGCGGATAGGGTTCGGCGGCGACGCCGATCTTGACCGGATCGGCCTTGGCCACGCCCATGGCCGCGACGCCCAGCAGCAGTGCTGCGGCGAATGTCTTCAGAACAGTCTTCATTTTAACGACTCCCAGTTTGTTGTTGGTTCCCGGTTTTCTTCCGTCGCGGCCTGTTCCTAGCCGATGTTGCGGATGAACTGCTTGAGCCTCTCGGATCTGGGCGCGCCGAAGATCTGCTCCGGCGGTCCTTCTTCCTCGACCAGCCCGTTGTAGAGATAGACGACGTGTGTCGCGACCTCGCGGGCGAACTTCATCTCGTGTGTCACCAGCACCATGGTGCGGCCTTCGCGCGCCAGGTCGCCGATGACCCTCAGCACCTCGCCGACCAGTTCGGGGTCGAGCGCCGAGGTCGGCTCGTCGAACAGCATGACGCGCGGATTGATGGCCAAGGCGCGAGCGATCGCGGCGCGCTGCTGCTGGCCGCCCGACAGATAGGCCGGATAGACGTCGCGCTTTTCGGCCAGCCCGACGCGGGCAAGCAGCTTTTCGGCCTCGGCGATGGCCACCTCGCGCTTGACGCCAAGCACATGCACCGGAACCTCGATGACGTTTTCGATCAGCGTCATGTGGCTCCACAGGTTGAAGTTCTGGAACACCATGCCGAGCTTGGAGCGGATGCGTTCGATCTGCCTGCGGTCGGCCGGAACTGTGTGGCCGTGGCTGTCGGCCCTCAGCTTGATCTCCTCGCCATTGACGCGGATGATGCCGCTGGTCGGGTTTTCCAGGCAGTTGATGCAGCGCAGCAGTGTCGATTTGCCCGAGCCGCTGCCGCCGATGATGGCGATAACCTCGCCGTCACGCGCCGACAGCGAAACGCCCTTCAGCACATGCAGTTCACCAAACTTCTTGTGCAGGTTCTCGACATGGATGGCTTCGGCGGCGCCGTCCTGCGCCGTGTGTTTCAGTACGGGTGCGGCGCCTTGAGCCATCATCCCTTCGACGCTCCGCGGAGCGGTCGAGCTCGTCGCTGCTGGATTCTTTTACCCATTACCCGTCACTGACAGAGTTCCCATTCTCAAGATGGACCGTTCCGCTTGCCTCCGTCAACCATGGTTTTTGGACTATTGATCACGGCTTGCTGTAGTGGTTAGTGGCGGCAACGGACGCTTCGGGAGAATTGAGTGGGCAAAACATACGGGTCGCAGTCGATGGCCGGGCCGCTGAAGCGCGTGCTTATGCGCTCCTCCAAGAGCGCCATGCGTCATGCCAAGGCGCAGGAATGGCACTACGGCCCCGGCTTCGATCCGCAAAAAGCCGCTGCCCAGCATGAGCAGCTGACCAGCCTGGTCGCCGCCTCCGGCGCCGAGATCGAATGGCTGACGGACGCCGATGACGGGCTGGCTGATTCCGTCTTCACCCATGATCCGTCGCTGATGACCGATCATGGCGCGATCATTCTTTCGATGGGCAAGGCGCTGCGCCAACCCGAGCCCGGTCTGCATGAGATAGCCTACAGGCGCATGGGTATCCCCATTCTTGGCCGCATCGATGGTCCGGGCCAGGTGGAAGGGGGCGACTGCGTCTGGGTGGATGCAAACACGCTGGCCGTCGGTCGTGGCGTGCGCACCAACCAGGACGGCATCCAGCAGCTGTCAAACTTGCTATCGCCCAAGGGCATTTCGGTTTTTGGCTTCGACCTGCCGCTCTGGCACGGCGAGGAAGCCTGCCTGCATCTGATGTCGGTGATAAGTCCGCTTGCCGACGATCTGGCGCTGGTCTACGCGCCTTTGCTGCCGGCCGCCTTCTACCAGCTGCTGCGCGCGCGTGGCATCAAGCTGGTCGAGGGCGATGCCGACGAATTCTTCGCCTCCAACGGACTCAGCCTCAACGTGCTGCCGACGGCGCCGCGCCAGGTGATCGCCGTTGCCGGCTTTCCGAGGACGGCGGCTGCCATGCAGGCGGCCGGCTGCGCGGTTTCCACCTTCGAGGCGGATGCGCTCTGCATCGCCTGCGAGGGCGGCCCGACCTGCCTGACACGGCCGGTGCTGCGCCAATGACGGCCATTGGGACGACTGTCGGCGAGGCGCTCATTTCGCTGCTCGAAGCCCATGGCGTCGATACGGTCTTCGGCATTCCCGGCGTGCACACGGTCGAGCTCTACCGGGGACTTGCCCGCTCGAAGATTCGCCATGTCACGCCGCGCCACGAACAGGGTGCCGGCTTCATGGCCGACGGCTATGCGCGCGCCAGCGGCAGGCCGGGCGTCGCCTTCGTCATCACCGGACCTGGGCTCACCAACACCATCACCGCCATGGGTCAGGCGCGCGCCGATTCGGTGCCGATGCTGGTGATCTCCGGCGTCAACGCCACGCCGACGCTCGGCAAGGGGCTGGGCTATCTGCACGAACTGCCCGACCAGCGCGGCATGATGGAGAAGGTGGCGCTGTTTTCTGAGCGCGTTACCGAAGCCGGCGAACTGCCCGGCGCGCTCGCCCGTGCCTTCGCCCTGTTTTCATCGTCGCGGCCAGGGCCGGTGCATATCGAGATCCCGACCGACGTCATGGTCAAGCCGGCGGACGGCATCGCTGCCGTCCTGAGCAACGCCGCGCCGCCCGTGCCGGATCGCGCGGCAATTGCCAGCGCGGCCAAACTCATCGCCGCCGCGCGCCGTCCGCTGATCCTTGCCGGCGGCGGCGCCAAGCGCGCCGAAGCGCCATTGCGGCACCTTGCCGAGCGGCTCGGAGCGCCGGTCGTGCAGACCGCCAATGCGCGCGGCCTCTTGCACGGCCATCCGCTTTGCGTGCCGGCCAGTCCCAGCCTGAAGGCGGTGCGGGCGCTGATGGCCGAAGCCGACCTGGTCATCGCCGCCGGCACCGAATTCGGCCCGACCGACTATGACGGCTACAGCGACGGCGGTTTTGTCCTGCCCGGCAACCTGATCCGCATCGATATCGGCGCCGACCAGCTTGCCCGCCGCCCGGTGACGGTCGCAATCCAGGCCGATTGCGCCGTGGCGCTCGAAGCACTGCTCCGGGAAACCAGCCATGTCCGTGCAAACGAAGCCGGCCCGGCGCGCGCCGCCGCCGCACGGGAAGCGGCCTTTGCCGAGATCAATCCGACGTTGCAGGCACAGGTGCGCGCCGTCGAGACGATCCGCGATGCGTTGCCGGGCGCGATCATCGTCGGCGATTCCACGCAACCGATCTATGCCGCCAACCTTTACTACGATCATGACCGGCCATGTGGCTGGTTCAATGCCGCCACCGGCTTCGGCGCGCTTGGCTATGGCCCGCCGGCGGCGATCGGTGCCGCCCTTGCCGTGCCTGATGCGCCGGTCGTCTGCCTGACCGGTGACGGCGGCTTCCAGTTCACCCTGCCGGAACTGGGTGCCGCGCTCGATGCCCGGGCGCCGGTCATCTTCGTCGTCTGGAACAATCGGGGCTACCGCGAGATCGAAACCTCGATGCTCGATGTCGGTGTCGAGCCGGTCGGTGTGTCGCCGGCGCCGCCGGATTTCTGCAAGCTGGCGGAAGCCTATGGCATCGGCGCCGAACGCATTGCCGACATCGACGCCCTGGCGAGCGCGCTGAAACGCGCGCGGGCAACCGGACTGCCGCGCGTCATCGAGATCACGGTCGAGTGACAGCCAGGCCAGCGTTGATTTTCAAACCTGCATCGAACCATTCGCCGGCTTCGCTCTTGCACGACATGAGCCGCACGGCAGGCGACATCGCTTTCGTCGGCGGCCCGACGCATGCAAAGACGCTACAACAGCCATGTCGAGATTTCAGTTGAGTGGTAGTGCGAAAGGCGCGACGCTTTGCGTCGGCGCGGCTAACAAGCGACATAATCATAAGAAAATGACAGGAGCGGTCCAGGATGACGGAAACACTCGAAGGCAGGCATATCGTCGTGACCGGGGGCACCGGCGCGCTTGGTGGCGCGGTAGTCGGCAAACTGCTGGGTGAGGGCGCGATCTGCCATGTGCCCAATGCCCATGCCGCGGCGCCCGCGCATTTTCCCTTCACCGCGCATGACCGTGTCAGGCTGGTGCACAATGTCGATCTCTCGGACTCCACCAAGGTCGAGGCGTTCTACAGCCAGGTTCCAGGCCTGTGGGGCTCGATCCACCTGGCCGGCGGCTTTGCCGCGGCGCCGGTGGAAAAGATCGAGTCGGCATCCTTTGCCGAGATGATGGACACCAATGCACGCACCGCCTTCCTGTGCTGCCGCGCGGCGGTGCGTTCGATGCTGGTGTCGGGCACCGCCGGCCGTATCGTCAACGTCACGGCGCGCGCCGGGCTCGACCCACGGCGTGGCGGCGGCATGGTTGCCTACGCCGCCAGCAAGGCGGCGGTCGCGGCAATGACCGTGGCAATGGCCGAGGAACTCAAGGGCAAGGGCATCCTGGTCAATGCCGTGGCGCCGTCGACGCTCGACACGCCGGCGAACCGCGCCGACATGCCGGACGCAGATGTCACCAAATGGGTCAGCCTCGAGGCGGCGGCCGAAGCCATCGCCTATCTCGCCTCACCGGCCAATCAGGCGATGAGCGGCACGCTGGTGCCGCTTTACGGCAGGGCCTGAGCAGAGAGCGTCGAAGCGGGGCAGCCGGCGTCCGATCCATCGGGATTGCGGTAGCTGTAGATTCGCAGTGGCGATGAAGCATCCGTAGGGCACTCCTTCAACCATGCCGGCGGGTGGCCCTCCATCAGCGCCGCCGCGAATGGATAGGCGGTTTCGAGATATGGCGACGGCGGGCTGCGCCACGCGCAAATCGCAACATGCGTCGCCTTGGAGGCATCGAGGATCGCGCGCGGGTCGGCGGTCGAAGGGTCGAGAAAACGATAGCTCCGTTCGATGCCCTGGGCCGAAGGGTGGTTGGGGATCGTCACGACCTTCGGACCTTCGGCAAGAGCGATAAAATGCGATCCGATCAATGGTGGTGAAAGAACGACGGCGCCTGCCGGCCAACCCCGTTGCGGCTCAAAATGGCTGAAATAGCAACTGTCGGCGAACTCGGCAGCGGGAATCGCTGCCTGGGATGGTCTCACCGATAGGTGGTATAGAGCCATTGCTCCAGACAAGACGAGGCCGGGGACGATCAACGCGTATCTGCGCGATGCCACCGGTACGGGAGATTCCAGGTAGCGGGCCAGTCTGGCGTCGCGTGGCAGGAAACTCGCCAGCACGAAGATCAGGCCGATGCCGGAAAAAACCGGAAGATAGCGGAAGTAGCGGAGATAATCGATCGCCAGTACCAGCGCGAGCAGCGAGAACAGCGCCAGTATGACGTGAGGCCGGCTTCGGCCACGCGGATCGAGGCAGATGACAACCGGGGCAAGCGCGCCGACAAAAAGCAGCACCATGCTCGGAAAACTTGCCGACAGAACGAAATCAGGGCGCCGAAAAAGGCTCAATTCCTGGAGAATTCTGTTGAGCATGTTGTCGCGAACATAGGCGTCGAGCGAGCCATAAGGGCCGGCCAGGCATTGCGGGAACAACATCACCAGCGTCGCCAGGCTCGCGACCGCGAACACCAGCAGAATTGCTGCGCGCGTTGCCCATCCGCCGCGCCGGCCGACAACAAAGGGCACGATGGCAAATGAAAGCCCGGCCGCGGCCAATGCCGTCACATGCGGCGTCGAATAGGTGTCGCATCTGACAGCGGCATAGGCTGAAGGCGGCATGATCGCGGCGAACAGACCGATCGCGCCCATGGCCAAGGCCAGCCCAAAACCGACGATCCTGTCTTCACCGCCTTCGCGGCCAAAGATCCAGTCAAAGGCGTAGACTGCCATCACGAGAGCATAGAACGGCGCGAACTCGGCGCTGACAGCAATTGCCAGGGCCGCCAGCAGCCCGTTGACGAAGGCTGAAAAGCGGTTCGGCGACATCATCAACACCAGGGCCGCGAGCAGCAGCAATATCTGCAGATTGTGATAGTCGATCCGTCCCGGGGCGTATTCGAAAAAGGTGCGCACGGCAAAGATCAAAGCCAGCGGCAATGCAACGGCCGGGTAGGCAAAGCCGGTGGCGATCACCAGTCGATTGTAGAAATAGAGCGCCGGCGCAAGCAGCAACAGCGGAACCGCAAAGCTTGCCAGCATCAGTGCCGGCTCGAAGCCGGCAAACGGTGCGAGCAGGCGCGCGAAGGCGGCATAGGGCAGGTCCACGATCCATGGCCAATGCGAGATATAGGGCTCTGGCTGGACAATGCCGGGCAGCGTCCGGTCGAAGATGTTGTCCGTTTCAAGAAAGGTACGGACTTCATGCAGTTTCAGGAGGTCGTCCGCGTCGCCATTGAGCCGGAAGTCCAAGGACCACAGAACGGTCATCAAGATCGCCATTGCGCAATAGCAGAAAAAGGCCGGCGACCTGACGTAAAGACGCAGCAACCGCGACGATCCCTTGCTGGAGCGATCGTCGCCATTGCGCATGAAAAGCCTCCCTCGCGGACCAATGGCAAATACGCGAGGAAGTTTATCTTACCGTAAAGAAAAACCCCGCCGGAGCGATCCAGCGGGGTTTTTGTCGATGGCCGCGCGACTGCGCGGCGGCAGCCGATGCTTAGCTGCCCTGCTTCTTCAGCGCGGCACCCAGGATATCGCCCAGCGAAGCGCCGGAGTCGGTCGAGCCGTACTGGGCGACCGCTTCCTTCTCTTCGGCGATTTCCAGCGCCTTGATCGAGACCTGCAGCTTGCGGGTCTTCTTGTCGAAGGCGATGACGCGGGCATCGACCTTCTGGCCGACGGTGAAGCGCTCGGGGCGCTGCTCGTCGCGGTCGCGGCTCAGATCGGAGCGCTTGATGAAGGTCTCGATGCCGCTGTCGACCAGCCGCACTTCCAGACCACCATCCTTGACGCCGATGACTTCGCAGGTGACGACGGCGTTCTTGCGCAGTTCGCCTGAAGTCGCTGCTTCACCGACCGTATCCTTGGCCAGCTGCTTGATGCCGAGCGAGATGCGTTCCTTCTCGATGTCGACGTCGAGCACCTGCGCCTTGACCATGTCGCCGCGATTGTACTCTTCGATGACCTGCTCGCCCGGACGGGTCCAGTCGAGGTCGGAGAGGTGCACCATGCCGTCCACGTCGCCTTCGAGGCCGATGAACAGGCCGAACTCGGTCTTGTTCTTGACCTCGCCCTCGACCTGGCTGCCGACCGGATGGGTGCGCGCGAAGGCTTCCCACGGGTTTTCCAGCGTCTGCTTGAGGCCGAGCGAGATGCGGCGCTTGGCCGGATCGACCTCGAGCACCACGACGTCGACTTCCTGCGTCGTCGACAGGATCTTGCCGGGATGCACGTTCTTCTTCGTCCACGACATTTCCGAAACGTGGATGAGACCCTCGATGCCCGGCTCCAGCTCGACGAACGCGCCGTAGTCGGTGATGTTGGTGACGGTGCCCTTGATCTTCTTGCCGATCGGGAACTTGGTGCCGATCTCGGACCACGGATCGCTCTCGAGCTGCTTCATGCCGAGCGAGATGCGGTGGGTTTCCTGGTTGATGCGGATGATCTGCACCTTGACCGTCTGACCGATGTTGAGGATTTCGGTCGGATGGTTGACGCGGCGCCATGCCATGTCGGTGACGTGCAGCAGGCCGTCGATGCCGCCGAGGTCGACGAACGCACCGTAGTCGGTGATGTTCTTGACGACGCCTTCGACAACCTGGCCTTCTTCGAGGTTCTGCACGATTTCCGAACGCTGTTCGGCGCGGCTCTCCTCGAGCACGGTGCGGCGCGACACCACGATGTTGCCGCGGCGGCGATCCATCTTAAGGATCTCGAAGGGCTGCGGGTTGTGCATCAGCGGGGAGACGTCGCGGATCGGGCGGATATCGACCTGGCTGCGCGGCAGGAAGGCCACGGCGCCGTCGAGGTCGACGGTGAAGCCGCCCTTGACCTGGTTGAAGATGACGCCTTCGACGCGCTCACCCTTGGTGAACTTCTCTTCGAGACGGACCCAGCTCTCTTCGCGGCGAGCCTTCTCACGGGAAAGCATCGCTTCGCCAAGCGCGTTCTCGATACGCTCGACATAGACCTCGACCGTGTCGCCGACCTTCAGCGTCGTGTCCTTGCCCTTGACGCCGAATTCCTTCAGCGGCACGCGGCCTTCGACCTTCAGGCCGACATCGATGATCGCCATGTCTTTTTCAATGGCGGTGATGATGCCCTTGACGACCTGGCCTTCGCCGGAATGGCCGGCGGTAAATGATTCTTCGAGCAGGCTCGCGAAATCGTCGCGAGTGGGATTTGCAGCTGACATTGTTTCTCCTGGAATGCCCCGCATCTGTCGCGGGACGGGCGCCGTGGGTTAGCGTTGCGTGGGCCTGCCGGCGTTCCGGGCTACAAAAGCCCTGGGCCGCTCTTTAGGCGGCAATTCCGGCGCATGAAGAATGCTGGCAGGCTGGTTCGTGCCCGATATGGGTATTTTCTTCGTCTCCGGCAATCGGAAACAGCATGAAAACCCAGCTCAGGCGTTGTCTCTCTTGGCCAGCACGTCGTCGATAACAGCTCTGGCTGCGAGAAACGCGGCTTCTATAGCCATTTCGCTGGTATCAAGCAAGTGCGCGTCGGCGGCCGGCTTCAACGGCGAGTCGGCGCGGCCCATGTCGCGCTCGTCGCGATGCCCGATATCGGCGAGGATTTCGTCAAAATTGGCGGTGCCGCCGATGCTTTCGATCTCGGCCAGCCGCCGCCTTGCCCGCACCTCGGCGCTCGCCGTCACATAGAGTTTTATGTCGGCGTCGGGGCAGACGACAGTGCCGATGTCGCGGCCGTCGAGCACGGCGCCTGGTGGTGTCTTGGCGAAGTCGCGCTGCTTTTCGACGAGGATGCGCCGCACCGTCGGGAAAACGGCGACCTTGGAGGCGGCCTCGCCGATGGCATGCGCCGACAAGACCGCCCGGTCGAGCCTTGCCAGATCGACCTGGCGGGCCGCGGTCTCGGCCGCCGAGACATTGTCGAGCGGCAGCGCGTGCTGGATCAGCGCATAGGCCACCGCGCGATAGGTGAGGCCGGTGTCGAGCAGGTTCAGCCGGTAGTGGTCGGCCAGACGCCGGGCAAGTGTGCCTTTGCCGGCGCCAGCTGGGCCGTCAATGGCGATGGTGAAGACGTGTGTCATTGGCAGGCCAACGCTTCCCATGTCGACACCCAATCTCCAAGGTATGCGATTGCCACGACTATCACCCGATCTCCGCGCCCAGCCCCTTCATCAGCCCCATGAACTCGGGAAAGCTGGTCGCGATCATCGCCTGGTCGTCGATGGTCACCGGCTTCTCCGTTGCCAGCCCCATGACCAGAAAGCTCATGGCAATGCGGTGGTCGAGATGGGTCTGCACGGTCGTGTCCTGGCCGTTCGGATGGCCGCCGAGGCCCTTGCCGCCCGGCTTGCCGCGCACCGCGAGCGAAGCTTCGCCCTCGGTGCAGTCGACGCCATTGAGCTTCAGGCCGTTGGCGACGGCCGACAGCCGGTCGGATTCCTTCACCCGCAACTCTTCCAGCCCCTGCATCAGCGTTTCGCCCTCGGCGAAGCTGGCGGCGACCGCGAGCACCGGGTACTCGTCGATCATCGATGGCGCTCGCTCGGGCGGCACGGCGACGCCTTTCAGTTCGGAGTAGCGTACGCGCAGGTCCGCGACATCCTCGCCGCCAGCATTGCGCGGGTTGAGGATGTCGATCTTGCCGCCCATTTCCTGCAGCGTCAAAAGTAGCCCGGTACGGGTCGGGTTCATCAGAACGTTCTCGATTGTAATGTCCGAGCCCGGCACGATCAGTGCCGCCACCAGCGGGAAGCCGGCCGAGGACGGGTCGCCCGGCACCGCGATCGTCTGGCCGGTAAGCTTGCCCTGGCCTTCGATGAAGATGTGACGCACGCCGCGCTCGTCGGTTTCGACCGACAGATTGGCGCCAAAGCCCTTCAGCATCTTTTCGGTGTGGTCGCGCGTCATCACCGGTTCGATGACGGTGGTAATGCCCGGCGTGTTGAGGCCGGCCAGCAGCACCGCCGATTTCACCTGCGCCGAGGCCATCGGCACCCGGTAGGTGATCGGCGCGGCATGCTTGGGCCCATGCAGCGTGATCGGCATGCGGTCGCCGGGCGTCGCCTTCAGCACCTGCACACCCATCTGGCGCAAGGGTTCCAGCACGCGGCCCATCGGTCGGCCCGACAGCGAGGCGTCGCCGATGAAGGTCGTTTCCATGTCATAGGTGCCGACCAGGCCCATGGTGAGCCGCGAGCCGGTGCCGGCATTGCCGAAATCGAGCGGGCCTTCCGGCTGCAGCAGCGCGCCGTTGCCGGTGCCGCGGATCACCCATTCGGCACCGCGCTTCTCGATATGCGCGCCCATCGCCTTCATGGCCGCACCCGTGCGCATCACATCCTCGCCCTCCAGCAGGCCGGTGATGCGGGTCTCGCCGGAAGCGAGGCCGCCGAACATGAAGGAGCGGTGCGAGATCGACTTGTCGCCCGGCACACGCGCCGTGCCGGAAAGGGCTGATGATCTGCGGGCGGTGGCCGGCTTTGGGGCGGCAGCGTGAGACATGGAATTTCCCTGGACGGAACGCCGGCGGGCCGGCGCTTTTCATTTGTTGCGGCGGTCTCGTATCACGGCGGGGCGAAATGGTCATCCCCATGGTCGCCACTTGCCGCGAGGCCTTTCAATGCATGGTTTTGTGACGCCGGCTTTTCGCTTTGACAGCGCTGCAAACTGTGGTTAAGGGGACCACTCTTTTATTGACGAGGCTTGCCGTGGCAAAAACCGAACTTGGCACAAAACGCATCGACCCGGAGACGGGCCGAAAATTCTACGACCTGAACAAGGACCCGATCGTCTCGCCCTACACCGGCAAGACCTATCCGCGTTCCTATTTCGAGGAAGGCAAGATCGCCGCCCTCGAGGAGGAAGAGGAAGTGGCCGAGAAGGAAGTGGACGCCGAGGACGAAGAGGGCGTTGAGGTCGTCTCGCTCGAAGAGGCCGACGAGGACGTCAAGGCCGATGATCTGCCCGATCTCGGCGATGACGAGGACGACGTCGACCTCGGCGACGACGAGGACGACACCTTCCTGGCCGACGAAGAGGAAGAAGATGACGACGTCGCCGACATGATCGGCGTTGGCGACGACGACGACGAGGTCTGATCGGCCTGGGACGCAAGCGTTTGCAGGCTTTCTCGGCCTGTGAACAAAAAGCCGGTATTCAAGGCTTGATATTGACGAAGGGCGGGGTTAGAAGCCGCCTGCACTAACGGCGCGGTCTCCAACCCGCGCCGGATCTCTTCGCCGGAAACGGCGCCGGTTGACTGCCGGAAGTGGGGCCATAGCTCAGTTGGGAGAGCGCTTGAATGGCATTCAAGAGGTCGTCGGTTCGATTCCGATTGGCTCCACCAAACAGTCCCTTGGCAAACTCGGCCGTCGGCCCTTGCATCGACGAGTAACCCGGAAAGCATTTCGGTAGAGCGGTTCTGCGTTTCCGTGAAACGATGATCCGCTAGACTACCGTTTCTCCGCCGTCGACGACCAGGATCTGGCCCGTCATGTACGAGGACCGGTCGGAGACCAGAAACAGCACGGACTCGGCGATTTCCTCGACGCTTGCCCAGCGGCCAAGCGGCACCTTTTCGCGGATGTAGGCTTCGATGGCGTCCCGGCCCCCCATCTGGGCGATGAAAGGGCCATTGAAGGGCGTGTCGACCCAGCCGGGGCACAGCGCGTTGACGCGAATGCCGAAGCGGCCATAGTCGCCCGCCATCTGCCTGGTCATCGCGATTACCGCGTGCTTGGTCGTCGTATAGGCGATCATCTCACGGTCGTAGAGCACGCCGGAGCTCGACGACGTGTTGAGAATAACTCCGCGGCCGGCCTTCTTCATGAACGGCATGACGATGCGGGCGCCGAGGAAGTGAGCCCGCACGTTGAGCGTCCAGGACGCGTCGAAGCCTATGACGCTCACACCCAGCACGTCACCCTCGACCTGCACGCCGGCATGGTTGTGGAGGATGTCGATCCGGCCTTGCGTGTCGATGAAATCGCGGAAACCGGCTTCAAGCGCCTGATCGTCGGTGAGGTCGAACACGAGCGCTTTCGCCCGGCCACCGGCAGCAAGGATCTGTTCGACGGTCGCGTTCGCGCCGTCGGCGCTGCGGTCCGCCACCCCGACCACCGCGCCCTCGCGCGCGATGATCAGCGCCGCCGCCCTGCCGATGCCCGATCCCGCGCCGGTCACGATCGCGGTCCTGTCCTTCAGGATCATCCCTCTCCACCCTTTCTCCGCGGCTCGTAATCCTGCATCATCCGGCGGGCGAGCCTCGCCAGCCTTGGTGAGCGCCAATCAACCTTTGGGGAAAAGACAGCATGTACGACTTCGGCCCCTTCAGTTTTGAGTCGAAGCAGGATTTTTTTGACAAGGCAATCCGTTTCTGGAATCCCGACAAGACCAAGTTCTGGCAGAAGGCCGGGATAGATCTGGTGATCGGCAGGCGGGAGGGCTACTTCCTCTACGACATGTCGGGGCGCCGCCTGATCGACCTGCACCTGAACGGCGGCACCTACAATCTCGGTCACCGCCATCCGGAGCTGGTCGAGACGCTGAAGAGCGCGCTCGATTATTTCGATATCGGCAATCACTGGTTCCCCTCCGTGGCGCGCACGGCGCTGGCCGAATCCCTAGTCAATGTCTCGCCGGGAATGAAATATGCGGTCTTCGCGCCGGGCGGCGCGGAGGCGGTGGACATCGCCATCAAGAGCGCCCGCTATGCCACCAAGCGGCGCAAGATCGTGTCGATCATCAAGGGTTATCACGGGCATTCGGGGCTCGCGGTGGCGACCGGCGACGATCGCTTCACCAAGATCTTTCTCTCCGACCAGCCGGAGACGTTCATCCAGGTTCCCTTCAACGATATCGACGCCATGGAGCAGGCGCTCAAGGGCGAAGACGTCGCGGCGCTGATCATGGAGACGATCCCCGCCACTTACGGTTTCCCGATGCCGAAGGACGGTTATCTCAGCGCCTGCAAGGCGCTGTGCGAAAAGCATGGCGCGATGTACATCGCCGACGAGGTCCAGACCGGCCTGATGCGCACCGGCAGCATGTGGGGCTGGCAGGCCTATGGCATCCAGCCGGACATCATGGTGACGGCCAAGGGCCTGTCCGGCGGCCTCTATCCGATCAGCGCGGCATTGGTGAACGACAAGGCCGGCGGCTGGCTCAACGAGGACGGGGCGGCGCACATCTCGACCACGGGTGGGGCCGAGCTCGGCTGTGTCGTCGCCCACAAGGTCATCGAGATGCTGCAGCGGCCTGCCCTGGTTGCCAATGTCGGCACCGTGACCGAGTTCATGGCACAGGCCATGCGCGAGATGCTGGTTCGGCACGGCGACATCTTCACCGGCGTGCGCCAGAAAGGCGTGATCCTCGGCCTGGAATTCAGCAACCACCCGGAGGGCGCCGTCTTCGCGTCGCGCGCACTCTACGAGCAGGGCGTCTGGGCGATCTTCTCGTCGCTCGACAAGCGGGTGCTGCAATGGAAGCCCGGCGTGCTTCTGGATCACGAAACCTGCCAGGACATCATGGATCGCTTCGATGCGGCAATGCCGCGCGCGCGGGAACTGCTGCACCAGGCAGGCAAGGCGAGTTGACATGGCCCGAACCTGGTTGAAACTGCCAGGCGTCCAGCTCGAGCCGGCGGCTGGACTTGTCGGGATCGTTCGGGTTCTGGCTGGGGCAAGGGCACAATGATCGGGCAGGACTGACAGTGACGGATTTCGACGCGCTCACCCACGACCAGCAACTCGGCATCCTGCAGGAGACGGCGGAGGCGGCCACCGCCAACTACGATCTGCCGGCGGATGTTTCCGTCGAGATGATCAACCTGTCGGAAAACGCGACCTACAGGATCGCGGCTCCCGACGGCCGGCGCTGGGCACTCCGCATCCATCGCGACGGCTACCATACAAGGACGGCCATCCAATCCGAACTGGCCTGGCTGACCGACCTGCGCCAGACCGGGATCGTCTCCACACCCGTGCCGGTCGCGGGCAAGGACGGCGAGCAGATCCAGCGTGTCGGCCATGCCAGGCTGGCGCAACCCCGCCACGTCGTGTTGTCGCAATGGGAGACCGGTTCGGAGCCGGGCATAGGCGAGGCGCTTGCCGAGCCTTTCGAGGTGCTGGGCGAGGTGACGGCCCGCATGCACATCCACGCCCGGCAGTGGAAGCGCCCGTCCTGGTTCACCCGCCACGTGTGGGATTTCGAAACAAGCCTCGGCGAGGAAAGCCCGCATTGGGGACGCTGGCGCGACGGCATGGGCGTCGACGCCGCGAAGGCCAAACTCTTTGGCCGCACTGCGGACCTGATCGGCCGCAGGCTGGCTGCCTTCGGCAAGGGCCATGACCGCTTCGGCCTCATTCATTGCGACCTGCGGCTGGCAAACCTTTTGATCGACGGCAAGACAGTAAAGGTCATCGACTTCGACGATTGCGGCTTCGGCTGGTATATGTACGACGCGGCGACGCCCATCTCCTTCTACGAGCACGAGCCGCAGGCCGCCGATCTTATCCAGTCGTGGACGACCGGCTATCGCCGCGTGCTTGACCTGCCCAAAGCGGACGAGGACGAGATCCCGACCTTCGTGATGCTGCGCCGCCTGCTCTTGGTTGCGTGGATCGGCTCGCACGCGGAGACGGACCTCGCCAAGTCGATGGGCCTTCCCTACACCGAGGGAACCGTCGGGCTGTGCGAGGCCTATCTGAGCAAGTTTTCCTGACAGCAATCGCAGGAAAGGCGTGAAACGGTTTTCCCGGGAAAAGCGCGTAGCGCTTTCCCTTGGGAATTGCGTCAAGACAAGGAGACGGAGCGGTTCGTGAACCGCTCTATGCCAGTGCCTCCAGGCTCTCCGGCAAGATCTGGCCGCCGTCGACGATGATCGTCTGCCCGGTCACGTAGCCCGCTTCCTTCGACGCAAAGTAGAGCGCGGCGTGGCCGATGTCCTCCACGGTTCCGAGCCGCTTGAGCGGGATCGAGGCGGCCATGGTCTTCTGGTAGTCCTCGCCCAGGCCGACAAGGCCCTCGGTGATGATGTTGCCCGGCATGACGGCGTTGACGGTGATGCCGTATTTCGCCAGCTCGATGCAGGCCGTGCGCATGAAGCCGAGCTGCCCCGCCTTGGTGGCGCCGTAGTGCGACCAGCCAGGGAAACCGGTGATCGGGCCCGTGATCGACGACGTCAGCACGATGCGGCCCTGGTCGGACTTCTTGAGATAGGGAACCGCCGCCTTGACCGCGTGGAAGGTGCCCTTGAGGTTGGTGTCGACGACTTCGTCCCATTGTTCGGACGTCATGTCCTCGAGCCGCGCTTGCGGGAAAATTCCGGCATTGGCGCACAACACGTCGATCCCACCGTTTCTTGCCGCTGCCGCCGCGAACGCGGTCTCGATGCCGGCGAGCGAAGTGACGTCGCCGGCCACGCCGAAGGCGCCGTGGCCGATCTCGGCGGCAGCCGCTTCAGCCTGGTCGAGATGGCGCGCGATGATGGCGACCTTGGCACCCGAGAGCGCGAACACCCGCGCTATGCCCTTGCCGATGCCTTTCGATCCGCCGGTAACGACGACGGACCGACCCTTCAAAGACTGGGTCATGACTTGAAGCTCCAAAATGAGACGGGGACAGAGTGATCCTCCGTCCCCGTTGCCGCAAGAAATCCAGGGCGATGGACGCCCTAGCCTTCGTTCACCATGTGACCGATGTTCCCGTACGCCTTGGGGTTGGCGGACTTCAGCACGAAGCCCCAGATCAGGCCGACGATAAGGATCGCAAGCCCGACATAGGGGATGCTCCTGGCGAAACCATTGGTGCCGCCGAGCGTCGCGAGATTGGCCACCAGCGTGTAGACGAGGACCAGCTGGACAACCAGCGAGATCAACGGCGCGATGACCGTCGTCAGCATGTTGCCGCCGCCGTTCTTCTTGAACCACATGAAGATCGCCAGCGAGACAACGGCCTGCAGCACCAGCAGCAGTCCGGTGCCAAGCACCGCGAACAGCGTATAGACGCCAAGCCAGGCCTGTCCCGACGGATCGTCGAAGCCATAGGCCAGACCGTAGAGCAGGACCCAGACCGCCGCCAGAACCGACTGCAGCGCCGAGGCCTTGTGGGGGCTCTTGTGGTGATCATGCGTCTCCGCGATCGCCTGTGGCAGGACGCCTTCGCGTGCCAGCGAGTACAGGTAGCGGGAAGCGGTGTTGTGGAAGGCCATGCCGCAGGCGAAGGAACTGGTCAGGATGAGAAGCGACATCAGCTGGTAGCCCCAGCCGCCGACAAAACTCTGGATGGGTGTCAGGAAGAAATTCACCCCGTCGGAGAATGCCTTGGCCACCATGTTGGCCTCGGTGGGATAGGCCGCCACCGCGCACCAGCTGACGAAGGTGTAGAACAGGCCGAGGCCAATCACCGAAATCAGCAGCGACTGCGGAATGATGCGCTTCGGATCGCGGGATTCCTCGGCGTAGTTCGGCGCCATCTCGAAGCCGACCCAGGACCAGAACGCCATGAAGATGCCGACGGCGGCCGCGCCCGCGGGTATGGCCACGGTTCCGACTGTCTGCTCGGCGACGGGCGTGAACACCTTGAACACATTTAGCGAATCGCCGGAAAAGTTCGTCCCGCCATGGGCGAAAAGGACGCCCAGCGAGAAGATCACCAGCATGATCACTTCGAGAATGAGGGCAATGCCGAGCAGCCGCGCCGACAGCTTCACATCGCGGTAGGCAAGTGCCGCGATGACCACGATCATGCCGAGCGCAAGCACGATCCACGGCACGTTGATGCCGAAGTGCTGGGAGATCCAAAGATTGCCGAAAAATGCGAACAAACCGGTGAGAGAGGCTTCGAACAGCGAATAGCAGGCGAGCGAGCCGATGCCCGCCGACATGCCGACCTCACGGCCGAGTCCCTGGCTGATGAAGGAGTAGAAGCCGCCGACGGACGAGACGCGCGATGCCATCGCGGCATAGCCGACCGAGAAGATGGTCAGCACGATCGTCGCCATCAGGAAGGCGGCCGGCGTGTATTTGCCGATGCCGTAGCCTGCCGCGAACGGGACATTGCCCAGCATCGCCGACATTGGCGCCGCGCCGGTGACGGCCAGAAAGAGCACTCCCGCGAGCCCCACGGCCTTCGAGTGCAAAAGGTTGATGCTGTTACTCTTCGAGACGTCGATCGTCCCGCGTGCAGTTTCTATGGCCATGAAGCCCTCTCCATTGGTGACAGCTGTACTTTGGTCCCCGCACATGGCGGCCGATGTCTCCCGGCCTGCGAGTGCAGCCATGACACTACGGACGCTGCGTCACTTTGCCAAGGCCATGATTTTGCATAGCTCGCCGCTCGACATCACGTGGCAGTAGATCATGTTGATGATTTCGAGCTCCTTGCGATGGAGCTCCTCGGTCGCCGCCGCGCAGCAATCCTCGAGCACGATGACGGCATAGCTCTCATCCGCCAGGCTGCGCACCGTCGAAGACACGCACTGGTCCGTGAAGATACCGCAGCAGATGACATTCCTGATGCCGAGATTGTGAAGGATGAGGCGCAGATTCGTCCCAGTCAGCGCGGAATCGGTGGTCTTGGTCACCACGATTTCGTCGCCGGCCGGCTGAAGTTCGGCAACGAGCTGCGACGGCGCGTCGTTCTTTGGCAGCAGCAGATTGTTCCAGCCCGGCATTTTCTGGGAGAGCGAGCGGTCGCGCCCGTCCTTGGTGTGGCAGGCGATGCGGGCGAAAAGGCATTCGATGCCTTTTTGCCGTGCCAGCGCCAGCAATCTTGCCGTGTTCGGTATCACCGTGTCGTGCATGCGCTCGTGGAACGGCGTCCACAGGTCGTAGCGTTGCTGTTCCTGCGGCGTAAGCGACGCGCGATCCGGCCGCTCCAGGTAGGTGTTCTGGACGTCGATGACCAGGATGGCGGTTTGCGCCGGCACCAGCACCGGATCATCCGGCTCGGGCGCACCGAGATAGTAGAGCGAACGGAATTCCGTTTTCCAGCTCATGCGGCCCTTTCAGAAGCGGAACGTGAAAAGGCCGCGCGCCGCATAGGTCTCGGCGGCCTCTTCGATGAAACGGGCGATGCGTTCAGCCTGATAGGTATCGCGCATCGTGGCGGCGGCCTCGAGCAATTCTTCCTTGGACTTGGCGCGGCCGGGGCGCAGCAGTTCGTAGACCTGCATGATGAAATCCTGCGGCACCTCGACAAGCTCCGCCCCCCGCTCGAAATTGAGGGCGAGAGTCGGCCGGCCGACATCGCGCGCCACGTCGGCCTGGGCCTGCAGCGCTTGCGGCGTGATGCGAAGGTCTTCCATCGTCACCTCGCCGGCAAGCACCGCATCCAGCGTTATGTCAGGCAGCGCCTTGCCATGCTTGCCGGTGACGGCGCCGGGCTGGGTTTCGGCGAGCGGATAGTCGGCGCGCGTCCGGGTCACGATTTCGCTCCCGTCAGGGTGACGTCGACCTCTTCGGGAGCCGCGCCGGCCTCGGTCAGTCCGGTTTCGATGGCGTAGATTAGGGCGACGCGGGCATGGTAGCGCGACCCCATGGCCTCGCCTCGCTGCGGCACGACGATGGGCTCCGGCATTTCGCCAAGCGCGTAGGCCGCCGCGTTGGCGCCGAGCGCGCGATAGTGCTCGAGCCTGGTGATCGGCGCATTGGAAAACAGTTCCAGATTGTTGTGCGGCTGGCGGTCACGCTGATGGATGACGGCCGTGCCCTTGGCCTGGATGCCGATGCCGATACCGCTGCCGGCAAGCCGCGCGGCGGACAGACCGAGGAAGGAGGTGTCGGCCGTGTGACGGAAGCGAACGACGCGCGCCTTGAGCCCGCGCGCGCGGATTGCATCCAGCATGGCGCCCAGCACTTCGGACAGCCGATGCCCGGCCGTCGTCCGGTAAAGCTTCAACCCGAAGGCCGGGCTGATGCCGATGACGACGTCGTCGTTTGTCGACCCGTTGGCTGCCGGCCCAAGGTTGCGATAGCGGATGTGCCTTGCCTCGTCCTTCTCGTGCAGGGCTTCCGAGCGCAGCACCTCCTTCTGATCCAGCACGTCGCGGATGTCGTTGAGCTGCAGGCGCCGTTCTTCGGACACGCGATAGCCGGAGCCGGGGCCGAGATAGTCGTTGGGATCGTTCACCGCACTGACGATCCGCCCGTTGCGGATCATCGCCGAGGTCTGCAGATAGTCGCCGGAAAGGCGCAGCTTCACCACGTTCAGGAGATTCTCGGCCTCTTCCCGGAAACCGCGGTTGGCCAACGCCTTGACCACGTCGATCACGGTGATGCCGCGCTCCTTGATGGCCTCGCTGATGAAGGACACGTCGCGCGGCATCAGGCTGCGCGTATCGTCGGAGCCGGAGGCGTAGACCACGCTGGTCTTCATGTCCTCGGTCGGGGTCGAAAGTCCGAGCTCCTCGAACACGGCGGCGATCGCCTCCACCGCCCGCTCGCGCAATTCGATCGCGCGTGACTCGGGCAGCGGCGTCAGCCCGCCATCGGCCTCGAAATCTCGCTGCAGCACCAGATAGTCTTCCAGCTCCTCGCCGTTGATCAGCGACGGGTTGAACGAATTGTCGTATTTCAGGATCGAGCCCATCCCGGAGCAGATCAGGTCCGAGCCGGCAATCAGGTAGGGAAGGATTTTGGCGCCGACGCGTATCTCCGATTCGGTGGAGCGCGCGTCATTGCCCGATGCGCATTCGAGATCGAGCCAGACGGCGATGAGGTTCTCGGCCATCAGCTCGCGGACGCCACCGGGGATCGTGGCCGTCAACGGCGCCCCGTCGATGCCGCCATTCTGCGTGCCCTGCACCCCCATGCCGCGCTGCAGGCAGAGGCAGCGCGCCTCCAGATAGAGCAGCGATTTCGCTTCATGGAAGCCCATCAGCAACTCGGAACCGGCACCCGACGTGCAGCGCATCTTGACGCCGCGCGAGGCATAGGCGGCGGCGAGGAATGCCTTGGACCATGGCGTGTCGTCACCATCGGTGAACGATTTCTCGGTGCCGTAGACGGAAACGGTCTCGGCGTAGGACGTAAAGCCGGCCATGGCGATGCGCAGCTCTTCGGCTTCCTCGCTGGAGCACTGGAACAGCGTTCCCCAGCGGCCGACCGCACCGCCCACCGCACACGCCACCGCGTTGGACCAGGCGTTGCGTGACACGCGCATCGTCGTTTCGATCTCGTCGAAGCCAAAGGCGACGGCGGTCGCGGCGTCGGCGGCGAGCTGGAGCGGGTCGTCCTTGGCGTTGGTGACATGCGCCTGGTTGCCCGGCGTCTTGCGGGCCCGCATCTTCGAGTAGGCGAAGGCGATTTCCAGCGCGTTGAGCTGCGACACCACCTCGGCGAGTTTCGCCGGTGTCATGCCATGCGCGAGCCGCACCAGCGTTTCGCGCGGCACGTTCATGTCGACCAGCCAGCGCGCGACCGTCGCCGAGTCCAGTGCCATCGCTTCAGGCGCCACGTCCGGATCGATGTGATGGCGTGCAATGAAGCGGTCGATCATGTCGTAGTCGTGTTCGAGCACCCCATCGAGGGACACGACCCGCCCGCCCGCGATGCCGATGCCAGGTTTGGGATCGGCCGGGCTGGAGAAGGCGGAGAAGCCGTTGGCAGGGTCTTCCGCCGCAAACTTGTCCAGGCGCAAAGGCCGTTCATCCCAGTCGGCGAAGCGCTTCCAGCGGTTCAGTTTCGGCGTCATGCGTGCGATCCTCGACCCGGCCGAAAGACTAGTGAAAGCCCACTCGTCACACAATGGCCTGGATCGACCGCCGCCGAAGGAGCTCGCCGGCACCGCGCTGCGCTCGTCCGCGCCTCGCGCCCTTGCTGGCCGCGCGAGGTTGGTGTTTAGCTGGGACAGGGCAGGGTGCACAATCATGGTGAAGCGATCGGATCGGCTGCGGCCGAATTCTCGTCGGGGTGTGAGCGCTTGAGATGAGGACGAATGCCGAGCTTTCGTCAAGGCACCGCCTCGTTCTGGCGGCGGCGCGGCTGCTGATCACGATCCGCCATCCGGTTCTCGTCATGCGGTTCTTCAAGCGGCTTGGCTACATGCCCAATCCCGCCGCGCCGGAACGCTACAACGAGCGCATGCTGTGGCGAAAAGTGATCGACCACAATCCGCTCTTCGTCACGCTGTCGGACAAGCTGGCCGCCAAGGATTACATCCGCCGCGCCTGCCCGGAACTGCCGGTGCCTGAGACCTTGTGGCGCGGTCGTGACCCTGACGGCATCCCGTCCTCGCTGTTTTCCGGCGAAGTGATGGTCAAGGCCAACCATGGCTGCGACATGAACCTCCTCGTTTCCGGCGGCGAGCCGGATCGCGCCACCGTCCTGCGCAAGATGAAGCGCTGGCTGGGCAAGCGCCACGGGCGCCGCTTTGGCGAATGGGCTTACTGGTCGATCGTGCCGGAGGCGTTTGTCGAGGAGGCGCTGCCTTTGAGCGGCGGCAAGATTGCCACCGAAATCAAGGTTCAGGTGTGCAGCGGCGTTGTCTGCCATGTTCGGGCCGAGGACAAGAAAGCGCTGAAGTCCGGCCTGTTCGATCTGGATGGCAATCCCTTGCCTGGGCGTGATATCGACTATCCGCGTGAGGATCAGGCGCTGCCGGTCACGCCGCGCCTCGTCGAATTCATTCGCCAGGCAGCTGTCATCGCCCCGCGCATCGCCGGCGACCTCGACTATATCAGGGTCGATTTTCTGGTCACCGACGAGCGGCTGTTCGCCGGCGAAATCACCGTCTATTCGGCGGGCGGCTATGCCAAGTGGAGCAATCCGGCGATCATGGCGGATATCGAGCGGCTGTGGCGGCTCGATCAGTCGGATTACTTGCGGCGGCGCCACACCGGGCTCGCCCGGCTCTACGCCGACGCGCTTCGGGCAAAGTTCACAGGAGATGGCGATCCTGCGCCGGTTCATCCGGTCGAAAAACTACCCCTGCAAAGCCTGCCGGGCTAGGTCGTCTGCAGGGCGGGAAACAGGAATGCGGCGGCTGGATCGAAAAATACCTGGCCGCTCTGCTGCGCGGTTTCGTCGTGGTCATTCGCCATGTCCGAAGGCGGCCTGACGTCGATCTCCTGACCGGCCGAGGTGCGCGCGACGACGCGCCGCCGCTCGCCGAAGAAGGCGGCATCGATGAACTCGACCGCAAGCCCGGCAGTGGCCGGGCCAGGTCTCAGCCGAAACGCTTCCGGCCGCACCATCAGCCTGGTTTTCTGGCCTTGGCCGAACTCCTGGGTGGCCTTGACGCCCGACACGATTGAGCCGTCCGCGAGGCGGATCGTCGCCGCGCCATCCGTGGTCTGGAGATGCTCGGCCGGCAGGAAGTTCGAATTGCCGATGAAGCTGGCGACGAATTCGCACGCGGGTCTCAGATAGAGGTCTTCGCCGGTACCGATCTGGGCGATGCGCCCGTCCCGAAACAGAGCGATGCGGTCCGAAAGATGCAGGGCCTCGTCCTGATCGTGGGTGACGTAAAGGATCGTTACGCCGGTTTCGCGATGGATGCGCCGTATCTCGGCCTGGATTTCCTCGCGCAGCTTCTTGTCGAGAGCCGACAGCGGCTCGTCCATCAAAAGGATCGGCGGATCGTAGGCAAGCGCCCGCGCAAGCGCGACGCGTTGCTGCTGTCCGCCCGACAGCGCGCCGGGATATCTGCCGCCGAAACCCTCCAGTCGCACCAGCGACAGCATCTCGGCGACTTTTCGGTTCACCTCGGCGTCCGGCCGGCGCCGCACGCGCAGCGGAAAGGCGACGTTCTCGGCGACGGTGAGATGCTGGAACAGCGTATAGCGTTGGAACACCATGCCGATATTGCGCTTGTGCGACGGCACCGAAAGCAGCGACCTGCCCTCGAGAAGAACGTCACCGGATGTCGGGTCCTGAAAGCCGGCGATCGCGTAGAGCGTCGTCGACTTGCCCGAGCCCGAGGGACCGAGGAAGGTCAGGAATTCGCCCTTGGGTATGTCGATGGTGACATCGTGCACGGCAACGAAGCTGCCGAACGTCTTGCGCAGATTGCGGATGGAGAGGAACGGTTCGGTCATGTCGACAATTTCCGCCGGATCAGTGCTGTCACGATCATCAGGCTCAGGGTGAGCAGGACGAGAAGGCTGGAAGCGGCGGCGATGACCGGGCTCAGATCCTGGCGCAGGCTGCCCCAGATCTTGACCGGCAAGGTCTGCAAGGTCGGGCTGGCCATGAAGATGGCGACCACGACCTCGTCCCAGGATGCGAGAAAGGCAAAGATCGCCGCCGAGAAGATGCCGATCTTGATGGACGGCAAGGTAACCCGCAGCTTTGCCTCGAACGGGCTGGCGCCGCAGACGATCGCGGCGTCCTCGATGGACTTGTCGAAACCTTCGAGCGCCGCGCTGATGGGAATGATGGCAAAGGGGAGCGCGAGCACCGTGTGGGCGATGACGAAGCCTGCTGTTGTGCCGCCAAGCCCGATCCGCAGGAAGAAGGCGTAGATGGCGATGGCGAAGACGACCACCGGCAGGACCATCGGCGTCAGCAGAAGGCCGCGCACGGCATCGCGTCCGCGAAATTTTCCCCGGACCAGGGCGAAGGAAGCCATAAGTCCAATGACCACGGCGAGAACCGTCGCCATCGTGGCAATACGCGCGCTGGTCAGTGCCGCTTCGAGCCAGGCCGGTTCGGCGAAAAGCTCCTCATACCATTTCAGCGTCCAGCCGGGCGGCGGAAAGGCCAGCCACCGCGACGATCCGAAGGACAGGAGTACGATGAAGACCACCGGCAGCAGCAGGAAAGCGGCGACAAGCCCAGTGAAGGCCAGAAGGGCGCCGCGCAGCCAGCCCAGCCGGTCGTAGTCGAGCAGCATCAGACGCCTCCCGTCACGCGTTGGGTGCCGACCAGGCGCAGTTGCAGCGCGTAGAGCGCCATGGTCACCACAAGCAGGATGAAGGCGGCGGCGCTTCCCAGCCCCCAGTTGAGCAGCGACTGGATCATCTGGGCGATCATCCCGGCGAGCATCATGTTGGAGGTCCCGCCGAGCAGCGTCGGCGTCACGAAATAGCCGAGCGACATGACGAAAACCATCAGCCCGCCGGCGGCTATTCCCGGCAGCGACAAGGGCAGCAATATCCGGCGAAAGGCGTCGAGGGGGCTCGCGCCGCACAGGGCGGCGGCGCGCAGCGTCATCGGGTCGATGGCGCGCAGGGTTCCGACCAGCGGCAGGATCATGAAGGGAAGCATGATGTAGACCATGCCGATGGTGACGCCGGTAAGATTGTTGATGAGAGGCAGCGGTTCGCTGATCAAGCCGATATCCATCAATGTCCTGTTGATGACACCGGTGCGCTGAAGCAGCACCATCCAGGCATAGGTTCGGGTGAGCAGATTGGTCCACATCGACAGGATGATGATGCCGAAGACAATCGAGCCGAGGGCGGGCGGCATGATCGCCAGCGTCCAGGCAACCGGAAATGCCACCATGACGGTGACGGCGGTGACGATGGAGGCGACCAGGAAGGTGTTGAAGAACACCCGCGCATAGGTGCCGTCGCCAAACAGGATGGCATAATTCTGCAGGCCGGGCGTGGGCTCAGTGACGCTGCGCAGCAGCAGCGCCACGACCGGCACCACGAAGAACAGGCTTACGATGATCAGCGCCGGCAAGGCACCACCGAGGCCGCGTCGTGTTCGCACGACGGGCTTTCGCAAGACTGGCGGTCGATGAGGCAAATTGCCCGACATGGCGATGATCCCGGCACATCAGGCGGAACGCCTTGCGGCGTCCCGCCGGTTCACGGTGAGGGTTGCTACTTGGCCTGCCAGGCATACCAGCGCTGGGCGATCGTGTCGCGGTTTTGAGCCCAGTAGTTCATGTCGAGATTGATCTGGCCGTCGACGAAGGCGTCCGGCAGCGACTTGACGACATCGGCCGGCATCTCGGCCTTGGCTGCCGTGTTCACGGGCGCATAGCCGCTTGCCTCGGCAAACATCGCCTGGCCTTTCGGGCTCGTCGCCGAAGCCAGGAATTTCATCGCGCTTGCCTTGTTCTTCGAACCCTTTGGAATGACGAGAACGTCGGCGGCGGTCATATTCTGGTTCCAGGACGCGCCGACGTCGGCGCCGTCCTGCTTGAGGGCGAAGACGCGCCCGTTCCAGAGCTGCCCGAAGGCCGCTTCACCGGAAGCGATCAGCTGCTGCGATTGCGCGCCGCTGTCCCACCAGACGATTTCCGACTTGATCGTGTCCAGCTTCTTGAAAGCCCGGTCGAGGTCGAGCGGATAGAGCTTGTCGGCCGGCACGCCATCGGCCAGAAGCGCGATCTCGATGACGCCCGGCGCCGACCATTTGTAGAAGGTGCGCTTGCCGGGAAATTTCTTCAGGTCGAACATGTCGGCCCATCCTGTCGGCTCGCCCGACACGGCCCCCTTGTTCCAGGCCAGGACGAAGGAATAGTAGAAGCTGCCGACGGCATGGTCGGTGGTGAAGCGCGGATCGAGATCGGCTTTAGGCACGACGGTGAAATCGATCGGCTCCAGCAGGCCGTCCTTGGCCGCCTTGATGGCGAAATCCATTTCCACGTCGACGACGTCCCAGGCGACGCTGCCGCCTTCCACCATGGCCTTCAGCTTGCCGTAGTCGGTCGGCCCATCCTGCAGCACCTTGACGCCGGAACTCGCTTCGAATGGCGCGGCCCAGGATTTTGTCTGCGCCTCCTGGGTGGTCCCACCCCAACTGGTGAACACCATTTCGTCGGCGCGTGCGGCGGTGGCCGCCAGAAGCCCGGCCAGGATGCCGGCCAAAATCAGTTTCATGTCATTCTCCTCTGTTGGTTGTTTGGTTTCTTGTTGTTGTGGAATTGCGCGGTGGTGGTGGCGCTGCCCTCATCGCATGACGAACGGATCGGGGATCGGCTCGTCCGATGTCCGTATCCAGACCGATTTCGAGCGCGTGTAGTCGCGGATTGCATCGAGCCCGCCCTCGCGGCCGAGCCCGGACATGCCGTAGCCGCCGAACGGCACCAGCGGCGAGACGGCGCGGTAGGTATTGACCCAGACGACGCCGGCATGGATGCCGCGCGCCATGCGATGGGCCTTGCCGAGATTGGCGGTGTACACGCCCGAGGCGAGGCCGAATGGCGTGTCGTTGGCAAGCGCCAGCGCTTCGGCCTCGGTGTCGAAAGCGAGCACGCTGAGCACGGGGCCGAACAGCTCCTCGCACACGCAGGGCAACCCGGCATTGTCCTGGGCATCGATGATGGTTGGTGCGTAGTAGAAGCCGCCGTCGTGACCGGCGGGTCTATCGCCGCCAGTGATCAGCCGCCCCCCGCCGGCAAGGCTGGCACCCACGATCTTCTCGATCCATTCCCGTTGACGTGCCGTCGCCAGCGGCCCCATCTCGGTGGCCGGATCCTGCGGATTTCCGATCCTGATGGCCTCGGCCTTGCGCTTGAGCCTGTCCAGGAATTCGCCCTTTATCGAACGCTCGACCAGCAGCCGCGAGCCAGCGACGCAGCTTTGTCCGGACGCGGCGAAAATTCCGGCGACGACCGCGTTGGCGGCGCTGTCCAGGTCGGCATCGGCGAAGACGACGACGGGGCTCTTTCCACCGAGTTCCAGCGTCGTATAGGCGAGGTTTTCCGCCGTGTTGCTGACGATGGCGCGCGCTGTTGACGGGCCTCCGGTGAAGGCGACGCGCGAGACAAGCGGATGGCTTGTCAGGCGGCGGCCGCAATCATGTCCGAAGCCTGTCAGGATGTTCACGGTCCCAGCGGGGAAGCCGGCCTCATGGACGAGTTCAGCGAAGGCCAGCAGCGGGGCGGGGCCGTCTTCTGACGCTTTGAGAACGACAGTGCAGCCAGCCGCCAGTGCCGGCCCGAGCTTGACGGCGGACAGGAAGAGTTGCGAATTCCAGGGCACGACCGCCGCGACGACGCCGATCGGCTCGGGCCGGATCGTCACTTCCATATCCGCCTTGTCGATGGGGACAAACGAGCCTTCGTGCTTGTCGGCCAGCCCGCCATAATAGCGGTAGTAGTCGCCGACATAGGCGATCTGGGCGCGGGTCTCGCGGATGATCTTGCCGGTGTCTCGCGTCTCGAGTTCCGCCAGCCGATCGGCATTGGCGACGACGAGATCGCCGAGACGCACCAGCAGCTTGCCGCGCGCCGTCGCCGTCAGCGAAGCCCAGGCGGCTGAGTGCAGCGCCCGGTGCGCCGCGGCGACGGCGCGGTCGACATCGGCTTCCGTCGCTGCCGGCATCGTCGCCCAGGACGTTCCGGTCGACGGATCGATGCTTTCGAAGGTGACCGTCGGCGCGTCGAATGCTCCGTCGATGAAGTTGCTGAAGGCCACGAGGGTCATTGCGAACCCCCGTCACGGAAGGCCGGCATCACCTTTTCGACGAAGAGTTTCAGCGATTTCTTCTTGCGCTCGTGCGGCAGGCCGCTGTCGATCCAGATCGAGTACTGGTCGTAGCCGAGCGCCTCGTATGCCTTCAGCCGGGCGATCACCTCTTCGGCTTCGCCGATCACGAGGTTCTGGCGGATCTTGTCCGGCGCGTATTGCGGCATGGCCGCGATCTCGTCGTCGGTGAGAGCTTCCAATATGCCTTGGCGAACGGGTTTCTTGTTCTGGAACCAGGCGCCGAACTGGCAGTAGAACAGGGACAGGTCACGCGTCAGTTGCTCGGCATCGGCGGCGTCCTCGGCAACGAATGTATGCATCAGCAGCATGATGTCGGGGCGCGCCGTGTCCGGGTGCGCGGCGCACGCCGCATTGAAGCGCTCCATCAGGCTGGTGACCTCGCCATCACCGGAGGCGAGCGGCGTCACCTGGACATTGCAGCCATTGGCAACGGCGAAGTCATGCGAGTTCGGGTCGCGTGCCGCCACCCAGATCGGCGGGTGCGGTTCCTGCACCGGCTTGGGCGAGGAGGTGGTGGAGGGAAACGTCCAGAACTGCCCGGACAATTCGAAGTCACCTTTCCACAAGCCCTTGATGGCGGGAATGATCTCGCGCATGCGCTGGCCCGCGCCCCAGGCGTCGAGCCCCGGGAAAAGTCTTTCATATTCGTAGCTGTAGGCGCCGCGGGCGATGCCGACGTCGAGCCGGCCTCGCGTCGCGAGGTCAGCCATGGCCGCTTCACCGGCGAGTTTGATCGGATGCCAGAACGGCGCGATGACCGTCCCGGTGCCGAGCCGGATGCGCTTCGTCCTGGCGCCGAGATAGGCGATGTTGATGAACGGATTCGGCGAGATGGTGAATTCCATGCCGTGATGCTCGCCGATCCAGGCAGTCTCGAAACCGGCCTCCTCGGCCATTAGGACGAGCTCCTCGAGCTCGTCGATAAGCTCGGCGTGCGGCTTTGCCAGGTCCGAGCGTTCCATATGGACGAACAGCGAAAACTTCATGCTTGTCTACCCCGAATTGCAGGCTGCGCGGCCGGCCTTGCCAAAGGCTGGACCTCGCCTTCGATCTCGTTGCCGACATAGACCCCGAAAGCGTCTTCCGTGCGTTCGCGGGCATAGCGGGCAAGCATCGACCGTACCGCCGGATCGGCGATCCTGAGTTGCGCGATGCGATCGATGTCGACGAGCCGGACCTGACTGTTGCCGGAAGCGGGCGCGTCGACCGAGCCGCGGTAATAGACATGGGTGCGCGACGGCGTCGCCGTGTCGTCCCAGACGGCGAACAGGAACCCGAGCTGGGCGTTGACCGCCGAGGCGGCGAGACGGCCCTTGAGGCTTTTGGCGTCGCTCGCCGTACCCAGTCCGCGGCCCGCCGGCAATTGATGAAAACCATCGGCGGTTTCGAAGAACAGCACGCGGCCCTCGTCTTCCAGTATGGCTCCGACTTCCATGTCCGGCGGCGCTGCCGCCAGTGCCTCCTGGCTGAGGCCGGGGGCAACATAGGCACCCCGGCAGTAGCCCAGCGGCTGGGCGCCATTGTGGGAAAAGTCGCGGACGCGGCCGATGAGGATGGAATGGTCGCCGGCGTCGACCAGCTGGTCGAGGTCGCAGTCGAAGGCCGCGACCGAGCCGTCGAGCAGCGGGCTGCCGGTTCGGCCGGCGCGCCATTCGACAGCCGAGAACTTGTCCGGCGCTTTCGACGCGAAAACGCCGGAGGCGGCCTTCTGTCCCTCCGAAAGGACGTTGATGGCAAAGCCCTTCGAGGTTGAAAACACGGGGTGACCCATCGCCTTCTTGGCGATGCAGACCAGCACGAGTGGTGGATCGAGCGACACCGAGGTGAACGAATTCGCCGTGAAGCCGCGCGGCTCTCCTTCCGCTCCGATCGTCGTGACGATGGTCACGCCGGTCAGGAAGGAACCAAGCGCCCGCCTGAATTCGCCAGCGTCGAAGGCGGGCTGGAGGCCGGCGCCACCGTCCACGCTTTCAAGAAAAGCGGTTATCTGGCGTGTGACCTTTTCCGGTGAGGCGACGGCCATCATATGCCGCTCGCCTTCCAGGACCTCGCACTGGCCGCGCGGCGCGAGACGGGCCATCGCCGCCGACATCGCCGGCGAGGAGTTCCTGTCCTCGGCGCCGGTCATGAACAATGCCGGCATGGCAAGGCCGGGAAGACGATCGACATGCGCCGCATCCGCATGGGCGAAGAGCCGATAGGTGCGCGCATAGCCTTCCGGATCGACGCTTTCCAATGCCGCGCGTGTCGTCCTTGCGGCCTCGGCCAGTTCGTCGGGAACCGGGTCGCCGAACCAGCGTGCGATCGTCGCGTCCGTTCCCGACAGGTTGCCCGCGCCATTTAATTCGGCGGCGCGCCCGCGCACTGCCTCGGCAAGGTCCGCCGGGCGGCGGAAGACCGCGTTGAGTGAGATGACGCCGCGCACCCGTTCGGGCGCGTTGAGAGCAATCTCCTGTCCGACCAGCGAGCCCATCGAATGACCGATGATAGAGACGGCGCCAATGGCCAGATGATCGAGCAGCCGGATTGCCTGCGCGGCATAGTCGGCAAGGTCGGCATTCGCTGGCGGCAGCGGTGACTGGCCATGCCCCAGCATGTCGATGGCGATGACATCCCATCGGTCCTTCATCCGCGCGATCTGCGGTTCCCAGATCGCGGCGTTCATGCCGACACCGTGGATGAGCAGGACCGGCGCGCCCGAGCCGGCACGGATGAAGCTGGTGCCGTCAGGCGCCGTTGCGCGATGCCAGGCCGACGATTCAGCCATGCAGGTCTCCAACTTCCTTGAGATCCTGATAGCGGTCGCCGATGCGATGATGCGGGCGGCCGCCGATCGAGGCGCCGAGGGCTACCACCAGTTCGTCGGGTGCGGGCGCGTCGCCGATCTGGAAATGCACCGTCAGGTAATGCGAGCGTCGGCCTTCGTCGTTCTTGTCCATCAGCGGGATCATAATCGGCGTGTTCGGCCCGCCGCGCAGGTTGGTGAACGCGAGATATGTTTTGGCGCCGACGGCACGGCGATAGTGATTGCCGAAATGCAGCGTGTGGATGAGCGCCGAAGCATGCTCGATTTCGCCTGCCGTGCCGCAAATGGCGGCCTTGCCGTAGCCCTCGATGGCTTCGCCGGATCCCGCGACCGCGAGAATCTCACGGGTCAGCATCTCCCCCAGGACCGGCGCATAGGCACGGATATGGGGGGAAAGATCTTCGGTGAACCCGCGCCCGGCCCACGGATTGTCGAGCACCGCCGCGACGCCGATCAGGCGCAGCGGCCGGGGGGCCGCCTTGCCGCCTTCGATCAGGGTATTCTCGACATGGGTGACTATTTTTCGGATGGCCGGCTTCATGGAATCCTCGGGGCTCGACCGGGGCCGAGGTCCAGACAAGGTTCCTCTTTCTGCCGATCATCTTATGGTATACCATACTATTGAAGACCAAAACACTTGTCAACGGATCGCCGAATCTGTTCTTTGCATTCTTGGAGGTACGTGAATTGGCCGACGACACGCTCAGGATCGAACGGTCCACCAAGACGCTCAGAACGCTGGCGCTAGAGCGCATGCGCGAAGCGATCATGGAGTTCCATTTCCAGCCCGGCGAAAGGCTGGTCGAGCGACCGCTTTGCGACCAGCTGGGGGTCAGCCGCTCGGTTGTGCGCGAAGTCCTGCGGCAGTTGGAGACGGAAGGCCTCGTCCAGATGATACCGGGTCATGGACCCGCCGTCGCCCGGCCCGATCTCAGCCGCACCGACGAGATTTATGAATTGCGCGCGCTGATGGAAGGCATCGCGGCGCGTGCCGCCGCCCTGACGGCGACGGATGATCAGATCGCGGACCTCGAACGGTCGTTGCAAAACCTGCTTGAGGCGTGGGCGTCGGCGAAGCCGATCGAAGTGATGCGGGCGACGACGAAATTCTACGAAGTGCTTTTCGATGCCGCCGACAAGCGCATCGCCTGGGAGATCGTCCAGGGCCTGAACGTCCGCATCAACCACCTGCGTTCCATGACGATCGCTTCGGCGAACCGTCGCGAAGCCGCGATCGCCGAAATGACCGTCATCATGAACGCCATCAAGTCGCATCGCGGCGATGACGCCGAAGCAGCCGCCCGACGACATGTGGAGCAGGCCTGGCGAATTGCGAAAGAGAAGCTTCGCGACGGCTGAAGGCGGTTGCCGGATGTAATCATCTCGACCCAGCCGACCATGACGGCGGCCTCGTCGCCCTCCGGCAGGCGGCCGCGCGGAATGCGCGAGCGCGGCTGTCAGCCGAGGAGATCGGCGGCGACCTCGAGCGTGTTGCATAAAGACGTTTCGAGATGGTGTTCCATCGCTTGCGCGGCGCCCTCGGCGTCGTGGCGCTTGAGCGCGTCGAGAATGGCCTCATGCTGCTCGATCGTCTGTTCGCCGTAGCCGGGCTTGGGAATGGCGAGATAGCGGCCGCGATCCATCTGCGCCTTGGAAATGTCTACGGCCCGCCAGATCATCGGCATGCCGCAGATCTCGGCGATGGTGCGATGAAAGATGTCGTCGAGCTGTATTGCCGTGGCATATCTGCCGCGCGATATGGCAAGCCGGTGCGCCGCCATATTGTCTTCCAGCAGCGCGCTGGCTGCCGCCGTGAACTTGGCGGCCGCGCGCCTGGCGCTTTCCATCTCCAGGGCCCGCCGGATGACATAGGCTTCTTCCAGGTCGGCCCGGCTGATCGGCGCGACATAGGTGCCGGTCTGCGCCAAGATCTTGACCAGGCCCTCATCGCTGATCCGCTTGACCGCTTCGCGCACGGGGGTGCGCGAGACGCCGAGCGCTTCAGCGATAGCCACCTCGTTGATCACTTCTCCCGGCTTCATCTGCCCGACGACGATCTGGTTGCGGATCTGGTGATAGATCTGATCGCGCAGCGGATGAGCCCGATTGAGCGTCGAAGGATCTAGGTCCATGGAAAATCCGCGTCTTCGTTCACCAGAAATGATCAGGTTATATTGGAATGCCGCGTGTTTGATAGGCCGGGTTTCAGGCCGGTTCGAAGGCGGCCGAACCGAGCTTGAAGGACGGCTGCCAATCCCGCCGACCGTCGTCACCAGGGTATCGTCAACCCGGTCGAGCCTGCGTTCCGAGACGAAGAGGCCGGCCCGGGCGACCTCTTCGCCAAACCGAAATCCGCACTGCGGCAACTTCGCTTACGCGCAATTTACGACCGCCGGTTACATCTGTTCCTGTCTGATTCGTTTGGGACAGGAACATCATGAGCAAAGCCCTCACGACCTTCGCACTCGTCGCCGTGCTGACCGCTCTGCTCATGGCGTTGAGCCTGGCGGTGGCCAGGCACGGCTATCCCTACGGTGCGATCGGCGTCAGGCGTCTCGACGGCATCGCCGATGCCGGGACGTTCATTCCGCTGGCGGCCGTTTATTTCTTCAGCGCGCTGTTGATGATGATCCTGCCGATCCGCGCGGCCAGCATTGTCCTGACCCATGCCGCCGACGCCCTGTTCTGGACGGTGATCGTGCTGCTTGCGACCATCGTCGGAGGTCTCGTCGCCCGATGGGCCTTTGGTCAGGGCAGTGCCCTGTGGGCACTGCTGAACTGGCGGTTCCTCTTTGCCGTGGCGGTGGTCGGTTGTCACTTCGTCATGAACGAACTGCGCCGCAACGTGCTGCTGCGCAGCCTGTTCTTCGTGGTTTTCGCCGCCGCGACGCTGGCGTGCCTGTTCTGGTCGTTCACGCTCTGAGCGCGATCAAGGCTGGCTAATTTGATGAACCGGCCGCGATATGGCCGGCGGCCTGCTCCATCCACGTCCAGAGATAGGCGGCGAGACCGCGGTCGACATGGATGCGCAGCCTGTCCTGATGGCGATAGACGACGGCGCTGATGCCGGCGAAGGAAAGCGCGGCACTCGCACTCGCTTGGCTGGGGTCGAGCGTCGTTCCACGTGCGATGAAAGCGTTGAGCGCCGGGTCCTCGGCTTCGAACACGTGCAGCCCGGCGCTGATCTCCGTCACGGCGAAGCCTTCTGCGTGCCAGCCCTTGGCGATAGCGAGCGGACTGTTCGACACGGCCAGCAGCCGGTCGCGCGCCAGCCGCGCCGCATAGCGGTGGCCCTGCGTCGCCCCAAACGCACCTACGCCAGTCCCGTCCACGCCGGATACCCGCGCCCAGGCATCGAGATCGCCGCTGACCAGCAGCTGATTGAGATCCGAGATCGTGCGCACCACAAGGCCGGGCGCGGTGATGACCGCCGACTGCCAGTCCGGCGCGACGGACCATTTTTCCGCGAGATCACGCATGCAGCCGCTCTCCTGCCGGGTCAAAGGCGCAAGGCGCGGCAATCGTCGCCGTCCGGACCTTGCCGAGATGCTGGATTTCGATCGCCTCGCCGTGGCGGGCCGCGCCGCGTTCGATCAGGCCAAGCGCGACCGGCCTTCCGAGTGTCGGGCTCTGGTAGCTCGATGTGACAAAGCCCTGGCTGTGTAGCTTGCCGTCGCTGCGTCTGATGCCGTGCGCGCCAGTCGGCAGCGGGGCTTCACCTTGGGGCACCGTCAGCCCGACAAGCTGCAGGCGGTCGCCGCGCGAGGCCTCCTCGGTGAACAGCGAGCGGCGGCCGACGAACTCGGTCTGGCGTTTGGCGCGCGGACCCTCGAGGCCGAGATCGTGCGGCAGGGTGGTGCCGTCAGTGTCCTTGCCGATGACGATGAAACCTTTCTCGGCGCGCAGGATCATCAAAGCCTCAAGGCCGATGACAGTGGCATCGAAGGCTTGACCGGCCTGGCGCAGATGCGCCCATAGCGGCTCGGCGCGATCAGCCCGGATGGAAATCTCGTAACTCCTGTCGCCGGTAAAACTGACGCGGGCGATGCGGACCTCGTCACCGGCATAGGTGCCATGGCCGATCGCCATATGCGGCAGGTCGGCGTCGTCGAGCGAGAGGCCGAAATCCAGCGTTTGGAGCAGCTTCCGCGCATTCGGCCCCGAGACGGTCAGCGTCGCCATTTCGGCGGTGGCGTTGTGGATATGGACCGCGTCGCGGCCAAAGCGGTCCTGGCGCCATTCTTCCAGCCGCGCATGCACCGCGGCAACATGCGAGGACGAACACGACACGATGAAGCGATGCTCGTCCAGCCGCACCAGCACGCCGTCATCGAAGACCACGCCGTTCTCCGACAGCATGAAGCCGTAGCGACAGCGGCCCGGCTTCAGCGTCGACATGGTGTTGTAGTAGATGAAATCGACGAACTCGGCGACCTGCGGCCCGATCACCTCGATCTTGCCGAGTGTCGAACCATCGAACAGCGCGACCGACTGGCGGGCGCGCAACGCTTCGTACTGAATGGCGCCATCCGCACCGGCGTCGCGACCGCCATAGTGAGCCGGGCGAAGCCAGCCGCCATATTCCTGGAAGAGCGCGCCGCTGTCGCGGTGCACACTCTCCAGCGGCAGCCGGCGCACCGGCGCCATCAACTCGCCGGCGCGCGCACCGGAAAAGCTCGCCAGCGGCACCGGCGTGAATGGCGGGCGATAGGTGGTGGTGCCGACCTCCGGCACCGTGCGGCCGGTGATCCCAGCCATCAGCGCCAGGCCGGGCAGGTTGGAGGTCTTGCCCTGGTCGGTCGCCATGCCGAGCGTGGTGTAGCGTTTCAGATGTTCGACCGAGACGAAGTTTTCGCGTGCCGCCAGTTCGACGTCCTTCACCGTCACGTCGTTCTGATAGTCGATCCAGATGCGCCCCTTCGAACCAGGCATCGGCCATGCCGCTGTTATGCCGCCCGTCGCCTCCGGTCCGGTGCTGCGCGGCATTGCTGCTTTCGTCTGGCCAAACGATGCAACCGCCTTCGCTGAGTTGGCAAACACCTCCGACAAGGAAACCGCGCCGGCGGCCGCGCCGACAACGGCAATGCCGTCGACCGGATCGCCCGGCAGGAAGGCGGCGCGCGCCTCGCTCCAGGCAAGCTTGCCCCTGGCCTGGCCGAAGAGATGAATGGTTGGCGTCCAGCCGCCCGAGACCAGCACGCAGTCGGCATCGAGCCTGGTGCCGTCATCCAGCGTCACGCCCTCGACACGCAGCTTGCCGTTGGCAGCGGCCAGCGCCCGCCCCTTGATCAATCGCACCTTGGCGGGTGTGGCGGGCATGCCTTCGCGCCTGATGTCGACGAGCGTGACTTCGGCGCCGGCCTCGGCGAGCGCTCCCGCGACTTCGTAGGCGCTGTCATTGTTGGTGGCGACGACGATGCGGCGGCCGACCAGCACTGCATGCCGCCGGAGATAGGCGAGTGCCGCATCCGCCGATAGGATGCCCGGCAGGTCATTGTTGGCAAAGGGTAGCGGCCGCTCGATGGCGCCGGTCGCCAGCACGATCTGGCGTGGTCGGACCCGCCACAACGTGTCCGGCCGGCCGTCGGGATGGCGCTGGTTCAGTCCGACCAGATTGTGGTCGTAGATGCCGAAGGCGGTGGTGGATGGCAGGATCAGGTGACCGCCAGCGGTCAGCTCCGCAACCGTCTCCTCGACCCAGACGGCCGCCGGCTTGCCGTCGATCCCGCCCGCGCGATGGCCGAGCGATCCGCCAGGCTTAGGCTGGTCGTCGACAAGCATGACGGACAGACCCGTGCCGGCCGCCAGCCTTGCCGCCGCCAGTCCGGCCGGTCCGGCGCCCACCACCAGCACGTCGCAATGATGATTGATCTGGTCTGATGTGCCTGGCGAGGTCCAGTCCGTATCGACCTTGCCCAGCCCCGCCATGGCACGGATGCGCGGCTCGAACATATGCCAGTCCGGCCACATGAAGGTCTTGTAGTAGAACGCCGCCGGAATGAAGCGCGAAAAGCGATCGAGGAAGGCGTTGCGGTCGGCCAGCGCATTGGGCGTGGCGTTGACGCTTTTCGCCACCAGCCCGTCGCGCGCCGGCTCGGTCGTGGCGCGGGTGTTCGGCGTCGCCCGGGGGCCGCCGACATCCACCAGCGCGTTCGGTTCCTCGACGCCGGCGCCCCAGATGCCACGTGGGCGGTGGTATTTGAAGCTGCGGCCGACGACCGCGATATCACCGGCCAGCAGCGCCGAGGCGATGGTGTCGCCGGCAAAGCCGTGCACGGTGGCGCCGTCGAAGCTGAAGCGGATCGGGCGCGAGCGGTCGATGGCGCTGCCGCCGGTGGCAAGACGCGAGGCGGTCACGCCACGTGCTCCCCGCCAAGAGTGGCCGAGGACAGCACATTGTGGGTGACGGTGTCACGGTCCATGACGAAGAACTCGCCGCAAGTCATGTGAACCCAGATTTCGCGCGCCGTGCCCTTCGGATTGGAGCGCAGATAGAGATAGTTTGCCCAACGGTCGATCGGCACCTGGGTGCCGTCCGGCCTCGCGTTGCCGGCATCGCCGCCATAGTGGAACTCGGTCTCGTCGCGCGGGCCGCAAAACGGGCAAGGGAAAAGCTGCATAAGATCCTCTAGTCTTTGCCTCTATGCATGTCGTTACCCCAAAACCGCTGCGCACTTTTGGGCGACATGCATCAGTGCGCGATGCCGGAGCCGGCCGCTTCGTCGATCAGCCGTCCGCTGGCGAAGCGGTCGAGGTCGAAAGGGCGGCTGATGTCGTTGTGCTTGCCTGTCGCCAGCAAGTGCGCCAGCAGCGTGCCGCCGGCGGGGATGGCCTTGAAGCCGCCCGTGCCCCAGCCGCAATTGAGGAAGAGGTTGGGCAAGGGCGATTCGCCGATGATCGGCGAAGAGTCCGGGACGACGTCGACGATCCCCGCCCATTGCCGCATCAGCTTGAGCTGGCCGAAGATCGGGAACATCTCCAGCAGCCCGGCGATGACCGTCTCCAGCGTCGGCAGATTGCCGCGCTGCGCATAGGACGGGATGCGGTCTAGCCCGCCGCCGATGACGATCTCGCCCTTGTCCGACTGGCTGACATAGACGCCGCAGCCGGGCGACAGCACCACCGTATCGAGGATCGGTTTCACCGGCTCGGTAACGCAGGCTTGCAGCGCATAGGAATTGATCGGCAGCCGGAAGCCGGCCTTGGTCCCCAGCACCGAGGAATGTCCTGCCACCGCCATGCCGGTGCGATCGGCGCGGATGGCGCCGCGCGTCGTCTGCACGCCGCGGCAGCGGCCGCCCTCGATGATGAAGTCGGTGATCTCGCAGTTCTGGATGATGTCGACGCCGAGCCGGCTTGCCGCCCGCGCATAGCCCCAGGCGACGGCGTCGTGGCGGGCTGTGCCTGCGCGACCCTGCCAGATGCCGCCAAACACCGGGAAACGCGCATCAGGCGAAAAATTGTAGATCGGCGCCACGCGCCGCACATCCTCGGGCGAAAACAGCTCCGCGTCGATGCCGTTGATCTGCATGGCGTTGACGGTGCGCGCACCGATCTCCATCTCGCCGGTCGAGTGGCAGAGATTGACCATGCCGCGCTGCGACAGCATCACATTGTAGTTCAGGTCCTTGGAGAGCCCCTCATACAGCCGGTGTGCCAGCCCGTAGAGCTCGACGCTTTGCGGATAATAGTAGTTGGAGCGCACCACGGTGGTGTTGCGGCCGGTGTTGCCGCCGCCGATCCAGCCTTTTTCCAGTACGGCGACCCTGGCGATGTTGTGGTTCTTTGCCAGATAGTAGGCCGTTGCCAGCCCATGGCCGCCGCCGCCGATGACGATCGCATCATAGGTTGGCTTCGGTTCGGGCGAGCGCCAGGCTTGCTTCCAGCCGGTCTGACCGGCCAGACCTTCCTTGAACAGCGACAGAGCGGAATAGCGTCGGGTCATGGCGTGCCGGACAAGCCTGGTTTTCGGAAAGGAATGTCGATCATCACATGGTCTTTTGCACGCACGGCGCGGGTTCGATTGGTCATGCCCGCATCGCCTTGCCTTGCGGATCGTAAGGCGACGAAGCGATGACGCGCGCCCCTCTTTCGACGCCGACGATATGGGTTGTCAACTGCGTATCGATGTCAGCCGCCTCGCGCTCGACGAGTGCCATGGCGAGGCTCTTGCCAACCGTATGGCCGTAGCCGCCGGAGGTGACGAAACCGGAGAGCTTGCCCTTGTTCCAGACCGGCTCGTAGCCGCTGGCATCGGCGTCATAAGCGTCGATCTCGAGCGTTACCAGCGTGCGCCTGGATCCGGACTTCTGCTCTTTCAGAGCCGCCGCGCGCCCGAGGAAATCCCCCTTGTCGAAGGCGATCCAGCGGTCCATGACGGTCTCGGCCGGCGTATAGTCCTGCGTGAATTCGCGCGACCAGATGCCGAAGCTCTTTTCGAGCCGCAGCGAGTTGACCGCGCCAAAGCCGTATTCGGTCAGGCCGAGGTCGTTTCCTGCCGCCATCAACGCGCGGCGCAGCGCCGCGTGTTCATTGGCCTGGCAATGGATCTCGTAGCCAAGCTCGCCGATGACCGACAGCCGCCCCACCCTGGCCCGCACCAGGCCGACATCCAGTGCCCTGCAGGCGAGAAAGCCGAAGGCTTCGTGCGAGACATCCTGGTGCGTCAGCCGTTCGAGCAACCGGCGCGCATTGGGGCCGGCCAGCGAGAAGCCGACGACCGTGTCCGAAATGTCGCGGACGGTGACGCCGTCGGCGAGGTGCTGTTCGAACCAGCGCATGTGCCACTGGCGCAGATAGTAGGACCCCATGATCCACCAACTGCCGTCGCCCCAGTTGAAGACGGTGAGGTCGCCCTTGAGCTTGCCGTTCCCGCCCAGCATCGGCGCGAGTTTTGCGCGACCTGGCTTGGGCAAGGCACAGGCAAGCAGCCGGTCGAGCCAGGCTTTCGCCTGTGGTCCGATGATCTCGTAGCGCGAGAAGGCGGTGATATCGAGCAGCCCGACGCCTTCGCGCACCTTGCGGCATTCCCGAGCCACGATGTCGAAGGCGTTGGAGCGCTTCAGCGTGGGTGTTTCGACGAGCCCTTGCGGCGCGAAATAGAGAGGCACTTCCATGCCCCAGGAATTGCCCCAGCGCGCGCCGGCGGCATCCATGGCGTCATGGGCGCCGGCCGTCTTCAAGGGGCGCCCCGCCGGCAACTGCTCATTGGGATAGCTCATGACGAAACGGCGAGAATAGAACTGGCCGGTCGTCTGCCGGATGTATTCGCGGTTGGAAGCGAAGTCGCCATAGCGGGCGATGTCCATGCCGTAGACATCGGCCTCTGGCTCGCCGTGGATCATCCATTCGGCGAGCGACTTGCCGACGCCGCCGCCTTGCAGGAAGCCGGCCATGACGCCGCAGGCCACCCAGTAATTGGGAACGCCGCGCACCGGGCCGACCAGCGGATTGCCGTCCGGCGAGAAGGTGAAGGCGCCGTTCACCCAGCGCTTGATGCCGGCTGTCTCCAGGCAGGGGTAGCGGCTGAAACCGAGCGCCAGCTCGTTCGCAATGCGGTAGGTGTCCTCCTGGATCAGCTCGATGCCATAATCCCACGGCGCGCCGTCCATATTCCAGTGCTTGTGGTTGATCTCGTAGATGCCGAGCAGCAGGCCCTTGTGCTCCTGGCGCATGTAGGTGAAGCCTTCGAGATCGACGATCAGCGGCAACTCCCTGTCCAGCGCCTGGATCTCGGGCAGCGCCTCGGTGACGAGGTAATGATGCTCCATCGGCGAAACCGGCAGGTCGATGCCGGCCATCCGGCCGACCTGCTTGGCCCAAAGACCGCCGGCATTGACGACGTGCTCGGCAATGACAGTGCCTTTCTCGGTGACCACGTCCCAGCTGCCGTCGGCGCGGCGGTTAAGTTCCAGCACGCGGTTGTGCTCAATGATATCGGCACCGCGCAGCTTTGCCGCCCTGGCATAGGCATGCACGACGCCCGATGGGTCGATATGGCCCTCACGCGCGGCATAGAGGCCGCCTAGCATGCCGTCGGTGTTGAGGATCGGGCAGCGCTGCCTGATCTCGTCGACGCCGACCAGATGGACGTCGTCTATGCCCATGGTCTGGAAAATGCGGTAGGAGGCCTTCAGCCATTCCCAGCGCTCCGGTGCTGACGCAACCGAGATGCCGCCGGTCATGTGCATGCCAATGTTCTGGCCCGATTCCTTCTCGACCTCGGAAAGCAGATCGATCGTATAGGCCTGCAGCGCGGCGATGTTGGGGTCGGCGTTCAGCGCATGGAAGCCGCCGGCCGCGTGCCAGCTCGACCCTGATGTCAGCACCTCGCGTTCGATCAGCGCGACGTCGCTCCAGCCGAATTTCGCCAGGTGATAGAGCACCGAGGCTCCCACCACACCGCCGCCGATAACGATCGCCCTGTATTGCGATTTCATTCCGCCGCACTCCGTCAGGTCATGGCGGGGACCCTACCGGCATTGTACATATGTGTCTAGTACATCGCGAAGCTGATCCAGAGCAGGCTGGCGTGCTGGCTATGGGTATAGGCATCCTACGTATGTCGTCTGGGAAACCGTCTGGCTAGGCCGGCCCGCCGGCCGTGTCTATCGCTTGCCGGAAAGCGTCTTCTCGACGTAACGCGCGAAGTCCTCGACATCTTCTGCCGGAGGCTCCTGGCCGGTGAAGCTGCGCAGATAGGAGGCGACGTGGATGAGGCGGCTGCTCATCGGCTCGTTGAGCTCCAGCGAGTAATAGCCGATTTGCATGAAATAGAGCACGCGGGCTCGCACGAACGCGTCTTCCTCGTCATAGCCATGGCGCATGAACATGTCGCGGATGGCGTTGACGCGCTCCTCGTCGGCCTCGTCGAGCGCGCGCCTGATGGCGGGAGAGCGACGCGCCCAGGCCCTGATCGCGAAATCCAACTGGGGATCGAACAGCCTCTCGTCCACCCAGCATTCGAAAATGCTCATCACGCCGCGGATGACGGTCGCGGAAGGTCGTCCGGCGCGCTCGACGATGAATCGGGTGTTGGTCTGCCGCCAGTAGTCCAGCAACTGGTCGAGCAGATCCTGCCGGCTCTTGAAGTACCAGTAGAAGCTCGAGCGCGAGACGTCGAGCTTCTGGCCAAGCGTCAGCACGCGGACGCGTTCGACACCATCGGAGATCAACGTTTCAAGCGCAAGCTTCAGCCAGTCTTCGCGAGTGGCCTTGATGTTGCCGGTGGCGCCGGCGCGCTGGATCGTCGTTTCGAGTGCTGCCATCCACACGACGCATGGCACGCCGCATTGGGCAAATCAAGGCTATGTACATTTCTGTACAGGGCAATTCGTTTGAGCCTTGGGGGTGGCCGGTGGATGTTAGCCGGGTTGTGATGCTCTCGCCGCCACGCCGCGGGCGTGACGGCAAGTCAGGGGATTTTTGTCGCGGCTACCGGCTCAGTGCGTGCTTTCCCGCAAGGCAATTGTCTGGCAAATACCAATTCAGACAGATGCCGCCGCGCGGCCAATCAGCAGGAAAGACTAGGACATGGCTCAGTTTCGAAAAAACCTCATCGATGGCGAATGGGTCGGTGACGCCGGTTCCCGCAACATAAACCCCTCGGATACCGGCGACGTCGTAGGCGAATATGCCTCGGCGGGAGCCGAGCAGGCCAAGCAGGCAATCGCCGCGGCCAAGGCGGCGTTTCCGGCATGGTCCCGTTCCGGTCCGCTGGCGCGCCATGCGGTGCTGAAAAAGACCGCGGACGAGATCATGGCGCGCAAGGATGAGATTGGCCGCAATCTGGCGCGCGAGGAAGGCAAGACGCTGGCCGAAGGGATCGGCGAGACCATTCGCGCCGCCCAGATATTCGATTTCTTTGCCGGCGAAACATTGCGCTTGGTTGGAGAGGTCGTACCAAGCGTTCGGCCGGGCGTTGGCGTCGAGATCACCCGCGAAGCGGTCGGCGTGGTCGGCATCATCACGCCGTGGAATTTCCCGATCGCCATTCCGGCCTGGAAGATCGCTCCGGCGTTGGCGCATGGCAACACCATCGTCTTCAAGCCCGCCGAACTGGTTCCCGAGAGCGCCTGGTCCATCGTCGACATCCTGCATCGCGCCGGCCTGCCGAAGGGCGTGCTCAACCTCGTCATGGGCAAGGGCTCGGTGGTCGGTCAGGCGATGCTCGACAGCCCCGATGTCAACGCCATCACCTTCACCGGCTCGGTCGGCACCGGCAAGCGCGTCGCCGCCGCAAGCATCGAGCACATGCGCAAGTTCCAGCTCGAAATGGGCGGCAAGAACCCGCTGGTGGTGCTCGACGACGCCGATCTCGCAACGGCTGTCGATTGCGCGCTCAATGGCGCCTTCTTCTCGACCGGCCAGCGCTGCACGGCCTCGTCCAGGCTGATTGTGACCGACGGCATCCACGACCGTTTCGTCGATGCCCTCAAGGATCGCATGAGCAAACTGGTCGTCGGCGACGCGCTCGACGCGCAGACCCAGATCGGTCCGGTCGTCGACGCGACACAGTTGCAGCAGGATGAGGATTACATCGCCATCGGCGTCAGGGAAGGTGCTACGCTCGCCTTCGGCGGCGAGCGGCTCGACCGCAAGACGCCGGGCTTCTTCTTGCAGCCGGCGCTGCTGACGCAGGCCACCAACGCCATGCGCAGTTCGCGCGAGGAGATCTTCGGACCCGTCGCCAGCGTCATCCGGGTCAAGGACTATGACGAGGCGCTGGCAGTCGCCAACGACACGCCTTTCGGACTGACGTCGGGCATCTGCACCTCGAGCCTCAAGCATGCCACCCACTTCAAGCGCAATTCGGAGGCCGGCATGGTGATGGTCAATCTGCCGACGGCGGGTGTCGACTTCCATGTTCCCTTCGGCGGGCGCAAGGGGTCGAGCTACGGCCCGCGCGAACAGGGCCGCTATGCGGCGGAATTCTACACCACCGTGAAGACGGCCTACACATTCGCAGGCTAAACGGGCGCAGGTCAATCGGGCGCCGGCTGATCGGGCCGGCGAGCCGCCATGCATCAAGGGACTGGACGGGCGCAACGCGATGACATTGCAGGACCTGACCTGGCTCAATCCGCCGCCCCAGCATTCCATCGACGGCGATGCCGTTCGCGTGCGCACCGGCAGGGAGACCGACTTCTGGCGCGAGACCTTCTACGGTTTCCGGCGTGACAACGGCCACTTTATGTACCGCCCGGTCGAGGGCGATTTCACCGCCGAGGTTACCGTCGCCGGGCGCTACGAGATGCTCTACGACCAGGCCGGATTGATGGTCCGGCTCAGCGAAACGCATTGGGTCAAGGCCGGCATCGAGTATACCGACGGCCTCGCCTATTTCTCTGTCGTCGTCACCAACGACACATCCGACTGGTCGCTGGTGGCCATTCCCAAGGACCCGAACGGCGTCAGGATCCGGTTGACCCGCCATGCCGAGACGATCCGCATCCAGTATCTCGACGCTTCCGACGGCCACTGGAAGCCTGTGCGGCTTGCCTACTTTCCGACCTCGAAGACGGTCGATGTCGGCATGATGTGCTGTTCGCCGCAACGCGAGGGTTTTGAGGTCACGTTCTCCGGGTTTTCGATTGGTCCGCCGATATCGCGGGAACTGCACGATTGACGCCTGCGGCTCGCACCGCAAACCTGTCTCGAACCTCTCAGGCAGGAGCTTCGGCGGGCCGCTGCCTCACCAGGGAACATGCAGGATTTCCAGCTTGGGCAGGCCGACCGGCCTGATGCCGAGATCATTGGCAAGCGCGCCGAAGCCTTCTGTCTCGATCAGGTCCCGGTAGGGAATCTCGGGGAAGCGAAGGCCGCCGCGATGCAGCCCGGCATCGACCAGGAGCATGGTGCCGCCGACGGCATCGAGACCGATGACGTCGAGATGGCGGACATCGCTGAGATGATAGCGGTTCTCGGTGCGCGCGGGAGGCTGATGAAGGCCACCACGGATCTCGCGGTAGTAACGATAGTCCTTGTTTTGCCCTCTGATGATGAAGCTGTTTAGGTCGAAGCTGCCACCGTTGGCAATCTTCACGCAGTTGGGCACCACGATGCGATGCCCGGCATCGATCAGCCGGTTCAAAACATCAGCGGGAAAACGCCAGACGTCGATATCGACCCACAGCGCCCAATCGTCGTCGGCGCTCAGCCCGTGATCGATCAGATGATTGCGCACCTTGGCAATCGCACTGCGCCTGACGCGTTGCAGCCGTGGTTTGGCCCGTTTTACCCTGTCGAGGCTGGTGCCCACATGCCGCTGCAGCAGCACTATGTCACGATATTTGCCGGCTAATCCAGGCGCCGCCGCCTGCAGTCGCTCCCAGCTTCCGTCCTGGCTGTCGCCTTCGCAGAAAACCAGCTTTATCTTCTCCTTGGGATAGTCGAGAGCGTCCAGCGCATCGAGAAATGGCTGGACGAGGTCGGCGGCGTCGCGAAGTGGCACCAGGATGGCAATGTTTCGACCTGATGGCGGCGGCGACGTGAGAACTGCCTTGTGGACGCTCGCCTTCGCCACGGCCTCACTCAGATAGGCACCGCGCGTCAGATGATACCAGAGCCGGTAAGCCTGGTTGCGAAGCTTGTTACGCCAGCCTGGTGGTGGCCCCGGTGTCCACCATGTACCGGCCCAATGATGGATCGAAAGCGGCGCCGTCTCATCGCCGGCCTCTCGCTCCATGCTCCCGGACGACGTCACCGGCGCGAACAGGCCGGAAGGGTGAATGGCGAAGACGTCCTGGTCACCATAACCCCGCTGTGCGGACGTCAGCAAGCAAGGGCCCGTGGCATCGAGCACGTCCTTGGCGTCGGCTAACCCAGGCATCATGGACAAGAGATGCATCCAGAACGGATGCCCGGACGGGCTCGCCATCGTGCCGTTGAACAAGAGGTAGGGCAGGCCGCGGAAGTCCGCCTGGACGGCCGCATGCGAAACCGGCTCCTTGCACAGCACGATCCGGCTCTCGTTCATGATCGGATCAAAGGGGGCGACGCATTCGCAATCGATGTCGGCATAGACCCCGCCGAAATGATGCAGAAGCATGTAACGGGCCGCGTCCGACCGCTGCACGCCATTCTTGTAATTGCAAAACATCGGCAGGAAGTCCGGGTAGTGCTCGGCAATGAATTCGAGCAGCATCCGGTCGCTCCAGAACAGGAATGTCCAGTCCGGATTGTGCCGTTTCCAGCTGTCGGCATAGGCCTGGAAGCGTTCCGGCACGCTGTCGGTTTTCCATGTCTGATGCAGGATGCGCGGTATCATCGGTGGCTCATAGTTGGATGATGAGGGATGGCCCAGTCGTCATTTGCCGACACTATCCACTCCAAGCCCATGGCGGATGGCATTGCGGATGGTTTGTGGGCCGAACTTTGCCCAGACCGCCTGATGCGCGCGAATGCGTTGGCGCGCCCTGCGTCCAGGGTGGAGACAGAGCTCGATGGCCATCTCGGCAAGCTTTTCGTCGGAGGCTGACAGCAGCACCTCTTCGCCTTCGACCAGGTCCAGGCCCTCGGCCGCCAGCGGTGTCGCGATCACCGGTACGCCCCACGCCATTGCCTCCAGGATCTTGATGCGCGTGCCCCCGCCCGCCCTGAGCGGGATGATGCTGAGATGCGCGCTGGACAAGAGCGGTGCCATGTCCTCGGGGTCTTCAACCAGCTGTACGCCGGGCAATCCGGCCAGCGCCCGCACGGCGGGCTTTGGGCTGCGTCCGGCCAGAACCAGTCTCGCGGCCGGCAAGGCCTTGCGGATACGGGGCAATATGGCGCCCACCAATCGCTCGGCGGCATCGACGTTTGGAGGATAGCCGAGATGGCCGACAAACAGGATGACCGGAAAACCATTCTCGGTCGCGGCCTCGGCCGGCAGCGCCTCGGGAATGTCTCCGGCGTGGGGAATTCCGTTCGCAACGACATCGATCGGCACCTTGCGCCGGCAAACGGCCATCAGCTTTTCGCGATCGCTGGTCGAACAGACCCAGACCCTGTCCACGATGGCCAGCGCCTTTCTCTCCAGACGCCTGATGCCGAGGCTCGTGGCGATCACCGCGGCGGCGGATCGCGCCGCATCGACGCGCCGCAACTGTCCCGCCAGGTCGGACTCGACATTGTGCATGTCGAGAATGAGTTGTTTGGTCAGTGGTCTCAAGGGCCGCAGCAGCTTGAACAGGCCAATGCCTTCGACGATGATCGTGTCGGGTTTGAAAGTTTGCGCCAGGGTCCGCAGGCGCACGAGCGCTACGCGAGGAATACGGTTCTCCCCGGCTATCCTCCACCAGCCCAGCGAGCCCGAGCGCGGCTCCTCCGCGGTCGTCAGCCCCACCGTATGGAGGCGAGCATCGGTCGGCTTTGACGGATCGCTCAGCGGCCGGATCGAGGCAAGCCGGACCGGGCCGTATTCGGCGGCCAGACCGGCATTGCGGAAATTTCTCAGATCCGCACCCGAGACCGCCGGAAAGGCCGGATCGTAGGATACGATCAGTGTACGTCTTTCCGTGTCCCCGCCGGCGCCCGACGAATAGCCGGGCCGCTCCATCATGGCTCCGGCATGAATTCGGGTGCGATATTGCAATGCCTTCCAACTCCAGCCCAGGGTCTTGTGGGCGCGAACGGCACGCATCATGCGCATCGCATCCCCGTATCTCTTGTGCTTGAGGAGCTGCCTTGCAATCCGCTGCGCGATCCAGGCTTTCCTCCATTGCAGAACGTCTTTAGCAATGCCTGAACCCGCAAGCTTGTCCAGTTCCAGTGCTATCGCAAGAAATGTGGCCCGGGGGGTCTGGACAAATCGCCGCTCCATCCTCTCTTCGTCATGGTGATAGAGAAGCACCGGGGCGGGGGTCGTCGCCACGTCGGAGCGGGCAAGCAGGGCTGCCCAATAGCATGTATCCTCATCGAGACTGGTGGTTTCGGGAAAGCGGATGGCAGCCGTCGCCTGGGCCGCGATCAATGCGCTGCCCACGGCGATCGGCCACACCTCGTTGAGAAGGTACCGCCGGGCGTTCATGGCCCGGTCGCTTGTATATCCATGCGGGGCCTTGAGCTTGTCCGGGCGGCCTCCGGTGCGGCGTATGCTGGCTCCGATCGATAGCCCGGCCCCGGGACTGCTCACAAGCGTCTCACGCAACAGCCTCAAGCCTCCTGCGATCACCTCGTCATCGGCATCGAGGAAGAACAGGAACTTGCTCTTGGCTCGCGCCATGCCGGCGTTGCGGGCGGCACCGGCACCGCCCAGCCGCGCACCGAGGACCTCCAGCGGCAATTCATACTTCCGGGCGCTTTGGATCGAGATGGCCGCGGTCTGATCGTTGGATCCGTCGTCGATCAGAAGGATCTCACCGATGAGATCTCTGTCGGGCACAAGGCTGCGCAGGGTCGCGTCGATCGTCGCGGCCGCATTCCTTGCCGGGATGACGATGCTAATGTCCAGCCGCGCGCCGTCCGAGGTGCTCATCGGGGCTCGAAGAAGCCGCGGTTCAGCATGTGGTCATAGCAGTGTTTGAACGGCGAGACCCCGCGAAGCGAGAGACTGGCGAGGCTCTCGACGGGCTGCGGGTCGACGTTGAATGGCGAATGCTCCTTCAGCCAGCTGTAGGACGAGCCGTCCTTGAGCACGGAGGGGCTGCTGACGACATAGCCCCCAAGCGCCTTCACGTGGCCGATCCGGCGCATACCGGAATAGAGGCTCGACGAAGCCATCGGGTCGCGCGTCCTGAGATAGACATGGAATCCCTTCGGCGATCTTGCAATCGGCGTGCGTCTCAAAAGAGCCTCGTGCTTGCCCGCCCAGTTCAGATAGTCCGCGGCATTATCGAAATCCAGGATGAGAAGGTTGGAGAACCCTCCAAGGATCCCGACATTTCCACCAAACTCCCGGAACCAGCGCCGGATGTCGTCACTGGTTGGCGGCTTCTGCGACAGATGAAAGGCAATCGATCGGAACGCCAACTCTTTCAGATCCTTTCGACGGGCCTGCAAATGTAGGGGATTATACTCCATTGCCTGGAGATCGAGATGCTTGCTCCCGGCACACAACGGCACGCAGATGTAACCCTTGGCCAAGAGTTGGATTGCGTATTCCATTTCAGTTACAGGCTGCATCCACGCGTGTTCCGCGGCCGCAAGGCGAGTTCAATTTTCCTTAGAGCAATTCCAGGAAAAGTGTGAAACGGTTTTCCGTCCGGAATTGCGTCAAAACAAAGAGATAGAGCGGTTCGACGCTTCGGTGAAACGATGAATCGCTCTAGCCATACTGGGTGCCGTCAAGCTCCGACTGAGATACTGATCGTGTATTTTGCGGACATTTCGGAAAAAAGCCGATCCGTGTGCCGTCATCGCCTGGACCATGCCAGCCAGCGTCCCGCCAGCTGCTTCCAAAACGACGTGAGCCGGGTTCGCCGATAGGCGTCTGCGGCCATCTTTATGCCTTGTGCCTGCATCGGGAAGGGGTGGATGACGTCGGCCAGCGCATGTAGTCCCATGCCCGACCTGATGGCGAGCGAGACTGCGTTGATCATCTCGCCGGCATGGGCGGCGACCACCGTGGCGCCGAGGATGCGGTCGGATCCTTCCCTGACGTGGATCTTGACAAAACCCTCTTCCTCGCCGTCCGTCAGCGCCCGGGCGACATCGTGCATCAGCACCGTGTAGGTCTTGACCGGTACGCCGTTCTGGCGCGCCTCCGTCGGATAGAGGCCGACATGGGCGATCTCCGGATCGGTGTAGGTGCACCACGGGACGACCAGTTCACTGAGCTTCCCGCGCCCGAAAAACAGGGCGTTCCGCACGACGATGCGGGCTGTCGCCTCCGCGGTATGCGTGAACTTGTGTTCGAGGCAAACGTCGCCGGCCGCGTAGATGCGCGGATTTGTGGTCCTGAGGTAATCATCCACCTTGACGCCGTTGGCATCGTACACCACCCCAGCGTTTTCTAGGTCGAGACCGTCAACATTGGGCGACCGGCCGATGCCGGTGACGATCTCGTCGACGGAAATCGTCGTCGTTTCCTCGTCCCGCACCAGGTCGGCGAGCTTCTTCCCACCCACTGTCCGCACCGCCACCACCTCGGTGTTCAGACGTACCTCTACCCCTTCGCGCGCCAGCGCATCCGAAAGGATCTGGGCGGCGTCGCGTTCTTCGCCGGGCAGAAACATCGGATCGCGCTGCGCCAGGATGACGTTCGCGCCGAACAGGCAGAACGCCTGCGCCATCTCGCAGCCAAGCTGTCCGCCGCCAATGACCAGAAGCCGCCTCGGGCACTCGGCAAGATCGAACATGGTCTCGTTGCTGAGGTAGCCGGCCTCGGTGAGTCCCGGGATCGTCGGCAGGCGCGCATGGGCTCCCGTCGCGACCAGCGCCTTCCTGAAATGCAGGGTTTGCCCGGCGGCCAGAATCGAGTCCGGCCCGGAAAACCGCGCTTCGCCGAAGTAGAGGTCGATGCCTCCGGAAGCCAGGCTCTCGGCCGAATCGGCACGGCTGATCCGCTGCCGGATCTGCCGCATCCTCGTCATCGCGCGCTGAAAGTCGACGCGAACATGTTTCGGCGTGTCGCCGCCAAAATTCCCGGCATCGCGCATGTCGGCATAGAGCCTGGCGGTGCGGATGACCGCTTTCGACGGAATGCAGCCGACATTGATGCAAACGCCGCCGATCAGGCTGCGCTCGATCAATGCAACCTTTGCGCCGAGGCTCGCCGCTTCGCGGGCCGCGGTCAGCCCGGCGGGGCCGGCGCCGATGACGACGAGATTGTATGGTCCGGTCGGGTCGGGGTTGCGCCAGTGCGGCGGATGCGCGCCCCTGATCAGCTCGGCGTCGTTGCGGTCGACAGGGAAAGCAGCTGCCCTTGTCTTTTCATGCGACATCGCGGCCACCTGGCGCCGGGCTTGCCGGCTGCGACAGCCATCCGCCCGCGAAACCCGCTTTGCCCAGGCCACGACGGATGTGCTGGTTGGACCGCATCAGCCCCCAGATCAGGCGCGAGCGGTGGTTCTCGATCATCATCACCACGATGCCCTGGTCCAGCCCGTAGTAGCCTTCCGACACCCAGCCATGCCGACCGAATTTTCGCCGGTTCGCCAATGTCGGATTGAAGCCGCTCGGCAGTCGGAAATTGTCGATCACGTCGGCGTAGCGATCCCCGAGATGGCGCAACGCCGCCAGGCAGATGTCCGGCGCGAAAGGCAGCGATGCCAGACAGGACCACGGAGCGATCGTCCCGTCATCCGGCCCGAAAGGAGCGCCGCGCGCGGCATAGCCTGAAAACCGGTGAGGCCGACGCTCTATACTGGCCCGAAAGCCACCTGGCCCGTCGCCTGCGGAAAGTCCCCACAGGTTCTCATCGTAGCCGCCATAGCCATAAGGGTTACGCCGCGCATAGTCGCGATGAAGGTAGGTCGAGCGCCGGCTGTTTTCGAAATAGTCCGAGTTCTTCTCGCGCATGAAGGCGTCGCGGATGCCGGCGAAATCGATCCAGGCATGCGAGAACTGATGCATGAACAGCGGACCGCCATAGAGCACATCGTAGCCGTAGATGTTTTCCCATTGATAGGTCGCCGTCCAGCCGACATAGCTGTCATCCGAGCTTGGGCTGTCGGGCGAGGCCATCGACAGCACGTAGAGGATCGTCGCTTCGTTGTAACCTTCCCAGCCATAGTGGAGAAAGCCGCTCTTCGGCTTCCAGCCTTGCCGCAAGGTGGGCGTTCTGCCCTGCGCCCATCGCCAGTCGACGCGCCGATAGAGCGCCTCGGCCAGCTCCCGGATCTCGCGCTCGTCTTCGCCGTCGCTCGAGAAATAGGCGCCCGCAACGAGCACGCCGGCCATCAACAGCGCGGTGTCCACCATTGACAGTTCGCAGCGCCAGACACGCCGGCCGGTCCGCATGTCGAGAAAATGGTAGTAGAAGCCTTTGTGGCCGGTGACGTCGTCGCCATTGCCTTGCGTGCTGGTCCAGAAGAAACGCAGCGCGGCAAGCGTCAGCTTCGCAGCCGCCTCGCGCGCCATCCATCCGCGTTCGACGCCGATGGGATAGCAGGACAGCGCAAAACCGACGACGGCGATGCTGGCCGGCGAATTCGGCCGTGAGGTATCGGCGACCAGCCCGTTGTCGGGGTTCACGTTTTCGAGAAAATAGTCGAAGGCCGACTGCTGATAGCGGTCCAGAAGGTCGTCATCGGACAGCGAGGTTGGGTCGACCTTAAGCAAATGCAGCAGACTCCAGCCGGATGGCCGCAGCGCCCGTCGAGCGCACGGCAGTGGCGCGGCCCTGGCAGGTCATCGTGCTTGCAGAGCTGTTGCACCGTGTCATGGCTTTTCCGCACACCTGTTGCGCCATCGCCGATTCAGGCGCCGCCTACTATACGCCTGTCCAGCGTCTTTCGTTGCCACGTCACGCGGAATTGTAGCGCATCAGGCTGACGCAGGGGGTGCCCTGGCCCGTCTCAATAGGTGGCGCGGCCACCCGAAACGTCGAACACGGCGGCGGTCGTGAACGAGCACTCTTCCGAGGCGATCCAGCAGATCAGCGCCGCCACCTCTTCGACCTCGCCGAAGCGCGCCATCGGTATCTTGGACAGCATGAAGTCGATGTGTTCCTGGCTCATCTGCTTGAAGATCGCGGTGCGCACCGCCGCCGGCGTCACGCAGTTGACCGTCACCCTGGTCTTGGCCAGTTCCTTGCCGAGCGACTTGGTCAGGCCGATCACGGCGGCCTTGGAGGTGCTGTAGGCCGAAGCGTTGGGGTTGCCTTCCTTGCCGGCGATCGAGGCGATGTTGACGATGCGGCCGTAGTTGCGCTCGAGCATGTGCGGCACGAGCGCCTTATTACAGTAGAAAACGCCATTGATGTTGATGTCGATGACCTTCTGCCAGTCCTCGGTCGAATAGTTCCAGGTGGTCGTGTTCGGCCCGGTGATGGCCGCACTGGTGACCAGAATATCGACCGCGCCAAGTGTTTTGATCGTCCGCCGTGCGGCGTCTTCAACCGCGGCTGGATCGGAAACGTCGACCATCACGCCATGCAGACCGGCGATGGTGGCCTTGGCCTGCTCGATCTGGCCGGGGTCGCGGTCCCACACACAAACCCGTCCGCCCTCTTCGACGATCCTTTGCGCGACAGCAAGGCCGATGCCGGAGGCGCCGCCGGTGATCACGGTCGATCGTCCAGCAAACCGTCCTGCGAAACTCATCGGCATGTAGCATTCCTCCCAATCGGCGGCGAATGTGAAGTCAACGGCGGACAAGTTCAAGCCGGGATTGGAGCCGCCAAACGGGATACTGGTGGGCCAGGGGAGAGCGATTGAGAAGCGTGCTCCCTTGGCGACACCTTGTCCATACGGCGCCGGGCCTGCGGCCGGGCGAAGCGCCAGGGAGCCACTCCCCCGCGCACTGAGTTCTCAGGTGATGGCGATCGACTTCCAATCGCCCAGCCGCTCCGCGATCAACTCCACCCGCCGCTGATTGTCGCGCCCGTCCAGTATCTCCAAGTCCTTGGTATCGGCCCGCAAATAGACGCCAGAGGTGCGCGCGTTCAGTTCTGGCTGCGTGTCCGCGCGCGTCGTGAAATAGCCTGACGCGCGATCGGTGGTATCCAGCCGGATCTCTCCCGTCCCATGCAGCTGTGGGGCGTTCGCGTCCAAGGGTCGTTCTCCGTTCCAATAGTAGAAGACCCCGGAAGGCTCCCTCTTCTCCTTCAGCGCTTCGCTCCAGTACCTGGCGGACAGGCTGCCATTCTCCTGCCACGAGCGTCCCGTCAGCTCCAAGGCACCCTCGCGGTTTCGCGAGATGCGCAGCAGGCTCACGGCTGAGGGCTCCTTTGCAGTCCGCTCCGTCAGGGAAAACTGCCACCAAAGACCCTCTATGCGGGCTACGTGGCCCTCATTTTCGATTGCGTTCCGCAATTTTTGATTGATCGCTCTCATCTCGGCGGCGGTGGCGGCTTCGCCGTACCGTATCGACGTCAGGCCGAGCAGATCGCTGGGAAGCTTGGCGCCATTTGCATGCAGGATAAACGTTCGGCGCATGCCGAGGACTCCACCGAAAAGCCCGGCTTCGAAGACCACATTATCTCGTGGAGAAGCTTGAGCGGACAGGGACGTGGACGATGCCGGCTGGCTCGCGCTCGTCCAGTCATCCTGAGCGAACACAAAAGCGGCGAAGTCGACCTCGCGTGTAAGCTCGATGAGGCGCCCGAGTGTGGTTGTGCCGGGGCTGAAGGAGGTCGTCCAAGGCTCGACCTGCGCGATCTCCTCAAGACCGCGTGTCAGCGCATCAAGCAACTTTTTCTGCTTTCCCGACGAGCCCAGGAAGATGCGAGGCTTGCCCATCCGTTCCCTCCAGACCGTGTATCCGCCTTGCTTGCCAATAGCTGCACGGACAATTCTTCGCCTATTGTATCCATCCCACGGAAGGCGGCAACGGCGCGATCTCCCAGCTACGCCTTCTCGGCCCTGTGCTGGAAGAACTGCAGGAACAATTCCCGTTCGGTGGTGATGTCGAGCTTCTCGTAGATGCGCCGGCGATGGTTCTTGACGGTGCCGACGGTGATGCCGAGACGCTCGGCGATGTTGGCGGTCGGGTGGCCGGCGAGGATCAGCTGGACAAGTTCCCGCTCACGCTGCGACAGCTCGGGCCACAGGCTGGCCGGGATGGTCGGCTCCTGCCGGGGCGAGGCGCCCGGACCTGTCGGCGCCGAGGTGCGGGAGAACTCGGTTCCCCGTGCCTTGATGTCGAGGGCGTGCAACGCCTCGAACACCGGCAGCCGCTCATCCAGAAGTGAGATCTCGCTGTCCTTGAACGACATCTTCGAGCGGTCGAGGAAGATGCCGAGGCACCAGTCGCCGCCATCAGCCAGCATGATGCCGACCTCGTCGCAGATTTCCGACTGCGCCAGGAAGCCGGCTATATATTGGCCGCGCTTGGCCTCATCGTCGGCAAGCCGCTTCAGCGGCATGATGCCGAGCCTTCGCTCGCGCCGCCACGACGCATAGAACGGGTCGAAGACATAGTAGCTGGCGAGGTAGCGCTGGACCATCTCGTCCGAAAAGCGTCGGTGCTTGATGAATTCCGGTGTCTGCGTCGCCGAATAGCGCGTCACGGTGACGAGGTCGTGCTCGATGTCCGCGCCGATCAGGTCGATCAGGCAGTCGACATGCCTGTCCGTGCCGGTGGCGGCGATCGCCCTGGCGAGCGGCGCCCAGATATTGCCCATGCGCATGCCCTTTTCTCGGCGATCTCGGCCCAGCCGTCATTGTGTCTTTAGGCATATGGCGCGAGGCCGCCTGTCCAATCTAGCCTTGCGTCACCCTAGAACACATCCCGAGGCGACCGTGACCCAGCCCCATCTCACCGGCCCCATCGTTGGCAATCTGCCGATCATTGGCAACCCAATCGTCATCGGTATCGACGCCGGTGGCACCATGACCGACACGATCCTTGTCGATCAGGACGGCCACTTCAAGATCGGCAAGTCGGCGACCACGCCCAGGAACGAAGCCGAGGGCTTCCTTGCCTCGGCCGAGGACGCGGCGGACGCCTGGGGCATCTCGCTGGAGCAGCTGTTTTCCGGCGTCAACGTCGTGCTCTATTCCGGCACAGGCATGCTCAACACGCTGTTGTCGCGCACCGGTCGCCGGCTCGGCCTGATCACCACCAAGGGCCTCGAGGACATGATCCTGATGGGCCGCGGCCTGCAGGCCTGGGCCGACTATTCCTATGCCGACAGGCTGCATGCGGTGACCCATCATCACCCCGATCCGCTGGTGCCGCGCCGCCGCACCCATGGCGTCACCGAGCGCATCGACCAGTTTGGCGACATCGTGCTGCCGCTTTACGAACACGAAGTCTCGGCCGCCGCGAAAAAACTGATCGCCGACAAGGTCGAGGCGATCTGCATCATGACCATCTTCTCGCACGTCAATCCGGTGCACGAGAAGCGCATCGCCGAGATCTGCCGCGCGGAGATCGAAAGGGCCGGCGCCGACATCATCGTCTACACCAGCCACGAGGTCCGCCCGGTCATCCGCGAACAGTCGCGGCTGAACTCGGTGCTGATCGAAGCCTATGCCACCTCGCGCGGCCGCAAGCAGCTCAAGGGCATCGAGGACGTCTCGAAGAAATACGGCTTCAAATATGGCGTTCAGACGCTGCTGTCCTTCGGCGGCCTGACCTCGATCAACCATCCGCGCCTGCACGAAACCATGATCTCCGGCCCGATCGGGGGCATCCTCGGTGCGGCCTATGTCGGCAAGCTGATCGGCAACGACTCGCTGATCTGTTCGGACATGGGTGGCACCTCCTTCGACATGGGTGTCATCACGCGCGGCCAGACGCGCATCGAGAACGAGCCGCTGATGGACCGTTTCAAGCTCAACGTGCCGACGCTGCATCTCGACACCATCGGCGCCGGCGCCGGCATGATCCTCAAGGTCGATCCGCTGACGAAGAAGGTCAGCCTTGGACCGGAAAGCGCCGGCTCCGATCCCGGCCCGATCTGCTTCGATCGCGGCGGCACCGAACCCACCATCGCCGATTGCGACGCCATTCTCGGCCGGCTGAACCCTTACTATTTCCTTGGCGGCAAGGTCGTGCTGCAGGTGGAAAAGGCCCGCCGGGCTTTCGAGGAAAAGTGCTCCAGTGTGCTCGGTGTTGGCGTCGAGGAAGCCGCCGAAGGCATGATCGACATGCTGGAGTCCGATGCCAACAACGCGCTGCGCCGGGTCATTTCGGGCCAGGGCATCCATCCCTCGGAGTTCACGCTGCTGTCCTATGGCGGCTCCGGGCCGCTGCATCTGGCCGGTTGCTCTAGGGGCATCGGTTTCAAGGACATCATCACCTTCCAGTTCGCCGCCGCCTTCTCCGCCTTCGGCTGCACCACGGCCGATTTCATGCGCCGGCATTCGGTGTCGACGCAGCACGATATCTCCTCGCGCGCCGACGAGGCGACGCTGGCCGCTTTCGGCGCCAAAGTGACGACAGTCTGGAACGATCTGACCAAGGCCGCGGTCGACGAGATGATCGCCGACGGCCATGCCAGGGAGAAGATCAGGACTGTGCCGTTCCTGATGATGCGCTACACGGGCCAGCTCGAGGATGTCGAGGTCATGGCGCCGCTGGCCGAGGTCAATTCGGCCGACGACATGCGCAAGGTTCTCGACGAGTTCGAGGCGGTCTACGCCAAGGTCAACCACCGCGTTTCGCGTTATGGCGAGGCCGGCTTCACAATCACCGAGCTCGGGCTGATCGCCACTGCCGACAAGGTCAAGCCGGTGTTGCTCAGGCGGCCGCTTGGCGCCTCCAATCCGGCATCTGCCCATAAGGGGGTGCGCGAGGCCTATATTGGTGGGCGCTGGCACAAGGCCAGTCTCTACGAGATGGATCTCCTGCAACCCGGCCACGAAGTGATCGGCCCGGCCATCATCGAACATCCCGCCACCACGCTCGTCGTTCATCCGCAAGACCGTGTCTTCGTCGATGAATGGACGCTGCTGCACTACACCCACGCTTGAGAGGGCGAACGCCATGTTGGACAAACCTGCTTCGGCCCTGCGTCTTCGCGAACGGTTGCTCGATTCCGAGCGGCTGATGGAAGAGACCGGCTGCTATGACGGCATCACGGAACTCACGCTGCGCAACCAGGATCCGCTGAAATTCGAGACGCTGCACACCAAGCTGCGCGCCTACTGCGTCTCGGCACGCGAAATGGCGCGCCGCATCTCGGCCTCGCCCGGCGTGCGCGAGGTCGGCGAGATGGTGGTCGCCATCTACACGCCGGAAGGCGACGCCATCGCGCTCTCCAACGGCATCATGGTGCACGTCCATACGATGAGCCGCTTCATCAAGTGGATGATCAAGAACAACTACGAGGAAAACCCGCGCATCCGCGAAGGCGACATCTTCGCCAACAATGACGCCTTCATCGGCACCGTGCAGGTGCCCGATGTGATGGACGTGGTGCCGATCTTCCATGAAGGCACGCTGGTCGGTTGGGCGGGTGCGGTCTGCCACGAGCTGGAAGCCGGCGGCATCACGCCGGGTGGCGACGTCTGCCTGGCGCAGGAACGCTTCACCGAAGGCCTGTTCGTCTGCGCCGAGAAGATCGGCGAGAATGACGAGATCCGCCGCGACTATGTCATCCGCTGCGAGCGCAATCTGCGCATGCCGATCTACTGGGTGCTCGACGAGAAGGCCAAGGTCGCCTCCTGCATCGACATGCGTGAAAGCGTCAAGCAGCTGATCTCGGAGATCGGCCTCGACTACTGGGTGAAGGTGTCGAAGGAGTTCATCGAGGAAGGCCGCCGCGCCCAGCTCGCCCGCACCCGCCAGCTCACCGTGCCCGGCATCTACCGCGGCCACACCTTTTACGGCCACGTCACGGCGGGAAAACCCGGCTTTCAGCTGCTTGGCGATCCGGACTGGCTCTACAACATTCCGATCGAGATGGAGATCACCACCGACGGCAAGATCACCATGGACTTCGAGGGCACGCAGCCCTGGGGCTATCATTCGATGAACTGCACGCCGGCCGGCATGGATGGCGGCATGTTCGTCACCTTGACCCAGCACATGAATTTCGAAGGCCTGGTCAATGACGGCGCCTGGATGGCGACCGAGCTGAAATTGCCGCACGGCACCTGGACCAACCCCGACAACGAGATGGTGGCGACCGCCACTTCATGGGCTCTGCTGCTGCCGGCCTACGGCGTCTTCCAGCGGCTCCTGTCGCGCGGCTTCATCGCCCGCGGCTTCGTCGAGGAAGCCTTTGTCGGCCAGGTCAACAGCCCGATGATCGAGATGGGCGGCGAAAGCCAGTACGGCACGCCGTTCGGCATGGCGCATTTCGAATGCGCCGCCGCCGGCTCCGGCGCGCTCGCTATCAAGGACGGGCTCGACACCGCCTATGTCGGCTGGAACCCGGAATCCGACATGGGCAACATCGAGGTCTGGGAACAGTCGATGCCGATGGTCTATATCGGCCGCTCAATCGTGCCCAACTCGGGCGGCGCCGGCAAATATCGCGGCGGCTGTTCCTTCGTCTCGACCTGGCTGATCAACAAGACCTCGCATCTCAGGTTGCACACCTCGGAGCACTCTTCCAGGGTGTTCGACAATGGCGGCATGTGCGGCGGCTATCCGGCGCCGACCTGCCAGAAGCACCGCGCGGTGCGCAATTCCAACATCCACGAGCTGGCGGCAAAAGGTGAACCGCTGGCGCATGCGCCCGGCATCGACCCGCATGTCTCGGATTACGAGAAGAACATCGGCGGTGACCATGTCGTGGTCGAAGGCCCCTACATCACGTCGCCGCACAAGTCCGGCGATATCTTCAGCCATTCCTACAATGGCGGCGGAGGCTACGGCGACGTGCTGGAGCGCGACCCGATCAAGACGGCCTGGGATGTCGAGAACGGTTTTCTCACCCGCGAAGCGGCGGACCAGGTTTTCGGCATTGTGCTGAAGGACGACGCCGATGGGTATCCGGTCGCCGATATCGACGCGACCGTCAAACGCCGGGCTGAGATGCGCAAGCAACGTCTGGCCAGGGCGATCCCGGTTTCGGACTGGATCGCCAGGGAGCGCGGCCGCGTCGAAAAGGCCGACTTCGCGCCCGAGGTGAAGAAAATGTATGCCAGCGCCATCAAGCTGTCGTCGCGCTTCACCAGGGATTTCAGCGATTTCTGGAACGTCGATGCCAGATCGATCTTCACGCCGGGAGCAAAGTCATGACCTCGTACAGCAAGGAAGTCATCCGCGATCTGGCCGCCGGTAAGCTGCCCTGGCTGCAGACGCGGCGCATCATGAGCGCCTACAAGGACGATGATCGTTTCTTCAAGATAGTCGCCGTCTATCAGGATCGCGTCGCCTGGAAGGATCCGATCCTGCTGCCGGTGAGCGATCACCTGTTCATCTGCCAGAGCGGCGATGAGCGGATCACCCGCTGCGAGTGCGGCCATTCCTTCGGCGATTATCGCAGGAACTGGAAGCTGAACGCCGCGATCAACGTGCGCAACACCGAGGAAGCGCTGCGCGAGATCTACCCCAACAGCGATCTCCCCGATCCGCAATGGATGGAGATCCGCGAGTTCATCTGCCCGCAGTGCGGCACGCTGCACGAGGTCGAGGCGGCGGCACCAGGCTATCCGATCGTCCATGATTTCGAACCCGACCTCGAAGGCTTTTATCGCGAATGGCTGGGCAAACCACTTTGAGGAAACTGATATTGTGAATCACGCAGCAGGCAAGGTTGCGCTCGTCACCGGGGCCGGGATGGTCGTGGATGGAGGTTATCTTGCCGTGTGAATCTCAAATCCTCTTGGGCCGGCTTGCTCGCCCCGAACTGTCCGGAGACCACACCTGATGAAGAACCTTTCCGGCCGCAGCGCCATCGTCACGGGCGGGTTTTCGGGCATGGGCCTTGCCATTGCCACGGCATTGGCCGAGGCCGGCGCCAATGTCGCCGTCGGCTCCTACATCGCGCCCGCCGGCGCCGACAGATCCGATGCCGGCTATTATCCCGGCGCGGACGAGATCGGGCGCGTGCGCGCGGCTCTCGCAGCGCACGGAACCAAGGTTCACGCCGGGCATCTCGACGTGCGCGACAGCGAGGTCACCAATCGGTTCGCGGCGGACGCAGAAGCGGCCATCGGACCTGCCGACATTCTGGTCAACGCCGCCGGCACCACCGCCGAGCAGCCGGTCTGTGGTCATTCCGACGCGCTGTGGGAGAAGATCGTCGACACCAATCTCACCGGCGCCTTCCGCGTCACCCGCGCCGTGTTGCCGGGCATGATCGGGCGCGGCTGGGGACGCATCGTTAACATCGGTTCAACGGCGGCTTCCGTCGGCTGGAAGGACAACCCGGCCTATTGTGCCTCAAAGGCCGGCCTTCTCGGCCTCACTCGTTGCGTGGCGCTGGAAGGCGCCGCTCACGGCGTCACCTGCGTCATGATCAGCCCGACCTGGGTCGAGACCGAACTGATGCGTCGCAATGTGGCGCAGGTCGTCGAGCGCGAAGGAAAGGGGCGCACGCCAGAGGAAGCGATGGCCGAGATCGCCAGGGGTAACCCGCAGCAGCGCATGCTGCAGCCGCGGGAGATCGCGGCGCTGGCGGTCTTCCTCTGCTCCGATCTGGCCAAGGGCATCACCATGGAAAACATCCAGATCACCGGCGGAGCCCTGTGGTAGTGTTCTTGGACGACGGGCAACCAATTGACCTCTCGGCGTCCCCTTGGCTGTAAGACAAGGTGACCGGATTTGCCATTGAGCGCCGGACGCGATAGTTTATATTGCACTGCACAATGGAGACGCCGTTTATTGCACGCCCCTGTTCGCGAATATGCCGGCTGGCTTATGGCGCGCCGGGCTCGGATCGCGTCGGCGGGACTCTGAGATGAAGATTCCAAAGTCCCTGCTGGTCGACCCCGAAAAGAATTCGGTCTATGGCAGTTTCGCCGTGGCCGTCTCGATCTGGGCGTTTTCCTACTCCGTCATTTTCGGCCAGGTAATGATCCTGGCCTATTACGCGGTCTGGCTTCCGCTCATCCTGGTCGATTACCGGCGGTTCCTGCGGCAGCTGTCCAGCGCTTGGTTGCCCCTGCTGTTTGCGGCCTATGTCTGCTTCTCGGTCTTCTGGTCGGCGGCTCCCGGCATCACCGCACGGACGGCCGTCCAGTACTTTTCCCATATCGCCTGCGCCTACATCGCGGCGCGAACCGTCAGCGTACGTACGCTGACGATCGGCGCCTTGATCGGCATATTCGTCGTCCTGCTCTATTCGCTCAAGGTCGGGGCCTATTCCGAGGACGTCCTCGACGGCACCTACAACTTCGTCGGCGCGTTTGCCTCCAAGAACCAGATCGGCTTTGTCGCCTCGCTCGGCATCTATTTCTGCGTTGTGTTCCTCGCTTTTCTGCGCCGTAGCCGGATGAGCTTCATCGCGATGGTACCTGTCTTGCTCTTGTCGGCCTATATGCTGGCCGTTTCGCATTCCGCCACCTCTGTGGCCTCGATTCCGGCCGTTTTGGCTCTGGTGGTTCTGCTTGCCATGAGCAAGTTGCTCTCACGCCGCTACCGCAGGGTAGTATTTCTGGTGGGGGCGGGCCTGCTCGTAGTGTCGGCCTTCGCAGCCATGAACATGGGGCTGCTGGATTTCGTCCTCAACATATTCGGCAAGGATTCCACGCTCACGGGGCGGACCTATCTGTGGGAGCAGGGTTGGAACGCCGCACAGAAATCGCCGATTCTCGGCGTCGGCTATGCCGCCTATTGGGTGCAAGGCTTCGCCGAAGCCGAGCGGCTATGGAATGAATTCTACATTACGAGCCGCACCGGTTTCCATTTCCACAACACCTATATCGAGGCGCTTGTCGAGCTAGGCGCCGTCGGGGTGACGATGATTGCGCTGATCATGCTGCGCACGCTCTACGGCCACGTCTCGGCGGTGATCTTCAGGACGTGGCAAGCGGGGCCGGTGATTCTCATCGGTGTGATGGTGCTTCTGCTCATCCGCTCCTTCGTCGAGGTCGACATTCTCAACCCCTACGTGACAGGCTCTTTTCTATTGTACTACAGCTTTTTCAAGCTGGCGAAAGTGCCTGTGACCAGTCCGCGACGGGCTGCGGTCAAGGGCCTAGAGCAGGATCCCGAAAAGTGGAATCCAGCTTTCGCAAATGGCCATGCTCAAACGAGCAAATAGTCCCATCCCCTCCCTGTTGGGATCGGACAGGCCTCAGGCAAGACGAAACTTGCCTCGAACCGATCCACCGAACTCCCTGTCAGGATCGAATGTAATCTTGGGACGCTGCAATCTCGCGAATTATGCGGGCAGGATTTCCTGCCGCCAGACTTCGCGGGGGAATGCTTTTGGTCACGACAGACCCGGCTCCAATTACGCTATGGTCACCGATTTCGACCCCAGGCAGGATTATTGAATTTCGACCAATCCAGACGTTATCGCCGATCAGGACAGGCATTGACTTAACGCCGGCGCCTTGCTCGATCTCGTGATAATTTGAATCCTGGATTACGACGCAGTCACCAATCAGACAGTTTCTTCCGATGCTGACTGCGACGGATACGTCGATCATGACCCCGCTGTTTATGAACGATTTGGAGCCAATTGACAGCTTTGCATTGCTAAGCACATGAAACCAGCAGCGCGAGCCAAAGCCTCGGAATGAAACGAGGGAGCCGAAATTGATTTCGCCTTTTCCTGAAATATGAGGAGAGGTACCAAGAATGGATACTCGGTCAAAGATTTTTATCCCTCTCGTCTTCCAAAGAAGCGTAATAAATTTACCTTTTATATATCGCCTAACGCGATAGATGTTCATCAGAACATATCCATTGTTAGATATTTAATTTGCCAGACCAAGCTTCCTTATTTGGAAGAGTCGACTCGATGCCGTGAGGCCCGCCGCCGCGCGATTCCCGTCCCATCGTCAAGGGAGCATATATCCTTGACTACAGTGACCGCCTCGCATGACGACTCCTTGAATGCGAGCCCTCGGCGATCGTCCAAATGTCTACTGGCTGGCCAGCGGCGCCAGCTTGACCTTGATCACGTCGCCAGGCAGCACCGGCGTATCTTCCTTCGCGGCGATTTCGCTGGTCTTGCCGTCGACGACCCGCACCAGTGTGTAGATCAGGCTGGATTGCTGGTCGCTGTCGCTGGCAACTCTCGTTGCGGGATCGCTGGCCTGGGCCATCAGGCCTTTCTGCATATTCACCTTCAGCGCGGCCTCGTTCAGGTCGGCTTCGGTCTGCTGCCGGTCGGTGGCGAGACTTGAACTCAGGGTGTTCTGGGCATCGATGGCGTCCTGCGCCGCCTTGCTGATCGCCTGCTTGGCGGTGAGGATGGCGGTTTCGTAGTCCAGGATCTTGCCCTGCAGGTCGGCGACGGACTGCCGCGAATCCAGCAGTCGGGCGTTGGCGATCAGGCCTTTCTGAGCCAGAGGGCCGATGCTGGCCAGCTGCTGCTGCGCCAGGTCGACTTGCTGCTGCTGGTTGACGATCTTCTTCTGCAGCGATTCGATTTCGGACTGCAAAACCCCTTTCAGATCGTCGAGCGCCTCGAGCTTCAGCTTCAGCGCCTTTTGGTCGGACGTCAGGATCGTCATCTCGTCGGCGACGATGGCCGGCAACCGCGGATCGCCCTCGACCTCCTTCGGCACCTCGAAGCTCGTCTTGCCCGCCATGTCGGCGTCGATGCGGGCGCGCTTCACGATCAGTCGAACGCGCTGGTCGTCGGAGATATCGAAGTTGCCCTTGGCGGTGACCAGGTCCTTGCCGAGTTGGGGACCAAAATCGGCGTTTCGCCTGATGCCGCCGGCGACGCTGATGGCCTTCAGCACCGTCAGGTCGGGCACATAAGGAAATTGGCCGGGGTTCTGCACCTCGCCGGAAATGTAGAATGGCCGGAACTGCGCCATTTCGACCGAGGCTTCAGGCCTGTCCGACAGAGCGAGCTTGTGCTGCAGCGCCTCGCCGATCGCAGTCGCGATTTCGGACGTGGTCTTGCCGGAGGCCGGCAATTCGCCGACGAAAGGTACCGACAGCGTGCCGGATGGACCGACCGTGTATTCGCCATTCACCGCCGACCAGTCGCGGAACGTGCCTTCGACGGTCTGCCATTCCGCGACGCGGATGATGAGCTTGTCCTGCGATCCGAGGCGATAGTCGCCGGCGACGGCGATGTGGGGGACGACGAGCGACACGACAAGGCATGTGGCCAGCAATCGCGCCCGCCGCAGGCGGCCGGAAAACGGGCCGCTGCGAGAGGCTTCGAACATATCTGTTTTCAACTGAACGTTCCGATCCGCTTTGGCCCCATCGCCCGATGTGCTTGCTGCCGAATGGTTGTTCGATGCCGGTCAGTAGGAGCCGCGCGACATCCAGACGGCAGGAACGGTCTTGATGATGATGCGAACGTCCTCGAACAGCGACCAGTTTTCGACATAATGGCGGTCGAACGCAACGCGGCTGTCATAGGAAACGTCGTTGCGGCCGCTGACCTGCCACAAGCCAGTCAGGCCGGGGCGGGATTTCAGGTAATACACGGCGGAAGTGCCGTAGATCTCCAGTTCGTCGCGCACGACCGGCCGAGGTCCGACAAGGCTCATGTCGCCCTGCAAGATGTTGATGATCTGCGGCAGCTCGTCGAGGCTGAGTTTCCTCAGCACCGCTCCGACACGGGTGACGCGGGGGTCGTTCTTCAGCTTGCGCGTCGCTATCCATTCCGCGTTGGCGTCCGGGTTGGTGGCGAGATAGGCTGCCAGCACCTTGTCGCCGTCCGGAACCATGGTGCGGAACTTCAGGCACGGGAAAACCCGTCCGCCGCGTCCGATTCGCCTGTGGCCATAGAAAATCGACCCGCCGTCGGAAAACTTGACCAGCAACGCGATCATGACAAACAGCGGGCTGAGAGCGATCAGGCCGATCAGTGAACCGGTGATATCGAAGCCGCGCTTGAGCAGGCCGCCGATCGGCGGTGGAAATTCGATGTCGGCCTGCGAAAAGCTCGCGGTGGCCGACTTGGCAACGTCCCTCATGCGGTAAACTCCATGCGTTGAACGAATGGTTCACCACACGATACCAAAAAAATGTTGCAGCGCAACACACAATTTCCCGGCCTACTGAAATAGTCGCGTCATGAATTGACTAAATAATAAGCTCGCCATGCACAAATTTCGGGATACTTAGCACATTTGTGACAATAAATGGGCATAGGCGAAAAAATAGGGGCAATTTTGAGGCGGTTCTTAGGCGGGGCGCCCTATCTGCCGGAGCGTGGAACATGCCAGTGCTTTAGAGCTACCTGATACTATGGAGAAATAACATAAAATACTAGTTAATATCGTATTTCTACTGAAAGTTGATGACCGCAGGAGATCGGGCAAAATCCCTCCGTGTGCATTGCACCATGAGTGAGTCGATCACAAAAGCTCCAATCAAAAATATGTCCAGTTGCCCTTGCCGCCTATTGCTCGCCTTAATAGAATTGCAAATTATACCTGTCAGAGTACCGACAGGTTGGAAAGGCCGGAAGCAACCGGCCGAGAGCGGGCGACTTGACAAGCCCGCATGACAAGGGACGGCGCTCGGGTAGGGCAATCGTTGGATATAACCCGAGCCGGTTTATGGGCTGTTGGGTATGGCACTTCCAAAATTCATCCTTGGGATGATCTTCGCTCTGGCGATCGTCGTTGGCTGGTCCTGGTTGGGCGGTGCTTCGACAGGCACGATACTGGTGCGCGTCATCATTTGCGCCGTCGTCATTCAGGCGGGTTACTTCGTGCTCGTCTATGCCATGATCGCCGGCGGCGCGCCGACGCCAGCCGACATGGCTCGCGACGCCGAAAGAAAGTTGAACACCACCGAGGTGGCCGAAGGCGACAAATTGGGCGCCAGGCGCAGCCTGCACTAACTCGGCCGCATCCGGCCTCAAGCCACGTCGGCAGGTTCCCTCTCGGACTGCTCGCCCGACAGCATCCTCGACAATCGGCTTCCGGCCTTTGCCTTCAGCCGCTGATATTGCCCGACTTCAACGATACGGCCATGTTCCATTGCCACCACCCAGTCGGCGAACGCTATCATCGACGGCCGGTGTGCAATGGTCAGGATCGTCATCGTGCCGCGCAATCCGTCGATCGATTTGGCGATCAGCGACTGGTTCTGCCAGTCAAGCGCACTGGTGGCCTCGTCCAGGATGAGCAGGGACGGCTTGCGCAGCAGCGCGCGCGCAAGCGCAATGCGCTGGCGCTCGCCACCCGAAAGCCGCACGCCCCGGTCGCCGACCACCGTCTCGAGCCGCAGGTCCAGCCGCTCGACGAATTCGCCGGCATGGGCGGAACGTAGCGCGGTCCACAAATCCTCGTCGCTGGCCTGCGGCGCGGCAAGGCGCAGGTTCGCCGCGATCGTGTCGTGCAGAAGGAACACGTCCTGCGGCACATAGGCCACCTGACCGCGCCAGCGACGGCGATTGGCGGCATCGATCTCGACGCCGTCGACGAGAATCTTGCCGGCGGTCGGCTCGAGCAGCCCGAGCAGCATGTCGGCGATCGTGCTCTTGCCTGATCCGGAGGGGCCGATAAGGGCGGTGACCTTGCCCGCCGGCAGGCCGAAGGTGATGCCAGTGACGACCGTCTTGTTGGGGTCGTCGGCATATCCGAAGGAAACGTCCCTTATGTTGAGCCCGGTTGCCAGCGACAGCTTGTCGCCTTCGCCGGCTTCGGCGTCGCCCGGCTCGCGCTCGGCGTCGAAACGCGTCTGCAGGCTGCGCATCGCGGCATAGGCGGGCAGATTGATCAGGACCTGCTGGGCCTGCGTTTGCATGTCCATGAAGCGCGGCGCGATACGCATGAAGACCAGCAGCAGCACGACGATCTCGGCCAGCGACAGGTTGAAGCGGACCAGCGCCACATAGATAAACAGGCTGAGGCCAACGACGCTCGCCACCTGGAACAGCGCGGTGCCGATCGTGCTGTTGCGCACATAGTCGACGTTGTCGGCCTTCATCCTTTCGAGGGTCGATTGCAGCTGTGCGAAATAGCTCGCCTCGACGTTCAGGCTCTTGGCCACCTTGATGCCGCCAAGGAATTCCGAGACCGTCCGGTACTGGTCCTGCCGATTGGCCGTCAGAACCCGGCCAAAGGCGGTGGCCCGCGCCCGAAAGGGCTGCAGCGCCACGAACATCAGGATGCCAATCACGACGGCAAACAACGTCATGACCGGCGAGATGAACACGGAAACCAGGAGATAGCCGGCCAGAAGCACGGCAATCTGCACCAGCATCAACAGCGAGAAGGCGGCGCCCTGGACGCGGTCGATGTCGCCGGTCAGGGCATGGTCGAGATCGGAACTGCGCATGCGCGTGAAGACGCCCCAGCGCGCCTTGCCGATGCTCTCGAACAGGTTCATGCGCAAGCGGTTGATGAAATCGAACAGCAGTTTCGCCATGTAGACCGACTTGAAGCGGTTGAAGGCCGCCTGCACGGCGACAAGCCCGACCAGCGCGCAAAGCACCGTCGTCAGTTGCAGCGTTCCGTCCGGCACCAGCCAGCGCACGAAATCATTGTTCGGCAGCCTGACCGCGAAATCCTGGTCGGCGCGCCCGACCAGATGCAGCAGCGGCACGAGCAGCAGGATGGAGATGCCTTCGGTCAGGCTGCCCAGGATCAGGAAGAGCAGCGCCGTCCAGGTTCGCCGCCCACCGATCTGGGCGATGACGGCGCCGAATGCGGCGACGTCGCGAAACAGTGACAGGTTAAAGACCGATGACCTAGACATCGCCCGCCAGATCTCTTTCGATCAGGGTCACGGCCTCATCGATCCGCTCCAGGCCCGTCGGCACCTCGAGGCGGTACACGCCGACATGGTTCGCTATTCCTGAACATTGCCGAAGATGCGTCGCCGCGAAATCGCCGGGCAGGGCCGCGCGGCCGAAACGCGTCACGTAGGAGAATTTGATGATTGCCGGCAAGGCGGCGATGCCCGGCAAGGGCGTGATATCGGCCTTTTCGCCGCGCTCCAGCATATAGATCCTGCTTGCCGGCACCCTGTCGCCGGAAAAGGCGCCGTTCAGGCGATGCTGCATCTTGTCGATCGCCGGATGCGCTTGCGGCCGGACTTCCGCGTCCCTGAATGAGATCGCGGCCGCCGCATCGGCAGCCAGCTTGATCTGCGGGAAACCCGGAACGACCATCGGTTGGTTCGGATTGGTCAGGTCCAGGGCCACCACGTCATCGGTAAGCAAGTCATGTCCGGCACGGATCATCGCGCTTGCCGTCGTCGATTTGCCGGCGCCCTTGTCACCAATGAAGATAGCGCTCCTGCCGGCCACGGCAATGGCGCTGGCGTGCAGGACGAGCAGGCCGCGCCGGTGCAGCAGCAGCGCCAGGACCGGGCCCAGCAACGGAAACGCGATCAGCGCGTCGTCGACGCCGGGCGCCGGCTCGACGTCGATGCGGCGACCATCGGTGATCAGGAACGCGCCGACGGCATCCCATGCCAGATACTGCCGGTCCGGCTCGAAGCGGAAGTCGGTCGCGGCCTCGGGCGAGGGCTTCGGCAGGTCGATCGCACCGACGGCGATCACGACATCCGCCGGCGCCGGCGCCGTCGGCTCCAACTCGGGCAGCAACACTTCGGACGTGATGGTCAGGCCGTAGGCCCGGTAGAAGCGCCGTTCTCGCGCGGCCCCGCCCTGCGCAAGGGGATGATCGAGGTATCGGGCGAGCGGCTCGTTGCGAGACATCATGCGGGGCTCCCGGAGAGTTGGACCTGCCGCAGCCAGAGCGACAATGAAGCCGAGCGCCAGACATACTGGACATCCAGGGGGGCTGCCTGGTCAGGCTGGCGCTGCAGCCGCGCATAGGCTGCGCTGACCTCCGGAAGATTGACGTAGGGTGCTATGCGGCTGGAATCCGAAACGAGCAGCTGTTCCAGCAGGTCGCGGTGGTTGCGCAGCATGCCATTGACGAGATTGGAGGTGAAATCGATCTTGTCGCGCCGCCACTGGACCGCCGCCGGCAGGATGCCCTCCATGGCACGGCGCAGCACATAGCGGCCAAAGCCGTGGCTGAGCTTTTCTTCGCCCGGCAGCGCCAGGCAGAACTCGACCAGCGGCTTGTCCCAGAAGGGATAGCGCGGCTCGACACCGAAATTGGCCGCGGCCTTGTCGAGGACCTCGAAAGCATGCGGCACATAGCCGTTTGAAAGGATCCAGCGATGGCTCAAGGCATCGCTGGCCTTGACGCCGGGCGGCATGTAACCGGCGCGGTGAAACCGGTCGACAAGCTCGGTTCGCCTGGCTAGGTCCGGATTGATCAGGTCGCGCCAGCTTCCGCCGCGCGGCGCCTGGGCCGGCTTGCGGATCCTGTTCAGGACACGGTTCGCCATGTGCCTCAGCTTCGCGATGCGCCAGGCCGGCCCGTAGATGGTCAGGAACTGGAAATACATGCCGAGCGTGCTGTCGCCATAGGTGTTGGAGGCACTGCGGATCTCACGCCACAGGTCCATCCACCGCCCGGCATTGGCAAGCTCATGCAGATGGCCATGACCTTGCGAAACGACCTCGTCGCCGCCATGGCCGTCCAGCAGCACCTTGATGCCATTGGCGCCCGCCGTCCGGTAGATGCCGCGGGTGAGCGTGAGGCCCGGCGCCAGGAACGTTCCTTCCTGTTCCTCCAGCACGCGTTCGAATTCAGCGAACGGCGCATAGTTGCCGACCGGAATCAGCGTCGCGTCAACGTTGCGCTGATCAAGCACTGCATCGATGAACGGGCGTTCGTCCATCGACGAGCCCTTCTCGAAAATCAGGGAGAAGGTGGGCAGCTTTGGCTTGCGCGCGGCGGCATTCTGCATGCCGGCGACACAGGCGATCGACGAGGAATCGAGGCCGCCGCTCAGCATTGCGCCGATCGAAGAGGTTCCCCGCATGCGGTTACGGACCGATTGCGAGAACAGATCGGCGAATTCCTCGGCCGCATCCGAGCGCATCGGTCGTGACGACGGCTCGATCTGCCAGTATCTGCGCAGCATAACCCGTTGCGCGGTGACGGTGAGGCTGTGGCGGGCCGGCAAGCTGAAGATATCGTTGTAGGGCGTTGACTGCGGGTCGTCGGGCAGCCCGGCCAGGAAACCCGAGATTTGGCGTTCATTGACGCGCGTGTCGACCCCGTCGACGCCAAGGATCGGACCGATCTCGGAGGCAAAGACAAAATGCCGGTCCGCCGCGTGATAGTAGAACGGTTTGACCCCGAAATGGTCGCGCGCGCAAAATAGCAGCTGTCGCTCGGCATCCCAGATGGCGAAAGCGAAATCGCCTTGCAACTGCATGGGGCAGGCTTCGCCCCAGCGCAGATAGGCCCGCATCAGCAAAGTCGCGTCGGCGACCGACCTGTCCCGGATGCCCAGCCTGGCCAGCAGTTCGTCACGGTTGTCCAGGCGGCAATCGGCGGTGATGGCCAGCTTGCCGCCCGCCATGGTCAGCGGACCGGGGCCGGCTTCATCTGACGTGTTGAGCCAAGAGTGGCCAAGGGCGATGCCGGTGTCTAGCCACCACGAACTTCCATCAGGGCCACGATGGCGCATGCGCGCCAGCATCTGCTGTATATCCGCTGCGGCGACCGCTGGAGCGCGTCCCCGGACCACTGATGCGTGTCCTTGGACCGCTGCCGCGTGTCCCTGTCGCAGCAAGATTCCGGCCACGCCGCTCATCGGCTGCCGTGATCGACGAGATGGGCGAAACCGTCGATCGATCCGCCAAGGACGACATGGTTGTCGCTGACCAGCCAGGCATGCGCTTTCAAGTGCTCGCCGGTGCCGCGTTCGATGCCGATGCGGATCTTCGAGGCATTGCCTTGGCGGGCGAGAATGTATTGGCCTGAAAGCGCCTGGGTCAGGCAAGTGGCGCGCGGCACGAAACGGGCCGCGGCGGCAACGCCCCATGCGACCCGGCGCAGTTCGCCCATGCTGGCGCACTGACGCGCCTCGAGCCGCGTCACCAGGCTGCGGACACGGTTGTAGGACAGCAGCGTCAGCCCCAGCCGAACCGCAGTGACCACCAAGAGGCAGCGGGCGAGGAAGATCATTTCCGAGCCGCTCAGGGAGAGAACTCTACGCATGCCTCGCGGGCGCTTCGTCTGCTTCGGGCGTTTTTCTGTCGCAGGTTCCTGTCGCAAAACCGTGGACCACTTTTGCGGAACCTGCTTAGACAAGTTCCTCATGGTGCACCCTCGCAAGCCCGTTATCCGCCAGGCCCTTCAGCAATGCGTCGACGTCGGCTTTGCAGCGCCCCGGCTCGACATTGTAGCGCGCAAGCACGGCGCCGCGGATGTCCCCGATCGACTTCGGCTGCTGAATCAGGTCCCAGATGAAGGCGCCGACGCCATTCAGGCTGTAATAGATGTTGGATTTCAGGTTGAGCAGCGCCAGGCCCTCGCCAAACTCGCAAGCCACGGCGTCCTTGGTCGCGCTCACCAAATCGTGGTCTGCCAAATCGTGGTCGGATGTGTTCCAGTTCATCCCCAAACCTCGCTTACACTACGCTTCGACAGTTCCAGGCAATAAAGGGGGAGTCGGAGGTTTTGAGCCCCCCGACTCTCTTGTTTTTGCGTCCAGAGTCCCAACGTCGTCACTCTGGAAGTTTGTGATAGGCTCAGGAGAACGTCAGGTCGCCGATCGGCGTATGCGCGGGAAACGATGCATCGATCGCCGTGCTGCCGCCGCCGCCCTGGGTGATGGTTTCAATCGAACCGTGTACCGTCAGGCTTGGCGTTTCGTATTCATGCTTTTCAACATTCTGTTCCATTTTACTCTCCAATAAAGACTGGAAACGGCCTGTCGAGTGCCGTCAGCATTTCTCATGCTGCGGCGCAATAGCTGCATGGCAGCATTTATGAGTCAAGTCTGATTTACCAGGCGTTAATCAATTATGGGTTGCGGGCGTCGCGATGTATGTAAGAGATGCCTAAAACCTGACATCTTTCAAGATGAATCCTTGTGCGTCGGCGCTATGTCGATGGCGATTCTTTAAGCATTTGATTTTGCTTGCATAAAATATTTGCCCGAGCGCCTTCTATTTAGGCACTGCTAAAAAAGGAGTTTCATTTGGCAAAGGCCCACTGAAATGCCTTGGCAAGGGTGATATCTCAACCGCAATTTTCGCTGCCTCTCGGATCATGAGACAAACGCTAAGGTTGTGAAACTCCGCGCTGCAAAAGGGCAGAATTCCGCACTGCAAAAGGAAAGGCTTTACGGCATCGAGGTTTTTGGTGATGCTTGCTTCGCACTTGCAGCATAGGCGGCGAGCAAATCACTTCTTGAGGAGACAGTGCGCTAAATGGCCTTGCCGGACGGTTCATACGAACGATTGCGTGCCGCCGACTGTGCCGACGAGATTGCCTATGTACAGGCTTGCCTGCGCTTGTATTTCGCGGGGGCGGGAGCCAGTGCCGGCGACATGTCGATGCCTGGCCTGACCGTCGCCAATGTTGCCGACATTGCCAGGTTGAACAAGGTCGCGACCTTTGTCCTCAAGGCGCTGTCGCGCGCGCCGGCGGGTGAAAGGCCGGCAGAGCTTTTTCACTGGTTGGACACCTACCGCAGGAGGACGGTTTCGATGAACGCGTCCTGCATCATGGATTCGATGGCGATCCATGACGTGCTCAGCGGCAGGCAGATCGATTTCGTCTTCCTCAAGGGCCCGTTCCAGCAGCAGCTGCTCTATGACGACCATTTCATGAAGCCTTCCGGCGACGTCGATATTCTGGTTTCGCCGGCCGGGTTTTTCCCGGCGCGTGATGCGCTCCGCTCGATCGGCTACGAGGTCGCAGGCAAGTCGCGCTCCGTCTGGTGGGTTCGCTTCCTTGGCGAACAGCATATGACGCGCGGCGACGGGCCGAGGCCGTCCACGGTCGATCTTCATTATCGCCTCCAGCAGCCCGGCTCGCCGAGCCCGCGCGATGCGGACGGGTTTCTGCGGCGCAAGCGACAGCTCGAGATCGCTGGTGCGACGGTGCCGTTCACTTCGGCTGCCGACACTTTGTTTCTGTCCTGCATCAGCGTCGCCAAGGCGCTGTTCAATCGGGAACCCTGCGCGGGTTATGTCTGCGACGTACGCGCCAGCGCCAGCCGGCTCGACGAGGCGGATCAGCAGCTTGTGCTTGACGCCGCGGTCCGGCAGGGGCTGGACGACACGCTGCTGCTTGGCCTGCGCGCCGCCGATGTACTGCTCGGCGGCGCCGGCACGCTTCTGTCGGAGCGGGCCAAGAGAATCCTGTCACGCATCGGCAACGAGGACCTGCTCAACATGGTCATCGCGCCGTGGCTGTCGTCCCTGCGGTGGCCGCAGCGGCGAACGGTGCTATGGGAATTGTGCGGCCGTGCGCCGGTCCGCTATCTGGCCGAGGCCGGCTGGGCGGCATCGGCCGACATCAGCCGCCGCATCTTTGAACGGCCGGGCAGTCAGTGATGAAAAGCATATCGGGCATCGAATGGGTACGGGGCGAAAACAAGTCGGTATCACCTGTACGAGAGGCAAATCCATGTCGATGACCAAACCCCAGGTCTGCGTGATCATCGCGGCCCGCAACGCGGCGCCGACAATCGCCGTCGCTATCGCGTCCGCGTTGCGCGAAGCGGAAGTGGCGGAGGTTGTCGTCGTCGACGATGCTTCCACTGACGACACCGCGACAGTCGCCCGATCCGCCGACGACGGCAGCGGCCGGCTCACGGTGATGCGTCTCGATGTCAATCGCGGTCCTTCTTTCGCCCGCAACGCGGCGATCGCCGGTTCAAGGTCGCCGTTCATCAGCATTCTCGACGCCGACGATTTTTTCCTGGAGGGCCGGTTTCGCAACCTGTTTGCCGGCGCCGACTGGGATTTCGCGGCGGACAACATCATGCTCATCCGGGACGATGCGACCGGCGACGTGACGAAAATCGTCGCCCCGCAATTCGCCGCCGAGCCGGAATTCCTCGATTTCGAGCGCTTCGTCGAAGGCAACATCTCCAGGCGACGAGTGCAAAGGGGCGAGCTGGGCTTCCTCAAGCCTGTCATCAGCCGTGCCTTCCTCGACCGCCACGAGCTGCGCTACGACGAGAGCTTGCGCCTGGGCGAGGACTATGAGCTCTACGCGCGCGCCGTCGCTCGCGGGGCACGGTTCAAGGTCATCCGCTCATGCGGCTACGGCGCCATCGTCCGCGCTGATTCGCTGAGCGGTCGTCACAAGACGCAGGACCTGGAGCGCCTGGCCGATGCGGATCTGGCGTTGCTGGCGATCGAAAGCCTGCCGGAAGGCTCGAAAGCGGTGCTGAGGCGGCACGAGCGGCACGTGCGCGACAAATACCGGTTGCGCAATTTCCTCGACGTCAAGGCCGAGCGGGGGCTGGCATCGGCCGCGGCCTATGCACTGGCCAGTCAATCCAACCTCGTTCCCATCGTTCGCGGCGTTGCCGCCGACAAGCTCGAGTCGCTGTTTCGCCGCGCCGGCTTCACCTCGAAACGGAGCCGTGTGCCGCCATTGCGTTTTCTGATGGCCGGAACCAGTACCGGCAAGGAGCGTTGAGGGTGTCCGGCGCGTCCGGTTCGTCCACCAGTGCCGGCTTGTCGTTCAAACCATTTCGGACGGATTTATGAGTTTACGAATTGGGTGGTTGCCTCACGGCTCCGGGGATGGCAGTCTATGTTGCGGTGCAGCAAATTAGACGACCACCCGAACTGGCCCCGATCGGATGGTCTCAATGTCTCTCCCGTCAGAGGGGCAGGACGATGCAATTTTTTGAACCCCGGTTGCGGGGATCGGCCAGAAACCCGGCCTGGAAGCCGGCGATGACAGGAACCTGAACTCATGGCCTCGATATTCGGCTTCAGATCAAGGGATCCGGCCCGCGACCGGCAGACCGACGGTTCGCGACTTGATCGTCTGGCAAAGCTTTTTGAGCAGATCGCGGCCGAGATCGAGGCCGAGAGAGCCGGACTTGAGAATCGCTATCGGACAAAGGCGACCAACGCCGCCTTCCTGGTCGAGGCGATGGAAAACGGCTCCGCCTCCGACCGTCGGTCATCCGAAGTCAGCGCGCTGACGGAGACGATCCTGAACTGCGAGCGCCGGATCGCGGCGCTGTCGCGCCAGAACGGCATGATGAAGGAGCTCCGTCATTCGCTGGACGGGGTCTTCCACGAGGATGGCGCGTCCGATTCGGCCACCCCGGCCGAATTCGCCAAGCCGACAGGCGCCGGCAGAGCGTGAAGGCTCGGAACTGTTGCAACAGATTTGATGCGAGGCAGGAAAAGCAATTCGGGAGGGTCACGTAGGAGGTCAAGGTTGGCCCGTTCAGGAGCGGTTCGAATGTCGACTTTGGGTTGGGGGAAGCACAGCACAAAGGTGAGTTTGGTATGAATTCGAATCCGAAAGCTACGTCCACCGTCGCAACCGGCGGAACGCCGTTCACGCCTCAGGCCAGGCAAGCCGGCTTGAGGCGGCTGAGTTCGATCAGCGCGTTGCTGCTGGCCGCTCTCGGCAACCTGTCAACGACCCCTTCCCATGCCCAGGATATACCGACGTCGCCATCATTCGTCGACGATTTCAAAAGCTTCGATCGTGCGCGCTGGTATGTTTCCGACGGCTGGAACAACGGCAGCCATCAGAATTGCACCTGGTCGAAGGGCATGGTTGAGCTTTCCGACGGCGTGCTGTCGCTCGGCTTCGAAAAGCAGAAGCTGAAGGACCGCGACTTCGTTTGCGGCGAGATTCAGACCAAGCAACGCTTCGGCTACGGCACCTATGAGGCGCGGATGAAGACCGACACCGGTTCCGGTCTCAATGCGGCGTTCTTTTCCTATATCGGCCCCACCGACAAGCAGCCCTGGGACGAGATCGACTTCGAGATCCTGACCAAGGACACCTCCAAGGTGCAGGTCAACGCCTATATCGGCGGCAAGGGCAAGAACGAGAAGCTGGTCGACGTCGCGGGCGGTACCGAAAATGCTTTCAACGACTACGCTTTCGTCTGGCAGAAGGACAGTTTGCGCTGGTACCTCAACGGCCAGTTGGTCAACACGATCACCGACCCCGCGAAGCTGCCCACCCATGCGCAGAAGATCTTCTTCAGCCTGTGGGGCAGCGACACGATGAAGGGTTGGATGGGTGCGTTCGCCGATCCTGGCCGCAAGCTTTCGCTGCAGGTCGAGCGCGTTGCCTTCACCGCGCTCGGCGAGCCCTGTCAGTTTCCGGAATCGCTGGCATGCAGCGTAAAGTAGTTGGGAAAGTCGAATTGAACTGGCCGGGCCGAAAACGGTCCGCCGCCTTGAATGGGAACGAAACCGAATGAATTTGACGGTGTTTGGAATTGGCTATGTCGGTCTCGTGCAGGCGGCGGTGCTTGCCGAAGTCGGCCACCAGGTGGTGTGCGTCGACATCGACGCAGGCCGGGTCGAGCGGCTCAACCAAGGTCTCGTGCCGATTTTCGAGCCGGGGCTGGAGAGCCTGGTCAAGGAGAACCACGCCGCCGGTCGCATCAAGTTCACCACTGATGCCGTCGCCGCGGTCAGGCATGGCGAGATCCAGATGATCGCGGTCGGCACGCCGCCCGGCGAGGATGGTTCGGCCGACCTCAAATATGTGCTGGCGGTCGCCGAGACCATTGGCCGGGAAATGGACGCGCCCAAGATCGTCGTCGGCAAGTCGACCGTGCCGGTCGGCACCTGCGAAAAGGTAAAGGCCAGGATCGCCGAAACGCTGAAGAAAAGAGGTCGTGAGGACCTCGCCTTCGACGTCGCCTCGAATCCGGAATTCCTCAAGGAGGGTTCCGCGGTCGCCGACTGCATGAAGCCGGATCGCATCATCGTCGGCACCTCGAGCGAGGGCACCGAGGCGGTGATGCGCGAGCTCTACGCGCCGTTCAACCGCAACCACGAGAAGATGATCGTGATGGACGTGCGCAGCGCCGAATTCACCAAATATGCCGCCAATTGCATGCTGGCGACCAAGATCAGCTTCATGAACGAGATGGCCAACCTTGCCGAGCAGCTTGGCGCCGACATCGAGGAGGTTCGCAAGGGCATCGGCAGCGATCCGCGCATCGGCTACCATTTCATCTATCCGGGCCTCGGCTATGGCGGCTCGTGTTTTCCAAAGGACGTGCGGGCGCTGATCAAGACCGCCGAAGGCGTCAAGTTCGACGCCAAGCTGCTGCGCGCCGTCGAGGAGCGCAACAACGACCAGAAATCCGTCCTGTTCGACAAGGTACATCGCTATTTCAAGGGCAATCTCAAGGGCAAGACCTTTGCGCTGTGGGGCCTGGCCTTCAAGCCCAACACCGACGACATGCGCGAGGCGCCGGCGCGTGTGCTGATGGAGGCGCTCTGGAACGCCGGAGCGACTGTGCAGGCCTATGACCCCGAGGCGATGCAGGAATGCCAGGCCATCTACGGCCTGCGCGACGATATGCTGTTGTGCGGCACCAAGGAAGCGGCATTGCGCGGCGCCGATGCGCTGTTGATCGCCACCGAATGGAAGAGCTTCCGCGCTCCATCCTTCGACGCGCTGAAGGACGCGCTGACCACGCCGGTCATCTTCGATGGCCGCAACCTGTACGACCCCAAGGTCGTCGCTCGCCACGGCATCGAATACCACTCGATCGGCAGAATCGCGGCGTGAGGCCGGGCGTGGAGAGCCGCAAGCAGAATCTGGTGGGTGCGCTCGGCGCGGAAAGGACTTGTGGCTGATGGTGCTGGACGTAAAGCCCGAGCAAATCACCAGGGATCATTTCGATCTTGTCGCGATCGGTTCCGGCTTCGGTTCGGCCTTCTTCTTGCATGAGTTCGCGAAACGGCGAAAGGCACGCATCCTGGTTCTGGAGTGGGGCCGGCACAACACCCATGAATGGCAACTCGACCAGAACGCCAACACCGACATCGATGACGAGACGACCTACAAGACCAATTCCGACAAGCCCTGGAACTACACGATCGGACTGGGTGGCGGAACGAACTGCTGGTTCGCGCAGACGCCAAGGTTCCATCCCAATGACTTCAGGCTGAAAACCACCTACGGCATCGGCAACGACTGGCCGATCAGCTATGACGACGTCGAGCCCTTCTACTGCGACGCCGAAGACATCATGTCGATTTCAGGCGATCCCGACATGGCGGCGATGCTGCCGCGTTCGCGGCCGTTTCCGCAACCGCCGCATCGCATGTCGACACCGGACCGGATGATGAAGGCGGCGCAGCCCGGCCAGCATTTCGTCATGCCGACGGCACGGGCACGCGTGCCGACCGCGCAGCGCACTTCGTGCTGTGCCAATCTGCGCTGTTGGCTGTGCCCGGTCGACGCGAAATTCACGGTCAACAACGGGCTGATGCATGTCTTCGAGGATCCCGACGTTTCGGTCTGCCTCGGTGCCGAAGTGCGGCGGCTCGATCATGTCGGCGGAACGGTTCGTTCGGTCACGTTCGTTCATGGCGGCAAGGAATATACGGTCACCAGCGACCTCTTCATTCTCGGCGCCAATGCCATCCAGAGCGCGGCCATCATGCTGCGATCCGGTCTGGGCGACGAATTCGTCGGGCGCGGCCTGCACGAATCCTACGGCTGGAATTTCGAGGTCTATCTCGACGGTGTCGACAATTTCGACGGCAGCACCATCACGACGGGGCTGAATTTCGGCCTCTATGACGGTCCGCACCGATCTGAGCATGCGGCGGCGCTCGTCTATTTCGAGAACCGCTGGCAACACGGAATGCGTGCCGAAAAGGGGCGGCTGCGCCAGGCGCTGCCGCTTGTCGTGGTCACCGAAAACCTGCTCGATCACGAGAATTTCGTTACCCTCGACGAGGATGATAATGCCTTCGTCAGCTTCAAGGCGCCGTCGGACTACGCGGTCAAGGGCATGGCCCGGGCGCTGGAGAAATTGCCTGCGCTGCTTGCCCCGCTGCCGGTCGAAAAGCTCTTCGACCGCGGCATCCGGCCGACCGAATCGCATGTCCAGGGCACGCTGAGAATGGGCACCGGTCCGGCCGATTCGGTGATCGACAGCAACATGATCCACCACCGGCTCAGAAACCTGGTTGTCGTCGGCACCAGCACCTACCCAAGCTGCTCCTGCGCCAATCCGAGCCTGACCGCGGCAGCGCTGTCCTTGCGGGCGGCGAGCCGGATCGCGTGAAAGGAGGTATCGGATGATCGAAATTTCCAGACGCTCGGCCCTGGCGATCGTGGCGGGTGGGGTGGTGTCGACGGGCATTGCCTATGCCGCCGTCTCCTCGTTTTCAGACGAGGACCTCGTCCGTGTCACGCTCGAAAAATACCTCGGCACGCTGAACATGCGCATCGAGCATCTGCAACAGTTCGTGCTGGCGTTCCGCGACAGGAACCCGTGGATCTTTCCGAGCGAGAAGTTGAGCGACGCCGTTACTCTGGCGGAGGAGCTCAAATTGGGCACCGCACGCCGCCTGCTGCCCCAGCAGAAGCGGGAAGATCTGGTGCATTTCGACCGCTGGGTCATCGCCGAATTCCATATGCTGACGGACTACGCATGGCGCAGTTCGCCAAGCGATCCGATCCGGTTCACCGGATGGCAGTCATGTACCAATCCGTTCGCGAAACTCGATCCGCCGCAGAATGCCTGAGGCGGCCTTCAACGCAGCCCTCGATCGGGCTGCATGGAATGAAACGCGAAAAGACCAGGAGCCAGGACCATGAAAGTTCTTTTTGCAGGCGGTAACGGCTACCCACCGGAATTCAGCGGCGGCGTCCAGTCAAGCACCCATCATCTGGTCGAACAGTTGATCGAACATGGGCATGAGGCCGCGGTGCTGGCCGCGCTGTTCGGGGATGGTGTCTTCGGCTTGAAGGCGCGCGCCAAGATGAAGCTGCTGCGGCAGCCGGCGGTCGTCGACAGCTATCCCGGCTATCCGGTGATCCGGGCGTGGTTTCCCTGGGAGGCAGCGGCCTTTGCCGTCGACAGGCAGAAGCCGGATGTGGCGCTGGTCCAGTGTCACAAATCGGTTCCGCTCGGCAAGGCATTGCAGGCCGAGGGCGTGCCGCTGGTCGTTTATCTCCGCAATGTCGAGTTCCATGAACTGGGTGGCGATCTGCGGGAATTGCGTTCGGCACTGTACATCGCCAACTCGGAGTTCACCGCGCGCACCTACAAGAGAGAGTTCGGCATCGAGGCGGCGGTGATCCCGCCGACCATCAATCCGGCGCATTACAGCACCCCGACGACGGGCCAGTTTGTCACTTTGATCAACCCCTATGAGGAAAAAGGCTTCGAGCTTGCGGTGCGTGTTGCTGGCGCGTGCCCCGAAATCCCGTTCCTGTTCGTCGAAAGCTGGAAGCTGGAGGACGATCATCGGGCGCGCATCGAGGAGACGATCACGCCGCTCGGCAATGTCACGCTCGAGAGCCGCACCAGCGACATGAAGACGGTCTATGGCCGCACCAGGATCCTGCTTGCCCCCAGCAAATGGGAAGAGGCCTGGGGCCGCGTCGCGTCGGAGGCCCATTGCAGTGGAATCCCGGTTGTCGGCTCGCGGCGTGGCGGTCTGCCTGAAGCGATCGGCCCCGGAGGCGTGGTGCTGGACTACGATGCTCCGCTTGCCGACTGGGTCGCGGCCGTCAGGCGGCTGTGGAACGACAACCAGGAATATGACCGGCTCTCGGGCCTCGCGCGCGGCTTCGCCGGGCGGCCCGAACTGGATCCGGATCGCCAGTTCGCCACCTTCTTTTCGATACTCGACAGGGCGGTACAGCAGCGCGCGCGGCAAGCGGCGTAAGGATGCCGATAGTCCGGGTCAGGCCGGGCGCTTGACCCGGTTCTTCAGCGTCTCGTAACCGCGCGCGCCAAGCAGCGCGCGGGCGAGGATCTTGGCGGCCGCTTTGCGCCCTTCCTGCGACTTGATCTGCCGCAGCCTTGCCGGCAGGTTGCGAGCCGCCTGGCCAAGCGCTGGCAGCGACAGCGCGTCGGGAAAGCTGACCATATGCGTTTCGACGCACAGCACCGGCTTGCCGGACAGTTCGGTGATCTTCAGCGCCTGCTCGTGCTCGCTCTCGATGAACAGGACGGCATTGGATTTGCGGTAGAAATCGGCTTTGAAACTGCCATGCGCGCCAAGCCGCTGCCGTTCCGCCTTGCTCGGCAGATCGAGCATGATCAACTGGTCGTACTTGATCTCGTGCTTGGCGAGCCACGCCTCGGTAAGCGCGCGGTATTTCTCCAGCCGGCTGGTGACCAGCCAGCCGATCTTGTGGGTCGGCGCATGCAGAGGCCGCGCCTCGCTGAGGAACTTCTCGTAGACCGGACCGTCGTCGTTTTCCGCCTCGGTCGGATCCAGGCACAGCACGCCGTCAATATCGACGCAGCACTGCGCCAGGAATTTGTGATGCATGAAGTTCCACTGGAACATGCGTGGATGCGGCACGACCTCGAAGACGAAGTCGGTCTCCTGGTGTTCCGGCTGCAGGCCGAACACCGCGGCAAAGGTGAAGTCCGCTTCGATGCCGGCCGCCGCGATGCGGGCGCGCGCGTCGCGCATGGCATTGCCACCGGCGACGCTGTCGTCGATCACCAGCACCTTGCGCATTTCGGAGACCTTGCGATCGAGCGCGGCGCGGCGCTTGGTGACGCCCGAGGTGTAGACCCGTCCGGTCAGGAAGCTATCCAGATCGGTCATCGGAATGTTGGCCGTCAGGCTCACCAGCGTCGCCGCCAGTATGCCGCTTCGGGGAACGCCGACGACAAGGTCGATGTCGCGGGGCAGCCGGTGAAGGTTCCTGACGATCGCGTCGTTCATGTCGGAGATTGATCGGTAGTGCATGAATTCAGACCTGAAACTGGAGTGGATGTCCGTAGCTAGCGAAGGCGTCCAAATTATTGCGCCTCGCGAGGCGTCGCCGCGGGCGGTCTTGCCGGCAGCATTTTTATCGCCTCGCGCAGGGCTTCGCGGCCGGAAGCGAATGCCAGCGCGATGACGATGGTGATGAGGTAGGCGAGGACGGCGCCGCTGGCCAGGGCAACGATATGCTGCTGCGGCAACAGCGGCTTGATGAACCAGATGGCGGCCAGTGCCAGGTGTGCGCCAAGCACGAAAGGCGTTGCGGCGCGCAGCACATGGTGGGCCTGCAGCGGACCGCTCTTGCCGATATAGAGCCACAGGAAAGGCGTCCGCAGATACTCGCTGATCGCATAGGCGATCGCCACGCCCAGCGCGCCATAAGGCAGGCCGAGCATGAAGGCGATCACCGAGGTCACGGCCGTTACGATGCCCCAGCGCATGAAGTCGCCGGAGCGGCCCTGGCTGACGAAAAGCCATCCCGCCGGGTTGTTGAGCGGCTGCAGCAGCCCGGCAAAGCCAAGTGCCAGGAAGATGCTGGCGCTTTCGCGCCATTGCTCGCCGAGCACGAACGGGATCAGCACGTCCGACATCGCGGTGGCGAAAGCGACACCGGGAAGCGCCACCAGCAGGATCAGCGGCATGACGCGCAGATAGGCGCTGCGGTAGCGGTCCGGCTCGTCCTTCAGTCTGGAGAGCGCCGGCACCATCACCTTCGACAATGGATTGGTGATCTGGCTCAACGGAAACAGCAGCAGCTTGTAGGCGCGGTCATAGAGGCCGAGTTGGGCCTCGCCCCAGTATTTTCCGATCAGCACATTGTCGAGATTGCGGGCAAAGAAATTGGCGAAATTGAAGCCGGTAATCCCGGCGCCGAAATTGACCAGCTCGCTGATTCCAGCGACCTTGCGCGGCAGGCTCGGACGCCAGCGCGAACCTGCCCAGTAGCAGAGCGTCGGCAGCACGGCACCGGTCAGCGTGCCGGCAAAAAGCGCCCAGTAGGAGCGGTCGATGAAGGTCCAGGCGATCGACACGGCGAGGCCGGCGACAGCGCTGGCGACATCGATGATCGCGAGACGCCCGAACTGCATGCGGCGCGTCAAAAGCGCCAGATGCTGGGCGCCAAGCCCATAGGCCATGATCTGCAGCCCGAACGCGGCCACGAGGCCGGCCACGCGCGGCTCGCCGTAGAAGGCGGCGACCAGCGGCGCGGCACCCGCGAGCACGCAGGCCAGGATCGCGCTGACGGCGACATTGATCCAGAAGAGGTAGTTCACCTCCTCATGCCTGATGCCGGTTTTCTGGATCGTCGCCTGGGTCAGGCCGAAATCCTGGAACAGGGCGATGAAGGCCAGCACCGGCGCGCACATCGCCACGACGCCGAAATCCTGCGGCGACAAGAGCCGCGACAGCACGATAACGGATAGGATCTGTGTCGCGACTCGCACCGACTGCGCCATGGCCGTGACAACGGCGCCGCGCCCGACCGATTTGCGGAGCGAGCCTTCTGGCGGATCGAATGCATTGGCTTCCAAATTCAGGATTCCTGATCTTTGCGTGGATTTCCGACCCCTGAAAATCCACAACCGCCGCCAAGGACAAACTAGGGCATTAATTTTGCAGTGCAACAGAAAACGTCGATCGCCGCACCAAAAATGTTGCGATGCAGCAAGAGCTGTACTAGGATTCCCGTGGGTGGGCCAACAGCGGTCGAGTTTTCATGCTGCATGTCTTGTACCTTGTGCACGACGTTTCCGACCCGGCCGTGCGCCGGCGGATCACGATGCTCAGGGCAGGTGGAGCCCAGGTCACGTTGGGCGGCTTCCGTCGTACGGCCGATCCGATTGCGGATATCGAGGGATTGCGACCGATCGACCTTGGCGCGACGCGTGATGGCCGGTTCGGCCAGCGCCTCGCGGCGGTCGCCAAGGCGGCGGTTTCGATCGGCTCGAGCCTTGGCGGCATGCCGAGGCCCGATCTCATCATCGCGCGCAATCTGGAAATGCTGGCGCTGGCGCGGCGTGCGAAGTCGGCATTCGGTACCTCGGTTCCGATCGTCTACGAATGTCTCGACATTCATCGTCTCGTGCTTCGCAACGATTTTCTGGGCAAGGCGCTGCGCGCCACCGAACGTTTTCTGGCCAGGGACGTGAAGCTGCTGGTGACCAGTTCGCCCGCTTTCATCGCCAATTACTTCAAGCCGTTCGGCCAGGTCGCGGCACCGATCGAGCTGGTCGAGAACAAATATTTCGAGACCGCGGCGATTTTGCCCGGCGACCCCGAGCCGGCGGGCGGCCCGGTCGGCCCGCCATGGCGGATCGGCTGGTTCGGCGCCCTGCGCTGCCGCCGCTCGCTCGAACTCCTGGCCGATTTCTCCCGCCGGATGGATGGGCGATTCGAGGTCGTGCTGCGCGGCCGTCCGGCGCTGTCCGAATTTCCGGATTTCCATGGCTTTGTCGAATCCGAACCGTGGCTGTCGTTTCGCGGGCCCTATCGCAACCCGGAGGACATGGCGGCGATCTACAGGGAAGTTCATTTTTCCTGGGCGATCGATTTCTTCGAAGCAGGACAGAACTCCGAATGGCTGCTGCCCAACCGACTCTATGAGGGTTGCCGCTTCGGCGCGGTGCCGATCTCGATGGGCAACACCGAAACCGGGCGGTTCCTCAACCAGCAGGATATCGGCGTCCTGCTCTCCCACGCCACGCCCGAGGGGCTCGAGACAGCGCTCGGCAAGATGGAGGAGCATCGCTTCGGCAGGCTGAAGGCGCGTGTCCTTGCCCGCAACCCGAGGACGTGGAGCTACGATCGCAGCGATTGCCGGGCGCTCGTCGAGCGGCTGCGCAGCCTGACCGCCGTGCCCGGTTCCTTCGCAGCGGAAGCATTGGCATAGGATGGCTAGAGATGGACGTGAGTTGATGACGCAAACTGGAAAACCGTCATCCAGCCTGATCGTTGTTCCGTGCCTGAACGAAGCCGCCCACATCGGTGCGCTGCTCGATCAATTGCGACCTTCGGCCGCAAGGCTTGGAGCCAGGATCATCATCGCCGACGGCGGCAGCACCGACGGCACGCTGGCCATTGTCGAGGATGTCATTGCCAAGGATTCGCGCGTTATCCTGCTTCACAACAAGCGGCGCATACAGAGCGCGGCGATCAATCTCGCCGTCGGCACATTCGGCGAAGGCGCGGACTATCTCATCCGCATCGACGCGCATGGCGGCTATCCCGACGATTATTGCGACCGCCTCGTCGAGGAGGCGCTGGCAACCGGTGCCGATTCGGTCGTTGTCTCGATGCTGACCAGCGGCAGCGGCGCCGTGCAGAAAGCGGCCGCCGCGGCACAGAACTCCAGGCTCGGCACTGGCGGCTCCAAGCACCGGCATCTTTCCGCGGGAGAATGGATCGATCACGGCCATCACGCGTTGATGCGGATATCGGCGTTCGGGGCCGTGGGTGGTTATGACGAGACGTTCAGCCACAACGAGGACGCCGAGCTCGACTACCGGCTGCGGCAGGCCGGCTACAAGATCTGGATGAGCGGCAAAACGCAGATGGTCTACTATCCACGCGCCTCGTTGAGCGGGCTTTTTTTCCAGTATCTCGGCTATGGCCGCGGCCGCGCCAAGAATGTGCTGAAGCACCGGGTGATCCCGAAGGTCCGGCAGATGGTGCCGCTGCTGGTGTTTCCGGTCGTCCTGCTGGCGGCCTTCTCTTTCGTCTACTGGCTGGCGGCGGTGCCGCTTCTGCTCTGGGCGTCGGTGTGCCTGGGCTATGGCTTGTGGACGGCCATTCGCCAGCGCAATGCCGATGTCGCGCTTGTCGGCGTCTCGGCAATGGTCATGCATCTTGGCTGGTCCGTCGGCTTCTGGCTGCAGCTTCTCGGCCTCGGCTCGCGGCGCAGGGTGGCGTGATGGCGGTGCCCGTCAACCGCAGCATCGACATCGGTGTTTGCACGTTCCGGCGGCCGGAGCTGGCCGACACGCTGCGCTCGCTGGCTGCCATGGACATGCCTTCAGGATTCGATGTCAGCGTTATCATCGCCGACAACGACGACACGCCAAGCGCCCGCGACCTGGTGACGGCGCTGTCGCGGGAACTGGCGCTGCCGATCCACTATCGCCATGCCCCGGCGCGCAACATCTCGATCGCCCGCAACGCTTGCCTCGACGCCAGCACAGCGGATTTTGTCGCTTTCATCGACGATGACGAGACGGCTTCGTCGCGCTGGCTCGCCGAACTGGTCGCGACGGCCGAATCGAGCGGTGCGGCCGCCGTGCTCGGTCCGGTGCGGGCGCGCTATCGCCCGGATGCGCCGGACTGGATGCGGCGCGGCGACTTTCATTCAACCTTGCCCGTCTGGGTGCGCGGCGAGATCCACACCGGCTACACCTGCAATGTGCTGCTGCGGGCCGGCGCCGACAGTCTGCGTGGCCGCCGCTTCAGCCTGGCGCGTGGTCAGACCGGCGGCGAGGATACCGAGTTCTTCGACCAGATGCACAAGGCCGGCGGCCGGATCGCCTTTTCGCCCGAGGCCTGGGTGGACGAGGTGGTGCCGCGCACCAGGGCGGCATTCGACTGGCTCGGCCGCCGCCGTTTCCGCGTCGGGCAGACGCATGGCCATCTTCTGGGTAGCAGCGCAAGCGGCATCAGTCTGATCAAGCAGGTCGGCCTGGCGTCGGCAAAGGCCATATATTGCTTCGCCTCGGCTATCCCGGTTGTCGTCAACCCGGTCCGCAGGAACCGCAGCGTGCTGCGCGGCATCATGCATGTCGGCGTTGTCAGTGGCCTCGTCGGCATCCGTGAAATCCGCCTCTACGGCCAGCCTTCGCCACAGGAAGGAGGCAAGCGTGCAGCCTGATGTCTCCTTTGTCGTTGCCGCCTACAACGCCGAGGCAACCCTCGACCGGGCGATCGCCAGCGCCATCGCCCAGAAAAACGTCAGCGTCGAGATCATCGTCGTCGACGACAAGTCGCGCGACGCGACGCTCGATGTGGCAAGGGCCTACCCGCAGGATATCGTTCGTGTCGTCGCCCTGGCCAGCAATCGCGGTCCCGGCGGCGCCAGGAATGCCGGGCTCGACCTCGCCCGCGGCAGATGGATCGCGGTTCTCGATTCCGACGACGCGGTCTTTCCGGACCGCATCGCCACCATGATCGCCCGAGCCGAAAGGGTGGATGCCCAAATCGCCGTCGACAACCTCCAGGTCGTTCGCGAGGACGGTGTCGTTGAAGACGCGATGTTTCCGACGCGCTATCTGGAGAGCCTGAGTGAAATCTCGCTGGCCAGCTACATCGCCGGCAACATCGTTTTCGAATCGAAGTTCAATCTCGGTTATCTCAAGCCGATCTTCCAGCGCCGGTTCCTGGATGAGAACGGACTTCGCTATGATGAAGAACTGATCATCGGCGAAGACTACATCCTGCTTGCCGACGCCTTGGCCAAAGGTGGCAAATGCGTGGTCGAGCCGACGATCGGCTATGCCTATCATATCCGCAGCGGCTCCATCTCGCGCGTGCTTGAGCTTCATCATGTCGAGGCGATGCGCAAGGCCGATGCCGTGTTCGCTCAGACCCATTCGATGGATCCAGCCGCGCTGGCCGCGTTCGCCCGGCGCGGCCGCAGTCTGCGCAAGGCCGCATCGTTCCTGTCAATGGTTCAACACATCAAGGCGCGGTCCCCGCTCAAGGCGATCCGGACGGCGCTCAGCGATCCGGCGGCGGTCAGGCATATGAGCATGCCGATCGCCGTGCGGTTGCGAAGAGTAGCGGCACAGTTTGCCGTGGGGGTGGGGAGGTGAAGATGCAGGCACATGGAGGGATTTTTCGTGGCCTGTGAATGGACTGAAGTCGATCTCCTCAGAAGGAATTTGCAATGAAGAAAATCAGGAAGGCCGTGATACCGGTGGCGGGGCTTGGAACACGGTTCCTGCCGGCGACCAAGTCGATGCCGAAGGAAATGCTTCCCGTCGTCGACAGGCCTGTCGTGCAATATGCGGTGGACGAGGCCTTCGAGGCCGGCATCGAACACATCGTGTTCGTGACCGGTCGCAACAAGGCAGTCATCGAGGACTATTTCGACCTCCATCCTGAACTGATCGGAACCCTGGAGCAGACCGGCAAGAAGGCGCAGTTGCAGTCGCTGGAAAGCCTGCTGCCGGTAGCCGGTGCCACCAGCTTCATCCGCCAGCAGTCGCCGCAAGGCCTTGGCCACGCCGTCTGGTGCGCGCGCGAGGTTATCGGCAACGAGCCCTTCGCCCTGCTGCTGCCCGACATGGTGTCGTTCGGCGGGCGCGGGTGCCTGGCCGAGATCACCGACCTCTATGCCCAAACCGGCGGCAATGTGATCGCCGTCGAGCGCTGCGATCCGACCGAGACCAACAAATACGGCATCGTCGGCCGTGGTGCCGATATCGGCGGCGGTTTCGAGGTGACGGCGATGGTCGAAAAGCCGGCGCCGGCCAACGCGCCGTCGAACTTCTACATCAACGGCCGCTACATCCTGCAGCCCGAGATCTTCGCGTTGCTGGGCAATCAGCAGCGTGGCGCCGGCAACGAGATCCAGCTGACGGACGCCATGGTCCGCCTGTCGCAGGACCAGCCGTTCTTCGCGCAGCCTTTCAAGGGTCGAATGTTCGACTGCGGTTCGAAGGAAGGGTTCATCCAGGCCAACATCGCCTTCGCGTTGGCGCGCGACGACATGAAGGGCCCGGTTTTCGAGATGCTTCAGGAGTTCGTCCGGTCGCATGAACGCCAGGAAGAAGCCGCATAATGCCCATCTTTCGGGAGTATTCTTAGATGGCTGATGGCGCGAGGCGATAGCCCCGCGCTGTCTGGCATGAAGCTTGCGTTGCTTTACGCAAAGCTCCCGATCTTCGCGGCGCCTGCAAGCCAAGGCATGATTCCGAAAAGTGGGTACCGGTTTTCGGAAAAGATCATGCTCAAACAAACAGATAGATCCCCATCCCGATCATCGGGATGGAACAGGCTCTAGAATTGGACCGAAGATGAATTATGCCAACTTTCCTCTCGACAAGAGGATGCCATTGCCGAATTCAGACGCAGGAAACGGCGAAGACTTCATCGATATCGAGCGGCTGCTTGGCATGGCCGCACGGCAGGCCAAAGTGGTTGCCGTGTGCGCCGTCATCGGTCTCTTCCTGGGTATGCTCTATCTGCAGACCACGCCGCCCAAATATCAGTCGGTCGCCAGCGTGCTGATCGACGAGGGTCTGAACAAGATCGTCGATGACATCTCGGCGGCGTCGACAAGCATGCAGACCGATTCCGCCATTCTGAGCCAGATCGAAATTCTGACCTCGACGCGGCTTGCCGCCGTGGTCGTCGACAAGCTGAAGCTCAGCCAGAACGAAGCCTTCATGAATCCGCCCCAGTCGGCACTTGCCCGGGGCGTCGGCCTGGTCCGCGGCCTGATCCAGTATGTTCGCCCCAGCCCCTCCACGCCGGGCGTAGGCGACATCAGCAAGCTCGACCCTGCCGCCCGCGATGCGCTAATTGCTGCCTCGGGGCGTGACTACGCCATCCTCAAGCTGCAGAGCGAGATTCGGGCGGAGCGCGTCGGACGAAGCTTCGTCATCGCGCTTGGCTATCAGGGCACGGATCCCGTATTGGCCAACGCGATCACCAAGGCCTATGCCGACGCCTATCTCGCCGATCAGCTCGACGCCAGTTTCGACGCCACCGAGCGCGCGGCGGTCTGGCTGCAGGGCCGGCTGACGGAACTGCGCGAGAGCTCGCAGGCGGCGTCGCTCGCGGTCGAGAAATTCAGGGCCGAACATGGGTTGGCCGCCAACAGCGATGGCCAGCTGATGAGCGACAAGCAGCTCTCCGATCTCAACGCCCAGCTCATCGTGGCGCAGGCCGACACCGCACGCGCCAGTGCCCGCTACCAGCAATACAAGGCGATCGTCGAAAGCGGCTCCGACAATGCTTTCAAGGATGCCGCCATATCGAGCGACCAGCCGAGCAGTTCGGTCATCGCCGCGCTCAAGACCCGCTATCTGACGGTTGCGAAGCGCTTGCAGGATGTCGAGGCGAATTTCGGCCCCCAGCATCCGCAGGCGGTGGCGCTTACCAAGGAGAAGGCCGACATCTCGGCGCAGATTTTCGGCGAGCTCAAGCAGCTGACCGAAAGCTATCGCAACGAGTATGAAGTGGCGCTGGCGCGCGAGACCGCGCTCAGGGCCAATGTCGCGGCCGCACAAGGCAAGAGTTCCATCGACAACCAGACGCAGGTCAAGCTGCGCGAACTCGACCAGCAGGCGACGGCGCTCACCACGCTCTATCAGACATTCCTTGGCCGCTACGAGGAAGCCGCGCAGCAGCAATCCTTCCCGGTCGGCAAGATCCGCATCATCTCGGACGCCTCGATGCCGTTCGCCGCATCAAGCCCGCGTACGGTCGTCGTGCTTGGACTTTCGCTGGTGCTTGGCATGCTGATGGGCGCCGGCTTCGGCGGCCTGAACGAATTCAACGAACGCTTCTTCAGGACCGGCGATGATGTGCGCGACCGCGTTGGTCTGAAATTCCTCGGCTATCTGCCGACGATCGGCGGCAAGCTCGGCAAGGAAGAACAGCCGGGCGAAACCCAGGTGGATGCCAAGACCGCCAAGTCGCTGTCGGCCGCCGAAAGGCGGGCGCGCATGCGGGTCAGCATCGATTCGCCCGCGTCGATGTTCTCCGAAACCTTGCGCAGCGCCAAGATCGCCTTCGACGTCGTGATGGAAGGGCAAGGCAGCCGCGTCATCGGCGTCATCTCGGTCCTTCCCGGCGAGGGCAAGTCGACGGTCGCGGCAAATCTCGCCGGATTGCTTGCCGCCAACGGCGCCAGGACGCTGCTGATCGACGGCGATCTGCGCAACCCCGGCCTCAGCCGCGGTCTTGGCATGGAGGCCGAGCAAGGCTTGATGGAAGCGGTGGTGAGCGGCCAGACCTGGCAGTCCGTCGGCAAGATCGACCGGCAGACGAAGCTGGCGATTGTCCCCGCCGTATTGCGCGGTCACTTCTCCCACACGAGCGAACTTCTCTCCTCGGCCGGGATGCGGCGCTTCATCGAGAACGCCAAGGAGACGTTCGAATACATCGTCGTCGATCTGCCGCCGCTCGGACCGGTGGTCGACGCCAAGGCCTTCGCGCCGCTGGTCGACGGTTTCGTGCTCGTCACCGAGTGGGGACGTACGCCGCGCGCGATGGTGCAGTCGCTGCTCACCGCGGAGCCCTATGTCGCCAACAAGATCATTGGGGCGGTGCTGAACAAGGTCGATCTGAAGAAACTGGCCAAATACGGATCGTTCGGAGGTTCGGAAAAGTTCTTCGACAAATATTCGACCTACTATCTGGAAAAATCCGAAGTGCGTAGCAAGGCAGCCGCCTAGGTTGTAGACTCATAATCGCGGAGCCCAGAGGCCCATCGAGGCGAGTTGGATGATCATGGCGAGGAAGTTGTCGGCCAATTTGTCGTAGCGAGTGGCAATGCGGCGGAAATGCTTCAGCCTTGAGAAGAAGCACTCGATGAGTTGCGCTCACGATGGAGCCGCTTGCTGAAGCACGGCCTCCACCAGGCCGAGGCAGACCGGAAGCCCTTGCGCATCGATGACGGTATGTATTTTCGTGGTGGGCCCGCCGCGTGATCGGCCGAGACGGTGATCTCGATACCCCTTTTGCTGTCGCAGCCTGTTGGTGCGCCGGCTTGATGCGCTGCCGATCATTTGAACGTCGCTGTTGCCATGATGGGCATCCATCATGCGGCCCCACACGCCCGCCTTTAGGGGAAATATGAAAGCCACCACTCGGAAAACGACCCATTCCGCCGTTCAACTGTAGATCGGGCTCGCCCGTATGGCAGGCACCTGTTGATCCATGCCAAATCGCAAGATCGGTCGAGCGCGACATATCCGGAAGGGCCTAGCTGGTGTCGCCACGGAGAAGAGACGGTGAAGGCGTCACTTGAAAACTACCATGCCCGAATGCAACGGGTGCTGAACCACATAGACCAGCATCTGGACGACGATCTGGGCTTGGAAGCGTTGAGCGACGTCGCGGCGTTCTCGAAATACCATTTCCACCGGCAGTTCATGTCCACCTTCGGGTTGTCGGTGCATCGCTATGTCCAACTCGCCCGCATGAAGCGCGCTTCGTACCGGCTGGCCTACAGAGACGCCGAAAGCGTCACGGACATAGCGATGGATGCCGGTTACGACGCACCGGATGCTTTCGCCCGCGCCTTTCGGCAACGGTTCGGACAATCGCCCTCGTCGTTCCGAAAGTCTCCCAAATGGGAACCGTGGTTTGCGGCCTTCGGGCCTCTCGACAACGCCAGGAGCAAGCTCATGCAGAAGTCTTATAGCCATGAAGATGTGACGATCCGCGATGTGGCCACGACTCCGGTGGCGATCATGGAGCATCGGGGGGATCCCGCGACGATTGGCGATACCATCCAGCGATTCATCGCCTGGCGAAAGGCCGCTGGCCTATCATCCCCAAAGACCAGCCCAATCTTCAACGTCTTCCGTTCCGAGCGGCGGCCCGCGTCCCCAGCCGAATACCGGATGGACCTGTGTGCGGGCACCGATTGCCTGATAGGACCGAATGACGAGGGCGTTGAGGCTGGCTTTATCCCCGGTGGGCGCTGCGCTGTGCTGCGCGTCGTCGGCAATACCGACAATCTGGAGCCTGCCGCTCTCTACCTCTATCGCGACTGGCTGCCGGCCAGCGGCGAAGAAGCAAGGGATTTCCCTCTCTACTGCCAACGCCTCGCATTCTTCCCGGAGGTGCCGGAGCATGAGACGGTCGCGGAGCTGTTCCTGCCGCTGAAATAGCACCGCTGGACGGCGGCTTGTCCCTTCTGACCGCCAGAAGCGGACAGGCCGTTGTCCACCCCATCTCGGTCATTCCGCATGCTTGAGCGGCCGCGTCGGCGATGGGACCGACCTGCCAGCCGATTGCAGTCAGGCTACCTTGAGACGATAGCGGAAAACGGTGTGGTCGAGCATCCGCCGGATGCGCGGCTCGGCCTCTGTCGCCACCAGCCAGCTTGCCGCGATCATCGTCGCGCCGGCCGCGGCCATCGACAAGAGATGCGGCAGTCCCGCGCGGACCAGGATGCCGAGCATGGCGGCGCCGACGACGTCATGCAGCAGGTAGAGCGGATAGGTCATCAGGCCGATGCGGCGCCAGCCGCTCCAGGACAGATCGAGCCGCAGCGACCACGCCATCAGCGCGATGGCGGTGAGGAAGATGAGGATTGGCGGCGCCAAGGGCATCTGCTGCCCGACCTTCAGCATATGAACGTCGACCGAACTGGCGATCTGCAGCACGCAGCCGCCCAGGAACAGGGCGCAGAAGGCAAGGCGAGTGGCCGTCACCGCCTTGAACCGCATCAGCCACAGCAAGACGCCGGTCGCGAAGAAAGCGCCGTGATGCACCAAGAGCAGGTCCAGCGAGCGCGTTTCGGCGAGGCCCGACCAGCCGAGCGGATAGTAGAGGCACCAGAAAAGCGTGCTGATCAGCCCGATCGCGAGGGCCACCACTTCCATCAGATGGAAGCGGCCGAGCAGCAGCTGGGTCCAGACGACTGCATAGAAGGCGATCTCGATACCGAGCGTCCAGTAGACGCTGTCGACCCATGGGCCGTAGGGGACAAACAGGCCCGTGCGGACCAGCCTGATGACCGCATCGGTCGGCCAGCTCAGGCCGACGATCAACAGCACGATTGCGGTTATGGGCGCACAGATCCAGACCGCTGGCGCCAGCCGCTTCACCCTGGCTTCGAAAAAGCGCAGGGGCGTCGACTTCTCGGCACTGAAGGCAATGACGAAGCCGCTGATGACGAAGAATATCTGGACGCCGACCCAGCCGGATTCGACCCACGCGCCTATTTCCGGATGCGGAGGAATGCCGCCCGTGGCCTGGGCCGAAACGCCGTCCGGGTAGGCCCACACCCAGAAGCCATAGTGGTAGACCATGACCAGTACGGCGGCGAGAAACCGCAGGATGTCGACGCCGCCAAATGTGATCTTGTGCTGAGCCATGCGAACCTTGTCGATGGCCCCCCGCCCATGAGCTGTAGGGTGCATTGCTGCATTGCACAATAGAAGTATTGCTTAGATGCCGGTCACGGCTTTCCGTGAGGCGGCGCTATCCACGCTGGTCCGCTGCCAACCGCGCCGGCTGCTCAAAGCACGATGCCGCGCTCCTTCAGGGCGGCGGTGATCTCGTCGAGAATGACAGGGTCGTCGATGGTCGCCGGCATCGCCCATTCTTCCTTGTCGGCGATCTTCTGCATCGTACCGCGCAGGATCTTGCCAGAACGCGTCTTCGGCAGGCGCTTGATCGTCACCACCGTCTTGAAGGCGGCGACCGGGCCGATCCGCTCGCGCACCAGCCTCACCACCTCGCTTTCGATGGCGCCGATGTCGCGCGCGACGCCGGCATTGAGCACGACGAAGCCGAGGGGGATTTGGCCTTTCATCTGGTCGGCGATGCCGATGACGGCGCATTCGGCAACGTCCGGATGCGCCGAGAGCACCTCCTCCATGGCGCCGGTCGACAACCGGTGGCCGGCCACATTGATGATGTCGTCGGTGCGGGCCATGACGAACAGATAGCCGTCCTCGTCCATCATGCCGGCGTCGGCCGTCTTGTAGAAGCCGGGGAACTCGTCGAGATAGGCTTGGTGAAAACGTTCGTCCGCATTCCACAGCGTCGGCAGGCAGCCGGCCGGCAGCGGCAGCTTGACCACCACATTGCCCAGCGTGCCGCGTGTCACTTCGTGACCGGCATCGTCGAGCACGCGGATGTCGTAGCCGGGCATCGGCACGCCGGGAGAGCCGTACTTGACCGGCAACAGGCCGAGACCGGCCGGATTTATCGTCATCGGCGAACCGGTCTCGGTCTGCCACCAATGGTCGATCACCGGCACGTTCAGCTTCTGCTCCGCCCATTTGATGGTTTCGGGATCGGCGCGTTCGCCGGCGAGGAAGAGCGTACGGAACGTCGAAAGGTCGTATTGGGGAATGAACTCGCCCTTCGGGTCCTGCCCCTTGATGGCCCGAAACGCGGTCGGCGCGGTGAACAACGCGACGACGCCGTGCTCGGCGATCACCCGCCAGTAGGTGCCGGCATCGGGGGTGCCGATCGGCTTGCCTTCGAACAGGACGCTGGTGCAGCCATGCAGCAGCGGCCCGTAGACGATGTAGGAATGGCCAACCACCCAGCCGACGTCGGAGGCCGCCCAGAACACTTCGCCCGGCTTGACGCCGAACTCGTTTTCCATCGTCCACTTCAGCGCGACCATGTGGCCGCCATTGTCGCGCACGATGCCCTTGGGCTGGCCGGTCGTGCCCGATGTGTAGATGATGTAGAGCGGATCGGTGGCCAGCACCGGCACGCAGTCGACATTGGCGCCAGCGGCGCGCTCGCGGGCGACAGCGTCGGCATAGTCGATGTCGAAATGGTCCTTCAACTCGCAGCGCAGCTGGTCGCGCTGCAGAATCAGGCAGGCGTCCGGCTTGTGCCTGGAAATCTCGATCGCCTTGTCGAGCAGCGGCTTGTAGGCCACGACACGGCCCGGCTCCAGGCCGCAGGAGGCCGAAATGATCAGCTTCGGCTTGGCGTCGTCGATGCGGGTGGCAAGCTCATGCGAGGCAAAGCCGCCGAAGACGACCGAATGCACGGCGCCGATGCGGGCGCAGGCAAGCATGGCGAAGGCCGCCTCCGGCACCATCGGCATGTAGATGATGACGCGGTCGCCCTTGCCGATTCCGCGGTTCTTCAGCACCGAGGTCAGCGCGACCACCTCGCGCTTCAGCTCGGCATAGGTAAATTTCCTGACCGTTCCGGTGATGGCGCTGTCATGGATCAGCGCGATCTGGTCGGCGCGCCCGCCCGCGACATGGCGGTCGACGGCGTTGAAGCAGGTGTTGCAGGTCGCACCGGTAAACCAGCGTCCGTAGACGCCTGCCGTGGCGTCGAACACCTTGTCATAGGGCGAGTACCAGTCGATAGCGACAGCCGCATCCGCCCAGAACTTTTCCGGATCGCGTTTCCAGCCGTCATAGACCTCATGATAGCGTGAAGCCATCCTTACCCTCCCCAGGAACGATTTGCCGTCCTGGTGAATAGCCTATGCTGTTTTTTCCGGCGATGTCTCCTGCATTTTCGTCTGAGCCGGTCTCGTCTTGACCACGGATGCGTGGCGTCGTGAACTGCGGCCGTGACGGGGAGGATGTGAACGAATGCGCCATCCGCGGGCGGCCATGGCAAAACCGGTGTTCGGCAACACCGGTGTTCGCGCCGGTGATCGACACCGTGCAGGCTGTCTCGGCCGGCAGCGCCAGCGCGGGGCACGCGGCGGCTGCCCAGCAGCGTCCTCCTCGGTGGCGTGAAGGTCGATTGGACCTGAAGCGGTTCATCGTTTCACGGAAACGCCGAACCGCCCGATCTCCTTGACCTGACGCAATTCCAGACGGAAAACGGTTTCACGCTTTTCCGGGGATTGCTCTATAGCGGCAGAGCCATAAGCATCAGGCCAACACCGCCGGCGATCAAAATCGCTGCCGCCAAGGCTTTCCGATGACGTTCGAAGCTCGTCGGAGCCCGCTCCCAATTGTAACGCATACTCTATCTCCCCAAGACCCGCGGCTTCCTTACCTTACTTAGGGGAAGAAAAGCAACGGCCCTGCTCGGACTGCTCACGGATAGCCCCCTGCTGCCGCGACTATTTCTGGGACGGTTCCCGTCGAGAGCCGGCAGCGGCGCGATATCGATCCGCGGCAACGGGCATCAAGCTGGGCGATGCCAAGGAAGGTGGAGCTGGTCGGCCAATGGACAGCGCCCCACCACCGCGCTATCTCATTTCGGGGTTTGGCATGGCTTGGTGGGGTTCGTGATGGAAATTGCCTCTGGAACTGTTTTGCGGCTGGCGGACGATGCCTCGGTTCAGCATGCCGGCGATGGTGCCGTCGTGCTTTTGGCACGCAGCGGCCAGCTCTATACGTGCAACGGCACGACCGAGGCCTTTCTCGACAAGGTCGATGGCGCGCGCAGTCTCGACCAGATCATCGACCTGCTTTGCGAGGAGTTCGAGGTCGACAAGGGCACGCTTGATCAGGACATGGCGGCACTGGCCACCGATCTGGTCTCGGAAGGTATCCTCGCCGCCCCAGTCGCTTGATGGCTAAGGGTACCGCATGATGACTGACCGTCCTCTCCTGCGCGCCCTGTTTCGCTGCCATCTCTGGGCGAGCGCGCGGCTGATGCCGGTCCTGCTCGTCAACCGCAGCTTCGAGGAGGTGCTGAAGTGGGCGCCGCTCGCCTCGTCGACGCCCTATCGCGGCTTGCCCTCCGCCTACGTCGTCGCCAGCGTCAACCGCACCGTGCGCCATCCCTGGCTGATGCGCGACCGCAGATGCCTGCGGGAGGGTCTGCTCGGTCATCGCTTCCTGCGCCTCGCCGGCTTCGATCCGGATCTGCGCTTCGGGGTTGACCCGAAATCGATGCAGGCGCCGCGCATGTCGGCGCATTGCTGGGTCTGCCTCGACGGCAGGCCGGTGGTCAGTGACAGCCTTCCCGGCATGGTCGAGATCTATCGCCACCATGCCGATGCCACAAAGGTGCGTCCCGCTTGACCAGACCTTCAGCGTGCTATGGCCTCAACGGCCAGATCCTCGGCATATCGGCCGAGCGTCCCGATCTATGGCGGGACTTCGACAGGATGCTCGCCAGCCTGCGCATCACAGGTCCCGTCGAGCCGGATTTTCGTCTCGATATCACCGAGACGGATGTTCTGGACGAGGCACCGGATGGATCCCCCGTCTTCGATGGCGAAATCCCGGAGGATGGCTACTGCCGGATGATCGAGGACGGTGGCACCGTCCATCTCGTCTTTCCTGAACGCCAGACTGTGTCGATCAATGGTGAGGAAGGCTGGGCCGAAATCCGGATTCGCCCCGATGCGAAAGCCGCCTGGACGCCATCGATGCTGGTGCTCGACGCCGCGCTCGACGCCGGCGGCCAGCATATGCTGCACACCGCGGGCCTGACACTGCCGGACCGCGGCTCCGTCGTGCTGATCCACGCCCCGAGCGGCACCGGCAAGACCACGACGTCGCTGGCGCTGGCCACGCAAGGTTTCGGCCTGTGCTCCGACGATGCCATGATCCTGGACGCGGCAGCCCCCAGGCCCGTCGCCTGGGGGCTGCCGCGCCACGTCAAGATCCACCAGAAAACCGCGCGGATGATCCCGCAGGTGTCGCCATGCCTCGGTCCTTCATGGGACCGCAACGGCGAACAGGCCGTCACGCTGGAGCGATTGAGCGAGATTGTCCGAATCGAAAGCCCGGCCGCCAGGCCGGTGGCGGCACTTCTCCACTTGGCGCGATCCGCCGACAGTGAGACCCGGCTTGTGCCCATGGCCCGGACCGACGCGATGGTGGCGCTGGCGATGGACAATGTCCGCACCGGCATGACCGGCCTGCTACCGCTGCAGAAACGCCGGCTGGCGACGATCGCCGGGCTGGTTTCTTCGGTGCCTACCTTCAGGCTGGAAGTGGGCGCGCGTCCGGCCGATGCTGCGGCGTTGATCAGCGATACCCTGAAAGCACGGGACTGATCGAGCCGGTCAGGCGGCGTGCGGCCGGGCCTTGGCCAGCCGCTGGATCCATCGGAAGGCATCGCGGCGCAGCCGCGAGCCGATCTTGTCCCTGGAATTGACGCTGAGCAGCGTGTTCGTGGTGATCAATCGTCTGGCCAGTCGTATCGACAGGTCGGGCTTGATCTGGCCCGCGAGTTCAAGCGCGCGCTGTTCGTCGAACAACCGGCCGGTCACATTGAGCACAATCGCCAGTTCAAGCTCGATGCCGGTCATACGGGCAGCGTCGAGCAGGCGGGCTTCCGATTCCGGCGACCGCAGCGCCCGCACGCCTTGCAGCACGTCGACGCAAAGCTGCAGCCGGTGGAATTTGTGCCCGCCGGCGGCGTGCACGATGGCGATCGTCAAAAGCGCGGCCGGTGTGTCCGTCGCGTCGCCGTCGATGACGCGCAGTTCCCGGAACCCCAGCGACAGGCGCCGCCGCATGCCGGTATCATGCACCAGGTCGCCATGCAGTTCGATCAGCAGGCTCGAATTCTCCTTTTCGAGCCATTTGAATTCCTGCAGCGCATAGGATTCGGCCTCATTGCTGCCAAGCTCGAAGCCGCATGCCGCGATTACCTGGTTTGCCCGCGACAGGTTGGCGGGTTCGACGAGGATATCGATGTCGGTGAACGGCCTGTCGGAAATGTTGCGGTAGAGCTTTCGCGCGAAGACCGGTCCCTTGACGATCCGCGCCGGAATGTCTTCCGCGGCGAGGCCCTTCATGATGCGGTCGCCATGGTACTGCAGCAGCATCGACTGGCCGGTGGCGATCGTCGCCTTCTGGCGCAGGTCGTGCAGCTTGCCTTGCAGGTCCGCATCCGGTGGCAGATGCGCGTCGCCACGCTCCTGGAGCTTGCGCAGCATGATCGGCAGGACGCCATGGAATTCGGCGTTGTCGAGCAGCGCCGTCAGCGTCTTTGCCGACAAATCCTCCCCGACTGTCGCGGCCTCCGGATCGGCGTAGCGCAGCAAGAGCTTTTCTTCGGCGGAGGTGAGAGATGGCAGCATCAACCGGACAATGTTACGGATAGGGGATTGTCCAGGATGGTTGCAGAAAAGCGCGGTGGAAGCCAGCGCTCTGGTCATTTGCTTTACGCAATTCCCAAGGGAAAGCGCTACGCGCTTTTCCCGGGAAAACCGTTACACACTTTTCCTGGAACTGCTCTACATGCCCCAGCGCAGTGCCGCCGTGTGGACGGGCGCATCCCACCAGCCGGTCGTCTCGTCATCGAGCATGGTCAGCGTGATCGAGCAGCCGGCCATGTCGAGTGAAGTCACATAGGTGCCGACCAGCGAGCGGGTTATAGTCACCCCGTGTTTCTCGAAAATCCGGCGGGCGCTGTTGTACATCAGGTAGAGCTCCATCTGCGGCGTGCCGCCGAAGCCGTTGACGAACAGCAGCGCCGGGCCTTTCGCCCTGTCGCCCAGATCGCCCAGGATCGCCGCGCATATCTCCTCGGCAATGGCATCGGCACTTTTCAATGTGTCGCGCCGCCTTCCGGGCTCGCCGTGGATGCCGACGCCGAATTCCATCTCGCCGTCGCCGATGTCGAAGGTTGGCTTGCCGGCGGCCGGCACCGTGCAACTGGTCAGCGCCACGCCCATCGAGCGGGTCACGCCGTTGACGCGATCGCCCAGCGCCTTCAGCAGTGGCAAGGCCATGCCATGCTCTGCGGCCGCGCCGACGATCTTCTCGACCACCAGCGTGCCGGCGACGCCGCGCCGGCCGGTCGTATAGGACGAGTTCTCGACGGCGACATCGTCATTGGTGACCACCTGCAGGACGCCTTCCGACATTTCGGCCGCCATGTCGAAATTCATCACGTCGCCTTCGTAGTTCTTGACGATGAACAGGCAGCCGGCGCCGGTGTCGACGGCCTCCGCCGCCGCCATCATCTGGTCCGGCGTCGGTGAGGTGAACACCTGCCCGGGGCAGGCGGCGTCCAGCATGCCGCGGCCGACAAAGCCGCCATGCAGCGGCTCGTGGCCGGAGCCGCCACCGGAGATCAGCGCCACCTTGCCCGGCCGCAAGGTCTTGCGGCGGACGAATTTGTGCCCGTCGCCGAGCACGAGGATGTCGGCGTGGGCGGAAACGAAACCATCGAGGCTCTCGGTCAGCACCGTGTCCACCGAATTGATAAATTTCTTCACGGCCGTCTCCTCCCGAAATAGGCGATCAGCTGCCTTTGCCGGTGATGCTGGTGATCTTCTGGATGAAATCATTCACCGCCCTGTCGAGCGCGGCGTTCTGCTTGTCGTCGCCGAAATCCGGCACGATCAGCGAAACATGCCGCGTCTTGCGCATGCCTGCCGCGACAGACATCTTGCCTGGATGCGCCTGGTGATAGGCGGCGAGAAACTGATCACGCTCGGCCGGGCTGAAATGGCAGACTGAGAAGATGGAAGGCAAATGTTTCGATGGAATCGGGATCGAATAGGCCGGGCTGGAAATCTGCGTGACGAAACTGCGGTGCTTGCCAAGCGCGTCGGCAAGGCGCTGGCGCATGCCGGACGGCCGCTGGTCGATGACCTGGGACAGGATCGTCTTGTAGGCGCGGATCGCCTCTTCGGAGCCGGGTTCAGGTATCTTGTCGACCATGCCAGCCGAGCCTAGACCGAAACGTCCGCGACGGCCGCCTTGGCCATGGCGAGTTGAGCCGGAGCGACGGAAAGATCGCGCAGGCCGGCCTCGAGCAGTGACCGTATCGAGGCGGGATCGCCGCCAGCGTCACCGCACAGGCTGACCGGGATTCCTTCGCGCTCGCCAAACGCGGTTACGGCAGCGACAAGCCGCAGCACCGCCGGATGGCGGACCGAATTGAGATGCGCTACGGCAGCGTTGTCGCGGGCGGCGGCCATGACATACTGGGTGAGGTCGTTGGAGCCGATCGAAAAGAAGGCGGCTTCGGCGAACGCCTCCGGCACGATCGCCACCGACGGCACCTCGACCATGATGCCAAGCGGCGGCATTTCATGCGCGATGCCACGCGCGGCGAGCATTGCCTGCTCCTCGGCGAACATTGCCACGGCCTGCCTGTATTCCTCCACAACGGCGATCATCGGGAACATCACTTTCAGGCTGCCGTGGACAGCGGCGCGCAGCAGCGCACGGATTTGTACACGAAACACCTGAGGCCGCGCCAGCGATAGCCTGATCCCACGCAGGCCGAGGAACGGATTGCCTTCCTTGACGGTGAAGCCAGGCACCGGCTTGTCGCCGCCGGCATCGACGGTGCGGATCGTCACCGGCTTTTCGCCGGCCCACTCCAGCACCTTGCGATAGGCTCGATACTGCGTCTCCTCGTCGGGCAGCGCCTTGCCGAACAGGAATTCGGTGCGCATCAGCCCGACACCGTCGCAGGTCGCGATGTCGATGCCGTCGACATCGGACGGGTCGGCGATGTTGACCTGCACGCGCACCGCCGTGCCGGTCTTGGTCATCGCCGGCCGGGCCAGGAAAGTCCCGGCCAGGTCGCGGCGCGCCGAGAATGATGAGGACGATCGGCGAAAGGCGTCGATCTCGGCCCTGGAGGGCGACAGCACGATCCCGCCGTGCTCGGCGTCGAGCAGCGCCGGGCCGGCAAGTTTGGCTGGCGGACCGCCAAGGCCAACCACCCCAAGCCCGACAACCATCGGCACGCCACGCGACCGGGCCAGCATGGCGACGTGGCTCGCCGTGCTGCCTGCCTTCAGCGCGATGCCACCACCACAACTCCAGTCGGTTTCGAGAAAACGTGTCGGCGCGATGTCCTCGCCGTAGAGAATTGCGCCGGCCGGTGCCTGGACGTCGCCATCCTCGGTCAGCGCCCGCAGCACCTGATCCCTGATGTCTCGGATGTCGGCCGCCCGCGCCCGGAAATAATCCTGGTCGGAAGCATCGTAGCCGGCGATTTCCGCGTCGAGCGCCTGCCGCCAGGCCCTGTCGGCCGGTTGGCCGGCGTGAATCGCGGCAAAGGCCGGCCTGCCCAGCGCATCATCCCCCAGCATGGCGATCTGGAATTCGAGAATGTCGGCGGCGGCGCTATCAGCGGTCTCGATCAATGCCGCGAGACGAGCCGTCGCGGCATCGATTGCGGCTTCGAGCGCAGCCTTTTCATCTGCGGCAGTGGCCCTGACGGTGTAGTGTGCGGCAGTCCGGTCGAGGTCGAACAGCGGACCTTCGGCATAACCGGCCGAGGCCGAAATGCCCTGCAGCCTATGCGGTCCGGACATGATCCGCGCCTTCGTCGAAATCGCGCCGCACCAGTTCGACCAGCGCGTCGACGGCATCATCGGCGCCATCGCCGCTGGCCCTGATATGCAGCACGGTCCCCTTCGGCGCCTTGGCCGCCATCACCTTGACGATGCTCTTGGCGTCGAACCACGGCCCATTGGCGGCAAGCGCTATTTCCACGTCGGCGGCAAAGGTCTTGGCAAGCTTGGTGAACTTCACCGAAGGACGCGCGTGCAGACCCACCTCGTGGGTGATCAGGACGCTCGCTTCGGCGGATGCGGACATGTCTTCAAAATTCCCGTTCGCTCACGACGGCGACAATTCATGCGCCGTCGCCACCACTTCCTTCAGCGAGGCGCCGCCGGAAGCCTCCGTCGCGGCCATCACCGCGCCTTCGACGATCGGCGCGTTGCAGACGATGATCTTCTGCGAACGCGGCTCACCGATCATCTCCACCGCCATTTCGCTGTTGGTCTCCGCACCGCCGAGATCGACCAGAATGGCGACCCCGGCTTCAGACCAGGCCTTGTCGATGGCACCCATGATCGCCTCGACATTGGTGCCGAGCCCGCCATGGCCGTTTCCGCCGCACCATGCAAGCGGCACTTCGTCGCCCACCATCTGCCGCACCATGTCGGCCGTGCCCTCGGCGACCAGCGGCGAATGCGACACGATGACGATGCCGACATTGCTCATGCGCTTTCCCCGACGGTTTTCGCCACTGTCCGCACCAGCAGCGCGGTTGAGCGCGCGCCAGCGTCCATATGGCCGATCGAACGGTCGCCGAGGAACGAGGCGCGGCCACGCAGGGCCTTCATTGGCACGGTTGCCTCGGCGGCCGCGTCGGCGATATCGGCGATTTCAAAGGGGGCTCTTCCCTGCAGCAAAGCGTCATGCACGGGCTGCAGCACGTCGAGCATTGTCTTCTGTCCAACTTGCGACTTGCCTCGCGCCGCCACCGCTTCGATCGCCTTGCCAAAGGCCCCCGTCAGATTTGCGCGATCGGGCGCGGCGGAAATCTCCTTGCCGAGCGCCATGAAAAGGGTTCCGAACAAGGGACCTGAAGCGCCGCCGACCGTCATCACCAGCTTGGTGCCAATCGCCTTCAGGGCCTCGGGCAGCGGCTTGGCCGAAAACGCTTCCGCCTCGCTGCGCACGGCCTCGAAGCCACGCTTCATGTTCAGCCCATGGTCGCCGTCGCCGATCGCCTGGTCGAGCGCCGTCAGCTCCTCGGCATGAGCGGCAATCGTGTCCGCGGCGGTCGTGATCAGCCTGGAAAGGTTCAACTCCGCCATGTCGCGCAAATTCCCGGTTTCCATCCCGCCGGCAGTATCGAAAGAACTGTCGTTCGACAACTGAAGCATGCGTCAAGCCGCTGCATGCAGTGCGGCCACGGCCGCGAAGACCTCGGCCACGGCATGAGCGCCGGGGTCGACCACGCCGTGCAGCTTGCTGCCGACATAGGCGGACCGTCCGGCCTTCGCCTTGTCCATCGCGGCGGTGGCCTCGGCGCCGCGTCGGGCCGCGGTTGCCGCTTCCTCCAGCCCCTTGGCGTGGAGCGCTTTAAGCGCTGGCTCCAGGGCATCGACCATGGTGCGATCGCCAATTCTCGCGCCACCGTAGAAGGTCATCCGTTCGAGGCCCGCAAGCAGCCCCCTGGCCATGCTGGCACCGCCGTCCAGAGCCTGCGCCGCCGCCGTGAAGAAGATCGACAGCAGCACCCCGCTGGAGCCGCCCATGGATGCGCTCAGAATGTCGCCGACCGCGCCAAGGGTCGCCGCGGGGTCGGCAAGCGGCAGCGTATCAAGCCGGTCGAGGACACTGCGCGCGCCGGTCGCCACCGTCGAGCCGGTGTCGCCATCGCCAGCCTTGGCGTCCAGCCCGTTCAAAGTGGCTTCGAGCGAGATCAGCCTTTCGCAGACGGTGACCACAAGGCGCCTGCTGCGTGCATCCTGGCTGGGCTTGCGGGCCGCGCTTTGGGTGGCGGGTTTCGCCAGCGGCATGACAGAAGGCGCGACAACGGGCTTTGCCTGCATCCAGGCGTGCGGGCCGACGGGCGCGCGCAGCGCCGCCTCGCGCGCTGCATCGAGCCGGATCAGCGACAGCGAGAAGCCGTTCATGTTGAGCGCCGTCATCAGCGGTCCAGGGCCGATCGTCAGCTTGACTGTCCGAGCGAGCGGCGAGGCAAGCACGGCATTGGCGACAAGCGACATTTCGAGCGGTGGTACGGAACCGAGATTGTTGATCAGCAAGGCATAGCCGGCGTTCGGGTCGAGCCCTGCCGCGAGGCGCTCCGCCATGATCGCGACCAGCCTGTCGACGCCTTGCACGGCGATGCGCTCGACTCCCGGTTCGCCGTGAATGCCGAGACCAAGCTCGCCATCGTCCGCGCCAAACCTGTCTTCATGAGGCTGGCCCGGGATCGAACAGGACGACAGCGACATGCCGAGCGAAACGATGTCCGTTGCCGCCGCCCGCGCCGCCGCCGCGATGTCGGCCAGATCGTGGCCGGCCTCCGACAGATGGCCTGATATCTTGTGCACGAACAAGGTGCCGGCAACGCCGCGCGGCTGGTTGATATCCGGCAAAGCTATGTCGTCGGCGACAATCACCATCTCGACACGAAAACCTTCGGCGCGCGCCTTCTCGGCGGCCAGGCCGAAATTGAGGCGGTCGCCGGTGTAGTTCTTGACGATCAGCAGGCAGCCGGCCGGGCCGGTGACCGCGCGAATGGCTGCCAGCACCGCCTCCACGCTGGGCGAAGCAAAGATCTCGCCCGAGACCGCCGCCGTCAGCATGCCCTTGCCGACGAAGCCGGCATGCGACGGCTCATGCCCGGCGCCACCACCGGAAACGACGCTGACTCTCGTCTTGTCCCAATCGGCGCGCAGGATGACCTTGATCTCGGGATAGCCGTCCAGACGCGCGAGGTCGCCTGCGCCAATTGTCCTCAGGAGGCCATCCAGCGCCTCCGTGACGATCGTTTCCCTGCGATTGAAAAAGTGCTTCATCGAATTCGTCCAGTCTGTCGCAATCGTCAATCAGAGCCGGCGTTGACCCTTGGCAGGGAACACCGAAAACCGTTCACATCAGCCGTTGTCCGTCGGCACCAAAATAGAGCGGCGACCGGTAGCGGATCACCACTTTGTCGCCCTGTTCCAAATCCGTGTCGGGATCGGTCAGCGTCACCAGCTTCCTGGAACCCACCGTCACATGCAGGTGGTTCTGGTCGCCGAGATGCTCGACCCAGTCGACAACGCCATCGGCATGGCCATTGGCGGCCTTGTCGATCGACAGATGTTCGGTGCGCGCGCCGATTGTCTTCGTTCCTGCCGGCGCGCCGCCGTCAGGCAGCAGACCGGCCGGCAGCAGATTGATCGCCGGCTGGCCGAGTCTCGCCGCGACATGCAGGTTTGCCGGCTCGGAATAGATCGTCCTCGGCGTGCCGATCTGCACCAGCACGCCATCTGCGAGAATGCCGATGCGGTCGGCCATGGTCATCGCCTCGATCTGGTCATGCGTGACATAGAGCATGGTGGCGCCGAGTTCGGACTGGATGCGCTTCAGTTCGAGCCGCAGATCAGCGCGCAGCTTGGCGTCGAGCGACGACAGCGGCTCGTCCATCAGATAGATGGCCGGCTTGCGCACCAGCGCGCGGCCGATGGCGACGCGCTGCATTTCGCCGCCCGAAAGCTTGGTCGAGCGGTTGGCGAGCTTGTGATGGATACGCACCATCCTGGCGACATCCTCGACCCGGCGGCGGATCTGGTCTTCCGGCATTTTCCGCGCCGGCGAGCGCAGCGGGAAGGCGAGATTGTCGAACACCGACAGATGCGGATAGAGCGAATATTGCTGGAACACGAAGGCGGTGTCGCGCTCGGCCGGCGACAGCGTCGTGGCATCGTGGCCGCCAATGCGAATGGTGCCGCTGTCCGGCCGTTCCAGCCCGGCGATCAGCCGCAGCGTCGTCGTCTTGCCGGCTCCGGTCGGCCCGAGCAGCACGACGAATTCACCATCTGATATATGCAGGTCGAGACCGTCAACGGCGACATGGTCACCAAAACTCTTGGTCACGTTCTTGATGTGCACCTCAGCCATGCTGCGCCCTCCGTTCCGAAGCCACATCATAGATCGCGGTCCTCACCGCGCGGCCGGATCCCTTCTCGAACAGCGACAGGCGGGCGCTGCTCAGCGCCAGGCCGACATGATCGCCGGTGGCGAGGCGGATCTCGGCCGGCACGCGTGCCTTGATGATGCCATCCGCCGTCTCCACCGCGACGATCTGCGTGGTGCCGAGATATTCGGTGCCGTAGATGGCGCCCCGCAGCTTGGAGGTATCGTCGAAGCGGATGTGTTCCGGCCGGATGCCGAGCGCCATGTCGCCGGGCGCGATATCCTCGCGCACTTCCGGCACCACGACCTTCGCGCCCTGGACGACGATCTCGTTGGCGCCCTTTGCCAATCCGCCGCCAAATCTCAAGAAATTCATCGGCGGCGAGCCGATGAAGTCGGCGACGAACATGGTTGCCGGACGATCGTAGATCTCGCGCGGCGTGCCGAACTGTTCGATGACGCCATGGTTCATCACCGCGATCTTGTCGGCCATCGACATCGCTTCCATCTGGTCATGCGTGACGTAGACGGTGGTAGCGTGGATGCGGTTGTGCAACTCGCGCAACTCATGGACCATCAAATCGCGGAATTCGGTATCAAGGGTCCCCAGGGGTTCATCCATGAGGAAGCATTTTGGCCGCCGCACGATGGCGCGCCCCAGCGCCACCCGCTGGCGGTCGCCACCGGCAAGGCCAGAGACGGATTTGTTGAGCAGATGATCGATGCGCAACAGCTTTGCCGTCTCCTCGACCCGGGTGCGGATCTCGGCCGAAGGCATGCCTTGCGCCAGCAAGGGGAAGCCGATGTTCTTGCGCACGTTCATGTGCGGATAGAGCGCGAACAGCTGGAAGACGAATGCGATGTCGCGCTCGCGGGCGCGGCGCATGGTGACGTCCTCGCCGCCAAGCAGGATCTCGCCGCCCGTCGGCAATTCGAGCCCGGCGATCATGCGCAAGGTCGTCGTCTTGCCGCAGCCCGATGGTCCGAGCATGACGAAGAACTCGCCATCCTCGACGACGAAGTTGGAATCCTGCACGGCGACGAAATCGCCGAACGCCTTTCTCAGATGCTGAACACGGATCTCGGCCATCACCTACTCCGGAAATTTCGAGACGATGATGAACATCACGGTGCCGGCGAGCATGGTGACAAAGGAATAGGTGTAGAGCGACAGCGCGAAGGGCTGAAACAGCATCAGGAAGCCGATGGCGATCAGCGCCGTGGCGATGTTTTCCATCAGGCCGCGCCGTGCCCAGACCGGCCAGCGCGATTTGCGTTTTACGGGATTGGTCATGCTCATTTGCGCACCGCGCCGAAGGTGATGCCGCGCAGCAGCTGCTTGCGAAGCAGGATGGTGAAGACAAGGATCGGCACCAGGAAGATCGTCGTGCCGGCTGCCACGGCCGGCCAGTCCTGGCCGCCTTCGCCGATGATGGTCGGGATGAACGGTGGCGCGGTCTGCGCCGTCCCGGAGGTCAAAAGGGCGGCGAAGGCGTATTCGTTCCAGGCGAAGATCAGGCAGAAGATGGCGGTCGCGGCAATGCCGGTGGTCGCCTGCGGCAGCACGGTGCGCCAGAAGGCCTGCAGCCGCGTATAGCCGTCGATCATCGCCGCCTCTTCATATTCGCGCGGGATTTCGTCGATGAAGCCTTTCAGCAGCCACACCGCCAGCGACACGTTGACCGCCGTGTAGAGCAGGATCATGCCGAGCGCCGTGTCCGACAGGCCGAGCTCGCGGTACATCAAGTAGATCGGAATGGCGACGGCTATCGGCGGCATCATGCGCGTTGACAGGATGAAGAACAGAAGGTCGTCGGCCAGCGGCACCTTGAAGCGCGAGAAGCCGTAGGCCGACAGCGTGCCGAGAAACACCGCGCAGAAGGTCGAGCCGAAGGCGATGATCAGCGAATTGACGAAGCGCGGCACGAAGTTGGACGGGCCGGCGATGACCATGTTGCGCATGCGCGTGGTCTCGTCGCAGAAGCTCGTGGCCGGGCCCAGCGAGTTGATGTATTCCGGTGTCTGCCGCGTCCGCGTCGTGAACAGGTTGCAGTAACCTTCGAGGCTCGGCTGGAACAGGATCTTGGGCGGATAGGCGATCGAGTCCGGCGGCGTCTTGAAGCTGGTGGCGAAGATCCACAGCAGCGGCACGATCGAGATCAGCGCGTAGGCGATGATGATCGCGCCCGCGATCCGCTTCGAATTCGCAGAGGGTGCGACGACCGAATGGGCAGTGGTCAGGCTCATCTCTGCTTCACCTTGTTGAGCGCCTTGACGTAGATGTTGGCCAGCCCGAACACGGCGACGAACAGAATGATGGCGAAGGCCGAGGAATAGCCGGTGCGCCAGCTCTCGAAAGCCTGCCGCTTCAGCGTGATCGAGGCGACCTCGGTGGTCGAGCCCGGCCCACCGCCGGTCAGCAGATTGACCATGTCGAACATCTTGAAGTTCTCGATGCCGCGAAACAGTACCGCCAGCATGATGAAGGGCAGCGCCATCGGCAGCGTGATCGACCAGAACTGCCGCCAGTTGGAGGCGCGGTCGACCTCGGCCGCTTCATAGATGTATTCGGGGATGGAGCGCAGGCCCGCGAGGCAGATCAGCATCACGTAAGGCGTCCACATCCAGGTGTCGACGATGATGATCGACCACGGCGCCAACGAGACGTTGGAGAGCATCTGGATGTTTGTTGGCGGAATGCCTGACACGAAGGAGATGGCATAGGCGAACAGGCCGATCTGCGGCTCGTAGAGGAAGCGCCAGAAATTGCCGACCACCGCCGGCGACAGCATCATCGGCACCAGGATCAGCGTCGTCCAGAAGGCATGGCCACGGAATTTCCTGTCGATCAGCCAGGCCAGCGTGAAGCCGATCAGCGTCTGCAAGAGGATGGTCCAGAACACGAAATGCGCCGTCGTCTGCATGGCGATCCAGATATCCTGGTCGCCGAGGATGCGCTGATAGTTGGCGAAGCCGAGATTCTTCACCACCTCGTTGGGCCGGTTGGCGCGGTAATTGGTGAACGACAGATAGATCGCCCAGAACAGCGGAAAGATGTTGATGGCGAGCAGCAACAGGATCGTCGGCGAGATGAACAGCCAGGCGAGCCCCTTGTCGCTGATGCCCCGGACCTTGCGGGCCAACGGCTCCGGGGTCGCCCGGGCAACGTTCTCCGCGGTCCGATTGAGCATGGTCAGTCCTGCTTCGGTCACTTGGGTCGTCTCTGTCATGAATTTATCTGAACTGCGTCCCGTGCCAAGGGCGGCACGGGACGCTTCGGCCTAGCTCGGGAGGAGCCGGTTACATCTTGCCATCGTCCTGGAAGACCTGGGTCCAGTCCTTGACCAGGCCGTCGAGCGCATCCTTGGCCGAACCCTGGCCGGCGACGACATAGTCATGGAAGCGCTTCTGCGAGGCCTGCAGCAGCGGCGCGTAACTCGGTTCGGCCCAGAAGTCCTTCACGATGGCCATCGAGTCGAGGAAGGTCTGCGCGTAGGGTTGGCTGGCCGGGAACTTCGGGTCCTTCACCACAGCGTTGAGGCAGGAATACCCGCCGAGCGACCACCACTTGGCCTGGACGTCCTTGTTGGCGAACCATTTGATGTATTTCAGCGCCGATTCCTGCTTGTCGGAATAGGACACCACCGAGATGCCCTGGCCGCCGAGCTGGGCGAACTGGTCGCCATCGGGACCCTTGGGATTGACGAAGTAGCCGATCTTGTCGCCGCCGACATTCTCGTCCTTCTGCAGGCCCGGCCACGTGAACGCGAAGTTCATGTGCATCGCCACCTGGCCGGATTTGAAGGCATCGACGCCTTCGCCCATGTAGCTGTTCGAGGCGCCCGGCGGGGTGCAGCAATCATAGAGCGCCTTGTAGAACTCCAGGCCCTTCACCGACTTGTCGGAATTGACGTAGCCTTCCATCTCGTAGGGCTTCTTGGGGTTCTCGTACTGGAAGCCGTAGCTGTAGAGCACGTCCATGGCGCCCATGGTGATGCCTTCCGAGCCGCGCTCGGTGTAGATCGAGGCGCCATAGACGGTCTTGCCGTCGATCTGCCGCTTCTGGAAGAATTCGGCGATCTGCTTCAACTGGTCGAAGGTCGCCGGCGGGCCGAGATCCCAGCCGTATTTCTCCTTGAATTCCTTCTGCAGTTCCGGCTTGGAGAACCAGTCCTTGCGATAGGTCCAGCCGACGACGTCGCCCATCGCCGGCAGCGCCCAGTAGTTCGGCGTGTTCTTCGGCCATTCCGAATAGCCGACGACCGTTGCCGGCACGAAATCGTCCATGCTGATCTTCTCCTTGTCGAAGAAGTCGTTCAGCTTGACGTAGTGGCCGTTCTCGGCCGCGCCGCCGATCCACTGGCTGTCGCCGATGATCAGGTCGCACAGCTTGCCGTGCGAATTCAGCTCGTTGAGGAAACGATCGGCATAGTTGGTCCACGGCACGAATTCGAATTTCATGCCGATGCCGGTTTCCTTGGTAAAATCCTTGGACAGTTCGACAAGCGCGTTGGCCGGGTCCCAGGCGGCCCAGCACAGCGTCAGGTCTTCAGCGTGCGCGACATTCGAAACCGCTGTCGACGCAACCATCGCCGAGGCCAGTCCCAACGCCATTTTCAAGCTCGATTTCATGCCTTCCTCCCATTTGCGAAACGCGCCCGGATGACGGTTTCAAGAGCTCTCAACCCCTCTCCTCAGGGGCCTAAACATGGCGGCGCCGGAGCGCGGCAGATGTTTAGTAATTTGTTTAGTGATGCAATTTTTACTAAACAAGGCAAGCGAATTCGTTGCTGCGCCGCAGCATACCGGCGCCGGCGTCTGAAATCGTTAGGAAAAGTTCGAATCGCCGGTTGGGCCCCTGTGGAACGTGGGAGCCGTGCAGGCTGATCCCGAGCAGACCTGAAGGTCGCTTCTTCTCTCTGTCTTGACGCAATTCCGGACGGAAAACCGTTTCACATTTTCCTGGAATTGCTCAGTCGACCCGTCTGGTGCTGACCATCACCGTCCGTATCGGCGGCGCCGCCGGCAGCAGGGCGCGGATGTCGGCGAAGGGGAACGTCGGTTCGAAGCGGAACGCTTCGGCCAGCGACTCTTGCGCACCGTTGCACTGGCCGGAACGGAAGGCGTTCTGCGTCCGGGCGGCGTCGACGAAGCGTTCCGGGTCCTGCGACTGATGCATGCGGATCGCCTTGGCCTTGACGGCGGCATGCGCGGAAATATCGACATAGTGCGTCGGCGAAAAACCGGTGCCGCCGAGTGTGTCGGCATGCAGCACCGGGACGGCAAACGAGGCGGCGATGCGCACGCCATCCGACAGCGCGCGGTGGTCACCGTGATAGTCGTTCGGCGCGTGCGTGATCGCGAGATCCGGGCCGATCTCGCCGATCAGCCTCTTCAGCGCCGCGATCAGTGCCGCGTCGGCCACCAGTTCGCCATCCGGGAAGTCGAGGAAGCGTGGCACGGCACCAAGCAGGGCCGCCGCTTGGGCCGCCTCCTGCCGGCGCGCCCGGGCAAGCGCGCCGGGATCACCCTTGCCGCCCCTGGCGCCGTCCGTGGCTATGGCAAAAGTGAGTTCTGCGCCTTGCGCGGCATAGGCTGCCATCGTACCGAACATGAAGATCTCGATGTCGTCCGGATGCGCACCGAGAGCCAGTATTTTCACGCTACTCTCTCCCCGGAAATGGAAAAACGTGACGAACGGAATCCTGCTCGCCTTGATCGCCTATGCAAGCTATTCGTTCAACGACGCCGTTGTCAAAAGCCTGGGCGGCCAGTTCACGGTCTTTGAAATCGGCTTCTTCACGACCTTGTTTGCCGGCTTTTTCCTGTTCTTCACCCGCCCCAACGGCGAACGCTGGCGCGACTTCTGGCGCACCGGCCGGCCCTGGGCGGTGCAGGCCCGTGCCTGGTCCGGCATCGCTTCCGGCGTGCTCAGCGTCTACGCCTTCACCACCATTCCGCTGGCTGAGTCCTACGCGTTGATCTTCCTGGCGCCGCTGTGCGTCACAATCCTCTCCACGGTCATCCTCAAGGAGAAAGTCGGCCCCTGGCGCTGGCTGGCGGTGGTCGCCGGTTTTGCCGGTGTCATGCTGGTGGTGAGGCCGGGCTTTCGCGAATTGCATCTCGGCCATCTTGCCGCCTTCGGCGTTGCCATCCTCGCCGCCGCCAGCGTCATCCTGATGCGCTCGCTCGCACAGCAGGAAAAGCGCACGACCATGCTGGGCGTGCTGATCGGCTACGGCCTGTTCTTCAACGGCATCGGCGCCGCTGCCACATCCTTCACGCTTCCGGATGCGCGGCAACTGGCCTGGCTGGTGCTGTCGGGCGCGCTCGCCGCCTGTGGACAATTGCTGCAGTTGCTGGCCGTCAAATACGCGCCCGCCAACCGGGTCGCGCCGACGCATTATTCGCAGATCGTCTGGGCGGTGATCCTCGGTGCGTTGTTCTTCCAGGAGTATCCCGACTGGCTGTCCCTGGTCGGTCTCGCTGTCGTCGGCGGCTCCGGCCTGCTGACCATGGTGCGCGAGGAAGCACGGCTGGGCACGGTGCGCTGGAATCCGTTTTCGCGGACCCGGCTTTGAACTGGCCGCGATCCCATGAGTTGCACGGCGACCGCGACCGCTGATATGCGGGCGAGGCGGGCCTGCCGCGATTGGATGAACGCATTCCTGGACCGATGACGACAAACCCCTTGCCGGAGCTTCCGGTATCCGCCGTGCTGCCGGCTCTGACTGAAGCGCTTGGCCGTGGCAACAGCGCTGTGCTGGTGGCGCCGCCGGGCGCCGGCAAGACAACGCTGGTGCCGCTGGCGCTGCTCGACGCGCCGTGGCTTGGTGTCGGCAAGATCGTTCTGCTCGAACCGCGCCGGCTCGCCGCCCGCGCCGCCGCTCGCCGCATGGCCGAACTCATCGGCGAGGAACCCGGCGCCACCGTCGGCTACGCCATGCGCATGGAAAATCGCACCTCGGCCAAGACCAGGATACTGGTCGTCACCGAAGGCGTGCTGGCGCGCATGATCCTCGACGATCCCGAACTGCCTGGTGTCTCGGCAGTGATCTTCGACGAATTCCACGAGCGTTCGCTCGATGGCGATTTCGGCCTCGCTCTGGCGCTCGACGTGCAAGGGGCGCTGCGGCCGGGCCTGCGGCTGCTGGTGATGTCGGCGACGCTCGACGGCGCGCGTGTCGCGAAACTGCTGTCGGGCGCGCCGGTGATCGAAAGCGAGGGCCGCGCTTACCCTGTCGATGTCCGCTACGACGAACGGCCGGCCGGCGTGGCAATCGAGGATGCCATGGCCAAGGCGATCCGCTCGGCGCTCGCCGACGAGAGCGGCAGCGTGCTCGCCTTCCTGCCCGGCCAGCGCGAGATCGAGCGCACCGCCGAGCGGCTGGCGGGCAAGGTCGGGGCCGGCACCGACATCGTGCCGCTCTACGGCATGCTCGACGGCAAGGCACAGGACGCGGCGATCAAGCCGGCGCCGGCGGGTCGCCGCAAGGTGGTGCTGGCCACCTCGATCGCCGAGACGTCGATCACCATCGACGGGGTGCGCGTCGTCATCGATTCCGGCCTGTCGCGGCTGCCGCGCTACGAGCCGGCCAGCGGCCTCACCCGGCTGGAAACCGTGCGCGTCAGCAAGGCGTCGGCCGACCAGCGCGCCGGCCGTGCCGGGCGCACACAAGCTGGCGTCGCCATCCGGCTGTGGCGCGCCGAGCAGACGGCTGCACTCCCCGCCTTCACCCCGCCGGAGATCCTCGAGGCGGACCTCTCCGGCCTGCTGCTCGACTGCGCCGCCTTTGGCGTCGCCGATCCGACGGCGCTCGCCTTCCTCGATCCGCCGCCGGCTCCGGCGCTCAACGAGGCAAGGACTCTGCTGCGTGCGCTGGATGCCGTCGACGAGGCGGGACGCCTGACGGAAGCGGGCATGGCGATGCGCAAACTCGCCCTGCCGGTGCGGCTGGCGCACATGGTTGCCGAGGCGGCCCGGAGCGGCCATGCCGACGAGGCGGCCATGCTTGCCGTGCTGCTAACCGAGCGTGGGCTTGGCGGCGAAGGTGCCGATCTCGAACGGCGGCTGATGCGGTTTCGATCCGAGCGATCGCCGCGTGCGACCGCCGCGCGGCAGCTCGCCGAGAGGCTGGCGAGACAGGCAGGCGGCGCGAAGAACAGCGAAGCGGTTTCTGCCGGCCTCCTGCTTGTTCACGCCTGGCCGGACCGGGTGGCGAAGGCGCGCGGCGAGCGTGGCCGCTTCGTGCTGGCCAACGGCTCCGGCGCCATGCTCGACGCCGCCGACCCGCTGGCGGGCGAGTCGTTTCTGGTCGTCGCCGATTTGCAGGGCAAGGCGCAGAATGCCCGTATCACGGCGGCCGCGGCAATCAGCGAGGACGATATCCGCGCCACGCTGGCGGACAGGATCGAGACCCGCAGGCAAACAAGCTTCGACCGCGACCGCCGCGCCGTGCGCGTGCGCGAAACGGTGCGCCTCGGCGCCATTGCCCTGTCCGAGCGCATGCTGCCGCCGCCAACCGGCGCGGACGCCGATCGCGCCATTCTCGACGCCTTGCGCGAGCATGGGCTTTCGCTGCTGACCTGGAGCAAGGAGGCGCAGACGCTGCGCCAGCGGCTGTCCTGGCTGCATCGCGGTCTTGGCGCGCCGTGGCCCGATATGGCCGATGCCGCGCTCATCGAGCGCCTCGACGATTGGCTGCTGCCGTTCCTGTCCGGCGCGGCATCCTTTGCCGCCATCGATCCGGGCACTGTCTCGGCTGGGCTCGCCGCGCTCGTGCCGCACGACTTGCAGCGCAGGATCGATACGCTGGCGCCCACCCATTTCGATGTTCCGTCGGGCAGCCATGTGCCGATCCGCTATGAAGGCGAATGGCCGGTGCTGGCGGTTCGCGTGCAGGAACTGTTCGGCCTCGACCGCCATCCTGCCATCGCCAATGGCACCGTGCCGCTGACGCTCGAACTCCTGTCGCCCGCGCACCGGCCGATCCAGACGACGCGCGACCTGCCCGGTTTCTGGCGCGGCTCCTGGGCCGACGTGCGCGCCGACATGCGCGGCCGCTACCCTCGGCATGTCTGGCCGGAAAACCCCTTGCTCGCCGCCGCCACCGCCCGCGCCAAGCCGCGCGGGACCTAGCGTTCCTGGCCCAGCGCCTGTAATCCATGGCTATGATCAACGTTTTGCGTTCGCCCGATTTCCAGCAGAGCCAGAGACTGCGCCTCAACACGCTGATCCGGCTGCGCTGGCTTGCCATTGTCGGCCAGAGCCTGACCGTGCTCGTCGTCGCCTATGGCCTGAAATTCCCGCTGCCGGTCAGCATCTGCTTTGCCTTGATCGCCTGTTCGGCCTGGATGAACCTGTTTCTGGCTTTCCGGTTTCCGGCGGCGCACCGGCTCACCCCGCTCGCGGCCTTCGGCATCCTCATCTTCGACAGCCTGCAGCTTGCCGGCCTGCTCTACATGACCGGAGGCCTCACCAATCCGTTCTCGCTGCTGATGACCGTGCCTGTGGTCATTTCGGCGACATCGCTGCCGCTGCGTCTGACCGCCATCCTCGGCGGGCTGGTGATGTCGGCGGCGACCTTCCTGGTTTTCATCCATCTGCCGTTGCCCTGGTATGAAGGCGCGCCGCTGGCAATGCCCTTCATCTATGTCGCCGGCATGTGGATGGCGGTGCTGTCCTCGATCGCCTTCACCGCCATGTACGCCTTCCGGGTGGCCGCCGAAGCGCGGCTTCTGGCCAACGCACTTGCCGCCACCGAACTGGTGCTGCAGCGCGAACAACACTTGTCGGCGCTTGATGGACTGGCCGCGGCGGCCGCGCACGAGCTCGGCACGCCGCTCGCCACCATCACGCTTGTCGCCAAGGAGATGGAAAAGGCGCTCGGCAACGATCCGAAATACGGGGAAGACGTGAAGCTGCTTCGCTCGCAGAGCGAGCGCTGCCGCGAGATCCTCAAGCGCCTGACCAGCCTGTCCTCCGAGGGCGAGGCGCATCTTTCCCGGCTGCCGCTGACCTCTTTGGTCGAGGAGGTCACCGCCCCGCATCGCGACTTCGGCATCTCGATCAAGCTCCGGCCCGGCGAACGCATCGGCCCCGAACCGGTCGGACGCCGCAATCCGGGCGTCATCTACGGCCTCGGCAACCTGGTCGAGAACGCCGTCGATTTTGCCCGCAAGAGCGTCACCGTGAGCTGGAGCTGGGACGAGGCCACCGTCACTTTCTCGATCATCGATGACGGGCCCGGGTTCCCGGCCGAGATCATCGACCGTATCGGCGAACCCTACATGTCGACGCGCCAGGGCACCGAAGCCGGCGGCGGACTGGGGCTGGGTCTGTTCATCGCCAAGACGCTGCTCGAACGCTCGGGGGCGACGCTCGATTTTCGCAATTCGAGCGGCCTGGGCGAGGGCGCCGTGGTACAGATATCATGGCCGCGCGGCGTGTTCCTCAATCCGGAAGTCACCTCGGCTAGTATGTTCGACACCGCCTGACAGCCCTTCGGGGGCTCTAAGAATTGGACAACGGGGCTCAGGAACTATATCTGCGTAAAATTGAGGCAGCAGGAATTTTGAGACTATGACAGGCGACGAAATTATTGGCGCAATGGTTGAAGGCGAGGACACCTCGCTGCTCATCGTCGATGACGACAAGCCGTTCCTTACGCGTCTGGCTCGCGCCATGGAAACCAGGGGCTTTGTGGTCGAGACGGCCGAGAGCGTCGAGGAAGCAGTCGCCAAGGCACGCGCTAATCCGCCCGCCTATGCCGTGGTCGACATGCGTCTCGGCGACGGCAACGGCCTCGACGTGGTCGCGGCCATCCGCGAGAAGCGCGACGATTCCCGCACCATCATCCTGACCGGCTATGGCAACATCGCCACCGCGGTGACGGCGGTGAAGCTTGGCGCCGTCGACTACCTGTCGAAGCCGGCCGACGCCGACGACATCTTTGCCGCACTTACCCGCACCGCCGGCGAGCGCGCGGCACCTCCGGAAAATCCGATGTCGGCCGACCGCGTCCGCTGGGAGCATATCCAGCGCGTCTACGAAATGTGCGAGCGCAATGTCTCCGAGACCGCGCGCCGGCTCAACATGCATCGCCGCACCTTGCAGCGGATCCTGGCCAAGCGCGCGCCGCGTTGAGAGACCGGTTGGGAATTCTACTGCCGGCCTCTGATGGCGTTTTCTGCGCTTCCGGTGCTCACGGACCAAATGTCCGCTGCGCTACGGTTCTCGAAACCACCACTACATGACTCGCCAGAGCGAATTTCGAAATAGCCTCTGAGACGCTGAAGCACGGTTCGATGCTTGCCCGGAGGTCGGAGTTTGAGCATCATCGCGAATGACCCGGCTAACGGAGGCGACATGCGGGACTTGAAGCAGCGGCCGGTTTCCGTCTTCCGCGAATTTCTCGATGGCGAGGCGGCCGGCGGCATCATCCTGATGGCGGCGGCGGCCCTTGCCCTGATCGTCGCCAATTCGCCGCTCTCGCAAACCTATTTCTCGGTTCTCCACGCCTATCTCGGTCCACTCAGCATCTCGCACTGGGTCAATGACGGGTTGATGGCGGTGTTCTTCCTGCTCGTCGGGCTCGAGATCAAGCGCGAGATGCTGGACGGCCAGCTGTCCACCTGGCCGAGGCGCGCGCTGCCCGGCATCGCCGCCGCCGGCGGCATGCTGGTTCCGGCACTCGTCTATGTCGCCGTCAACCGCGACAATGCGGCGGCACTCTCCGGCTGGGCTATACCAACCGCCACCGACATCGCTTTCGCGCTCGGCGTGCTGTCGCTGCTCGGCAGCCGTGTGCCGGCCTCGCTGAAGGTCTTCCTCACCGCGCTCGCCATCATCGATGATCTCGGCGCCGTCATCATCATCGCCATATTCTACACCAGCGGCCTGTCGATCGCTTACCTCGGCGCTGCCTTCGCCGTCATTGCCGTGCTCGTCGTGCTCAATCGCATGCGGGTGATGACGCTGGTGCCCTATCTCGTGCTCGGCGTCATCCTGTGGGTGCTGGTGCTGAAATCGGGCGTCCATGCGACCCTTGCCGGCGTGGCGCTGGCGTTGACCATTCCGCTCGAACGCTCCGCCGGGATCGGCCACGATCTCGACCACTCGCCGCTGCACCGGCTCGAGCATGGCCTGCACAAGATAGTGCCCTTCGTCGTCATCCCGATCTTCGGCTTCGCTAATGCCGGCGTTTCTCTGGCCGGTCTGAGCCTTGGCGCGCTGATCGAGCCGTTGACGCTGGGTGTCGCCGCCGGCCTCGTGGTCGGCAAGCTGGTCGGCGTGCTAGGCTCCTCCGCGCTTGCCATAAGGCTCGGCCTTGCCGACCTGCCGGCCAATGCCGGCTGGACGCACATGATCGGCATCTCGCTGCTCTGCGGCATCGGCTTCACCATGAGCCTGTTCATCGGCCTGCTCGCCTTCGCCAGCGATGTGGCGCTGCAGGACGCGGTCAAGGTCGGCATCCTCGCCGGCTCCTTCATCGCCGCCATCCTCGGCGCCGCCGTGCTTTTGATGGCGCCGTCGGCTATGGGGGTGAACGAGGGCGAGGGGTAGGGCGAGGAACTCAGGTTCCGCCAAAGTTACTCGCTCTCGCCCTCGAGCGCCGGCACCGACACACCTGCCAGTTCCGCCGCCAGCAGCCGCGAGGCACCGGCGCGCGCGATCCGCAGCATCAGCGCCTTGCGGGTTGCCGCCGCCATGCGGTGCTCGGGCGCCTCGCGCAGGATTTCGGCGCCGTAGCCGTCGGAGAGGATGAAGCCGCACTCCTCGGGAAAGATCTCCGCGGGCACGCCGGGATGGGTGGCGAAGAAGAAACGGTCGGAGTGCAGCCGGTAGTCGGGCCATTTGCGATCGACCCGGAAGTCCTCGATCGAGGACTTGATCTCGATGATCCAGATGTCGCCTTGCCGGGTCAGCGCGACGAGGTCGGCGCGGCGGCCGGTAGCCAGCGACAGTTCGGGCAGCACGTGGGCGCCCATTTCCCTCAACAGCCGCTGTACCCCGCGCCGCACCAGCATGGCGCGTTCGGATTGGCGCCCGTCGATGAGCGGGTTGATTGCTATGGGTGAGATGATCGGCATGGCGGGCACCATGCCAGATTTTGTTCACGGTTTGAACCTGTTTTATGCGGGCGATTATCTGGTTGACGAACCCAGATGAAAAAATCGGGATGCAGTCCTCGACGGGCCGGTCCCCCAAGGGGAGTAAAACTGTCCCGCCTGGCCACGACACTGTCCGGCGCAGAACCTGCGTCAACCTGAACGCCGGTTGGGCCTTCCCCTACGCGGTCTTAACCGCAGCAGCGTGAGGGAGCATCCAGGCCTTCTCTTCGGCAAGGAGCTTCAACAGCAGACCGCGATTTACGGGGTCTGTTTCCGTTTCCAGCCTCTTTTCGAAGTGCTTGATATTCTCTCGGTGTATGAACTCAGCATCGCTGACCGGCATCTCGCGCTCCTTTCAGGAAGCTTGAGCAATCCAGTTAGGCTATGCCTTTCGCGGCACTCGGTCCAATGAATCATCACAATTCGGACTGCGGCATGGACGCCATCCATCCGCAGGGAATGGCCGGTGCAGCTCGGGCTCATTGGGGTGTGGACTGCACCGGCCACTGCGGGAAGGGTCTTATGTCCCCCGCGCTCCTTAAACTATGGGTATATTAGCGACAACGCAACTAATCCTATCGGCGATACCCAGCCATAGGGGGATGCGGTCCAGGTGACACTGCTGCGGCCGCTTGTCGGAGCAGCCGCGAGCATTTGAATCGACCGGCATTTTATTTGGCCTGGCTCCACACCGGCCACGGGGCACGCCCTGAAACGGGCGGGGCGCGCTCCGCGTTCCGGCTAACCGGGGACCACTATCCGGGGTTGATGGGCGACGATGAAGTTCAAAGCGTCGTCATAGCTGGCGAAGTCGTCGGTATTCGCGGCCAACGGCTTCTCGTCGCCGCTCACCGCCCATATCTGCTTGTCCCCGGATGAAGAGAGGAGGTAAAAGAACGCAACGCAGCGCTCTTCAGCGAAGACGAAGTACAAATCTTCTTCGCGCAACGGCCTTTTCACGATGATCATGGATTGCGCGCGGCTATAGCGCGATGCCTTTGGTCCGATGAGGGCTGACTAGACCAAAATGATGCCGCGAGTCCAGTCGCACCATCCCTCGCCGTTGCTTGCGTCTGATCAGCGGCAAAGGCCCCGGCAGATGCCGAGGCCTACGCCCGCTCTCGTCAGAAGCGAATCCAGAAGGATCTGCGGAAACATCTCCGGCGCCAATGGCCGTAACGCCAGTAGCGACGGCAAACCCGTCTCCAGCCGCGGCGGCGCCTCCTGCGACGCCAGTGTACGGGCTCGGCGCCGTTCTGGGTATCCGGACCATCCGGCTCCAGAATGTCGTCGGACGGTTTGTCGAGTTCATCGAGAATGCCGGGTCCCGTACTCGGGATGCCAGCCAGTGCGGTGCCAGGGCGCGCAACGGCGACAATTGCCGCAGCGCCTGTCAGTCCGAGCATTCCAGTCAGAAACAATCGCCGATCCATGCCAACCTCCATCGTTGATCATTGCGACGATGAGGAAATAGAGCAGTCGGTTGCCGCGCCTAGATGCGCGAGGAAATTGGTCGACGCCGCCAAAAACGCCCCCGGGCCGCCGGCGCGGTCCTTATGCCGACACCGAAGCGGCTTTGTCGCCGAGCGCTCCCGCCATGTCATCCAGGATCGGGCAGTCCGGCCTCGCATCGCCATGGCAGGCGTGGATCAGCTTCTGCAAGGTCGAGCGCATCGACTGCAGCTCCCGCACCTTCTCCTCGATCGCCGTGACATGCGCGGCGGCAATCTCGCGCACATCGTGGCTGGCGCGGCCGCGATCCTGGTAGAGCGCCATCAGCTGCCGGCAATCGTCGATGGAAAAGCCGAGGTTGCGCGCGCGGCGCAGAAAGGCAAGCCGGTGGATGTCGTCGCCGGAATAGTCGCGGTAGCCATTGCTGGCGCGCGCCGGTGCGATCAGGCCGATTTCTTCGTAGTAGCGGATGGTCTTGGCCGGCAGGCCTGAACGGTGGGCGGCGTCACCGACATTCATGACGATTTTCCTCGGTTTTTAACGAGCCCTCGAGCTTGGCCCTTTGAATTTCCTTCACAATCCTGTGAAGGCTGTTGCCGAAATGCCATAGTGATACGGTTACCGGCACGTAAGCCCCATCATATAGGCATCGCGTGCTTGGCAAGCAAAGCAAATGCCAGCATGAATGATGGTGAGAAAGCGGCCGACTCGTGCCGCTGGGGCGGGGCACCGGATCACCTGATGCGCATGAAGTCGTTTGCAATAGTCGCCGCACTGGCGCTTTCCACTGCTATGGCCGGTTGCAGCACCATCGGCTCGCAGATGTTCTCCAACAACTACGGCGCGGTCACCGACGCCGGTTACCAGCTGCCGCGCATCCCGATCGAGAAGGTGCCGATGAAGTACCATCGGCAAGAGGTGAATTACGACACCAAGGAAAAGCCGGGCACGATCATCGTCGATACGCAGAACAAGTTTCTGTACTTCGTCGAGGGCGACGGCCGGGCGATGCGCTACGGCATCGGCGTCGGCCGCGAGGGCTTTGAATGGCACGGCACAGCCCACATCGCGCTGAAGCGCGAGTGGCCGACCTGGACGCCGCCTTCGCAGATGATCCAGCGTCAGCCGGAACTGGCCAAGTTTGCCGGCGGCATGGAGCCTGGGCTGAAGAACCCGCTCGGCGCACGCGCCATGTATCTGTTCAACAAGGGCGGCGACATGGGCTATCGCCTGCATGGCAGCCCGGAATGGAACTCTATCGGCAAGGCAATGTCGTCGGGCTGCATCCGCCTGATGAACCAGGATATTATAGACCTCTATGACCGCGCCTCGGTGGGCGCCAAGGTCATTGTTCTTTAGACCATGATCCCGAAAAACCGGTACCGGTTTTCGGAAATCGTGATCAGATAGAGGCAGCTTTCGTACGCGGACCGTCTAGGCAACAACGGACGTCCCAGACAGAAAACCGGGCAATTTGGCCCGGTTTTTTGTTTTCGTTGGCGTGGTTGGCCGCCGAACATTTCACCCGCCGGCGGGGGGAAGCCTCAGGAGACCTGCTCGACCTGCTGCACTTCAGGCACGAAATGCCGGAGCAGGTTCTGGATGCCGTGCTTCAACGTCGCCGTCGATGACGGGCAGCCGGCGCAGGCGCCCTTCATGTGCAGGAAAACCGTTCCGTTCTCGAAGCCGCGGAAGGTGATATCGCCGCCATCCTGGGCGACCGCCGGGCGGACCCGCGTGTCGAGCAGTTCCTTGATGGTGATGACGAGTTCCTCGTCGGCCTTGTCGTAGAACTCACCGGTCAGGCTGGTTTCGGCGGCAGGGCCGGCCTTGGCCATGACCGGCGCGCCGGACATGAAATGCTCCATGATGGCGCCCAGGATAGCCGGCTTCAGATGCTGCCAGTCGGGGCCATCCTTGGTCACGGTGATGAAATCATAGCCGAAGAAGACACCGGTCACGCCCGGAATCTCGAACAGCCGGCCGGCCAGCGGCGAGGCAACGGCGGCACTGTCGGCGTCGCGGAAATCGGCGGTGCCTTCCAGAAGCACTTCCTTGCCGGGCAGGAATTTCAGCGTCGCCGGGTTTGGTGTCGATTCGGTCTGGATGAACATGGCCGTCTCCGCGCCCATTTCGGGCAACTAGTTTGGAATAATTCTAAATAAGCTCTATTGGCGGGACATTCAAGCGAAACGCGTCGCCGGAATGGCCGGTTGGCGGAATGTTTTTGCTGCTTCTCACACGCTTGAGACGTGCTGAGATTCAGGTCAGGCCGGCATCGCCTGATATCAATACATCTCAGGCGAGGCTGTCGATCTCCTCGTCCGACAGGTTCTGCGGCACCACGGTCACCGGGATCGGGAATGCGGCACCCTTGCCGGCGACTGCGCCGACCAGCGGCCCTGGCCCTTCCTTGCCGGCGCCGGCGGCCAGCACCAGGATGGCGATGTCCTGGTCTTCCTCGATCAGTTTGTGGATCTCATCCGTCGGCTTGCCTTCGCGCACCACCATCTCCGGCTCGATACCAAGTTTCTGCCGCACCTTGTTGGCATAGCTGTCGAGTGCCGCGCGCGCCGTGGCGTTTGCTTCCTCGCGCATGATCTTCTCGACACCCAGCCAGTGCTGGAAGTCGTCCGGCTCGATGACGTAGAGCAGCACCAGCGTGCCGTTGGTGCTCTGCGCCCGCTTCGAGGCGTAGGCGACGGCGCGTTCGCATTCCGGCGTATCGTCGATGATCGCCAGGAACTTGCGGCGGTGGCCGGCTTCGCGGCTGAGGCGTTTGGAGACCATGTCTATCTGCTCGATGTGGTTTCGGCCGCAATCTGCCACCGCGGCCGACCGGCGGCAAGCCGCCGGCCTTGTACCAGTGTAGTGCAGTGCACCAACGCTGGGATCAGTCCTGCAGCAGTCCGATGATGTCGCGCACCGTCTTCATCGTCGCTTCGGCGAGCACGCCGGCGCGCTCGCCGCCGTCCTTGAGCACCGCGTCGACATAGGCGCGGTCATCGGAAATGCGGCGCATCTCGCTGGCGATCGGCGCCAGCTTTTCCACCGCCAGGTCGGCCAGCGCCGGCTTGAACACCGAAAACTGCTGACCGGCGAACTCCTTCAGCACGTCGGCCTTCGACATCTCGGCGAGACCGGCATAGATGCCGACCAGGTTTTCCGCCTCGGGCCGGGCGGCCAGGCCATCCAACTCGCTCGGCAACGCTTCCGGGTCGGTCTTGGCCTTGCGGATCTTCTTCGAGATGGCATCGGCGTCGTCGGTCAGGTTGATGCGCGACAGATCGGACGGATCCGACTTCGACATCTTCTTCGAGCCATCGCGCAGCGACATGATGCGCGCCGCTGGCCCGCCGATGACCGGTTCGGTCAGCGGGAAATAGCCGTGCACGGTCTCCTCGCCGACCTGCATTTCGACACCGACGCCAAGACCGGCGATGCGCGCGGAAAAGTCGTTGTTGAATTTCTGCGCGATGTCGCGGGTCAGTTCCAGATGCTGCTTCTGGTCCTCGCCCACCGGCACGTGCGTGGCGCGGTAGAGCAGGATGTCGGCGGCCATCAGTGAGGGATAGGCAAGCAGGCCGAGCGAGGCGTTCTCGCGGTCCTTGCCGGCCTTGTCCTTGAACTGCGTCATGCGGTTCATCCAGCCGATGCGCGCCACGCAATTGAAGATCCAGGCAAGCTCGGCATGCTGCATGACCCGCGACTGGTTGAAGACGATGTGCTTCTTCGGGTCGATGCCCGAGGCGAGGAACGCCGCGGTGATCGACCGTGTCTGGTCGGCGAGGTCTTCATAGACGAGCTGGGCCGTCAGCGAATGCAGGTCGACGACGCAGTAGATGCAGTCGGATGTGTCCTGCAGGGCGACGAATTTCTTGATGGCGCCGAGATAGTTGCCGAGGTGCAGATTGCCGGTCGGCTGGACGCCGGAGAAGACGAGTGGCTTGAAGGCGGTCATTATTGTTCCCTTGGCTTGTGGAGGGCCGTTTCGCGCGCGGCGAAAGTCTTTCGACGGCGCGCTTATGGACGAACACGGCGCTCCGATCAAGACCGGCGTCGCCGTCGGTTGCCTGGCCTATTCGTCTGCTTCGGTTTTTACGGCGGGGGGTGTTCCCTTTGCCGTGCCTCGCTTGATGTTGCGCCGGATCATGCCGAAATCGGCGCCTCCGGTGACGAAGGCGGCAATGAAGTAGAGCAGCGCCCCACCGGCGACGAGCGACAGAAGCGTCGTCGCCTTGACGATCAGCGGTGAGCCGGGGCCGAGCCTGACGGCGAACCAGTGTTCGGCAAAATAGAGCGCGACCGCCATCACCATCGCCGACAGCACCAGTCGCGGAATGCGCTTCATCAGCGGCACGTCGCGGCCCCAATGGCCACGCCGGATCAGGACGCCGAGCAGCATCAGCGCGTTGACCCAGCCGGCAACGGCCGAGGCGACGGCGATGCCGGGCGCGCCCATCGACGGAAACAGCGTCAGCGCCGTGGTGACGTTGACCGCCACCGAGATGGCGGCAAAGATCATCGGTGTGCGCGTATCCTCACGGGCGAAATAGCCGGGGGTGAATGCCTTGATCAGCACGAAGGCCGGCAGGCCGAGGCCGAAGATAGCCAGGATCGCCGCCACCGTCGGCGTCGAGCCGTTGGCGGCGAACGCGCCTCTCTCATAGACCAGCCGCACGATCGGCTCTGACATGACCCAGAGCGCGGCGGCCGCCGGCAGGGTCAGGAACAGCGTGAACTCGACCGAGCGGTTCTGCAGGTTGGCGGCCTCGATCAGATTGCCTGACTTCAGCGCCCGCGACAGTTCGGGCAACAGCACGATCGCGACCGCGACGCCGACGACGCCGAGCGGCAGCTGGTAGATGCGGTCGGCATAGGCGAGCGAGGACACCGCGCTGTTCTGCGCCGAGGCGATCGCCGTGCCGATCAGCTGGTTGATCTGGGTGATGCCGCCGGTGATCGCCGCCGGCAGCGCCAGGATCAGCAGGCGCTTGACCGCGGGCGTCATTTTCGGGCGGCGGAAGCCGATCGAGATGCCGGCATGGCGCACCGCCACCCAGACGATCGCCAGTTGCACCAGTCCGGCGGCAAGCACGCCCCACGACAGGCCGAAGCCGACGGTGCGCGCGTCCGCCCCCTTGTACCAGGCATAGGCGAGCACGCCGATCAGGATGATGTTGAGGAACACCGGCGCCACCGCGGCGGCGAAGTAGCGGCGCAGCGAATTCAGCATGCCCGCCATCATGGCGCCCAGCGACATGCAGATCAGGTAGGGGAACATGATCGTCGCCAGCGTCACCGTGGTGTCGAATTTCCCCGGCGTGCTGGCAAAACCCGGCGCCACCAGATAGCGCACGATCAGCGGCATCGCCAGTTCCATGACGATGGTCAGCGCCAGCAGCGCCGTGAACAGCACGCCGAACACTTCCTCGGAGAAGCGCTTGGCGCCATCGGTGCCATGGGTCTCTATCTCCTTGGCGAACAGTGGCACGAAGGCGGCGTTGAAGGCGCCCTCGGCGAACAGCCGGCGAAAGGTGTTGGGAAACTGGAAGGCGGCGTTGAAGGCGTCGGCGATAGGTCCGGTGCCGAGCGCCGCCGCCATCAGCATCTCGCGGCCGAAGCCGAGCGCACGGCTCATCAGCGTGCCGGAAGCGACCGTTGCGAATTTCTTGACGAGGCTCATAGGTCTGGGAACTGCCTGCGGGATGGGGACAAGTGGATTGTGATCGTCACTCGGCGGCCGCCTTGGCCTTGCCGCCGCGCTCGGGCGCGATGCCTTCGAGCGTCGTCATCAGCCGGTTGCGAATGGTGGCGATGCGTGCCGGGCTGTCGATCTTCTGGCCGGTGAGATCGGTGACATAGAAGGTGTCGATGACCTTCTCGCCGAAGGTGGTGATGTGGGCCGAGGCGATGTCGAGCGACAGGTCGGACAACGTTCCGGTGATCTCCGACAGCAGCCCGGGCCGGTCCAGGCCCTCGACCTCGATGACCGAAAAACGGTTCGACAGCGTGTTGCGGATTTCGGCGCGCGGCGGGATCTTGAACACCTTGGCGCCGCGCCGCGGCTTGGTGCGCTTCTCGATCATCTCCGGCAGCCAGCTCTTGCCCGACAGCACGTCCTCGATCAGCCGCCCGACACGCTCGGCGCGTCGGCGCTCGTCCTCGTCGCGGTCGAACTCGCGGGAGATCAGGATGGTGTCCAGGGCGCGGCCATCCGAAGTGGTGAAGATCTGCGCGTCGACGATGTTGCCGCCGGCTCCGGCGCAGGCCCCGGCGACAACCGAGAGCAGGCGGGGATGATCCTGCGCCAGCACGGTGATCTCGGTCACCGCCTCGAACTGGTGGGTCTTGACCATGGTGGCGAGCTTGTTGCCCGCAACGTCGGCTTCGCGGATGAACTCGGCATGGCGCAACTGGTCGGCGAGATCGACGGTCAGCAGGTAGTTCTCATAGTGCAGGCCGACATAGCGCTTGCGCGCCTTGTCCGGCCAGTTGGCGAGCGCCTCGGCCAGACGCTCGCGCGCCGCCGCCGTCCGCTGGGCGCGCGACACTTCCGAAAACCCGCCGGTCAAGAGCAGTTCGGTCTCGTAGTAGAGCGTGCGCAGCAACTGGCCCTTCCAGCCGTTCCAGACGCCCGGTCCGACGCCTCTGATGTCGCACACGGTCAGGATCAAAAGCAGCTTCAGCCGCTCCACCGACTGCACGATCGAGGCGAAATCCTCGATCGTCTTGCGGTCGTTGAGGTCGCGGGTCTGCGCCGTCATCGACATCACGAGATGATGCTCGACCAGCCAGGCGACCGTTTCGGTGTCGGCGGCCGAAAGCCCCATATGCGGACAGATACGGCGGGCGATTCTGGCCCCGGCCTCGGAGTGATCCTCCGGCCTGCCCTTGGCGATGTCGTGCAGGAGTACGGCGACATACAACGCCTCGCGGCTCTTCCTGAGCCCCGAAATCAGCGTGTGCGACAGCGGGTGGATTTTTTCGCCGTCGCCACGCTCGATCTCCGCCAGCACGCCAATGCAGCGGATCAGATGCTCGTCCACCGTATAATGGTGGTACATCGAGAACTGCATCATGGCGACGATCTTGCCGAAATCCGGGATTAGTCTGCCCAGCAGCCCGGCCTCGTTCATGCGCCGCAGGTTGAGTTCGGCGTTGCGATCCGAGGTCAGGATGTCGAGGAACAGCCGGTTGGCCTCCTCGTCGCGCCGCAGCGACTTGTTGACCAGGCCAAGCGAGCGGGTCAACAGTTTCAGCGCATCGGGATGGAATTCCAGACCGTGCTTGTCGGCGAACCAGAACAACCTCAGCAGATTGACCGGATCGCGCTGGAAAACCTGGTCGTCGGCGATGTTGATGCGGTGATTATCGACGATGAAGTCCGACGTGCCGGCAAGCTTGCGCTTGCGCCGCGAGAAAGTGAGGAAGATGCGGTTGAAGCCCGGCACATGCTTGGCCTGCTCTTCCTCGAGCGCGGCGCAGAAGATGCGGGTCAGGTCGCCGACATCCTTGGCCACGAGGAAGTAGTGCTTCATGAAACGTTCGACCGCCGACAGTCCAGGGTGGCTGGTGTAACCCAGCCGCTCGGCGATCTCGCGCTGGATGTCGAAATGCAGTCGTTCCTCGGCCTTGCCGGTGAGGAAATGCATGTGGCATCGCACCGCCCACAGGAAATCCTCGGCCTTCTGGAACTCCCGGTATTCGCCTTCGGTGAAGACGCCCTTGTCGACCAGCTCCTCGCCGGTGCGCACCCGGTAGAAGTACTTGCCGATCCAGAACAGCGTCTGCAGGTCACGCAGGCCACCTTTTCCGTCCTTGACGTTGGGCTCGACGAGATAACGGCTTTCACCAGCCTTGGCATGGCGGTCGTCGCGTTCGGCAAGCTTGGCCTGGACATATTCGGGGCCAGTCGTGCGCACCACCTCATGGTCGAAGCGCAGCATCAGTTCGTCATAGAGCTTGAGCTCGCCCCACAGGAAACGCGCTTCGAGGATCGAGGTCCGGATGGTGATGTCGGTGCGCGACAGGCGCAGGCATTCGTCGATGTTGCGGGTGGCGTGGCCAACCTTGAGCCCGAGATCCCACAGCATGTAGAGCATGTATTCGACGGTCTGCTCGCCCCACGGCGTCTGCTTGTAGGGCAGCAGGAACAACAGGTCGATGTCGGACCCGGGCGCCAGCGTGCCGCGGCCATAGCCGCCGACCGCGACGACGGCCATGCGCTCCGCCGAAGATGGGTTCTTGACCCGGTAGACATGCGTGACGGCGAAATCGTAAAGCGCCCGGATGATCTCGTCCATGAGATGCGACAGCCGCGCCGAGCAGGCACGGCCGCTGCCGTCGTCCCTCAGCATGCGTTCGGCGATGGCGCGCCCGTCCGCCAGCCGCCCCTTGAGAAGCTGGAGCACACCGCTGCGCGCGGTCTGTCCCGAGCCGTCCCCGGCCGTGGCCCGGGTCAGCGCGGTCATCTCGCGGCGCAAGGCTTCGCCGTCGATCAGTTCATCGAGCTTCAGGGAGATTTTCGCCATAGGTACCGGTTGGCCTTGCCTTTTGGGCGGCGTCTATAGCGCGTTTTCACGGCGCTGGGTATGGGCTCCGCTGGCGACCCTGCAAGCGGCCTGATCCTTTGCCGCGGGCGGATCGAGCGGGATGACCCTATATTGCCGCAGCCTGCAGAAATCGATGATCCACTCGACGATCCGCCTGGTCTCTATACGTATTTTCTCGGCGATCGGCTTTTTGCGCTTTACGGTCAGCCCGCTCGCGACCCATTCGGCGTCCCGTTCCTCGGAAAGCAGGCTTGGCAGCCTGTCGTCCACGAACTGGTCCTGCGCGCAGAGCGCGGGAACGAGCTGGTAGATCGTCTTGCTGCCCGATGTCGGGAACGCCGGGTTGAAGACGAGATCGTCGGCCGCGGCGTTGGTCTGCGCGGTTGCTTCCAGGAGATCGCGTGCCATCTGCCTTGAGAGGACGTAGCCGCCGGTTCCCATGTGGCTCCTGCGGAGCCTGAACACAGAAAAACCGCGACCAACGGAAGTCTTTTTCCGCTGGATCATGGTTTTGCTGAAGAATGTTTCGAGCTTGATGGCATCGGCGTCGGCCGGAATCCAGCCGGCATCAGCCAGCAAGGCACCGGCTTTCGCGGAAAACACCATGTCATCCTCGAAGACGGCGCCGTAGGGCGCGTCGTCCTGCGCGATGATCGACCAACAGGCGCGATGGCTATGCATGCAGGCGATCTCGCTGCGGGACAGGCGCCGGATGGCGTACATCGCATGCTGTGGCTGCAGCACCAGGTCGGGATGGTCACGGGCATCGATTGCGACGATTCGCTCAAAGGCGATGCCAATGCGGGCAAACTCCGCCGTGATATGGGCAAGCCGGTCTGGAGACCGATCGAGATTGATGACCAGACATTTCATTGTCTACGGGATCGGCAGCGTTGTTGGAAGACCGGGGTCTATTAGCACACGCTGCGCTACGAGATATGGGCTTTTTCCGGGCGAATCGCGCGAGCGGTACCCGAAATGCGAAAATTCAGAACAGCCCTTGACCTTCCAGTTACTGGAAGCACTACCTCCAGCATTGAAGCAGAGGCATCGAGGCACTTCCAAATGACGCATTCAGATCACGATCATCACGCGCATGGCGCGCATGGCAGCTGCTGCGCGGCAAAAGCCGCGGCTGGCGACACGAGCGTGGTGCGCGATCCGGTCTGCGGCATGACCGTCGATCCGGCGGCCGGCAAGCCAAGCGCCGAGCATGGCGGCCACCTCTATCATTTCTGCAGCGAAGGCTGCCGCACGAAATTTGTCGCCGAGCCGGAGAAATTCCTGACGGCCACCGACCCGGTCTGCGGCATGAGTGTCGACCGCGCCACGGCGAAGCACTTTGTCCGTCACGAAGGCCAAGGCTTCTATTTCTGCTCCGCCGGCTGCAAGGCGAAATTCGAGGCCGAGCCGCAGAAATATCTTGGCGACAGGCCGGCGCCGCAGCCGATGCCCAAGGGCACGCAATACACCTGTCCGATGCATCCCGAGATCATCCGCGACAAGCCCGGCTCCTGCCCGATCTGTGGCATGGCCCTGGAGCCGATGGGCGTGCCGACAGGCGATGAAGGGCCAAATCCCGAACTGGTCGATTTTACCAGGCGGTTCTGGGTTAGCGCGGCCCTGTCGGTCCCGCTTCTGATCATGGCCATGGCGCCCATGATCGGCCTGACGTTTGGAGGCCTGGTCGAGGATCGGACAAAGGTCTGGATCGAGCTGGTCCTGGCAAGCCCGGTGGTGCTTTGGGCCGCCTTCCCCTTCTTTCATCGCGGCTGGGATTCGATCCTCAACCGCAGCCCCAACATGTGGACGCTGATCTCGCTCGGAGTCGGCGCGGCCTATCTCTACAGCGTCGTCGCCACGCTGTTTCCGGATATCTTCCCGCACCAGTTTCGCGGCCATGGTGGCGCGGTACCGGTCTATTTCGAGGCCGCTGCGGTCATCGTCGCGCTGGTCTTCCTTGGCCAGGTGCTGGAGCTGCGTGCCCGCGAAATGACCGGCTCGGCGATCCGTGCCTTGCTCGATCTCGCGCCGAAGACCGCGCGGCTGATCGCCGCCGACGGGTCGGAAAGCGACGTGCCGCTCGACGCGGTCAAGGCCGGCGACCGCTTGCGCATTCGCCCCGGTGACGCCGTGCCGGTCGACGGCACCGTTCTGGACGGCCGTTCTTCAGTCGACGAATCGATGATCACAGGCGAACCGTTGCCGGTCGAAAAGGCCGAAGGCGATGCGCTGACCGGCGGCACGCTCAACAAGAACGGCTCGCTGATCATGCGTGCCGACCGGATCGGCGCCGAGACCACGCTGGCGCGCATCGTCGAGCTCGTCGCCAAGGCGCAGCGCTCGCGTGCGCCGATCCAGGGGCTGGCCGACCGCGTGTCGTTCTACTTTGTCCCGGCCGTCGTTCTTGTCGCGCTCGTGGCCTTCGCCGCCTGGGCGATCTTCGGACCGGAGCCCAGCCTGATCTTCGCCATTGTTTCGGCAGTGTCGGTGCTGATCATCGCCTGTCCTTGCGCGCTCGGCCTCGCCACGCCGATGTCGATCATGACCGCCACCGGGCGCGGGGCGCATGCAGGTGTGCTGATCAAGGAAGCCGCGGCGCTCGAGCGCTTTGCCTCGGTCGACACGCTGATCGTTGACAAGACCGGCACCTTGACCGAGGGCCGGCCGCGATTGACCGATGTCGTCGCTGTCGAGGGCATCGTCGACAATGAATTGCTGGCGCTTGCCGCCGCTCTGGAAAAAGGCTCGGAGCATCCGCTTGCCGAGGCGATCGTCGAGGGGGCTGGCGCACGTGGCCTGAAGATCACTGAGGCCAGCGATTTCGAGGCGGTCACCGGCAAGGGCGTTTCCGGCGCCGTGTCGGGACAGAAGGTCGCGCTCGGCAACGCGACGATGATGGCCGATCTCGGCATCGACATCGCATCCATCGCAGCCAGGACGGAGACGCTGCAGGCTGAAGGCAAGACGGTTATGTTTGTCGCTGCGGGCAAGAAGCTGGCTGGCATCGTCGCCGTCGCCGACCCCATCAAGGCGACCACGGCCGAGGCGATCAAGGCGCTGCACGACAGCGGGTTGAGGATCATCATGGCGACCGGCGACAATGAGCGCACGGCCAACGCGATCGCCAGAAGCCTCGGCATCGACGAGGTCCGTGCCGGAATGTTGCCGGAACAGAAGGCAGCGCTCGTCGAGGAACTGCGCGCCAAGGGCGCTGGCGTCGCAATGGCGGGCGACGGCGTCAACGATGCACCGGCACTTGCCGCCGCCGATGTCGGCATCGCCATGGGCACCGGCGCCGATGTCGCGGTCGAGAGCGCCGGCATCACTTTGGTCAAGGGCGACCTCAACGGCATCGTGCGGGCACGCACGCTGGCGCGGGCGACGATCGGCAACATCCGCCAGAACCTGTTCTTCGCCTTCCTCTACAACGTGCTTGGCGTGCCGGTCGCCGCCGGCGTGCTCTATCCGCTCACCGGCACGCTTCTGTCGCCGATGCTGGCAGCGGCGGCGATGAGCCTGTCCTCGGTGTCGGTGATATCAAATGCGTTGCGATTGAGAACGTTGAAACTCTGAGCAAAGCCCCCAAATACGACATCCACTCAACAGGAGACCATGAATGACCTTGGCTAAGAAACTCGTGCTGTTGCTGATGGCGGCCGGAATGCTGCTTGCCGTCTTTCTCGAAAGTGTTCCGGCGCAGAGCGAGGAAATGAAACACGACATGGCCGGCATGGCGATGGGCGCGGACAGTCCCTCGACCGACGCCTACAAGGCGGCGATGGACAAGATGCATGGCGACATGATGATCGAATATTCCGGCAATGCCGATGTCGACTTTGTCAGGGGGATGATCCCGCATCACCAGGGTGCCATCGACATGGCCAAGGTCGAGCTTGCCAACGGCAAGGATCCGGAAATCCGCAAACTGGCCGAGGCGGTCATCGCCGCGCAGGAAGCCGAGATCAAGCAGATGCAGGACTGGCTTGCCGCTCATCCCGTGAAGTGAGCTTTCTGCCGGTGGCGAAGAAAATCCGGGGAGGACTGTCTCTGGATTTCTCGCCGGGGCTGTGATGCGATCAAGCCCCAACCGGAGCCCCGCCATGCCGTCGATCATCAGAACCACTACGCTGCCCTCCGGCGAAGTCGTCCCCATTCTCGGTCAGGGCACCTGGAAGATGGGCGAGGACGCCCGCCGTCGCGCCGATGAGGTCAACGCCCTGAAGCTCGGCCTCGATCTTGGCGTGACGCTGATCGACACCGCTGAAATGTATGCCAGCGGCGGCGCCGAGGAGGTGGTGGCCGAAGCCATTGCCGGGCGCCGCGCCGAGACCTTCCTGGTCTCAAAGGTGCTGCCGTCCAACGCTTCGCGCGCCGGCGTCCTGCGCGCCTGCGAGAACAGCCTGAAGCGCCTGCGCACCGACTGCATCGATCTTTATCTGCTGCATTGGCCGGGCAGCGTGCCGTTGACAGAGACGGTCGCGGCCTTCGAGGCTTTGAAGAAGGCCGGCAAGATCCGCCACTGGGGCGTCAGCAATTTCGATACCGACGAGATGCAGGAACTGGCATTGCTGCCGTCCGGCGCCAACGTCCAGACCAACCAGGTGCTCTACAATCTGGTCCGGCGCGGCGTCGAGTTCGATCTGGCGCCCTGGAGCAGCGAGCGTGGCATTCCACTGATGGCCTATTCGCCGGTCGAGCAGGGCGCGCTGGCGCGCAATGCCCGGCTCGACGCCGTTGCCGCCCGCCACAATGCGACGCCAGCACAAATCGCGCTTGCCTGGGTGATGCACCAGGACGGCGTCATCGCCATCCCCAAGGCCAGCAGCCAGGAGCATGTCCGCCAGAATGTCGCCGCGCTCGACATCAGGCTTACGCAGCAAGATATCGCCGATCTCGACCGTGCCTTCCCGCCACCGACCCGCAAGCGCGGGCTGGAGATGATCTGACTATTTCCCCGCCAGTCCCTTCAGCCGGTACAGTGCTTCGAGCGCTTCCCTTGGCGTCATCTCGTCGGGATTGATGTCGCTAAGCGCCGCACCCAGCGCGTCGCTCTTCGCCGGCTTCGGCGCTTCTCGCTTCACGGCTACCGAAAACAATGGCAGGTCGTCGACCAGCCGGTTGGTCTTGCCGGAAACCTCGCCTTCTTCCAGCTGGTGCAGCACTTCCTTGGCCCGGTCGACCACCGCTTCCGGCAGGCCGGCTAGCCGCGCCACCTGCACGCCGTAGGAGCGGTCGGCGGCACCCTTGCCGACCTCGTGCAGGAAGACGACGTCGTTTTCCCATTCCTTGACCCGCATAGTGACGTTGTGCAGTCGCGCCAGCTTGCCGGCGAGCGAGGTCATTTCGTGGAAATGGGTGGCGAAGATCGCCCGGCAGCGGTTCTTCTCGTGCAGGTATTCGACCGCCGCCCAGGCGATCGACAGGCCGTCGAAAGTAGCGGTGCCGCGGCCGATCTCGTCGAGGATCACCAGCGCCCGTTCGCCCGCCTGGTTGAGGATCGCCGCCGTCTCGACCATCTCGACCATGAAGGTCGAGCGGCCGCGCGCCAGATCGTCCGAGGCGCCGACGCGCGAAAATAATCGGTCGACGACGCCGATATGGGCTGACGTCGCCGGCACGAAGGAGCCGGTCTGGGCCAGGATGGCGATCAGCGCGTTCTGCCGCAGGAAGGTCGACTTGCCGCCCATGTTGGGGCCGGTCAAAAGCCAGATCGCGCCGTTTTTCGCGCTCCCCTCCGGCGACAGGTCGCAGTCATTGGCAACGAACGGGCCTTCGCCGGAGCGGCGCAGGGCCTGCTCGACGACAGGATGCCGGCCGCCCGCAATCTCGAAGGCGAGGCTGGAATCCACCACCGGCCGGCACCAGGCCTCGCTTTCCGACAAGAGCGCGAGCGCCGCCGACACGTCGAGCACGGCGAGTGCATCGGCGCCGGCGCGGATCTTTTCCGCTTCGCCGACCGCTTCCGCCGTCAACGCGTCGAATGCGGCCAGCTCGATGCTGAGCGCCCGGTCGGCGGCATTGGCGATCTTTGTCTCGAGTTCGGCGAGTTCGGTCGTGGTGAAACGCATGGCGTTGGCCATGGTCTGGCGGTGGATGAAGCGCGCCTTGGCGCCATCGCTGCCGGCCATGACCGCGTGATGGTTGGCGGTCACCTCGATGTAGTAGCCGAGCACATTGTTGTGCCGGATCTTCAGCGAGCGGATGCCGGTCTCGTCGATCAGCGAGCGCTCCAGCCCGGCAATCACTTTGCGCGATTCGTCGCGCAGCGCCCGCATCTCGTCGAGATCGGCATGGTAGCCGCCGCGCACGAAACCGCCGTCGCGCTTGAGCAGCGGCAATTCCTCGCCAAGCGCCTGCGTCAGATGCTGGGCAAGCGCCTGGGGCAGCGCATGAATAGCCGCCAGCGCCGCCGTGAGTTCCTGGGGCAGGGCGGTCGCGGCGAAGATCTCGGCGATCGCGCCCGCCGCCTCGAAGCCGGCGCGCAGCGCGCCGAGGTCGCGCGGGCCGCCACGATTGAGCGCCAGCCTGGACAAAGCGCGCGGCATGTCGGCGACGCTCTTCAGGTTCGCCCGCACCGCCTGGCACAGCCGCGTCTCGGAGCGGAAGAACGACACCGAGTCGAGGCGCTCGCCGATCGCCGCCGGGTCGGTCAGCGGTGCCATCAGCCGGTCGGCGAGCAGCCTTGCGCCGCCGCCGGTCACTGTGCGGTCGATCGCCTTGAACAGCGAACCTTCGCGGCTGCCCGACAGCGTGCGCAGCAGTTCCAGATTGCCGCGTGTCGCCGGATCGATGAACAGGGTCGAGCCCTGCTCCTCGCGCTCCGGGCGTGACAGCGGCGGCCGCTCGGCCTTCTGCGTCTTCTCGACATAGGCGATGGCGCCCGAGATCGCCGACAGCTCGGCGCGCGAAAAAGCGCCAAAGCTGTCCGGCGTCGCCACGTCGAAGAAGCGCGTGATGCGCCCGGTGGCCGAGGCCGAATCGAACAGCGACGGTGGCTGCGGGTTGGCGACGCGGCCGAGCACGTCGAACACCGGCTTCAGCTCCGGATCATGGAACACGGGCTCGGCGACGATCAGTTCGCGCGGATCGACACGGAAGATGTCGGCGAGCAGCCGGTCGGCGGTGGTGTCGGTGACGCGGAAGGCCCCGGTCGAGATGTCGATCCAGGCCAGGGCGAAGGAGTGCTCCGCCCCGCCCTTCACCCGCCCCAGCGCCATCAGGAAACTTGATTCCGACGGCGCCAGCAATTTGTCCTCGGTGATTGTGCCTGGCGTCACCAGCCGCACCACGTCGCGGCGCACCACCGATTTGCCGCCGCGTTTCTTCGCCTCGGCCGGATCCTCGATCTGCTCGCAGACGGCAACGCGGAATCCCTGGCCGATCAGCTTCTGCAGATAGTCGTCGGCGGCATGCACCGGCACGCCGCACATCGGAATGTCGTGGCCCTGGTGCTTGCCGCGCTTGGTCAGGACGATGCCCAGCGCGCGGCTCGCCTTCTCGGCGTCGTCGAAGAACAGCTCGTAGAAATCGCCCATGCGGTAGAACAGAAGCGAATCCGGGTTCGCCGCCTTGATCTCGATGAACTGCTCCATCATCGGCGTGACGGCGGCAGTGGCAGTTGGCAATGACGTCATCGCCTCGGGAGCGTCGGGCTCGTTCAGGGTGTGCATGTTCATACGCGGCACGCTAGCAGAAGTGATCGCGCGGTTTAATGCCGGGCCCGCGAAAAGCAGGGGACGACGGAGGCTGTCGCTTGCCTGCATTTGCCCTTCCGTCTGCGATTCCCGCTCGCTGGCGGTTTACACGCGGCGGCGTGTGGTCTTAATTCGGACCGAAACAAAGCACCCGCTTCAACGAGGTGCTGCATCGGTGAGGAAATCAAGACATCATGGCCAGGAAAACCGAGAACAGCGGTCCGTCCGTCAGCGCGCAGGAAGCGCTCGAATTCCACTCCATGGGTCGCCCCGGCAAGCTGGAGGTCGTCGCCACCAAGCCGATGGCCACCCAACGCGACCTGAGCCTCGCCTATTCGCCGGGTGTCGCGGTTCCCGTCCTGGCCATCGCCGAGGACCCCAGTCGCGCCTTCGACTACACGACGCGCGGCAACATGGTCGCCGTCATTTCCAACGGCACCGCCATCCTTGGCCTCGGCAATCTCGGCGCGCTGGCCTCCAAGCCGGTTATGGAAGGCAAGGCGGTGCTGTTCAAGCGCTTCGCCGATGTCGATTCCATCGACCTCGAGGTCGACACCGAGGATGCCGACGAGTTCATCAACTGCGTGCGCTACCTCGGCCCCTCCTTCGGCGGCATCAACCTCGAGGACATCAAGGCGCCGGAGTGCTTCATCATCGAGCAACGCCTGCGCGAGCTGATGGACATTCCGGTCTTCCACGACGACCAGCACGGCACCGCCATCATCTCGGCCGCCGGCCTGATCAATGCGCTGGAAATCACCGGCCGCGACATGAAGACCACGAAAATGGTCTGCAACGGCGCTGGCGCCGCCGGCATCGCCTGCATCGAGCTGCTGAAGGCGATGGGCTTCGCACCGGAGAACATCACCTTGTGCGATACCAAGGGCGTCGTCTTCCAGGGCCGCACCGAAGGCATGAACCAGTGGAAGTCGGCGCATGCGATCAAGACCGAGGCGCGCAGCCTCGCCGAGGCGCTCGACGGCGCCGACGTCTTCCTCGGCCTTTCCGCCAAAGGCGCGCTGACCCCGGCGATGGTGCAGTCGATGGCCAAGAACCCGATCATCTTCGCCATGGCCAATCCCGACCCGGAGATCACGCCCGAGGAAGTGACCGAGATCCGCACCGACGCCATCATGGCCACCGGCCGGTCGGACTATCCGAACCAGGTCAACAACGTGCTCGGCTTCCCCTACATCTTCCGTGGCGCGCTGGATGTGCGGGCCACCACCATCAATGACGACATGAAGATCGCCGCGGCACGCGCACTGGCAGCCCTCGCGCGCCAGGACGTGCCCGACGACGTCGCCGCCGCCTATCAGGGCAACCGGCCGAAATTCGGTCCCAACTACATCATCCCGGTGCCGTTCGACCCGCGCCTGATCTCGGCCATCCCGATCGCGGTGGCCAAGGCGGCTATGGATTCGGGCGTCGCCCGCAAACCGATCCTCGACCTCGACCGCTATGCCCAGGAACTGTCCGCCCGCCGCGATCCGATCGCCTCGACCCTGCAGCGCATCTACGACCGTGTGCGCCGCCAGCCCAAGCGCATCGTCTTCGCCGAGGGCGAGGAGGAGCAGGTGATGCGCGCCGCCGTCTCCTACGTGAACCAGCGGCTCGGCACCGCCATCCTGCTCGGCCGTGACGACGTCATCAAGGAGAACGCCAAGAACGCCGGCATCGACCTCAACAAGCAAGGCATCGAGATCATCAATGCCCGACTGTCGCGCCGCAACGCGATCTACACCGACTATCTCTACGAGCGCATGCAGCGGAAGGGCTTCCTGTTCCGCGACTGCCAGCGCCTGATCAACAACGACCGCAACCATTTCGCCGCCTGCATGGTGGCGCTGGGCGACGCCGACGGCATCGTCACCGGCGTCACCCGCAACTATTCCACCGCGCTCGACGACATCCGCCGCGTCATCGACGCCAAGCCCGGCCACCGCGTCATCGGTGTCTCGATCGTGCTGGCGCGGGGCAGAACCGTGCTCGTCGCCGATACCGCCGTGCACGACATGCCGAACGCCGAGCAGATCGCCGACATCGCCGAGGAGGCGGCCGGCTTCGCCCGCCGCATGGGCTACGAGCCGAGGCTCGCCATGCTCGCCTATTCCACCTTCGGCCATCCGCAGGGCGAACGCTCCGAGCGCGTCCAGGAAGCCGTGCGCATCCTCGACAAGCGTCGCGTCGATTTCGAATATGATGGCGAGATGGCCGCCGATGTCGCGCTCAACGCCCGCGCCATGGCGCAATATCCGTTCATCCGCCTGACCGGCCCGGCCAATGTGCTGATCATGCCGGCGTTCCACTCGGCCTCGATCTCGACCAAGATGCTGCAGGAACTCGGCGGCTCGACGGTGATCGGCCCGCTGCTGGTCGGCCTCAACAAGCCGGTTCAGATTGTGTCGTTGAACGCGAAGGATAGCGACATCGTCAACATGGCGGCGATCGCGGCGTACACGGCAGGGACGTGACGAACGGTCCGTGCGGCGGACGGACCGACGATCTAGCTACGAAATGCCAGTTCGGTCTAGCTTATTGACTTACGGCGGACGATGGCGGTGCCAGCGCTTGTGGCAGCTCTAGCCGATCTGCAACAGCCGCTTGTGCGAGCAATACTGGCTGTGCATCCACCGCGTTGCTAAGTGTGTCATACGCAATCCTTGACGCTTGAACCTTCCGTCGCGTCAATACCTCCCGCGCGATTGCGAGCGCTAGCTCTGTACGGGTTCGCCGTTCGGAATCTCGGGCCAGGGCTCGAAGCAAGAAAGGCACCGGAACAGACTCAGAAGCGAGCAATGTTTGCACGATGGTTGACAGATTTGAATCGATGTCCCCCTCGAGAATCCTCAGCATCATAATGCTCGCAGAAATCTCCGACCTATCGCCAGGTACCTCCTGAAACTCGAGTCTCGAAAGCTTACCCTCTTCGGAGGGTCTATACAGTGCGCGATAAAGATTTGCTATCAATGGCAATAGATCTCGAAGATCGGGGTTTGATGAAAAGATATTTAAAAGGGTCTCAAGATGTGAAGAAGACCTAGAAAATAACGATTGCTTAATGGGTAAAAGTTCACGCAAGCGATCCGCCAGTAATTCGTGATTTTTCGCAGTCGGCCAAGCTGCGACAATCGCCGCAACAAGCCAACTTGACGTTTGTCCCGAGGGGGCTTTGTTCTTCGATGATCCAATCAATATCGCGTTGGCCCGTTCGTCATCTAGGGGCAGGTCAGTTCGCGAAATATAGAACAAAAGTGTATTCAAAGCCCAAATGCTGGTCGGCAGGCGCTCGACTAGGTCGAGTAGCTCGGGAAGTGCGTTGGCGTAACCCCTTTCAATTCTTCGGCCGGTGGGAGGAGGTGCGCCCTGTGTAATGAAGTTGCTGGGAATCCCGCCCTCGCCATTGGTGGGAACTAGCTCCAACTGCGTGACGCCGCTCGATTCCCATCGAGTTTCCGCAGCCTCCCACGCAGCAGTGTCTCCATGCAGCCCAGCGCGGAGTTCGTCGCTGCGCTTTCGTAGAGCTTCGACATCGCCGACATTCACCAACAGAGCCCGAAGCACCCACGGAAGCTGCAGGGACTTCGCTTCCTCCAGCAAGTCAAGCCGACACATCTCGTCGAGAAAGGCTGCGGCCGAGGCTGTTGTAGGATCCTCGCAAAAACTCGACACGGATCTTGCGAGGCGCCAAATAGGAAGTGCGCTATCAGGAACCTGCTCCACAAAAACCGACGATCTCATTCCAACATAAGAAAAAGAAATGTTGGTTCGAGATCCATATTTGTCATAAAAATTGGAGTATTTCTGACGCGATGCTGGTTCACATATAAGTAAATCTGGCGGTATTTCGCGCTCGTCGGGAGAATCCGACGCCATGTCCCTTATCCATGCTAAACATCTAGCCGGGCTTGTTTGCCAAAGCGACGTTTTTATTCGATCAATGATGTTACGAGAGTGAGGAATAAAAGAGAGTTCATCAAAGATTTCCAAAACTTCGCTTGGCGTCGTTGGCCACGACTTGGCAAGGAGCTCCGAGGGCCAATCAAAATTGTGATCTTGATCATCTCTGCTTACAAGTCCAAGCAAGCGCAAAGCTGAGTGACGACTGATTATGTCCCCGCCACTAATCGCTTCAACAAAAAAAGGCTCCAGTATCTCTCTGTTGCTCAGGTCCAAGGCGCGTGCGAGTGATCGAATTACGTCGCGGTCGGGAACTGAAAGTAGTTTGATAGCCCTTACGGTAAGCTTCCTGCGATAGATCGGAAGACTCGAAGCGGTCCCGTCCGTAAGGAGCTGAAGCGCCAACCGAGCGCCGACCTTCACGATTCGATCGTTGGGAGACCGGTCGCCTGTATCTAAGCTATCTAGTAACGCTATGATCGGCTCACGAAGTGCTTCATGTGCATTGGAAGCGTATATTTTGCTGCACGCGATTTTGAAAACGTGGAGCCAATGAGCTCTCCCTGCAATTTCATAAAGCCGGTCTTTTATGCGGCCCTCTGGACTTGTTGTTAGACGCGCAGCAGCCATGAACTCTTGAAGTGACCTTACGTCGAAGGCCACCTGGCCCTCGACTTGGCAGCGGAGAAAGACCAGACGGTTTGTCGCGAGATCAACAATTTCGTGAGTTAACCTGGGTAGGTCGTCGTCGAATCCGTCTCGGCGTAGGTGATCCATGACCAGCGTCGAGAATTCCGCAATCGTAAAGAACGCGTTTGCCCCGCCCGTCCCTTCCGCTCGGAGATGTAACAGGTAACCCGCGTCATAGTGAATGCGATCAATCTGCGATCGAAATCTTCCAATAGTCTGGCCGTTTCGGCCGCCCTTGGCGATCTCTCGATCTCGAAGAGTTTCATAATGTCTATAGAATAATGTCCAACGATCCTTAGGTATATTATTATGAGTAGAAACAAGTTGAAACAGCAACATAACCTGCAGCGGGCTGCTCATCAAAGGTGCTGTCGCCTCTTCTTGAGCTGCTTCGGATAGTATCGTCATTATTTCATCACGGCGAGACTCCTCGCTGACCAAAATTGGGGCAGCATAAGAGGCAAGTTTCAAGGCATCGGACGTGTCCAAAAGCTCAAGATTCCAATGTTCCCATAGCTTCGGAGAGAGTTCGTCTTGATAGCCTTGGGGTCTACTCGTCGCGAGGATCAGACTATCGGCATTTTCTTCGTGCAGCGTATCAAGGAACTCCTCTATAGCCAAAATAACCTGAGTTCTGTTGCCGCTATGTGGGACTTCGTCCAGGCCATCCAAGATAACTACCGTCGGTATTTCCTTCATCCAACGGCGAAACGCTGCACTCGTGACGCCAACATCACTAGCTTTTTCCACCTGTTTGGCGAGATAAGCAGCAATAGAGAGATTGGAATCGACTCTGTGTGCCTCGCTTAACGCATCAGCGTACCTCGGCAGTTCCACATGGAACGGATAACGAAGAGGGCCGTCGACCGGAATGCTCTCAACTGCGGCGCGTTTAAGGATGGCTGCAATCGCCGAATTTATTTCCGGAGTCTGGGCGCTTCGAGTCTCTCGCAAAAGCCTGGCGCGACAAAGCTGCGCTAAGAATTGTCCAATGGTGGATTTCCCCTGACCAGGACCGCCGAGCAGAACAATTCGGTTGGGCAAAACGGACCTTCGGCGAAATCTCTTTTCATCGCTACGATCACATTCTTCTTGATACCATGACTGCGGATCGAACTTGTCAAAAGATCGATGCATAAGTGTCGAGAGTATATTTGGATGAGAATGTACTATAAAACTGCCAAATTCGATCTCGTCGTCTTCTGACAATTCAATGTCTTCGTCCTGTTCGCTATGTGTGCTGACGAGATTGCCAAAATCAGCTAGAAAACCGCTGAATGGTTGCTGATCTATGGGCAAGTCCATGAAAACTTCTTCAAGCGATACAGTCCGGCCAACTGCCTGTCCTATGTCTCGCGTCTTGATCTCTCGGGCTTGGCGAAGGCTACTACGAAGGTATTTTGGAAGAACGTCTCCATGTTGATCATTGAGACGGTGTAAGAGACTGCCTCAAAAAGAAGTGGGTGATTTCAATAGGTTGTGATTCCGTCGGATTTGCAAAGATTCGATGGAGCTCACGATGGCCTGGACTGAAATCACCCGTCGGCACTATGCCCGGCGCGCGACCCGTTATGCAAGCGATCTGACGGATCGTGAATGGAGCCTGGTGCAGCCCTTTCTGCCAGCGGCGCGACGTGTCGGGCGTCCCCGCACCACAGATTTGCGAGAGGTGTTGAACGCGCTGCTCTACATCGCCTCGACGGGTTGCCAGTGGCGTATGCTGCCGAAGGATTTCCCGCCCTGTTCAACCGTTCAGCGTTATTTCTACGAATGGAGAGCAACGGGTCTGTGGAGCCGGATCAACCATCATCT
>NZ_FMXM01000042.1 GCF_900103325.1 Mesorhizobium qingshengii | reverse complement strand
CTGTTCCATCTGCTGAGCACGCTCTACGAGCGCACCAGCGTCGTCATCACCACCAATCTAAGCTTCAGCGAATGGGCTACCGTCTTCGGCGATGCCAAGATGACGACGGCGCTGCTCGATCGCCTCACCCATCATTGCCATATCCTGGAGACTGGAAACGACAGCTTCCGCTTCAAGAACAGCTCGGCCCAGACCCCTGCCACAAAGAAGGAGAAAGCACCCACCTTGACCAAAGCCTGAGACCCAAACCATACATGAAGGCGGGTCACTTCTCGGCGAAAATCCCGGGTCAGTTCTCGGCGGAAATCAACACTCCACGAATTCCATCGGCAGGATCCCTGCTTCTTCGCAGTGGTCAGGGTCGAGCGTTATCGAACCGTGGTAGTTGAGGTTTGCCTCGGTGACGTAGATGCCGTGCAGCTTGCCGGCGACTAGTTTTCGCATGGGTCTGTTATCCTAATTATATACTTGACGTACCAATGACCAATTCGCTAGAAAAGCCGGGACAGGCCGGCACTGAAGGATCACTAGCTGTACGTGGGATCGTTGGCGAAGGAGTCGATGATCGCGACGACCGCCTTGGTCATTTTTTCCAAGGTCTCGCCAATCGACTCGCTAGCGATCAAGGGGGGTTCGCCAAACGATACATCCAAGGGCTTGGCTTCATCGAACTGGATATCGACGCCGACGTAATCTTTGAGGAGACTGGCCCTACCGTTCACGACCGGAAGGGTGATGCCGGCGAAGAAAAGATCATAGCCCCCACCAACGGCTCGAATGTTGGTTACGAGGGCTCGGTTGAGCGTAGGGACGATGGCGCGATGTTTGTCCGCGACATCCAAGTCATGCAAGGCGCGGATTATAGCCCCGTTGCCTCCGTAGTACGCTTCGACCTTGGCGAGGCGCTTAATCGCATCGAGACCAGCCTTTCTGATCGGCTTGGTGAGCGCATTGTGATAACCGTCCTTATCTACGCCGGTGGGGAAATAGACGCTGTCGAGGCTGGCTTTCTTAAACAGCACAAGGTCGGACGCGAGATGGTCCAACGCGCTCCTCAAATTGTGGATGACATCGCCAATGATAAGCGGCAATGTTTTGGGCGTTGGCTCGATTTGCTCTATAATGAGCTGCTTCGATGCATTGGTGGAATTGGGGTCAATGACAGCTCGATATGGATTCGTGGCGAAGAATTCCGCGATGGAAGATTTAAACTGCTCCGCATGAATTTTAGATCGTTCGACCTTCAGGTATGAGCTTTCAAAACGCGAGAATGACGAAGGCTTGATCATGCCGGAAGCTCCAAAAGACAAAGACCAGGAAAAGGGCGACGAGGTATTGCGCCGCCTGTTGAAGACGCCGCCGAAGCCTCATTCGGACAGCACCCTTACACCAAGCAAACGCGAACGCACCCAGCGCACATTAGGTTCGCAGAAAACCACGGACAAAGACCGCGAATAACGATATATCCGTTGTATGGGGGAGCATACAAACGGCGTGTCGATTCTAGAGTTGGTCAACCAGTTTGGGTTGATGGGCATCGTCTCGGTGATGCTCGCAACACTTACGATTTTAGTTGCCTTAGTCGGCATCTATGCTTTCTTTGATGTCCGCCGCGTTGCTACTCGTACGGCCAAGGATGAAGCAGAGAAGATCGCAAAAGAGGTGGCGGAAAGGCAGGCGAATACGTACCTTCAGGCTGAACTGCCGGGAATGATCGCCGCATATATGGAATTGGTCAAAAACGCCGCCACACCCGAGGAAGCTGACGAAATCGCCCAAGCCCAAGACGACCCAAATGGACAAAATTAGCCCGTCGCAAAAGCTTACGCTTGTGAACCACTTCCGCAACAATGTGCCGGTGGACGTGGAAGGGCTATCGTTTGCGCTTGGCGTCCCCGTCACTTATGCCGATCTAGCCGATAACATTTCCGGGATGATCGAGCCGCACCCGCGCGGCGGCTTTCAGATCTTTATCAATCGTAAGCATCCTCGCACACGCCAGCGCTTCACAATCGCGCATGAGTTGGGGCACTACATCAACCATGCCAACCTCATTGGCTCCGGTATTGGAGACGATAGGGCATACAGAAGCGCCGATACCGGACGCTACAAGAATGCCGTGATCGGTCCCAAACAGGAGACCGAAGCAAATCGCTTCGCGGCGACGGTATTGATGCCTTTAGAGGCTATCCATGCGATTCAGCATCGCGAAGGCATCAACGACCCAAGCGTTCTGGCGAAGAGATTTGAAGTCTCCGAGCATGCCATGCACATTCGCATGGGCGTGCCATATGAGCCTCACCCTTTGCTCTTCTGACGTCGCTTCAATGCCAGCTTCCTCGCTTTCTGCTTAAGCGTGATCGGCTTCACCAATCCGCCGATAGGTAAGGCGCTTGTCGCGGGCCATGCGAAGCAAGTCTTCGGCGCGTTCTGCATCTGAAACTTTCAGCGCGGTGCGGCGATTATAACGGAAATCGAACTCGGCCAAGTAGCGGTGCAAATGAGCCTCGCCGCAATGCTGGTAGACGCCGACCATGCCGCGCTTGAAGACTGAGAAGACGCCTTCGATAGTGTTCGAATGGATCGTCTCAGCGCCTTCGTAGCGGACGTATTCGCCAGCGGCATGATTGGTAGTCTTGTGCGAAGCGTATTCCTCGCCAGTGCGGGTGTAGAGGCGCGACGAGTCGGTATAGAGCGTCGTATCGCGGGACACGTTGCGGACCAGCACATCGCGGACGGTAGAGGCCGTAGCGTCGTTCAAATGAAACATGCGGGCTTTGCCACCGCGCTCGCCCAGACCAACGACAATGCGCTTCTGAGCGCCGCCAGACTTGCCTTTCTTGGTATATGGACGGCCCTTGCGCTGTGCTGAAACGCGGGGCGTCTCACGCTTGCCGATATAGGTTTCGTCAGCTTCGACCGTCTTGCCTTCGCCGCCAAGTGGGCCGGACGAGGTAACGTCTTCCTTCATTGCCTCACGGATACGGTGAGCCATAAACCAAGCGGTCTTGTAGGTGACGCCAAGCATACGGTGCAGCTGGTGGGCGCTCATGCCTTTCTTTGACGAGGCGTAGAGATGCGAGGCCAGCACCCACTTGTGCAGGCCGATCTTGGAACGCTCAAAGACGGTGCCGACCGTGACAGAGAACGGCGCGCGGCATTCGTTGCACTTGTAGACGCCGGGGCGCGTGGACTTGCCGGCAAGCTTGGTAATGCGCTCTGGGTTTGCATTGCCGCAATGAGGGCAGAACGGACCATGAGGCCAATGGATAGCCTCCAAATGCTCGCGGGCCTTGTCGGCGTCGTGGTAAATCTCGGCGGTCAGATCGAACATTGCGGTAACTCCTTGCATTCGTTATCGCAAATCGTGTCTGGTACGTCAAGTATATAATTAGGTCTGTTATCCTATCCATCATTGAATGACTGGTCCTGCCGCCCTCTGAGCAGCCAGTTATTCGGCTAAATCCCGACGACGAGAGCGCCGCCGCTCAGGCCTGCACCCGCCGCCGCGAGCAGGATTTTCTCGCCCTGCCGAAACGGCTCCGCCTGATGAGCCAGCGACAGCGACAGTGGGATCGTCGCGGCGGAAGAGTTGCCGTAGTCGGCAATCGTCTTGACGATGGCTTCATCCGCTATGCCGAGGTTTTTCCCGACCGCATCGAAAATACGCGCATTGGCCTGATGCGGCACGAACCGGCCGACATCCTGTGGTCTCACGCCGGCAGCGGCGAGCGCGCTCATCGAGCAATCGGTCATCATCTCGACAGCCTTGGCGAACACTTCGCGTCCGTCGGTCATCGTCATTCGGGTTTGGTCGGGGTCGAGGCCGTCTTGGAACGGGATGTTGCTTCCGCCGGCGGGAATCTGGATCAGACCATAGCGCGAGCCATCCGAATCCACCGACGCGCCGAGAATGCCCCAATCCGGGTCCTCGCACGGACCAATCACCAGGGCGCCAGCGGCGTCGGCAAACAGCACGGCGCTGGCGCGCTCGGCCGGATTGATGCGGCGGCTGAGGATGTTGGCGGCAATGACCAACGCTGGTTTGCCGTGCAGGCGGGTGAACCCGTCGGCAAACATCAGCGCATAGATGAAGCCGGCGCAGGCGCCGGTCAGATCGATCGCGCCCGCGCGGCCAAGCCCGAGCCGATGCGCGACCAGCGGCGCGCTCGGCGGCAAGAGGTGATCGGGTGTCGAGGTGGCAAGCAGCAAAAGACCGATGTCGCCACGGTCGATGCCGGCATTCGCCAGCGCCATGTCGCCGGCTTGCACGGCCATGCCCGACAGCGTGTCTTCGTCGGTTGCCCAGAAGCGCGACCGTATCCCGGTGCGCCGCTCGATCCAGCCGGGTTCGAGCCCGAGGCTGTTTTCGATTTCCGGGTTCTCGACCTTGCGCGCGGGTGCATGATGGCCGAACCCAAGGATGCGCGACGACCTGTTCACGGCTTCGCGCCGAAGCGTTCGCCGGCCTCCTCGATGGCGCCATAGAGCCCGTCGAGTTCGTCGCCGGTGATGCAATAGGGCGGCATGAGATAGAGGACATTGCCAAGCGGGCGCACCAGCAGCCCGCGCTCGAGGAAGAATGCGCGCAGCTTCGGCCCGATCTCGGCCAGATAGCCGGCTGAGCCTGTGCGCAGGTCGAGGGCCGCGATCGTGCCGGTTGTCCGGATGTCGGCGAAGAACGGATTGTCGCCAAAGCGCCGAATCCCGGCGGCTTGTCTCGCGCTCAGGGCCGCGACCCGATCGGCCACCGGTTCGTCATGCCAGATCTCGACATTGGCGAGTGCCGCCGCGCAGGCCATCGGATTGGCGGTGTAGGAACTCGAGTGGAAGAAGGTCTTCTTGCGGTCCGTCGAATAATGGGCCTGGAAGATGGCATTGGTGGCGAGCGTGGCGGCCAGCGGGACAACGCCGCCGGTCAGGCCCTTCGAGGTGCACAGGATGTCCGGAGAGATCGCTGCCTGCTCGCAGGCGAACATGGTTCCGGTGCGACCCCAGCCGGTCATCACCTCGTCGGCGATCAGCAGCGTGCCGGAGGCCTCGGCGATCTTCTTCAACTCGGTGAGAACCCAGGCCGGATACATCAGCATGCCGCCCGCGCCGAGCACCAGCGGCTCGACGATCAGCGCGGCGGCGCGCCGGTCGCGGGAGACGGCCTCGAACCGGTCCAGCGCCTCCTGCTCGCGCCCGGCGGCCGGGAAGGGGATGGTGTCGACCTCGAACAGCAACGGCTCGTAGGCGGCATTGAACACACCGCGGGCGCCGACGCTCATCGTGCCGATCGTGTCGCCATGATAACTGTGCTCCATGACGACGATGCGCGAGCGCGGCGCGCCGATGTTGCGGAAATAGCCGAGCGCCATTTTCAGCGCGACCTCGACGGAGGTCGAGCCGCTGTCGGAATAGAACACCCAGTCGAGGCCGGGCGGAGCGAGGCCGACAAGCGCCTTGGCCAGGCGCTCGGCCGGCTCGTGCGTGAAGCCGGCGAAGATGATCTGGTCGAGGCTCGCCGCGGTCGTCTCGATGGCCTTGACGATGCGGGGATGGCGGTGGCCGTGGGTGACGACCCACCAGGAGGAAATGGCATCCAGGATGCGCGTGCCGTCGGCCTTGTGGAGATAGGCGCCTTCCGTCCGGACGATTTCAGGGATCGCGGGCTCAAGCGCGTGCTGGGTGAACGGATGCCACACACTGGACTGCGACATCACTCGCCTCCTGCTATCGCTGTGAGGTCGAAGCCGGCAGCCATCGCGTCCCTCAGCGTCCCGCTCGTCAGCGGATCGATGAGCGGCAGTCTGCCAAGCTGGCGTACGCCGCTGAATTCCACGATTGTTCTCTGCGTATCGGCCACTTCATCGCCGATGAAGGCAATGCCGATGAGCGGGATGGAGCGGGCCTTGAGCGCCTCGATTGACAAGAGGGTGTGGTTGATCGTGCCGAGCCTGGTACGGGCACACAGGATGACCGGCACCCGCCACTGGGCGAATATGTCGATGAATTTGGTGCGCCGGTTGAGCGGCACCATCAGTCCCCCGGCACCTTCGATGACGATCGGACCTGGCAAATCCGGAAGCGAGAGCTCTGCGACGTCTATTGCGACGCCGTCGAGTTCGGCTGAACGATGCGGCGACAGCGGCTCCTTCAGGCGATACACTTCGGGCAGCACGCGCCCGGCGGGTAAGCCTGAAAGTCGGGCAACGACCTCGCTGTCCGTCTCCTCGTCGAGGCCTGATTGCACCGGCTTCCAGTAGAAGCCGTCGAGCAGGCCGGCGAGTCCGGCCGAAAATACTGTCTTGCCAATTCCGGTGTCTGTTCCGGTGACGACGATGCGCTTGGTCATGCCGTGGCCAACACCTCGACAAGCGCGTCCAGCATGGCCGAAATGTCGGCCTCGTCGACGTTGAGCGTCAGCGAAATGCGCAGGCGCGACGTTCCCTCGGGCACGGTCGGCGGACGAATGCCGCGTATGTCGAAACCGCGCGCCTGCAGCGCCGCCGCCACTGCCATGGTGCGCCCGACGTCGCCGATGACAAAGGGCTGGATCTGCGAGCCGCTGGGTGCCACGCCGCAGCGCTCGGCCAATTGGCGGCCCGCGAAGGCAACGCGCTCCTGCAACTGGACACGACGTTGAGGCTCATCGGACAGCATGGCAATGGCCTCGCGCGCTGCCACGGCCATCAGCGGCGACGGCGCGGTGGAATAGATGAATGGGCGGCAGCGGTTGACGAGATAGTCGCACAGCAGTCCCGGCCCGGTGACCAGCGCGCCGGACGCCCCAAGCGCCTTGCCGCATGTGTGGAGCGCGACGATGTTGTCGCGGCCCTCGAATGCGGCGGCAAGGCCGCGGCCGTCGGGTCCCCAGACGCCGGTGGCATGCGCCTCGTCGACGATGATGAATGCCTCGTGCCGATCGGCAAGCGCGACCAGGCTCTCCATCGGCGCGCGGTCGCCATCCATGCTGTAGAGGCTTTCAATCACGATCCAGACGCGCCCCATACCGCCTTCGGCGCGCCAGCGCGTGATCGCATTTTCGAAAGCATCGACGTCGTTGTGCGCGGCGAGCTTGAACTCAGCGCGGCCAGCACGGGCCCCCTCATGCATGCTGGCATGGGCGAGCTCGTCGAGGACCAAAAGGTCGCCCTTCTGCGGCAGGGCGGTCAGCAGAGCGAAGTTGGCGATATAGCCGCTGCCGAAGAACAGCGCACGATCGGCTCCGAAGAACGCGGCAGCATCCGCCTCCAGGGCCTCATGCTCCGGCGCGTTGCCGCGCAACAGCCGCGATCCGGTGGCGCCGACCGGCGTGCCCTGCGCAATCGCCACTGCCACCGCATCGCCTAGCCTTCTTGAAGCGGCAAGCCCGAGATAGTCGTTCGACGAGAAGTCGAGCCCGGTGCGCGGCGACAGTGTCCGCAACCTGTCCTTGCGCGCCAGTCCCTGCAAGGTCGCGTCATAGCGGGCAAGCGGTGCCCCGTTCATTGCGCCTCGAGTTCCATCGGCTCGATGCCGAGGCGGCGGAACAGAAGGCTATCCTTGTCCTCGCCGGGATTGTTCGCCGTCAGCAGCGTGTCGCCGACGAAGATCGAGTTGGCGCCGGCAAAGAAGCACAGGGCCTGCATCTCGTCGGTCATGGCGGTGCGGCCGGCCGAAAGCCGGACATGCGATTTCGGCATCATGATGCGCGCCAGCGCGATCACGCGCACGAATTCGATCGGCTCGATCGGCTTGGCGTCGGCGAGCGGGGTGCCGTCGATCGGGATCAGCATGTTGATTGGAACGCTTTCCGGATGTTCCGGCAGATTGGCCAGCGTCACCAGCATGTCGATCCGGTCCACCGGTTCTTCGCCCATACCGACAATGCCGCCGCAGCAGACCTTGATGCCGCTGTCGCGGACATTGGCCAGCGTATCCAGCCGGTCGGCAAACGTCCGGGTCGAGATGACCTCTGAGTAGTAGCGTTCGGAGGTATCGATGTTGTGGTTGTAATAGTCGAGGCCAGCCTCTTTCAGCTGCTGCGCCTGGCCGAGGTCGAGCATGCCGAGCGTCATGCAGGTTTCCATGCCCAGCGCCTTGACGCCTTCGACCATCGCCACCACCGCATCCATGTCGCGCGCCTTGGGATTGCGCCAGGCGGCGCCCATGCAATAGCGCGTGGCGCCCGCGTCACGCGCCTTGGTCGCCTCGGCGATGACGCGCCTGACTTCCATCAGCTTGGACGCCTTCAGCCCGCTTTCGTGATGCGCCGACTGGCTGCAATAGCCGCAATCCTCCGGACATCCGCCTGTCTTGATGCTGAGAAGCCGGCTGAGCTGGACCTTGTTGGGATCGAAATTCTGGCGGTGCACGGTCTGCGCTTGGAACAGCAGGTCGTTGAAGGGCGCGTCGTGGAGAGACTGGGCCTCTTCAAGGCTCCACATCCGGCGGTCGCCGAGGGATTGAATTTCAGGCGCGGTCTTTTCCGAAATTGCTGCGTGCATTTCCATCCTGTTCCTTGCGTTGTGCGACACGCGGTGCCTTTCGAATGGCGGACACGGTCGAAAGAAGCTGGGTGGGCGAGATGGTCAGGGTCTTACGATCAAAGCTCACGGTAATCGAGGCCGATATCGAGGACAGGGGCACTGTGAGTCAACCAGCCGACCGAAATCAGATCGACGCCGGTCGCGGCGATGGCGGGCGCCGTCGCAGCGATAATCCTGCCAGACGCCTCGGTGATCACCCGGCCGGCAACCAATGCTACCGCCTGATGCAACTCGTCGACCGACATGTTGTCGAGCAGCACAGCGTCCGGGGCAAGCGCCAGGGCCTCTTCCAGTTGGGCAAGCGAATCGACCTCGACTTCGATCTTGACGAGATGACCGACGCTCATTCGGGCTCGTTCGATGGCCGTGCGAATTCCGCCAGCGATGGCGATGTGGTTGTCCTTGATCAGGATGGCGTCGTCGAGGCCGAAACGGTGATTGGATCCGCCACCGGCACGCACGGCGTATTTCTCGACCGCTCGCAATCCAGGCGTCGTCTTGCGTGTGCAGACGATCCTTGCGCCGTGGTCGCGGACCGCCGCGACGACCGATGCCGTCGCGGTGGCGATGCCGCTCAGATGACAGAGAAAATTGAGCGCCGTCCGTTCCGCGGTGAGAATGGCCCGGGCCGGCCCGCTCACCGACGCAATGGTCTCTCCCGGGGCGACTTCGCCGCCGTCCGCTCGCTCCACCGTCATCTCGACATTCGGATCGATCAATCTGAAGGCAAGCATCGCCAGGTCGAGACCGGCGACGATGCCTTGCTGGCGCGCCGCAAGCATGGTCGTCGCGTGGCGTTCCTTCGCCACGATGGCGTCCGTGGTTAAGTCACCGGCCCTGCCAAGGTCTTCCAGGAGAGTTGCCCGTACCAGAGGCTCGAGCATGATTGCGGGAAGCGGTAAGAGGTTCATCATGGGACATCTTCCAGCTGGGGTTCGAGTTCCCGCGCCGCCACAAGGGCGGCTTCGAGCGTGATTTCGGAGCGCTGGGCAACAGTCGCATGATGCGGAAAGTCCGTCCGGAAATGAGCCCCACGGCTTTCACGGCGCCGCAAGGCGGCAATCGCGATCATCAGCCCGACAGCCGCGGGATCGGATGCTGCATCGTGCTGCCGAGCCAGCGGTAACAAGGCCCGCGCGGCGTCTTTCAACCCTTCGCCATCCCGCGTGACTCCGAGGGCACGCGACAGGTGAGGCCGTACAGGCCTCGGGTCCGGCGCGGGCAGGTGAGGTTCCATGGCTGGCTTTCCGCCGCTGTCGGGCGAACCGGCCACATTCTCGGCGACCCAGCGGGCGCAGACGACAGCTTCGGTCAGCGAGTTGCTGGCAAGCCGGTTGGCGCCGTGCAGCCCGGTCGAGGCGACTTCGCCGCAAGCCCAAAGTCCTGGTACCGACGTACGCCCGGCCAGATCCACGGCGACGCCACCCATGTGGTAGTGCTGCGCCGGCCGGATGGGAAGGAGGTCGCGCGCCGGATCGATGCCGGCCTTGGAGCAGGCCGATGCGATCGTCGGAAACTGTCGCGCGAATGCCGGGCCGGGTTTTTCCCGCACATCGAGAAAGACGCGATGGCCATCGGCAAGGCGCTTCCAGACGGCGCGCGCGACGATGTCGCGTGGGGCGAGTTCCGCGCCCCGCAAGCCGTCGAGGAAACGTCGGCCGGTCTCATCGACGATCACAGCGCCTTCGCCGCGAACCGCCTCGCTGATCAGCGTCATGGGACGGTTCGATCCGTCGAGCGCGGTGGGGTGGAACTGGATGAATTCCATGTCGGCAAGCACAGCCCCCGCGCGGGCCGCGAGCGCCAGGCCCTGTCCGCAACTGCCCAGCGGATTGGTGCTGTCGAGAAACAGCCCGCCGATCCCGCCGGTGGCGAGGACGGTCCGCCCCGTGCTGAAGAACACCGGGCCCGCCGAACCGCTCGCCAGAACACCGGCGATTTTCCCGTCCTCCACGGCCAGCCGGCGCGCTTCGAACCCCTCGACGACCTCTATTGTCGGTGTCGAGCGGACGGCCGCGACCAGGGCACGCATGATCTCGCGCCCGCTGCCGTCGCCGTCGGCATGAACGATGCGGCGCCGGCTGTGGGCGGCCTCCAGTCCGAGACGCACCGTTCCTTCCGGCGTGCGGTCGAAGCGGACCCCGAAGCCCTCCAACGTTTCGATCGCGCCCGGCGCCGCATTAAGGATGCGTCTCGCCATCTCCCTGTCGCAGAGCCCATCGCCTGCGGCGAGCGTGTCGGCCAGGTGCAATGCCGGATCGTCGTCGTCGCCGAGGCTTGCGGCGAGCCCGCCCTGTGCCCACGTGCTGGAGGCGTCAGCAGCCAATGGCGTCCTCGCCAGGAGAAGCACCGGCTCGGGCGCCAGGTGCAGCGCGGTCATCAATCCGGCTATGCCGCCGCCGATGATCACCGGCCGGCCGGCGAGATGGTGGACGTCCATGCTCATACGGCCAGCATCCGCTCGACGGCCAGCCGCGCGCGACCGGCGATTTCGGGTGCGATGGTCACCACATGGCGGTTGTGCTCGAGAGCCGCGCGGATGTTGGTTAGCGTTATGCGCTTCATGTGCGGGCACAGATTGCAGGGCCGGATGAACTCGACCTCGGGATGCTCGACCGCGACGTTGTCGCTCATCGAGCATTCGGTCATCAGCACGACGCGGGGCGGCTTTTGCCTTCCGACATAATCCGACATGGCGGCAGTCGAACCGGAGAAGTCAGCTTCCGCGACGACCTCCGGCGGGCACTCGGGATGCGCCAGCACCGTCACCCCTGGATGGCCCTCGCGCAATTGGCGGATGTCGGCGGGCGTAAAACGCTCATGCACCTCGCAATGCCCTTTCCAGGCGATGATCTCCACCTCGGTCTGGGCGGCGATGTTCTGGGCCAGATACTCGTCGGGCAGCATGATCACCCGGGGAACGCCGAGGGACTCGACGACGGCCTTGGCATTGCCGGAGGTACAGCAAATGTCGGACTCGGCTTTCACTTCGGCCGAAGTGTTGACGTAGGTGACGACCGGCACGCCCGGATAGCGTTGCCGCAGCAGCCGAATGTCCTCGGCGGTGATCGAGTCAGCCAGCGAACAGCCTGCTTGCAGGTCAGGAATGAGCACCGTCTTTTGCGGATTGAGCAGCTTCGCCGTCTCGGCCATGAAGTGGACGCCGGCCAGCACGATGACATCAGCGTCGACCGCCATCGCCTTGCGGGCAAGCGCCAAACTGTCGCCGACGATGTCGGCGACACAGTGGAAAATCTCGGGCGTTTGATAGTTGTGCGCCAGGATGACGGCGTTTCTCCGCCGCTTCAGTTCAAGGATAGCTTCGATATCGCCGGCGAAGGCTGGCCACTCGACGGGCGGGACCACGCTGCGAACGCGGTCGTACAGGGACGCACCTGAAGGCAGGATGGCGCTCATCGAGCCTCCGGTTATAGTCTATAGGAATATAAGACATATATCCTTTATGACTATAAGGAATGTCAAGCCCGTATGAGCGGCAATTTTGTCCCGGCCACCGGCCTTTCATCGAGAACGTCATGGCGGAAGCGGTAGAGCTGCGCCGGCCGGCCGCCGGTCTCAGTGGTCGTTTCCCCGGTCTTTTCTACCAGCTCCTGCTGCTCGATGAGCCGGCGAAAGTTCGGTTTGTTGATGAGCCTGCCCGAGAGCGCTTCAACGGTTTGCTGCAACTGCAAGAGCGTGAAAAGCTGCGGCATCAGTTCGAACACCACCGGCCGGTATTTGATTTTGGAGCGCAGTCGCGCAATCGCCGTGGCCAGGATACGGCGATGATCGGCGATCATGGATTTACCTGGAACCGCGGTTGGCGCGGCTGAGGGTCCGCCGCGTACCGCTTCCTCCACCAGCCTTGCCTCGTAGAGAAGTTCGTAGCGCTGCAGCGTGAACTCTTCGTTCCACGACCGGTCGTCGAAGCCGAAGGCGACAGACGCGCGTCGCCGGCGGTCGAGCCGTACGGATGTGTGGTCAGCGCTGTCCGCCCATTCCCTCAGGCGTGGCCGCAGGTCTTCCAACACTGCCGTCGGCGCGCCGGAGCGATGATCTTCCCATGGAAAATAGTCGTACCAGCTTGCCCACGAGCGCCTGGCCGCCGCGCACGCATCTTCGGCCTGGGTGAGCGCGAGATAGCTGATCGAGATGACGCGCTCTTCGGCGCCGATCCTGTCGCGATCGGCGAAAGTGTAGAGCTGCTCGATATAGCCGAGGGGGTGGCCGGTCTGTTGTTCGACCCATCCCCTGAGCCCGGACTGCAGTGAACGGTGAGCGAGTTCGAACGGACCTGATGGCAGGGCGTTTGCCTGCGGGATGGTGAGAACGCAGGGAACGCTGTTGTTCATGGCGACGACGACGGCGATCAGGTCCGCATTGACGTTGTTGCCCGTCTTTCCTCCAGATCTGCGTTGCCTTGTTGGCTTTCCCTGATCGTCCATGATCCCTGATCTGGCTGGGCTAAATTCCGCTGCAGAAAGCAGCTGAACCGATTTATTTTGGTTTTCCACGATAATTGTCGGTGCGTCAACATCACGCAAGCAGGCGGTTCTAGCGTTTTGCACTCGCAGAAGCTGGCGTCAACGCGACGCCCCCGGTGGGTAACGTGAGGGCACGATCCCTTGTTGATTGCCGTTGATAGTAGCAAAGGCGACGACGCCGCCGGATATCCGTTCGCAAAGGGTGGAACGCGGCTCGTTCTGTCTGACGGCACAATGCCAAGCTCGTCTAGGTGGGCGGCAGTGTTGGAAAGGTTTTCCATGTATGCCGATCACATCGTATCATGCTCGCCATGATGACATACACGGTATGGGGTGCACCGCAGACTGGAATGCACTTAGACACAGCGCGAAATGCTCCATGGACGATCGTTGGTATGCACACGGGAAATACCGGCATCCACATCATGCCGTTGTTTTCATTGCCAAAATTGAAGTTCCATAAGATAGATTATGCGACTTTCAATAGTAAGCGTTCAATATTTCTTGATTATCCTATGTATTTATCGCGCTTATTAAAAGTCTTGTCTATGGTAATTGAGAGACAACCGATCAGTTCTGCAACATTATGGATTACTCTAAGCCTCGGATTCGCCAGCAGGATGTCAACTAACACAATCTCGGCGTCTGATTAAACCTTGGCGTTGGGCGCTGACTTCTTCGGAACCGCGGCGTCCCAGCCCAGACCATATCGGCCTTCGCTCGCCTCCCCTCTCGGCGCACTCACTTGTGCGGCATGCAATAGACTCCCTCGGATACCATCAGCACCGCGCCACCCTTCAACTCGCTCAGTGCGCCGACCCACGCTTGCGAATACGTGCGGCTGGCATCCACGGCCGTCAGCCACAGAACCCGATTGTCGGCCAGTTCGACTTTAACTTCCTGCTGCAAAGGGCTTGCCTGCACGGTCTGTTGATAGTGGCGTTTGATCCTGACATTGCTGGTCGGGAACTCAGCTTCGTTGCTGCCGTAGTTCAGCACAAATCCAGTGTGGTCGTCAGCCACCGAGCAACTGCCATCACGCTCACACACGATTTTGGCAGCAGTCTTGCACTCCCATTTCAGCGAAGCGGGCCACATAGGATTGTCCACGCTTGATCGCGGCTTGTCGCTCTGACCAGCCGCCATCAACACAGCCCCTGTGTTCAAAATCACAGTGGACAGGAGAAGTACCCTAAACACCACAAACCTCCCAGAATTTTGACCTGATAGTGCCTCGTTCTGCTTGATCGCCTGGCTTAGGGCATGTTGAGATTGAACCAGCTTTTCTGGCGTTTGCCGTTCGCGTCGTCGTACTCGATGAACCAGGGCTTTCCGCGCATCGGCCGAGAGATGGTGTAGTAGGTGGGGCCATTACCAAGGGAATGCCCTCGATCGTTTCCCGCGGTCCGGATTGTTGCCGCAACCACCTTACCGTCGATTTCGATTAGGACCGAACGTGATCCGTCTCCATGATGCCCGCCGAGGGCGTTGTTTTTGAAAGCAACGGGCAAGGAGAGCCTGTCGGCCGCGATGCGGCAGATGTTCCGTTCTTGACCTAAGCCCGGCCGATCGGACTCGGAGCTCCCAACTGCTTGCCAGCCAGACGGACAATCCTCATACTTCTCAAATCTCGCCGCGCTGGAGTTGGCTTGCGGACAGGTCGGCCAATTGAAACCCGGGGCTTCCATCGCCGCAATCAACTTGTAAATTGGCGGATGGCACGAGGGGGTGGCTTGCCAGTCGCCGGAAAGGCATAGGAGGACCTGACAGCCCCATTCCGACGCTTTCGATTGGGATGGAAGAGCTGCGGCGCCCGCGATGGCGACGGCAACCCCTAGTAGGAATTTGAGTATGGTCATAGCCTTTTCCTCGCTGCAGATTTGACAGTTTACTATGGATGATCCGCGCGAAAAAGGACAGGTCGAAAAGGCAGGTTTGTGCGACTACACCGATTTATGAAACGAGACGACGGAGGCGTGGTCAACAACCCGTTGCGCGCCAACATTGCACTGACGCTTGAGCGGGAGAGAGCCAGGCGCGGCCTATCCCATATGCACATGGCCGAACTGTTTCGGACCGCCGGGGGCGAAAAACTGGCCTATCGAACCTACATTCAGACTGTGCGTCAGAAAAATAATGTCACATTGACGACGCTGCAGATCATGGCAAACGGCTTGCAGGTGTCTTTTGCAGGACTGCTCGCCGGCGGCAAGAAAGTTCCGGAATGGGCGCATCGGTTGGACGACAATGCGATCCGCAAGCGGCTGGCGCACATCATCGATTTTGAACGACAACGACGTACTTTGCACCGCTATGAGATGGCCGAGCTCATCGGTGTGGCGGAGGCGACATTCACCAAACTGGAACGCGCTAGCGGCAATATCAGCGTGGACACGATTGCGGCGATCGCCAAGGCGTTGAAACTTGATCCAGCGACCTTCCTGTTTTCCGAAAAGATCCCGCCTGGCAGGGCCGACACCTAGCCGCCCGCGAGTGTTCCTAAAGGTGTCGCCCCAGCCGGCGACCGCTCCTATGCCCTGCCGGTCAGGCCCGGCGGCTGACTAGACTAGCGCCCCCCGCCGCGGCTGTCGGGCAAATCCTGTCGTCGTCGGCTGCCAGCCTGTTGCAGCGGCGGGGATGATAAGGGGACTTTGAGATGGACGACTGTGCCGGCGCCGGGAATGCTGCTGATGAACAGCTTTCAAATGAGGGTCGAAACCATATGAGAACAAGCCGTCAAACCTAGTCCGGTGTGATTGCCGGCGGCTGTAACGAACAGGGGTCTCATGCCTGCGCCTTTGTCAGCCACTTCCAAGGGTCGGCTCAGGTAGGGGGCGACCCCACATTCATCAATTTCGTGTCGTGATGCCTACCAGAGAATTTGCTAATTAACTGACCGGCCAAAGCCAAACTCATGCTCGCTGGGCCGACTTGTCAGCACGCGACAGAAACCGCTTCAAGCTCAAACCGGCCAATAAAATGTAAGGCGGCATTGCGAGCGAATAGTGGCCACAGTTCAATTTCAAAATATTTGGCCTAGCTCCGGCGTCCTTCAGAGCCTGCATGAACCTCTCCGATAGCTTTGGCAAAACCACTTTGTCTCTCTTAGCCAACACAACATGAAGATCGAGATCAGGCCGTGCCAAACTATAGGCGTAGTTCTCCAAGTTAAGTGGACCCCAGGCCCTTCTGAGATCGGTCAGCTCAATCTCAGGCTCAAGGCTATCACGTATCAATCGTGTCGCGCGACCCGTCCAAACCATATCCGCTAGACTCCCCGCCGTCAGAAACAACGAGGCTTTTGACACAGCCGAGTCGTGCGCCGCGACCAGACCCGCAACCCAGGAGCCTAAGCTCATACCGAGAACCGAAATCTCTCGATAGCCTTCGATCTTCAACCAACGTATGAGTTTTCGCCCATCCAACACTGCCTGCCTTACCGATTGGATCGTTCGACCGAGATTAGGGCTAAGCATATAGTCGGCGTGCACGGAGCTGGGACGGCTACGTTCCAAGTGATAAGGCATAGCAATCTCGACAACGGTGATGCCACGCCGCGAGAAAAAGTGGGCAATCTGACGATTCCGGGCGCTTGCATTCCAATGGTGAAAAATCACCATCGCCTGATCGAACGACCCGCTTTCTGTGATTTTCGCTGAGACGACATTGTTCTGTTCGACATCAGTAGAAATGTCCGATGGAAATTGCAGCCAGCCAGCTAGCCTTTCAAACCCCTGATCACTCACATTCCGGTCATCGAAAAAGGCTGGATCAGCCACGGCTTGGTCCGCGAGGGCACAGAATTCCTCGATACTTGTTATTTTGTTCGCACATGGAAAGGCGCGTTCTGCGTCAAGGGCGAAACCCGTTGGTTTCTTTCCTTCCTCACCGCGTCGCGCCCGCCGCTCATCCCAATGATCAAGCCATCTATGATACACTCTGATTGTTTCCTAACCTACTCGCTTGCCCTCGCCCAGCCCTGGATCAAACAGGCCGTATATTGCGAACAGCACTCCAACGCCCAGAAGGATCGAAAAGCCAACAAATGCATCGATCAGCAAGTAGCCAGCCCCGAGTAACGCTACGATCGCTGACATCCTCCACAAAAGCATAAAAAACCGACGTTCGACACCTAAGCGGATGAAGCCGTACAGAAATACAACACAGGTCGAAATAGCGACAAGAAGGCTACTGTAATGGGTCGGCCTACGGTAGCTAATCCCGGCGCTCACATCATTTCTCCCATAGAAGGCGGACGACATATCGTCGACCAACCAAGCCACAATGTTCTCTCCGCGCGATGTCAGGTAAGCACTCTGGAGCTTCATGACTATGGCGATCAGAAGTCCCAAAACAGTACACCGAAAAATCGCCCGCATAACCCTGAGGCTGGTTTCATGGAGCTGGTGTTGATAATCCACCTCCGGCGGATTACTCGCTGCTTCTCCAATTCTCCAAAGATCATGGATCACCGTATGAAGCAAAATGAGGCCTGCGAAGAACAGATAAAAACAGATGCACATGTATAGGTAGGCGAGCCCCGTGAATACGACCGCTTCCGGTACCGATATAACCTCAGGGCGCACAATCGCTAATGAGCCCCAATCCGTCGCATAGTTGCCACCACCTTTGAGCAACGGGATTAGTGACACGCCGATCCACTGAAAAAGACCGGCGAATACCACACAAATCAACAATACCGCCCAATATGAATACGAAGATGCTTCTACGCTGCGCGCCCAGACATCGTCGCTTTCCATCTTGTCGCCCTGCGCTACAAGCTTTGGGCGGCCTTCATCTCTCCAAAAGGTCACCAGCTCGGTCACGAAGGCAAAAAACAGTGGCAAAAATAACATGAAGACGAATGTCCAATTCGCCGTCCAAAGAAACCCAACCTGCTTGACGACGCCATCCGCCCTGCCATATGTCACGCTGTGAATCCCCGTAAGATACGACAAAAACCCAAGAGCGGTGACACCCGCAAACACCGACGCCGGTAAATTCAGGGGAGATCCGCGACTAAAAAACGCCTCCGATTTCCTCGCCAAACTGAAACGGCGCCTCGGCCCTCTGGCGTCAGTCTCCCGTATTAGCTCTGCCGGTGAATCTGTCTCGTCATCGAAGTTCGCGGTCAATGCCGTATCTGGAATCTCCTGTGCAACGCTGCTCCCGGCTCTCTTCCATTCTCGTCTCTTGGCCGATAACCGCGATTGCGCCGCACTAAGCTCCATCTGCCATTCGCTAGTTGCGACCGGATCATCGCATCCAAAAATCCTCGCCAGCCAACGAATGTTGGCAGTGCTAATTCCCTTCTCGTTCTCTTGAAACCAAAGCTGCACCGTTCGCTGATCGACCCCGACCCGATTGGAATCAAACTGTGAAATCGCCTCTGCAAGGAGCTCGGGTGTCCATGGGCCTGCAGGAAACCCGTCTTTGCCCAACAGCCGACCCGCACCCGCCGCCGCCAGTCGCTTGAACAATTCTTTGAAATCACTCCCGTCTCTCGGCGGAGGGAGAAATAACTTTCCGTTCTTAAACAACAACTTATAGGCTCTAGTTTCGTCTCGTTTCGCTAGGCTTCGTATCCTATCGTGCGTTCGTCCTCAATCAACGTTTTTATCCCGGTGCGGGAGATGATCGAATGACGAGATGCGCGTGGAGCCGGTCGATGCCCATTCAAGTGGTCTGTAACAACGGAGTGATGGAAGAGGCTGATGAGGTCGCGAATCTGCTCGCGGCGCATCGTCAAGCAGTCGCCATGGTTGAACGTCTCGGCAGGCGATGGATGGGGGCCGAAGGGCCGGACGCGACCCAGATCGGCCGGCGATTGGATTCGGTCATGGCGGAAGAGGCTATTGCGCGTCGGCGCGCGGCCGCTGCGCCGGTGGCCGATGTCGTTGAGATGAAAATGAAGGCAGCTTATTTCCGGCGGTTGTTGGGGAACGGCTGGTGCGAGATTGATGACGACGATTTGCGCGCGTTGCTCGGTTCCTTCACGAAACTGCAGTCCTAGGAGAAGAGTGCCGAAATCCATGAGGCCACGGTATTCCAGGCCACGTAGATGCCCGCCGGCACCAAGATGATCGCGATGAATGCGATAGCATCGCCGATGGCGCCGTCGGTGCGTCCTTCCACGGGATAGTAATATTTGTGCGTCTCATCGTCGTGCTTCATTGTTGTCTCTCCGACCGCTTGTTTAGCAGCAGCTGCACAGGATGCTGAAACGTCGTGCCCCACAGACCTGTGCGTTTCATCTTAGGACGTGTCGATAATTTATCGCGCTAATTTTTGGGATTGCGGCTTGATTGTATAGTTCCATTCACCGTGGAATTCGTTGCGAATGATGTTCAAGCTGGCCATGTCCTCGTCGGAGACTTTGATCCCGGCGGGATAGCGGTTTTCATCAAGTTCGCAACGAACGGTCAGTCCCGCCGTCGAGGTTGTGGCGCCGATGAGTTCGACGATGGTGCGATAATCGGTGAGCGGTCGTCCACGCCAGTTTCTCGAGATGAACGAGAAGAGGCGGTGTTCGATCTTGTTCCATTTGCTGGTGCCGGGCGGGAGATGGAGGACAGCGATGGTCAACCCCAACTCGTCGGCC
>NZ_FMXM01000027.1 GCF_900103325.1 Mesorhizobium qingshengii | reverse complement strand
GATCAGAATGCCTTGCTGGCGTTCTACGATTTCCCCGCCGAACATTGGGATCATCTGCGGACATCGAATCCCATCGAGAGCGTTTTTGCCACCGTTCGCCATCGCACGGTGCGCACGAAAGGCTCCCTATCATCGAAGACCGCAAGGCTGATGGTCTTCAAACTGGTCATGGCCGCCGCCAGGACATGGCGACGATTGAAAGGACAAAATCAGTTGCCGAAACTCATCGCAGGTGCCAGATTCCAAGATGGAATCGAGGTCATCGAATTGAAGCCGCAGAGCGCCGCTTGATCAGCCTCGTCACCCAAATTCCAGCATAGCTCCATTGGCCCTGAGGCAAACTAACCGCCTTATCCAAACGCGGCCTTAACCTAGATCAAAACGGAGCGGACGCGCCTATGCTTAACTTAAGGCATCTTGAGATACAGGTTGCGGACGAATGTATCGAAATGACTCAGAGTTGTGCGAGTGGGCGAGCGCGCGAGGGATCGCGCTATACCAGCGTTCGAAGACAGTGTGGATTGCGTCAGGAGACCATCTAGGCCGTGAATATGAGGTGAAGGGTCGTACGCCTGCCCTTGCGCTCGCTTTGTGGAAGGAGGCCGCACAGTACCGAGGTTCCGCAATCTAAGCTGATCAGGCGACAGTCTTTGGGATGTGGCCGGCGCTCGCAGGGTCAGGGTGGCTCCATAGAACGCCGGCCGTGGCAGGGTCGGGGTTTCTGCCGCCGCATAGATTAGGCAAATCTAAAAAAAACTTGGTACCGATTGAACTAACCAATTGGCACAGCAGGAGCATGCGAAACCCCTGCATACTCCCTGTCACCCCAGGGGCGGCCCGCCGCTGCCGTGAATGGAGCGGCGGGTCTTTTTGCTGGCCGCGGTCGGCAAATCGTCCACCGGTTAGTCGCTGGCGCGCGATGATCCCATCAGTTCGGGCGCGAGAGGCCTGTCGTTCCACAACCGATTTTCTGAAGGCTGCAATGATTATGATCAAAGCGAATGAAATTGCGCTAAGGGCATATTGGCCCGATGTGGCAATCGATCATAACAGCTCCGTTTTCCCGTTTTCTGGAACTGGCCGTTCTCGATGAGGATGGCGTGCACCCGCTCGTATTCCCTTGCGAAAGAGTGCTTGACGGGTGGCGGCACGCGATAACCGGCCTTCTCGTCGATGTTAATCCTACCCACTGGCGACATTGGGGCGAAGGGGATGAGGAAGCCTAGGTGTCTGGTCCCGGAGTGTGGGGGAATCAGTCAAGCTGATCCTTCATTTCGGGAGAAGCTATGGGACAGATACTTCACGGCAGCGCCACGACCACGCACGCCATCCGAGCAGCGATACAGCGATCGAAGGCTTCGCTCAAAGAGTTAGCCTCGCAGCACGGCCTTAATCAGAAGACCGTCGCCAAGTGGCGCAAACGGGCCTTTGTCCACGATGCGCCGATGGGCCCGAAGACTGTGCGCTCGACCGTACTGACGGCCGAGGAAGAGGCGATGGTCGTCGCCTTTCGCAAGCATACGCTGCTGCCTCTGGATGATTGTCTCTATGCGCTGCAGGCGACGATCCCGCACCTGACGCGGTCGTCCTTGCACCGTTGCTTGCAGCGCCACGGGATCAGCCGCCTGCCCGAGGTCGCCGGCGACAAGCCCGCCAAGCGGCCCTTCAAGTGTTACCCGATCGGCTACTTCCACATCGACATCGCCGAGGTCCGAACCGAGGAGGGCAAGCTCCACCTCTTCGTGGCGGTAGACCGGACCTCGAAGTTCGCCTTCGCTCGGCTGATGCAGAAGGCGACCACCGTCACCGCCAGGACTTTCCTCGAGGAGTTGGTCGAAGCCGTCCCCTACAAGATCCACACCGTGCTCACCGACAATGGCATCCAGTTCGCCGACCTGCCGTAAATCTCGCGCAAATCCGTCTTCATGTTGGCCTGCACCGAGAGCGGCACCTTATTAAGGACGTTGGCGGTCTTGTGGACGTTATGCCGACGTCGGCATAGCGTCGCCTTCATGAGGAACGTCATGGCGCACGCCGGCAAGAGCGGCCGCCGCGTCGTCTCGGCGTTCATTGCCACCGCCTTCAAGCTGGCCGCCATCCTCGACAACGCCGAACCTGACGTGCTCGCCTACATGACCTTCCCGAAGGAGTACCGGGCCAAGCTTCACAGCGCGAATCCGATCGAGCGTCTCAACGGCGAGATCAAGCGCAGGACCGAGGTCGTCGGCATCTTCCCCAATGACGATGCCATAGTCCGTCTCGTTCGCGCGTTGCTGCTTGAACAAAATGATGAATGGGCCGTGCAGCGGGCCTGCTACATGACACTGGAACCACCACCAGTTGAGCGATGATCCGCTCATCAGCCTGCCAGCCGTGCACGCTGATCAACCCGGCTGTCTGCCGGAGAGCGCGGCGACCAACGCCGTTAGCTACACCACATCCTGAGGCACGATCGATTTCGAAAATCTTCGACATGTGCAATTGAAATCCCAAGATAGCGGGCGATTTCTCCATTCGTCATGCCAAGGTCAACCAGTATTGCGACAGACATTTGCGGCTTCAATCGCACAGCCAACACCTTACAAGATGCATTCGCAACCACACTCTCAGCCTCCAAAGCGGTTAACGCTATGCATTTTGACAGGGCAGCCGCCGAAGGGCTTTGATTCGGGTTAATTTGCGGTCAAAAAATCTTGATTGAGATCAAAGGGCGGAGGGTTCTTTTCGTCCATTGTGAGCCGTAGTCGTGCAAATTTGCAACCGATGGACGGCGGATGGTAAGTGGCGAAAAACAAGAAGATTCGACGGCAGCTGCGGCGGTAGGGATTGGCGAATGGGAAGCTGATCTTGCAAGCGGTGAGGTAGTTTTCTCTCCCCAGATCAGTCAGCTTTTTGGCTTTCCAGAAAGCAAGCGCCTCGACTTCGAAGAGATTCGCGCGCGGTATATTCCAGAAGACCGGGTCCGCGTTGCCGGAGAAACCGCTGCTGCGTTCAAGGACGCTACTAGAGGATTCGTGCGTAACAGATTTCGTATCCATCGAGCAGACGGTTCCATCGGATGGCTGGAAGCACGTGGCAAAATATATCGCGACAATAGCGGTCGGGCTATACGCACTCGCGGAGTGATGCTCGACGTCACCGACCAGAAGGAGACTGAAGAAGCGCTTGCGCAGAGCTGGCGCCGGTTCGAGGAAGCGTTGTCAAACACTTCCGTAGTGGTCTTTCAACAGGATCTTTCTCTTAGATACACGTGGATCCATAATCCCAAGCTCGGGTACCAGGCGTCCTCCGTTCTGGGAAAGACTGATGCCGAACTCATGCCTGCGGAGTACGCGAAGCCGCTCGAGGCGGTCAAGCGAAAGGCTATTCAGACCGGTCTCTCTAGCCGTCAGGAGGTGGTGGTCCTCGGAGCCGAGGGACAAGGCCGATATGATCTCTACATCGAGCCGAAGCGGAACCAGCTTGGAACGGTGGAGGGCATAACCTGTGCCGCGATAGAGCTGCCCCAGCTCGGACAGGAGAACCCTCTTCTGGCTATCAGGATGCAGCGCGATCGCGACTTTCTCCTCAACCGTGTGGGTCGAGGTGCCGGGCACGGGCTAGTCACGATGTGCGCAGTTGCCCTGCAGCGGAAATTGCGAGGGTTTCGTGAGATGCGCGTGGAGGACCTGTCTTCATTGTTTAGCCTCCGGTCTGAGCGGCGCTTCGTGCGGGCGAGACAGGACCTGTGGGGCAGGCAAGCTGTCCGGAAAAACCGGGTCTGGCTTATTGGAAGTGGGTGGGCCTACTCGTGGAAAGTGTTGCTGAGCGGGGAACGGCAGATAATCGGGTTCTACCTTCCCGGTGACATGATTGCGCCGAAGGATCATCCTGGCGACGCCTTCACCGCCGTATCGGACTGCGTCCTCTGTGAAATGGTCCAGTCTGACCTCATGCATGTGGCTCGCTCTGAGAATCAGATCGGCGATGCGCTTCAATGGGCTGCGTCACGGCAGGAGGCGATTCTTGAGCAGCAAATCGTCAATCTCGGCCGGCGCTCGTCACTTGCTCGCGTGGCGCATCTGCTCTTGGAACTGGACGCTCGCCTGCGGCTGGTTGGTCTGGGCGACGAGGCTGGATACCGATGCCCACTAACCCAAAGCATCATCGGTGACGCGTTGGGTCTGACTAACGTCCACGTCAATCGCATGCTTCGCCAGCTTCGGCAGCAGGGCTGCGCAACCTTCACCAGGGGCTATGTCGCATTCGCCGACAGGGAAAGACTAAGCGATATTGCTGAATTTGATCCCGCCTATCTAAGACAAGCGCCGCGATAAATAGCGACCTCTACGGCGCAGCTGAGGACAGACTGCCGATGAGCCTCGGCGGTCTGGCCTCCCCGCATCCTGCTCTCGCGGCCGCCAACAAATCTGATGGCAGGACCATTGCCGGATGAAAGCGACGCAGTCTCTTCCACCAAACCTACAGGAGCAACCCTGCTGCGTTGTCTCTAAACAGCTCTTTGGATCGATGCGACTTATTTCAAGGTGCGCCGCGGCGGCCGCATCGTCTCGGTCGCCGTCATCATCGCCGCGGGCGTGAACAGCGACGGCCGGCGCGAGGTGCTCGGCATGGAGATCGGCTGTGAAAACGCACCGAACCGTGACCCCCGCGGTGGAACGGTTAAGTATCTGCGTCAGCTGCGCTTTTCGGCGCCGGTGAGGGGTCACGAGAAGCACCAATCGTGACCCTGCAAAATTGTTAATTTTACTCGCAAATTCAACACGATAGACCCTATCCGTGATGGGGTCCGAGTTCGGTGCGTTTCTACACAGATCACCCTCCCAATGGCCTGGGGGGCAACGTCAGAGCGTCTCGAGACCGCCATTGACGCCGCTAGGCCTTTGCTAAATCGGATCGCTGGGGATGGAGCGGCCCTGGGCGGCATTTTTCGACAAGATGGCCGGAGGGCAATTCGGCGAACCTGACCGAACCGTCGACTTGGAACGAGCAAAGGAGGTTCGATTCGCTGCGGCTGTTCTCATCCGAGACCTTGGCTTCGCGACAGATAGGAAGTTACTCGGTCAGCGCAACTAGGGGCCCTGCACCGATCCGACCGCCGCTCGTTGACCCTATGCTGGCTGATCCCAGCACTCCAGACCCTGGCCCGCTGCCTAAAGGTGGCGGGCGTTTTAGCTTTTTGCTCGGCCGTCGCGCTGGGAATTTGAGGATCGTGGCGTCGGGTTCCGGCTCCAGCGGATCATGCGTTGTGCCGGTTCATTCACCACCATCTTCGTCGTCGTTTCCATCATCGGACTGGCTGTTCTGATTGGAATCTGGCGATTGCTCCGCAACGTACGCTTGGCAGCCCTCGTTGAAAGACCGGCTATTCCCGTCACAATCGCTGTCGTCGGTGATGTCGTTCCTTTGCGCCCAATCGTATCCCGCCTGATGCCCCGAACAGTCATCAGTGCAATCGTAGCCATAGAACGTCTCTTGCGCGTTTGCGGGAGCGGCGAGTGGGCTGGCCAGCGCAAGGGAACCTGCGGCGAAAAGAATTCGGATGTTCATGAAATACTCCAACCAGCCTTCGATGCTGGGTTTGTTTTGGCGACCTAGGCGACGGTGAGGCTGGCTACGGGAGGCGACGCTCCCCGACGCGTGGGGACGTTTGCGCCGCGCTTCTCAACTTCTCAATAGTCCCAGCCATCATCATAAAACGGTGGATAGTTGGGAATGACCCGGATGATCGGCCGCGGGCGATAGTAGCGCCCGTAGTATGGCGGCTCGTAAGTCCGATAGATCCGCCGATAGTGGTGGTGCCGGTAATAACGCCGATATCCCCTATGTTTGTACACCCTGTGCGGTCGGACGCAGTATCCGTCCCGGGTCAGGTATGCACACGTCACGCGCGCCTGCTGGATCAGGCCATCGTGGGCCGGCGCGCCAATCGACAGCGGCGCTGCCTGAGCGCTAAATGCCAGCGATAAAATCGAGCTGGCCAAGGCAAGAACCGACAATTTCATCGACCTCTCCGTCGTCTCCGATCTAGCTGACCAACGCCTCGATTCTGGACGATTTAGGGCGACAAGAAATCACTTTGTTTTTCGGCTGCACATATGAGCTGAAACATATGCTTCTCTTTGCTCCGCACGCTTGATATAGCCGGGCCGCGGCGGAGCCCGCCTGCGAGATTGCCAGTAGTGAGGGCCACCAGGGCGAAGCCTCCTCCACCATTTTCCACTTCAGCACAAGCTCTCGGATGGAATGCCATTCTTGTCGCGGTCGAGCTTGCCGCCCCAGGCGCAGTTGGCCAGATACCAGTTTGCTTGATCGCAGGAGCTGATTTGCAAGCAGGTTCGGCGCGGCTGGCATGTCGCGGGCCGAGCATTATCCGCATGCGCGGCACGCCAATCCCACGGGACCTGAAACGCTCCGATCCACAGCCCGACCTTCGCCGCCTCGGCCTTGACTTAGATCAAGACGGAGCGGACGCGCCTGAGCAATGCTTTGCCGCCGTAGACATTAGGCAATCCTAAAATAGAAAACTTGGCACCGGTTGAACTAAACCATTGGCACAGCAGGGGCATGCGAAACCCCTGCATAGTCCCCGTCACCCCGGGGGCGGCCCGCCGCTGCCGTGAATGGAGCGGCGGTTTTTTGCAGGCCGTGGTCGGCAATCGTCCGCCGATTAGTCGTTGGCGCGCGATGATCCCATCAGATCGAGCGCGAAAGCCCTGCCGTTCCACAACCGATTTCTGAAGGCTGGAAAATAATCGTGATCAAAGCGAATGGAATTGCACTGGTGGCATATTCGCCCCATGTGGCGATTGATCATCACAGCTCCGTTTTCCCGTCTTCTGGAACTGGCCGTTCTCGATGAGGATGGCGTGCACCCGCTCATATTCCCGTGCGAAAAACTGCCGAACGGATGGAGGAACGCGATAACCGGCCGCCTCGTCGATGTGAATCCTACCCACTGGCGCCATTGGGGCGAAGGGGATGAGGAAGCCTAGTTCAACCACTCCGTTGGTGGGCAGTTGGTAATCTTCCGGAGCTTCGCCTTTTCCTCGTCGATCTGCTTCTGAAGCATTGCCCGAGCAGCGGGCCCCATCTCGGTCTCCAGCTTCTCTTCCAAGTACTTGATGTTTTCGCGGTGCATGAGTTCCGCCTCGCTTCGAGCCATGGTGGCGCTCTTCCCCAAACGAGCGGTTTCGCTGCATTCAATATGCTTTCCCAGCCGATGGGTCTAGAGGCGCTACCCCGCACGGTGCTAACCACCAAGGCCAAGGCTTTGACGATGGCGAAGGAGATCGGCGACAAGGTGCGGGTCGAGACGAGACCCAAGAAGCGCTCAATGCAAAAGTTGGCCGGCGCCAGTTGGGAGCTGGGTGGCTTTGGGGGTGACGCCGGCCAAGCGGACATCAGGTCCGCCGCACTGCACACATGACCGATTCGAGAGGGCACGGTTATGGCGCGATCACGGAAGCCTAAGCGCTCCCGTCGGTTTCAGAGTCTTCGTCGAGTTGCCTGACCAGCAGATAGGCATTCGCTTCCAGCCACTCACGCAGCACGATCTGAATGAGGTCCGACCGGCCTATCTTCATCTCAGCAGCGATGGAGTTCAGGGCGTCCGCGGTCGCCGGGTCCAGCGGCACGCCAGCGACGTTTCGGAGCATCAGCGCGGCGCGCCGGAGAATGATCTGAAGATCGGGGCGCGACATGTCCGCGATGCCGTTGGCGGCGCTGATGTTGAACTTGCTGGGCTCAATCGCGGAGTTCGGACGGGGCTAATGCTTGAGAGGCAACGCGAGGGGATCGCGAAGGCCAAGGCCGAGGGCAAGTACGAGGGGCGGCAACCCACGGCCCCGCCAAGGCAAAGGACGTGATGAGGATGCGGGCGGAGGGGAAATCTGTTAGCGATACAGTCGCGGCATTGGGGATCAGCCGGGCCAGCGTTTTTCGGATACGGGCAGAACACGCAGAGGCGGCGCCTACGAGCTAGGTGGATGGGGTGAGGAATGCATGTGAAGGCAAGATGCCACGCGGTTGGTGCCGCTCTATGGCTCGCGTTAATGACCTCTTGGCCAGTTGCCGCCGAAGCGGTGGACGTGAAGTATCGTGGCCCGGTAGACCTCGCCAAGTTCCAATGCACCGGGGAACTGGACAGCAGCGTGGTAAAGCGCGTCTGCTACAATGCCGAGCACTCCTATATGCTCATACGGCTCAAGCAGGTCTGGTACCACTACTGCGAGATTGACCAAGGCACGGTGTCTGCCCTGTTGGCGGCGGGGTCCAAGGGGGCTTTCTACAACGAGAGCATTAAGGACTCGGGGACGGGCGGCAAGTTCAGTTGCAGAGACAAGCCGGTGCCGGAGTTATGAAAATGCTTGGCAAGTCCTGGCCTTTGGAAATCAAGTTGACGGTCGGCGTTTGGCTCCTCTGTTTGCTCTATTCAATCGGGATTGGCCTCTGGGTAGCGACAGGCCATCCTGTACAGGCGGTCGAGTGGCTCCTGCCTATCGCTGTTTGGTGGGTCTTCAACTTCTATGTCGTCATGCAGTTCATCACTTATCGGGCCCTGGGGATGGGGTTCTTGTCATTTTGCTGGAGGATGCTCATTGATCCATCGTCTCGGTATCCCGCAAGAGATCGGATCATTGAGACGATGACCAATTTCAAACGAAGGCCTTCGCGCAACAGCAGTCACAACGTGCAACCTCTACAACCTCACCACGTCGCAAGAGGCCATCCGTCAGTGGACCCGGGCCTTGCGGGACATCCTGGGCAACCTTGAGCCGTCCATGGACATCTATCCCAACCAGCCCGGCCCAGTGGTCCGCAATGCGCTGGACGGGGAGCGAGAGCTTGCCAATCTGTTATGGGGCATGCCGACGCCAATTGAGCGGATGAAGGGCAAGGCGGACTACGGCACCACCAACATCCGCAATCCGCAGTGTGGCCATTGGCAGCAGATTTGAAGGGCGCCAGCGAAGCGCCGCAAGATCGGCATCAAGACGAGTTGACATCGGAGCTCAAAAGGACCGCGTTCTGTTGCACAGGGGCGCGGGCTGATCGTTTTCTGATAGGGATGAACCCTTACCCTCATTCAAAGGCAGCCGCTGTCGAAGACACCATCCCTCTAGGGGTGGTCACCCTGTCGCAGTCGGCATATTTGAAAACGCGGCGATGATCGCCTCGAGCGATACGTTCAATGCCCTGGAAAACGTCCTGCCCTTCTGCCAAATCGCGACGTAGTGATAGAGCGCGGATGGTTCCACTGGCTTTATTCCCAAGTGAAACGCCGCGTATTCGCGCGCGATGATTTCATTGGTTATGGAAACACCGAGGCCAGCCGAAACGTATCCGGCTTCGTGACCGTTGCAATCGAATTCCACCAGTATGTTCGGCTCAACGCCGGCGAAGCGCAATGCATTGAAGTTCATTTGGTGGGCGGCGAACTGCGGATCGATATCGACGATCGTTTCGCCTGCCAGGTCGTGAGCCTCGATACAGGTCTGCTTTGAAAAGCGGTGGTCGGGATGGAAGATGCATACGTTGCGTGCCGGCCCAAGCGGCGCCCATTCAAACAGACTTGGGTCCAGCGGCAGTCTCGAGATTCCAAGATCCGCCCGCCCAGCCAGGATGTGCTCGCCGATCTGCTCGTAGCTTCCCGAAATCGACCGGACGTTTGACGCCGTCTTTGAGTGGATGATCGCCACGACCTTGGGCAAGGTCACGAAACCAAAAACAGAAGGCGCGGCAATCGCGATCCGTTGATTTTCGTCGTTCTTCATCGCGAAGATCGACGCTTCCAGCCGATCCAGCGACGCCAGGGCGAGTTCTACGTTTCGCAGGAGTTCCCAGGCTTCCTGCAAGGGGACGATGCGGTTGGCTGATCTCTTGAAGAGTGTGATGCCGAGCGTGGTCTCGAGTTGCTTCACGTGTTGACTGACGGCCGGCTGGCTTATCCCGAGCGCTGCCGCCGCTCGCCTTGTCGAACCGGCCCGCAACACTTCTCGGAAGACTTTCAGTTGACGGAGCTTCAGGTCGCTCTGCAGCAACTCCATTCCCTGCGCTCCTTTCCCTGATACCGCCACCCGGGAAGCAGACAACGCTAACCTGGGGAGCAACGTACCACCTCAGTATATAACGGTGAGTTATAGATAAAACAATAAAAATTATAGATTGAGTGTGCAATTTCAGGCGCTACAATTAGGTAATATCTTCAATTAACTCCAAGTTACAAATATAACAATTCGCAACCTTGGATTATATGACTTGGTCTGAGTGAAAAAAGACCGGCGTATCCTGCGGTATAGCGAGTCGAGGAGAGCGCCCCATGGGTGGTTTTACTACTCAGTTTGTTGTCGCACTCAGCGTGACCATAAGCCTGGCTCTTGTCAGCGGCTGCCTGGGTACGGCATTTGGGCTGTTTCTGGCCATTTCGAAGGGCACGGCCCTACCCCGCGTCAACGCAGTGGTGACGGCTTACACGACGGTTGTCCGTGGTGTGCCAGAACTTCTCATTATCCTGCTCATCTACTTCGGCGGAACCACGCTCGCCAGCAAGATCGCCGGCCGGTACGTGGAGGTGAACGCATTCACCGCAGGGGTTATCGCGCTCTCGGTCGTCTTCAGCGGTTATGCGACCGAAGTGTTCCGCGGCGCGATTGCGGCGGTGCCTGCGGGTCAAACCGAAGCGGCAAAGTCGCTTGGGCTGAACGCCTGGCAGCGCTGGGTCTTCGTCATCGGACCGCAGATGCTGCGGCTGGCGCTACCTGCCTATGGCAATCTCTGGATCTCGCTCTTCAAGGATACCGCGCTGGTTTCGATCGTCGGCCTGACAGACATCATGCGCGTTGCGTATGTGGGGGCCGGATCCTTGCGCGCACCACTGACCTTCTACCTTGCGGCATCCGCCCTCTATCTCTCGCTGACCACCGTCACGCTGCTGTCGATCCGGCTGGCTGAGCGACGCTATCCGGCACTCGGCCGGTAGGAGGGCGCGCCCCGTGAACCTCGGCTTGATGTTTGACGCAATGGTTGTCCTGCCTTCGGGCATTGGCCTCACCCTGACCCTGACGGTCTTGTCGCTGACGGCCGGATTTCTTCTGTCCGTGCCGCTGGCCTTCATCCGCGCGTTCGGACGCCCCGGCCTCTCGCTCGCGGTGCTCGCATACACCTATGTCATACGCGGCACGCCGATGCTCGTTCAGCTCTTCCTGCTCTACTATGGCCTCGCTCAGATCGAGGCGGTGCGAGCCAGCATCTTCTGGGTGATCCTGCGCGATCCTTTCTGGTGCGCCCTTCTGACATTTTCGCTGAACAGCGCGGCACACACCACCGAGATCCTGTGCCGCGGTCTCCAGTCCGTGCCTAAGGGTGTCACCGAAGCGGCCACGTCTCTCGGCTTGAAACGCTTCCAGATCGCTCGCCTGGTCACCTTCCCGATCGCTTTCAGGATATCGCTTCCGGCCTACGGCAACGAGGTCGTGGGGATGATCAAGGGTTCATCCCTGGCAAGCACCGTGACGCTGCTCGAGATCACCGGCATGGCGAGACAGATGGTTTCGACCACATTCGCACCCTACGAAATCTTCATCGTCGCCGGAGCGATCTATCTATCGCTCACCTCGATCGCGGTGAAGGCGATCCAGCTCCTGGAGCGATGGCTTTCGACCGACGGCCATCCGGTGCATCGACGAAAGCCGCGCTTGCGCCCCGCCCTGGCTGATCACGAGATCACGACGCCGCCCCTGCCCTGACGCCGCGGCTTTTGAACTGCTTTTCCATCCAAACCAACGAAGAGGTGCATCATGCGCATACCCCTGGCTATTGCTGTTTCTATCGCATCCCTGATGTCGGCATTCCCGGCGAGCGCGCAAAGCGAGCGCGTCATTTCCATCGCCTCCGAAGGCGCTTCGCCACCCTGGGACAGCACCGACGCGAATGGTCAACTCTACGGTTACGATATCGATGTCGGACAGGAGCTGTGCCGTCGCATCCAGATCAAATGTACCTTTGTCCCGCAGGATTGGGACGGGATCATCCCGGCACTGCTTGTCGGCAAGTTCGACGTGATCATGTCTGGCATGGCGATCACGGAAAAACGCAAACAGAAGATCGCGTTCTCCGTTCCCTACGCCGCCGGCTTCAACCAGTTCGTTGTGCGCAAGGACTTGGGTCTCGACGCCGGCGACATCAAGGAGAAGGTCAACCTCTCGACCATCGGCGACAAGGAGAAGGCGACTATAGAACGCCTCAGATCGACACTCGCCGGCAGGGCGATCGGGGCCCTGCGCTCCTCGAATTCGGAAGCCGTCGTGAAGGAGATCCTGGGCGATGTCGTGACCATTCGCAGTTATGACAGCCTGGACAACATGAAGCTCGATCTTGCCGCGGGTCGCATCGACGGCGGCCTCGCCGACTATTTCACCTGGCGCGATTTTCTGGAGACGCCTTCCGGCTCGGATGCGGTGTTTTTCGGGCCAGAATTGAAGGGCGGGCTCTGGGGGCCGGGCGTCGGCGCGGGCATGCGCAAGGACGATACCGAGTTGCTCGCCAAGTTCAACGCGGCCATCGACGCGGCCACCAAGGATGGGACGATCAGGGCGCTGAGCCTGAAATGGTTCAAAAGCGATATCTCACCCGCCGTCTCGCAATAGGCGGTAACCAACTTCGACATTTGACGTGGCGCTGGCCGGAACGCCAGCGCCCTCCCCTCCTTCAAGGCGAGTTCCATGAAAGACCAGTTCTGCGCGGTCGTTACCGGCCAATCCCTGATCAAGCACGACATCCGTGACGTCAATGACGAACGCTTCATCGCGGTTACGGACTTCCTGGGCCAAGGCGACGTCGTCTTCACCAACTTCGAGTCGACGATCCTCGGCAAGCACGGCGGGTGGCCGACCAAGGGCAAATACTTCGGCTATTCCAGGGCTGAAGTGCTCGACGCATTGCAGGCCATCGGTTTCAACGCGCTTGCGCTCGCGAACAACCACGCTTTCGATCTCGGCGCTGGCGGCATCCTCTCGACGCTGGAGGAGGTGGAAGCGCGCGGTTTCCTGCATGCCGGCATCGGTGCCGACGAGACTGACGCGAGGAAACCGGGCCGCCGCCGGCTGGGCGCGAGCGAGGTCGCGCTTCTTGCGATGGATGCAGGCCCCGGCCCGGCCAACATGTATGCCGAAGACCGCACGGCCTTCCGGCCGGCTCGGCCCGGCGTCAATCGTCTGAACACCGTTCGCAAGATGGAGGTGCCGGACGGACATTTCCGCAGACTGGCAAGGCTGGGCGCTCATTTGCAAAGCTCCCCCTTTGAACTTGCCAACTATGCGCAACCGGAGGACCCGGTAGAGGTGTCGGCCGGCAAGGAGATCAATTTCTACGGCACCGTGTTCACGCAAGCCGCCGATTTTGGCCGTCTGATCGAAGTCGATCAGCGGAGCGCGACTGTCCATCTGTCCGCTATCCGGCACGCGGCGGCACAAGGCGATTTCGTCATCGCCTATCTGCACCACCATCATTGGGAACCAGGCTGGCAGGACGTGCCGCGCTGGGTGCGGACCTTTGCCCGGATGTGCATCGACGCCGGCGCAAACCTGTTCGTCAGCCACGGCGCTCCGGTGCTGCAGGCCGTGGAAATCTACAATGGCTCGCCGATCTTCTACGGTTTGGGAAATTTCCTCTTCCACGTCCACCCCGACGAAACCGAATGGGATCCACCGGAAGTCTGGCAAAGCATCGTCGCCGCCTGCCGCTATGATGCGGGCGGAAACCTCGCAGAAATAGATCTCCTGCCCGTCGTGATCGGGGCGGAAGCCCAGTCTCTCGGATCAGCAACGGGCAGATTGGTACCCGTCGCCGTCACGGGAAGCACGGCGCGAGAGATCCTCGAGGGATTCGCGACCCGCTCGCGGGCGTTCGGCGTCGAAATCGACGTGTCCTCGACTTGCGGCCGCATCGCCCTGCCCGCTACACGAAAATTCGGCTGACAAGCGCATCCGGCTGTCAGACGGTCCTGCATTCGGCCGGCGCGGATTCGCCGGCCGTTTCGCTATCCGCCTTTGTGTCTAGGAGGGCCAGTTCTTCTCCTAACGCTGCGATCAGGGACGAGATGCGACCGCGCACACGCGGCGGAAGGTTCACTAGCCCCTCGATCAGGCGCCGACCCTCAGCGCTGGCAATGAAATCCAGGCGCTCATCGACCGGCAGGGGCCGTGCCTCGACGCGGGTCTCGTCGTTTCCCGGCAGGCCTTCGAAGAAGCGGCCGACAGGAACGTCGAGCGAGCTGGCGATCTCGTAGAGCATCGACGCGCTCACGCGGTTCCTCGCGTTCTCGTATTTCTGGAGCTGCTGGAAACTGATGCCTATGGATCGGGCAAGCTGGGCTTGCGAGACGTCCGACTGGACACGAACGGTCGCGATCTGCCTGCCGACATGCTGATCGGCGGGATGAGGGTCACTCTCGATCTTCGGCTTCGGCTCCGTCCGAAAGAGGACGGAGCGTTGCAGCTTCAACAAGGCCTTTCCTCCATTAGTCGGGCCTACAGAGAGTCTGTCGCGTAAGCTCCGGGTTCTCGTATCGGCATGATCCGAAAGTCGAATCGCCACTTTATATACCTTACAGGGTGCAAAATAACCCTATAGGTGGCGAAGAATATCGGGCTGCCGATTGTGGACTCATGGTCAGTCCACGACAGATTCGAGCCGCACGAGCTTTGCTTGGTTGGTCGCAGCAGGAGCTTGCTGACAAGGCAATTGTGTCGCTGAATGCACTTGCCCGATTGGAAAACGGCAAGGTCGATTCCCGGATCAGCACTTTGCAGGCGATTGAGGCGGCTCTGACAAAAGCGGGTGTCGAATTCTTGTCCGCTGGCCAAAAGGGTGAGGGTGTACGGCTCTTAGATCCTCATGCTTGAATGTCTAGTTAGCGGAACACACGATCCCACTAGATGAAGGGGTTTGATAATCCGGGACTGCTTTTCTATAAATTTGCCGATTGGCCCAACCCCGTATGGAAATACCTGGTTCGGCTTTGTGTGCCGGCCAATGCGAATACATCCTCCAAGGCCGATCGGATCTGTGGCCTAGGAAACTCAGCATCGTCCTTCGAAAACTGCTGTCCCTGCAAACAGCCCTTGCGGGACGGAAGGCAAAGTCGTGGTATTGTCGGAATCAGCCATGACCCGAACTCCTGACAGCCTGGTTGTGGTCAGACCGATCAGAGTGGCTCCCGCACTCAGACCGGCCGCAGCACGCGCGATGCATGTGCATTGCACGTGCACAGTTATGCATTTTTTGACGCAAGGTTCAAGCCGAAAAGCGACAATGACAAAAAAGCCATTCACAACGCGTTTAGATCCATCTGTGCTAGCTCTGGCTGAACAACTCGCAGCGTCCGAACGTCGTTCGGTAACCGCTGTCATTGAACTCGCATTAATCGAGTATGCAGAACGTCGTGGTGTTAAAGCGCGAGATGCCGAAAACGGCGGATAGCTGCATCGCGATGCACACATTGAACGGCCGAAATGGGCCGTCAGCAGACTGGCTGCTTTTGGCGCCCCTGGGAAAGTAGCGGATGGTCATTCAGTAGTGCGAGGAGCCGAGATGGCCCAAGGCGACATTGACCTATGACTTCGCGCTCTGCCCCCTCCCTCGCTTCGCCGCCCGGTTTCGGCGAGGCAGCCGTTGGCGTTGCGGAGCCTGCGTCCTGAACCTGTTGTCAATCTGCTCCAGCGTCTCCTTGGCGGTGTAAGCTTGGATCTCGACCAGCTGTTCGAAAAGCTCTAGGCCTATCTCTCGCGTTTCTTCGCCGATGCGGTGAAGTGTAATGGCAAGGTCAACCAGCTCGGATGCTGACCCTGCTGTTCCGGTCTGGATGTCCCCGAGTTCGTCGCGCCAGGTTTCGATCAGGTGCTTGGCGATCCTCGCCACAAGCAGCGCGTGATGGGGGAGAAGCGTCTGGAGACGATCAACGACGAATGTTGCATTGATCTTCTGAGCCCCGGCAAGGTTGGCTTCGATGGCAGTGAGCAATGCGAGCCAGCTTGGGTCGGGCGTGATCTCATCAACGAGCCGGAACACATCGAAAAGGTTGTTCCAGGCGACCCCGCTTATCATGGGGATTATGCGAACAAGCAGCTCAGATGCGCGGTCGCGAAATTCGACATCCGGGAAGAGGTTGACTGCGGCATTGATGGCCCCCAGCCGGGTCCATTCCGTGCCCGGTCCAAAGACGATCTGCTCAAGCAGCGGCTTCGTCCAGGACAGCTCGGGTTGCAGGAAGGCAATCAGCGGCGTCAGTTCACCCGCAAGCTGCTCGAAGTACTCGTCACCGGAAGTTGCCCACCTTTCCAAGTACGTGCGCACGAAGTCAGCGTGCCGCCAATGTAGGTAGGCGAACAGAATGGCGAGTTGGTTCGTCTTCAGAAGAGCTGGATAGCGGTCAAAGACCGCGTCCAGAAGCCGCTCAAGCGCCGCACTATCGGTCGGCTTCAAGTAACGGAACCAGTGGAGGATTGCCGTCCATACTCTCTCGTCTTCCCCGCGTTCGCCTGCACGTGTCAGTAGGGCCAGGACGCGGTCGTGCTGATCTGCTAGGAGCAGCGCATGAACCAGCACGTCCAGCTTTGGGAAGTTTCCAGACGAGACTGCCGAGCCCATTCCCCAGAGAATGCTTTTCTCCCGTCTCGACGGATCCTTTTCGCTTGCCTTTTCCGCCCCCATATCGAGTAGCTCCAGATCGTCATCCTCGCTCTTGCTATTCGCGGCCTGTGCGGGGACAAGATCGGGAGCAACGGACTCGTTGAGCCATTTCTCAATGAGATCGAGGATTTCCGATGAGACTGCAATTTCGCGGCGAACCAGTCGGCGCGCAGCTTCGGAAGCGGAGTTCGTGAACTCGTCGCCGGTAAAGCCACGCCCGTCCAGCTCCTTCATCAGCGTCATGACGAGTTGCGGGTCACCGGCTTCTGCGATGGCTTCCAGAGCATAGCCTGCTGCGCGTGTGCCAAAACTCGGCTCGAACCTGCGGATGAGGCTTGCCGCTCGCTGAGGGTCGGTCTTCGCAAACTCTGCGAAGGCCCGCGAGAGCTGTATGTTGCCACCCTCCATCATGCGGTTCGGATGGTCCCATTCATACTTATCAGGCAGTTGGCGAAACGCGTTCAGAACCTCGTCATCCTGCGCCTTTGCGAGCTGCTCCGCCGATATGGGAGAACCTATCCATGACGGACCGTAGTGCCGTATCCCCTCGTCGGAACGGGGGAACCGGCGGCGTTCCTCCATGACAAGTCGTCGGGTCGCTTCCGGCAAACGTTCGGACGGCAGGGCCGAGAGAAGGCCCAGCTTTATCCGGCGAACCCTCTCGCTAAAGAGCTTGCGGCCTTTAGCGTCCAAATCGGCATAAGGCGTCGGGTCGTAAGCATAGACGGCGGCAACAAAGGCTTCGACATCTGCGCCAGACCAGTGCGGGCTTACTTGCGCTATCAGTCGCTTAGTCGTCGCAGATGGGTCTTCGTGGTTTCCAAGCCTGAAGCGCCGAGGGTCGCCTTGAAGGAAGCGATGGGCCGCCTGCGCATACTTTTCCGGGTAGAGCGACAGGACATGTGAGAACAGCCGCTGAGCCGGGCTGAACTCCTCTTGTTCATGCTCCGATAGCCAGGCAAGAAAGCTCTCTTCATCGCTGAACGCAAGCGTCTCAAGCGCAACGCGAATGGCGCTGAGAATGGGGGCGTCAGAATGGCCCCGGCCTCGCTCCTCCTGTTCGAACTTGAAATCCAGAGTGTACTGGACCGGATAGTCAAGGCTGTCCTCGCCGCGTTCAAGATCGCGAAGCGAAATCATCGCCTCAGTCAGCCAGGGCCACATGGTATTGAGGAACAGCGCCGGATTGTCCTTCCCGAGCGCTTCCAACGTGTCCCATGCGTTCGCCTGCTCGACGACGCTTGTGATAGGTTCTCTGGGCGACGACGAGATGCGCCATTTCCAATATTCGTCCCCGTTTTCTTTCGGCGCTGACGCAAGTCTCGCGGCGGACTCCTGCTTTGCCGCTTGTAGCTCCTTGTCGAGATTTGCCAGCAGAAGCTGGATCGCAACGTCGGGCTGGCTCGTCCCAATAGTGCTGATTGTGTATTCGAGGCTGCGTGCGTGGATTGTTGTCCGCCGAAGGAGCGCTCTTGTGATTTCGACCATACCGGGCGTCCAGACACGCGCGTGCCCTAAGGCAGCCCAGATGAAACCATCCCTATCCGGAAGTGCCGACCAGTTTTCTACGATCAGCCTCTCCACTTCATCTGGAGCGAAAGCCCACGCCAGATCGAGAACGCCAAGCGCAAGGACGGCTTCCCTGTCGTTGTTCATCGCGCGAGGAATCTCGGTGTGCCTGTATCGCTCGAACCATCCAGGACTCCCCGCCATTGCCATGAGGGCCGCTGGCCGCCTGTCGGACGCAAGCGCCTCGTCAAACAAGCTCACCTCGACGGCATCCGGGGTCGCTTGCTGGCCCAAGAATTCGACGAGAAGTGTCCGAAGGTGGAGGCGAAGATCCGGCGTGTGGAAGAGCGTCTGCATCTCCACGTCATACGCTGCAGGATCAACCTCCCTGAGGTACGTCAATCCGGACCACAATTTTGGCCGCACGAATAGCGAAGTCTGCCGGGCGATTGCAAACTCGGATAGCCGTCCTTCACTGCGGGTGAAGGATCGAGCGAGTGCATGTTCAAACATCGTCTGGTGGGAGAAGCCAATTTTGCTCCCGGCCTGGCCCAAGTCGGAGAGCAACCCCGCCCTCACCAGATAGGTGATGTCTTCCGAGTGCTGGTCAAAGCGGGCGGCAGGGAGCCAGAGGACTTCCTTCTCCGCCATCTGGTCTGCGATGTCGGTGACAAGCTGGGCGAGCCGTGACCCGCCGGGCTGCCTGGTGATTGTCTCAGCCCACATCTGGTCCAGCATGAGCTGGTACTTGCGGTAGGGTTCGCTGCTTCTTTCCTCCAGCTTCAGGAACGTGTTAAGCGCCTGGGGTGACCTCAAAACTTCCTGCGCGTCGGCAGGCCAGCCTGCCGGATTGAAGCCATTGCGCTCCAGCACCGGAAGGACCTCCGACCAGGGCGGAAGGTCGAGGTGGATCGTCTCTGCCTTAATGGACTTGAGACGAGCGTCGTGCTCGTACTCGAACTCGCGGGCCGAAAGCACAACATGCACGTTTGTCCGCCCGCTGACGCGCCGGACCAGACTGAGAAGTACGCTAAGCCGACCTGTTTTGATGTCCGTGTACCCTGCTAGCGCATCGAGCTGGTCGATCATGAGAACGACAGGGCGCAGCTGACTTATCCGCCAGAGCATTGCGCTGGGAAGGATGGTCAGTCCTAGCCACTCGGCTAGATCGTCTTCAGTTTCGATTGCCGGATCGAGCAGGTCCGCCTTGATCGTCAGAACCCTGACGCCGTCATTAATGAGCGTGTTGGCGACCTCCGCGAGCAGCGCCGACTTACCTGAACCTGGCAGCCCCAGGACAGCCTGCGTCGTGCTGTCCTGGCTCGCGATAGCCCCAAGTATCTGATCCTTCTCGGGGCGGGTGAAATGCGTCCCGTCGGGAAGAGTCTGCGACCAGTCCAGCAAGGCGCGCGGGACGCGGTCCAGTTCGTCGTCCCTCATCCGCGCCTGCCGGAATGACTGTTCGTCCACGACGTTCGTTAGAATGGCGTTAAGCTCCCGGAGAAGCAGTGCCCTTGTCTCCGGTGTGTCGATCTTTGCTTTGCCGTCGGCGGTTGTCCGAATTAGCATCAGGAACGAGCCGCGCTCGGTCGCGACAAGCTGAAGCCCGGCGTCGCCGGTAATCTGTCTCAGCGAGTCGATAATCGCATCCACCCTCTGGACGTTGAAGTCTTCCGCACTGCCTTCAAAATTCAGAACGATGACTCTGGTCTGCACTGCTTTAGGCTGTGGGAGCGCGAGTGCCTCTCCGGGCTCGGCAGTGGAGACTTCGCTCTCGGGTATTCGAATAGCGCGCTCGGCGTTCCGCCGCTCAACCTCGACTTCCCAGTTCGCCTTGTTGTACCTCAGCCACTCCGGCTTGATCGAAAGAGTGAGCTGATTAGACGAACGATGCGCCTGGTCGTGGCAAGTAGGACAGAGGACGATCAGGTTATCGTAGCCGTTGTCCTGTGAGGTCGAATACTCGTCGATGTGGTGAACAATGAAGGATTGGCCCTTGTCGCCTTTGCAGCAGTTGCAAAGATAGTTGCTCCTTTCGAGCAGCAAGAGCAGCACCACCTCGTCAATTGGCTGACGAGCTACCGCGTCCTTGAGTGCCTTAGCCTCGTCCTTGAGAAAGCCCTTGTCTACGAGATCCTTTTGACTGGCCGCCCGGACTTTCGTAACCGTAAGCGCAGCCGCTACCGCACGCTGCCCCAGGTCCTGTGACACGCCGTATTGCAGAAATTTGAGCAAGTTCTTTTCAAGCTGTGGGGCCAAAGAACGTCCTTCGAAGCCGTATTTTTCTAGGGCGGGCGGATTTAGTAGCCCAGATTATCGAGCTAAGTCTCGCGCGGGAAATCAGCAGAGGTTACCTGGCCTGACTTATCCCGCATTATTTCGTGGGCGTCAGATCGTGAGGCAATACCCAAGCGTCGTTTGAGCCAGTCGGTGGGCGCTCTAAGACTCTATCCACTGATGTGGGCAAGGTAGTCTGGCGAGCCCCGCGGACCCTGCCGTCCCGCGACGCTCGCCGGCGGGCTGCCGAACTGCAGAGTTTCGCTCTTGACACGGCTTTGGACGCAAGCGGGAGCCAACCGGACCGGCAGCTTTTGGATTAGACGAAATGCTGCTTAACGACGGAAATGCGGCGCGAAACAGCCATTCGCAACCCGGCGTACACACGCCAGTTGCTGGAAGCGCAAAGAAATTTCAGGAACAGGCCCATTCCGCATCGGCCGGCGTGACCAACCCCTGCCGAAGTCGTCTGTGAAGTTCATGCCACGACGGGTCTGACACGAAGCCTTTCATGCTTCCACAAGCCTCGGCGAAGGAGATGTCGCCCAAACGCTCAATAATATCACTCTTCGCGCCGTTCCTGCCATTTAGGAATAGCTCGAACGGATCATCATCGCACTCAATGACCCGATGTCCCCAAGCTCCCGGCACGTCGTCCCTTGCCAGAGCCTGCAGAAGATCCGCATCCACGCCGGCAACCTCAAGCGCCCGGCGGACAACATAGCGCATCAAGGGATAGTAGACCGGCTGATGACTGCCTCCGAGCACGCGAACGCCGGGCAGAATGGACAAAACCAAGAACACGAGGAGGAGATTCGGAATGAGGGTGCGGTTTGCCAGCCGCTCAAGGATTTCGGGGGCCGAAAAGGGGGCGACCTTCATGCCGGTCGCTGGATGGACGAGTTCCCCCGCGGCGAGCCGCAGCGGCAGGCGCTTGCCATTCTCATAGAACCAGAAGAAGTCGGTGCCGCGCGGGAGCCAGCCACTCCAGGGACCGGCTACCAGCCTGTCGATCTCGGCAAGGATATTCGAAGCAAGCTTCGAGTCTTCCAGCAGCCACGCCCGTAACCAGGAATCTGCGTCCGACAGATGGTCCGCCACTAGGTCGGCAATATCCTCGTCGTCGATCTGCAGAAAAGCGAAACGGCCTGCGAACATTTTTGGCCAAAGCATCAGATTGGCTGCCTTGATGGCATGCGCCGGCCGCTCGAATTGGGTCTTGGGCAGAAGACTGCGCAGCCGCGCGAGCGCGTCGCCCTGAAGGTTTGGCTCCGTCGGCACAAGCTCAAATCTATAGGAGCCCGGCCCGGCCAGAAGGTTATATCCCGCCATCCGGCTTCGGCTCAGACCAAAGACGTTGACCGGCTTGCCGCCAACGGTGAGCCAGCCGGGCCCCTTGCGTGGCTTTTCAACGAGGCTGACTGTCGAAACGGCGTAGGAAACGTAGGTCGAGCAGCCATGCGCCGAGAGACCAAGGAGGCTGAAGACATGCGTGTAATATGCTTCCGGGTCCATGAGGAGAAGCAAATGCGGGCCAGTCTGCAACACGCGGCGCCTTTGGAAATCCCGGCAGATTTCCGAGGCGGCATCGGCCGATAACCCGTTTCGTGTCGCTGCCTTCCTGATGAGGTCGAGTAGTTTGGTGAAGGCTCGAAACCGGATTTCTGGCATGGGCCTTGAAGCTGGCGCCTCGAACAGGCGAAACGCATAGTCGCGTATCGGCCGGGAATGATATGGGCTCATCCAGGGGTAGAGTGCCCTCAGCGACCCCAGGACTGCCTGTTTCGCGTCGGCACCTGCTGTTAGCTCTTCCACCTCACGATTCACCTTTTTCTTGTGTCTGAACGACACCGGCGCTCAAACACGAAATACTGATGAGGAGCACTACTCCAAAGCTGAAGAAAATCGTCGAAGGAAATGCTCGATCTCCTACAGCGGCGGCGATGCCGAAGACGAGTAACCCGAGCACTACGGCCGCACTATGCATAATGCCTTTTGCCCGGCCCAACAGATAAACGGATACATGCGACTGCAATGTGACTTCAACGCTGACGCGTCCAAGATTGTATAGAAATCCGAGTGCGGCAAAAAGGATGACTGTCCAAGGCGTGCGCAGAGATGTCAGCGCCATGAGGACCAGCGCCGTTAAGCCCAAAAGCGTGAGATGCCGCACGTGGGTACTCATCGCTCTTTCAATCAGGAATAGAGAGACCGCGCCGATCAGCGAGCCCGCCGACCATGCAGCCTCGAGGTAGCCGAAATCCACGGCACTACCCTTCTGCTCCTGAAAGACGAAACTCGATCCCATGACGCTGACAAGCACCGCGCTTGTATAGAGAAGCGCGTAGACGACAATGAGACGACGCAGGCTCAGATCGATTTGTGCTGCAGAGATTTTGGCGATGCGGACGTCGCGCGAAACCGGTTCCAGCCGCATCAAGGCAAGGCAGCCCGCTGAAAACATGAAGAAGGCAGCAAGAACGGTGAATGGCAGGGTTGGGGAGCGCTCATGTAGCAAAGGCCCCACAAGCAGCGCTGCGCCGAGATTGCCGAACTGCATGACGAAGAAGACGGCGGAATTCGAGGCTACTAGATCGCGGCCGTCAGCCATCACAGGGATCATTGCTTGCGAGCTCGTAAGCGCGACACGGTCGCAAAACGAAAAGAGGGCCGCTGACAGACAGATGGTCAGAAAGACGTCGAGGTAGAGAAGCGCGCAAGCGGTAGCGAGCATGACGACCAAGCGGCTGAGGTCTGCCGCAACGTTCAAGCGTCGCCTGTCAAATCGATCCGCCGCTGCGCCGGCCAGAGGGCTTGCGATGAATTCGACAACGCTGGCGATCGCAAGGAACCTTGCCACGCCGGCTGTTCCGTATCCTCGCTCGACGAGGATCCAGGCGGATGCGATGTAGTAGCCGTTTCGGGCAACAGCAGCCAACAGCGTGCTGGCCAGGAATCCGAGGCAGGGATTGGACCGGTCGGCCCGTCCTTTGCCATGATGAATTCGAACCAGGTTTGACATGAGCGGCGTATCCGGGCTGACCGCCGATATAGACCTTCTTCCGCCAAGCCTGCTTTACTGTGATGTCGGGGTTTTCCGATACTTGCTGAGAACTGACAAGCGGCGGCCTAGATTCTGCACTTACGGCGAAATTCGGTGGGAGACGCGCCGAAGGCCCGCTTAAAAGCAATGGTGAAATGGCTCGAGCTTCCAAAACCACACTCCATCGCGATTTTCGTTGCCGACAAATTGGTAGATCGCAACATGTCCGCCGATTGTTCCAGTCGACGACGCGCAATGAATGCATGTGGCGTCATGCCTGTCGACTGCTTGAAAGCCCTGCAGAAATGGAACCGGCTGACGCCAACCTCCTTTGCCAAAGCGGCCAAGGTGGGTCTGCCGTCCGACGAGGCCTCGATCATTCCTATCGCCCGCTTGAGATCGAACGATGACAGACCGCCTTTTGCCTGTTCACGATAGACGCCGCTCAACCTGACCATCTGTGCGAGCAATTGCGTGGCTTGGCTCTCCACCATCGTTACGCTGATAGGATCGGGCTGCTTGAGTTCGATGGCGATCCTCTGCAGCGCCATCTCCGCGACGCTGTCTCGAAATCCGATCGAAGGCGGTAGGTCAGCCGGGCGAGCGCCCACCATTCCCCCAAATACCTCGTCAGCGAAGCCCTGTTCGATCGAAACGAGCAGGTAGGCGGCGGTCGCGTCGCCCTCATCCCAGCCAGTCCAATCCTTGCCTCCAGGCATATAGACTATTGAGCCGGCGCGCCGCGGCTGGAAGGATATCCGGCGCCCATCGACGAAGTCTTCTCCGTTGCGCGCGACACCCTTTAGATTCAACAGGAACACAGGCCCTGGAAAGGCGATCTTTGTTTCCTGACGCTCCAGTCCAGTCCTTTTGATCAAGTCCGCCCGCACTTGCCCCCAGCCCCCACACTGGTGAGCAAGCGTCTGGTGCAGAGATGGGCGAATCTTGTTGGGGTCGAGGCAAGGGTATCCGCGAATCGAAGCAGCCTCCCAATAGCGACCAGCTCGTTCCGCTGTGTTTTGCCGAACCACAGGTTGCCGAACAACTCACAAATAACTGGGAGTTGGTGGAAGATGTGACTTTAGTAAAAATATGGCAATTGAATGAAAGCCGCGCGCCCCACGCAGCCCTACCAGTGTCCTCAGCCAGTACTTGAGCCAACGGGAATATTAGACCATTCTTATTTTATTGGCATTTCCCCATCGAGTTCTTGGCGTCTCACAGATGGAACGGTGTGGGAGACATACTGCGATGCGAGGTCTAAAGGATTTCCTGGCCGAATGCGATCATGGCCCGCGGATTAACGGACTTGCCGGCTTCTTCGCGGCTACCGCTGCCGGAAAGAGCGGGATGCCGATCCGGAAGCCCATAGCCGACGCACGCCTTCTACCCAGCGATGGACTCCTACGCGATCTGGTTGCGCTGCACGCGACCCGCCAAGGCTTTTTTGACCAGCACTATCACGGCAGCATCCCTTATAGATTGGAAGAGGAGTGCCGGATGGCCCATGCAGTGCTGAAATACGCACGGCACCGTGGCGCTCCGTTTGCGCTATACAGCCTTGGAACAGCGGAAGGGACGATGGCGAGAACACTGTCCGAACTGTCCGAGGGACAGATACGCACGCTGTCGTGCAGCCCGAACGCGGAAAATTACAAATGCTTCATGGCTTATGGCGAACCGCCGCACGCCGACTTCTTCGTCGGCCCCTTCCATCATTTGACGAAGGACGTCCTGGGTTCAGATCCGCGACTGGCAGGTTTCGCTCACGGATTCGATGTTATTCTGGAAGATACGACGTTTCAGATGTACTCGCCGAATAGGGTCAAGCAGATCGAGTTTGTCAGCCAGCACCTCAAGGAAGGCGGCATCTTCGTCTTCGTCGAGAAATTTCGCGCGATCGAGGAGACCGACTATCGGCGTCGCGAGTACCAGAAGGATTTCGGGTTCAAGGCACGCTACTTTCCACAAGACGAGATCGAAAAGAAGCAGACCTCGGTCCTCAACACGATGTTCAACAATGAGGTGACTCTGGGCGAGATGCATGACGCGGTGCGAGCGCATTTCAGCCACTGCGTCATGACGTGGAACAGCGGAAACTTCTGCAGCCTGGCGGCAAGCAACGACCGGGAAAATTTGAACCACTATGTTTCCCAGATGGCAGCCCCTGCCATTCCACACGAATATGTCTACGAGACCAGCCTCGATCCTGACGCCGCCGATCTCAGCGCCGAAGGGGAGAGAGAATGAAATGCGCGGCGCGGATCGCGCGGCGATGGGACGCCGCGACCGCTCGCAAACGCGGTTCACACCTTATCGGGTTCGTTGAATGTAGCTGCTGTTGGATCGACAGTCGCGTCAGCCAAGCTGTCTGTGGGGCGGGTAGGCCGTTTGGACCATGTGCTGGCAGCCGTCGATCATGGCAGCCTCAGGCAGGCCGCAAAGGCTCCGCAGAGGTGAGTTCAACTACGGCCGGCCGCCAAGGATGCAGCCATTGCAGGTCGGCCAGTACGCGTGGAAGGATTTTCCGTCAACTTATGGCGGCTATCCGGCCGACAGAAACCGCATTGCCCGAGGTGGCTCACCCGAGGTCTGCAAGATCGGCGCCTATGAGCGAACACGCGGGCTTACCGTGGCACCCGCGGGCGGCATCAAGGCCGGGATGAGCGGTGGTGAGGTCTTCGCAGCGTTTGAGCAGCTTTGGCGTGATGCGGGTCTGCCACCCGCCTACGGGCTCGTTTCCCGTATCGGTCACGTTGGTGGCCTCGATGTCACCGAGCCGCCGTCGATCTCCAAGGCCAATGTCGAGATCGTCAGACCCGGCATGATCTGGCACCTGGAGCCCAAGCTGGAGATCAACGGGGGGCCGTCTTTCAGTTCGAGGAGGTTGTCTGCGTTCGAGAGAACGGAGTTGAATTTCTGAGCGAGCTTTCTCCGGAACAACTGCCCGTCATCAACTGATTGCTTGCCAATGCCGCGGTCGGACCGGTCGCAACGTTCCGGCCCGGCAGGTGGGATATAACGGCTAGGGCGACGCGGCGAGCAGCAGCCAAATGCAGCGAGGTAGCCGTGCGTCATGGAGAGGCTCGGGTGCTCAAGAAACAGGCGAGGCCATTAGGCTCCCGAAACGCGAATTACGTCATGAAGCCAAAGATCGCAATATGCTCCCATGATGCGGAATTCTACCTGGTGCTCAGCCACATCCTCAAAGTGGATGGCTTCAGCGATGCGTTGGCCCGCGATGTTGATGAAATGGTCGAGCTGGCCGCCGAAACACCGGTCGATGCCTGGGTGATGGACTGCAGGCCGCACAATCATATGGCGGACGTTTGCAGCCGGCTGAGGCAGGATCCTCGAACAGGCCCCCTGCCGGTCGTCGCGTTGATCGCGCCCGGTGCCGAGGATCAGCATATTGGCCTGCTGAAGTCAGGAATAGACGAGAGTTTTATCCGGCCGTTGGCGCCGGCGAAGCTGCTCGACTACCTCCACACCAGATTGGGAACCGGCCGCCAATTCGGATTGCGAACGCACAGCGCGATGTCGCTGAACTGCGGGGACATCGAAATGCAGATCGACACCCACCATGTGCGCTGCAACGGAACCGAGATTTCGTTAGGACCGATTGAATTCAAGCTACTGCGTCACATGCTGGAACATCCCGGCAAGGTGCTTAGCCGTGACGAGCTGATCAGGGCGGCTTGGCCTGGCAATATCTATGTTGGTCCCAGGACGGTAGATGTTCATATCAGCCGGTTGAGAACGTCGATCAAGCAGTCCGCTCACACCAATCCCATCCGCACGGTCAGGCTCGGCGGATATGCGCTGGAATATCAGAAGGCTCAAGGGACAAGCGTCGGGTCGTTGCTGGCCGACGATCTGTAGGCTGGGTTGGACCCCGCAACGTCGCCGACCAGGTGGGGATGAAAACGGGACAGATCGAGCCTGTTCTCGAGGGTCGGCAGCGCGACGGTAGCCTCGACGTCAGCTAAGCGGATGTCGAGCGCCTTTCATGGAGGACAGACGGTAACGCGCGGAGACGCGGAGAGATGTGATTTTGCCGACTCGACGATTGCGCAAAATCGCACTGGTTTCGGGAGAGTTCCCGTATCTTGCCTTGAACACCGGCAAAATCTCACTGGCGCCCGACCTTTGTTGGGCGGATAATATGAGGGGTGGCGGTGGCGATACGGTAGATCCTCATGACCACGCACAAAGTCGGCTATCTGATCGGCAGCCTCGCAAAAGGCTCGATCAACCGCAAGCTCGCGACAGCCCTCGTCCAGCTCGCCCCGCCAGAGCTTGAAATGTCGGAGATCTCCTTCAAGGATTTGCCCCTCTACAGCTACGACTACGATGCGGATTTTCCGCCTGTCGCGCGTGCTTTCAAGGATGCCATCGCCTCGGTCGAGGCCGTCCTTTTCGTCACACCTGAGTACAATCGCTCTATCCCGGGCGGGCTCAAGAACGCCATCGACTGGGCAAGTCGGCCCTACGGCAAGAATTCCTTCTCCCGCAAACCGTCTGCCGTCATCGGGACATCGCCCGGAACGATCGGGACCGCCGTAGCCCAACAGAGCCTGCGCAGCGTGCTCAGCTTCTGCAACTCGCCCCAGATGAACGCGCCGGAAGCCTATATCCAGTTCACGCCGGGCCTGATCACGGACAGGGGCGAAGTCACCGTTGAATCCACCGAGCAGTTCTTGCGCAGTTACATGGCGGAGTTCCACATGTTCATCGCGCGGGTTCTCCAGGTCCTTCCCAGGGAGGCGTAGGGCCGGTGCAAGCCTGTGGGCGCCCCCATTCCGACGTTCTGTTTCCAAGAGTGGTATCGTGGCTGGCAGCCTTTGCCGGGAGCCTTTCATACGGAGGGGCGCCGGTACGATCTCGGTGATCCGTCATATGCCGCGCTGCTCCTTTGGCTTTGAGGCGGCTTATCGGCGTTGACCCAAGCGACAACCGCGCCGGATGCGTTCAAGGACCCCCTGCGATGCGGGCTCAATTCCAGAACGAGGCACGCCATGCGACGGCCTGGATGCAGCCGCGGTCGCCGCCCGGTGACGAAAACGACATCGCAAACACAAAGTATCGCTCTGGACCCGCTGCGGCAAAAGCTTATATCGCGCGTAGAGTTAGCAACGTTCTGCAGCCAAAGGGGCGCGCATTGCCCATCAATACGCTGAATTTGTACACCAAAGAAACATCAGGCATTTCGAAAAGAAGCTGGAAACAGAAACAGACGCTGCAAATCTCGAGTTGCTTCTACAGTTGTTGGCCGAGGAAAACGCGAAACTTTGCCGGTCGAGCGGTTCTAAGTCGGCGCAAGGTTAGCCCAGACGATCTCGGCGATAACAGTCTTCGCAGTGACCGTGCCATGCAGACCAAGGCCGCCGGTATGCTCGCCTTGAACCTGTCGCCGCCTTTGATCATCAGGCCTGGACGGCACTTGTCCAAGGGCAACTGCCGGCCTGCGGGCGTGGTAGAATTCTTCGGGAACCGGGTCCATGTCGCGCCGAACAGCCGGCCATTCCTGGCGCTGCCCGAGGACCGGATCGCGGTGTATTTCGTCGCAGGATTGTGCATCTGTTTCTCCGGCAATGCTGCCGACTGGCCTGACCATCTCAGAGATTGACCTCTGCATTGTCGACCACATTCGGCTTGGCGCCGGTGACAGCCGCGAACACCATCGTTGCGGTTGCGACGACAAGTCCTGGGCTGTCCCACAATTCGCCTTCGTCCGGTGTCACCGTTATCAGCCGGATTTCAGGGTCGTCGGCATTGTCCCACCATGCCGCGTCAGTTTTCTCCCAGAGCTCGGCAATTTTTCCCTTGTCATTTGTCACCGAAGCCGAACCGGCGATCTGTCGCCTCGGCGGGTGTGAGGTCTGTTTCTTGCTCTCGACGCTTTGCCATAAGATGTCCTCCAATGAACGGATTGCGCTCGTACAACTCGCGCTCGGCTGCGGCGTTCCAAGTAGGATTTCGTCAGGTTGCGTTGGTCGGGATGACGTCCGACCTTGGCCACGGCTCGAAACAGAACTGGCTGTCGCCTGCCCGGTTTCACGCTGTCGATTCGCCGGCGCGGTTGCTGATTGCCAATACAAGCGCAAATCATCGACGACAGCTTTCGGCAGGGCTCATTGCACCCTCAATGGCCAAATGAGGCGCAAAGCGGACAAGGTTACCGAACCCACTAACCTGTCTGCGCAACGATCGTATCCTGGGCACGTCCTCAGTTGTTTGACGCCATGGCAGCCCTATCCCCGGTGATGTTTTCCAGGCCGACGATGGCTTGGCCAAAGAAATCCTCGTTCCCCTTGCCAGAGGCAGCAAGCGCGAGATTGCTTCCGCTCGCCATGTCGAGGGCGCGCCGTAGCAGGAAGAAAGCCCCGATATTCCTGGCTCGACGGCTCGTCCGTGGTGGCGCCTTCCAGCAGGGGACATCCTCCGCCGCGACAAGGCGAACAGGCGGCTCGAGGGATATGCCGTTGGAGCCTTTGATCTCGAGTGTGTAAACGCCTGGCGCCCTACCGCGAACACTTCATCGCAAATGCAGGAGCCTCTCTCTTACCGACCTGCAGGAACTCCACGCGGCAGAAAGTCTGCGCTCCGGCAACAATCATGTTCAACTAAATGGCTATGACGGCTCGATTTCCCTCTGGGAATGCCGCTCCACGGAAACATGAGTCACTGGCTCGCGCGGCGGGTCCGGGCGCGCGTAGAACCGCATACCCTTTGCCCATAAAAGGAGTGCCTCCCAATGGATGGCGGCGATGACTTTTATTGTCAGCAGCGGATAGGCGAGGAAGGCGCGCGCCAGCGTAGTGTCGGTGAGCGGACGCCGCTTGCCGGAGAAACTGGCGACGATGAGTGGTCCTTGGTCATCGCTGGCAGTAATGTGAATCGACACTTCGTTGCCTGGTGGACCGACCCGGAAGCGATAGTGCATGCCCATGGCGATGAACGGTGACACATAGAAGTGTTTGTCGCAGTGCTGCTCGATCAAACCCTCCCGCCCGCTGTCAGCGACGGGGATCAAGTAGCTGTGACGCTGGCCGAAAGTGTTGCTGACTTCGTAAAGGATGGCGGTGAGATCGCCCTGCCGACGATGGCAGAAATAAACGCTCAGCGGATTGAAGGCATATCCGAGCATCCTCGGCATCGACAAAAGCCGGATCGGCCCGCCATCCGCCTCGATCCCCGAGGCGTTCAGCTGCCGTTCGACATAGGCACGAAGCGATCCATCCGAGCTGTCGCCGTGATCGCGGTCAACGAAGCCAAAAAAGTTGAACCGGTTGCGCGAAAACAGCCGCAGCCTCGTGCCAAGAGCGTCGATCTCGTCGAGGTCGAGCAGCAAAAGGAACATGCGATAGGATAGCCTGTGCCGACGCGGCTTCAGCCGCTGGTGCATGACCTTGCCTGCGTACAGAGCTGATTGCGGTTCCGGCATCAGGCAGCCACGAGGTGGGGCCGCTTGACCGCGGTCGAAATGTGGATCCGGCCCGATTCATCCGGCACGTCCCAAGGGCGACGCACACCCCCCAGCGCCTCGGCTACGGCAAGGCCGGACTGCAGCCCGTCCTCGTGGAAGCCGGCGCCGAAATAGGCCCCGCAGAACCAGGTGTTGCGGACCCCTTGCAGCGACCAAAGCGCCCGTTGCGCCCGCATTGCGGCTGCGTCGAATGCCGGATGCTCGTAGATTTCGCGATGTCTCACAGTCCGGGCCTCAGGCTCCACGGCAGGGTTGAGCGTCACAAACAGCGGCTGTCGGTCCGGCAGGGACTGTAACCTGTTCATCCAGTACGTCACGGACAACTTGCGGGTTTCACCTTGCGTCTCGGCAAGGTAGTTCCAGCTCGACCAGGCGCGTTTTCTGCGCGGCATGAGGCGCGGATCGGAATGCAGCACGGCCTCGTTGCGGCTGTAGCCGAAACTGCCCAGCAGTTGTTCTTCCTCGTCGCTCGCGTCGGCCAGCAGGCGCAGTGCCTGGTTGGCGTGGGTTGCGACAACGACTTGATCGAAGCGGTGCTCGACGCCCTCGGCATCCGTGAGCCATGCCGCTCCCGAGTGCCGTGCAATGGACCGGACGCCACGTCCGAGGAATATCCGCCCGGTGAAGAGCTCGGCAAGGCGCTCCACATACTTGCGGCTTCCGCCATCGACGGTCCGCCACATCGGCCGGCCCGCCAGCTTGAGCAAGCCATGATTTTTGCAGAACCGGATGAAGGCTGCGGCCGGGTAGTTGCCAACCTCCGCCGCCGGGGTCGACCAAATCGCCGCCGCCATAGGATAGAGATGGTCCTCACGGAATGCGGCTCCATAACCCTTGGCATCGAGATATTCGGCGAGGCTGCACTCGCCAATACGGGAGATATCGTAAGGTGCCTCGCGATAGAACCGGAGCAGCTCCCGAAGCATGCGCCAGAACCGAGGGCGTCCGACATTGCCTGGCTGGGCCAGCAGCCCGCCCAACCCGGTCCCGGAATACTCCAGGCGTCCACCGTCCAGCGAAACCGAGAACGACATCTCGGACGGCTTGCTGCGCACGCCAATATGGGCAAACAGGGCCGTCAGATTAGGGTAGGTAACTTCATTGTAGACAATGAAACCGGTGTCGACCTGGATGCCGCTGGCCTCGACTGTGTTGCTGTGGCCACCGAGGCGGGAACCTGCCTCGAACAGGGATACGTTGTGGCGTTCCGAAAGCAGCCATGCGGCTGACAGTCCGGAGATGCCGCTGCCGACGACCGCTATATCCTTGCGCTGATCCGTGACCAAGTGCGTGCCGCCTGCCATGATACGCGCCATCCAGTTTCGAGTGGAAGGGGCGGCGCTCCTCCCCTAACTTCAACTTGTACGCGGCTGCGCGCAGTGTGGATCACAGTCCTGGCGGATTACCGCACGGTTGGTGATCCGAACGTCGTGGCCGCGCGTAACAGGGTCCATGAATGCATCGGGAAATTGGTTCATTGCTGATACGGTTTCGCTGGCCTTCGATTCCACGAAGATCGGATTGGCGATGACCATGCGCGCGGATGAAGGGACCCTATCTCCGGAGGAGGCGATACGCCTGATTTCCGCGGTCGCCAAAGGGCGGGATCGCGCGGCCTTCGCCGCGCTCTTCGGTTTCTACGCGCCGCGATTGAAGGCCTTTATGATGCGATCCGGGATGACGGCTTCGGCGGCCGAGGATGTTGCTCAGGAAACCATGCTTCTGGTCTGGAAGAAGGCCTCCTACTTTGATCCGCGGCGAGCGGGAGTCTCGACCTGGATATTCACGATCGCCCGCAACGTGCGGATCGACCGGCTGCGCCGGGAAAGCCGCCCCGCGACTGTAGCCAGGGCCTTCGATCCTTCAGATGAGGTGGATGGTCCGGTTTCGGGGGAAGCGGCGGTAATGACGGCAGAGCGCGAAGAGCGCGTGCGTTCGGCGATCGCCCTGTTATCCAGCGAACAAGCCCAGATCCTGCGGCTGTCCTTCTTCGGCGACAAACCCCAATCGGAGATCGCGGGCGAGCTCGGTATCCCGCTCGGCACTGTAAAATCGCGCGTTCGGCTGGCCCTCGGCCGTCTGCGCCTCATCCTGGACGACCTCAAATGATGAAGCATCATCCGAGCGACGAGACGTTGTTCCGCTTCGCAAGCGGCTCGCTGGAGAGCGGACCGCGCATCGTCGTGGCCGTGCATGTCGGCGGCTGCACGGCTTGCGCCGCGCGGATTTCCGAGTTCGAAGCAGTGGGCGGCGCCCTGCTGAATGGAATCGAGCCGGAAGAGATGGGCGAGGACGCCCTGGACCGCCTGATGGCGAGGATCGAGGTGGATAGCGATAGCGGCGGTGAGGCAGCGCAGCGCTCAAGGCCGACGCGTGCCGATGTCGGCATCCGTCTGCCCGAGGCGTTGGACGGGTGCGGCATCGGCCCGTGGCGCTGGATCGGACCCGGAGTGCGCTGGAGCCGCGTGACCATCCCCGAAGATGCCAGTGCAAATGTCATGCTGTTGAAGGTAGCAGCGGGTCGCAGGCTGCCGGAGCATACGCATTCCGGCTGCGAATACACCCAGGTCTTGAAGGGCTCGTTTTACGATGCGCGTGGCCGTTACGGGCCCGGAGACCTGGATGAGGCCGACGACGAGATCCAGCACCAGCCGGTCGTTGACGAGACGGGGGAATGCATATGCCTTGCCGCGCTCGAAGGTCGTATGCGGCTTCGCGGCTTCTTTGGACGCCTGGTCCAGCCTTTCATCGGCGGCTGAGCGCCTTTGATGAGCATCGTTTTCGCCCTGTTGATAATTGCCGTCGGCCTGTCGGCGACGATGGCGGTGGCGTACCTGGTGGCAGTCCGTAGCGGCAGGTCAGGATGGATCGATGCGATCTGGTCTTTTTCCGTCGGCCTCTTCGGCGCCATTGCGGCGTTGCTCACTTATGCCGACAACGAAATACTCCCACGACAGTGGCTGGTGGCGGGTCTTGCGCTTGCCTGGTCGCTCAGGCTCGGCTTCCACATCGCCATGAGGACCGCCGGCGGCGGCCAGGACGATCCGCGCTACAGCCAGCTCAAACATGAGTGGGGCGCCGACTTCCGCGCCAGGCTGTTCTGGTTCCTGCAGATCCAGGCCGCAGCCGCCTTCCTGCTCGTGCTGTCGATCATGGCGGCTGCCCACAATCCCGGCCCGGCGCTAGGCTCCAATGACTGGGCTGGTATCGTGCTTATGCTGGTGGCGGTGGGTGGAGAGGCGATAGCCGACCGGCAACTGACGGCCTTCCGGGCTGATCCTGCCAACACGGGCAAGGTCTGCGATGCGGGCCTTTGGGGACTGTCACGACATCCCAACTACTTCTTTGAATGGCTGGGATGGCTCGCCTACGCGGTCATCGCGATCGATACCACAGGCGTCTATCCGTGGGGATGGGTGGCGTTAGGAGGGCCTGTCCTGATGTATTGGCTGCTCGTCCATGTATCGGGCATTCCGCCGCTGGAGGCCCATATGCTTCGCTCGCGGGGCGAGCAATTTCGTCACTACCAGGCACGCGTCAACGCGTTCTGGCCGGGATTGCCAAGGGCCGCCGCCCTCAACCAGGGGAGATGAACGTGAGCCTGATCGGGTCCGCAATTCGCGCCGTCGAGCGCGCGCCGCTGCCGGATTCCGCCACTCGTTATGCCATCGACGTTCTTGTTGGCAGGACACGACGGCGCCTGGCGACAGCGCCATTGGTCGATGAAATGCGCTTTGCACGGAACATGGCAAGTCACGCCATCGCGGAGCACACCTCTGCAGCCAACGAGCAGCATTACGAGCTGCCGCCCGATTTCTTCGCTCTGACGCTCGGACCTCGTCGAAAATATTCCTGCTGCCTTTACGACACCGGCGGTGAAACGCTGGCCGAAGCGGAAGCGGCTGCCCTTGCGCAAACCGTCGAGCATGCCGCACTTCAAGACGGACAATCCATTCTTGAACTGGGTTGCGGCTGGGGTTCGCTGACGCTGTTCATGGCAGAGCGCTTTCCCTCCGCACGCATCGTGGCGGTATCGAATTCGTCACCGCAGCGCCTGCATATCCGGTCCGAGGCGGCAGCGCGCGGCCTGCGAAACATCGAAGTGATCACCGCCGACATCAATGAGTTCGTGCCGGATGCAAGTTTCGACCGCGTGGTGTCGGTCGAGATGTTCGAGCATATGTCCAACTGGCGCGAGCTGCTTGCCCGCGTCAGGACCTGGCTCGAACCCGAAGGCAGGCTGTTCGTCCATGTCTTCAGCCATCGACATAGCCCCTATCGCTTTGACCATCGCAGCGACGCCGACTGGATTGCGCAACATTTCTTCACCGGTGGGATCATGCCGAGCCATGGCCTGATGGCCCACTTCGCCGATTGTTTCTCGATCGAGCGTGAATGGCGCTGGAGCGGCAGACACTACGCGCGGACCGCGCGTCACTGGCTTGAGCGGTTCGATGCCAACCGCGAGAAGATCGACCGCATCCTGGGCAAGGTTTACGGCGGTGATGCAGGGCTGTGGCGGCGGCGCTGGCGGTTGTTCTATCTCGCGACCGAGGGCCTGTTCGGCCATGCGGGCGGTGAGGAATGGGGCGTCAGCCATTATCTGCTGCGACCAGCACGCTAAACCGATGAAAAGCCTCGCACGCCTGTGGCGCTGGTTGAACGCCTATGCCGCGCACAGCGATCCGCTGACCGTTGCCGCCAACTGGATTGCAATCGTCGTTGCGTGGAATCAGCCTTTCTATCCGCTCTATCTCTGGGCTGTCGTTGGCGCGGACAAGATCGCGCCGTCCTTTCTCACCTTCCTGTCGACCCCTTTCTTCCTGGCGGTTCCGGCTGTCGCAAGGCGTCACTCGATGATTGGGCGCCTCATGCTGCCGATGACGGGTATCGCCAACGGAATCGTCAGCACCAAAGCCTTCGGGACAGGCTCGGGAGTGGAGATATTTCTCATTCCCTGCGCACTGATAGGCGCGGCTTTGTTCAGGCCGTCTGAGCGTGCGGCCGGCCTCGCGGTCATAACGCTTGCCGCCGGCGCATACTTCATTCCCGACCGTTTCTACGGCCTGCCGCTGGCTGCCTATAGTGCCGCTGACAATGCCGCGATGGTCGGGCTCAATGCGTTGAGTGCCGCGACGCTGATCGTGTTCATCGGCCTTCTGCTCTCCGGCGTTGTCGCTGCGTCGGAAAAACGCGACGTCAGGCACCGCGCAAGAAATAGCGGGTGACAAGAAAGCCCAGCACCGCCGTCGTGGCACTGAGCAGCGAACCCCAGCACATGTCAGCGATCGTGATTGCAAAGGGCCAGCCGCGTATGGTTGCCTGGTTGGTCAGGTCGTAGGTGGCGTAGGCGAAAAACCCGTAGAGCGCGCCATAGATGGCAGCCGTGGTCCACCTGCCGGTCGAAAAGGCGGGTGCCGTTGCGAAGATGATGATGCCGGCGACGTAGATCAGGTAGAAAAGAGCGGCCGGAACAGGGCTGAATGTTTCCACCAAAATGTCGCCGAGATATCGACGATAGAGGCGCTGCGACATCGTCGTCAACCAGATCGCATCGATAGCCAGGAATATGAGGAGGCTGGAAACATAAGCGACGAGATAGCGGGTCATGAAGGCTCCCTGTTTTCGTTGGTGTCGGCCTTGCCCCTGACGGAATGGTAGGCGGCCAGCGCCCGGTCCCGGGCAGCGCCGTGATCGACGATTGGTTTCGGATAGTCCCTGCCCAGCTCGATTTGCTTTTCTTCCAGCAAGGCCTTGGGTGCATCCCATGGCCGATGGAGGTAGCGGTCTGGCAGCGCGGCAATTTCGGGCACGTAGCGGCGCACGTAGTCGCCATGCGGGTCGAATTTCTCGCCCTGAAGGACGGGATTGAAAATACGGAAGTAGGGCGCGGCGTCGGCTCCCGAGCCGGCCACCCACTGCCAGCTCGCGGGATTGTTCGCCGGGTCCGCGTCTACCAGTGTGTCCCAGAACCACTTCTCGCCGTCGCGCCAGTCAAGCATCAGATCCTTGATGAGGAATGAGGCGGCGATCATGCGCACGCGGTTGTGCATCCATCCGGTCTGCCAAAGTTCGCGCATGCCGGCATCGACGATCGGGTAACCGGTCCTCCCGTCTTGCCAGGCCTCGAGGGCCCGTGCGTCGTGCCGCCACGAGAAGACCTCGAACTCCGGACGGAAGCTGCGCTCGCGCAGATCGCGATTGTGGAACAGGAGATGGTAGGAGAATTCCCGCCAGGCGACCTCCTTTCGGAACTTCGCTGCTCCTGCCTCGTGCGACTGGTGCAGCGCGGCGAATATCTGAAAAGGCGTGATCTCGCCGAAAGCAAGATGTGGCGAGAGGCGCGAGGTGCCCTGAAGGGCAGGCATATCGCGCTGGTGCTCGTAGTCGGGCAGATCTTCTTTTTCGAATGCCTGCAGTCTTTGCCGAGCGCCGTCTTCGCCGGGGGTCCATCGGCCGGCAAGTCCGCCCGCCCAGTCAGGCTTTTTAGGGAGCAGGGCGAGATCGTCCAGTGACAGGCTGTCAAACTTGCCGTTCCAACCCTTGATCGACCTTGGGGCATCGATCGGGTCGCGTCGATCGACCCCGCCGTTCAGCGCCTTCCAAAACGGCGTGTAGACCTTGTAGTAGCCGCCCGAGCCTGTCTTGAGCAGGGACGGTTCGTGGAGCAGCGCGCCATCGAAGCTTTGCACAACCAGGCCGGCTTCGCGAAGGTCGGTTTTCAGGGCCGCGTCCACTGCCGCCTCGGCCGGCTCGTAGCGGCGGTTCCAGTGCACACGCTTGGCCCCGCTCGCCGCGATGGCCCTGGCGACCACATCGCGTGTTCGGCCCCGCGTGAAAATAAGTCTTGCGCCGGAAGCGTGCAGCTTCTGGCCAAGCGCATCCAGTGAATGGTGCAGCCACCAGCGGCTTGCCGCACCCATCGGCCTGACATTCTCGTTCTCCTCATCGAGAATGTAGAGCGCCAAGACCGACCCGAGGTCGACCGCTGCCGCGAGCGCGGCGTTATCGCCCACGCGCAGGTCGCGCCGGAAGAGCACGATCGTCGGCGCCGAACCTGATCTGCCGTTCATCATGCCGCCCGGATCATTTTGCCGGCGTCCAGCTGGTATTCTTGCAGACCAAGCCGCTGGCCACACAGCCGCGCGTCGTCAACCCCTTGCTGGCGACCCGCAGCGTCATCGAAAAGGTCAGCTTTCGCTTGGGGTCATATGCGGTCCCCTTCAACGTGCTGTCGGAATTCGGCTTCAGCGTCATGATCAGTTTGTCGCCAACGTCTTCGCCTTTGCTGGTATCACCGATCCACAAATTGGTTGCGCACAGCTTCTGTCCGCATGGGGCAATTCTGACGCGGGCATTGCCGTCGTCTCTCAACCAAACGCCACGGGCATCGGACAGAGCGTCGGCATGCGCGATCGAGCAAACGAGCATAGACGCCACGAATACGGTCTTTCTTTTCATGGGCCAGTTCTCCGCATGAATTATCCGGATCTTACGTCGTGACGTCGGTTACGGATCACCCTTTGCTTGCAAAGCGACCAGACGTGCGCAATGGCGCATAAGCCCGCAGAGCCCGGGTTCACGTCGCTGCCTAGAGTTGGGACTCGATCGGAAGGTGGCGGACCAAGGCCCCAGGATGCGGCGAAAACTCCCTGCTTCTGGTTCTGCGTATAGTTTTGCAGCCTGCCTTCATCGCACCCATGCCAGTGCAGGACGGTGTTCTTGAGTTCAAGGCGATAGATCGCTCAGGTGATATTCCGATTTGAATTGATGGCGGAGTTCAGCGAGTGCCGTCTGCCGGCTGAAGCTCGAAAAGTTTTGAGCCACTTCTGAGCAATCTTTGCGATAATTCGCATAGGCGCCTTGGGCCGCGGCAACATCCGTTGCGGCCAAGGAGTTGGTCTTGCGCCCCATCGCCAACGAGGTCGGACAAAATCGCGCAGTTCCCTCTTTCCGGGGATGAAATAGGAGACACAATTTCCAGACTATTACGCGCCGATTTCACTGACCCCTGCTCTGTAAGCCGGTGCAATTGGATGCCGGGACCATTGGGCCGATTTGACACGCCTTAGCCCGGTCGTGGGCCCTCCTACCGCGCGCCTTCCATCCACAATGCGAGAGCAATCGCCGACCTGAGGAAGGCAAGAGGTTCCCGCGATCGGCAGGCTGTCGGTCGTTTGGCGCGCGACGCACCTGAAAGGCTCCGCTCAATGCGTGCGAGCGGGGCCAGTGCGCCAGGCCAGTCAAGTGTCGTGGGCCGGCCAAAGCTTCAGCGGATGGCGTGCTGATCCCCTGCACAGTGCCCGCATTTGAAACGAGCCGCACGATTTCCATCGCGTCCCAACATGCCGTAGTGTGGATAGATCGCCCCTGTCCGGAGACGTCCATGTGTAACGACTACGAGCAGCATGTCGCTTGGGCCGAATATTGCCGGATGATGGCGTCACTGGCGCTTAAAATCCCGACCCACCAGACCGAACTGGATTTGCCCCGGGCGGACGACATTCGGATCAATGACCCAGGGCCAGTAATGCGCGCCGCTGATGAGACGATCGAACTTGCATCGATGACGTTTGGATTTCCACCAAGCGGACCAAAAAGCGGGCCTGTGTTCAACTTCCGCTCCGAAGGCCGGCAATTCGGAAACAGCAAACGCTGCCTCGTTCCCGCGTCGGGATTCTTCGAATTCACAGGCACCAGATATCCGAGGGCGAAACATCGCTTTACGCTCAACGGCTCTCCGTTCATGGCCATCGCAGGTCTTTGGCGCGAAGCCGTTGGCAACAAGCCACCCGCCTTCACAATGCTGACGACCGATCCGGGGCGGATGTCGCGCCGTATCACAATCGGCAGGTTGTGGTCCTTCAGCCGGAGGATTGGGCCGACTGGATCAATTTGACCAAGCCTGAGGCCAAGCTGTTGCGGCCGCTGCCCGCCGGATCGCTCTCGGCCGAGACCGTTCGCCCCGAAAGCTCGTGACTCAGCTGCGCAGAATCTCTGGCACGCTGAGCGGTCCGAGATCGAGGACTTGCGTGTATTTGCCCGTGCGCCGCCAGACCCCTCGCACCTTTCCATTCTCCCGATCCCGCCTTGGATCGAACCTCAGCCCTTCAAAGTGATCAAGAAACGCCTCCGCGGATGCGGCATCGCTGAAGCGATGGAGCCGATAGGATTCATATCTGCCGTTGGGCCATATCGCCTGAACATGCCGCGTCTGGTGCTTAAGCCCTGGCAGAACGTCGCGATTATGGTGAAGTTCCTGTCGGTGCAAAGGTCATCCGGCAGCGCAACCTGGTGTGGCCAGTCTCGGTCGATGACCGATGGTGTTGGTGAGGCCCGACTGCGTTTGACCACTATTCGAAATGCATCGACTGACCTCGGCGCACTGATCAAGCGCCGAGGTCCCTACTACGCCATATCGGGCAGCGTGCGGATTTTCGTTTCGCTGCGCTGGACTTCAAAATCCAGTCACTCTGATCAGGCGAATGCCTGCATCAGACTGTCTTCGTGACACGCAGAAAGTCGAAATCACATCCGAGCGTGGCAGGCAGCACTGAGCGACGGTAGAGCGCTTGGTAACCCCGCGCCGGGACATCTGCGTCCGGTCGGAATTCGACCTTGCGCCGAGCGAGTTCGGCTTCGTCGACAAGCAGATCGATCCGTTTGTCCCTGGCGGAGAGCCGAATACGATCGCCGTTGCATACAAGTGCGAGAGGACCGCCCAAAGCTGTCTCCGGCGTGACATGCAGCACGATCGTGCCGAAGGCGGTGCCGCTCATCCTCGCATCCGAGATTCGCACCATGTCCTTGACACCCTGACGTGCGAGCTTTTTCGGAATCGGAAGATAGCCGGCTTCCGGCATTCCGGAAGGGCTTTTCGGGCCGGCGTTCTGCAGGACCAGTATGTCGTCGGCGTTCACATCGAGATCGGGATCGTCGATCCTGGCGGCGAGATCATCCAGCGATGAGAACACAACTGCGCGGCCCTCGTGTTCGAGCAGCCCAGGCGTTGCTGCAGCACGCTTCAGCACGGCACCACCCGGCGCGAGTGATCCATTGAGCGCGATAAGTCCGCCCTCCCGCTCAATGGGATCCTCGGCAGAACGGATATAGGTCCGGTCGATCGGGTCGGACAACGGCTTCGCCAGCCGCTCCGCCATCGATTGCCCGGTAATGTCGACCGCATTGAGATCAAGCAGTGGTGCAATCGCGCGCAACACGCCCTCGAGCCCGCCCGCCGTGTGGAAGTCTTCCATGTAACCTTGCCCGACGGGCTTGAGGTTGACCACGACCGGCGTCTCGTCGGAGAGCCTGTTGAAATGGTCGAGATCGACATCGATCCCCAACCGGCCGGCTATTGCGGTCAGATGAATCAGCGCGTTTGTCGAACCTGACACCGCCAGCAGCACCCGCATTGCGTTTTCCACCGAAGCCGCGGTGACGATCTTGTCCGGCGTCTGATTCGAGCCGACGAGCCGCGCGGCAAGCGCGCCGGTCTCCTCAGCAGCCCGCAGCCGGTCGGCATGCACGGCTGGGATGGCCGCCGTATCTGGCAGGCACATGCCGAGCGTCTCGCCGATCAGCGCCATGGTGCTGGCTGTTCCCATCACCGCGCAGGTGCCGGCCGTCACGGCGAGACGTCCCTCGACCTGGTTGATCTCGGCCTCATCGATGGTGCCACCGCGATACTGTCCCCAGAAGCGGCGGCAATCTGTGCAGGCACCTAGCCGTTCGCCTTTGTGCCGCCCAGTCATCATCGGACCTGCCACCAGAAGAACCGCAGGCTTGCCGGCCGAGGCCGCGCCCATCAGCAGCGCCGGCACAGTCTTGTCGCAACCGCCCATCAGGATGACCGAGTCCATCGGCTGGGCGCGGATCATTTCCTCGACATCCATGGCCATTAGATTGCGAAACTGCATGCTGGTCGGACTGAGGAAAACTTCGCCGAGTGAAATCACCGGAAACGGCACCGGCAGGGCGCCGGCAGCGAGCACGCCCCGTTTCACCGCCTCCAGGAGCTCGGGAAAATGGCGGTGGCAGTTATTGAAGCCGCTTTCCGTATAGCAGATGCCGACGATCGGCTTGTCGAGCGACGCGTCGGTGTAGCCCATCGATTTCGCGAAGGAGCGGCGCAGATAGCGGGCAAATTCCCTGTCGCCGTAGTTGGTGAGGCCACCGGTAAGGCCTTCATGCCTGTCGACCATCAGAGGGCACTCCTCACTACCAGCCGGTGCCGGATATATTTCGGCTCGAGATAGTCCATGATTCCGAGCGAGCCGCCTTCCCGGCCGAACCCGCTCTCCTTGATGCCACCGAACGGCGCCTCCGCGGTTGCCAGCATGGTTTCGTTCACGCCAACCATGCCTGCATCGATGCCCTCTGCCGTGAGCGCCGCGAGCGCGTCATCATGCGTAAAGACATAGGAAGCGAGGCCGAAAGGCACGCTGTTGGCGCGACGGATCACGTCGTCGAGCCGGGAGAAACCGGCAATCGGAGCGACCGGCGCAAACGGTTCCTCATGCATGATTCGCGCCTCGTCGGGCACGTCCGTCAATACCGTAGGCTCCAGGAAGTTGCCCTTGTTGAACTGGCTTGGCCGGCGCCCGCCGGTCAGGAGCTTCGCCCCGTGCTTAACGGCGTCCTCGACAAGTCCAAGCGACTGTTCGACCGCGCTAGGGCGGATGAGCGGCCCCATGGTGACGCCTTCCGAAAGTCCGTCGCCCACGACGAGTTTCTCGGCAAACGATTTGAAGGCGTCTTCGAATTCGCGCTTGATCTTCACATGCACATAGAAGCGGCTGGGCGAAATGCACACCTGCCCGCCGTTACGGAATTTCGCTGCGGCAACCCGTTCCGCCGTCGCGACAGGATCGGCGTCCGCATGGATGATCACCGGCGCATGGCCGCCAAGCTCCATCGTGACCTTCTTTATGCCCGCAGCGCAGAGCGACAGGATATGCTTGCCAACCCGGACGGATCCCGTCAGCGAGACTTTGCGGACAACAGGCGAAGCGATCAGTCGTTCGGAGATCGGCCCTGGATCGCCAGTCAGGATCGTCAGGACCCCGGAGGGAAGGCCGGCATCCATCAGCGCCTGTGCGATGGCAAAGCATGCGCCTGGCGCTTCAGACGCCGGCCTCGCAATAACCGAACATCCCGCAGCAAGTGCCGCGGCGATCTTTCGACCCGGGAGCAGAGCAGGAAAATTCCATGCAGACAACGAAAGGCAGACACCGACCGGCTGGTATGTCACCGACATGCGGTCGGTGGCGTTGCGACCCGGGATGATCTGGCCATAGATACGCTTGGCTTCCTCGCCATACCATTCGAACTGGTCGGCCGTGGCGTTGATTTCACCCATCGACTCGGCGAGGGGTTTGCCCGTTTCGGTGCTGATCATCCGGGCGATCGCATCGGCGCGCGTGCGGATCAGCGATGACGCCCTGGCGAGAGTTCGGCCACGCTCCCAGACCGCAACGGCACGCCAGACCCTGAAAGCAGCCTCTGCGCCTGCCAGCGCCGTGTCGATGTCTCCTTGGGCGGCGTTCGGCACGTGACCGACCGGTTCGCCGGTGACGGGGCTGACGACCGCGCGGGTTTCGCCGGAACCGGCGGGCCGCCACCGGTTCTCGATAAAAAGGCCATAGTTCTCATACATGGGGGAAGTTCCTATATCGTCGCCGCCCGGTAGGCTTCTTCGACGTCGGCAACCCAGTTGCCGACGTTCCAGGAACCATGGGCGCCCAGGGAGGCGACCGGATCGTCGCCGAAGTAAACGGGCACATGCACCACGCTCAGTCCACGATAAGCATGTGCCCGCCTCAATGCGTCCAGCAGGCTGTCGGGTGAATTGCCGCCGTCGAGCGCCAGCACGCCTTCAATCGCACCGGCGAACCGGACATAATCGACCGCAACGCTGTCATTGGTGCGGAATTCGCGGCCATACTGGGCAAGCTGCAGGGAGGTGATCGCCGCCATCCGACGATTGTCGAACAGGACGATCGTGGCATGCAGGCCATGTTCGACACCGTCGACCAGGATCTGTGGGTTCATCATGAACGATCCGTCGCCGGTAAAGGCGACTGTGTAACGCGGCTTGTCCGCCACGGCGGCGGCGAGCAATCCCGAGACTGCAAAGCCCATGTAGGACGCACCGCTTTCTGTGATCGTGTCCTCAGGCCGTTCGTCCTCGACGATCTGAAAACCGTTCGCCTGGACATCGCCGGCGTCGAACAGCTTGAGCGCGTCATTGGCCTTGCAAAAATCGGCGACCACTTTGATAGCGCGCGGCTGGGTCAGCACCGGCCGTCCCCAGACTGCGTCGATGATCGGGGCCGCTTCGTAGCGCACCCTCTTGAAGGCCCCCCACCGCCGCTTTTCAGTCAGGCAATCGCCGAGCCAGGCCTGCCGAGCGCGGTCCACCAACAAACCTGCACTTTCGAGGCGCGCCGTCAGCGCTGCGAGAATGGTGCCGATGTCGCCGTGTAGCGCTGTCGTGTTGTTGTAGTGCTGAACGTCGTCGAGATCGGCATTGACGTTGATGACATTGGTGACCCGGGGATAGCCAATTCCGGAGCAGTCGGACTGGCAGACGCCGCGCGAGCCGACGACGACCAGCAGTTCGGCATGCTCCATGGCCCAGTTACCACTGATCGAACCCTTCGACCCGCCAACATGCATGTTCTGCGGATGATCGTCCGGCACGACGCCGGTTGATCCGGGGCTCAGCACGACGGCGGCACCCGAAGCTTCGGCGAAGCGCCGCAGAGCTTCGGCATGGCCGCGGCTGCCGCCACCGGCCTTGACGACAATGCGTGCGGTTGCGCGGATCAACCCCTCGGCTCGGTCGAGCGAGGCCGGCGCGGCCGGGGCCGAAGGGGCGATCGGCGTCACCGCCGGCAGCGTCTCTATCCGGATGTCGACTTCCTTCGGCTGCGTGTTGATCGGCAGCAGCAGGTAGAACGGGCCAGCCTTGAAATCATGGAACACGGTCGCCGCGCCGCGGCGCAAGGCGTCGCGCAGCGCGTCGGGCGTATGCAGCACATAGGAGCGTCCCATCAGCGCGGTGATCCGGCCGAAGAGCATCTGCTCCGGTTTCGGCACCTGCTGCATATTGTAGCCTTCGCCATGTGTCGTCTCGTCACCATAGAGGTGATAGACGCCAATCCCATTCGAGGCGGCAGCGAGCGACCCGGCCATGGCCTGTAATGCGCCGGGCCCGATAGAGGTCACGACGGCCGAGGGTTCGCCATAGGCCCACCGAAGCACGGTGGCGGCATGCGCCATCTCGACCTCGTTGCGGCATTGCCAGACCCTGACAAGTCCATGGATTTCGTAGACACGCAAGGTCTCGGCAAGCGCGGTAGAACCGTGGCCGAAGATGGCAAAATATTTGCTCACCCCTTGCTTGAGAAGGCCGAGCACGAGTGCCTCGCTCAACGTGATCCGGTGAGGTGTCGAGAACAGGCCAGTGGCAAGCGCTTGCTCAAAGCCGCCGGTGGCAGCAATGCGCCCTGCCAGGCGCGCCGCGGAAATATCGGAGCCTGAGTTGGCCTCGGTCTGCAGCACGGCCACCCCCTCACCTGAGCTCGACTGTCTTGCCGGTGCGCGCCGACTCTTCAGCCGCCAGCGCGAACCGGAGCACCTGACGGCCTTCGGCAGCGGTCAGAGAAGGAGCGGTGCCGCTGCGCAACGCCTCGATGAAATGCCGTGTCGAGTGCACGAAGCTCGCTTCCCAGCCGGTTTCCATGCCGTGGAAAGTGCGGAGTTCGCCGTCCCGATAAAGGGCGAGCGGCGGGGGATCGCCAAGGCGGCCGTGACCGCAATTGATCCATATGACGCCCTTGGTGCCGGTGATCTCGACACGATCGTCTTGGGCATAGTGGCGAGTGATGATGTCGAGTTCAGGGGAATAGACTACCTCGAGATTGCCCATGCGGTTGCCGGGGAACCGGAACGAGACCATGGCCGGGGCATCGAAATAGAACCCGTCCGGCCGCTGCGTCTCGCCGATGAAGGCATGCACTTCTTCCGGATTGCCCATGAAGTGCCAGGCGAGCGCGAACTTGTGATGGCCGTCGTCGAACACCAGCGGCCCACCGCCAGACTGCGACCGCTCCTGCCGCCAGGCGTCCGCCGCATGCGGGACGTTCCAGGCTGTCTGCGACCGGCCGGGATTGCTCTTGATACGGATGGTGAGCGGGGTGCCGATCGCGCCTTCATCCACGAGCGACTTCGCCTTCATCACGGGAGGATAGAAGATGAAATTTTCGAACACCTTGACCGGTGCGCGGGCGTTCGCGGCAGCCTCCACCACTTTATCCGCTTCGGCGAGATCGACACACATCGGCTTCTGCAGCGACACGACCTTTCCCGCCTCGATCGCCGCAAGCGTCACCGAGCAATGCAGGTGGTGCGGCAGCAGGATTTCGACCAAATCGATCTCCGGATCGGCCAGGATGGTCCTGTAATCTTCGACGATCCGTGCATTCTCGACGCCCCAGGCTGATGCCCGGCTTCTGGCCGATTCCGTATCCCGATCGCAGAGCGCGACGATCTCCGCGTGCGGGTTCTGGCAATATTCGATTGCGTGCAGGTCGGAAATCCGGCCCGTGCCGATCATGGCCACGCGCAAGCGGTCATAAAACATTCAATACCCCAGGTTTGATCTTGTCGATTTGTGCCAACACGGTCTGGCCGAGTTCGGCGAAACGAATATCGTCGATACGTGCGGTGGGACCGGACACGCCAATCGCCGCCACCATCTGTCCACGCGTGTTGTAGATCGGCACGGCGGCGCAACGTATGCCGAGCGTGTATTCCTCATCATCAAGCGCAAAGCCTCGCTTACGGGTCGAGGCGACCTCGGCATTCAGCGCAAGCTGGGTAACGATCGATTTTGGCGTGTGCTGCTCTAACTTTGACGGCGGATTTGCACCCCCAAAGGCGAGAAACGCCTTACCCAGGGCGGTGCAGTGCAGTGGCGCAAGGGAGCCGATCGGATGGTCAACCTTCAACGGCAGCGGCGAGGCGATCTGGTCGATATACCAGACGCGGCTGCCAACCAGCACGGCTACATGGGCGCATTCGCGGGTTTCCTCGACGAGCGCGGCCAGCGCCGGACGCAGTCGATCGCGAACGTCGATGATGTCCTCGAGGGAAGGCGACGAATCGGTCGCCACCTTGGCCGAGGCCTGGTAGCGCCGACCCTCGACCTGGTCGGCATAGCCGCTCGCCACCAGGGTCTGAAGCAGATGCGAGGCGTTGGATTTGTCGACGCCAAGCGCCGAAGCAAGCTCGGTCAACCTGACCGGTCCGCCTTGGGCGACCAGGTAGTCGAGGGCTTCCAATCCACGTGCCAATGATTTCAGCAATCTCATTTTTCGTCTCGCGATCCTTTGTTGCCATAGCCTTGTTTAACATACGCAAACCGTAAGTTAAACATAGGGCAACAAATAATCGATAACCGCTCCATACGAGGACGATAATTCAGAAAAAATAGCCGTATGCAACACTTTTTATTGACAGCATGGCGGATCCCTGACTTTTATATCCTCGTGCAATGCACACAGTTTAACATTGTCAAACTTTGGGGTTTGGCGATCCGAGGGAGGAACAGATGTTCAAAACAACACGACGCGCCTTGATGGTCTCGGTGCTGGGGTCCGGCCTCATGGCTGCGCTGCCGGTTCAGCAGGTCTTTGCAGGCGGCGAAGTCACCATCAGCCACTATTTCACCGGCGATCTCGGCCTCGACGGCCTCAAGCAGATCTTCGCCGAATTCAACAAGGAAACCGGCATCACGGTGAAGGACAGCCCGATCGGACACGAAGACTTCAAGACCGGCATCCTGGTGCGGGCAGCCGGTGGCAACCTGCCCGACGTGTTCAGCTACTGGGCGGGCGCAAAGACACAGTTCATCATCAATTCGAAGAGCCTGCATCCGATCGACGACATGTGGAAGGCTGCCAATCTCGACGCGATTGTCGCCAAGCCGGTCGCCGACGGCGCAACCCTCTATAACGGCCACCGTTACCTGATCCCGTTTGGCTATCACTATGCCGGCATCTTCTACAACAAGAAGATCCTGCAGAAGGCCGGTATCACCGAAATGCCGAAGACCTGGGACGAGTTCAAGGCGATGTGCGACAAGCTGAAGGCAGCCGGCGTCACGCCGATCGCGCTCGGCTCGAAGAACCGCTGGCCGGCGCAGTTCTGGTTCGACTACCTGCTGCTCAGGACCGCCGGACCGGATTATCGCGCAAAGCTCATGGCCGGCACCGCCTCCTATACCGATCCGGAAGTCGCGCAGGCCATGGAACTCTGGAAGCAGTTGCTGGAAGCCGGCGACTTCACCAAGACTCCCAACGCCTATGACTGGACGGACGCCGCCGACCAGGTGCAACGCGGTGATGCCGCGATGACCCTGATGGGCACCTGGATCACCGGCTACTGGAACACCAACAAGTTCACCGATGCCGACTATGACTTCTTCGAGTTCCCAACCGTCAAGGATGGTGTTCCGCGCGCTGCCGTCGGTCCGGTCGACGGCCTGGTGATCGCGGCGAATGCCAAGAACATGGAGGGAGCCGAGAAGCTCCTCGCATTCATGATCTCCAAGCCCGACGTTCAGGCGAAGTGGGCCTCGATCCAAGGAGCCCTGTCGGCCAACGAGAAGGTCGATCCCAAGACCTACACCCCAGTGATGCAGCACGCGCTCGATGTCGTGAAGCATGCACCGGCCTTCGCCTTCAATTACGACCTTGCCACGCCTCCGGCGGTCTCTGAAGTGGGCCTTTCAATGTTCTCCCAGTTTCTTGACAATCCTGGCGACGTCAAGTCGATGCTCGACCAGACGCAAACTGCCGCGGCCGCTGCATTCAAGCAGTAAGCGACCGTCCCGTCATGAGGGGCCGGCCGATTCGATGATATCGGCCGGCACCGACCGTTGAAGGAAGATGAATTTGGAGAAGGACAAGACGCTGTGGCGGGTGGCGATGCTGATCCCACCGCTTGCCGTGTTCGGGATCCTCGTGGTCTGGCCACTGTTCAGCTCGTTCTATTACAGCATCACCAACTGGAACGGTTTCAGCGCCGACTATCGGTATGTGGGATTCGACAACTTCCTGCAGATCTTCCACGATCCGCTTTTCACGAGAGCGGCGGTGAACACCGTGATCTGGATGCTGGCTGCCGTGATCGTGCCGACGGGCCTTGGCCTTGTCCTGGCCCTGCTGATCGACTCGCAGGTTCCCGGCGCTTCGGTATTCAAGTCGATCTTCTATCTACCGATCTGCCTTTCGGCGATTGTCGTGGGACAGATCTGGGTATGGATTTACCAACCGGACTGGGGCCTGCTCAATACGGCGATCAGCTTAGTCACCGGCGGCAACAGCCATTTCGCCTGGCTCGCCAAGCCCGGGACAGCCCTTTACGCGGTGATTGCAGCCTGGTCCTGGCAGCAGACAGGCCTCGCCATGGTGATTTTCCTTGCCGGCCTGACCGCCATTCCGGCTGATCTCATCGAGGTCTGCCATATCGAAGGCGCCAGCTCCGGTCAGCGCATCCGGCAAGTCGTCCTGCCGCTGCTGCGCCCGGCCACCGTGGTGGTGGTGGCACTCGGCCTCATCAACTCGCTAAAGGGCTTCGACATCCTCTACATCATGACCGGCGGCGGCCCTTTCAACAGCTCCGACACGCTCGCCATGCATATGTATAACGAGTCCTTCAAGAAATATCACATGGGCTACGGCAGTGCGATTTCAGTCGTCCTGTTCCTCATCGCGCTCGCTATCATCTTCGCCTATTTCCGCCAGTTGAGGAAAGTCGACGAAATCTATGAATGATCGCTTTGCCTCCGCCGCCATGCCCTCCTTCAACCCGTGGCAAGCGGCAATCTTCGTATGTCTGACAGTGCTCGCGCTGCTCTTCCTTGCCCCGACGATCGGCGTGCTCCTATCGTCGCTGAAGACCACCGAGGACATTGCTCTCGGCAAACTCTGGAGCTTCCCGACCAGCCTCTATCTCGACAACTTCAGGACCGTGCTCGCCGACCCGGCGATCCACACCTATTTCCTGAACACGCTGCTGATCGCCGTCCCGGCGACAGCAGGCTCTATCGTGCTCGGAATCCTCTCCGGCTACGTCTTCGCGAAGCTGCCGTTCCGCGGCAGCGACGTCCTGTTCCTGGCGATCGTTGCCGGCATGTTCTTCCCGCCGCAAGTGATCTTGATCCCGCTCTTCCGCCTCTTCAACGGACTTGGCCTGCTCGACACGCTCTGGCCGATGATCTTCGTGCACATCGCCATGGGCATCCCGATCTGCACGCTGATGATGCGCAACTTCTTCGCCACCGTGCCGGCGGCGCTGCGGGAAGCCGCCATCATTGAAGGCGCCAGCGAATGGCAGGTGTTGACCAAGGTCGCCCTGCCACTCAGCCTGCCGGCGCTGGCGGTGCTGTCGACACTACAGTTCACCTGGATCTGGAACGACTTCCTTTGGCCGCTGATCTTCACGCAATCCGACGACAAGCGCACGATCATGCTCGGCCTGGTCTTCCTGCAGGGGCAATACAGCGTCGCCTGGGGCATCCAAGGCGCATTGTCGCTGATAGCCAGCTTGCCGACTCTGATCGTTTTCCTTTTCTTCCAGCGCTATTTCATAAAAGGCATGACCATGGGCGCCGTCAAAGGCTGACCCGGAAAGATCGCATGAGCACTCTTACTCTCAAGAACATCCGTAAATCCTTCGGCGATGTCCACATCATCAAAGGTATCGAACTCGACATCCAGTCGGGCGAGTTTGTCGTCTTCGTAGGACCGTCAGGCTGCGGCAAGTCCACGCTGCTGCGCATGATCTCGGGCCTGGAGACGACGAGTTCTGGCATAATCTCGATCCGCGACCGTGATGTCACCCATGTCCCGCCGGCGCGGCGCGGCATCGCCATGGTATTCCAGTCCTATGCGCTTTTCCCCCATATGAGCGTCGCCGACAACATCACCTTCGGTCTTCGATTGGCGCATGCCGGCAAAGATGAAATTACAAAAAAGCTCGCCGAGGTCGCCGATATCCTGCAGCTGACGCCGCTTCTCGATCGCCGGCCCAAGCAACTGTCAGGCGGGCAGCGCCAGCGCGTCGCGATCGGTCGCGCGATCATCCGCAACCCGGACGTGTTCCTGTTCGACGAGCCGCTCTCCAACCTCGATGCGGCACTTCGCGTGCAGATGCGGCTCGAGATCGCAAGCCTACACCAGCGCCTGAAGGCGACGATGATCTACGTGACCCATGACCAGGTCGAGGCGATGACGCTGGCGGACCGGATCGTGGTTCTGAATGAAGGCCGCATCGAACAGGTCGGGGCGCCGATAGACCTCTATGAACACCCTGCAAATCGCTTCGTCGCCCAGTTTATCGGTTCGCCGAAGATGAATTTCCTCGCTGCAAAGATAGACGTCGTCGAAGGGCGGCAGATGGCGGTGGCCGATGGCATGGCCATGCAACTCAGCGACGAAGTGCCGGCTCAGCCGGGAGAGGACATAACGGTCGGCATCCGGCCCGAAAGTCTGGCCATCGGCGGCGAAGGTCGGCAGATTTGCCAGGCAAGGATTGCGGTCGTCGAGCGGCTTGGAAGCGAGACCATCGCCTATGCTGGCGTCGATGGCCAGGAAGAACTGTTGTCGATCAAGCTGCCGGCCAATCCGCAGGTCCGTCCCGGCGACCTCGTGCCCGTAACCATGATTGGACAGCGTGTCCACGTCTTCGGACGAGACGGGATCTCCATACGATCGCAAATCTAGAACTTTGCAGGCCATCCCCGGGAGCGCTTGCTGATGATCGCCTTAGCGTTGAGGGTGTGACGGCTGCCTCGGCCAAGAGTCGAAGCGCTCAAGAGTTTTATAGCGTCATTGATCACATTGCAGAATTTCCGGCGAGAATTGTCCCCATTTTACAACCAAGCCACTGAACTAAGATACGTCAAGCTTTTGAGGCTGTGATTACATAGGCGCAAGCTCGGCCGGACGAGGCTCGCCGGCTCAGTCCTGCTTACCGCCGCACTCTTTCCCTAGCCCTGAACGCTTTGACCTAGAACAAATTCCGGTTAACCTCGAAAATGGCGACGGGAGGGTTTGATTGTGGATCGGAATGGCGTCCGGTCAGAGCTGGGCCGTTTAATGAAGCGCTCGTCAGGAATCGGCGGATCGCATTGGGTCGCTGCCTTGCCCTGCTGATGGCGTTACTTAGCAGCGGTGGTCATCATCGGCGGTTTTGGGGTCACTATTGGCGGACCGGTAGCCCTCCACGCACATCGCGACTGGTTCGGTTCTGATAAAAAGCCCGCCGCCCGTGAGGCAGCGGGCGCTAATTCGGGAGGACGGAGCCCCCTTTGCCCGTGAATTAACGTACGCCCAGCTTCCCTGGATAATAAGCTCGCGCAGGTTGAAGCTCTGCATATTCGAGCTGCGTGACTTTTCTGCCACAAGACAAGGCCCGCCACCGGCGGCAGCGGGCAAAGACGTGCCGAGATCACAGGTTCGCGATCCGCGGGATGAATGGGGTTTCCAAAAGCGTTTCGGTCTTAGTTCGTCGGGTGCTCCTGCCCCCGGACGATCAAACGCTTTGGGAGAAAAACCATGAAACATCGCCTCATCCCGATAGTGCTCGGCTTTCTCGTAACCTCCGCTGGCACGGCTTTGGCTGCCAATGTCCACACCGTAACAGGTACGACAGGTCAGCCGAGCCAAACGATTGGAACCCCCGAAACAGGAAGTGCCACCCCTGGCCACGCCAGTTCTGCTCCGGGCTCAGCCTTCAATCCCAGTGGGAATGCAGGAACACGCTACGCGGGCGAGCAGCCGCAGAACTCAAAGAATCCGAAGAGCGTATCCCAATACGACGTTGCCGGCTTCCAGCAGTCCCATAACCATTAAGCGACGGCCGCAGTCTGCAACGACAAGGCCCGCCACCGTGAAGCGACGGGCCAAAGCCTTCCCCGGCTCGGAACCGGTTGGGCCGGGGGGGCGCCCGTGAGCTTGATGCAACAAATATCATCATATCACGTTGAGGCTCGTTCGAGATGGAGCTTCAAAGATGGATCCGGCAACTGCTGTTGTGATGGTTTTGCTTTCTTGCAGTCCCGGCCATGCTGTCTGCACACCGTTCGAACCGTCATCGGCCATGTTCGTATCCCTTGCTGAATGCCAAATAGCCTTGGCCAACAGGCTCGCAGATGCCCCCAAAGGGGAAATCGTCGGAAGATGTCGCTCGGTCGATCCGTCCGCTACCGGTTCCCTTCCTGCCGGGTATAGGACGGTTGTCGTCACGCGCGGCACAGGGGCGGATGCGGTGAGCAGTCAGTATATCGTCCTGCACAAGGAATAAGCCCGTCATCGTGAGTCGGGATTGCTTCGCCGTCTGGCATCCAAATTTCGATTGGCCCGATCCTTCCCGTGGTGAGGAGAAGCATCGAAAAATATGGCAGACGGAAGGTTTTGGGGCGCCGGGCTGAGACGCGCGGGCAAAGGATGGCCACCGCGCGCGCTGAATATCTCGATGTAGACCTCGGAAAGAAGGATTTTGGATTGGCGCGAGACAATTCTGATGACGTGAAGACTAGCTTCAGTGTCTTACGGGCCACCTTTGCCCATAAGTTCTGATTCGGCCGGCGCCTACCCGAGCCCCCGCCCAAAAGGGCGTCGGCCACCAAGATTTGGTTGTGGTGTTAACCACTTGCACCGACAACACGGAGCCAAATTCCAAGTGACGGGTTAATGGGTATGGAAAATCACCAGCACAGATTTTACTGTCAAATTGAAACCGGTGGAACGTGGGGTGTTTGGGACAGCACCGTTAACAAGCCGGCACGGCTGGGAGGCGGCGACCTTCTCCATTGTACATCGCAGCGGGCTGAAGCCGCCAAGGGTGTTCTGTCGAGGATCTACGGCAACTGCCTGGATGCCGTTGCTGTTCGCGCGTCCAGGAAAGCGCACTAACGCTTCTCCGGTTTCGGCGTAATTGTCTCGACCCGCGCCTTGTCCCCGATTTCTTTCGCCAAAGCCAGCGCCTTGTTCTTGTCGCTCGTCGTGAGTACCAGCGCGCCAGTGCGGCTTCTCGAAGACACCGACGACGTAGGTTGTGACGGCTTGTGCTCCACCTTTTGCTGCATCGTTCATCATACTGATCAGTCCCGCTTATATTAGCAGAGGTGTATATATTCGCCAGCCGGGCGCGCGCCCTTCCTCAAGGCCCCGCCGGTCAGGCCCAGCGGCCTCCCGCTGCCAGTGCCCCCCTAGCAAGCCGCTGGGCCGTTGCCTAAATCTCTCGATTGGCGCTTTCGTACGTTGGCCTCCAGTCGATTGCGCTCCCGCTGGTGGCTCTCATAGTCAGGAATGACGGTGAAGAACACCGGCCAGCGATCGCGGCCCGCGGCATTGCATCTCGAGCAGCCAAATAGCCCGACGAGATCCTGATGCATCGAACCGTGATCAGGCCCGAGCCGGTTCACCAGCGCTTTAAAGTCCAGCTTGGTGGACTTGCAGCACATCGGGTGCCCGCAGTTGACATACATCGTTTCACGGGCGGCCAGAGTGTCGGCGAGGGTCTTGAGAGGCATGGCGATCTCCGTTTTGAGGGGTTCGCCGCAACGGGAGGATTATATTCCTCGCCACGATCTCGATGGCAAGCCGGCTTGCACGCCATCGCATGCTGCGCGATGCTGACGCAGGGGAAACGGAGAGGATCACTGTCCGATCTGTCAAGAAAGCAATCCGCCGTCGAAGCGCTAAGAACGGGCTTCGAGGCCCAGAAGTCGGTTTCAGGGCACATTACCCAGGCAGCCGCAACAACATGATCGCCCGAAATATCCTTCATTGGGATTTTGGGCTATTTTTCCGATGCGCTGACATCTTACAGCCTCGGCGAACAGACGCGTGACCGTCTGATAGCGCATGGCAGGCAAGACGCAGTCACACCCTAACCAACACGATCACGCTGACGGAAAGCCGCGCTGGCGCCCGCCTATTTCCCAGCCGCGATGCATGGTTGGCCCCCTTTGGGGAGAGCCGGGCCGCGTGCACTTGAACCGGCCCGACACAAAGGGCGTAGTGGCAAATGGACACCTACTTTAGCGGGTGCTAAATACGGCGAGCGGCATTACCCCCTAAAACAATGCCGTGGTGGCCGACGCGAGCAATGTTGTCTCACCGGCATTCGCGTCGGTCATCTTTCAGTCCTGCGCGCGTACTTGCCGACCGCTCTCCTGCAGCGCCGAAGCGTCCTGCCGCCCCACCTGTAGCTAGCCGCCACTTCCCCTACCTGCCCACATATTTTCTCGATATCGGCGTCGCCAGGCCCTTCTTTCCAGGGCGTCCAGTCGCGGCCAGGGCGCTCGGTAAGTTGGCTGTGTCGCATTTGGCCTCCGTCGTTCGTCCGGGGTCGACCGGTTAAAAACCGACCATGTTTGTTTACCCGCTGGAAATTAACCAAAGCGTCCAATGACAAAACTATCACTCCGACGTTAAAGCCAACGAAAATCAGGGAAGCGTAAGCACTATATCTAAATCGTACCTCGATGGCAGCTGGTTGCGTCGGGACTCCTAATGGGGCCGACGGCCGACACCTTTGACTCAGATGAAACCCGGTCGATGTGCCCGAAGATAGGCTTTCTCGAATGGAGGCTTTCGAGTTGCACGAGCCTACATTTTAGATTTGCCAGCCCGGTAAACATCCAGCGGCATAGCGCATTTCGGTCCGGCAGCCATGGGGCCGAGTACTAACCGTCCGCTACTGGGCTGTCCAAGATGAAAGCGGACACACAACCATCGGATGCCATGGTCTGGAATGAGGCGCATTTCTGCCGTGCGGGTATAAGTCCTCCGGATCACCGTAGCCGGTCTGCCAGCCGACGTCGCCAACGACCATGGCAAGTCCGAAGGCCACCCGACCTTCACGGGAGCGCTGTCGAACGGGCCGCCGGGTTGCCCTCAAGCATCGTCGCCAAACGGCGTCCGCGGCAGCAGCGAGCCGGGGGGTAACTCGAGCTCGCCGGGAACACAATGTTCAGCCAATGCGTTTCGATCCTGCAAGGGACGACTTTTATTGGAGGCTGAACATGCGCAGCTTCGAAATGGTAGATCTGCTTTACGTGGTCGAGGCCTGTAAGCACGATCGAGCGGTCGGAAATTTTGTTTCAATGGCTGAAGGCGTGGAAGAGTTGCGGGTGCTGACGGGAGACTTCGTGTCGCCGGACGACGTGGTGGCAAACGCCCTTTGCACGGTCGCGCTTGCACGAGGTTGCCCAGTTTTATTCGACGAACAGGCGGGCGCTGAAATTCAGCTTTGACGTCCTGATAGCTAAACTCCAGGCCTTGCCCAGCACATGGCGACCTCCGCAAACGGCGAAAGCCGCTCAGTTTCCGTCCGGCCCGCCCTCCACCCGGACTTCAAGCGGCTCTAGGCTGACCGGGCAAGCGTGGACCGTACCGTCGACAAAGACAGCTGCCTGCCCTTCTGCCAAGTCGCGACGTAGTGATAGAGCGCGGATGGTTCAACTGGCTTTATTCCCAAGTGAAACGCCGCGTATTCACGCGCGATGATTTCATTGGTTATCGAAACACCGAGACCAGCCGAAACGTATCCGGCTTCGTGACCGTTGCAATCGAATTCCACCAGTATGTCCGGCTCAACGCCGGCGAAGCGCAACGCATTGAAGTTCATTTGGCGGGCGGCGAACTGGGGATCGATATCGACGATCGTTTCGCCTGCCAGGTCTTGCGCCTCAATACAGCTCTGTTTTGAGAAGCGATGGTCGGGATGGAAGATGCATACGTTGCTTGCCGACCCAAGCGGCGCCCATTCAAACAGACTTGGGTCCAGCGGCAGTCTCGAGATTCCAAGATCTGCCCGCCCAGCCAGGATGATTGTGATTTTTCGTGGAATGAGGACCCTGTTTGAGGGGTGATTTTCGTCCAAACCTTTTCGCGAAAATGCGGGGTCCAGATTCCACGGTCATTGACAGGCCATCGCCGCGACCTGTGTCGATCTGATCTCCGTGGGTTGGTTAACTCACAGCGCGCCGATCCTCGATATGAGTCTGGACTACAGTGAGTTTTGACCGTTGGGACTGACCATCTCCACTCGACGAGCTCCGCCAGATTCAAGAGGGCCCATGCCGCGATGCCCCCTTCAACGACGTGCTGTTCCAGATCGTTGACCGCCAGAATTTCGATCCCAACAAGGTCCAGCTCAGCCGGCTTCTCAGCATCAAGACCGCCGCGGTCCCCCAGTCGCCGGACCACGGGTCAGACCTCAGTCAGCAGAGTTGCTCAGGCAACGGGTATCGCTTGGAGGGGGTGGCGTGTCTGATGTCGATAAGAGGTCAGAGCCAGCAGATACGTTGGCCTGGAGGATGGCGCCCCCCTCTATCGGATTACGCCTATCGGGCGAATTGAATGCAAGGCGAGACGCGCTCACTATCCAATCTTCCGAGGCCCAGCACATTCAACGCATGCTGATCTTGCTATCGGATTGTTTGCCGAAAACCCGTCTTCCCCCCGAAGCAGCTCGGCAAGCAAAGGCGGACCCGTGTCCCCCGGGTCCGCCTTTCGCCTGATGGGGTTCCAACATGTCTCACAGCTGGCCAGGCAAAAGCTGCGCGGGCGCGACGCCCCCGGCCCTCGCCTGGGCCCTAACAGGCCTCAGTGATTTCTAGCGCGATGGGCGTCATGTCCTTGACCCTTGATGCGGTGCGGTTCCAGTTCGCCGCCTTCCCCGTCACTGCTGCCAACGATATCGCCCGCGGGCCAAGAGCGGAATCCGGACCATGCTCGGCCTAATCACCCCGTCTTCTTCGCGAAAGCCCAGACCATCAGCGGGTATTCCTCGTCGTTGCTCAAATCGCGCCAGAGGCCGTAGGCGCGGACCGGGCCGCCGATGTGGGCCTTGGCGCAAGCCTTGTTGCCCCAGCCGTGGACCTTGACGTTGGCTTCGGGGAAGCCGCCCTCGACCATCAGCTGCTTCAGGCCGGCGGGCGTCCACCTAGTATAGTCGTGCGGCCTGGCGTGGACCCGAAACAGGAACGGCGTCGCCACCATCGCCCAGCCGCCGGGCCGTGTCATGGCATGGATATTCTGCGCCGCCGCGAGCGGCCGCTGCACGTGTTCCAGCACCTGGTCGGCGATGACGATGGAATACTGCTCTTCGGTGCGGTCCCTGCAGATGTCGAAGTCGGGGAATTCGACCGACCTGTAGTTGGGGCACATTGCCCGCCAAGTGCGGTTCCAGCCGGGAGAGATCTCGATCACGTCGGAGGCCTTGCGGTTACCCGCTTCGAGAAAGACCGTGAACGCCTCGATCTGGCGGATGCGCAGCCAGTTGCGGGAATCGTAGCCAAGCAGGCGCTTGGCCACCTGTCTTCCGCGGTTTTTCAGGGTGCCAGCAAGGCTTGTCGTCGTCACTTCGACCTCCTTCGAGGCCCACCGCGTCATCCTTATAGCATCGTGAAATGGGCAAAAGATGACGACGATGCGATGCTTTGCGTCGGCGCCTGCTGCCTTGCAACGATGCCGCGACTGGCGCCGCCATCCTGCTACGTCCCCTTCTCCCGCGAGAGAAAGGGACGATGGGTCGCCTCTGCCTAATAATCGCCGTTGTAATAGCGGTCGTCGCAAGGAGCGGTATAGATGCGGCCGTAGCGGTCCTGGTATCGGCAGAGCTGCTGGCCACGGCGCTGCGGGGTCGTGGCTGAACCAACGACGGCGCCGAGCAGCGCTCCGCTGGCCGCACCGATGACCGTGCTCTTGGTGTTGCCGCCGATGGCCTGGCCAACGAGGGCGCCGCCGGCGCCGCCGATCAGCGCGCCCGTGGTTGCCCGCTGCTGGCCTTCGGTCTGCGACTGGCAGCCTGCAAGCGCGGCCGCTAGAAGTACGCCGGCTATGGCTTTGTGAAAGGTCATGTGAGTCTCCCTTAAACGTCTGAAATCCCTATCGATCGTCCCGTGCGGCCGCAATGCGGCGGAACGGGGGCATGCGTGCTCACATTATGAGACATGGTTTCTCGCTGGTTGAACCAACCGCTTGGCCCACGGAAGAGGACTTCGAAAAAGCGGCCCATTCGACACAAACTGTTGGCAAAACCGTAAGCAAACGTCAGGCCCGATGTCGCTAAGCTTTCGGCCCTGCAAGGCGCGAGAAAAGCGATGGCCAAAAATTCGGATTTTCCAAGGGCCGCGGCGTCCCGGCCCAGGTTCCGAGCTGCCCAGTATCTGCGCATGTCGAAAGAACACCAGACCTACTCGATCGATAACCAGAAAGATGCCATCCGCAACTATGCCGATATAATGGGCTACGAGATCATCGCCACTTACGAGGACGCGGGTCGCAGTGGCCTTAAGTTGGACGGGCGCCTTGGCCGCTTTCTCAGGGGGCGATCCCCCGGCAGGCCCAAGCGACATTCGCAGAGGGGCGCGGGACGTCGCTTGACCCTGGTAGGCGTCGCACCGATGCCCTTGGTTCTCGCTAGCCGCGATATCGGTGGGCGAACAGTTGGTCCTGCGGGAGCGGCCGGCGCCTTCATTGGGGTGGTTGGGCGAAGGCGCCGGCCTACCGGGGCGCATCGTTGGGGCAACGCGCTCCGACTTCAATAGAGATCTGCTTTTTCGAAAGGCCCCGAATCCCAATCCTCAAGTCAAGGTGAGCAGCTAGTCGCCAATCGAAGGTACACGCCCCATCGTCGATATCACCGCGATCTATATCGATGGCGGCGATCGCATCGCGCTTCATCCGCTCTAGCTGAGGCGCCTTGGACGGCGACCAGACCTGAGGTCCATCCGAATACGCCCCAGCATGTTGTCGCCCATGGGTCGGATGCACCAACAAGCGGATCCGTGCGGGGGCTACTCGTCCTAAACGCTCGCAAAGGTGCGTGAGCCCCGAAGCGTCAACCGTCCGCGGTGACCCTACGTGTCAGATGTTGCCGTCCGTTGATTTTCAAACTCCCACTCGGCCTCAATATCGAGCACGCATTTATGCATGTCGGTTTCGAGAAAACACTTACATGGGTTGGTCTTCCGGGCATGGAATCGCCCACTGAGTATGCGGCCGCCGTTTAGATGTATCCCATTGCGGAGAGGCCCCGCGCCGCTGCGACCAAAAGAAGGATGGCAAACCAATTCAGCGGCATGGTCGAAGCAGGAAAATGAGTTGATCTTGTCGGGCGTGAGATGGACGATCGGCTTCAACGCCCCTCTTCCATCAAGGGAAGATGTAAGCAGGGTCAAACTCCGCCAGCTCCCGCAACCGCTGTGGCTGAAGTATCTCCAAATGATGTTTGTGAAGGGTGATCAACCCGTCCTTGCGCATCTGCTGCAGGACACGGTTGAGGTGAACCCCGCTCATTCCCGTGGCATCGGCCAGGACCTCATGGGTCAATGGCAGATCGAAGGAATGATCGCCAACGAGATCGACGCGGCGAAGGCGGGCATGCAGCTCGCAAAAGAGATGTGCCAGATGAGTCGTTTTCTCGTGCCGCCCCATATATGCCAGCCAAACTCGCAAGGTTGCCTGTTCGACTAAGGCGATGCTTATGAAAGCTTTTGCGAGGTTGGGATGGCGAGCTATCGCCGCAGTGACCGCCTGCCGGTTCAGAACCGTAACCACGGCCGGGGTCAGTGCGGCCACACGTCCAACAGAACCCTGCCCCAGTGCCGACAAGTCACACAAATCGCCGACGATGAGAAAATCGGTAATCTGCCGGGATCCGTCCTTGAACGAAACGGACCGGGCGGCCCAGCCCCCCGACATTACATGAAGCTCTGGAGTATCCTCATCGGAGTCAAAGATGGTCTCGCCGCGGCTGTAATTCCTTGTGCTCGTCATCGTTCTCGCCAAAGCATCTCGCTCGGCGTCGCCCAACGGTATCCTGCGCATTCGCTTAACCAAAGCGTCCAATGACAAAACTATCACTCCGACGTTAAAGCCAACGAAAATCAGGGAAGCGTAAGCACTATGTCTAAATCGTACCTCGACGGCAGCTGGTTGCGTCGGGACTCCTATTAGAGCCGACGGCCGACACCCTTGACGCAGATCAAACCCCGATCAATGTGCCCGAAGATAGGCTTTTTCAAATGGAGGCTTTCGAGTTGCACGAGCCTACATTTGGATTTGCCAGCCCGGTAAAACATCCAGTGGCATAGTGAAAACGCGACGCCCTGCGAGCTCACTTTCGAAATGGGCCTTGCTGGCGACCTCAGCGGTGCTGCCGCGATTGCAGCGATTGCAGAGGGTCAAGTGCGGTTCAGATCGGGCGAGCCCGTCTGTGCCATCATCTGCTGCGCCGGACCGGAAGCGATTCCAGGATGATCTGACTGAATGTCTAAAATGAGCCGGGAGCTGACAGGCCGTTTCCGGTTGCGTATCTGTAATAGCGGACATTCAGCTCGGCGCGAGCATCGCGTAACCGACATCCTTGCCTATATCGGCAGGTCCTCGATTGCTCCATCCAAGAGAGGCGGCTCCTCCTCCGCTTCCTGCTTTGGCTCGACCATGATCAGACCGACAATGATCAACCCCAGTGCCGCCCAAGTCCACAGGGGGATGTATTCACCCAACAGGACGATACTCCAGCCGATGCCAGCAACGGTCGTTGCGTACGCGCTCTGGCTCGCAAAAACTGCTCCGGTGGTCCTTATGAGATAGATGAACAGGATCATCGCAAGGGCCGAAGCGAGGGCAATCAGAATGACAATGACACCGAGTTTTCCAGCAAGAAATTGGACAGGAATGAAGTCGCTAAAGCCCACTGCCAAGGGAATAAGCATGAAGCACGATGCAGTTAGCGCGAGCCCGTAGATCGCTACACAGTCGATGTTGGTGGGCTGCTTCTGGGATATGTAGAGGTCCTCAGCGGCGTATGTCGCAGGTATGAGCAGGGCGAGCGCCATCCACAGCCATTGCCCCTCTTCCCCGCCTGTTTCCGCGTTGACCATGATTGCGCCAACACCAATCAATCCAATAGCAAGACCAAGAAAGCGCTTCAGCCGAGGCGACTCGACACGCATGACCGCAGCGAAAAGAAAAACAGCGAAGCCTTCGAGAACGATCACAATCGCCACGATGAACGCTGGGAGTTTTCCTACCAGCCAGTAAACTAGTAATTGATTGATCACGGAACTTAGGAAGGCCAACCCCGCGATATATGTCCACTCTGTTTTTGTCAGCGTATTTAGGGGCGGCAGCGTTTTTCGGCTCGCACAAATCCCAATGCAAAGCGCCGCCCCGATCGCATCCACAAGCAATGCCAAGCCGATAGGATGCGCGGCTATATTCGCAGCCATTTTAGACAGCGGCACAATCAGTCCCCAGAGGGCACCGCAGGCAATGAGGAGCAGCCCACCACGAAAGGTTCGAATATTCTGGCGCAGCTGGCGTTCGCGCTCATACACTTTCTGCGCCATTGTGGAAAACACCGTGGCAAGCTTGCCCAAGCCATCGCGTCGGCCGGTGACGTCCTGAAGACCGAGTTTCGACGGGTTGAATTTGCCTGCCTCAAGCGCCGAGGCAGCTCGCGTCAGCTTGGCCACTTGTCGGAGATATTCTTTTTCGATGTCTCTTAGCCGCTTCTTTTCGATGCATGTCGAAACACGCGCCTCCAACAGGGCTGGCTCGAAATCCTTTGGCAGAAAGTCTTCCGCACCCAGCTCGATGGCGTTTACCACACTGCTCATTTCTTCATCGAGGGCCGAGATGACGATCACCGGCAAGTCGCGGGTGGCGCGCGAAGATTTGAGCGTTTTGAGTACTTCGAACCCGTCCATTTCAGGCATGACTATATCGAGGAGTACGAGGTCAAATGTATTCTGGGCAACCTGTTCGAGCGCCAGCTTGCCGCTTGCGACAGCTGTTGTTTCATGGCCAAGCATTTGGATGGCTTTGCTGAGTTTCAGGCGCACCGTCGCCGAGTCATCGACTATGAGCACGCGCGCACCGTCAGGTGCGAGAGCCTCAGGTGGTTGAATTGCCGATACTATGCTCATTCGATTGTCCCCCTCTTTTCAGATCGGCAAGGCGCGAGCTGAGATCCTTTTTCGCCGTGTCAGAGGCGCCGGCGATGAGTTCCACCTCCATCACGGCCTCGCTGGGCAGACCGTCGCGGCAGGATTTTTCCATCGCCGCGCAAAGCGCGGAAAGTTCGTTGGCGCCGAAGTCCCGCGCACTCGATTTTAGCGTATGGGCTGCCCGGCCAAGGCCTGAACGGTCGCCGGACTCCGCGGCGCGGCGCATCTGCTCGACGAGCAACGGGGATTCATCCAGAAAACTCTCAATGAGTTCAGCCAGAGAGTTTTGATCCCCACCTATGAGATCAAGGAGCTTGTCCAGAGCTTCCTGTGCAACAGCCATCACCAGACCCTTGTCGTCAGTTGTGCTTAGGGGCGCGTTTCAGAGAGGCGACCAACTCCTCCACGCGCAGCGGCTTGCTTAGGTAATCGTCCATCCCAGCTTCCAGGTACCGCTCTCGGTCCCCGGCCATTGCATTAGCGGTAAGTGCCACGATGAAAGGCTGCCGCGAAACCCCGGAGCCTGATGCGCGGATCAATCTTGTGGCTTCGAGCCCGTCCATGTCCGGCATCTCGATGTCCATCAGGATGACATCATGTTGTCCCTCGGCGAATGACGAAATCGCCGCCTCTCCATCCACCGCCAAATCTGCCTTGTAGCCAAGCCGTTCAAGCACCTTGGTGCCAATCTTCCGATTGGTGATGTTGTCATCAACCAGCAGGATCCGAAGCGGCAATTTTGCCGCCATTTCGCTATCGAGGGATGGCCCCTTGGGCTGATCAGGCTTGGCCGAACGTGTGGGAGCCTCAGCAAAGACCGACATGAAAGCATTGAGGAGTGGCGAGGGCTTGATCGGCTTAGGAAGCATGGCCGCAAATTTGATGCTCTCAATATCCGCCTTGTTTCTCTCATCAAGAGGCACGAGGGAACTGAGCAATATCAGTGGAAGGTCACCGCTTTTACCAAGCCCACGTAATCGTTTGGCCAGTTCTATGCCGTCCATCTCTGGCATGTTCATGTCGAGCACGACGGCGTCGTAATGCTGGCCACTTGCAATCCTGTTCAATGCGTCCAATGGCGAATGGGTTGTATGGGGCACCATGGCCCACGATTGGGCCTGCAGAGACAGGATGCGCCGGTTGGTTGCGTTGTCGTCAACGATCAGCAACCGCTTGCCTGCGAGTTCGACTTTGGCCGCAGACATTTGCGCCTGCCTGGGAGCGGGCGCAGCGGCAGCGCGGATCGTGAAGAAGAATGTCGTACCCGACCCTTCAACACTTTCCACCCATACCTCTCCGCCCATCAGTTCTGCGAGGCGCTTACTAATCGCCAAGCCGAGCCCGGTTCCGCCATAGCGCCGCGTCGTCGAGGCATCGACCTGGCTGAAAGATTTGAACAGGCGGTCCATCCGGTCCTTGGGAATACCGATACCGGTATCGCGTACCGCAAACTGCAGGGTGGATAAGCCCTCTTCGCCTCCGCTGTGGGCTGTCCCCACGCCCTCAGCTGCGGGGAGAACTTTCATCACCGATAGTACAATTTCACCCCGTTCGGTGAATTTCACAGCATTGTTGAGGAAATTGAGCAAAATCTGCCGCAGTCTGATGCTATCCGCGACAATCGCGTCAGGAGTACCTGCTTCCACCAGGTAGGCTAGGTCGAGCCCTTTCTCTGCGGTCTTGGAGGCTACCAGGTCAATCGCGCTCTCAAGGCATTCCCGCAGTTCGAAGGGCCTTGGATCGAGCTCCAGCTTGCCAGCCTCAACTTTGGAAAAATCAAGTATGTCGTTGATGATCGTTAGCAGTGCCTCCCCGCTCTGGCTGATCGTCTCGCTAATCTCGCGTTGTTCAGAGTCAAGCTTTGTGCCAAGCAGCAAGTTGCTCATTCCGATCACGCCGTTCATTGGTGTGCGGATTTCATGGCTCATGGTCGCCAGAAACGAACTCTTCGCGTCATTTGCCGCTTCAGCCGCTTCCTTGGCCTGCTGCAGCGCTAGGGAGAGGTGCCTGAGCTCGGTGAACAGCTGCGCATTGTGCAGGGCGGCACCGGCGTTGGCGGCGATGGTGGAGAGCAAGCGGAGCGAGTCATCGGTGAATATGCCCTCCCGCGTGGTGCTCTGCACGCTGATCACGCCCACCGTGCCTTGCGCGGTCTTGATCGGAACGCCAAGGTAGGACAAGGCATCCTTGCCGACGGGGGTGGCCCCGATCTGTGCGCCGCGTTCCGCCACATCCTGGTTGATGAGCAACGGCTCGCCGGTCTGTATGATCTTGCTTGTCAACCCTTCGCCGAGAGTGAGCGTGGTGAAGGCCTCGCCAAACTGATAGGGGAAATGGATCAGCCTGGTTTCCGGGTCGAGCAGGGCGACATAGACGATGTCGGCATTGAAGATTTCCTGCATCTGGTTGCCGATCAGCTGGATAGTGCTTTCGAGTTCCGACTCTGCGATGAGCGCTTGGCTGACCGTGCTAATGGCGCCCAGCTCGGCGGCCCTGGCTTCAGTCACCTTGAGCAGACGCTGAGTTTCGTCGAACAGGCGGGCATTGGCGATGGCAACGCCCATGCTGGAGGCGACCGTCTGCAGCAGGCGCACGTGGTTTTCGTCGAAGGCATGCTTCTGATAGCTTTGCACACTGAGAACACCCAGTGTTCTTTCACCAGAATTGATCGGCACGCCTATGTAAGACGCAGTCCTATCCTCTTCGTGTGGAAAATAGGCGCCAAGCTCTTTTCCTTCCTCAAGAGTGCCAAAAACCAACGGCTTACCTGTTGCGATGATCTTTGATGCCACTCCTACGCCCATTGGAAATGGTTCAATAACCCTATGCTTTCTAAAGTACGCATAAGGGACATGAAGAAGTCCGGAATCGCTAGAGTGTAACAGAATTTCGCTGACCTCGGTGCCGAAGGCTTCCCGCACCTTTTCGCCTACCAGGCGAATAACAGTGTCTAGGTTCAACGACTTCGTCATCGCCTCGCCGACGCTGTTGAGAATGGCCAGTTCCTTCGCGCGGTCCTCTGTCACTTTCAGCAGTCGCTGGGTCTCATCGAAGAGGTGGGCGTTGGCGATGGCAACGCCCATGCCGGATGAGAGTGCCTGCAACAGACGCACATGATCTTCGCTAAATGCGTTCTTCTGGTAACTTTGCACGCTGACAACGCCCAGAATTCTGTCTCCGGCGATGATCGGTACACCGATGTAGGATTCGGATCGTTCCGCTTCGCTGAGTACAATGACACCCAACTCAACGGACTGCTCAAAGGTCCCGATAATCAGCGGCTTTCCCGAGAGGATGACCCTGGAAGTCAGTCCCGTGCCCATAGAAAAGGGTTCGATCTCCAGATACTCCCGATAGAATGAATACGGGACCGTGATCAGGTCAGACGTCTCATCGCGCAACAGGATTTCGGTACCATCCGCTCCGAATATTTCGCGCACCTTGTCACCGACGATGCGGGTCACAGTCTTGACATTTAGCGTCTTCGCCATCGCCTCGCCGACGCTGTTGAGAATGGCCAGTTCCTTCGCGCGTTGCTCTGCGATCTGGAGTAGGCGCTTGTTTTCAGCAGAAAGTTGGCTGGCTTCAGTTGCCGCAGATGCTTTGGCGATTTCCAGCTCAGTAATGTGCCGGTTGGCGTATTCGAGTCGATTAGCAAGGTCGATTTCGACTGAGCTCTGCATGTCGGTTTTCTCCCCAAGGAACATTCCGCCAAGAAGTTAAGCGGCATCCTTCCCCAACTGCCTACGCATATTAGCAGGTAATGTTACATAGCAACCGCTTGATTGACAGTACCTGGCGCGCTGGTCTTTGCGCCGGCTCAGAACGTCCTGCTACGATGTCTGCCTCTGACGGAATCGCGACCTCAGCGTCGTCACCAGAAAAGTCCGCTTTTGGTACGCGGCCAAGTCGGCCGGAATGACCAACATTGGGCGCTTTGCCGTCGCCAGTAAACTCGGAATCGTGCTGCGGCAATTCATATGAGGGCGGTTTAGGGTCCTCGATCGTACGTTCCGGTTTGGCCCATTCGTGGGAGCTCGATGGATGGCGAAAATTGCGGCGCAACTTGTTCACGGCTCCACTCGTGACGTGGAGCCGCTCTTGATCAAACCTCAGTTGCCTCGGCAAGTTCGAGAGCATCCTCTACATCGACTCCCAGATAGCGGACCGTGTTCTCGATCTTCGTGTGACCGAGCAAGATCTGGATGGCTCGCAGATTTCCCGTCGCTTTGTAGATAATCGAAGCCTTGGTGCGACGCAGAGAATGGGTGCCGTATTCCTGGGGTCGAAGCCCAATCGCCTCAACCCATTCGTCGACGAGGCGGGCATACTGCCTTGTGCTCATGTGAGCCTTTGGATCGATCCTGCTGGGAAATGCGTAATCATCCACTGTCCCGCCGCGTCGTTCCAGCCATGCGAGAAGGCTGGAGCGTGCGTCGCTCATCAACTCGAACTGAACAGGTCGACCGGTCTTCTGTTGGATGACCATCGCGCGAGTTCGGATTTCCGGCCCCAGAACAAGGCTGCCGATTTTGACCTTGACGAGATCGCAGCCGCGCAACTTGCTGTCGATCGCCAAATCGAAGAGCGCTCTGTCTCGCAGACGCCGTTCCCGATCGAGAAAGAAGCGTATCGCCCATATCTGTCGAGGTTTCAGAGGGCGTTTCGTTCCGACCTTCTTGCCTGCATTCCATGCTCGGCGATCGGAGGCGGTGAGATCGTAGCACGAGTGTCCCATTTCGTTTCTCCTTCGGCCATGATTGGCCACGGGAGGAACGCCTAGTTAGTGACTCGGTTGGAGTGACGGAGGCCGCTTGCAGACAGGCCGGTTGTGGCTGAGGAATTCGGTAAAGCGGTCATTCGACTGACGACCCAAGTCTCGTCGTTTAGCCAATTTGATCGCCACGCCGAAAGCAGCCGTTGCCGGACGACCAACGCACCGAGTGCTTAAATCTCGGACGGTCAGGTCAGGGTTATGCAACGAAGCGCACAACGCCGCCGTCCACGCGCAGCGCCGCGCCAGTCGTCGCGGAGGCCTGCTCCGAGCAGGCATAGACGATCATACTGGCCACCTCGCCTGTGGTCGCAAAGCGCCGGATGAGAGTGGTCGGGCGAAGGGCCGCCAGGAAGCCCTGCTCGGCTTCCTCCTGCGTGACTCCGTTCGCCTCGGCCTGCTTCGCCATGAAGTCGCCCAGGATTTCGGACCGGGTCGGCCCCGGCAGGACGGCGTTGACAGTGACGCCCGTGCCCGCGACCGCCTCGGCAAGCCCACGCGAGACCGCCAGCTGCGCGGTCTTTGTCATGCCGTAGTCGAGCATCTCCTTGGGGATGTTGACTGCGGATTCGCTACTGACGAACACGACACGGCCCCAGCCTTTCCTCACCATGCGCGGCAGGTAATGGCGCGCCATGCGCACGCCGCTCATCACGTTCAGCTGGAACAGCCCGAGCCAGTCCTCATCGGGGATTTTCGCGATGTCCTCGATGCCGTTGTAGGCGCGGATGTGCGCCGTCCCCACGTTGTTAACGAGGATGTCGGCGTCGGGCGCCTGCGCGAAGACGGTCTCGGCGCCCGCCGCCGTCGACAGATCGGCGGCGATGCCGGAGATGTCTCTATCCGGAAAGACTTGTCGCATCTGCCGCACCGCTTCATCGACGCGGGCGCTTCGACGGCCGTTGATGACGACCGATGCGCCGGCACGCGCCAGTCCTTCCGCGGTGGCGCGGCCGATGCCCGCCGTTGAGCCCGTAACGATCGCCTTGCGACCCTTGAGTTCGATATTCATGTGATTCATCTCCGATTGTATTTGGGCCGTTAGCCCTGGTGTCAGAACAGGCGCGTTATACTGCCATCTGCGCGACTTCGGCCTCCGCAGCGCGAGCGAGGCTTTCGACCCATAGCTGGTGATAGCGGAAGAGCGCGCCGGGATGCTTGCGCCCGAGCTTCTCAAGGAACCAGGGACCCTGCTGCGTCTCCTCGGTCAGCACATGACAGCCGTCGGCCGTGGGCGTAATCACCCAGCCGTGGTAGGCGCTCGAACCTGTCTCGTCACCGTCGACGGTCGTCGCCCAGGCGAGCCTGCGGTCAGGCATACATTCCATCACGACAAGGCTCATCGGAAAGCCGACCGTCACCCGGCTGTATCGCGTCCCGAGTGCCAGTTCCCGCCCGCCGCTTAGGATTTTGACCTGATCTTCGGCAGGAAAGTAACGCGACCAGTTCTCGGCATCGACGAGCAGCTTCCAGACCACTTCGGGCGGAGCTTTCACGTCGATGTCATTGAGCGCGTAGATGGCCGAGATTTTCGGGTCGTACCGCTCGGGCCAGATTACACGGTCATACATTGTTCACGACGCCTTCTTGAACAGATCCTGGAAGATGAGAGGCGCCCAGCTATTTCCGCGCGCCTGGACTAGCAGCCCACCTTCCGAAAGCCCGCCAAGTTTGACAGGCGCGAAACCGAGATTTTCCGCAAGCGCACCAATCTCCGCTGCGGCGACGTCATTGTCGCTCGCCAGGAAGACGACTCTCCTGCCGCCCTGTACGGCTGGGTCTTGGTCCAGGACGGCAGCGACCAGATGGTTGAAGCCTTTCACCAGCTTGGCTCCGGTGAACGCCTTCGCGACGACGGCAGAGGACGGGAGACCGCCCAGTTCCTGAGGCGGGGCCTGCGTGTTCATGGCGTCGATGATGATCTTTCCCTGCCAGGTGGGCAGCGCTCTCGCGACCTCCGGGTGCGACTCGAAACGGACAGCCAAAAAGATGATGTCCGCCTTGACCGCCTCCGACAGGGTCTTGGGAATGATCTCCGATCCGATTGCGGCTGCATCGGATGCAAAGCTCTCCGGGTCGCGCGTGGTTGCAACGGATACTTCGATGCCTTTGCGGGCGAACGCCTTGGCCAGGGCCCGGCCGATGTTACCGAAGCCGATGATCGCGTAGCTCATGATAGTCTCCTTTGGTTTTTCGGCGTGGTCAGAGCTTGTAGCCGCCGCTCGCCTCAATCGTCTGGCCGGTCACCCAGTGGCCGGCATCGGAAGCCAGGAACGCCACGACGGCGGCGATTTCCGAAGGCTCGCCAAAGCGTCCAAGCGCGATTTGGGCCTCGACCGCCTTTACGAGTTCGGGATCCTCCCGGAAGGCGGCGTTCGCGTCGGTTCGCGTGTAGCCCGGTGCGACGGCGTTCGCGGTGATACCGCGGGGCCCCAGCTCGGACGCGAGCGCATGGGTCAGGTTGTTGATGGCCGCTTTGGCCATCGAGTAGATCGGCGCGGCGGTCACGGGCTTCGTGGCGGCAGCGGAAGAGATGTTGATGATGCGTCCGCCATCGGCGAGACGATCCAGAGCGGCCTGAACGATGAAGAAGGGCGCGCGGGCGTACACCGCGATCAACGTGTCCCAACTGTCCGGGGTCGCGTCTTTGAAGCCGACCCAGCCGGTATTGCCGGCGTTGTTGACCAGGATGTCGAGGGCTTTGCTTCCGTTCCGCTTGATGAACTCGTCGTCGAGTCTCTGGAACAAGGTCGGGACGGTCGTCGGGTCAACGAGATCCGCCTGGATTGCGAACGCAGTGCCACCATCTTTCTCGATGGCCGCGACCGCCTCGTCTGCGCCGGATTTGCTGGCGTTGTAGGTCAGTGCAACCATCGCTCCATCCTTTGCAAGACGTTCGGCGATGGCGCGGCCAATGCCCCGCGATGCCCCGGTAACGAGCGCAGTTTTTCCTTTAAGAGATTGTTTCATTTTGTTTTCTTCCATGGATGTTCGACTAATAGGTTCGCTGGGGTGACCTGCCGGGCGCGGCGCGTCAGAGCTGCGCCAGGCCGCCGTCGACGGCGACCTCGCTGGCGGTCATGAAGCTGCTGTCGTCCGACGCGAGGAAGGCGGCCACAGCTCCAATCTCCGCCGGATCGGCCATGCGCTGCAGAGGAGTCATCGCGCCATAGGCCCTCTGGCCCTCCTCGCCGAGCGCCTCTTTCGCGAGTTCGGTCGCCGTCGCCCCTGGCGACAGCACGTTGACCCGGATGCCGGTGCCCTTCAGGTCCTCCGCCCAGGTCCGCGCTAGGTTGCGCACTGCCGCCTTGCTGGCGCTGTAGGCGCTGAATCCCGGGGCACCAGTGGTGCCGGCGCTCGATCCGGTCAGGATGATCGAACCACCCGGGCCCATCAGCGGCAGTGCCCTCTGGACCGTGAAGATCGTACCCTTCACATTGGTGTCGAAGGTTTCGTCAATGTGCTCGGCGGTGATCTTCCCGAGCGGGAGCGGACTTCCAGCCCCGGCATTGGCGAAGACGATGTCGAGGGTTCCGCGCTCGGCCTTGACCTCCGCGTAGAGCCGATCGAGATCGGCCTCATCCGAGACCGAGCCCTTGACCGCGCGGGCATTTGGCCCAAGGTCGGCCACAGCTGCGTCGAGCGCGTCCTGCCGGCGGCCGAAGATGAAGACGAAGGCGCCCTCTTCGATAAAGCGCTTTGCAGCAGCGCGGCCAATGCCGGTAGCGCCGCCCGTAACGACTGCAACCTTGCCCCTAAGCTTTCCCATGACTTCTCCTTGCGTGGTGTCGGGACAGCGTCTGTCCCCGAGAACCTCGAAATGGGTCCGCCGGCGTCACTTGTTGAGTGCGGAAACGCGCATATCGGTGGTGCGAAATCGATCCGGCTGGACGACTAACGGCGGCCACGACGATCGCGGGGTTGGGTCGCGCTCGTCGGCATGGGCAATAATGACCGCCCGTATTGCCGTTCGATGTGTTAGATACGGGCTTTGAAGGCGCACCATTGGTGCGGGATTGCACCAATGATCGAATGGGATGACGTTCGCTACTTTCTTGCCGTCGCGCGCGGAGGCTCAGTGCGGGCCGCCGCCAAGCGCCTCGGTGTTAACCACGCGACCGTGCTGCGACGCATCGCTCAGCTCGAGGAAAGCTTGGGAACGCATATGTTCGAAAAGCTGCCCTCGGGCTACCGCCTAACTTCTGCGGGAGAGGAGGTCCTCGAGTTCGCGGAGCAGATGGAGGCGTCGTCGCATCTGCTGGAGACGCGCGTCTTGGGTCGCGACCAGAGCGCGCGCGGGCTTTTGCGAGTGACGCTTCCACCGTTCCTCGCCACACACCTGCTCATGCCCGATCTCGCCGACTTCGCGCGTCTGCATCCGGACATTGAGATGGAAATCTTGACTACTGGCGAGGTGGCGAACCTGACCAACCGGGAGGCCGACGTCGCTATCCGCATTGTTACCGACCGTAAGACCCTGCCGCTCAATCTTCACGGCCTGAAAGGGCCGGAGCTGTTCAGCGGCATCTACATGTCCCGTGACCTTCTTGCCGCAAGGCGTGCGGGCGCGTCTGATCCCGTCCGGTGGATCGCGATAGACGATCATGGAATTCCGCGATGGGTTCGCGACGGAGAGGTTCTCACCACTGGAATTCCCTTCAGGACCCCGGATGCCGAGACGCAGATCGTAGCGGCGCAGCAAGGAATCGGGATGACGAAGCTGCCGTGCTTCGTCGGAGATACCGACCCCCTGCTGGCGAGAGTGCCGGGCACCGACCCGCCCATGCATGGAACGCTTTGGCTTCTGACACAGGGGGAGACGCGCAAGACGAAGCGCGTGCGGCTCTTCACCGAGTTCGTCTCCCGCAGGCTCGCGGCCTACGCTCCGCTTCTCGCGGGACTGTCCTTAGCGGGCGACTGACGCGCGGCAGGTCGCCGACGACGCTTGCAGTGGACATCGATCTTGCCGTCGCCGCTCTGCGGGCAGCAGGGGCCGACCGCTCGAAGATTGCTTCTAGTGCTACTGGCGACTGTGTCGAGCGATGAAAGCTGGATCGAGACCTGGCTTTGCTTGATTGCTAAATATTAGCGATCTCTGAAATACTTTGCGATAACTTGACCTGAGACAATTCGCGACGCCGCGCTCTGGCCCGCCACAGAATAGCGCACGCCTTAAAGATATTCGCGCCGGAGCCCGTCATCCAGCTCATCTTCATCGACGATGCCCTCCTGAAACAGGTGCATAGCCCTTGCGGCCAGCCATGCCGCTTCCGGAGAACCCTCGAGAAACCCTCGTTCTTTGCATATCTCGTCAAAGACCTTCTTCAACAACGCAAGGTCGTTGGGGTAGGCCAATCTGGTGCTGGAAACGTGGTGCGTGATCATCGCAACCTCCGCTATTTGGGGCGGAAGCGCAATTGTCGCTCACAGCCGACGATGCCCTTGAAAGTTATCGCCGATGGAATGAGGCTAGCCTCCTATCGGCCACATGTCCAATCATTGCGTTTCGCGCTTGCCGACCTGGCGCGGCGCGAAGGATCCTAGCCATTCGAAATCATAAAGCGCATAGTTCTCGAATGAAGTCGCCCGTAGCGCCAGAATTAGCCAACGACAACGGCAAGCCTGAAGATCACCTGGTGGCCGCCACAATCGAGCTACACAGAGCCATGAAAGGCCTAGACGCGCCTGCGAAGGTGATGGAGGACGCATTGGCTGCTGCAGTGCCCGTAGGCGCGTCCCCGCGGCAGGTCGGGCCAAGTGGCTAACTGGGCCTAGTCCTTGGCCGACCTAGAATTAGTGGGCTGTAAAATCTTTGTTTTTTCCTCGGCTAACAACCTTCGCAGCATATCGCGATTTTCCGGGTCTGTTTCCGTTTCCAGCTTCTTTTCGAAATGTCTAATGTTTTGTAGATGCACGAACTCATCATAACTATGCGGCATCGCGCGCTCCTTGACTGGAGAACGTTGCGGTATCTTGGTCCCAATATTACCCATATCGCCCAACAGGTCCAGAACGCTATCCAGCCCCAGGCACCTGAGTTGGTCCGCCGCGAAGCAACACGAGAGGAGCTAGACAGTAATACCCCATGAAGCCTTCGCGTGCACGCGCATGCGACAGGACTTCCGCCCTAAGGCGTGATAGGCTCCGCCAAGGCATGTTTCCCCTGCCTTGGGCCTATTTCCGCCTATTTTGCGCTACTTTACAGCGGTTTGACCTTCGCGCGGGCGCGCGTACCGGTAGCGAAACTAAGGATGACGTTCGGCCGCTCTAGAATCCCCTTCCGGTACGCACCGGCTTTTTGACTGGCCTGTTGAAACCTGCGCTATTCGGTAGCAACCGCCACCAGATCAAGCTTGTCGCGTTGACCACTGGTCAGCGGAACGATAGGGGTCGCGGATCGGGTATGGACGGCGCCGAAGGGGATGAAGCGGCCGGCGACGCAATGGGTCAAGTCTGGCATCATCGGCCGCGTGAAGCACCTGCGAGGCGAGGAAGATCTGCGGCACGCTTCGCTGCAAGATTTCCGGGAGGAGAATCATGCCGATCCGGAGGAAAGCGACTGAGGCCGGTATTTTCGATGCATCCGAATTGGCGTTGCTCGCCCGGGTGTTCGAGCAATTGCGGCTCGACAACCAGACCACGGAAGCGCGAGACGCCATCGCCTCGCGGATCATCGCCAACTACATGGCGGGCATCAAAGATGAAGCGGAATTGCTCTCGCTTTCAAAGCAACCCTTCGGGCGTTAGCCGCGCGGTCGATCTCTTCCGGCAAGGTCGAACGAACGCTTCCTGCGGGCCACGCAGAGCGCCAGAGCGCGCCAGACGGTTCGGCGGTGTAGGAAACGGCCAGCGACGATCGCGCGCTGGGTGGGCTCTGGTTGCTAGAGACGCAATCGCAGCGTTAGCGTTGCCAACCGAACACAAGTCGGTACGCGATTGCCGACACGGTGGCCCGTATTTGGGCGTCGAGGCGACACGTCGCCTGCTGTGACCGATGTGGTATGCGCCAATGCTCCCGAAAGTTGTGCGTCTCCACGATACGGATTTCTGCTCGGGATCGTCCGCTACATCTTCCATTGCCGCGACCAAGAGGGCGGCATACCGCTCTCTTGAGAGATCGCCAAACTTCTCCTGGCTCCAATCCAGGATTTTATCGATTTGGGCTTCTGCTGGGGCTGATAGGCGATATTCAGCCATGCCGAGGTCGGCTGCCTTCCGTTCGGCCGGACGCACGCGCGTTCAGACGATCCAGCAATGCCTGAGAGCCATTCGGGCCGCTGACAAGCGTGAAATCGCCACTCTCGATCGCTGCGATGCCCGTTTCGGCAATCTTCTCGAGCACTGCAAGGCTGGCATGCTCAGCGGCGATGTCGTCTTCGTAACGCCTGAGCGCTTCACGGACGACTTCACTGGCGTTCTGGTGACGCCCGGACGCGACTTCCTTATCGATGAAGCCGCTCAGACGGTCTGTTAGGCTGAAATTCCTGCCGCTCATGTTTTCCTCCGGAATGTGATCTATATCAAAGTTTGATACCCGGATCCAACCATCAAGGTGATATCGCCAACAAGGGCCTCGTCTCCGAACCCCTGGAGAGTTTGGCGGCGAGGCCCTTGTGGACAGCGCAATCATTCAAACATCGATCAAGACAGATCGACCCGAATCCCTTCATCCTATCTCCCTACCCCACGCTGCTACCTTCAGGGCAACGGGCCTATTGCCCCGGGGGAGTGGCTCACCTGAAGGAAGACCCAGGGATCGGTAGCTGGGTAGGCCTGTGCCGAGAGGTTCTCTCGTCTCAACCGCCGAGTTGCCAACGGGAGATGACTTCGCTGGGACGGATCAGTTGGAGGATGTTGAGCGTAAGATTGTCGTGGATCATGTAACCGAGGAACACTTCAGTTCCCACCACGACGAGGGCGCTCGTCCACACCGGAAGGATTCGTGCCAGGGCAAAGCCGGACGCCGCGAAGACAGTGTCGGACAGGGAGTTAAGCACGCTGTCCCCGAAATAGCCGCGCGCGAGCGCCTGCTGACGGTAGCGGTCGATGACCATAGGCGTGTTTTCGACGATCTCCCATGCAGCTTCGAGCCCGATCGCCAGCAGCAATCGCGAGCCGAACGAGGCGCGCGGCGCGATCAGCCAGAGAAGCGCATAGAACCCGAATCCATGCAGGATGTGCGTAAAGGAGTACCAGTCCGTCAGATGCTGGGATGTCCACGGGCCGGCAGGATCCGGGTACCAGAATTCAACGGACCCGCATGTGCAGATCCACGGATGGCCCAAGGAGGCAACTGCCACTGCCTGCGCGCCGAGCAGGGCGACCACGATAAGGATGCATGGGACAAAGGAGCGCTGCTTGCGCGTTCCTTTCGCCGCGTTGCCCTCGACCTTCGGGCCGAATTGCTTGTCACTCGCCATTTCCGTCTATCCTCAGGATACCGTTTCCCGCCCTCTCGGAGTCGCATACCCCGAGCACCGCGTCTATTCCTGGCCCGGCCTCCACGCTGCCGCACGCCGTTCCGCATACACGACCTGATTCGGCGTCAGCGCCAGGGTTAGTTTCTTGAGCAGTTCCTCCGCCAGCTTCCGCTCGTCAGCGTCCGTAGCTCGCCAAAGCCCGAGCTTGAGCCAGATGTAGGCGCGAACTGGATTCCACTGCACGCCGTCGCCTTCCTGACACCTCTTCCCGAAGCTGATCTGCGCCATCGGTAATCCCTGGTCGGCCGCGCGGCGCAGCCACTTCATTCCCTCGGCGGCATCCTTCTCAACGCCGTCTCCTGAGAAGTAGAGTCCGGCAAGCCGGTACTGCGCCTCCGGAACACCTTGCTCGGCAGACAGGCGGAACCAGTGGGCGGCCAGCGCTGCGTCACGCAGCAGGCCGCCTTTGCCTTCCGCGTACATCGCGGCGAGATTGTTCTGGGCTCCTGGATGGCCTTTGTCCGCGGCAACGCGAAACCCTTTTGCGGCATCGGCAAACTGGCCGTTTAGCTGGAAATGCAAAGCCAAGCCGAACAGCGCCTGGACCGATCCCGCGTCGGCAGCTGCCGTGTAGCGCTCGACCGTTGCGACATCACCCGGCCTGTCGATCCAAAGGCTGCGAACGAATGCGTCGGCCTCCGGCTCGAGGCTTTTCATCAACGAGACTCCGGGTGGCTCATTCTTGACGAACCACTCCGAAAAACTGAGGTCGATCACTTGATCGGGATGCAGAAGATCCAGGCAGAGAAAGCCGATCGTTTCGTACGTTACCACCTTGCCCGAGAACAGCTTGTTGTTCCGTTCATCGAACTCCAGGTCATAGCGGACGCATTGCGTTCCCAGACTGTCGTCCCGCTCAGCGCGGCCGCGTTTCAACGTGGCCCCGGGCAGCCGCTTCAGCGTCAGCCGGGTTTTGCCGGAAAGCTGGACAACGCTGATTCCGCCCGCGCCTATCCATTTCTTGGCGAAACTCGTCAGCTGCGCGATCGAGTTCGGCACACTGCCATCAACCTCATCCGGTCGCGCCCACATCAAGAAGCCATGGGTACGATCCCGCGCCCTCGGCGGACGTTCCCAGCCGGTCTCGCTTTCCCAGCCGCTCTCTCTCTCCAATAGAGCAAAGCCCAGTTGCCCGCGTTGAGAGAAGCCCGGCACCACCGGTCCCCAACGGGCGGCTGCACCGAAAATCCTCGTAGCCAGATGCGATCCGGGTAGATTACGGGGCATGATGGCCTCGCCTGCGCGTTCTCCGCAGACATGCACTGCTGGGTGGCCCCCAACAAAAGCAGGGCCGCCGCCACGAATCCAATCCGGGCATCCATGAGTGGTGCCTTCCGGTTGTCGCCGCGACAATCCTGCCTCTCCGATGCCGGCGCCTTGACGCGGGTCAAATCGCGCGGCGCCAGTCGTCCCGACGAGGATCAGGAAAATGGACGCCAACATGGAAGCTGCCCCGTTGTCATGAGCAGCACCGTCGCCAAAGGAAGGATCCCATAGGGGGTCAATGCGTTGTTATCCCCGACCGGCGGCTGCCCCCAGAAGCCCCGCAGCCAGATACGGTAGATGACGGGCATGATGGCATCGCCTGCACGTTCTCGGCAGACATATGCGCTCCGGAACAGCACCCGACACAAGCAGGGCAGCCAGTAGAAGTCTGACTGCGGCATTCATGGTGCAAGTAGTCTCCGGTTTGCGGCGGCTATCCCGCCGGGCCTTGGCTCCACTTCATTGACGTGAATCAATCACTCGCGCGCAAAACAAGAGCAGCATGCGTCGTTTGGTGGGAGATCAGTCAATGTCTCGTCTGACAAACGCTTCACTAGCACGTATCGCGTCTATCATTCTCATGTTGGCCTCAAGCAACGCCCATGCGGGCGAGCCGAAGCCCTGCGTTTCCCAGCCGCAATCGAGCGCCGACGCCGCGATCGGCAGCTGGGTGCAGGCGACACTGTTCGATGCCGCGCGAAGAAAGCGCCCCTGGGGACCAGCCGAGGCGGCGGCGGCCACCATGCAGCAACGCAAGTCGGACCTGGCGACAATGCGCGAGACCGCACATGAGACGCTGGCTCGCTTTGGCGCATTATCGAAAAGGCAGCAAGCAGAGGTCCTCGCTGCGGCTGCGCCGGCCCTGGAGAAACTGAAGCCGCAGAGCGAGCGGGACCAGGAGTATCTGCATGCGATCCAGTTCAATGGTTCAGCGCTAGGATGGGCAATGGACTGGAACGGACGCTTCCACAGGACGTCCGATGGAGGGGTGACCTGGACCGATACCCGGCTGGTTGACGCGTGGGTGCCCGGTCTCACGCCCGAAGACGGGATGTTTCGAAGCATGCATTTTGCCGATGACCGGTTCGGCCTGATTGTCGGTCCGGCAGGTATTCTCGAGTCCCGAGACGGAGGTGAGAACTGGGAGACATCTCCGCTCGCGTATTTTCACGTTCCGGATGCCGTATTCTGCGATGCGGCACGCACTTGCTGGGTCGCCGGCGACGAGCCAAATGCAATCTACCGTCGTGAAATCTCTCAATGGGCATGGTCGCCTCAAAGCACGCCAGCGACGGGTCCGATCAATGCAATCCAGTTTGTCGGATCGAACGGGTGGGCGGTCAGTCTTGGCGGGGAGATTGTCGGAACCACTGACGCCGGCGAGAATTGGACCCTGCTGTTTCACGATGCCAGCAAGCGCTTCCGCGCCATCCATTTCGTCGATCAGCGAACCGGCTGGGTTGTGGGCAACGATGCACTCGTAATGCGCACGGACGACGGCGGAAAGACCTGGCACCAGCAGACGATACAGCTTCCACCTCACTTTCCAGTCGACGAAGTCAGGCTCAATGCCGTCAGGTTTGCCGACAGCTTGCGCGGGTGGGCAGCCGGCCTACACGGGATGATATTCGCGACCACGGATGGCGGAGAATGCTGGAACCTCCAGCGCTTCGAAGGAATTCCGCAGAACTGGCTGACGATCTATTCGCTCGCCATCACGGCTGGACCGACGATCTGGGCATCCGGCAACTCAGGCAACATTCTCGTATCTACCGACAACGGAAAGTTCTGGTTTCCGGTCCATGGCCTGGCAGTTCCGGTCTTTGAAAACCTCAGACGCGCGATGGACCGTATGGCCAAGTGAGGAAATGTGCCGTTGCGCAGGAAGGGTACTCCTTTTTTCGACGTTGAGCATGCTTAAAGACGAGCGCAAGGTAATCCAGAGGCTGGATCGATGAAGGCCCATATCGTCGGTGGCGGCTTTGGAGGACTGGCAGCGGCCGGCTATCTCATCCGCCACGCCGGCGTGCCCGGTCCTGACATCACGATCTACGAGGCCGATGCCCAGATGGGCGGCGGCTTTTTTCTGGGCGGCGACGCGCAGAGCGGGTACAACGTGCCCGGCTCGGTCTTCGACAGCGAATTCCGCTGCACGTTCGAGATGCTGAGCGCGATCCCCTCCAAGAGCGACCCGGGCGTGTCCGTCAAAGACGAATTCTTCGACTTCAACACGCGCCACCCCTTCGACGACCGCGCGCGCCTTATCGACGGAAAGGGTCGCATCGTGCACGGACCCCGCTTCGGCCTGAGCTGGCGCGACGGCTTCGATCTCATGCGGCTCGCCCTGACGCCGGAATCGAAGCTGGTGGGGCGGCGGATCAGGGAGTTCTTTAGGCCGCATTTCTTCGCGTCCGAATTCTGGCTGGCTTACTCGACCATCATGGGTCCGCTGCCGCAGCACAGCGCGGCGGAGCTGCGGCGCTACCTGAACCGTACCCTGCACATGTTTCCGCACATTTCGGACATGGCGAACATCTGGCGTACCCGCTTTGACCAATACCAGACGCTCATCGTGCCGCTGGTCGATTGGTTGCGTGAGCGCGGCGTGAACCTGAAAAACGGGGCCTACGTCCGCGACGTCGGCCTCGCACCGTCGCCCGACCATATCACCGTCGTCCAGCTGGATTATGAATGGGACGGCATGGCGACCTCGATTGTGGTGGCGCCGGAGGACATCGTATTGCTGACCTTCGGATCGCAGGCCGCCGACATGTCAGTCGGGTCGATGACCGCGCCGCCGCCGTGGCAGCGCGCAGGACGCTCCTGGGCGCTGTGGAAGCGCTTGGCAGATGTGCGCCCGGAGTTCGGCAATCCAGCCGCGTTCTTCGGCGAGGCGCATGTGCCCAGCTCGCACTGGGTGAGCTTCACGGTCACTACGACTGGCACGGAATTCCTCGACAACATGGCTGCGCTAACGGGCAGCCAGACGGGATGCGGCGGGCTGGTGAGCCTGATCGATTCGCCATGGGTCCTGTCGCTTTCGGTCTTCCATCAGCCCGAAATCATCGGCCAGCCGGACGGCACCTACCTTTGGTGGGGCTACGGCCTGCTTCCGGAAATGGCCGGGCAATACGTGCAGAAGCGCATGGACCAATGCACCGGCAAAGAGATCCTGGAGGAAGTGCTGCGGCAACTGCAGTTCGATCGGAACCGTGACCAGATCATAGGAACGTCGATCTGCATCCCATGCGACCTACCCTACGCAAACAACATCTGGATGCCGCGCGGGCACTCCGACCGCCCTCCTCCGGTTCCGAAGGGCGCGACCAATCTCGGTCTCCTCGGCCAGTACGTGGAGCTGTCGCGCGACGTGGCGTTCACCATTGAGTATTCCGCTCGCGCGGCATGGGAAGCGATCTACGTCCTGCTCAAACGCGGCCCGGCACCTCCGCCGGTCTACCAGGCTCGATCCGATCCGAAGGCGTTGCTCGCCGCGCTGAAGGTGTTTGTGTGTCCGAGGTCGGCACGACCGTAAGGTCCGATGTCGGAGGGAGATACAGCTACGACTCTCGTTCGCATTCTGAAGTGCGGGCTGGCCCCCCTCACTGGCCTCTACCTAGAAGCCGCAGTCCTCTAGCAGTTCCATCGACGACAAGATGGAAGTCAAGTTCGACATGTTGCCGTCTACTAACGGGCTGATGCCGACGGAAGGAAACCCTCTAAGACTTCTCGCAAGGCGAGAAATCCGGCCCCGGCAAACCGCTACTTGAGTTGCGCATCCAACCATTCGCCTACTCGCCTACGCCCCTCTGCGACCTGCTCGGGGGTCAGAAGCGCGGCAACCTTGTCACGGGCGCGAACCGCATCAACGCTGGGCTTTCCCTCCGGGAGCAAAGTTGCCGCAAGACTGAACTCGACATATGACAGCAGAAAATCCTGCAGGTCGCCCTCGTCATTGGCATAGAGAAGTCCGAGGCCCCAGTGAGCGTCGGCAATCCCGTGCTCGGCAGCCTGTCTGAACCAGTGCTCTGCCTGGTGCTTGTCCGGCGGGACGCCACGACCTTCGACATACATTACCGCAACATTGTGCTCGGCCGGTGGGAAATGCTGTTCCGCTGCAAGGCGGTACCACTTGAAGGCTTCGGCGTAGTCCTCCCTTGTCTCCATTGAGGCCCCGAGGCTGAACTGCGCCCCTGCCAGGCCCCGGGCTGCCGCTTCAGTGATGCCCCGCATCTCTTCGTCGCCCGTGGAAGGTGATAGCCAGATGGTTGGCAGGAACCGATTGATCTCGGGAACGACTTCTTGCGCTACGGCCTCCGGCACACCCGCGATGTCGGCGCCAATGTGAATCAACCTGATGTTCGACCTGGGGTCGAGGCAAAGTGCTCCGATCTTTTCCCCACTCCGCAGTACAACACGATAGCGGACGCAATCGAGGCCGATCGACCGGTCGATCTCGGATGCTTGAACCATTGGCGCCTCTGCTTCCGGTGCTGCATTGATCGAGATCAGCTTGCTGGTCGACATCATCAGGGGTCTTTCGGCTGTGCCGCTGCGTAGCCACTGTCGGGTCAGATCCAGTAAACCGCCGAGGTCGTGCGGTGTTTGCCCGGGCGGTTCCACGATAACGGGGCGCGCAAACAGCCAGACGTGAGAATCGTCCGCGGCTTTAGGATCGGTTGCCAGGCGAAAGAAATCGACTGACTGGTAATACAGCCCCAGCATTCCGCACCAATTCGGGCCCGCCGGCGGCTGTACCGAAAATCCGTCCGTTGTTACGCGAGGAGGATGTTCGGGCATCAACAAGAAGATGCGCGAACAGTCACTCCCGTTGAGTGCGGCAGCGCTCGCCGCGAGCGCTAGGGAGACGAGTGCTGCCACGACTCCAATCAGGCGCAATGCAAGTCTCGGCATGGCTCGACCTCCAACTAGTAGGGCTCATGCCATTCTTATTCCCGCGTCACGTTGCCCACGTTGATCGGTGTCAACACGCAGTTGATCCCATCAATCTTGGTCCCACAAGCAATGCCGCGAGGATCTATCGCACCCAGGAAACACCTTCTTTATGCAGTAGTCCCAAGCTTGGGCGATTCGCGACGCGACGACATTGGAATTGGTTAACTGCTCGACGGTCAGTTTCCGTGCAGAATAACTGCCTACGCAGTCGCAGTACTGACGCAGCTCACGCCTCCCGCCGCCGAAGGTCTTGATTATCGTTTTGACGTTAGGCTCTGTCATGCATCCAGGGGAGAAATTCCTCACGAACTCTGCCCGCTCCGAAGAGTTGAGAGGGCGCGCTTGCGGCGCAGAGGGCACCAAGACCAACAAGCCTGCCATCGCGAATGTAGTAGTGAGCCTAATCATTGGCGGATCCTCGCAGGTCGAGAAACACTATGGGAGCAATCCTGAGATACATAGATCGAGGTCAAGATGTCGTGGAACCGCCCAACCGAGGGTCGGCGTGGCGATGCGCCGTAATCAGAACTGACCCTTCTTGAACGCTTCGGCGATCGCGCGCCCTGTTGCGAGGTCGGTCTTGGACAGGCGCTTCTGCAGCCTGTCGCGTTCCTTCGACGCCAAGTCCTTTCCTTGACCCGGCTGGAAGAGGTCCGCCGCCGCCGCGAACCACGCGAAGGCCCGGACACGGTCCTTGGCGGTTCCCTTGCCCGCTTCGGTGAGATAGCCCAAGTTCAGATACCCGGAGGGTTCTCCCTGCTGCGCCGCTTTTCGATACCACGCCGTCGCAAGCGAGTAGTCCAGGGGAACGCCGTGGCCGTTTTCGTACGCGTCACCCAAGTCATTTTGGGCAGGCGCAAATCCGGCATCCGCAGCCTTGCGTAGCCACATCGCCGATTTATCGAAATCGCGCTTCACGCCATCGGCGTCGCGATAGGCGCTCCCGAGGAGGTGCTGCGCGAGAACAAATCCACTCGTCGCTGCACGCTCGATCAAGCGAAGCCCGGCGGCGGGATCCTGCTTCACGCCCATGCCATAGCGCAGCATTGATCCGAAATCGGTAAGCGCGCCGAGATGCCCCTTGTCTGCGGCCCGCTTCATCCAGGCCGCAGCCTCACGATCGTCCTTCCGGACTCCGTCGCCAAGGAGAAGCATGCGCGCAAGAGCATATTGGGCTTGCGCTTCGCCTTGCTCGGCGGACTTCCTGTACCACTTGAGGGCAAGGGCGGCGTTCCGGGCGGTGCCAATCCCTTTCTCGTACATGTACCCCAGAGCTCCCTGAGCGCGGGAGTGGCCTTGCTCGGCAGCTTTCTCGTACCAATGCAGGGACTCTGCGTAGTCTGGCCGCATGTACTGGCCCGCCCCATACACGAAGCCGAGATTTGACTGAGCGAGAGGATTCCCTTGCGCCGCTGCTTTCTTGAGCCAATCAATTCCCGCCGCGACGTCGCGCGAAACGCCTTCGCCGTTCAGGTACGCGAGCCCGATCTGCATCTGCCCGGCTGCGAGGCCCTGCTCGGCGGCCAGCCTGAACAGGCGTGCAGCCTCCACATAGTTCTGCTTCACGCCTGTGCCCGCCTTGTACATCATGCCAAGACTCTTTTGGCCGTCAGGGTTGTCTTGGTCGGCGGAGAGCCTGTACCACCTCGCGGCCTCCGCGAAGTCCTGGCGAACTCCATAGCCGAATTCGTACATCACGCCGATGTTCTGCTGGGCAAGGGCATCGCCAGCATCTGCAGCTTTCCGGAGCCACGCCAGCGCCAAGGAATAGTTCGTCTCGACGCCTCTTCCTTGGGCGTATAACTGGGCGAGTTCCACCTGAGCGCCGGGATCGTTCTGCTGGGCCGCCTTACTATACCAACTCGCCGCCTTGCTGAAATCCTGGCCCACTCCGGCGCCTTCAGCATACATCTTGCCGACGGCCCGCTGGCCATTCGGTTCGCCCTGGTCCGCTGATTTTTGCGCCCACGCAAAAGCCTCGGCATAGTCGCGCGCTATCCCTGTGCCGTCGTAGTACATCTTGCTGAGATTGTACTGCGCAAGCGGCTCTCCCTTCTCCGCTGCACGGCGGTACAATGCGACAGCCTCGACTGGATCTTTCTCTACGCCTTTTCCCTGGACGAACAGGCTTCCCAAGGCATTCAGGGCTGCGGGATTGCCGTCGATAGCTATAGCCTTGCGGTACCAATCGATTGCCTGAGCGTAGTCCACCGGCACGCCGAGCCCGTGATCGTAAAGAGCCCCGATGTTGAATGCTGCGATGCTATCGCGTTGTCCAGCCGCTAGGCGATACCATTTCATTGCCGCCAAGTAGTCCTGGGGGACGCCTCGGCCGTTCAGATAAAGAAATCCAAGATCGCTTTGCGCCCAGGCATGGCCCTGCTCAGCCGCGCGGCGAAACCATTTTGCGGCTTCCGCGTCGTTCTTCGGGACACCATGCCCATCCCGATAGAAATGGCCCACCTCCCACTGTGCCTCCGCGTTGCCGGCCTCAGCAAGCGCGCGGTACTCGCGCAATGCCTTGGTGTAGTCGCCACGAGCCGCGGCAGCATCGCCTTCAGCGATTCCAGCATGGGCGGCAGGGACATGTGTTCCTAGCGCAAGCAACACCAAGACTGCCAAAAGCGATCGTGACATGTCGGAACGGCCCGTATGTATAACCCCGCTGAGCCGAACAGTGCACGTCCAAGATGGGAAGACGTTGATCCAGCGCAAATATTGATGTGTCGGCAAAGCGCCACCCCAACCTCGGCTGAACGAATGTACGCGTTAAGCGGCGGCCACGGGCTTTCGAACCTTCGACCCGTAGCCTGGGTGCCGCGGGTACGGGATTGCTACGGCTGGTGTTGCATATGCCGCCTGTCGGTTCATATGCGGTGGCCGCAAGTCAAAGGCGTGCCTTGGCTACCAATACAAGCTGGCGATATTCGAACCACCTGAGAAAACGGTGAATTCGCCCCCGATATTCGGATTCTAGACTGCGGACATCTTGCCACCACCTACCGTTTCTTCGAGTTATGTGTGATTACCTCGACCCGAGCTTTGTCGCCGGCCATATCGAGCGCCTTCTGCTTGTCCGTGGTGGTCAGCACGGTCCGCCAGTTCGGTTTCTCGAATAGCTGACGATGTAGGTTGTGGCCGGCTTGTCGGTCATTGGCCGGGATCGGTGCTGTTGAGACTGCACATGCGGATCAGCCAGCCTCCGCCAGCAGTCTGTCGCTCAAAGACGCTGAGTGAAGTTCCGTTCCCGGTCGCCTCACCCTCTGAATAGGCCGCGAGAGACCATGCAAGGTGCCCGGATGCCCCCGCCTCTATTATGGCTAGTGTTTTGTCGGGGGTGGCGTGTTGGGTCCAGACGCCATGCAGCGCCTCTATCGCCGCGCGGCCGCGAGCCGGCGGCGCATAGGGAGAATGCAATTCCGCGTCAGATGTGAAAACGGCCGCGCAACCGGCGGCATCCCCGGCCCGATAGGCCTCAACGTAGATGTCCCAAAGCCCCTGCAGTTCATCGCGGATCGACATCATTTCCTCCGAAAGCCTGCTCCTTCATTTGCATGCTTCACTTATATTAGCAGAAGCATATAAAGCTCGCAGCCGGCGCGACCGGGCAACCGCGCCGGTTAGGCCCGGTATTTGCTGGCCGCCCCGCTCGCGAGTGCCGGGTCGCTGCAAGAAGCGACGCTATCCGAACGTCACTTCCGATCGTGATTGCGCGCCAGCTGCCTAGCCTTCATGGTTAGGGATGATCGAAAATTACGTCTGCGAGTCTTAGGGATGCGGGACGCGCGCCGTTCGGATTTGCCAAGCCGAGGCAGCCATCGCACTGGTTCTGTTTCGAGCATCGCGAACACGGCGACATCGGCGTCCTTCTATCTCGGACCAAGGCAAAGGGTCCTGACTGGGGCCAGTTGTCAAGCCGCGGCGGGCTTTGAGCGAAATCAAAGCGGCTAAGAGAAGGCGGACATAATTTGAAAAAATGAGTTTATTGTTGAGACTGCACTCAGCCGCCATTGTGTTGGGCTTTTGCACGGCGTTTACTACCTCTGCGCTGGCGGATTTCGAGGCGGCCGAAAGTGCTGCACAGAAACAAGACTACGTAACCGCTAGAAAGGAGCTTGAGGCTCTCTCCGGCGGTACTGATGCGCGCGTGTTCCGCCTGTTGGCCGAGTTCAATCGCGATGGCAGGGGCGCCCCTCCTGACCTCGTGGAATCGTATAAGGACTTCAGTCTGGAGTCGATGTTCACCAGCGACCCTGACGAGCGAGGGACCGCCTTCGGTCTTCGCCGCCAAGTCGCCCGGAAATTGACAAAGGATGGAATACTCGAAGGTGAAAATCGCGTCGAAGGATCAGTGATCTCGCGGTTGGGAAAAGTTGCAGTTGACCACCAGGTGGAACTGATCGCCTCCGATCTTGCGGCTTGCAAGACAGATTGTGAACCAATTGCCCTCACGGTATTCGGCTTGGGTCCGGCCGCGGCAAAGGTCGAGCTATGGCGGAAAATGGGTGATGACGGTTTGAGAAGGGCGGCGTATCGAGGCGGGTGATTGAAGCCTGCCAGGACCTCTCAAGGAGAGCGATACGCCATGAACGAGACTATCAACATTGTTCGCCTTCGTCAGCCCGACGAGATCGATGATCCCCTGACGGATGTGCTCCGCACCGGCGCGCGCAAATTGCTGGCGCAGGCGATCGAGATGGAGGCCGAAGCGTTTCTTGCCGAGATGCGGGATCTGAAGCTGCCGGACGGACGTGAGCGGCTGGTCCGGCACGGTCGCGGCCCGGAGCGGAGCATCCAGACGG
>NZ_FMXM01000002.1 GCF_900103325.1 Mesorhizobium qingshengii | reverse complement strand
AGACCCGCCGCAACGAAATCCCGCTCGATTTCCTCGCCGGCAATTTGTTGAAGAAGAAGCCGCAGCTGGTATCCGGCACGGCCGTGTTCCTGACCAGTGATCCGCTCAGCGCGCCAACCGCGCTGATGCACAGCCTGAAGCACTACAAGGTGCTGCATGAGCAGAACGTCATCCTTTCGGTGGTGACCGCGCCGCAGCCGGTGGTGCCCGACAGCGACCGGGTCAAGATGGAGACGGTCAACGAGCTGTTCATGCGGGTGACGCTGACCTTCGGCTACATGGAGCAGCCCAACATCCCGCGCGCGCTGGCGATCTGCCGCAAGCAGGGCTGGAAGTTCGACATCATGACGACGTCGTTCTTCCTGTCGCGCCGTTCGCTCAAGGCTTCGCCCAATTCCGGCATGCCGTTGTGGCAGGACCGGCTGTTCATTGGGTTGGCACGCACGGCTGCCGACGCCACGGAGTATTTTCAGATTCCGACCGGACGCGTCGTCGAGATCGGCACCCAGGTCGCTATTTGAAGGTCTCTTGCCGATGAATGGCTGAGGAGGCGGGAATGAGCGGCGAATTGGTGCTTGTCACCGGCGGATCCGGCTTCCTCGGCGCTCATTGTATTCTCGACCTGCTGAAGGCCGGCTACCGCGTGCGCACGACCGTGCGGTCCGCCAAGCGTGAAGCTGATGTGCTCGCCATGCTCAAGGCCGGCGGCGCCGAGCCCGGAGCGGCACCCTCGTTCGCCATCGCCGATCTCATGGCCGATGCCGGCTGGCCGCAAGCCGTAGCCGGTTGCGACTATGTCCTGCATGTCGCCTCGCCCTTTCCGCCCGGCGTGCCGAAGCATGAAGATGAGCTGATCATACCGGCTCGCGAGGGCGCGCTGCGGGTGTTGCGGGCGGCGCGGGACGCGGGAGTGAAGCGCGTCGTGCTCACCTCGTCCTTCGCGGCCATCGGCTATGGCAAGCTGCCGCCTGGCGGCAGGCCGTTCACCGAGGAGAACTGGACCGATCCGACGGGCAAGGTCAGCGCCTACGTGAAATCGAAGACCCTGGCCGAGCGCGCGGCTTGGGATTTCATTGCCGCCGAGGGCGGGGCGCTGGAACTTGCGGTCGTCAATCCGGTCGGCATCTTCGGACCGGTTCTCGGGGCCGATCATTCGACCTCCACCGAATTCATCCGGCGCATGATGGACGGTGCCATGCCTGGCCTGCCACGCCTGTCCTTCGGCGTCGTCGATGTGCGCGACGTGGTGGATCTGCATCTGCGCGCGATGACCAACCCCGCCGCCAGGGGCGAACGGTTCCTGGCGGTTGCCGGTGACTTCATGACCGTGCGGGAGATGGCCGAAACCTTGAGGACACGACTGGGCGATGCGGCGGCGCGCGTCTCGACGAGGACGCTTCCCGACTGGCTGGTCCGCTTCGTCGGGCTGTTCAGCGCGGAAGCCGCGCAGGTCGTGCCGGAACTGGGCAAGGCCAAGAACGCCAGCAACGAGAAGGCGGTGCGCATGCTCGGCTGGGCGCCGCGACCACGCGAAGATGCGCTGGTTGCAACTGGCGAAAGCCTGATCCGGCTCGGATTGCTGAAGACATCGAAGCAACGCGACGGGAAGCCGAGATAGGGCTCCCCGCCGCGCTGATCGTCAGGCAGCCAAAGCGGCCTTGTTGGTCTCCAGGAACTGCTTCAGCGGTATCGATTTGCGGCCGGACAGTTTTTCAACGGAGTCGGTCACCATGCCAAGGCCACCGACCCGCGTGGCGGCGTCGAACGACACGAGAAGCCGGGCGATGGGTTCGGGAAGGCCGGCCGACTTCATTCCCTCGGTCAATGCTTCGTCGGAAAGCTGGATGACCTGGATGGGCTTGCCGGTGACGTCGGTGACCAGCGCCGCGACCTCGGCGACAGTGTAGGCCTCGGGGCCGGTCAGCGTGTAGGTCTTGCTGTCGTCGGCGCCGGAGGCAAGCCCTGCGGCGATCGCCGCCGCCAAATCGTCGCGCGCGCCATAGGAAATGCGGCCATCGCCCGCCGACGTATACCAGTGACCCGACGCCAGGGTCTGCGGCAGCGACATGAACAGGTTCTCGTCATACCAGCTGTTGCGGAAGATCGTATGGGGGATGCCGCTCGCCTTGATTGCCTGTTCGGTGCCGTGGTGGTCGGGCGCGAAAAGGACCGGCGAGCCCGGCTCGGGGCTGGGCATCGAGGTGTAGAGCAAATGGGCGACGCCTGCTTGTTTCGCCGCAGCGACGGCAGCGAGCTGCTGCTCGCGCCGCTTTCCCTGGATTGCCAGTTCGTTGGTCGAGATGATGAGCACCCGGTCGGCGCCTTGAAAAGCCTCTGCGAGCGAAGACGGATCGTCGAAGTCCGCCGCCCGAACGGTGACACCGCGTGCTGCCAGATCGGCAAGGCTGGCCGGCGTGCGGGTTGTGGCGATGATGCGCGCCGCCGGAACCTTGAATGTGTCCAGCAGGTGGTTGATGACGCTGCGGCCAAGCTGGCCGGAAGCGCCGGTGACGAGGAGAGTTTTGCTCATTTGTGATCCTGGCATGGGTCGGAGGGAAGGGGCGGGTGGTGGTCTCAAAAAGAGACCAGCACTAAAATAGGAATTGACCCATGGCCGTAAAGAAGGCAGTTTTTCGGGAGGTAGGCACAGGCAAGGAACCAGCCGTGGACAGCACGATCGTCAATCTGAGATCCAAGCTCGAGATCTACAAAGCCATGAGCAACGGCGGCAACCTTGCCGATTGCCCGGTTCGCGATGTGATGCAGGGTCTCAGCGGCAAATGGAGTTCACTTTTGATGGGGGCCCTGGCCGAGCAGCCTTACCGCTTCGGCGAGTTGCGGCGGCTGGTGCCCGATATTTCGCAGCGCATGCTCACCCAGACGCTTCATGAACTGCAGCGCGACGGCTATGTGCATCGCGAGGTGTTCCCTACCAAGCCACCGAGCGTCGAATACAGTCTCACCGACCTCGGGCGGTCGATGTTCGGCGCCTTGCACCAGCTGATCCTGTGGGCCGAGCTCAATCATGACGCGGTGCGCCAGGCGCGTGCCGGGTTCGATGCCGCCCGGGCTTGAACGGCGGCTAATGGCGGGGGAGGCGACTTGATTTAGTCCGGCCGCTGAAGGATTGTCCCGACCAATCCGGCTTTGGGGGCATTGGCATTTCCTACGATATCGCAATTGCGGGCGCCGGGCCGGCGGGGCTGGCGATGGCGCTCTATCTCAGGCGTGCCGGGCATCGGGTCACCGTGTTCGAGCGCTTCGAGGAACCGAAGCCGGTCGGCTCCGGGTTGATCCTGCAGCCGACCGGGCTGACGGTGCTGGCCGATCTCGGTCTGCTCGATGACATACTGGCGCTGGGCAGCCGCATCGATCGGCTGCATGGCGCCGACGCCACGACCGGCCGCACCGTGCTCGATGTCCGCTATGACGCCCAGCGCGGTCGCCGTTTTGGCCTGGCTGTGCATCGGACGGCCTTGTTCGGCGTGCTCTTTCGAGCCGCGCGGCGCGAAGCGGTCACCATTGAAACCGGCGTGGAGATCGAGACCGCGGAGACCGGCGAACGGGCGAGCCTGATCCGTGGCAACGGGCGAAGGGCAGGGCCGTTCGACCTTGTCGTCGACGCAAGCGGCTCAAAGTCGAAACTGCGGCAGTGCGCGGACAATGCCGGCGCGCCGCGTCCACTCACCTATGGCGCGTTCTGGGCGTCGCTCGGCTGGCGCGGCGACGGCTTCGACGAGCATGCGTTGCTGCAACGCTACGAGAGGGCCAGCGTGATGATCGGCGTCCTGCCGATCGGCCGGCCGGAGCCGGGTGCCGAAAAGATGGCAGCCTTCTTCTGGAGTCTGAAGCCGGCGGACGCTGACACGGTGCGCGCCCGGGGCCTCGAATCCTGGAAGGAGAGGGTGGTCCGGCTGTGGCCGCAGAGCGAGGCGTTCACCAGCCAGATCGACAGTTTCGACCAGCTTTCGCTGGCACGCTACGGCCACCACACAATGAAGCGCCCGGTCGGTCGGCGGCTGGCCGTCATCGGCGATGCCGCGCATTCGACCAGCCCGCAACTCGGGCAAGGGGCTAACATGGCGCTGCTCGACGCGGCGGCGCTCAGCCATGCACTGGCACGGACGGGCAGTGTCGAAGCGGCGCTCGAGGCCTATGCGGCAGCGCGGCGCTGGCATGTGCGTGTCTTCCAGGCGCTTTCGCTGGCGTTCACGCCATTCTACCAGTCGGATTCCGCAGCGCTGCCGTTCATCCGTGACAGGCTGGTGGCGACGGTGGCGAAAATCCCGCCGGCGCCACAGTTTCTCGCCGCGATGGTGGCCGGAACCGTGATCGATCCGTTCAGGCGAATTGGGCTTGTGGAGGCGCGGTGGCCGGATCGCTTCGGCGGATGAGGCTCGAAAGGTAGGATCCTTTCGCCTGCAGGAAGGCGTGCAGGCGCTGCGGATAGTCCGGCGCCACGGCGTGCCTGATCGACGGACGTCCGCTCAACGCCTGGCGCCAGGCGTCGACGAGCGGCTTGCCGTCCAGAATGCCGAAATCGCCGATCCGGTCGAAGGCGTCGAAGTAGCGGAAGACCGATCCGTAGACCGCGTCGACGAGCGAGAGGCGCTCGCCGGCGAACCATGGTCCGTTCCGTTCGGATTCCGCCAGCTCGGCCTCAAGACGACCGAACATCGCCGAAAGAGCCTCGCTTTCCGCAAGGAAGCCAGCCTCGGTCGAGGCTGAATAGAAACGGCCGATGGCGTTGAGGATGGCCGAGCCGAACTCGATCCAGGCGCGATGCCGGGCGCGGGCGTAAGGGTCGGCAGGGTGGAGGGGATTGGTTTGTGTTTCTTCGAGGAATTCGAGGATGACCGCGGACTCGAAGATTGCCGTCTGCTCGCCCTTTCGCTGCGTACGCAGCAGCGGCACCTTGCCCAGCGGCGAGATCGCCTTGAACCAGTCCGGCTTGTCGGCGAGGTCGATGTCGACGCGCTCGAACGGCACGCCCTTTTCGGCCAGCGAAATCGCGGCGCGTTGCACATAGGGGCAGAGATGGTGACTGACGAGAATGAGCTTGTCGGCCATCTCATTCTCCCCAGACATAATTCAACGCGCCGTCCTCGACGCGTGTCGACAGGAACATCAGGCGAGAACCCTTTGGCGCCGGACCGTCAAGGCGATCGCCTGATGCCATGTCGAAGGAGGCGCCGTGCCATTGGCAGACCAGCCTGCCGTCCTTGCAGTCGAGCGGTCCGCCGAAATGCAGACAGACATTGGCGGCGGCTCGGATGCGCTCGCCGCTGCGCCAGACATGGACCTCACGGCCGAAGAACGGCGCGATCATGCTGCCCGTCCGTGGAATGTCGTCAACCTTGCAGATTTCATGTTTCATGGGATTTGCCATCCAGAGTTAATGCAATTGCATCTATATAGATGCATGTGCATCGATCGTCAAGCTTGATGCATTTGCATCTATCGCCTAGGATGCAGTCATGACGGAGCAAGCCACGCCTTCGCCCGAGGCCATCAAGGCCTGGGCCCGCCTGATGCGGGTTTCGCGTCAGCTCATCGAACATGCCGAAGAGGCGTTGAAAGAGGGTGGCCTGCCGCCGCTCGCCTGGTACGACGTGCTGCATGAACTGGCCGAGGTGGGCGAGGGCGGGCTGCGGCCATTCCAGTTGATCGAGCGCACACTGTTTGCGCAGTACAATATCTCGCGGCTGCTGGCGCGGCTCGAGGCTGACGGGCTGGTCGAGAAGCTGCCGGTGGCCGATGACGGCCGCGGTCAGACCATCCGCATTACGGCCAAGGGGCGCGACACGCGCCGTCGGATGTGGTCCGTCTATGGCCGATCGATCGCCGAACTGGTCGGCGCGAAACTCTCGGTGGATCAATTGAACATGGTGTCGGCACTGCTTGGCCGGCTGCGCCATCCGCCTGCCAGCGATTGAGCAAACTCGCCGCCGGCATTGTGCGGCTGCTTTGAGATATTTTTCAGTGCGTCCTCTTGCGCCAATCATCGAATTGCGCAATATGCCGAACCGTAACGTACGGTACGGCTGCCGTTTGAAACGTGCTGCCGCCACTATCAAACGGGAAAAAAGCGTGTTGCTGGCGAACGCCGACATCGACAACAGCCAAGCGCTGACGGAGCGGCAGAAGGCCGTTCTGGACGCGGCGCTTCGCCTGCTGGTCGAGGAAGGCGATCACCTGACCATGACCGCCGTGGCGCGCCGCGCGAGCTGTTCCAAGGAAACGCTCTACAAATGGTTTGGCGACCGTGACGGGCTGCTGACGGCGACGGTCCAATGGCAAGCCTCGAAAGTGCGGGTGGCTCCGGTCGACGGCAAGGGGCTCGATCTTGCGTCGCTGACGGCAAGCCTTGAGCGCTTCGCCTCGGACTGGCTGAAGGTGATTTCGAGCGACACCTCGATCGCGCTCAACCGCGTGGCGGTCGGTCATGCCGGTTCCGGCAAGGACGATCTCGGCGCCGTCGTGCTGGAGAATGGCCGTTTCGCGCTGGCGAAGCGGCTGAAGCCGGTGCTTGAGGCAGGCCGGCAGGCCGGGCTGCTGGAATTTTCGGACGCCGAGACGGCGTTCCGCACCTTTTTCGGGCTGGTCGCCCGCGACGTGCAGATCCGTCTGCTGCTTGGCGACCGGCTGGAATTGACTGAGGCGGCGATTGGCGGCGATGCCGCACGGGCGACGCAGCAGTTTCTCGCTCTTCATGGAGCAAAACCGGGCCGCAAGGCCTCTGATTTATAAAACGGGAAGGAAGACAAAATGCGTGTCTATTACGATCGTGATGCCGATCTCAACCTGATCAAGGGCAAGAAGGTCGCTATCATCGGCTATGGCAGCCAGGGCAGGGCGCATGCGCTCAACCTCAAGGATTCCGGCGTCAAGGACATCGCCATCGGCCTCAAGGCCGGCTCGGCGACCGCCAAGAAGGTCGAGGCCGACGGGCTCAAGGTGATGAGCGTGGCCGATGCCGCCAAATGGGCCGACCTGATGATGATGGCGACGCCCGACGAACTGCAGGCCGACATCTACAGATCAGAGATCGCGCCGAACATCCGCGACGGCGCGGCGATCGCCTTCGCGCACGGCCTCAACGTGCATTTCGGCCTGATCGAGCCGAAGGCTTCGGTCGATGTCGTCATGATCGCGCCAAAGGGCCCGGGCCACACGGTGCGCGGCGAATACCAGAAGGGCGGCGGCGTGCCGTGCCTGGTCGCCGTCAACCAGGACGCCTCGGGCAACGCGCTTGATCTGGCTCTGTCCTACGCCTGCGGCGTCGGCGGTGGCCGTTCGGGCATCATCGAGACCAATTTCCGCGAGGAATGCGAGACCGATCTGTTCGGCGAACAGGTGGTGCTGTGCGGCGGCCTGGTCGAACTGATCCGCGCCGGCTTCGAGACGCTGGTGGAAGCCGGCTATGCGCCTGAGATGGCCTATTTCGAGTGCCTGCACGAGGTCAAGCTGATCGTCGACCTGATCTATGAAGGCGGCATCGCCAACATGAACTATTCGATCTCCAACACCGCCGAATGGGGCGAGTATGTCTCGGGCCCGCGTATCATCACCGCCGAGACCAAGGCCGAGATGAAGCGCGTGCTGAAGGATATCCAGACCGGCAAGTTCACCTCGGAATGGATGCAAGAATACCGCGCCGGCATGTCTCGATTCAAAGGCATCCGCCGCATGAACGACAGCCACCAGATCGAGGAAGTCGGCGCCAAGCTGCGCGCGATGATGCCGTGGATTTCGAAGAACAAGCTGGTCGACAAGGCCAAGAACTGACCGAAATCCAAATGCTCGAAGTCCGGTAGCTTCGAACAGCCAGAATCAAAAACGGCGCCACACGGCGCCGTTTTTTTTCATTGTGGCTCAGCCACAGCTTAGCTCAGCTATAGGGCGACCAGCACTGCTGGCGCGGGCCGTTGTAAGGCTGGAACGTGTTGTCCCAAGCGCGATACGAGCGGTAGCGGTTGTAGCACCACTGGACATGGGCGCTCGAAAGCCGGCCCGCGCGGTAGTAGCGGCGCGGCGGCGGCGCGTCGTAGTAATCGTAGTTGTTGTACATGCTGCCAAGGCCAAGCCCGAGGCCAAGGCCCAGGATCGCGGCGCTCGCACCATCATCATAGTAGCGGCCGTGATAGTGGCGGTGACGCCAACGCCAGTTGTTTCCACCGTTCCAGTTTCCACTGTTCCAGTTTCCACCGTTCCAGTGTCGGTTGCCACTCCAATGGCCCGACCGGCGCCATCTCCAATCGTTATAGAGCTGCCGGTCATTGCCGCCCGCCCATTCATCGCGCACCGGCGTGATCGTCGGCGCCGCCGTGCTTGAGGGAATCGACAGGTCCGGCTGCAGGATCGGGCCGGCCGCGGACGGTGCCGTGATGCCCGAGAGGATACCGAGCGCTATCAGCCCGGATTTGACAGAGGAAGAAAAGAGCGAACTCATTGCACTCTCCTAGAGATACAGGCCCCACGCCCACCCTGGGAATGGGGCCAATGTGGACCTTTGCGTGTGAACGGCGGATGAACGGAAAGGTTCCGTCAACCATGGCGCGTACGCCGTCAGGACCAATCGATATCGACAGTGGTCCTGCGACCTTGTTTTCTCGCGCGCTTGTGGGCAAAGGTCAGGACATGTCGCTGCGCCTCGCCACCTTCAATGTCGAGAACCTGATGAGCAGGTTCGATTTTTCCGGGTATCGCAACCAGCTCAACGAGGATCGCACGCTGGCGCTTTTCGATATCCAGAGCGAAGCCGAATACAAGATGCTGGAGCAGGCCCGCGCCATCGCGCAGTCCGACGACACGCGCCAGCTGACGGCGCTGGCGATCGCGGCGACCCGCGCCGACATCATCTGCATGCAGGAGGTCGACAGTATCGAGGCGCTGAAGGCCTTCGAATACGGCTATCTGTTCAAGATGGTGGGGGAGGGCTACCGGCAGAAATACACCACTGCTGGCAACGATTCGCGCGGCATCGATGTGGCCGTGATGATGCGCGCCGAGACCGCGCAGGGCCAGCCGATCGAATTCGTGCGCATGACCAGCCACGCCTATGTCACCTTCGAACAGTTCGGCCTGCACACGCCGGAACTGGAAGCTCTTGGCAATCAAGCCAATGAGCGCATCTTCCGCCGCGACTGCCTGGAAATCGATGTGACTGTCGGCGGCGTGCCGCTGACGCTCTATCTCGTGCATTTCAAATCGATGGGCTCGCCGCGCAATGGGCTTGACGGACGCGAAGCGACGATGCCGCTGCGCATCGCCGAGGCGCAGGCGGTGCGCCGCATCATCGAGGAGCGCTTCGGCAAGGATTACGCAGCCGACATGCGCTGGGCGATCTGCGGCGACATGAACGATTACCGGCAGCGCGTGAAGATCGCCGGCGATGCCGTCGACGGCTACCGCTTCGAGGTGATCGATGAGAACCAGTCCTGCATCAACGTGCTGACGGCAGGCGGCTTTTGCGAGAACGTCGTCGAGCGGCGGCCGGAGATGAACCGCTGGAGCTTCTACCACACGCGTGGGCCTGAAGAGCGGCACCTGTGCCAACTCGACTATATCCTGCTCTCCAAGGGGCTGGCGGAGAAGAACGCCACGGCTATTCCCGACATCGTCCGCAATGGCCAGCCCTGGCGCACCATCTTTCCGCCGGGCCAGGAGGTGGAGCGCTTTCCGCGCGCCGGCTGGGACCGGCCGAAGGCATCCGACCACTGCCCGGTGGCGATCACCCTGGACATGGCTTGATACGCTCATGAGCTTCGATCTGCCACGCAATGTCATCCTGCCGGTCGACGCCGTCGACGTCCGGCTCGATCCTGGTCCGCACCCCTTCGCGCAGGACAACGCCGAGGCGATCGCCGAGAACTGGCACCGCGAGATATCAGCCAATCCGGCGCTGTTCGATGGCACGGTGGTGCTGCTGTCGCAACTCGCCTGGCGCGACAATCGCCTCGTCGGGCGCTGCCACGCGGTCAACTACTCCACGTTCATGCTATGGCGTAAGCGGCGCGAGAATTCGGGCGCCGAGCATGCCTATGCGCATGCCATGCTGGTGGCTGGCGACAATGCGCTGGTGGCGATCCGCATGGGACCGCGCACGGTCAATGCCGGCCGCGTCTACTTTGCCGCCGGCTCGTTCGAACCGGCCGATTTCCGCGACGGGCTAGTCGATGTCGATTTCAACATGATCCGTGAGGTGCGCGAAGAGACGGGCCTGGACCTGTCGGTTGCTGAACGCGGCCATCGCTATCACGCTTTGTCGACGAACAGCGGCACGGTGATCTTTCGCCGCTATCACGAGCCGGCGCCTGCCGACGAGATCGCTCGGCGAATCTCGGCCTTTGTCGCGGCCGAGACCGATCCGGAGATCGAGGGGCCGGTGATCATCCGCCATGCCGCCGACCTGCCGGCCGGGCTGTCGGCACACATGAAGCCGCTGATCGAGTGGCATTTCGCGGGCAAGGGTTAGCGGCGCGCCTTGCCCTGCGCTGCCTTGCGATCGTTGCGGGCGGCGACGAAGAACAAGATAACGCCGATCCCCAGCAACCCACCCATGGCCATTCCCATCGTCTGGCCGACAACCGCCTGAAAATCGGCGGTGAGGCGGTCGGGATTGGCCATGCCGAAGCGGGCTAGATACCACCAGATGCCGGCAAGGACGGCTTCGATGACCACCATCACCAGGATCAGTCGCGCTTTCTTGCTCATCACGCCATTCCTCGACCAGAGATGCCTTGCCCTAACATCGCGAACCGCACCGCGACAGTGGAGGCACGGGGCGGAAACGTCAAAAGTTGTGCAGATCAAATCGGATGCCGGATGCAGGCCCCGTCCTACTCATGCCGTAGCGCGTCGATCGGATCGAGGCGAGCGCCGCGCAGCGCGGGGAAGAAGCCGAACACCATGCCGATCAACGCCGAAAAACCGACGGCGAGCAGGATGACGGCCGGGTTCGGTGCGAACGGGATGGTCAGCGTCACCGAGGCGAGGCCGGCGAACGCCAGGCCGATCAGGATGCCGATGATGCCGCCGAGCAGCGACAGCACCGTCGCCTCGACCAGGAACTGGATAAGGATATGCTTTTCATGCGCGCCGATGGCCAGCCTGATGCCGATCTCGCGGGTGCGCTCGGTGACCGACACCAGCATGATGTTCATGATGCCGATGCCGCCGACCAGCAGGCTGACGCCGGCGACCGCGCCCAGCATGCCGGTCATGGTGGCGGTGGCGCTGGCCATGGCGTCGGCGATCTGGGTCATGTCGCGAATGGCGAAATCGCTTTCGCGGTCGGGCGTGATGCGGCGCGCATCGCGCAAAATGTCCTCGACGCGCGGCTGCAGTTCGCTGGTCGGCGTGCGGTCGTCGGCGGCGATGTAGATGCTGTCGATGTCGCGGTTGCCGGCGATGCGGCGCTGATAGGCGTGCAGCGGCATCAGCACGACATTGTCCTGATCCTGGCCGAAGCCGGTATAGCCCTTGGGTTCGAGCAGGCCGACGATCTTGCAGGAGGTGCGGTTGACGCGGATGATCTCCCCCTCGGGGTCGCCTGAGCCGAAGAACTGCTGGCGCACCGTCTCGCCGATCAGGCACACGCCGGTGCCCGAGCGGGTTTCGGAATCGCTGAACGGGCGGCCGGAAACCAGCTTCCAGTCGCGCGCATCGAGATAGGCGCTGTCGGTGCCGGTGACGCCCGAGGTCAGGCTCTCGGTGCCGAAGATGACACGCACCTGCTTCTGCGAGGCCGGCGAAATGACACGCGCGCCGGTGAGATGCGCAACCAGCGCCGCAAGATCCTTCTCGGCCAGCGGACGTACCACCTGATCGAGCCCGCCCGGACCACCGGGACCGGCCGGGCGGCCGGACCGGACGACCAGCAGGTTGCTGCCGAGCTTGGAGATGTCGGCCTTGACCTTTTCGGTGGTGCCGGAGCCGATGGTGAGCATGGCAATGACGGCGGCAACGCCGATGACAATGCCAAGCAATGTCAGGAACGAGCGCAGTACGTTGCGGCGGATCGAGCGGAGCGACAGGCGGACGGTTTCCCAGATCATGGTCAGAGCCTTCCGTCCCGATAGAACCGGGATGGGGCTCTATCTCTGTGTTTGGCCATGATCTTCTCCGAAAACCGGATTCCACTTATCGGGATCATGGCTGAGCCACTTCCAGCTTCGCGGTGTCGGAGGCGACGCGGCCGTCGACGAAGCGGATGGTGCGCTTGGCATATTCGGCGACATCGGCCTCGTGGGTGACCATGGTGATGGTCAGGCCAAGCTCCTTGTTCAGCTTCGTCAGCAGCTCCATGATTTCATGCGTGCGGGCGGTGTCGAGATTGCCGGTCGGCTCGTCGGCGACGAGCAGTGTCGGCCTTGTGACGATGGCGCGTGCGATCGCCACGCGCTGCTGCTGGCCGCCGGACAACTCGGCCGGCGTGTGGTGCTCGCGGCCGACAAGGCCAACCTGGGCCAACGCCTGCATGGCGAGGTCGCGACGCTCGCGGGCGGCAACGCCGCGATAGATCAGAGGCAGCTCGACATTCTCCGCGGCGGTGGTGCGGGCCAGCAGATTGTAGCCCTGGAAGACGAAACCGACATAGAGGTTGCGCAGCATTGCACGGCGGTTGCGGTCGAGCCGGCCGGCATCGATGCCCATGAAGGAGTAGGTTCCGGCCGTCGGCGTGTCGAGGCAGCCGATGATGTTCAATGCTGTCGATTTGCCGGAGCCGGACGGGCCCATGATGGCGACGAATTCACCACGCTTTATGGCAAGGTCGACGCCGGCCAGCGCATGGATCTGGGCCTCGCCCTGACCATAACTCTTCCAGACCTTGTCGAAGGTGATGAGGTGCGCGCCCGAAGCCACGGCCTCAGCTCCGCTGCTGCGACGCGGTGATGACCTGCGCGCCTTCCTCCAGGCCCGAGGTGATCTCGGTCAGTTCGCCATCGGTCGAGCCGATCTTGACGTTGACCGGACGGGGCCGCCCATTCTCCAGCACGTAGAGCGTGCGTGAGCCGTCGATGGGCGGCGCAACCTGGCGCTGGCGATTGCCGCCGGGACGACCCATGCGGCCGGTGAACAGGTCGCTCAGGCTCCACGCGCGGGCCGTAGGTGCCGGGGGTCGATAGCGGAAGGCGGTTGCCGGGACGGTGAGCACACCCTTGGCCTGCCGGGTGACGACCGAAACGGTGGCGGTCATGCCGGGCCGCAGCAACAGCTCGTTGTTGTCGACCTCGAGCCGCGCATTGTAGGTGACGACGCCATCGGTGGTGACCGAGGCATAGGAGATGTCGCGGATCTCGGCATCGAACGGCCGCTCCGGGAAGGCGTCGACGGTGAAGCGGGCATGCTGGCCGGTCTTCACCGTGCCGATGTCGGCCTCGTCGACCGCCGCCACCAGTTCCATGTTCTTCAGGTCGGCGGCGATGATGAACAGCACCGGCGCCTGCAGCGACGAGGCGACCGTCTGGCCGGGGTCAACCGAGCGCGTCAGCACGATGCCGTCGATCGGCGCATAGATGGTGCTGTTGGCGAGGTCGGTCTGCTGCGATTTCAGATCGGCATTGGCGATGGCGAGATTGGCCCTGGCGCTGTCGAGCGCCGCCTTGGAACGGTCGCGCGTCGCGGTCGCCGCTTCGAGCGACTGGTCGGTCGCCATGCCGCGCTTGGTCAATGCCGCCGCGCGGATAAGCCCGCTTTCGTTCTCGGCAAGCGTTACAGTGGCGTCCTCGACATTGGCGGCCGCCGCCTTGGAGGACGCCTCCGCCCGTTCGATCTGGACCTGCAGCTTGGTGGTGTCGAGAGCGGCCAGCACATCGCCCTTCTTGACCTGCTGGTTCTCCTCGACGGAAACCGAACGGATAATGCCGGAGAGCTGGCTGGAAATATCGACCTGGGTGAGGGGCTGCAGCGTGCCTGTCGCGGACACCTGGACAGTGAGGTCGGCTTTGGCGGCCGGCACGGTGGTGTAATCGATCCTGGTGGGCGAGCCAGCATACCACTGATAGACGCCGAGGCTGGCGGCGAGCACGATCAGTGCCAGCAGCGCATAAAGCCAGCCGCGCCGGCGCGACTGGCGCAGACCTCGCCTGTCGAGTCCGAGCGCGGTCTCGATGGTGGAATCCGATTCCGTCTTTGGCAGATTGACAATCTGGTCCACGCCGGACCCCTATAATGCGCAGTATCCCTATCTGTGCACAGATCAGGCTTACTGGTTCGAATATCAAATTAAATTTCGCCCATGTTTGGATTGAGGCAGGAATGAAAACCCGGAACTACTTGCTTTACGATGTGTTTACGACCGAGCGGCTGGCCGGCAATCCGCTGGCCGTCGTGCTGGATTGCAAAGGTCTGGACACGCGCGCCATGCAGGCCATCGCGCGCGAATTCAACCTGTCCGAATCCGTTTTCGTGCTGCCGGCGGACAATCCCAAGCATAAAAACCGCATCCGCATCTTCACGCCCGACTATGAAATGCCGTTCGCCGGCCATCCGACTGTTGGCGCCGCGATCGCGCTGGCCGAATTGGCCGAAGAGGGCGGCGCCGGCATCTTCGTGCTGGAAGAGAACATTGGCCCGGTGCGCTGCGCCGTCAGCAAGCACGATGGCGCCACCTTCGCCGAATTCGACCTGGCGAAATTGCCGGAGCCGTTAAAGCTCGAGGCCGATCCGCATGCGATTGGTGCTGCCCTTGGCCTGGCGCCGCACGAAATCGGCTTCGAGAATCACCGCGTCGCGTTCTGGTCGGCGGGCGTGCCCTATGTGACCATCCCGGTCGCCAATCTCGAGGCGGCGGGGCGAATCCGGCTCGACAACCAGGCGTGGTCGGAGTTGGCGCCGCGCAAGAGCGACTGGGCCTTCGCCAGCCCGTATGTGTATTGCCGTGAGACGGTGAACCACGAAAGCGCGTTCCATGTGCGTATGATCGTGCCGGGCACGCCTTCCTATGAGGACCCGGCGACCGGCTCGGCGGCGGCCGCCTTTGCCGGCGCCATCATGCATTTCGATGGTCCAACCGACGGCATTTCGCAGCTGTGGATCGAGCAGGGGCTGGAGATGGGCCGGCCGTCGCGCATTCGCCTCGAACTGAATGTTGAAGGCGGAAAACTGGCCTCGGCGCGCATCGGCGGCAACGCGATCAAGGTTGCGGAAGGCAAGCTGTTCGTCTGAGGCGTGCGGCACTTAAGCGATTTGTCGGGAAATGATTCCGGCAGGGCTGGACAGGACCGATGGTGGCGGCTATATGCCCGCCAACGCCGGTTTTTGCCGGCCGAGTGGGTGCGTAGCTCAGTTGGTAGAGCAGCTGACTCTTAATCAGCGGGTCCACAGTTCAATCCTGTGCGCACCCACCAAATTCTTCAAAGACTTGGTGGAAAGACCCTGAAAGCGAGACGCGTTTGGCGCGTCTCGGGCCACGCGCCTGACAGCGGTTCTTCAACCAGCAACGCTACCTTGGCCAGCAACGCTACCTTGGCGCTCATGGCAATCTATCTGCGTCCAAAAATGCGGCTTAGAGATCTGCCGAACCGAAAAGCAAAGTTCTTTTCTACGCTTGTAGCTTCGTCGGCATCATTTCCGCCTTTTCCGCCCGAAAAATCGCTGATGAGCCACCAGAAGAAAACCAGGAAAACTAAGAAAATCGCAGTGTCGATCGGGCCGTAGCTGGAGTATCCGCTGCGCCGAATCACAAGAGCAAGCACTACGGCCATAGCCACAGCAGCGGCGGCGGGATGAAGTTTTTTCATCCGCCAAATCTATTCGAGAATCACCGCAAGCGGAAGATGCCACGCTCTGTGATGAGAGCGGCTTTGCCGACCGAAGGGGGCGAAGTCTGGAGCTACTTCTCCGAGACCCCCGCCTCGGCAAAGCTCGCCATCCTCGCATGGCACTCCAGCGCCGAGCGGACGATGTTGACGGCGAGGCAGGCGCCGGAGCCTTCGCCGAGCCGCATGCCGAGATCGAGCAGAGGCGGCAGGTCGAGGGCTTCGAGCAAGCCGCGGTGACCCGATTCGGCCGAGACATGGGCTGATATGGTGTGGGCGAGGCCGGCCGGGTGCAGCTTTGCCAGCGGCGCGGCGGCGGCGGTGCAGACGAAGCCGTCGAGCAAGACGGGTATGCCCAAGTGGCGGGCGGCCAGCGTGGCGCCGAAGATGGCGGCGAGTTCGCGTCCGCCAAGCGCGGCGGCGATGCCAAGCGGATCGGCAAGGACAGCGGCGTGGCGCTTCAGGCCGGCTTCGATGGCGACCACCTTGCGCTTCAGGCCGGCGTCATCGACGCCGGTGCCGCGTCCGGTCCATTTTTCCGCACCGCCGCCGAACAGGGCGGCTGAAATGGCGGCTGCCGGCGTGGTGTTGCCGATGCCCATCTCGCCGAAGCAGATGAGGTCGAGGTCCTTCGTCACCGCGTCGTAGCCGGCAGAGACGGCGGCGAGGAAGGCCTTGTCATCCATTGCCGGCACTTGCGTGAAGTCGCCGGTGAGATGATCGAGGTCGAGCGGGATGACGTCGAGTTCGGCGCCGGCGATGCGGGCTAGCTGGTTGATCGCCGCACCGCCGCCAGCGAAATTCGCCACCATCTGCACGGTGACCTCAGAAGGATAGGCCGACACGCCTTGCGCGGTGACGCCATGGTTGCCTGCGAAGACGAAAACCTTCACCCGGTCGAGCCTGGGCATATCGCGGCCCTGCCAGCGCGCCAGCCACGCGGCGATTGTTTCCAGCCGGCCGAGGCTGCCTTGCGGCTTGGTCAGCGTGTCCTGGCGGCGAGCGACGGCAGTTGCGGCGGCATCGCTGCCGGCGGGCAGGTCGAGGCAGGCGGCGCGCAGTTCATCGAGTGATTTGAAGGGCATGGGGGCAACGTCTCCGAAAGGGAATCAGACCAAAGGGAATTAGGAAAGGGCTACGGAAGCGACAAGCAGCACGGCGACTTCGCTCACCTGCTGCAAGGCGCCGATCGTGTCGCCGGTCTGGCCGCCAATCTGGTTGAGGCAAAGGGCGCGGAACGCGGCAAACAGCAGGCCAAGCAGGATGAGCGCGAAGACCGCACCACCGAGCCCCAGCAAGAGGAGCGGGATCGCGCCCAGCACAGCGCCGGCGATGGCGGTTTCAGCAGCGACGGCGCCAGCGCCGGCAGAGAGGCCTTCGGACCGCGCGGAGGGCAAGAGATGCATGAAGGAGCCGAGCACGCCACGCGAGGACGCGTGTGCGGCCGCGAGGGCGAAGAGGGCTTGTGTGGGGTCGACGAATTCCGAAAGCGCGCTCCAGCGGATCAGCAGCGACAGGGCCAGCGCCGCAGCACCATAGGCGCCGATGCGGCTGTCGCGCATGATCTCGAGTTTCCGGCCGCGCGAGTTGCCGCCGCCGAAGCCGTCCGCGACATCGGAAAGCCCGTCTTCATGCAGGCAGCCGGTGGTGGTGAGGGTTGCCGCAAGGGCAAGGGCTGCCGCCGGGCCCATGGCAAGGCCAAACCTCTCCGCCGTGGCGTAGACGATCGCGCCGATCAGCCCGATGGCGAGGCCAGCGACCGGTGCGGCCCAGATCGCGGCGGCAAGGCCGCGGCCGCGAAAATCGAAGACGGGCAACGGCAGGCGGGTGAAGAAGACCAGGCAGAGCGCGATATCATCGAGGATCTGCCTGGGCGAAAGGCTCATGTTCTGGAACATGAGTCGGATCTTTTCCGAAAACCGATTGCCACTTTTCGGGATCATGCTCTAGCCCCTCGCAATGGCGTGGAAGAAGGTGCCGCTGACATGGCCACGCCGGTAGCCAGAGGCACCGATCGGATTGCTCTGGCCATCGGCGAGGTCGGCCAGCGGGTCGTCGTTCCCGGTCGCGGTCATTTGCGCATAGTGGAATTCGTGGCCGCGGATCAGTGCGCCCTGCGCGCCCAGCGGGCAATCGGCGCGCAGCCGCGCCTCGCGGTAGCCGAGATTCATCTTGCGCTTCGCGAAGCTGGTGGAATGGCCGAGCAGGCCGAGCATCGTGTGCGTCTCGGAAGCGGCATCCTCCAGCGCTTCGCCGAGCACCATGAAGCCACCGCACTCGCCATGGATTGGCTTCGCCGCGGCGAATCTTGCCATGCCGGTTTTGAAGTTCCCCGCCGCCGCAAGCCGGCCGGCGTGAAGCTCGGGATAGCCGCCTGGCAGCCAGCAGACGTCGCAGTCGTCAGCAGGTGCCTCGTCGGCGAGCGGCGAGAACGGTACGATCTCGGCACCGGCCTTGCGCCAATAGGCTGCGACATGCGGATAGAGGAAGGTGAAGGCGGCATCCTCGGCCAGCGCAATCCGTTGGCCTGGCGGCGCCAGCGCGTCGTCGAAGGCGCCTTCTGCCGGGGTGAGGGGCGTTGCCAGCGCCATGATGGCATCGAGATCGAGCGATTTTTCCGCCATGTCGGCCAGCCGGTCTAGATGCGCCATCAGATCATCATATTCGCCGGCCTGGACGAGGCCGAGGTGGCGCTCGGGCAGGTTGAGCGTGGGATCGCGCAGGATGGCGCCGACGACCGGCAGGCCGAGTGCCTCGATGGCGTCGCCGGACAGCCGGCGGTGGCGCTCGCTGCCCAGCCGGTTCAGCACCACGCCGGCCATGCGAACGTCCGGGTCGTAGGTGGCAAAGCCCTTGGCGACGGCAGCCGCCGTGGTCGACTGGCCGGAAACGTCAAGCACCAGCAGCACCGGCAGGCCGTAGAGCCGGGCGAGATCGGCGGCAGAGCCGGTGCGCCCCGGCGAGGCCGGAATGCCGTCGAACAGGCCCATGGCGCTTTCGAGGATGACGAAATCGGTATCGTCGGCCGCTTGCGCGGCGAGCGCGTTGAGCAGCGATGGCGGCATCGCCCAACTGTCGAGATTGACGCCAGACAAGCCCGTGGCGGCAGTATGAAAACCGGGGTCTATGTAATCGGGACCGGATTTGGCGCCGCGCACTTTCAGGCCGCGTCGGGTCAGCGCGCGCAAGATGCCGATGGTGACGCTGGTCTTACCCGAGCCGGAGCGCGGCGCGCCGATAATGATGGCACGGGCCGTCATGTCTGGCCCGCCAGTGCCGCGCGCATGGCTACGATGCCACCGACGACGATCAGCGCCGGCGAGGCCAGCCCGGCGGCGGCCGCTTCCTCGGCAATGGTGGCGAGCGTGGCGACGACGGTTCGTTCCTGCGGCGTGGTCGCGGCGACGATCACTGCCGCCGGCGTCGATGGCGCCAGCCCACCGTCAAGCAGGGCCGCGGCGATCAGGGGCAAATTGGCCATGCCCATATAGACCACAACAGGCTGGCCGGTGCGGGCGATTGCCGCCCAGTCGATGTCGTCGTCGGTGCCGGCGGCGTGGCCGGTTGCCAGGATCACCGCCTTGTTGATGCCGCGCATGGTGGCCGGGATGCCGGTGGCAGCAAGCGCGCTGAGGCCCGAGGTCAGGCCGGGCAGGACGCGGAACGGGATACCTTCCCGCGCCAGCGCCAGCGCCTCTTCGCCGCCACGGCCGAAAATATAGGGATCGCCGCCCTTCAGCCTGACGACGCGGCGGCCGTCGCGCGCCAGTCGGACCAGCAGTGCCGTGATGTCGTCCTGTTTCATCGATGGCTTGCCGCCGCGCTTGCCAGCAAAGAAAAGCTCGGCATTTTCCGCAACGGCGACGACATCGGGGGAGACCAGCGCGTCGTAGACCAGCGCATCCGTTTCGGCCAAAGCCGCCAGCACTTCCAGCGTCAGGCAGCCGGGGTCGCCGGGGCCGGCACCGGCCAGCCAGACATGGCCCGGCTCAAGCGGGCGTGGCTTGAAGTTCAGCCGCGCGAGCGCCTGTTCGAGCGTGGCGTTTTCGCCCTTGTTATTGGTGCTGCCGCTCACAATCCGTCCCGTCCGCGAAAACGCCGCTGGTAATGGGCGTCGTACAATGAACTCTCGCCAAAACCTTCCGCCGCCAGCGAACGGCCGACGAAGATGATCGCCGTGCGCTCCATCGGGTCGGCGGCGAGCTGCGCCTCGATCGTTTCCAATGTTCCCGTCATCACGCGCTCGTCCGGCCAGGAGGCACGGAAGACGATCGCGACCGGGCAATCGCCGCCATAGTGCGGCGTCAGCTCGGCGACGACGCGATCGATCGCGTGGATGGCCAGATGAATGGCCAGCGTGGCGCCGGTGCGTCCGAAGCCGGCCAGCGTTTCGCCGGGGGGCATCTTCGAGGCGCGGCCGGAGACGCGGGTCAGCACCAGGCTTTGCGCGACTTCGGGAATGGTCAGTTCGCGGCGAAGCGCTGCGGCCGCGGCGGCGAAGGAAGGGACGCCCGGCGTCAACGTGTAGGGAATGCCATGCTTTTCCAGCCGGCGGATTTGCTCGGCAACAGCGCTCCACACCGACAGGTCACCGGAATGCAGGCGGGCGACATCATGGCCGGCCCTGTGGGCATCGAGATACGCGGCCTCGATCTCGTCGAGCGACATCGGCGCGGTGTCGATCAGTTTTGTCCCCGGCGCGCAGTGCTGCAGCAGTTCAGGCGCGACGATCGACCCGGCATGGAGGCAGACCGGACAGCTTGCCAGCAGCCTCGCGCCGCGCAGCGTGATGAGGTCGGCGGCACCTGGACCGGCGCCGATGAAATGAACGGTCATGGCGCATCTCCGCCGATGGCGATGGCGCAGGTGACCGGACCGAGCACCGTGCGGGGGCCGAGCAGTCTGGCGCCTTTGCCGGCAACGGCAAGGGCGGATGCCTCGGAAACCGATAGTGTTCCGGCCAGATCCTGCGACAGGCTGGAGCGGCTGAATGTGGCTGATGCGGCAGCCTCGGTCGCGGCCGCATCGGCGACGATGACCGGAAGATTGAGCCGATGTCCGGCGGCAAAAATGGCCTTTTCGTCCTGCTTCAGAGGAACGGTCGCCAAGGCAGACAGCGCCGTCATCGTCAGGCCATGCGCTTCGACAGCGGTTTCTATCGCCGCAAGCACGTCCTCGACGCTCACGCCTTTGCGGCTGCCGATGCCCGCGACCATCATGGCTTCACCCAGCTCCATTGCGTGACCGGCATCGCCGGCCGCCATGCCTGCATCGTGCCGACCGGCGACGCGCGGGAAATATTTATGCGGATGAGATCGCCGCCAAGCGAGACGTGACGGGCAAGAAGCAGGGCCTCCATCTCCAGCGTCACCGCATTGGCGACGAGGCGGCCGCCAGTGCGCAGGGCCTTGATGGCGGCGTTCAACACGCCGGTGTCGCTGCCGCCACCGCCGATGAAGATCGCGTCGGGCGTGTCCAGCCTGGCAAGCGCCCTGGGCGCGCTGCCTTCCACCACGACAAGGCCGGGAACGCCACAGGCGGCGGCGTTGCGGCCAATCCGGGCGGCGCGGGTCGGGTCGGCCTCGATGGCGATGGCGCGCATGGAAGGATGAGCGAGCATCCATTCGATGCAGATGGAACCGGAGCCGGCGCCGATGTCCCACAGCAGTTCGCCGCGCCTCGGCGCCAGCGTCGACAGGGTTATCGAGCGGATTTCGCGCTTGGTGATCTGGCCGTCATGGTCGAACAGATGGTCGGCAAGGCCAACCGTGAGCGGCAGGACACGCGCATGCGGATTTGAATCAACTTCGATGGCCAGAACGTTGAGCGGATTGATGTTTTCGAGATCGAAGGCGTCGGCGCGGGCCGTGCGCAGCTTCTCGTTTGGCCCGCCCAGCGCCTCCAGAACCGTCAGCCGCGATGCGCCGAAATCGAGTTCGGCGAGCAGGCGGGCGATTGCCGCCGGCGCTTCGCCATCCGACGTCAGCGCCAATATGCGTGCGTTCGGCTGCAGCAGCGGCCGGATCAGGTCGAGCGGCCGGCCGTGCAATGAGACGGTTTCGATGTCCTGCAGCGCCCAGCCCAGTCGTGCGGCCGCCAGCGAAACGGCCGATGGCGCGGGAATGACACGCATCTCGTGCGGCTCGACCTTGCGGGCGAGGGTAACTCCGACACCGTGGAAGAATGGATCCCCGGAGGCGAGCACGCAGACGCGCCTGCCGGCAAGCGCCAGCACGTCAGCCATCCCGGCATCAAAAGGAACCGGCCAGGCGCGCCGCTCGCCCTTGGCGAAGGAAGCGACAAGCGCCAGGTGCCGCTTGCCGCCGAAGATGACTTCCGCCTCGGCTATCAGTTGCTTGGCCTCGTCGCCGAGACCCGCTAAACCGTCCTCGCCGATGCCGACCACCGTCAGCCATCGTGAGTTGAGCTTGGCACCGCGCGGACCCTCAGCAGGCATGATGACCCACCGTATTCTGATCCTCGGCGGAACCACGGAAGCCCGGCAGCTGGCTGGAATGCTGGCCGCGCGCGACGATCTGTCGGTCACGCTGTCGCTGGCCGGGCGTACCGAAAGCCCGGTGGCACAGGGCGTACCTGTGCGAAGCGGAGGATTTGGCGGCGCCGAAGGACTGGCCATCCATCTCCGAGAAACCGGCACCGATCTGCTGATCGACGCCACGCACCCCTATGCGGCGCAAATCTCCGCCAATGCCGCGCAGGCCGCGCGCGCCACCGGTGTGTCGATCCTTGCCCTGCGGCGCCCCGGCTGGGAGCCTGCCGAAGGCGACCGCTGGACACCGGTCGATACGGTTGGCGATGCCGTGCGAGCGCTTGGGCCGGCGCCACGTCGCGTCTTCCTGGCACTCGGCCGGCAAGAGGTCGCCGCTTTTGAAGCGGCACCCCAGCACCACTATCTCATCCGCAGCGTCGATCCGGTCGAGCCGAAGTTGGCGGTTCCAGATGCGAGCTATCTGTTGGCTCGTGGCCCGTTTGGCGAGACCGAAGAACGCGCACTGCTCGAAAAGCATCACATCGAAATCGTCGTGTCCAAGAACAGCGGCGGCGAAGCGACCTATGGCAAGATCGCCGCGGCGCGGACGCTGGGTATCGAGTTGGTCATGGTGCGCAGGCCTGATCTGCCGGACGTTCCCTCGGCTGAAACCGTCGAAGCGCTGGCCGCGATGGTGGATCATTTTCTCTGACTCGTGGACGAGCGCGGCGTGTAGACCAGAGCCGGCTTCTCGCCGCGCCTGATGATCCGGGTTTCCGGCGAACCGATGATGATGCAGGTCGCCATGTCGGCCTTGCGCGCATCGACGTCGGCCAGCAGATAGACCTCGATGCGCTCGTCCGGGCGGCCTGCGGCGCGGCCGAAAATGACCGGCGTGGTGCCGGGCAGGATCGCGGTCAGGCATTTGAAGGCGCGGCCAAGTTGCCAGGGGCGTGCCTTGCTGATCGGGTTGTAGAGCGCGATGACGAAGCCGGCGCCGGCCGCAGCCAGCAGGCGCAGCTCGATCAAGTCCCACGGCTTCAAATTGTCGGACAGCGAAATGGCGCAGAAATCATGGCCGAGCGGCGCGCCGATGCGCGCGGCGACCGCAAGCATGGCGGTGATGCCGGGCACGACGGCGACATCGACCGCGCGCCATTCGGCCGGGCCGTTCTCGATCGCTTCGCAGACGGCGGCAGCCATGGCGAACACGCCGGGATCGCCACCGGAGACGACGGCGACATCGTGACCTTCGGCTGCTTTCGTCAAAGCGTCCTTGGAGCGGGCGAGTTCCTCGCGGTTGTCGGAGGCGACCCGGGTCTGGTCCGGTCGCAGCTCGAGCCGGTCGAGATAGGGCTTGTAGCCGTAGAAGAACTTTGCCTGCGCCACGGCGCGGCTGGCTTCAGGGGTGACCTGATCGGTATTGCCGGGCCCAAGCCCGATGACGGTGAGACGGCCACTCATGCCTCGGCTCCCAGCGGGCCGGGCCGGCCAGACCAGCCGGCGACCAGCACGATGGCGAAATAGGGGGCCTTGTCGTCCTGCTTGTCGGCAAGCTTCATCGAGATGCTGCCCGGCATCGTGCCGCGCTCGACATAGACGGCACGCGTCAGCTTGCCGGTCGCTTCCAGGGCGCGCCTGATCTTGGGCAGGTTGCGGCCGACCTTCATGATGACGGCGGCATCGGTGTCAGCCAGCCGGCGCGTCAGCTCGAACTCGCTCATCGTGCCCGGCAGCACGGTCAGCACGTCGTCGCCCTGGACGATCGGCAGGCCGGTCGCCGACCAGCAGCCGGACATGGCGGTGATGCCGGGAATGACCTCGGTTGGAAAACGATGAGCCAGGCGCACATGCAGATGCATGTAGGAGCCGTAGAAAAGCGGATCGCCCTCGGAAAGCACGGCAACCATTCGGCCTGCTTCGAGATGCTCGGCGACCTTCTCGGCCGATTCCTCGTAGAAACCGGTGATCTGCGACCGGTAGTCGTCGTGATCCTTGTCGATTTCGGTGGTGACGGGATAGAGCAGCGGCAGTTCCGTCATGCCGGGGCGGAACTGCGCTTCGACGATGGCGCGCGCGTTGCTGTTGTTGCCGCGCTTGGCGAAATAGGCCACGACATCGGCCTCGGCCAGGGCCCGCGCGGCCTTCAGCGTCAACAGTTCGGGGTCGCCGGGACCAGTGCCGACGCCGACGAGACGGCCTTTGGCAAGCGCGTTCACAGGCCAGCCCTCGCCAGCGAATTGAGCGCGGCGGCGGTCATGGCGCTGCCGCCAAGCCGGCCTTGCACAATGGCATAGGGCACGCCGTAGGAATTATCGACCAGCGCATCCTTGGATTCCGCGGCCCCGACGAAGCCGACCGGCATGCCGATGATGGCCGCCGGCTTCGGCGCGCCGTCGCGCAGTTTTTCCAGCAGATAGAAGAGCGCGGTCGGCGCATTGCCGATGGCGACCACCGAACCCGCCATGCGCTCGCCCCAAAGGTCGATCGCGGCGGCCGAACGGGTGTTGCCGATCTCCCTGGCGATTTCGTGCGTGCGCGGGTCGCGCAAGGTGCAGATCACCTCGTTGCCGGCCGGCAGCCGGGCGCGGGTGACGCCATGGGAGACCATTTCCGCATCGCAGAAGATCGGCGCGCCCGCCGAAAGCGCCTTGCGCGCCGCGGCCACGAAATCCGTGGAAAAAACAAAATGCCTGGCGGCTTCGACCTGGCCGCAGGCATGGATCATGCGGATGGCGACATCGGCCTCGGCTTCGGAGAAGCGTGACAGGTCCGCCTCGGCGCGAATGATGGCGAAGGAGCGCTCGTAGATCGCCGTGCCGTCGTGGATGTAGTCGTAGGCGGCCATGCTCATTCCTGTCGGTAAGCCTCGGCGATGCCGGCCGCGCCAAGCCGTGTCAGGCAAGCGGCGGCTGTTTCGCCTGGAAGTCGTGCGCTGCGGATCATCGCCGCGACGCGGCTGACGCCGCGCGCGGCGTCATAGCGCGGCCTGTACCCGGCAGGAAGGGACTTTGCCGTCGCGTTCACGACAAGTCCGGCTCCGTTTTCGTCGCCGACGATGGTCAGCGCCGCCGGGCCGGGGTGGGCGCAGCCCTTGGCGCAGCCGGAAATGTGCAGGGTGAAGTCGAGGATGTCGGCGTTTTCAGCGGCGATCGTCTCCGCAATGTCGCGCGTGGCGATCCGGCCGGATGCGCAGGCCGGCGCGCCGGGGCAAGCGGCAATGCGCGTGCGCGGATCAGAGGCGTCGGTGACGAAGCCGAGGCTGGTGGCTGTGTTTTGAAGGCGCTGATTGGCGGCTGCCGGCTGACCGAGGAAAAGCAGGGCGCGACCCGGGGCGAGGCGGATTTCGGTGGTGCCGAGAGCGAGGGCGCGTTGTGCGAGGCCGATGATCTTGTCGGCGGGCATGCTGCCATAGGGTAGGGCGATGCCGAGGATATTGACATCGCCGGCTAAGGGGAAAAGACCGATCGGTCGGCATTCCTTCGCGCCACCCTCTGTCCTGTCCGGCAGGACAGAGGGTGGCGCGAAGGAATGCCAGCCTGCGAGCGAGGCCAACTGTCGATCCGACAAATCCCGCGTGTGCGCTTCGCGGCCTTTTTCAGCGACCATCCTCAGTGCAGCGACGGCTATCTCTTTAGCGGCATCCGCATCGACCGTTGCCAACACCTTCGCGTTTCGGCCGTCGCCGGCAACCGATACGCTCCAAACGATGTCGTTGTCGGCTCGTACCGCCTTCAGCCGCACATCGGCCATCATCGAACCCAGTCCGAGTTGCCCGCCGCCGTCCACAACGACCGACACTTTCGGGCCGAGCCGTGGCGTGAGCCCAGCTTCTTCAACCGCTACCCGAATTCGTTCAGCCAGCGGGCGCGCATCGGCAATCTCATATCGATCGATGCCCGCCAGCGGCCCGGTCTCGACCTGCAAGCCGGTGCGCACTGCAATGCCCAGCGCATCAACCTCGGTCGCCAGAAGTCGCGCGCTATCCGGTGTCAGGCCGCGTATCTGCAGACTGCCGCGCGCGGTGACTTCCATGATGCCGTTGCCGTGCCGCAGGGCGGATTCGGCCAACCCGATCAACGACTTCGGCGACAATCCTCCAGCGACAGGGTTGAGCCGCACCAGCAGGCCGTCGCCGGTCTGCATAGGGGCTGCCAAAGCGGGGCAGGCGCCACGGCGCGAAAAGGCGTTCATGCTGCTACCTCAAGCGCCTCGGCCTCGGCAATCAGCGCGGCCAGATCGTCGTCGATGGAATTGCGCAAGGGATGCCACAGACCACGTCGGCGCGCCGACAGGAAGCGCCCGGCAATGACCTTCGCGGCGGCTGGGTTTTCGCGCAGGATGAAGGCGCGGACCTCGGGATCACCGACATAGGCGTCGTGCACGGCCTCGATCAGCGTGCCCGGAATGGCGTGGGTGGTTTCGGCGAAGCCGACCAACCGGTCGACCGTTTCGGCGAATTCGGAGGCGCCGCGCGGACCATGTCGCATCTGGCCTGAGATGAAGCGGGGATTGACGGCGCGGGCACGCACGACGCGGGCCACCGCCTCACTGATCGAGCGCGGCTTCGGCTTCTGCGGATCCGTGGTGTCGAGCACGATGACGTCGGCGTTCCTGCCGAGGGCCGCAAGGGCGGCCGAAAAGCCGCCGATAAAGGCGACGTCGGCGGAGCCTTCGAGAATGTCACGGCCGGGGTCGTCGCCGGTGTGGACGAGAAGATCGGCCTCGGCGATGCGGCCCTCGAAGGCGCCGGGCGTCGAGATGCCTTCGCCGCCTTCGCCGCCATAGGCATGCGAGGTGGCGTCGAGATAGGCGCGGCCGATCTCCTCGCGCGCCGCCCAGTCGCCGCTCGACAGCAGATCCTCGACGCCGGCGCCGTAGGTGCCGGGAGAGGTGCCGAAGATGCGTGGGCTGATCTTGCCTTCAGCGCGGGTTCTCGCCGCGAGCGGATTTTCGGAATCCTCCTCGTTGCGGGCGGCAACGGCGTTGGCGGCTGCATCGATCAGCGCGATCTGGGTCGGGAACATGTCGCGGAACAGGCCTGAGATACGCCAGGTGACATCGACGCGCGGGCGGCCAAGCGTGGCCGGCGGCAACACCTCGATGCCGGTGATACGGCCGGTCGCTGAGTCCCATTGCGGCCGGCATCCCATCAGCGCCAGGCCCTGCGCAATCTCCTCGCCACCGGTGCGCAGCGATGCCGAGCCCCAGAGATCGATGACCAGCGAACGCGGCCAGTCGCCATGCGATTGCATGTAGCCGCGCACCACTTCCTCCCCCGCCGCTCGGCCGAGATCATAGGCGGTCGGTGTCGGCATGGTGCGCGGGTCCGAGGTGAACAGGTTGCGGCCGGTTGGCAAAACATCGGAGCGGCCACGTGCGGGTGCTCCGGCCGGACCGGCCTTGACGTGGCGGCCGTCGAGTGCGGCGAGCAATGCCGTCTTTTCGGCGGCCGCACTTTCGCGGCGTATGGCGTCGGGCTCGTCTTCGGGCGAGCGGCCATAGATATGAAGCCCGTCCTTGATGGCGAAATCCTTGAGGTCGCAGAGCCAGGCGTCGATGCGGCGCAAGGCTTCGTCCGGCGCGTCGGTCCTGGCGACCCCGGCTTCGGAGGCGAGGCCGGTCTTTTGCGCGGTTTCGACGATCAGCTTGGCCAGACGATCGCGCCGGCGGCGGTCGAGCCCGTCGGCCTGGGCATATTCGTCGACCAGGCGCTCAAGTCTGTGCTGGTTTTCGTTCAGTCCAGCGCCGATCAGCGGCGGTGGCAGATGGCCAAGGGTGACGGCGGCGATGCGCCGCTTGGCCTGCGCCGCCTCGCCGGGGTTGGAAACGATGAAGGGATAGATCACGGGCAGGGGACCGGTGACGATCTCTGGAAAGCAGTTTTGCGAGAGGGCAACGGTCTTACCCGGCAGCCATTCCAGCGTGCCATGGGCACCGACATGGACAAGCGCATGGACGCCGAGCGATTTGCGCAGCCACAGGCCGAAGGCGATCAGAGCATGGCGCGGCGGCAGCGTCGGGTCGTGATAGTCGGCGCGGCGGTCGGCGGAACGGCCGCGGTCCGGCGCGAGCGCCACGGTGATGTTGCCGAAGGTCGCGGCGCGGAAGGGGAAGCCATTTTCGCCAATTCGCTTTGAAGGCTGGCGTTCCGTCGCGCCCCCCTCTGTCCTGCCGGACATCTCCCCCACTTGGGGGGAGATCGGCAGTTCCGCTGCGGGCTCTCTTTCTGCAGCGCCTAGGATTGGCGAAAGCGGAGATGAGGGCGCAATCTCCCCACCTGTGGGGGAGATGTCCGGCAGGACAGAGGGGGGCGCCTCGTACAAACCTGTTTCACCTTCCGGCTTCCCCCAAGCCGCCTCTACCGCATCGACTGCCGCCCTCGGCAATTCGGTCGAAAAGGAGCGATAGTCCCCCAGCCCCAGCCCGTCATTGCCGCGTTCCAGCAAATCCAGCAGCTCACGCGGCGTTTGTGGAATCCCCTCAACGGCATAGCCCTGTTCCCTGAGGTCATTCAGCATGGCCAGCACGCTGGACGGTACGTCGAGGCCGACGGCATAGCCGGTGCGGCCGGGGGCGCTCGGATAGTCGGGGATGAGAATGGCGAGCTTGCGCTCGGCGCGTGGCGTTCTTTGTAGCTTGATGAAGGCCGCGACACGGTCCGCCACCTGTGCCACGCGGTCGGGCTCCGGCCGGTTGGCGAAGGCGCGGTGACCAAGCGCCGGATCGGTCTCGCTCTCGCCCTTGAAGGAAATCGCGCCGGCAAGGATGCGGCCGTCGAGTTCGGGCAGCACGACATGCATGGCGAGGTCGGCGGGCGCCAGTCCACGCTGGTTGTTCTCCCAGATGTCGCGGCGGGTGGTGGCGACGATGACTTGGAAGACCGGCACCCCGGCGCGGTCGAACAGGGTTTCGATGCCGGGTTCAGCGCCGGAGGCGAAAGCGGTCGCGGTGATGATGGCGGCGGGTTTCAGCGCGGCGAGCGCGGTCTCGACGAACGCCAGCGATACCGGGTCTTTCAGGCTGGCGACGAAGATGGGGGCCGGGCGCATGCCGCGCTGCCGCAGCGCTTCAAAAAGGGCATCGATGGGGGCGACATCGGCGGCGAGCAGCATCGAACGATAGAACAGGATGGGCACGACGTTTCCCTCCCCCTCGAAGGGAAGGCTGCGCTCCATGACGCCATGTCCCGGCTCGTAAAATCCAGCCTTCGGAACCGCGACCGGTTCGGCGACAGCCGCATCCGATCCCGCCAACCGTGCAAGCCGGTGCACCAGCGCGCTCATATTCGCCGGGCCGCCCTCGCGAAAATAGTCGAGCAGGCCGTCGAGCTCTTCGCGCGGCAGGGTCGAGGCCTCGATCAGGCGCAGATCCTCGTCGCGGCACTCGCCGGGCAGCAGCGCCAGTTTCATGCCACGGTCGCGGGCGATCGAGGCAAGCTGGTCGCAGCCATAGCGCCACCAGTCGTAGCCGCCGAGAATGCGAACGAGGATGATTTTGGCGTGGCGGGCGACGCTGTCGACCCAGAGGTCGACGGACATGGGATGGCGCAGGTCACGAAGTGCTGCCAGCCGCATCGAGGGCAGGCGGGCGGCATCCGCCTTCCACGCCGCCGCCAGCCCGGCGAGATCACTGTCGGTGAAGGACAGTGCCACGACGTCCGCCGGCGTCTGCCGCAGATCGACCGGCTCGGCGAGGTCGTCGAGAGAGGCGGAGGTCGTGGTGAGGATGTGCATGGCGTTAAAATCAGCCGGCGAGGATACGCTCGATCGCCGGGCGGTTCAGCCCCTTCAGGCCAATGACGACGAGGCGAGAGCGGCGGTCGTCCGCTGCGGTCCAGGCGCGGTCATAGTAATGATTGACGCGCGGCCCGACGGCCTGCAGCAAAAGCCGCATCGGCTTGCCGCCGACCTCGACGAAGCCTTTTACACGCAGCACGTTTTCTTCCTCGGCTGCGGTGGCGACGCGTCTTGCCAGCTCTTCCGGGTTGGCGATCGAGGAAATATCGATGACGAAGCTGTCGAAGTCGTCATGCTCGTGGTCGAGCTCGTCGTCGTGGTGGGTCTTGCGGTTTTCGATGTCGTTCTCGACGGCGAGACCGAGGCCCAGCAGCACCGAGGGATCGACCTTGCCCTGCGAGGTCGGCACGATCTTCACGGCGCGGGCGATGTGCTCATTGATGATGGCATTGGCGCGGGCGGAGCCGGCGGCGTCCATCAGATCGCTCTTCGACAGGATGATGAGGTCGGCGCATGCGATCTGGTCCTCGAACACCTCCTCGACCGGGTCGTCGTGATCGAGCGTCCCATCCTGAGCGCGCTGCGCCTGAAGTGCGTCCATGTCGTTGGCGACGCGGCCTTCGGCCAGCGCCGGGCCGTCGACCACCGCGATAACGCCGTCGACGGTCACCCGGCTCTTCACAGTCGGCCACTGGAAGGCCTGGACCAGCGGCTTGGGCAGAGCGAGGCCGGAAGTCTCGATCAGGATATGGTCGACCTTCGGCGTCAGCGACAGGATCTGGTCGAGCGCGGGCACGAAATCATCGGCGACGGTGCAGCAGATGCAACCGTTGGCCAGCTCGACGATGTTTTCCTCCGGGCAAGTGTCGATGCCGCAACCCTTCAGGATCTCGCCGTCGATGCCGATGTCGCCGAACTCGTTGACGATGATGGCGATACGCTTGCCGCCGGCGTTTTCCAGGAGATGGCGGATCAGCGTCGTCTTGCCGGCGCCGAGGAAGCCGGTGACGACAGTGCAGGGAATACGGGAGACGGAGGCTGTCATATCTGGTCCTTCAGCATGTCGAGGGGAGGAATGCGGGCCACGAGGCCGCGCTTGAGCGAGTCGGGACGGCCCCGCCATGGGATGAGGCCATCCGTCGAGGTGGCGAAGAGCTTTGCGCCGGTGACGAGATCGGCGCCGCTGGTCGCGCTCAGGTCGCCGAAGACGTAGCTCCAGCAGCCGTCGCGCAGGATCGCAGCACTCAGCCGGCGCCTGCAATTGCCGAGGCATTCGACGCTGCGGATGCGGATATCTTCCCCAGAGGCGGCGCGGCGTGTGTCGTCCGCAAGCAATTCGCCGGCGCGGGGATGGGCGTCGGAACCGGTTTCGTCGCGACAGGAGGCGCAGACGATCACGGTAACGCCGGTCAAGGCGTCATCGGACAATACGTCCGCTGTCTCAGCCGAAAAACTGCTGTCGCGTTCCAAATCAGGCTCCTTGCCCGGAAAACCCGCCAGGCGATCGGATTCTTTATCTCTCAGACGGCAGGTCTCCTGGCTCGCGGGTCATCGCCTCGGTGCCGCCTTCCCGGGAACATCCCAGTGGTTTTCGGCCCAGGCTCGTCGCTTACAGTTGCGGGGACAGCCGCGGATTTGAAATCTTGCGATCCCGCACCGCATTCCCTCTTGGCTCCTCCCTTTGCCGAGAGGAGACCGTCTGGACCGGATTTAGGCTTGTAGGGACAGCCGTGTCAACGCACGTCTACGACGCGGCAATGTCGGCAAGTGGCTGTCCGAGGTCGCCTGCAGGCGTCACTTCCATGCGTTCGAGGCCCAGCCAGCCCTGCATCTGCTTCAATTCCTCGAACAGCTGGGAGGCGGTTTCGGCGGGTGCACTTGGCTCCGCATAGGCCGCATGGACACGCAATACGCTGGCAGGTCGGTCTGCCTTGAGGTCGACGCGGGCCACGATCCTGTCGCCGAGCAGGAAGGGCAGGACGTAATAGCCGTACTGGCGCTTATCGGCCGGCGTGTAGATTTCGATGCGATAGTGGAAATCGAACAATCGCTCCGAGCGCGACCGCTCGAAGACGACCGGATCGAACGGCGCCAGCAGAGCGCGTGCCTCGATTTTTCGAGGTATGCGTGCGTCCCTGTGAAGGTAAGCTGGCTTATCCCAGCCGTCGACACGCACCGGCACCAGCTCGCCGAGCTCGACCAGTTCCTCCAGCCGGCCTTTCATGTCGGCGGGCGACAGACGGAAATAGTCGCGCAAATCGCCTGACGTCGCGATGCCGTGGGCGCGGGCGGAAATGCGCAGCAATTCGCGGTGCGCGTCCTCGGCGGCTGGCACCGGCAGATCGAGGATCGCCTGCGGCAGCACGCGCTCCGGCAGGTCATAGAAACGCTCGAAGCCACGGCGGTGCGCCGTGGTGATGCGGCCGGCCCAGAACAGCCATTCGAAGGCATGCTTGGCATGGCTCCAGCCCCACCAGCCGCCCGAGCCTTTCTGGCCTTCCAGTGCCGAAGCGGCGATCGGGCCGCGCTCCACGACCGCGCGGTAGATCTCTTCGATATAGGCGGCGTGTTCGCGGCCCCATTTGGCCAGGCCCGAATACATCTCATCGCCGCGCTCGGCCCGCTGCATGCGCCAGCGCATCAGCGGGTACGTCTCGACCGGCAGGAACGAGGCCTCATGCGCCCAGTATTCGAACACGGTGCGCTTGCGCGTCACCGCGGCGTTGTCGAGCAAAGCGAGCGGGTAGGGGCCAAGGCGCGAATAAAGCGGCATATAATGAGCGCGCACCACGGCGCTGACGGAATCGATCTGCAGCAAGCCGGTGCGGGCAAGCACGCGGGTCAGATGCCGTCGATCAGGCGTGGCGGCCGGTCTGGCGTCGGCAAAACCCTGGGCGGCGAGTGCTATGCGCCTGGCCGTGGGAAGCGATATTTTTTCCTTCATGCTGATGCGACTCTAAACCGGGTTCGGGCGGGCAGGGGATCGTGATTCCGCGGGATGCTAGCAGGGTTTTGGCAGCATATATGTCAGGAGAGAAAAGTGGAGTAAAAAGTGAAGGAAATCAAACAGGAGCGGATCGGACCAGTTTCCCCGTATATGCCGTCCAGGTCATCGTTTTGAACAAGGTTTGACTTGCTTCGCCGGAAGTGCTGCGCTAACCCTCGCCGCGTTGCAGCATAGGCCCCTTAAAACGGTTCAGCGGTTAAACTGTCACGCTTCCGCAATAAGGTCCGGTGCTGTAATCAGAATGGATTGGCGCCAACGGAAAGCCGCTGCATGAACGCACTTCTCAGTTCGTACCTGCCCATCGTCCTGTTCATCGGCGTGGCGCTGGTTGTCGGCCTGGCGCTGCTGGCCGCACCCTTCCTGGTGGCCTACCGCAATCCCGATCCCGAAAAACTTTCCGCCTACGAGTGCGGCTTCAACTCGTTCGACGATGCCCGCATGAAGTTCGACATCCGTTTCTACCTGGTGTCGATCCTGTTCATCATCTTCGATCTGGAAGTGGCCTTCCTGTTTCCGTGGGCGGTATCATTCTCGAAGATCGGCATGCTCGGTTTTTGGTCGATGATGGTGTTCCTGGCAGTGCTGACCATCGGCTTTGCCTACGAATGGAAAAAAGGAGCGCTTGAATGGGATTGAACGACAGTTCCGGCACGCTCATCGCGCCGAAGCCCAAGGGCCTGATCGATCCCAACACCGGCAGGCCGGTGGGGGAGGACGATCCCTTCTTCCTCGAGATCAACAATGAGTTGGCCGACAAGGGCTTTCTCGTCACTTCTACCGAGGCGCTGATCACCTGGGCGCGCAGCGGTTCGCTGATGTTCATGACTTTCGGCCTTGCCTGCTGCGCGGTCGAGATGATCCACACCTCGATGCCGCGCTACGACTCGGAGCGGTTCGGCGTCGCGCCGCGCGCGTCTCCGCGTCAGTCCGATATCATGATCGTCGCCGGCACGCTGACCAACAAGATGGCGCCGGCGTTGCGCAAGGTCTACGATCAGATGCCGGAGCCGCGCTACGTCATCTCGATGGGCTCGTGCGCCAATGGCGGCGGCTACTACCACTATTCCTATTCGGTGGTGCGTGGCTGCGACCGCATCGTGCCGGTCGACATCTATGTGCCCGGCTGCCCGCCGAGCGCCGAAGCGCTGCTCTACGGCATTCTTCTCCTGCAGAAGAAGATCCGCCGCACCGGCACGATCGAACGGTAAATCCATGACCGCATCCCTGAGCGAACTGTCGACCTATCTCGGCGAGAAGCTGATCGGCCGCGTGAATGACGCTGATATCGCTTATGGCGAACTCACCGTCCATGTCGAGCCGCGCGATCTGGTCGAGGTGATGACCTTCCTGCGCGACGATGCGCGCTGCCAGTTCATCTCGATCATCGACGTCTGCGGCGCCGACTATCCGTCGCGGGCCAAGCGCTTCGACGTCGTCTATCACTTGTTGTCGCCGAAGCAGAACGTGCGCATCCGCGTCAAGGTGCAGGCCGACGAGGAGACGATGGTGCCGTCGATCACCGACGTCTATCCCGGCGCCGACTGGTTCGAGCGCGAGACCTACGATCTCTATGGCGTGCTGTTCTCGGGCCATCCCGACCTGCGCCGCCTGTTGACCGATTACGGTTTCGAAGGCCATCCGCTGCGCAAGGATTTCCCGCTGACCGGTTTCGTCGAAGTGCGCTACGACGACGAGGCCAAGCGCGTCATCTACGAGCCGGTCGAGCTCAAGCAGGAATTCCGCAATTTCGATTTTCTTTCCCCCTGGGAAGGCACCGACTACGTGCTGCCCGGGGACGAAAAAGCCAAGACGAATTGAGGCGCCAGAATGGCTGAAACCTCCGTCCGCAATTTCAACATCAATTTCGGCCCGCAACATCCGGCGGCGCACGGCGTTTTGCGCCTTGTGCTGGAGCTCGACGGCGAAGTCGTCGATCGCGTCGATCCGCATATCGGGCTGCTGCACCGCGGCACGGAAAAGCTGATCGAGGCCAAGACCTATCTGCAGGCCATACCTTATCTCGACCGGCTCGACTATTGCGCGCCGATGAACCAGGAGCATGCCTTCGCGCTCGCCGCCGAGCGCCTGCTCGGCATCGACGTGCCGAAGCGCGGCCAGCTGATCCGCGTGCTCTACTGCGAAATCGGCCGCATCATGTCGCACATCCTCAATGTGACGACGCAGGCGATGGACGTCGGCGCGCTGACGCCGCCGCTGTGGGGCTTCGTCGAACGCGAAAAGCTGATGGTGTTCTATGAGCGCGCCTCCGGCTCGCGCATGCATGCCGCCTATTTCCGTCCCGGCGGCGTCCACCAGGACCTGCCGCAGAAGCTGGTCGAGGACATCGGCAAGTGGATCGACCCGTTCCTGAAGTCGATCGACGATCTCGATGCGCTTTTGACCGGCAATCGCATCTTCAAGCAGCGCAATGTCGACATCGGCACGGTCTCCTTGGCCGACGCCTGGGCCTGGGGCTTTTCCGGCGTCATGGTGCGCGGTTCTGGCGCGCCCTGGGACCTGCGCAAGTCGCAGCCCTATGAATGCTATTCGGAAATGGACTTCGACATTCCGATCGGCAAGAATGGCGACTGCTACGACCGTTACCTCGTGCGCATGGAAGAGATGCGCCAGTCGGCGAAGATCATGCGCCAGTGCGTCGATCTCCTGCTCGGCAAGGAAAGCACCGGCCCGGTGTCGAACCTCGACGGCAAGGTGGTGCCGCCCAAGCGCCAGGCGATGAAGCGCTCGATGGAAGCGCTGATCCATCACTTCAAGCTCTACACCGAGGGCTACCGCGTGCCGGCCGGCGAGGTCTATGCTGCCGTCGAGGCGCCAAAGGGCGAGTTCGGCGTCTACCTGGTCTCCGACGGCTCCAACAAGCCCTATCGCTGCAAGCTGCGCGCACCCGGCTTCGCGCATCTGCAAGCTATGGATTTCCTCTGCCGCGGCCACATGCTGGCCGACGTCACCGCCGTTCTCGGCTCCCTCGACATCGTGTTTGGTGAGGTCGATCGCTAAATGTCAGTCCGCCGTCTCGCAGAAGCCAGCGTCCAGCCAGCATCCTTCGCCTTCAACCGGGCGAACGCGGCAGCGGCGAAGCAATGGATCAAGAAGTACCCGAAGGGCCGCGAACAGTCGGCGATCATCCCGCTTTTGATGCTGGCGCAGGAGCAGGAAGGCTGGGTGACGAAGGCGGCGATCGAGACGATTTCGGACATGCTCGGCATGCCTCGAATCCGTGGCCTCGAAGTCGCGACCTTCTACACGCAGTACCAGCTGAACCCGGTCGGCACGCGCGCGCACATCCAGGTCTGCGGGACCACGCCCTGCATGCTGCGCGGCTCCGAAGCGCTGATGGATGTGTGCCGCTCCAAGATCCATCACGACCAGTTCCACACCAACGACAAGGGCACCTTGTCGTGGGAAGAGGTCGAATGCCTCGGCGCCTGCGTCAACGCGCCGATGGTGATGATCTTCAAGGACACGTTCGAGGATCTGACGCCGGAACGGCTTGCCGAGATCATCGATCTCTACGAGTCCGGCAAGGGTGCCTCGGTGGCCCCGGGACCGCAGAACGGCCGCGCCGGCTCGGAGCCGGCCTCTGGCCTGACGACGCTCAAGAGCGAAAAGGCGATCCTCAAGTCGACCCGCGACAAGGAAGCCAAGGCAGCCACCAAGGCCGCCAAGGACGCGGCACCAGCTGCTGCCACCGCTCCGGCCGCTGCCGCACCGGCGGCGCAGGCATCGGCCGCCCCGGCGGCGCCTTCGAATGCCAGCAAGCCAAAGACCGATGCCCCTGAAACCAGCCCGGCCTTGAAGACACCCTCAAAGACCAAGGTCGCGCCGGCGGCTGAAAAGGCGGCGAGTGTGGCCGCACCGCTGCATTCGGCCGCCAATGCCAACACGGCCGCTCCAGAGGTCGAGCAGGTCTCCAAGCAGCGCAATGGTCCCAAGACCAAGGCCGAGCCTGCCGCTGCTTACAAGGCACCGGAAACCAAGGCGCCGGCCGCGAAGGCTGCCGCCAAACCGTCGCTGGAAGACAAGAACCGCCCGGCCGGCATCGCCAAACCGGCGCTGGTCGACGATCTCAAGCTAATCTCCGGCGTAGGCCCGAAGATCGAGAGCATCCTGCATACGCTAGGCATCTTCACCTTCGCGCAGGTCGCGTCGTGGAGGAAGGCCGAGCGCGAGTGGGTGGACGGCTACCTCTCTTTCCAAGGCCGTATCGAGCGCGACGACTGGGTCAAGCAGGCCAAGGCGCTCGCCAAGGGCGGTGTCGCCGAATACATCCGCGTCTTCGGCAAGAAGCCGGTCTGAGGGACGAAAAATGCTCCAGGACAAAGACCGTATCTTCACCAACATCTACGGCCTCTTCGACAAGTCGCTGGCCGGCGCGATGGCGCGCGGTGCCTGGGACAACACGCCCGGCATCGTTGCCAAGGGGCGCGACTGGATCGTCAACGAGATGAAGGCGTCTGGCCTGCGCGGACGCGGCGGCGCCGGCTTCCCGACCGGCCTGAAATGGTCGTTCATGCCCAAGCAGAGCGACGGCCGGCCGAGCTACCTCGTTATCAATGCCGACGAATCCGAGCCCGGCACCTGCAAGGACCGCGACATCCTGCGCAATGATCCGCACACGCTGGTCGAGGGTGCGCTGCTCGCCGGTTTCGCCATGGGCGCGATTGCCGCCTACATCTATGTGCGCGGCGAGTTCATCCGCGAGCGCGAGGCGTTGCAGCGGGCCATCGACGAGGCTTACGAAGCCAAGCTGATCGGCAAGAACAACACGTCCGGCTACGACTTCGACATCTACATGCATCACGGCGCCGGCGCTTATATCTGCGGTGAGGAGACGGCGCTGCTCGAAAGCCTGGAAGGCAAGAAGGGCCAGCCCCGGCTGAAGCCGCCATTCCCGGCCAATGTCGGCCTCTATGGCTGCCCGACCACCGTCAACAATGTTGAATCGATCGCGGTGGCGCCGACCATCCTGCGTCGCGGTGCTGCCTGGTTCTCGTCCTTCGGCCGGCCGAACAATGTCGGCACCAAGCTGTTCTGCGTCTCCGGCCACGTCAACAATCCGTGCACGGTCGAAGAGGCGATGTCGATCCCGTTCCGCGAACTGATCGAGACGCATTGCGGCGGCATTCGCGGCGGCTGGGACAATCTGCTCGCGGTCATTCCGGGTGGTGCCTCGGTGCCGCTGGTGCCGGCCGAGCAGATCATCGACACGCCGATGGATTTTGACGCGCTGCGCGACCTCAAGTCCGGCCTCGGCACGGCGGCTGTCATCGTTATGGATAAGTCGACCGATGTCGTTAAGGCGATCGCGCGGCTTTCCTACTTCTACAAGCATGAGAGCTGCGGCCAATGCACGCCGTGCCGCGAAGGCACCGGCTGGATGTGGCGGGTGATGGAGCGGCTGGTGCGCGGTGAGGCGCAGAAGCGCGAGATCGACATGCTGCTCGATGTCACCAAGCAGGTCGAAGGCCACACGATCTGTGCGCTGGGCGATGCGGCGGCATGGCCGATCCAGGGCCTGATGCGGCATTTCCGCGGCGAGGTGGAGCGTCGCATCGACGAGTTTTCGCGCAACGCGCATCGGGCCGAGCCGGTGATGGTGGCGGCGGAATAGAAGAATTTGTGAATGCGGGCGAAGGCCCGAAGCAAGAAAGCCGGGGCGGGCGAACGAACAAACGACCAGGAGATATCTATGGCGCCGTATTCGACACCCCACCCTTTGATGCCCAATTTGGACCAGCTCGAGAAGATGAACCAGGACCTGACCAGGATGATGCCGAAGGAGATGGCGAGCGCCGTCAACCTTCTTGCGCACCCTGTTGCTGGTGTCGCGGCCATGTCGGCGCTCGGCATTGGGCTCGCCAACCACGCTTTCGGCGTCTGGATGGGTGCGCTTTCGGGCGCGGCCGAAGCCTCGCAGCGACTGCTGCAGCCGATCGTCGACGACTTCGAGGCGCGCACCGAGCGCTTGTCGGAGACGGAAAGAAGTGCCTCCAAGGCGCGCGCGGCGACCAAGACCTTGATCGCCGAAGCCCAGTCCTTCGCGCAGGATGTGACCGACATGGTTGCCAGGGAAGCAGCCGACACGGCGCCAGTCGTCGATGCCGGCCCGACAGCGGGCGCGGTACCGGCCGGGTTGATGCCGGAGGATTTCAGGCAGCCCAAGGCCATGGACAAGCCGGCGAAGCCGTCGGACCTCAAGGCGATATCGGGCGTCGGCCCGAAGCTTGAGAAGGTGCTGAACGGCCTCGGCATCTGGACGTATGCCCAGATCGCTGCATGGACGCAGGAAGAGGTTGCTTGGGTCGAGGACTATCTGTCGCTTTCCGGCCGCATCGGCCGCGACGATTGGACTGCCCAAGCGGCGGCGCTCGCCGTCAAGAAGTGAATGAAATGCGGGACGCGGTTTCGATCGCGCCCGGAAAAAGAGATTGCGGGAAATCCGCAGGGGTTTGAGGCGAATGGCAAAGCTCAAGGTCGACGGGAAAGAGATCACTGTACCCGACCACTATACGCTGCTGCAGGCGGCCGAGGACGCAGGCGCGGAAGTGCCGCGCTTCTGCTTCCATGAGCGGCTGTCGATCGCTGGCAACTGCCGCATGTGCCTGATCGAGGTGAAGGGCGGGCCGCCCAAGCCGCAGGCATCCTGTGCCATGGGCGTGCGCGACTTGCGTCCCGGCCCGAATGGCGAGCCGCCGGAAATCTTCACCAACACGCCGATGGTCAAGAAGGCCCGCGAAGGCGTGATGGAATTCCTGCTCATCAACCATCCGCTGGATTGCCCGATCTGCGACCAGGGCGGCGAGTGCGACCTGCAGGACCAGGCGATGGCTTTCGGGGTCGATTCCTCGCGCTATCACGAGAACAAGCGCGCGGTCGAAGACAAGTATATCGGCCCGCTGGTCAAGACGGTGATGAACCGCTGCATTCATTGCACGCGTTGCGTCCGCTTCACCACCGAGGTCGCCGGCATCTCCGAGCTCGGCCTGATCGGCCGTGGCGAGGACGCCGAGATCACCACCTATCTCGAACAGGCGATGACCTCGGAGCTGCAGGGCAACGTCATCGACCTTTGCCCCGTCGGCGCGCTGACCTCCAAGCCCTTCGCCTTCCAGGCGCGGCCGTGGGAGCTGACCAAGACCGAATCCATCGACGTGATGGACGCCGTCGGTTCGGCGATCCGCGTCGACAGCAGAGGTCGCGAAGTGATGCGCATCCTGCCGCGCATCAACGAGCAGGTGAACGAGGAGTGGATTTCCGACAAGACCCGCTTCATCTGGGACGGCCTGCGCACGCAGCGCCTCGACCGCCCCTATGTGCGCAAGGATGGCAAGCTGGTTCCCGCGAGTTGGGCCGAGGCTTTTTCGGCGATCAAGGACGCGGTGTCGAAGGCGGCCCCCGACAAGGTCGGCGCCATATCTGGCGATCTCGCCGCGGTCGAGGAAATCTACGCGCTGAAGCTGCTGATGGCCTCGCTTGGTTCGAAGAACACCGACTGTCGCCAGGATGGCGCGGCGCTCGATCCGTCGCTCGGCCGGGCCAGCTACATCTTCAACCCGACCATCGAAGGCATCGAGCAGGCCGACGCGGTGCTGATCATCGGCGCCAATCCGCGCTATGAAGCCTCCGTGCTCAATGCCCGGATCCGCAAGCGCTGGCGGGTCGGCAACCTGCCGGTCGGCGTCATCGGCGATATCGGCGACACGCGCTACGAGTATGAACAGCTGGGTGCCGGGCCGGATTCGCTCAAGGATCTGGCCGACGGCAATGGCAAGTTCTTCCAGACGCTGAAGAAGGCGACGCATCCGCTGATCATCGTCGGCCAGGGCGCGTTGGCGCGCGCCGATGGCGCCGCCGTGCTCGGCCAGGCGGCGAAGCTTAGCACGGCCGTCAATGCCGCAAGGGCTGACTGGAACGGCTTTGCCGTGCTGCACAACGCGGCTGGGCGCGTTGGTGGTCTTGATCTCGGCTTCGTGCCGGGCGAGGGCGGCAAGAGCGTTGCCGGCATGCTGGGCGAGATGGACGTGCTGTTCCTGCTCGGCGCCGACGAGATCGACATGGGCAAGACCGGCGGCGCCTTCGTCGTCTATATCGGCACTCATGGCGACGCCGGCGCGCACCGCGCCAACGTCATCCTGCCGGGCGCTGCCTACACCGAAAAATCGGGCACTTATGTCAACACCGAAGGGCGCGTGCAGCAGACCAACCGCGCCGGCTTCGCACCCGGCGATGCCCGCGAAGACTGGGCGATCATCAGGGCGCTGTCGGATGTGCTGGGCAAGAAGCTGCCATTCGATTCGCTGCCGCAGCTGCGCGCCAAGCTCTACGGCGAGTATCCGCATCTGGCCCGCATCGATCAGGTCGCGGCCGGTAACGCCGAGGACATCGCCAGGGTGGCGAAGCTCGGCGGGCGGCTGAACAAGGGCACGTTCACCTCGCCGGTCAAGGATTTCTACCTGACCAACCCGATCGCGCGGGCATCGGCCGTGATGGCGGAATGCTCGGCGCTGGCCAAGAGCGGCTTCAAGCAGGCGGCGGAATAAGCATGGATACTTTCTTCTCCTTCTACGTGCTGCCGGCGCTGCTGATCCTTCTCAAGTCGGTCGTGCTGATTGTCGTGCTGCTGGTCTTCGTCGCCTACATCCTCTACGCCGACCGCAAGATATGGGCGGCGGTGCAACTGCGCCGCGGTCCCAACGTCGTCGGCCCCTGGGGCACGCTGCAAGCTTTCGCCGACCTGCTGAAGTTTGTCTTCAAGGAACCGATCATCCCGTCCGGCGCCAACAAGGGCGTCTTCCTGCTGGCACCGCTGGTGTCCGCGGTGCTGGCGATCTCGGCCTGGGCGGTCATTCCGGTCAGTCAGGGCTGGGCGATCGCCAACATCAATGTCGGCATCCTCTATGTCTTCGCCATCTCCTCGCTCGAGGTCTATGGCGTGATCATGGGCGGCTGGGCGTCCAATTCGAAATATCCATTCCTCGGCGCGCTGCGTTCCGCGGCGCAGATGGTGTCCTACGAAGTCTCGATCGGCTTCGTCATCGTCACGGTTCTGCTCACCGCCGGCTCGCTCAACCTGTCCGACATCGTGCTGTCGCAGCATGACGGGCTTGGCACGCGGCTTGGCCTGCCCAACACCTTCCTCGACTGGAACTGGCTGTCGCTGTTCCCGATGTTCGTCATCTTCTTCATCTCGGCGCTCGCCGAGACGAACCGGCCGCCCTTCGACCTGGTCGAAGCCGAATCGGAACTGGTCGCCGGCCACATGGTCGAATATTCGTCGACGCCGTTCCTGCTGTTCTTCCTCGGCGAGTATGTCGCCATCGTGCTGATGTGCGCGCTGGCCACCATCCTGTTCCTCGGTGGCTGGCTGCCGCCCTTCGACTTCGCGCCATTCACCTGGGTGCCCGGCGTCATCTGGTTCGTGCTGAAAGTCTGCTTCGTGTTCTTCGGCATTTCCATGGTGAAGGCATTCGTGCCGCGCTACCGCTACGACCAGCTGATGCGACTCGGCTGGAAAGTGTTCCTGCCGATCTCGCTGTTCATGGTGGTCGCCACCGCAGCCTTCCTCAAGATCACGGGGTTTGCGTGATGTCCGCTCTGTCCCAAGCCGCAAAATCGCTGCTGCTGCAGGATTTCGTCAGCGCCTTCTTCCTGTCGATGCGCCAGTTCTTCGCGCCGAAGGAGACGATCAACTATCCGCACGAGAAGGGGCCGACCAGTCCGCGCTTCCGTGGCGAGCACGCCTTGCGCCGCTATCCCAACGGCGAGGAACGCTGCATTGCCTGCAAGCTGTGCGAGGCGATCTGCCCGGCACAGGCGATCACCATCGAGGCGGGTCCGCGCCGCAATGATGGTACCCGCCGCACGGTGCGCTATGACATAGACATGGTGAAGTGCATCTATTGCGGCTTCTGCCAGGAAGCCTGCCCGGTCGACGCCATCGTCGAGGGGCCGAATTTCGAATTCGCGACGGAGACGCGCGAGGAACTTTACTACGACAAGGACAAGCTGTTGGCGAATGGCGACCGGTGGGAGCGCGAACTGGCGCGCAATATCTCGCTGGACTCGCCGTATCGCTGATATTTGACGCATGGACGGGGCGAGGGGCCTCGTCTAAGGACAACGCGGCTTGGAACCCCGAGGCGGGACCAGGCCAAAGAAGCGGACAGGGTGAGAGCCCGTCCGGACAGGAACCCGGGGGAACCCCATGTTGAGTGGACTAGAGGCGGCCTTTTTCTACCTCTTCGCCTTTATCGCGGTGGCGTCGGCGTTCATGGTCATTTCGTCGCGCAACCCGGTGCATTCGGTGCTGTTCCTGATCCTGACCTTCTTCAACGCCGCCGGCCTGTTCATGCTGACGGGCGCCGAGTTCCTGGCGATGATCCTGCTCGTCGTCTATGTCGGCGCGGTGATGGTGCTGTTCCTGTTCGTCGTCATGATGCTCGACGTCGACTTCGCCGAACTGAAGAGCGGCGCCCTGCAATACGCGCCGATCGGCGCGCTGGTCGGGCTGATCCTGGCGGCGGAGCTGATCGTCGTGCTCGGCGGCTATACATTCGCGCCGCAGCTCGCCTCGACGGTCTCGAAACCCATCCCGGATCTCGCAACGCGTTCGAACACGGCCGCACTCGGCGATATCCTCTATACGGACTACCTCTACTACTTCCAGATTTCGGGCCTCATCCTGCTGGTCGCCATGATCGGCGCCATCGTCTTGACGCTGCGCCACAAGGAAGGGGTCAAGCGGCAGTCGATCGCAGCCCAGGTCGGCCGTACGCCGGCGACCGGCATGGAAATCCGCAAGGTCAAGACGGGCGAGGGACTCTGAGATGGTTGTCGGCATCGCGCATTATCTGACCGTATCGGCGATCCTGTTCACGCTCGGCGTGTTCGGCATCTTCCTCAACCGCAAGAACGTCATCGTCATCCTGATGTCGATCGAGCTGATCCTGCTTGCGGTCAACATCAACTTCGTCGCCTTCTCGGCCTCGCTCGGCGATCTGGTCGGCCAGGTGTTCGCGCTGTTCGTGCTGACGGTCGCGGCGGCCGAGGCTGCCATCGGACTTGCCATTCTCGTCGTCTTCTTCCGCAACCGCGGCTCGATCGCGGTCGAAGACGTGAACATGATGAAGGGTTGACGGAACCACCATGTATCAGGCCATCGTCTTCCTTCCACTGCTCGGCTTCCTGATCGTCGGCCTGTTCGGCACGTCGCTCGGCGCCAAGGCGTCCGAATATATCACCTCCGGTTTCCTGGTGATTTCGGCGGTGCTGTCGTGGATCGCTTTCTTCACCGTCGGCTTCGGCCATGGCGAGGTGTTCACCGTGCCGGTGCTGCGCTGGATCCAGTCCGGCGGGCTCGAGGCATCCTGGGCGCTGAGGATCGACACACTGACGGTGGTGATGCTGGTGGTGGTCAACACCGTGTCGGCGCTGGTTCACATCTATTCGATCGGCTACATGCACCACGATCCGAACCGGCCGCGCTTCTTCGCCTATCTGTCGCTGTTCACCTTCGCCATGCTAATGCTGGTGACGGCTGACAATCTGGTGCAGATGTTCTTCGGCTGGGAAGGGGTGGGCCTCGCCTCCTACCTGCTGATCGGTTTCTGGTACAAGAAGCCGTCGGCCAATGCCGCCGCCATCAAGGCCTTCGTCGTCAACCGCGTCGGCGATTTCGGCTTCGCGCTTGGCATCTTCGGCCTCTTCGTGCTGTTCGGCTCGGTCAACCTCGGCACCATTTTCGCCAATGCAGCGACGTTCATCCCGGCCGAAGGCGCCCCGCAGGGCGCTGCCGTGCTGACCTTCCTCGGCCATGCGCTGGACAAGCAGGCGGCAATGACCGTCGTCTGCCTGCTGCTGTTCATGGGCGCGATGGGCAAGTCGGCGCAGGTGCCGCTGCACACCTGGCTGCCGGACGCCATGGAGGGCCCGACGCCGGTGTCCGCGCTGATCCATGCCGCCACCATGGTGACGGCCGGCGTGTTCATGCTGGCGCGCCTGTCGCCGCTGTTCGAGCTGTCGCATTCGGCGCTGACGGTCGTGACCTTCATCGGCGCCTTCACCGCCTTCTTCGCGGCGACCGTCGGTCTCGTCCAGAACGACATCAAGCGCGTCATCGCCTATTCGACCTGCTCGCAGCTCGGCTACATGTTCGTCGCGCTCGGCGTCGGCGCCTATGGTGCCGCGATCTTCCACCTGTTCACGCATGCCTTCTTCAAGGCGCTGCTGTTCCTCGGCTCGGGCTCGGTGATCCATGCCGTCTCCGACGAGCAGGACATGCGCAAGATGGGCGGCCTGCGGAAGCTGATCCCGACCACCTACTGGATGATGGTGATCGGCACGCTGGCACTGACCGGCGTCGGCATTCCGGTGACGGTCATCGGCACCGCCGGCTTCTTCTCCAAGGATGCCATCATCGAGAGCGCCTTCGCCGGCCACAATTCGGTTGCCGGCCTCGCCTTCGTGGCCCTGGTCATCGCCGCCTGCTTCACCTCCTTCTACTCCTGGCGGCTGATCTTCATGACCTTCCACGGCAAGCCGCGGGCAAGCCACGAGGTGATGCACCATGTCCATGAATCGCCGCCGGTGATGCTGGTGCCGCTGTTCATCCTGGCCGCCGGCGCGCTGTTTGCCGGCATCATCTTCCACGGCGCCTTCATCGGCGAGGGCTATGCCGAATTCTGGAAGGCGTCGCTGTTCATGCTGCCGGACAACCACATCCTGCACGAGATCCACGAATTGCCGCTGTGGGTCGAGCTGTCCCCCTTCATCGCCATGCTGATTGGCTTCGCGCTGGCCTGGAAGTTCTACATCCGCTCGCCGGAAATGCCGGTGAACCTTGCGGCGCAGCATCGCGGGCTCTACGCCTTCCTGCTCAACAAATGGTATTTCGACGAGCTCTACGACTTCCTGTTCGTGCGGCCCGCCAAGCGCCTCGGTCATTTCCTGTGGAAGACCGGCGACGGCACCGTCATTGACGGACTTGGTCCGGATGGCATTTCGGCACGTGTCGTCGATGTCACCAACCGCGTCGTCAAGCTGCAGACCGGCTACCTTTACCACTATGCCTTCGCCATGCTGATCGGCGTTGCCGCACTCGTCACCTGGATGATGCTCTGATGACCGCTTGGCCAATCCTCTCGCTGGTCACCTTCCTGCCGCTGGTTGGTGTGCTGCTCATCCTGTTCATCAATGATGACAGTGAAAACGCGCGCCGCAACATCCGCGCCATCGCGCTGCTGACGACGACGTTCACGTTCATCATCTCGCTGTTCATCTGGACCGGCTTCGACAATTCGCAGTCCGGCTTCCAGTTCGTCGAGAAGGTCGCCTGGCTCGATTCCGGCATCTCCTATCACATGGGCGTCGACGGCATTTCCATGCTGTTCGTCATCCTGACGACGTTCCTGATGCCGCTCTGCATCCTGGCGTCGTGGGAATCGATCGAGAAGCGCGTCAAGGCCTACATGATCGCCTTCCTGCTGCTCGAGACGCTGATGATCGGCGTGTTCTGCGCGCTGGATATCGTGCTGTTCTATGTCTTCTTCGAAGCCGGCCTGATCCCGATGTTCATCATCATCGGCGTCTGGGGTGGCAAGCGGCGCGTCTATGCCTCGTTCAAGTTCTTCCTCTATACGCTGGCCGGCTCGGTGCTGATGCTGCTCGCCATCATGGCGATGTTCTATCAGTCCGGCACGACGGACATCCCGACGCTGTTGACGCACAACTTCCCGGCCAACATGCAGACATGGCTGTGGCTCGCTTTCTTCGCTTCCTTCGCGGTGAAGATGCCGATGTGGCCGGTGCACACCTGGCTGCCCGACGCGCACGTCGAAGCGCCGACCGCCGGTTCGGTCATCCTGGCGGCCATCCTCTTGAAGATGGGCGGGTACGGTTTCCTACGCTTCTCGCTGCCGATGTTCCCGCTGGCTTCCGAAATGTTCGCGCCGCTGGTCTTCGCGCTGTCGGTCGTCGCCATCATCTACACCTCGCTGGTGGCGCTCATGCAGGAGGACATGAAGAAGCTGATCGCCTATTCGTCGGTGGCCCATATGGGCTTCGTCACCATGGGCATCTTCGCCATGAACCAGGAAGGCGTGCAGGGCGCCATCTTCCAGATGCTCAGCCACGGCCTCGTCTCCGGCGCGCTGTTCCTGTGCGTCGGCGTCATCTACGACCGCATGCATACGCGTGAGATCGCCGCCTATGGTGGCTTGGTCAACAACATGCCGAAATACGCCACCGTGTTCCTGATCTTCACCATGGCCAATGTCGGTCTGCCCGGCACCAGCGGCTTCATCGGCGAGTTCCTGACCATGCTCGGCGTATTCCGGGTCAACACCTGGGTGGCGTTCTTCGCCGCCACCGGCGTCATCCTGTCGGCCGCCTACGCGTTGTGGCTCTATCGCCGGGTGATCTTCGGCGCCTTGACCAAGGACAGCCTGAAGGGCCTGCTCGACCTGTCGACGCGCGAGAAGGTCATCATCTATCCGCTGGTCGTGCTGGTCATCTTCTTCGGCGTCTATCCCGCACCGGTCTTCGACGCGACGGCCGAATCGGTCAAGTCGCTCGTCACCAATGTCACTGCATCCATCGGCGCCGCGCAGACCGCGGCGGCGAACTGACCAGGGGTTTTGCGAACCATGACGCCGGACCTTCTCTCCAGCCTGTCGCTTTCGACGCCAGAGCTGATCCTTGCCATCGGCGCGCTGGCGCTGCTGATGGTCGGTGCCTATTCGCGCGCCAACACCGCCAACACCGTGACCGGCCTTGCCGTCGCCGTGCTGGTGATCGCTGGCGCCTGGCTGATCTTTTCCACGGGGCAGGGCAGCGCCTATGGCAACGCCTTCATCCAGGATTCCTTCGCCCGTTTCATGAAGGTGCTGGCCCTGATCGGCTCGGCTGTAACGCTGGTCATGTCGATGCGCTTTGCCAAGACGGAGCATTTCGACAAGTTCGAATATCCGGTGCTGATCCTGCTTTGCACGCTCGGCATGATGCTGATGATTTCGGCCAATGGCATGATCGGGCTCTATCTCGGCCTCGAACTGCAATCGCTGGCGATCTATGTGCTGGCGGCGATCAACCGCGACAATCTGCGTTCGACCGAGGCCGGCCTGAAGTATTTCGTTCTCGGCGCGCTGTCGTCGGGCATGCTGCTCTATGGCATCAGCCTGATCTATGGTTACACCGGCAACACCGGTTTCCAGGAGATCGCCACGGCGCTGGGCAGCGGCGAGCGCCAGCTTGGTCTCGTCTTCGGCCTCGTCTTCGTGCTGGCCGGCCTTGCCTTCAAGATCTCGGCGGTGCCGTTCCATATGTGGACGCCCGACGTCTATGAGGGCGCGCCGACGCCGGTGACGGCCTTCCTGGCGGCGGCACCCAAGATGGCGGCGATGGCACTGATGGTGCGCGTCACCATGGGGGCGTTCAAGCCGATCGCCGCCGACTGGCAGCAGATCATCGTCTTCATTTCGATCGCGTCGATGGCGCTCGGCGCATTCGCCGCCATCGGCCAGACCAACATCAAGCGGCTGATGGCCTATTCCTCCATCGGCCATATGGGCTACGCGCTGGTCGGTCTTGCCGCCAACAGCCAGGCCGGCGTGCGTGGCGTTGCCATCTACATGCTGATCTACCTGGTGATGACGCTCGGCACTTTCGCCTTCATCCTCGCCATGCGGCGCAAGGAAGGCAATGTCGAGCAGATCAGCGATCTGGCCGGTCTGTCGTCGACCAATCCGATCATGGCGACGATCCTCACCATCCTGATGTTCTCGCTGGCCGGCATTCCGCCGCTCGCCGGCTTCTGGGGGAAATGGTACGTGTTCCTCGCCGCCATCAACGCCAACCTCTACGCGCTGGCGATCATCGGCGTGCTGGCCTCGGTGGTGGGCGCCTATTACTATCTGCGCATCATCAAGATCATGTGGTTCGACGAACCGGTCGGCGGCTTCGTGCCGATGGCCAGTGAACTGCGCCTCGTGCTCGGCGTCTCCGGCGCCTTCGTGCTGTTCTACGTGCTGATCGGCGGTCCGATCGGCACCTATGCCGAAGCCGCCGCCAAGACCTTTTTCTAGCCGGCATGGGATTTCGGCTGGCTCCTACCTCGGCGTCGGAAGGGTTCCGGCTCGAGGCGCATGACAGCGTCGGCTCCACCAATGCGTTGGCGCTGGACCACGCCCGGGCGGGCGACTCGGGCAAATTGTGGGTCGTTTCCAAGAAGCAGGAAAGCGGGCGCGGCCGCCGCGGCCGTGTGTGGGCGACGCCCGAAGGCAATCTGGCGGCGACGCTGCTTGTCATCACCAGTGCCGAGCTTCGCCTTGCCGCGACGCTCGGCTTTGTCGCCGGCCTGGCGCTTGCCGATGCGCTCGACGCCGTCGTCCCGAAGGGCCGGATCACCATCGGCCTCGACGGTGCAAGCGCGGGCAAAAACCGGTTCGAGCTGAAGTGGCCGAATGACGTGCTTGCCTCGGGCGCCAAGCTGGCCGGCATCCTGCTGGAATCGGCGATACTGGAAGGCGGCCGCTTCGCGGTGGCGGTTGGCATCGGCGTCAATGTTGTGGCTTATCCCGAGGATTTGCCTTATCCCGCGACTTCGCTCAATGCATTGGGCGCGACATGCGATGCCGAAACGCTGTTCCTGGCGCTATCGGATGCCTGGAGCGAGAATGCCAGGCTGTGGGATGAGGGGCGCGGACTTGCCGCCGTCAGGCGACGCTGGCTGGCTCGGGCGGCGGGGCTCGGCGGCGAGGTTGCTGTCAGAATTGACGGTAATGTGGTGCGTGGGGTGTTTGAAACCATTGACGAGGACTGCCGTTTCGTGATCCGCGACGATGAAGGTTCGGTTCTGACGATCGCCGCCGGCGACGTGCATTTCGGCGCGGTCGCGTCTGCCCGGATCTAACGGGCTTGGCCTGAGGGCCAGGAAGGAAAAAATCATGGCGAAAGCGGAAAACGCCGAACTCGTCTTCGTGCCGCTCGGCGGCGTCGGCGAGATCGGTATGAACTTCGCTCTCTACGGCTACGGCCCGCCGAGCGCGCGCGAGTGGATCGTCATCGATGTCGGCGTGACCTTTCCCGATGCCAGCCTGCCTGGCGTCGACCTGGTGCTGCCCGACACGCGTTTCATCGAGGAGAATCTCGCCAATCTGCGCGGCATCATCATCACCCATGCGCACGAAGACCACTATGGCGCGTTGCTCGACACCTGGCCGAAGCTGAAGGCGCCGGTGTGGATGACACCGTTCAGCGCCGGTTTGCTGGAAGCCAAGCGGCAGGGCGAGCAGGGTGCGCCGAAGATCCCGCTGACGATCTATCGGGGAGGGGAGAAATTCACCGTCGGTCCTTTCGAGATCGAAGCCATTCCTGTCGCGCACTCGATCCCCGAGCCGATGTCGCTGGCGATCACCACGCCTGCCGGCACTGTCATCCACACCGGCGACTGGAAGATCGATCCGGAACCGACGATCGGTCCGAAGACCGACGAGGCGCGCTTCCGCGCCTATGGCGACAAGGGCGTCCTGGCGCTGATCTGCGATTCGACCAATGCGATGAGGGAAGGCGATTCGCCTTCGGAAGTGGCCGTCGGCGAAGGCCTCAAGGGCGTCATCCAGGCCGCCAAGGGCCGTGTCGCCGTCACCACATTCTCCTCCAATGTCGGGCGCATTGTCTCCATTGCCAAGGCGGCGCGCGATGCTGGCCGCCAGTGCCTGGTGCTTGGCCGCTCGCTGAAGCGGGTCATCGACGTGGCCGACGAGCTCGGCTACATGGACGGGCTGCCGGAGTTCATCGCCGAAGAGGATTTCGGCTTCATCCCGCGCGAAAACCTCGTCATCATCTGCACCGGCAGCCAGGGCGAGCCGCTGGCGGCCCTTGCCAAGCTGTCACGCGACGAGATGAAATCGGTGTCGCTGACGGCTGGCGACACGGTGGTGTTTTCCTCGCGCACCATTCCCGGCAACGAGAAGGCGATCCTCGAGATCAAGAACCGGCTGATCGATCTCGGCATCAAGATCATCGAGGACGGCGACGCATTGGTGCATGTCTCCGGCCATCCGCGCCGCAGCGAATTGCGCAAGATGTATGAGTGGGTGCGACCGCAGATCGGCGTGCCGGTGCATGGCGAAGCCGCGCATCTGGTGGCGCAGGGCTCGCTGATGTCGACCTCAGGCATAGGCCAGGTGGCGCAGGTGCGCGACGGCGACATGCTGAGGCTTGCGCCTGGCCCTGCCACCATCATCGACCAGGTGCCGTTCGGCCGTATCTACAAGGACGGCAGGCTGATCGGCACCGACCAGGCGATGGGCATTCGCGACCGGCGCAAGCTCTCCTTCGCCGGCCATGTCGCGGTCAATGTCGTGCTTGACGAGAAGTACGAGCTCGCCGGCGATCCCGATCTGGTGGCCATTGGCGTCGCCGAGGCCGACGCCGGCGGCGAGACGCTCGAGGACCTGATGATCGATGCGGCAATCGGCGCGGTGGACTCGATCCCCCGTCAGCGCCGAAAAGACCTCGACCTCGTGCAAGAAGCCGTACGGCGCGCGGTGCGCGGTGCGGCCAACGAAGCCTGGGGCAAGAAACCACTGGTGACGGTGTTCGTCACGAGGTGAGGCACAGGGGAGTAGGCCCTGCTCCTCCCCCGACTTTCCACGGAGCACCCTATGCTCGGACGCCTGAATCATGTCGCGCTTGCCGTGCCGGACCTGGCCGCGGCCGTTGCCGCCTATCGCAATACGCTCGGCGCCGAAGTGACCGAACCGCAGGCGCTGCCGGAGCACGGCGTCACCGTGGTTTTCGTCAATGTCGGCAACACCAAGATCGAGCTTCTCGAGCCGTTGGGCGAGGGCTCGCCGATCGCCGCCTTCCTCGACAAGAACCCTGCCGGCGGCATGCATCATCTTTGCTACGAGGTCGCCGATATCCTGGCCGCGCGCGATCAACTCAAGGCTTCCGGCGCCCGTGTGCTGGGCGACGGCAATCCGAAGACCGGTGCCCATGGCAAGCCGGTGTTGTTTCTGCACCCGAAGGATTTCTTCGGCACGCTGATCGAACTGGAGCAATCATGAGCTGGGTTTCGTTCACCGCGCTGTTTTTCGCGACCTGGTGGGTGGTGCTGTTTGCCGTGCTGCCGTTCAGCATCAGGACGCAGGATGAGGATCACGACGTGACGCTGGGCACGGTTCCAAGCGCGCCGCGCGGCCCCCATATGCTGCGCGCGGTCGTGCGCACCACCATCGCCACGGCGGTTCTGATGGGCATTTTCTACGGCCTGACGCATGGGCTGGGATACAGCCTCAACGACATCCCGCACATCGTGCCGGACTTCGGCCAGACTCCCTCGAAATAGACCGCCCGGCAACGGCCTTTCGGCCCGCGGAACCAATGCATTCTCTCTCGCGAAGCGACAGCGCGTCTCACGCCAGATGGCTGCTGACGCAAGGTAAAGTGGCTTGGCAACTCGTTGCGCTAAGCAGATGATTGCACAAAAAAAATGCAAGGCACGAGGCCTTGCAATTTAAACGCGTCCGATCTGTTTCCGGTTTCCGGCGGCAGCGAGTAACCGCGCCTAGATCGCATCCTCCCAAGACTTTGACCGCGTAGGAGAGCAGATTTTTTTCTACCCTCTCGGTTATCAGGGCACATTAGCCTAACGCGAATGAAAATGTCACGAAGAATTTTGCCTTGAAACGGGCATTCTCGTGCTGCACTGCACAATAGTGCGGCAGGCGTTGCTTGGGAAACGGCCAGTAAGATGTGCAAGGCAATCGCGGCGCCTTGGATCGCCGGGCATCCACTGGACGCGATGGGCGCTGCAACCCTTTTGACCCCAGGCGTCGTGTTATTCTGAAAATTGATTTTCCGATTTTCGGGCCGATGCGTCCGGGTTTCCATTCCGTCATGAAATGGCTATGAAGCCGGGGCAAGCAGCCTGCGTCGCGCCGATTCCGGCGGGGCCATCCTCTCTCACGGAACAGTCCATGCGTTTGTCGCGCTATTTCCTGCCTATACTCAAAGAAAATCCGCGAGAGGCCGAAATTGTCTCGCACCGGCTGATGCTTCGCGCAGGCATGATCCGCCAGCAGGGGCAAGGCAGTTTTTCGTGGCTGCCACTCGGCAAGCGGGTGCTGGACAAGGTCTGCCGCATCATCCGCGAGGAGCAGAACCGCGCCGGTGCGCTGGAAATCCTGATGCCGACCATTCAATCGGCCGATCTGTGGCGCGAAAGCGGTCGCTATGACGACTATGGCAAGGAGATGCTGCGCATCAAGGATCGCCAGGATCGCGACATGCTTTACGGTCCGACCAATGAGGAAGTGGTCACCGAGATCGTCCGCGCCTACGTGAAATCCTACAAGGACCTGCCGCTCAATCTCTACCACATCCAGTGGAAGTTCCGCGACGAAGTGCGGCCGCGCTTCGGTGTCATGCGCAGCAGAGAATTCCTGATGAAGGACGCCTATTCCTTCGATCTCGACTTCGAGGGAGCAAAGGCGGCCTATAACCGCATGTTCGTGTCCTATCTCAGGACTTTCACGCGCATGGGGCTGCAGGCGATTCCGATGCGGGCCGACACGGGGCCGATCGGCGGCGATCTCAGCCACGAATTCATCATCCTCGCCGACACCGGCGAGAGCCAGGTCTTCTGCCATCGCGATTATCTTTCGCTCGATGTGCCCGGCGAGAATACCGACTTCGCCAACGACGCCGAGATCGGCGACATCGTCAAGACGTGGACGACGCCCTACGCCGCCACCGACGAGATGCATGACGAGGCGGCCTGGGAAAAGATCGGCGAAAACGACAAGGTTTCGGCGCGCGGCATCGAGGTCGGCCACATCTTCCATTTCGGCGACAAATATTCCAAGCCGATGGGAGCCAAGGTGACCGGGCCCGACGGCAAGGATCATTTCGTTTCCGGGGGCTCCTACGGCATTGGGCCGTCGCGGCTGGTGGCGGCGATCATCGAAGCCAGCCATGACGATAACGGCATCATATGGCCGGAAGCGGTGGCGCCGTTCGACATCGGGCTGATCAACATGAAGGCGGGCGACGCCGAGTGCGACCGCGTCTGCGACGAACTGCATGCCGCTTTCGTCGCCGCCGGCAAGGACGTGCTCTACGACGACACCGACCAGCGGCCTGGCGGCAAGTTCGCGACCGCCGATCTGATCGGCCTGCCGTGGCAAGTGATCGTCGGGCCGCGCGGCGTCGCCGCCGGCGAGATCGAGATCAAGAATCGCAAGACCGGCGAGCGCGAAACGCTGCCGGTCGCCGCCGCGAAAAAGCGCTTCGGTGTCGCCGCATGAGCGAGGCGGTGGCGGCAAGATCGGCGGGCGCCGGACCCTTTTCCATCTTCGAGCGCATGGTTGCATGGCGCTATCTGCGCTCGCGGCGTAAGGAGACGGTGATTTCGGTGATCGCCTCGATCTCCTTCCTCGGCATCATGCTGGGAGTCGCCACGCTGATCGTGGTCATGGCGGTGATGAACGGCTTCAGGGCGGAACTGTTGACGCGCATCCTCGGCGTCAACGGCCATCTGATCGTGCAGCCGCTCGATTCGCCGCTTGAGGACTATGCGCAGGTCGCCGGCCGCATCAACGGCGTGCCCGGCGTCAAATACGCTATCCCGCTGATCGACGGCCAGGTGCTGGCGCAAGGCAATGTCGGTGGCGGCACTGGCGCGCTGGTGCGCGGCATACGCGGCGAGGATCTGGGCAAGATCGCCATCGTGGCCGGCAACATCAAGCAGGGTTCGATCGCCGGTTTCGATACGGGCGAGGGCGTCGCCATCGGCAAGCGCATGGCCGAGAATCTCGGCCTGGCGCTCGGCGACACCATCACCTTGATATCGCCCGACGGCGACGTTACGCCGCTCGGCACGACGCCGCGCATGAAGGGCTATCCGATCACCGCGATCTTCGAAGTCGGCATGTCGGAGTATGACAGTTCGATCGTCTACATGCCGTTCTCGGAGGCGCAGCTCTATTTCAACATGGACGGCCGGGCGCAGACGATCGAGATCTATGTCGACAATCCCGACAACGTCGACGCGCTGAAGCCGAAGGTAGAGGAGGCGGCGCAGCGGCCGATCGACCTCGTCGACTGGCGCCAGCGCAACGAGACCTTCTTTTCCGCCCTGCAGGTCGAGCGCAACGTCATGTTCATGATCCTGACGCTGATCGTGCTGGTGGCGGCGCTCAACATCATCTCCGGCCTGATCATGCTGGTGAAGGACAAGGGGCACGACATCGCCATCCTGCGCACCATGGGCGCTACCCGAGGGGCCATCCTGCGCATCTTCCTGATGACGGGGGCTGCGATCGGCGTGACAGGCACGCTCGCCGGCGTTCTGCTGGGCATCGTCATCTGCACCAATATCGAATCCATCCGCCAGTTCTTCTCGTGGATGACCGGCAAGGTGCTGTTCAACCCGGAGCTGTACTTCCTCAGCCAGTTGCCGGCGAAGATGGATCCACGCGAGACCACCTATGTCGTCATCATGGCGCTCGGGTTGTCTTTCCTGGCAACGGTGTTTCCGGCGTGGCGGGCCGCCCGGCTCGATCCCGTCGAAGCCTTGAGGTATGAGTGATGGCCGAGGCCATTATCGAGCTGAAGAGCGTTGAGCGGCACTACGTCCAGGGTCCGCGCAAGCTCACCATTCTCAACGGCGCCGATTTCTCGCTGAAGCGCGGCGAGATGGTGGCGCTGGTGGCGCCGTCCGGTAGCGGCAAGTCGACGCTGCTGCATACTGCGGGCCTGCTGGAGCGCCCCGACGCTGGCGACGTGATTCTGGCCGGTCGTGCCTGCGGCCGGCTCTCCGACGACGAACGCACGTCGATCCGTCGCAACGATGTCGGTTTCGTCTACCAGTTCCATCACCTGCTGCCGGAATTCTCGGCGTTGGAAAACATCATGATGCCGCAGCTGATCAAAGGGCTGCCGCGCAAGGAGGCAGCCGAGCGCGCGGCGCAGCTGCTCGACTACATGCAGATCGGCAAGCGCGCGTCGCACCGGCCATCCGAACTCTCCGGTGGCGAGCAGCAACGCGTTGCCATCGCGCGTGCGGTTGCCAACGCACCGCTGGTGCTGCTGGCCGACGAGCCGACCGGCAATCTCGACCCGGTCACCGCCTCCTATGTGTTCGATGCGCTGGGCGCACTGGTCAAGCAATCGGGCCTCGCGGCGCTGATCGCCACACACAATCACGAACTGGCATCGCGCATGGACCGGCGGGTCACGCTCGCCGACGGCAAGGTCGTGCCCCTCGGCTCGGGCTGATCTTCAATCTCGACATAGCCTGGCAGGCTCACCGATAGTCCGCCACCGGGGCGTGTTTGCGCTCCACCATGTGCTCGCCGCACGCCCGTCAACCTTTCCTTAACCCTGCCGATCTGATCGACCGGAAATTCCGGATGCGGCCGGACCCTGGTCGTTGACAATAGCACAAAATTAGAACAAACTGAGAACATATCAACAACAGGAGAGAGTTATGACCGATCTGGTTCAGGATGTCGTCTCGCTGGTCTGCATGAGCACCTTTCTCATTTCCATGGCGATCTGGATCGGAGCCATGTGAGCTGGCGGCATCAGCCGCTGCTGTTGCTGCGCAATTCAGGAAATGTGTGAAACGGTTTTCTCGGGAAAAGCGCCTAGCGCCTTCCCTTGGGAATTGCGCCAAATCAAAGGGACCGAGCAGTTCTGCGTTTCCGTGAAACGATGAACTGCTCGGCGCGGGCAAAGACCGCTCCGCCGTTAAGCTTTTCTTGCCCGTCGTGACGTTAGGGTGTCCCTGCTGAGGCAAGGAGCAATGTCACGTGCCGCCCATCGTCACGGCCATCCTCGTGGCCAGCAATCTCGGGCTGATCTTTCTTTTGATGACCGTGCCGCTTGGTTTGCGCACGGTCAGGCTGAGCCGCCTGGTGGCGATGGATCGCCACCGCCTCTGGCAAGCGCTGTGGCCGCTGGGCAGCGATGCCGGCTGGTCCGGCGAGATCCTTTCCGCCGAGGCGCTGGACGGGAAGGGCCTGGCCCGCATCGTGCTGTCCTGGGAAGGCCGCGACGGCAAGCCGATCGAGCGCAAGTCGCGGTTCGAGGAGGTTGTCGAGGGTAGCCGTTTCTCGATGCGCGTCATCGAGGACACGGCGCTCGATGCCTCGTTCTGGGCGAACTACCGCGAAAGCGTCGAACTCGTTTCCGAGGGCGGCAGCACGCGGGTGACGCTCAGACAGACCGACCGCTATCGCGGCGTTGCCTTCCTGGTGTTTCGCTATTTCGCCATGCGCCGCGAACTCGGCAAGCTGCAGCGCTGGGCCAGGACCGGACAGTATCGCAAGGGCGGCTGGTTCGAGCATCCGCTGAGCCAGGTCGGCTTCGCGGGTCTTTCGGCGCTGATTCTGTGGCCGTTCTTCGGCCTTCACCTCGGCGGGCTGGCGGTGGCCGCGATCCTGACGTCGGTCGTGGCCTTGCACGAGCTCGGCCACATGGCGGCGTTTCGCCTTATGGGGCACAGCAAGGCGCGGATGATCTTCATCCCAATGCTCGGCGGCATCGCCATTGGAGGCCGGCCCTATGACAGCCGTTTCGAGGTGGCTTTCGTGGCGTTGATGGGCGCCGGCTTTTCCGCCTTCCTGGTACCGGTCGTCATCGCCGCCAGTACCTTTGCCGGCGCGGAAGGACATCGGCTGGCGGCGATGCTGCTGGCAACGCTGGCTGGCTGCGTCGCCTTGTTCAACATCGCCAATCTCGTGCCGGTCTGGAAGTTCGACGGCGGCCAGGTGCTGCGCCAGATCTGTCCGGGGCCGATCGCGCTGGCGCTGGCCTCGTTCTTCCTGCTTTCTGCCTTCCTGGCGCTTGGCCGGCAGGCCGGCTTCTCCTCCGGCTTTCTGCTCGCGGCCGGAGCGATCTTTTCAATCCTCAGCCTGTTGACCGTTGGCAGCGGGGTAAAGCCGCGCCAAGAGCTGAAGCCGATCCGCACTATCGACCGCCTCGCCATGGCGGCAGCGCTGCTGGCGGTGTTCGCCATCCATGGCTATGGCGTCTTGTGGGCGTCGGCGCAGTTGACCTGAACAGAGTCGCAGACCGGAAGCGTCAACCGATCTTGCGGGCCGCTTCCACATGCGACGCCGTGACGGGACCGAAGACGTCCTCGAAGGCGGATTTCAGCGCCAGGTCCAGATCGGCCATTGTCAGGGGCAGGCCGAGGTCGACGAGGCTGGTGACGCCGTGGTCCTGCACGCCACACGGCACGATGCCGCCGAAATGGTCGAGATCTGGTTCGACATTGATGGCGATGCCATGAAAACTCACCCAGCGCCGCAGCCTGATGCCGATGGCGGCGATCTTGTCCTCGGCCGGTGAGCCGTCCGGCAGGGCAGGGCGATCCGGCCGTACCACCCAGACGCCGACGCGGTCCTCGCGGCGCTCGCCATGCACGTTGAAGGCGGCGAGCGTGCCGATGATCCACTGTTCGAGCGCGGCGACAAAGGCGCGGACATCCTCGCGCCGCCGTTTCAGGTCGAGCATGACATAGGCGACCCGCTGGCCCGGCCCATGGTAGGTGTATTCGCCGCCGCGCCCCGCCGCGAACACCGGGAAGCGGTTGGCGTCGATCAGGTCCTCGATGCGGGCGCTGGTGCCGGCGGTGTAGAGCGGCGGGTGCTCGACCAGCCAGACCATTTCGCCGGCGGTGCCGCTTCGGATCGCCTCGGCGCGAGCCTCCATGAAGGCAAGTGCATCGGGATAGGCGGTGAGGCCGGGCTCGATGCGCCATTCGACCGGCGCTGAACCGGGCAACGGCAGGAACGACGTGGCGATCTGGCTGCGTTCTGGCATGGCGTGTCGCTTTTGCTTATGCATATCGTACCCAAAACCGCCTTGCACTCCTGGGCGATATGCATTTGCTCTCCATATGGCGATATCAGGCTGAAACGTCCAGCTCCGGCCACGCTTTCCAATCCTGTGGAGTGTTATGCCAATCGCCGGAGATTATTGCTTGCCGTGCACTTGTTTCGCCGGAAACGATTTGCTACACGCCGCGAGCCGGTCGGTTCCGGCTCCTACCACGTGCGGTCGTGGCGGAATTGGTAGACGCGCAGCGTTGAGGTCGCTGTGGGGCAACCCGTGGAAGTTCGAGTCTTCTCGACCGCACCATTTTCTCTTCCCAGAATCTGATCTGTGTCGGCCTCCGGCCCAACGGCGGGCTGGGCTCATTTCGTTTGATATTCCCGCGCGTTACGCCACCTTCTTCTTGAGCATCGGATTCTCCCAAAACCGGTTTCCACTTTTGGGTCCGATGCTCTAGACCTGAGAGGCACCTTTTCCGGGATCGCGATGGCGGGAGGCGCTAGTGGAAGGCCAGGACGAACGGACGACCGGCGCCAGGGCCGCCGACGAGCACCACGCCGACATCTATGGCGAGGACGGCGTCGTCCTTTCGTCGTTCCTGGCCCAGATCGGCGCGGCGATCGCCGATCGCGACACGCTCACGCTCAAGCATGAAGTCGACGATCTGCACCAGTCGGAGCTTGGCGACCTGCTCGAGGCGCTGCATCCCGAACAGCGCCGCCTGCTGGTTGAGTTGTTGGGCGCCGACTTCGATTTCTCCTCGCTGACCGAGGTCGACGAGGCGATCCGCATGGAGATCGTCGACAACCTGCCCAATGCGCAGATTGCGCAGGCGGTGCAGGAGCTCGATTCCGACGACGCGGTCTACATTCTCGAAGACCTCGAAAAGGAAGACCAGGACGAGATCCTGTCGCAACTGCCGTTCACCGAGCGGATCAGGCTGCGTCGTTCGCTCGACTATCCGGAAGAGACGGCCGGCCGGCGCATGCAGACCGAGTTCGTCGCGGTGCCGCCGTTCTGGACCATCGGCCAGACCATCGACTACATGCGCGAGGACAAGAACTTGCCCGAGCGCTTCAGCCAGATTTTTGTCATCGATCCGACCTTCAAGCTGCTTGGCGCCATCGACCTCGACCAGATCCTGCGCACCAAGCGCGCTGTCAAGGTTGAGGAGGTCATGCATGAGACGCGGCACGCCATTCCGGCCACCATGGACCAGGAAGAGGCGGCGCGGGAATTCGAGCAATATGACCTCTTGTCGGCCGCCGTCGTCGACGAGAACGAGCGGCTGGTTGGCGTGCTGACCATCGACGACGTCGTCGACGTCATCCAGCAGGAAGCGGAAGAAGACCTCTTGCGCATGGGCGGTGTCGGCGACGAAGAGCTTTCCGACAGTATTTTTTCGACCTCGCGTTCGCGCGTTCCCTGGCTGCTGGTCAATCTTCTGACCGCCTTTCTGGCGGCTTCGGTGATCGGCCTGTTCGACCGCACGATCGAGCATATCGTGGCGCTGGCGGTGCTGATGCCGATCGTGGCCGGCATGGGCGGCAATGCCGGCTCGCAGACGATGACGGTGACGGTGCGCGCGCTGGCGACAAAGGATCTCGATATCTACAATGCCGGCCGCATCATCCGCCGCGAGATGGGCGTCGGTTTCATCAACGGCATCGTGTTCGCCATCCTGATCGGCATCGTCGCCGCGACCTGGTTCCACGACAACAATCTGGGCGGCATCATCGCCGCGGCGATGATCATCAACATGTTCGCGGCCGCCTTGGCCGGCATTCTGATTCCGCTGCTGCTCGACCGTTTCAAGGTCGACCCGGCGGTCGCCTCGGCGGTCTTCGTCACCACGGTCACCGATGTCGTCGGCTTCTTCGCCTTCCTTGGCATTGCCACGTGGTGGTTCGGGGTGCCCTGAAGCATGCGTAGCGCCGTCAATTGACTTTTACGTAAATGCCGTGCGAGGCTTGCGCGGGGTGCTGTGTCGATTCCGGCTTGGCATGGGTTTGGTTCGGGACGGGAGGGCGATGCCGCATGGCGATCACCCGGGATTCCGGCATTTGGAGTGACGATGCGGGAATATTATTCGATCACCGAACTGACCCGCGAATTCGACGTGTCGACGCGGACGCTGCGCTTCTATGAGGACGAGGGGCTGGTGCAGCCGGTGCGGCGTGGCCGCACGCGGCTGTTTCGCCCATCCGATCGCCATCTCATCCGCCAGATCATGCGCGGCAAGAGGCTCGGCTTCTCGATCAACGAGATCCGCGAAATCATCCAGATGTACAAGGAGCCTCCGGGCGAGGTCGGTCAACTCAAGCTGATGATCAAGCGGATCGAGGAAAAGCGCGAGGATCTGCGGCAGAAGCGCCGCGACCTCGAGGAGACGCTGGCCGAACTCGACCAGGCCGAAGAGTCCTGCGTCGAGCGGCTGGTGGAGCTCGGCGTCAACACCTGACCGGTGCGGTTGCTCCGATGTCTCGCCGCCAGGAACCGTGAAGGCTTGAACCGGCGATCGATCACGTCATGTTCATCACTCTCGCTTGGCTGTTTGCCGCCGCGGTCACCGTCCACAATCTGGAGGAGGCGGTTTTCCTGCCCGCCTGGTCCGAGCGGGCGGGGCGCTGGCACCGTCCCGTCGGAGCCAACGAATTCCGGTTCGCGGTGTTCGTGCTGGTTGTTCTTGCCGGCGCTGCGGCTTTGCTCGCCACTGTCCAGGGACGGGAGAGTTTCGGCGCCTACGTCCTGTCGGGTTACGCGCTTGCGATGCTGCTCAACGTGGCTTTTCCACATCTCCTCGTCACAATGGTCACGCGTCGCTATATGCCGGGGACCGCGACCGCTCTCGCACTGAACCTGCCGGTCACCGCGGCTCTGCTACATCAGGCATTTCGCGAGGGATATATTTCGGCGACCGGCTTCGCCTTGACTGCGCCCGCCATTGTCCTGGCCATCGTGCTGCTGATCCCGGTGCTGTTCTATGTCGGCCGGAAACTGCTTCCGGACACGGCAGGCGCGCCAGGCAAGGCTTCTGACTGATCCCGTCGCGCCTCAGATCCAGCGCCGCACGCGTTTGGCGTAGTCGCGGTATTTCTTGCCGAACTTCGCCGCCAGGATCTTTTCCTCTCTCTCGATCGCGACCTTCTGCGTAGCGAAGGCGGCTATGAAGGCAAACAGCAGGAACCATGCGATCCCCGAAACAAAGCCGACACCGATCAACAGCAGCGTGTTGGCCAGATACATCGGATTGCGGGTGATGCCGAAGGGACCTGTGGTGACGAGGTGATCGGGCACCGCGTTGGGGTTGAGCGTTGTCTTGGCCCGGGTCATTGTGCGGATCGCGGTGAACCAGAGTGCCGCGACGCCGAACAGCGCCACCCAGCCGGCGGCGAACAGGATGTCGCCGAGCAGGTCGCCGATCCAGGGCAGGGGATAGAAAAGACCGAGGGCGACGCTGATGGCGATGGCGGCGATGTAGATCAGCGGCGGCCACGGTATGAGCCCCGGCTTCGGCTGGTTCTCGGTCATTGTGCCCCTCCCTCAGTCATCTTGTCTTCGGTCTTGGCGGTGCACATTCCGGCGAGATCGGACAGATGCGCCTTCCAGTCCGCAGTCTGGTCGTTGTTGTAGAGGCGATCAAGAGAGGCCTCGCCCTCGAGCGTGTCGAGCATGCACACACAATAGCTCGCACAGAATTCGGTGTCGCGCGACTGCTCGCACGACAGTTGGCAGGTCTTCAGGAAATTCACCTGCGGGGTTTCGACCTTGGCCGGCATCACTTGCGAAAACAGCCAGACACAGCCGATCAGCAGCGGCTGGTGGATCAAATAGAAAGCCAGGCTGTGCCGGCCGATGAAGACCAGCGGATTGGCCCAACGACCCGGCGTGAGGCTCGCCAGGCGCGCCCGTACGCCGGAGGCGGAGGCGAGTTTCGCCGCGGCGATGCCGAGGAGCACCGCGCCGAACCAGGGGAACAGCGGAACGTAGTCATTGGAGCGCGGGCTGGTTGCCGAGAGGCCGACCCACAACAGCCACGGATGGTCGAAAGCCTCGAGGCGCAGATAGACGGGCGCCGCGATGACGAGCGCGGCAACAACAAGCGTCAGCAGCGCCGGCAGCCGAAGGAACAGCAGGCCAAGCAGGCTGGCGAGTGCAATTTCGTGCAGGATGCCGAAGAAGATGAAGCCGTCCGGCGTGGCGATGCGGGTGACGACCGAAATGGCGATCGCCGCTCCGGCGACCATGGCGAAACGCTTCCAGAAGCCGTTCCAGCGGATCCGCCGGCCATGGGCGAGGTACAGGCTGACACCGACCAGGAACAGGAAGGTCGAGGCGATGCAGCGCGCGTAGATCTTCCACAAGCCGAAGGCGGTCAGGCCAGGATCGGTGTAGCCGAAGAATTCCAGATCCCAGGTGAAATGGTAGCTCGCCATGGCGATGAGCGCGATGCCGCGCACGATGTCGATGGCGACGATGCGCTTCGGTTGATCCTGAACGGGTGCGGTCGGCGTATGGATGCTCATGGTCTCGCGATCTGATTCAGCCCCGCAAGACGACTATCACGGTTGCACTGGACAAAAGAAGGTCGACAGCTTCGGTACGGACGGCGCAGTGGACGCCGGATCAGGCGCGGCTTTGGGCCAGTGCCGGAAAGCCTTTGACCGATTTCGCATTTTACCGGGAAGGCGTCGGTTTCCTGTTACCGGGGGATGGATCGCGGCGGCAGATTGATGCCGCGATTCTGCTTTGGGGAAGCAATGTCCACCCATGTGCGCCATCCGGTCTGGCTTCCGGCCCTCAAGGCCGCGGATGCGGGCACCTTCGCTTCACTCTATGCCGTCGAATCCTTCGCCCGCGCCATAGTGTCGAGCGTCATCCCGATCCAGGCCTACGAGATCCTCCACAACGAACAGATCGTCTCGATCCTCTACACCATCGTGGCCTTGCTTGGCCTGTCGGTGACGCTGTTCATGCCGATGCTGATCCGCCGCTTTGCCCGACGCTGGGTCTACACCGCCGGTGCGTGCCTTCTGGCCATCGGCTCGCTGTTTTTCGTCACGCACACGCTTGCCGGGCAACTGGCCGGCATGCTGTGCCGCGTCATGGGCGCCAGCGCGCTGTCGATCACGCTCAACCTCTACATCATGGACCACATCCGCAAGACCGACTTCATGCAGGCCGAATCGCTGCGCATGGCGTGGTCGATGTTCGCCTGGACGGGCGGGCCGACGCTCGGCATCTTCCTCTACACGCGCTTCGGCATCTATGCCGCGCATGGTGCCGTGGCCGTGTTCGCTCTTGCCCTGCTGGCGCTGTTCTGGACCTACCGGCTTGGCGACAACCCCTCGATCCGCCCGGGCAAGACCCGGCCCGCCAACCCACTCGCCAATATCGGCCGCTTCGTCGCGCAACCAAGGTTGAGGCTGGCATGGCTGATCGCCTTCGGCCGTTCCTGCTTCTGGACGACGTTCTTCGTTTATGGGCCGCTGTTCATGGTGATCACCGGCGAGGGCAAGCTGGCCGGCGGCCTCTTGGTTTCGGCCGGTAATGCGCTGCTGTTCATGGCTATCTTCTGGGGCAAGGCGGGAAAGCGCTTCGGTGGCCGCAGGACCATGACATTCGCCTATTTCGCCATGTCGGCGATGCTCATGGCGGCGGGCGCGGTGGGCGAAACCGCGCCGCTGCTTACCGGTGCCTTCCTGCTGTGCGGCGCCTTCTTCACCATTGCGCTCGACGCGCTGGGCTCGACCGCCTTCATGCGCTCGGTGCGCTCCTACGAGCGGGCGCAGATGGCGGCGGTCTACCGCACCTATCTCGATTTTTCCGAGCTGACGCCGCCGCTGGTCTATTCGGTGGTGCTGGCCTTCTTCGGGCTCGGCTCGGTGTTCGTCACGCTCGGTCTGCTGGCCGCGGTTTGCGGCTTTGTGACCTGGCGGTATCTGCCGAAGTCGCTTTGAGGATCAGGGCGTCGGCGAAAGCGCCGCGTGCCGCTCGCGCACCCAGTTGTGGAAGCGGTGCAGATCATATTCCTCGGGCATCAGCACGCCGGCCGCGTGGCGCATCGAGCGCAGGCCCTTCTGGTTGACCTCGCAGATTGCCGCATCCTCCTCCAGCACCTGGGTGCCGAAGGCGATGATGTTGTCGATGTCGGTCGCCGGGAGCGCCTCGGGCGCGAACAGCCATTCGGCGACAAGCTCGGTCTGCTCGGCCCCAAGGGGCACCAGCCGCACGGTGCGGACATAGTCGACATGGCCGACAATGAACATCGACGGCAGGTTGGTGGCGTAGGTCTGGCCGGCGGCGCGTTCGGCTGGTGTGAGGCCGGAGAAGACCGGCCCATGCGCCTGGCCGTCGCGCGACCATGTCTCGGCGCCCGCGCGCAAGCCGCCGGAAAATTCCGGCGCGTCATTGTCGGCGTGGCGGGCCCATTGGGGGTCGTCGTGCCGGCTCATCAGGCCGCGGCCATAGATCGGCACCAGCCGCGATAGGTCCTTGTGGACGCCCGGGCAATGCAGGCATTCGTTGAAGTTTTCCCAAAAGATCTTCCAGTTGCAGTTCATCACCTTGCGTAGCACATGGCCGCTCACCAGCGTCTCCAGCGGCCAGTTGCCGAGATCGCCGGAGGCGGGATCGAAGGATGCCTGCGCCGAGCCAGCGGCGTCCTCCTGCAAATTGACGAAGACGAAGCCGCGCCACACTGACAGCGCGACGTGATAGAGCGGATGGTTGGCCTTGTCGAAGCCATCCGGCAGCGATTTCGACGGCACGCGCACGAGATCGCCGCGCAGCGAGTAGGACCAGGCATGATAGGGGCAGGTGATCAGCCGCGCCTTCAGCCGCCCCTCGCTTTCCTGGCAAAGCTGCGAGCCGCGATGTCGGCAGGTGTTGTGGAAGGCGCGCAGTTCGCCGGTCTCGTCACGCAACAGGACGATTTCCTGCGTGCCGACGCGGAAGGTGCGGAAGCAAAGCGGTTGGGCAAGGTCGGCTTCGCGGCAGACGAGCAGCCAGCTTCTGTACCAGATCGCATCGAGGTCGCGCTGATAGCTGTCCGCATCCCAATAGGCTGACGATGGCAGCGTCGGTTCGGCCCGGGTGAGGCCGTTGTAGGGATCGTGCTGGCTCGGGCTGGGCTGCATGGCTGGCGTCCTGTGACGCGCCAGCCGACACCCGGCCAGGAAAATTGTCAATTGCCGCACCGGTGGACCGCCTGGTGGCACGACGCATTCACGATGGTTGGCGGTGGAATTTGGTTTGCCGGAGGCGACGATTCTGCCTATAGTCGCTGATGTCGTCGGTTCCATTTTGGAGCCAAGAGGGAATGCGGTGCGGGCGAGTTTTCGCCCAATGCCGTGGCTGCCCCCGCAACTGTGTGCGGTAGTCCTCTCCATATGCCACTGAAGATTTCTCTTCGGGAAGGTGGGGAAGGGCGCTGAACCGCGAGCCAGGAGACCTGCCGGCGACAGGAAACTGACTTCGATGCCCTCGGGTGGAGGGCGAAAGGACAAGACATGAATACCGCTTCCGTCTCGCTCGGCGCTTCCGTATCCTCGCAGTCGCGCTTCATGCAGCTCGCTCTTGCTGCGTTTCTCGGCATTTTCGTGATGGGCTTTGTCGGCTTCTCGCATATCGATGCGGTCCACAATGCCGCCCACGACTATCGCCATTCGATGGCGTTTCCCTGCCACTGACAAGGGCCTGACATCATGAACCTGTTTCGCAACGTCGTGTTCATCGCGGCGATCGCAGGGCTCGTGGCCGGCGTCGTTCTCGCCTGCATGCAGGCCTACGCCACCGTGCCTCTGATCCTGAAGGCGGAAGTCTACGAACAGGCCGGCGGCGGCCATCACCATGACCACGCCGCACCGGCCGCAACGGATACCAATGCCATGAGCACGGCCGCCCCGGCGGCGAATGCCATGAGCTCTGCCGCCCCGGCGCAAGCAGCCGCTCCGGCGGCGCAAGACGAAGGCTGGGCGCCGGCCGACGGTTTCGAGCGTTTCGCCTTCAGCGTGCTTGCCAATATCGTCACCGGAATCGGCTTCGCCCTGATCCTGGTCGCGGTTTCCGAATTCGCCGGAGGTATCGGCAATTGGCGTCAGGGCGTGTTCTGGGGACTGGCCGGCTTTGCCGTGTTCACGCTGGCGCCGGGCCTCGGCCTGCCGCCGGAACTGCCGGCCATGCCGGCGGCCGATCTCACCCAGCGCCAGATCTGGTGGTGGGCAACGGTTGCGGCGACCGCGGCCGGTCTTGGCCTGATCGCCTTCCGCAAATCGCTGCCGCTGGCGATCCTGGGTGTGGCCTTGATCGTGGCACCGCATGTCGTTGGCGCGCCACAGCCCGAGAGCTTCGAGACAGCGATCCCCGAGGGCCTGCACCACCAGTTCGTGGTGGCGGTGACGCTGACCAATCTGGTGTTCTGGCTGGTGCTTGGCGTGGTTGTCGGGGTGGTGCGCGGCCGCTTCACCGGCACCGCGACCAGCCTGCGCGACAGCTTTGCCTGATCGCAGCAAGCTGACTTTCATCATCGGTGGTGCGCGCTCCGGCAAGAGCGCGCACGCCGAAACGCTGGCGACGGCCTTGCGCTCGCCATGGGCCTATATCGCCACGGCTCAAGCCTATGATGACGAGATGCGTGAACGCATCGCGCTGCACCGGTCGCGACGCGGCGAAGGCTGGACGACCGTCGACGCGCCGCTCGATCTGACCGGCGCGCTGGGGACCGTGCCGGACAATCAGCCGGTGCTTGTCGACTGCCTGACGCTGTGGTTGACCAATCACATGCTGGCCGAACATGATCTCGACCTGGAATGCCGGCGGCTGGCGGCTGTGCTGTCGCGGCCACGTGGGCCGTGGTTCGTGGTTTCCAATGAAGTCGGGCAAGGCATCGTGCCGGACAATGCACTGGCGCGCCGTTTCCGCGATGCCGCCGGCCGGCTCAACCAGCAGGTCGCCGCAGTCGCCGATACGGTGATGCTGATGGTGGCGGGGCTGCCGCTCAAGGTGAAATGACATGACCGAGATCGACCAAAAGGAAGAAGAACGCCATCGCGCGAAGATGGCCAAGCGCAAGGCCGTGCAGGATGCCGAAGTCGCGGCCAAGACGATCGAGAAGGGCCTGCTCATCGTCAACACCGGCCCAGGCAAGGGCAAGACGACAGCCGCCTTTGGTCTTGCGCTGCGGATGCTCGGCTATGGCAAGCGCGTCGGCGTCGTCCAGTTCATCAAGGGCAAATGGCATACCGGCGAGAAAGACGCCTTTGCCGCCTTCGGCGACCGCGTCGTCTGGCATGCGATGGGCGAGGGGTTCACCTGGGAGACACAGGATCTGAAGCGCGACATTGCCGCCGCCGAAGCTGCGTGGGCCAAGGTGCTCGAGCTGATGGCCGATCCGTCGATCAGCCTGCTGGTGCTCGACGAACTGAATATCGCGCTGCGCTACGACTACCTCGATCTCGACAAGGTGGTTGCGGCGCTGAAGGCCCGGCGCGAGGGCCTGCATATTGTCGTCACCGGCCGCAACGCCAAGCCGGCGCTGGTCGAAGCCGCCGACCTCGTCACCGAGATGGGCGTGACCAAGCACCATTTCTCGGCCGGCGTGAAGGCGCAGCAGGGGATAGAATTTTGAACGGCGATCGACCCGTCACGCCGCAATGACGATGATGGAAATCGCCCCAAAAAGCGCGATCAGCAGATAGTCGGCGACGCGATAGAGTTTCAGCGCTCGCCTTATGTCGATGCTATCGGCATCGCGCCGCCCGCCTTGGCCCATGAAGACGTCGTCCACCAGTACGCCGCCATAGCTGCGCGGTCCGGCGAGCGCCAGACCGAGCGCACCGGCCATCGCCGCCTCCGGCCAGCCGGCATTGGGTGAGCGGTGTTTTTTCGCGTCGCGCCACACCGCATGCCAGGCGCCGCGGGGATCGGCGCCCCTGACCAGGAAAGCCGCCAGCACGATCAGCAGCGCGGTCAGCCGCGATGCCGGCAGGTTGATCCAATCGTCGAAGCGCGCCGCCGCCCAGCCGAAAGCCTCGTGGCGCGGGGTGCGGTGGCCGATCATCGAATCGGCGGTGTTGGCGGCTTTGTAGGCGGCGCCGCCGGCGAGGCCGCCGACGCCGGTCCAGAAGGCGGGGGCGACGATGCCGTCGGAAAAATTCTCGGCCAGGCTCTCGATCGCCGCGCGGCAGACGCCCGCCCGGTCGAGCGCTTCCGGATCGCGGCCGACGATCCGCGAGACGGCAACGCGACCCAAAGCGAGGCCACCGGTGTCGAGCGCGTCGGCCACGGCCTCGACATGTTCGTAAAGGCTCTTCTGCGACAAAAGCGACGTCGCCAGAATGGCGGCAATGATCAGTCCCATTGGGATGAACCAGAGCAGGATCTGCACGCCGAGGCCGATCGCCGCCGGCACCAGGACGATGACCAGCAGCGCCTGGGTACCACGTCGGCGACGCAGCGCGTCGGGATCAGTCGCGTAGTTGAGCCTGCGGTCGAGAAAGGATATCAGCCTGCCAAACCACGTCACCGGATGGCCGATGGCGCGAAACAGCCAGTCCGGGTAGCCCAGGACGAATTCGACGGCCAATGACAGGAAAGCGATCAGGATTGACATGAAGCTTCTTGAAGGAGCGGTGGATCATGGTGGAAGTCTTGGCCGGGCGAGGGCGCTGTTCCCCAATGCCGTTCTGCCTTTCGTCGACCTCTCGACCGGTATCAATCCGCACTCCTATCCGCTTTTCGGCCTGCCCGCCACCACCCTGTCGCGGTTGCCGGAAGCGGCGCGCGCCCACGATCTGGTTGAGGTCGCGGCCAGCGCCTATGGCGCGCCTTCGCCGGTCAACGTCGTGGCAGCCCCCGGCACGCAGATCCTGTTGCCGCGCGTCGCATCGCTGATCGCGCCCGGCAAGGCGCTGGTGCTGGGCCCAACCTATGCCGAACATGCGCGGGCAGCGGCGATCGCCGGGCACGCGGTGACGGAAGTCGACGATTTCGCGGCTTTGGCGGGAGCCGACCTTGCCATCGTCGTCAATCCCAACAATCCGGATGGACGGGTCATCGAGCGCGACAGGCTGCTGGCGCTGGCCGCCGGAATGCGCGCCAAGGGCGGGCTGCTCGTCGTCGACGAGGCGTTCATGGATGTCGGCCCGCGTCAGCACAGCCTCGCCAGTGATGTCGAACAGGGCGGTATCGTCGTGCTGCGCTCGTTCGGCAAGTTCTTTGGCCTGGCCGGGCTGCGGCTCGGTTTTGCGCTTTCCGACGCGCCGACGATCAAACGGCTGGACATGCAATTCGGACCATGGGCCGTCGCCGGCCCGGCGCTGGAATACGGCATCCGCGCGCTTGCCGACACAGGCTGGCAGGACGCGATGCGGGCATCCCTGGCGGTTGCATCGACGCGACTCGATGCGCTGTTCGGCCGCTTCGGCGTTCCTGTCGCGGGCGGCACCACGCTGTTCCGCTATGTCAATCTGCCGGATGCCGCCGATCTGTTTTCCGCGCTTGGCAAGCGCGGCATCCTGCTTCGCCATTTCTCCGGCCGACCAAACGTGCTGCGCGCCGGCCTGCCGGGGAGTCAGGAGGAATGGCAGCGGCTCGAATCCGCTCTTGCCGCCTGGGCGTCACGGCGCGACGATGGCGCCAGGGAGATCGCGTGATGATGATCCATGTCTGTTCGCTGGCAAAAGTCGAGGAAACAGTTGCGAGGACCGGCGCTGAGCGGCTGTTGTCCCTCCTGGCAGCGGGAACCGAGGTGGTGCGCCCAGCTTCGATCGCCAGGGAAAACCATTTGCATCTGGTCATGCATGACATCGCGGTGGGGCAGGACGGCATGACCATGCCGGGCGAGGAGCATGTCCGCAACCTGCTCGATTTCGGGCGCCGCTGGGACCGGGCAAGGCCGATGGTCGTGCATTGCTATGCCGGCATCAGCCGCTCGACCGCTTCAGCCTATATCATCGCGGCCGCGCTGGCGCCGAAACGCGACGAGGCCGAGCTGGCACGGACGTTGCGGGCGCTGTCGCCATCGGCGACACCCAATCCGCGGCTGATCGCGGTGGCCGACGCGTTGCTCGGTCGCGAGGGCCGCATGATCGAGGCGATCCAGGCGATCGGGCGCGGCGCGGATGCCTTTGAAGGTAAGCCCTTTGCCCTCACGATCGACAGCTGAAATCTGCTACTTCAGCCACTCGGCAAGCTTCGCACTGCGCACATCCCTGAGCAGGCTGATGAACCCGTCGGCCTGATATTCTGATGTCAGCCGGCCTTTCTCGGCAGTCGCGATGCTGGCGTCGCCGACCACGCCGTTGGGGTTGAGATCGCTGGCGATCCAGGCAAAGGCATGGGTGCCGGTGTGGCGCAGCAGCGCGAATTCCTTTTCGGCCTTCGCGACGTTGGAAACGAAATTGTCGGCCTTGGCCATGTCGACGAGATCCGGCCGGAAATGCAGCATCAGCGAGGTCTCGACATCGCCGCCATGGATGCCGTGACGGTCCTCAATCTCGGTGTACATGCCGGCCGGCCGGCCAAAACGTTGCCAACTGGTCTTCACCGCCAGCATTTTTTCGCGCACGCGCAATTCGCGCGTGACGATGCCCATGATCTCCTCGTTGCCGCCATGCGAATTGACGACGATCAGCTTGCGCACGCCGGCCCGCGCGATCGACAGGCCAAGTTCGGTCCAGGCTTCGACCAGGGTCGTTGCCGGCAGGGTGAGGGTGCCCGGTGCGTGAAGGTGCTCGTTCGACTTGCCCACCGCCTGGACCGGCAGGATGCGGATGTCTAGATCGTCAGGCAAGCGGGCGATGACCGTGTCGAGCATGCCGTTCATGATCGAGGTGTCGGTTGAGACCGGCAGATGCGGGCCATGCTGCTCGATCGCCGCCAGCGGCAGCACGGCGATCGTCGCCTCCGGATCGATCGAGGCGTATTCGGTGGTCCGGTAGTCGCCCCACCAGACGCGTTTTTTTGCAGCGGTCATGTCATGCCTCTTCGATGAACGGCCAGACCTAGCGCGGGACGGGCGGCCTGTCGATCACCCAGCCGCGATGGCCTCGACCTCGACCTTGAATTCGGGTCGGGCGAAGCCGGAGACGATCATCAGCGTCGACGCCGGTGCCGGGCTGGAAAACAGCCGGTCGCGAACGTCCATATAGGGCCGCAGATGCGCGCGGTCGGTGACGTAGGCGTTGATGCGCACGATATCCCCGAGCCCCAGCTCGGCTTCGGCGAGGATCGCGGCGATGTTCTTGAAGCAGAGTTCGGCCTGCGCGCCGGCGTCCTCGGGAATCTGGTCGTCCGCCGTGATGGCGACCTGGCCCGAGCACAGCACCAGCCGCTTTCCGGCTGGCACCTCGACGCCGTGGCTGTAGCGGGCAAAGGGCGGCTTGATCGACTTCGGGATGAGGAATTTGAACATGGCAATCTCCGGTTTCCCGGTAGCCTAAGACCGGATGCGTTACACCTTCAAGATGGCGGTGCATGTCGTTGGGGCGATTGTGGACAGGCGTTCAAAAAATAGGCACGATGCCTTCCGTACAGCATGACCCGTCCGCCTCCGGCATGGCAATGTCGTTCACGCGGGCGGTCCCGGTACGAGGTGCCGGTGGCATGTGTCTTGCTTCTTGAATCTTTGGTGTCGAGCCTGGCGCGTGGCGCGCCGGAGCAAACAAAGGGTGGTGTCGATGTACGGAAGACAGAAGATCTCGGTGGCGGTGGTGGCCCTGCTTGCGGCCAGCACGCTCGGCGCGGCGGCGAATGAAAAAGTCACCTTCGGCACCAACTGGTTGGCCGAGCCGGAACATGGCGGATATTATCAGGCCGTGGCGGACGGCACCTACGCCGCCTGCGGCCTCGACGTCACCATTATGCAGGGCGGCCCGCAGGTCAGCGGCCGGCCGATGCTGCTGGCCGGCAAGATCGATTTCTACATGGGCGGCAATCTGCTGTCGGCTTTCGATGCCGTCCAGCAAGGCATTCCGATGCGGGTGGTGGCGGCCGACTTCCAGAAGGATCCGCAGGTCATCATGTCCCACCCCGGCGAGGGGCTCGACAAATGGGAGGATCTTAAGAACGCCGACCAGTACATACTGGGCGACGAGGGCGCGCAGACCTTCTTCCAGTGGATGGTCATCGAGCTCGGCTTCGACGCCGCCAAGCGCGCGCCCTACACCTACAACACCGCGCCTTTCCTCGCCAACAAGAAGTCGATCCAGCAGGGCTACGTCACCTCCGAGCCGTTCGCGGTCAAGAAGGAAGGCGGCTTCGTGCCGAATCAGTTCCTGCTCGCCGACTATGGCTGGGACACCTACTCGACGACGATCGAAGTGATGCAGGATACGATCGACAAGAAGCCGGAGGTGGTCCAGTGCTTCGTCGATGGCTCGGCCAAGGGCTGGTACAAATATCTCTACGGTGACAACAAGGCCGCCAACGACATGATCAAGAAAGACAATCCTGACATGACGGACGACCAGATCGCCTTCTCGATCGAGCAGATGAAGAAGTTCGGCCTTGCCGATTCCGGCGACACCGACAAGCTCGGTATCGGCGCCATGACCGACGAACGGATCAAGAGCTTCTACGACAAGATGGTCAAGGCCAAGGTCACGCCTGAAGGCATCGACATCAAGAAGGCCTACACACTGACCTTCGTCAACAAGGGTGTGGGGCTCGAGCTGAAGAAATAGGCCGGTCCCGGCATGATACAGGAAAAGGTGGCGCAGACGACGGCGAGCGCGTCCGGCGTGGTTCCGACGTTGCTGGCGCTGCGTGGCGTCGGCAAGGTCTTTTCCAATGGCGTGACGGCGCTCAGCGATGTCAACCTGACGATCCGGGAAGGCGACTTCCTCAGCCTGCTCGGACCGTCTGGCTGCGGCAAGTCGACGGCGTTGCGGCTGATTGCCGGCCTGTCGACGCCGACCTCCGGAGTGCTCGACTGGCGCGCCGATGGCTCGCTCGATCGCTCGAACATCGGCTTCGTCTTCCAGGAGCCGACCCTGCTGCCCTGGGCCAGCGTCTTCGACAATGTCTGGCTGCCGCTCCGGCTGAAGGGCGTCAGCCGCGCCAAGGCGGCGCCTGCGGTGATGGAGATGCTGGCGCGGGTGCACCTGACCAGCGTCGAAAACGCGGTGCCGCGCGAGCTCTCCGGCGGCATGAAGATGCGCGTCTCGATCGCCCGCGCCATGGTGACGAAACCGCGGGTGCTGTTGATGGACGAGCCGTTCGCGGCACTCGATGAGATCACGCGCTTCAAGCTGAACAACGATCTGCTCGAACTGTGGCAGGACGAGCGCTTCACCGTCGTCTTCGTCACGCACAGCGTCTTTGAAAGCGTCTTTCTCTCCAACCGCGTCGTCGTCATGGCGGCGCGGCCGGGCCGGGTGTTCGACGAACTCGCGATCGAGGCGTCCTATCCACGCGACGAGGCGTTTCGCACCTCGCCCGACTATGCGGCGCTCTGCCGGCAGACCTCCGATGTGCTGATCAACGCCATCAATTCAACAGCAGGCGCGCATCATGACGGCCATTGACGAGAGGGTCCTCAAGCTCGACCCCGAGGAAGCGCGTCGGGTACGCCAGGAGCGGCTCGAGCGGATCGGCCGGTGGGTTCTGCCGCTGGCGATCATGATCCTGGCGATCTGGCTGTGGGATCGTATCTGCGTATGGAACGCGATCCCGCAATACATCCTGCCGCGCCCCGGCGTCGTGTTGTCGACGCTGTACAGCGATGCCGGCCTGCTGTTCTCCTCGCTGCTGGTCACCTTGCGCATCACCTTCCTCAGTCTGCTTCTAGCCGTCGTTGGCGGAGTCGGGCTGGCGGTGCTGTTCGCGCAATCGAAATGGGTCGAAATGTCGTTCTTCCCGTTCGCCATCGTGCTGCAAGTGACGCCGATCGTGGCGATCTTTCCGCTGATCAACATTTATGTCGACAACCAGACGACCAAGCTTCTGCTGTGCGCCTGGATCGTCGCCTTCTTTCCGATCCTCTCCAACACCACGCTCGGTCTCAACTCCGTCGACCGCAATCTGCGCGACATGTTCAAGCTCAATGGCGCGACGCGCTGGCAGCAGTTGCGGTATCTGCGGCTGCCGGCGGCGATGCCGTATTTCCTGGGCGGATTGAAGATCGCCGGCGGCCTGTCGCTGATCGGCGCCGTGGTGGCCGAGTTCGTCGCTGGCGCTACCGGCCAGTCGTCGGGGCTCGCCTCGCGTATCATCGAGGCTGGCTACCGGCTCAATGCACCACGACTGTTCGCGGCGCTGTTCCTGATCTCGCTTACCGGCATCCTGATCTTCCTGGTGCTGTCGCTGATTTCGCATCTCATTCTGCGGCGCTGGCACGAAAGCGCGCTGAAGCAGGAGCGCTAGCGCCTTGATCCCGAACACAGGTTCATACCGGCTCACCAACGCCCGGCTTCACGCGTCCCTGACACCGGGATTTGGCGCTGCTTTCGACCGCGACGGCTTCGCGCTTGCCGACATCGCTGTCGCTGACGGCAAGATTTCCAGCATCACCGCGCATGGCCGATCGAAAGCGCCTGCCGATGCGATCGACCTCGCTGGCCGCATCGTTCTGCCGTGCTTCATCGATTGCCATACGCATATCGACAAGGGCCATATCTGGCCGCGAAAACCCAATCCCGACGGCACGTTCATGGGCGCGCTGAACGCCGCCGGCGCCGATCGCGCCGCCCGCTGGAGCGCCGAGGACGTGGCACGGCGCATGGATTTTTCCTTGCGCTCAGCCTACGCGCACGGCACCAGGGCGCTACGCACCCATCTCGACAGCGTCGCGCCGCAGGAGGAGATCTCCTGGCCGGTCTTCGAGACGATGCGCGAGAGATGGCGCGGCCGCATCGAAATGCAGGGCGCGTGCCTGATCGGCATCGAGGGTGTGCGCGAGAGGAAGTGGTTTGACAGGTTGGCGAAAAGTGTTGCCGCCGCCAAGGGTGTTCTCGGTGTCGTCACCTATATGGTGCCGGACCTGGAGGAGTTGCTCGACCACGTCTTCGCGCAAGCCATCCAGCATGGTCTCGACCTCGATTTCCATGCCGACGAGACCGACGACGTTGCCGCGATCTCGCTCAAGAAGATCGCCGAGGCCGCTCTGTGGAACGGCTTCGAGGGCAACATCCTCGTCGGCCATTGCTGTTCGCTGGCGCGGCAGCCGGATCTCGACGTGCTCGATACGCTGGACAAGGTGGCGAAGGCCGGGCTGGCAGTCGTCTCTCTGCCGATGTGCAATCTCTACCTGCAGGACCGGCGCGGCGATCATACCACGCCGCGCTGGCGTGGCGTGACGCTGCTGCATGAGATGAAGGCGAGGGGTATTCCGGTCGCCGTCGCTTCCGACAACACGCGCGATCCCTTCTATGCCTATGGCGATCTCGACATGCTCGAGGTCTACCGCATGGCGACGCGCATCCTGCATTTCGATCATCCGGTTGCCGACTGGCCGCAAGCGGTCGCCGCGACGCCGGCCAGGGTGATGCGGCTCGATGGCTTCGGCACGCTTGCCGCTGGCGGCGATGCCGACTTCATCGTGTTCAAAGGTCGAAGCTGGACCGAATTGCTGTCGCGCCCCGAATCGGATCGCATCGTCGTGCGCGGCGGTCGTGCTATCGATCGGCAATTGCCCGACTATGCCGAACTCGACGAACTGATGGTGGAATGATGGATGTTTCGGCGCTCAAACGTGATCTCGAAGGCCTGAAGCTCGACGACAATCCAGCCATCGTCCAGCAGAAGAGCCGCGACTTCTACTGGTACAGCCCGGTGCTGAAGCAGCAACTCGACCATGTCACCGGCGACTTGATCGTGACGCCGAAGAGCGAGGCCGAGGTGATCCGCGTGCTTGCCGCCTGTCATCGCCACGGCGTGCCGGTGACGCCGCGCGGCAGCGGCACTGGCAATTACGGCCAGGCGATGCCGCTTTCGGGCGGCGTGGTGCTCAATCTCGCCGACATGAACGAGATCAAGTCGATCGCGCCTGGGCGCGTGGTGACCGGACCGGGTGCGATCCTGGCCGATATCGACAAGGCGACGCGGGCGCATTCCGGCCAGGAGCTGCGCATGTCGCCATCGACCTACAACACGGCCTCGATCGGCGGCTTTGTCGCCGGCGGTTCGGGCGGTGTCGGCTCGATCCGCTGGGGTGGCTTGCGTGATCTCGGCAATGTCATCCGGCTGAGGACCGTGACGATGGAGGCCGAGCCGCGCGTCATGGATCTCACCGGCGAGGACGTGCTGAAGGTCATGCATGCCTACGGCACCAACGGTATCATCACCGAGGTCGAGATGCCGCTGACCGCCAGCTACGACTGGATCGATGTCATCGTCGGCTTTGACGATTTCATGGGCGCGGCAGGCTTCGGCAACGACCTCGCCGTCCAGGACGGCATACTGGCGAAGTTGATCACACCGATTGCCGCGCCTATCCCCTACGACTATTTCAAGCGGCACCAGCGGTTCTTCCGGCGCGAACAGAGCATCGTCGTGTGCATGATCGCGCCACACGCGATGGATGCCTTTGTCGCCTTCACGGCACGCAGCAAGGGCGAGATCGTCTTCCGTGCCGACGAGGAAGCCGATCTCAAGGGGTTGCCGCCGGCCTATGAGCTGACGTGGAACCACACGACGCTGCGCGCCATCAGGGTCGAACCCACCATTACCTATCTGCAGGCGCGTTATCCGTCGCCGGATCATCTCGCCCACGTCAAGGCGATGGTCGATCGCTTTGGTGACGAGGTACCTGCGCATCTCGAATTCATCCGCTTTGACGGCGCGATCGGTGTCGCGGGGTTGCCACTGGTGCGCTTCACCACGGCGGAGCGGCTGGACGAAATCATCCGCATCCATGAGGACAATGGTTGTTGGATCTTCAACCCGCACCGCTACACGCTGGAAGAGGGCGGCATGAAGCAGACCGACGAGGTGCAACTCGCCTTCAAGCGCGAGACCGATCCGCAGGGGTTGCTCAATCCCGGCAAGATGATCGCCTGGGAAAACCCGGACTACGACTACCGCTCGGGCCGGACATTCCTGTTCAAGGGGCTGCAGAAGGCAGGCTGATGAACATCCTTGTCCTCTACGCCCATCCGGTCGAGACCAGCTTCAATGCCGGCCTGCATCGGATGATCGTCGAGCGACTGACGGCAGCGGGCCATACGGTCGACGACTGCGATCTCTACGCCGAGGATTTCGACCCACGGCTGACGCGCAAGGAGAGGCTGGACTACCACAATCAGCGCGGCGCCACCGACGCCGTGGCACCTTATGTCGAGCGCCTGCTGCGGGCCGATGCACTGGTGCTTTCCTATCCGGTCTGGAATTATGGCTTTCCGGCGATCCTGAAGGGCTTTTTCGACCGCGTCTTCCTGCCCGGCGTGTCCTTCAAGCTGGTCAACGGCAAGGTGCAGCCATCGCTGCACAACATCCGCAAGGTCGCCGCGGTCACCACCTATGGCGGCAGCCGGTTCCGCGCTGTGCTGATGGGCGATCCGCCGCGCAGGCTGATCAAGCGAATGCTGCGTGCCACGGTAAAACCGGGCGCGCCGGTGAGCTATCTCGCGCATTACGCGATGAACCTGTCGACCGATCAAACGCGCGATGCCTTCACGGCCAAGGTCGCGGCCAGCATGGACGCATTCTGATGCGCGCGCTGGTGGTTTACTGCCATCCGGTGCCGGAGAGTTTCTGCGCGTCCATTCGCGACAGCGCCGTCGAGGTGTTGACGCGAAGAGGCTGGGAGGTGCGGCTGCTCGACCTCTATGCCGAGAACTTCAATCCGGTGATGGGATGCGACGAGCGGCGCTCCTACAATGACCAGGCGCCGCAGGACCCGGCGCTGAAGCCGCATTTCGAGTTGCTCAACTGGGCCGAGGCGATCCTGTTTGTCTATCCGACCTGGTGGTACGGGCTGCCGGCGATGCTGAAGGGCTGGCTCGACCGTGTGTGGGCGACCGATGTCGCCTTCAAGCTGCCGGCCGGCAAGGGACGGATCAAGTCGCTGATGACGCATGTGACCAAGGTCGGTGTCATCACCACCTGCGGCGCGCCGACCTGGTGGAGCGTCGTCGTCGTCGGCCAGCCCGGCCGCAAGACCCTGCTGCGCGGCATGCGGGCGCTGTGCGCGACGCGTTGCCGGACGTTCTTCCTGGCGCATTATCTGATGGACTCCTCGACTCCACGGAGCCGGGCGGCGTTTTTGGCGAAGGTGAGGGCGAAGCTGGAGCGGTTTTGAGGGACTTTACCCTCCCCCTTGTCGGGAGGGTCGCGCAGCAAATGCCGCTTGGGGCGGCTTTTGCGAAGCGGGGTGGGGGTCTCGTAAGGCGCCCCCCACTCCGTCTCGCAATCTCCGCTTGGCTCCGACCGCGAGCCGACCCTCCCCACAAGGGGGTGGGTAAAAAGGCGCTACATCTTCACCCGCTCCGCCTTCGGATCATACATCGGCTTCAACGATGCTTCGGCGGCAAAGCGCTCCCCGGCGATCTCGATCTCGTAGGATGAGGCCAGCACCTCCGCCTCGCTCTCGCCCAGGCACGGCACATAGCCCAGCCCGACGGCGCCGCTGAGGTGATGGCCGTAATTGCCCGAGGTGATCGGACCGACGATCTTGCCGTCGCGCAGGATCGCCTCGTTGTGGAAGAGCAGGGGTTGCGGGTCCTTCAGCCGGAACTGGACCAGCCGGCGGTTCAATCCAGATTCCTTCTTGCGCAGCACGGCATCGCGACCGATGAAGTCACCCTTGGCCGTCTTGACCGCAAAACCGAGGCCTGCTTCCAGCACATTGTCCTCGTCGGTGATGTCATGGCCGAAATGCCGGAACGCCTTTTCGATGCGGCAGGAATCCAGCGTGTGCAGGCCGCAGAGCTTCAGGCCGACATCCGCGCCCGCCTCGTCGATCGCCTCGAAGACATGGGCTGCCTGGTCGGTCGAGACATAGAGTTCCCAGCCGAGTTCGCCGACATAGGTGACACGGTGGGCGCGGGCCAGTCCCATGCCGATCTCGATCTCCTGGAAGGTGCCGAACGGGTTGGCTTCGTTGGAGAAATCGTTCGGGCTGACCTTCTGGATCAGCTTTCGTGCATCCGGACCCATCAGGCAGAGCACGCTTTCGGCCGCCGTCACATCGGTGATGACGACGAATTCGTCGGCCAGGTGCTTGCGCAGCCAGGCCAGATCGCGCTGCAGCGTGGCACCCGGCACGACGAGGAAGTAGGCGGTTTCCGACAGCCGCGAGACGGTCAGGTCGCTCTCGATACCGCCGCGCCGGTTGAGCATCTGGGTGTAGACGATCTTGCCCGGCGCTACGTCCATGTCATTGGCGCACAGTTTTTGCAGGAAGGCGCAGGCGTCGCGGCCCTCGACGCGGATCTTGCCGAACGAGGTCATGTCGAACAGGCCGACGCCGTTCCTGACTGCCATGTGCTCCTCGCGCTGGTTGTCGAACCAGTTCTGCCGTTTCCAGGAGTAGCGGTATTCACGCTCCTGTCCCTCACGAGCGAACCAGTTGGCGCGCTCCCAGCCGGCGACCTCGCCAAACACGGCGCCACGCGCCTTCAGATGCTCATGCAGGGGCGAACGCCTGACATTCCTCGACGTCGCCATCTGGCGATAGGGGAAATGGTCGGCATAGAGCAGTCCGAGCGTCTCCGAGACGCGCTCCTTGAGATAGCGGCGGTTCTTCTGGAACGGCTGGGCGCGGCGGATGTCGACTTCCCACAGGTCGAAGGGCGCTTCGCCGTCGTTGATCCACTGCGCCAGCGCCATGCCGGCGCCGCCGGAAGAGACGATGCCGATCGAATTGTAGCCGGTTGCCATCCAGTAGCCGGACAGCTCGGGCGCTTCGCCGAGATAATAGCGGTCGTCCGGCGTAAAGCTTTCGGGGCCATTGAAGAAGGTATGGATGCCGGCTGTCGCCAGCATCGGCATGCGGTTGACGCCCATTTCAAGGATCGGTTCGAAGTGGTCCATGTCCTCGGGCAACTGGTCGAAGCAGAAATCCTCTCGGATGCCGTCCATGCCCCAGGGCTTGGCCACCGGCTCGAAGGCGCCGAGCATCATCTTGCCGGCATCTTCCTTGTAGTAGGCGCACTCGTCGGGCACGCGCAGGACGGGCAAACGGGTGAGGCCGGGGATCGGCTCGGTGACGAGATAGAAATGCTCGCAGGCATGCAGCGGGATGGTGACGCCGTTCCGCGCGCCAAGTTCGCGCGCCCACATGCCGGCGCAGTTGACGACGATGTCGGCTTCGATGGTGCCTTGTTCTTCGCCCTGTGCCCAGGATACGCCGGTGACGCGGCCGGCCTTGGTGTGGACCTTGGTGACCTTCACATTCTCGACAATGGTGGCGCCGCGCTGGCGCGCGCCCTTGGCCAGCGCCATGGCGATGTTGGCGGGGTCGCACTGGCCGTCGAGTGGCAGATGCACGGCACCGACCACGTCGGACACATTGAGATGCGGGTACATCTGCTTGACTTCATTGGGCGAAATCTCGCGCACATCGACATCGAAGGCGCGGGCGAGCGACGCCTGCCTATAGATCTCGTGCTTGCGCTCCTCGGTCAGCGCCACTGTGATCGAGCCGACCTGCCGCATGCCGGTGCCGACATCGGTCTCCGCTTCCAGCTTGACGTAGAGGTCTGCCGAATATTTCGCCAGCCGCGTCATGTTCTGCGAACCGCGCAACTGGCCGATCAGGCCGGCGGCATGCCAGGTCGTGCCCGACGTCAGCTGCTTGCGTTCTAGGAGCACGATGTCGGTCCAGCCGAGCTTGGCCAGGTGATAGGCGACCGAACAGCCGGAGACGCCGCCGCCGATGATGACGGCGCGGGCTTTGGCGGGGACGGCTTTGGGGGCAGGGGTGTTCATGCGGCCTCGCGGCGATAGCTGGAAACAAAGCGTCGCAGCCGCAGCGCTGCTTCCTGCAGCACGGGCTCGGGCTGGCAGAGGCTGATGCGGATGTGGCCCGCGGCCGCCTCGCCGAAGCTGGAGCCAGGCATCACGCCAACCCTTTCCTTGTCGAGCAGGGCCCAGGCGAATTTCTCGTCGTCGGGTTCGACGGCTGATATGTCGAGCATGACATACATGCCGCCTTCGGAACCGCGAACGCTGACATTGTTCATGCCGCGCACGGCGTCGAGCAAGACAGTGCGGCGCGCCGCATAGCGTTCCGCGATCTCCTTGACGCCGTAACCGTTCTCGAGCGCCTCGGCGCAGGCGATCGAGATGAAGGCCGGCAAGCCATAGGTGGTCACCAGATTGAGATTGACCAGCAGTGAGATCATCTCCTCCGGACCGGTCAGCCAGCCCATGCGCCAGCCGGTCATGCCGTGGCTCTTGGACATCGAATTGATGACCAGCGTGCGCTCGGCCATGCCGGGCAGCGAGCGCGGCGAGACATGCTCGCCGCCGCCCAGCGTCCAGTAGACCTCGTCCGAAAGCAGCCAGAGATCGTGCTCCCTGCAGATTTGCGCCAGATCTTCCAGCCGCTGGCGCGAATAGACCGCGCCCGTCGGATTGTTCGGGGTGTTGATGAGGATGGCGCGGGTGTTCGGCCGAATTGCCGCGCGGATCATGTCGGCGCGCGGCTGGAACCCGTCCTCGGCGGGCGTCTCGACCACGGTGAAATCGGCGCCGGCCGCACTGAACGTGTTGGGATAGGTGGCGTAGTAGGGCGCCACCACGATGGCGTGGTCGCCCTGGTCGAGAACAGCCTGCACGGCGGCATAGAGCGCGGCCTGCCCGCCCGGCGTGGCGATCACCTGGTTGGGGTTGGTCGCAACGCCGGTGCAAGCGGTCGAGGCTGCCGCCATCGCCTTGCGCAGACGCGGCAAGCCGGGAAGCGGGGTGTAGTGGTGATTGCTGCCGCGAACCGCGGTCACGCAGGCTTCGATCGTTTCCGAAGGCGTGTCGAAGTCGTGGTCGCCGACCGAGAGCATGATGATGTCCTCGCCAGCCTCCTTGCGCGTCCAGGCTTCGAAATGGACTTCCCAGCCATCCTTGCCTGACGGCACGATGCCGGAAATGCGCGATGATGGTCTAGGCATGTATATCTCCCGAAATTTCATAGCCGGCCTGTTCGAGCCGGTCGCGCAGGGCGGCGATATGCGGTGGTCCGACTTCGCAGCAGCCGCCGACGATATCGGCGCCGGCCTCTATCCAGCCAATCGCCTGCGCGGCATAGGCGTCCGGACCGAGGTCGTGGCGGGCGTGCAGCACATCGACGGTGCCGCCGTGCTTGAGCGCCTCTGTCGAGGTGAAGCCATTGGCGTAGGCGCCGACCGGGCCGCCGAGGTTGATCAGTTCAGGCAGGGCCGCGGCGATCGCTTCCGGACGGCAGCAGTTCAATAGCCGCGCCGCTACGGGCAAACCGTCCAGCGCGCTTGCCGCGGTGGCTATCGTCTCGCCGCTGCGCAGCCGCGGCTTGCCGTGATCGGCCAGTGTCCAGGACACCCATACCGGCTTGCCGCTTTCCGATGCCGCTGTGACCGCCGCGCGCGCCTCATCGGCCGACGCCATGGTTTCGCACAGGAACAGATCAACCCCGTCGGCCTGCTCGGCGACGATGCGGCGGTAGATGTCGAGCGTGTCCTGGTATGAAATGGTCAGCGCCGGCGCGTAGCTGCCGAAAAGCGGCGACAGGCAGCCGGCGATCGCTGTGTCGCCGGCCTCGTCACGGGCCTGCCTGGCCAGTTCGATGCCGCGCTTCTGCAACGGCTTGAACAGGTCCTCGGCACCCTCGCGGGCCAGGCGTTCGGGTGTGGCCGAATAGGTGTTGATGGTGATGATTCGGGCGCCGGCGCGGATGAATTCCGCGTGCAGGTCGCGTACCAAATCGGGTTCGTCGATCAGCACCCTGGCCGACCATAGCGGCGTCGGCTCGGACTTGCTGCGCCGAACCAGCTCCTGGCCCATGCCGCCATCGGTGAGGACGACTTTCTTCATGCGCGCAGCCTCTCGTTCTTCGGATCCCATAGCGGCTCGTCCTTCTGCACGATCGCCTTGAAACGCTCGCCAAAGATTTCGACCTCGACGCTCGTTCCCGGTTCCGCCAGATCGGCGCGCAGCATGCCGAGCGCGATCGACTTGTCGACGCGATGCCCCCAGCCGCCGGACGTCGTCTCGCCGACGATCTGTCCGTCATGCCACAGCGTCGACATGTAGGGCGCGTCGCAATCGCCGGGATTTTCGACGACCAGCGTGACGAAACGCTTCTTCACGCCTTGCTGTTTCTCGTTCTGCAGTGCTGCCTTGCCTCGGAAGTCGGGCTTGTCCCATTTGACGAAGCGCTCCAGCCCGCCCTGCAGGATCGAGTAGTCGGTTGAGAGGTCGCCCTTCCAGGTGCGGTAGCCTTTTTCGAGCCTGAGTGAGTCCAGCGCGTACATGCCGAACGGTTTCAGCCCATGCTTCTGGCCAGCGGCGCAGACGGCGTCGAAGATGGCGGCGGTGTCGTCGACCCTGGTGTGGATCTCCCAGCCGAGTTCGCCGGCGAAGGACACGCGCACAAGCTTCGCCCAACGGCCGGCGATCTTCGTTTCCTGATGCGTCAGCCATGGCAAAGCGAGGTCGGCTTCGCAGACATCGGCGAGGATTTTTCGCGAGTTTGGACCGGCCAGGATCTGGGTGGAGAATTCCTCGGTCCGGTCGATCAGCTTGAAGGCCGCATCCCTCGGCATGCGCGATTTCAGCCATTCGAAATCGTGCCATTGCGCAACCGCTGCGGTGATCAGCGTCATCACATTCTCGTCGTGGCGCACGACGGACATTTCGGTGACGATGCGGCCCTTGTCGTCGGCGAAATAGACGAGGCCGATGCGGCCGGGCCTGGGCACCAGGCCGGTGACCTGCAGGCTCAGCCACTCGGCGGCCCCCGGCCCCTCGAGGTTGAAGCGCGAAAAGCCCGGCAGGTCCAGAATGCCGGCCGCGTCGCGCACGGCGAGGCACTCTTCGCGCACGCGATGCTGCCACGGCCCCTCGCGGCGGAAGGTCAGCGTGGCTTCCTCTGAGATGTCGTCGCCGTCCTGCGCGTACCAGGTGGCGCGCTCCCAGCCATTATAGGCGTCGAAGCGGGCACCGAACGCCTTGATGCGGTCGTGGATCGGCGACAGCTTGCGGTCGCGACCCTCCGGCCAGGCATGGCGCGGAAACTGGATGGCGTATTCGTTGCCGTAGATCTCCATGCCCTTGGCGACGCAGTAGTCCGGCTCGGACGCAAAGGAGGTGAAGCGGCGCGGGTCGCACGACCACATGTCCCATTCGGTCTGGCCTTGCGTCACCCATTCGGCCAGCACCTTGCCGGCGCCGCCGCCCTGGGCGATGCCGAAGGTGAAAACACAGGCCTCGAAGGCGTTGGGGACGCCGGGCATCGGGCCGATCAGCGGATTGCCATCCGGCGTGTAGGGGATCGGGCCGTTGATGACCTTGGACAGGCCGGCCGTGCCCAGGATCGGCACGCGGGCGACGGCGTCGGCCAGATAATGCTCAAGCCGGTCGAGATCGTCGGGGAACAGCTGGAAGGAAAAGTCCTCCGGCATCGGATCGTTGTGGGTCGCCCAATGCGCGCGGCAATTGCGCTCATAGGGGCCGAGGTTCATGCCGTTCTTTTCCTGGCGCAGGTAGTAGGAGGTGTCGACATCGCGCAGCAGCGGCAGTTTCTTGCCCTGTTCCCTGGACCATGCCGCCAGCTCGGGAATCTCCTCGAACAAGATGTACTGATGGCTCATCACCATCATCGGCACGTCGCGGCCGAACATTCGGCCTACTTCGGCGGCGCGGTAGCCGGCGGCATTGACGACGATCTCGCAGCGGATCTCGCCTTGCGCGGTTTCGACCACCCATTCACCGTTCTCGCGGCGCACGCCAGTGACCGGGCAGAAGCGGATGATCCTGGCGCCCAAGTCGCGCGCGCCCTTGGCCAACGCCTGGGTAAGCTGCGCCGGATCGATGTCGCCGTCGCTTGGGTCGTAGAGCGCGCCTTGCAGGTCGTGCGTCTCGATGAAGGGATAGCGGCGCTTGATCTCGTCGACGCCGACGATGTCGATGTCCATGCCTTGATAGCGGCCCATGCCCTTGGCGCGCTGGAACTCCTGCATGCGCTCGACCGAGTGGGCGAGCCGCAGCGAGCCGGTGACGTGATAGTTCATGGGATAGTCGACCGCTTCGGCGAGCCCGCGATAGAGCTCGGTCGAATAGCGCTGCATGTTCATCAGCGACCAGGACGAGGAGAAGGTCGGCACATTGCCGGCGGCATGCCAGGTCGAGCCGGAGGTCAGCTCGTTCTTTTCGAGCAGCACGCAGTCGGTCCAGCCCGCCTTGGCGAGGTGATAGAGCGAGGACGCGCCGACGGCACCGCCTCCGATGATCACCACGCGCGCCGTGCTCGGCAAACCGGCCATGTTCTTCTCCCATATCTTCAGCGCGCCGCGCTTCTGTTTTTGTTTGATGCATGTCGTCGTCCCAAAACCGCCGCACGCCTTGGGCGACATGCACTCAATAAACCGGCGGCGAAACCACCCAGATGACAACCGCCGGCTCGGCACCCGGATTGCGCCAGCGGAAAGGCTTGCCCTCGAAGCGAAAGGAGTCGCCTTCGCCGAGCCGATGCCAAATGCCGGCAATTTCGATGTCGAACGTTCCGGACGCGACGTATCCGGCCTCCTCGGTCGGCCGGCGCGCCTCGATCTTCAGCTCCGCGCCCGGTGCGAAGACCGAACGCAGCATCTCGAAGCTACCGCCGAGATCGGGCGACAGAAGCTCCTCCACCAGTCCGGATTCGCTTGTGCCAAGCGTGCGCCGGCTGCCGGCGCGCACGACCACGCCGCGCTCGCTTTCGACGGGCACGTCATGGCTGAAGAACAGGCTGACCGGCACGCCGAACAGTTCGGCGAAGGCTCTGAGGTCGCTGAGCGATGGCGCCGAGAGGCCACGCTCGACCTGGCTGACCCAGCCGACCGAGCGGCCGAGCTTCAGGCCGATCTCCGCAAGCGTCAGCCCGCGCGCCTTGCGCAGCGCCCTGATATCGCCGGCCAGCACGCGTTCGTCAGGCCCCTGCAATGTTCGTGCGGTAGGTGAAGGCAAAACGCTCACTTCATGAAAAAGAACGGTCAAATTTCATGAGAAATCAAGCTCATGAAAAAATCAAGTAGATTTTCACAGATGCTCAAGATTTGCTTGCACGATTTTGGTGGTTCATGCAAAGGCTCGGCCGCGAGCGGCGAGTGGGGACGTCCGAGCGAGACAAAGGGTAAGGGACGGCCCATGCTGGAGAATAACCCCGGAATCGCGGGTGATGCCGAGATCGTCGACGAGGCGATCCTGTCGCGCCGCTCGGTGCGGGCATTCCTGCCCGACATGGTCGATGACGACACCATCCGAGACATTCTGTCGGTTGCGGCCCGGGCTCCATCGGGCACCAACATGCAGCCATGGCGGGTCTACGTCACCAAGGGCGAGACCAAGCAGCGGATCACCGACGCCATTCTCAATTCCGGCATTCGCGCCGAAAAGGCCGACTGGGACGAGTATCGCTACTATCCCACGCAGTTCTTCGAGCCCTACCTGACCCGCCGGCGCGCCAACGGGTTTGGCCTCTATGGCGCGCTCGGCATCGGCCGCAGGGAGGTCGACAAGATGCGTGCCCAGCACGACCGCAACTTCGTCTTCTTCGACGCGCCGGTCGGCATGATCTTCACCATCGACCGCCGGCTCAACCAGGGCTCGTGGATCGACTACGGCATGTTCCTGCAGAACATCATGGTCGCGGCGCGGGGCAGGGGCCTGCACACGTGCCCGCAGGCCGCGTTCGCGCCCTATCACCGGCAGATCAGGCCGGTGCTCAACATTCCCGACGAGGAGATCGTCGTCTGCGGCATGGCGCTCGGCCATGAGGATACGTCCAAACCCGAAAACACCTTCCGCACCGACCGCGTGCCGTTGGAAGAGTGGGTGTCGTTCAGCGAGTAGAGCGGCCACGCAGGGAACCGGCGACGTCAACTATTCCGTATTCATCTGCGTGCCGTGACCGCTGACATGGGCGCCATCGCGTGGCGTCAGCCTTAGATAGGCCAGCAGTGCACAGAGCGTGATGACGCCTTCGATCACGAACAGAATCCGGAAATCCCTGGCCACGGCCGGACCGCCTCCGGCCAGGAAAGACAGCGTCGCGGCCGCCAGGCCGACGCTGATCGCGACGGCGAGCTGCCACAGTATGTAATAGAGCGCGCTGAAGCGGGCGAGTTGTTCGGGCGCGATGTCGGAATAGGCGAGGTTGCCGGTCGAGGCCCACTGCATCGAGCGGAAGACGCCGAAGACGAAGATATAGGTGAGCGTGATCCAGACCGGCGTCGTCGCCTGCATCAGGGCAAAACCAGCTACCAGACAGGCAACGATGGGCGTGTTGAAGACCAGCACGCGGCGAAAACCGAAACGGTTGAGAATGCGCGGCATGAACAGACGCATCACCAGCGATCCGATGGCCGCCACGAAGGTGAGCGATCCCGCCTGCACCGCGCTCATGCCGAAGCCGAGCTGGAACATCAGCGGCAGCAGGAAGACGACGGAGCTGAGGCCGATCGTATCCAGCCCGCCGCCGGTGAGGAAGGAGATGCGGAAGGTGCGGATGCGCAGAAGCTTGAGGTCAAGCAGCGGATTGCGGGCGCGCAAGCAGTAGAACGAGGCGGCCGTCAGGACGAGGATCGCCAGCGCAAGTTCAGCCGCGATCATGCCGCCAGCCGCGTCCTTCGCGGCGAGTGAGTCCATGCCGAAGACCAGCAGCACCATGCCGCTGCCGACCAGCAGGAAGCCCGAAAAATCGAACGGCGTGCGCACTGGCTTGGTCATCGTCGGAAACAGCGAGGCGGCAAGCACCGCCGCTGTCAGCGCGAAAGGCACGTTGATGAAGAAGATCCAGCGCCAGGAGATGTACGTGGTCAGCGCGCCGCCGACGAGCGGGCCGACCAAAGGCCCGGACTGGCCGGCCAGCGAGATGTACATGTTGATCTTGAGCGTGCGGCTGCGCGGAAAGGTTGACAGAATGACGACCTGGCCGAGCGTGCCCATCAGCGCGCCGCCGAAGCCTTGCAGCGCCCGCGCCCCGACCAGCATCCAGATATTGTCGGAGAGCCCGCACAGGGCCGACGAGGTGGCGAACACCAGCAAGGCGAAGCAGTAGACGTTGCGCAGGCCAAAGCGGTCGGCGGCCCAGCCGCCAAGCGGCATCGAGATGATCAGGCTGGCGACATAGACAGTGATCAAGAGGCCGAGCTGGCTGGGCGGGCGGCCGAGACTTTCGCTGATACCCGGCAGCGCCGTCACCACGACATTCTGGTCGAGGCTGGTCATGAAGACGCCGCAGGCAACCGTCAGCGGCAGCAGGAGCATGGCCCTGGCCGACACATCGGCGCGATCCGTGGCGCCGGCGGATATTTCTGCGGTCATGGAGATGTTCGAACCAAACGATGTGCCGACGCTGAGACGGGATTTATCCCTTGGGCCGGCTAGGCGGCCACGTTTTGCCACCATGGTCGTTTGCCGCGGAATTCTCTAGCGGCAGAACCGGTCGGCCTTGATGCCAGAACCAGGGGCGAAGCGACCATCCGGCCGCGCCAGTTAGAGCAATTCGGGAAACGGTGAATTGCTCTACTCCTTGTCTTGACGCAATTCCGGAGGGAAAGCGCGAGGCGCTTTTCCCGGGAAAACCGTTTCACACTTTTCCTGGAATTGCTCTATTGCACCTCGTAGCCGACTTCCTCGCTGGCATGGCAGAGCGCCTTCCAGAACGAGCGGGCGAACGAGCGAAAGACATAGATGTCGAACTGGTCGGCGCCGGTGCGCTGGATCTGGGCGAAGACGTCGTGATGGGTGGTCGAGCGGCCGGCGCCAACCGGGAAGGCCGGCAGCGCGAAGTCGATGGCGAAGAACTTCGCCAGCACCCATTCGGCCTTCGGCCCGGCGATGCGGATGGCGGTGCGGCCGTGCGAAAGATCGGTCACCGTGCCGATGGCCGGGGTTACCACCTTGGCGAATGCCGCGGCCAGTCCTTCGGCTTCGTCGGCGACGGTGAATTTTCCCGGTGCGAAGCCGAACACCGACTTCACGCCGTCGCTCAAGCCGCCGCCGGCACCATCGGGCAGCGCAAGCCCGGTGACGGTGCGGATGGCTGATATCAGCGCCTTTTCCTCACCGGGCCAGGCCGCCAGCTGCACGATCGAACCCGGCCGTGTCTCGGTCAGGATGATCTCGACGCCATGCTCGAAATTGCCGTGCGAGCCGACGTGAAACTCCGGCTCAAGGGGCGATTGACGCTCAACCATGCATGCGGGTCCCTTCCGGATCGAAGAAGTGGTTGGAGACGATCTCGACCGGTCCGAAGCGGTTGCGCAGGGGATCGGAGACATGGGCGCGCGTGCCGCGCCGCGCCTTGCCGCCTTTGACCAGGGCGAGCGCGATATGCTTGCCCAGCGCCGGCGAATAGCAGCAAGCGGTGATGTGGCCGATCGAGCCGTGAGGATTAGCCTCGTCAATCTCCTCGACGATGTGCGCGCCGCCATTCAGTGGCCGATTGTCGAGTGCAATCACGCCGACCAGTTCCAGACGGTCAGACGCAATCAGGCCCTCGCGGTCCATCATCGCCGAACCGATGAACGGCTTTTTCTTCGACAGCATCCAGTCGAGATGCAGGTCGCGCGCCGTGGTGCGGCCGTCGATCTCGGCGCCGGTGACATGGCCCTTCTCGATGCGCATCGTGCCCAGCGCCTCGAGCCCGTAGGTAACCAGCCCGTGCGGCTTGCCGGCCTCGATCAGTGCCTCCCAGACATGGGTGCCATGGCCGGCACCGGAATAAACCTCGAACGCCATTTCGCCGGAGAAGGAGAGCCGGCAGATCATCACCGGCACGTCAGCTATTTCGCCGCGCACGATGCCCATGAAGGGCAAGGTGGCGTTGTCGACTGCCGTGCCGGTAACACAAGAGGCGAGGATCTGCCTGGCCTTCGGCCCGCCAATCGCGGCGCCCGCCCATTCGTCGGTCACCGAGGTGACGTGGACTTTCAGCTCCGGCCAGATGACGTCGAGGAAATATTCCAGATGCTGCATCACCTTGCCGGCGTTCGCCGTGGTAGTGGTCATCAGGAAATCCTGCTCGCCCAGCCGCCAGGTGGTGCCGTCGTCAAAGGCGAGGCCGTCCTCGCGCAGCATCAGCCCGTAGCGCGCCTTGCCGACCGCCAGCGTCGAAAACATGTTGGTGTAGACGCGGTCGAGGAATGCGGCGGCATCAGGACCTTGCATGGCAATCTTGCCCAAGGTCGAGACGTCGACGATGCCGGCGCTTTCACGCGTCGCCTTGGCCTCGCGCACATAGGCTTGCTCAACCGTCTCACCGGCATGGCCATAGATCATCGGCCGGTACCAGAGGCCGGCGGAATACATGGTCGCGCCATTGGCGACATGCCAGTCATGCATCGGCGTCAGCCGCTCGGGCTTCAGGTCGCCGAAGCGCTCCGCCGCCAGCGAGCCGATCGACACCGGTGCAAAGGGCGGCCGGAAGCGCGTCGTGCCAACCTCGGGGATCGGCTTGCCCAGTGCTTCGGCCATGATGGCAAGGCCTGGGATATTGGAGCTCTTGCCCTGGTCGGTCGCCATGCCGAGCGTGGTGTAGCGCTTCAGATGCTCGACCGAGACGAAGCCTTCGCGGTGCGCCAGCCGCACATCTTCCGCCGTGACATCGTGCTGGAAATCGACAAAGCTCTTGCCCTTGGCCCTGATTTCGAAAACCGGCGCCGGATCGGGATCTCCGGGTACGGCTTCGACGATGGGCAATGCCGTCGGCGTGCCTGTTCCACCGGCCGCGGCAAGGCCGGCGGCGCGGCCTTCGGCGATCGCCTCGGCCGTCGAAAAACTGCCGGTGAAGGCGCCGGCGCCGATCCACTTTTGTGTCGGCTTCGGTGGCAGGAAGGCTTGCCGCGCGGCATTCCATTCCGCCTTGGCGCCGGCCTGGCTGGCCAGATGGATGGTCGGCGACCAGCCGCCCGATATCAGCAGGCAATCGGCGTGGATGCTGCGCGCATCGCCGGTGAGCGTGCCATTGGCCATGTCGAAGCGCTGCAGCTTGAGACCGGACAGCGCCTTGCCGCCCTCGGTGGCGACGACGGCATGGCCAGCAAGGATCTCGGCCTCGACTTCCTCGGCCAGCTTGCGCATCTCGGCTGAAAGCTCCGTCCGGACGTCGGCGATAGCGACGATCGCCGCACCCGCTTTCTTCAAGGCGACGGCCGTCCGATAGGCGCTGTCATTGTTGGTGAACAGCGCGATCCGCTCGCCCGGCAGCACGCCGAACTCATTGGCATAGCGCTCGGCGGCATGCGCCAGCATCACGCCCGGCCTGTCGTTGCCGGGGAAGACCAGCGGCCGCTCAAAAGCACCCGTGGCCAAAACAACAGAGTTGGCGCGGATTGCCCAGTAGCGATGGCGCGGCTCGCCCTTGCCGGGCTGCTCCTTGTGGTCAGTGACCCGTTCGAGTGCCGCAAGCGTGTTGTTGTCGTAATAGCCCCAGACCGTGGTGCGCGGCAAAAGCCGGACATTGTCGCGTCCTTCGAGCTGAGCGACGGTGCGGCGGGCCCAGTCGGAGGCCGGCGCGCCATCAATCGTCTCATCAGACCAGTTGGCCGAGCCGCCGAAACGCGGCTCGAGATCGGCCAGCATGACGCGAGCGCCCTGATCGGCGGCGGCCTTGGTGGCCATCAGCCCGGCGGGGCCGGAGCCGACCACCAGCACGTCGCAAAAGGCATTCATGCGCTCGTAGCGGGCCGGGTCCTTTGCCGATCCGGCGCTGCCGAGGCCGGCGGCTCGGCGGATGAAATGCTCGCAGACCATCCAGAAGCGCGTGCCTTTGAGCGGACCGATCACCGGTCCCATGAAAGTCTTGTAGTAGAAGCCGGCCGAGAGGAGCTTGCCGCCGAGCTGGTTGACGGCATTGATGTCCCAGGCAAGCGACGGAAAACGGTTCTGGCTGATGGCCACCAGTCCGTCATGGATCTCGACCATGGTCGCCGGAATGTTGGGCTCGCGGACCTCGCCCTTCAGCACCGTCACCAGGGCGTTGGGTTCTTCGACACCCGCCGTCAGCAGGCCGCGCGGGCGGTGGTATTTGAACGAGCGCCCAAAAAGGGTGACGCCCTTGGCCAGCAGGGCCGATGCCAGCGTGTCGCCGGCATGGCCGGTATAGGCCACACCGTCAAAGGTGAAGCGGATGGTTTTCAGCCTGTCGATGCGGCCGCCTGTGTCGGTGCGGCGCGGGCTCATGACTTGCCCTCGGCCTTGCGACGCGCGATCGAGGTGTGATCGCCGCGCACGAAGGCGACGCTGGATATCTCATGCGTGAGCGTGTTGCGCACGACCCGCAGATGCGCGCGGCAACCGCCGGAATGCTGCCAGATTTCGTTGTGGTCGCCGGCCGGATTCAGCCGGTCGTAGACATAGGCGTTCCACGCCTCGAAATTCTGCGAGGCGGGGTCGGGACGCTCGCGGTTGCCGTCACCCTGATAGGTGAATTCGATGACATCGCGAGGGCCGCAATACGGACAGGTGATCAACATTGAATTCTATCTTCTTGTTTGACCGTGATCCGGTCGGAAAACCGGTTTCCACTTTTCGCTAGCGCGGTCGTGCGGTTCCGGATCATGGTCTAATGCAGCCGGGGGGTCGCGCCCTGGCCCTTGTCGTCGATCACCAGCCCGCGGTGGAAGCGGTCGAGCGTGAACGGGGCGTTGAAGTCGTGCGGCTGATCCTTGGCGATGGTCCAGGCAAAGCACCAGCCGGAAGCCGGCGTCGCCTTGAAGCCGCCATAGCACCAGCCGCAGTTGAGATACATGCCGGGCAGGGGACCGGTGGTGATGATCGGCGAGCCATCCATCGACATGTCGCAGACGCCGCCCCATGAGCGCAGCATGCGCACGCGGGCAAGGCCTGGGAACAGCGCCAGCATCTCGCTCATCACTTCGTCGACGATGGGCAGATTGCCGCGCTGGGCGTAGCTGTTGTAGCCGTCGAGGTCGCCGCCATAGACAAGACCGCCCTTGTCCGACTGCGACATGTAGAAATGGCCCATGCCGAACGTCACGACGGTGTCGATGAAGGGCTTCAGCGACTCCGTGACGAAGGCCTGCAGCACGTGGCTCTCGATCGGCATCGTCTCGATGCCGGCCAACTGCATGACGCGTCCGGTGCTGCCGGCCACGGCAACCGCGACCTTCTTGGCGCGGATGTCGCCACGCGAGGTTGACACGCCTGTGACGCGGTCGCCATCGCGCAGGAAGCCGGTAACCTCGCAATTCTCGATGATGTCGACGCCGCGCCGGTCGGCACCGCGCGCATAGCCCCAGGCCACCGCATCGTGGCGGGCTGTGCCGGCGCGCCGTTGCATCAGGCCGCCGATCACCGGGAAGCGTGCACTGTCGGAGATATCAAGCGCCGGGATCAGACGCTTGATCTGCGCTGGCGTCATCAATTCGGCGTCGACGCCGAGATGGCGCATGGCATTGCCGCGCCTTGCATAGTCGTCGAACTGGGCGGGCGTGTGCGCCAGGTTCAGGCAGCCGCGCTGCGAGAACATGACGTTGTAGTTGAGCTCGTGCGACAGGTTCTCCCACAGCTTCATCGAGTGTTCGTAGAAGCGGGTGTTCGCGGGCAGCAGATAGTTCGAGCGCACAGCCGTCGTGTTGCGGCCGACATTGCCGGAGCCGAGCCAGCCCTTCTCCAGCACGGCGACATTGGTGATGCCGTGTTCCTTGGCGAGATAATAAGCGGTCGCCAGCCCATGGCCGCCACCGCCAATGATGATGACATCATAGGATGCCTTCGGATCCGGCTTGCGCCAGGCCGGCTTCCAGTCCTTGTTTCCCTTGAGCGCGTTCGCGAGCAGCGAAAAGGCCGAGTACTCTGCCATCATTGTCATCCGGTTCGGGCGATGCGGCAGACTATAGAGCAGGCCGCATCCGCAAAGCCAGTATTGCGCCATCGCCTTTCGACTGGCCGACGCTTGGGCCCGCGATCAGGTTGGGTCAGCGATCGGATGCGACGGCTTGCCCCATGATATGGCCGTCTTTATCAAGGACAGGCTTTCAAACTGCTCTTTGCGCCCGTGAGTCGCCAACAAATCATGCTTTTCCGATTGCTTCGCCTCGTTTTGGTTCTCGCCCTTGTCGTTTCGGCGCCGTTGTCGTTCGACGCGGCGGCGCAAGGGCTTGGCCAGGCGCCGGCCGGACTCGTCGCCGACCAGCAGAAAATCCTGCAGGACCTGACGACCAAGACCGACAATCTCGAAAAGAAGATCCAGCAGGACGCCGAGGACGATAGCGCCCTCGTCGATATCCGCCTGCAACTCGAGGAATTGTCGCGGCAATCGCTGAACAGCGCGCTGGCCTTCCGCACACGCCTTGGCGAGATCAACAACCGGCTTGAGCAGCTTGGCGCAGCACCCGCTGCCGGCCAGCCGCCGGAGCCCGACATCGTCAGTGGCGAACGCCAGGCACTGGTGTCCGAGAAGGCGGAAATCAACTCGGTCATCGCCGTGGCGCAAACGCTTTCGATCCGCATCAGCGGGCTGATCGATAACATCGGCAATATGCGCAGCGCGCTGTTCCGCAACCTTTTGACCAAGCGCTACGTGCTGTCCGATGCGCTGAGCCCGCAGGTCTTTTCGGATGCCAGTGACGAGTTCGGCAATTTCTACAAGGCGGTGTCGTCCTGGCTGAGCTTCGCCTTCAAGTTCAAGTTCCAGGCCATCCTCGCGGCAACCTTCGTGGCGCTCGGGCTGGCGCTGGTGCTGCTGGTCGGCGGCCGGCGCCTGTTCGGGCGGGTATTCGAAGCTGACCCCGCCAACGAAAACCCGTCCTATCTCAGCCGCCTGTCGGTGGCCTTCTGGTCGACATTGCTGCCGACGCTGGCAGTCGGCGCCTTTCTCGGCTCGACCATCTTCTTTTTCAATTATTACAATGTGTTGCGCGGCGACATAGGCCTCTTCCTCAATGCGCTGGCGACGGTCATCGGGGTGGTGTTCTGCGTCAACCGGCTGACCAATGCGGCGCTATCGCCGCGGCTGCCGACCTGGCGTCTTATCCCGGTCGAGACGGGGCCGGCGCGCTGGTTGGTTCGCTTGGCTACCGCCATGGCCGTGGTCATCAGCGTCAACACTTTCCTGTCAGTCATCAATGACAAGATGGGCTCGCCGCTGTCGCTGACCATCGCCCGCAGTTTCGTCGCCACAATCATCGTCGGCATCATCCTGATCCTGATGGCGATGCTGCGACCGTTCAAGGCGCGCGACGGAAGCTGGCGGCCATGGCCGGCATGGCTGCGTTACCTGTCGCTGTCGCTTGGTCTGTTCACCATAGTCGCGGCCTTGCTCGGCTATATCGGCCTTGCCCTGTTCGTGTCGCTGCAGGTCGTGGTCACCGGCACCGCCCTGATCACCGCCTATATCGGCTTCCTGTCGGCGCGGGCGATCGGCGATGAGGGGGCTTTCGCCAACACCTCGGTAGGGCGCTGGCTGTCGGCCAATTCCAGCTACGAGGACACGGCACTCGACCAGCTCGGCCTCGTCGTCAGCGTCGCCATCAACCTGATGATCGTGCTGGTGTTCCTGCCGCTGATCCTGCTGATGTGGGGCTTCCAGCCGGGCGACATCCAGGCGTGGGCCTACAAACTGGCAACCGGGATCAATATCGGGTCGGTGACGATTTCGGTCACTGGCATCCTCTCCGGCATCGTCGTGTTCGTCATCGGCTATTTCCTGACGCGCTGGTTCCAGGGCTGGCTCGACGGGTCGGTAATGGCGCGCGGCAAGGTCGATACCGGGGTGCGCAACTCGATCCGGCTGGCGGTCGGCTATGCCGGCGTTGCCCTTGCGGCTCTTGTCGGCATCTCGGCGGCGGGCATCGACCTGTCCAGTCTTGCGCTGGTCGCCGGTGCTCTTTCCCTCGGTATCGGCTTTGGCCTGCAGAATGTGGTGTCCAATTTCGTCTCCGGCCTGATCCTGCTGGCCGAGCGGCCGTTCAAGGTCGGCGACTGGATCGTCGCCGGCGATGTCAGCGGCACGGTCAAGAAGATCAGCGTACGCGCGACCGAGATCGAGACCTTCCAGCGTCAGTCGGTGATCCTGCCCAATTCGAACCTGATCAACAATTCTGTCGGCAACTGGACGCATCGCAACAAGCTCGGCCGCATCGACATCAAGGTCGGCGTCGCCTATGGCAGCGACGTCAAGCAGGTCCATGCCATCCTGCTGGAGATCGCGCGCAATCATCCGCTGGTGCTGAAGAACCCCGAACCCTTCGTACTGTTTTCCAATTTTGGCGCGGCCGCGCTCGAATTCGAGATCAGGGTTTTCCTGGCCGATGTGATGAACGGCAACATTCTGCAGAACGACGTCCGCTTCGCCGTGCTCGAAAAATTCAACGACGAGCACATCGAAATTCCCTCGACGCCGCGCGCCGTCGTCGAGATCAAGAAGCCCAAGGCCTGGCCGATCGACGACGACAAGATCGAGGCCGACTTCGCCGAACAGGAACAGGTGAAGGCCGAGGCCGAGGCCGAGAAGAAGCGACTGGCCAAGACGGGGCGCAAGGTGCGCAAGCCCGATCCCGACTAGGCTTCTTGTTCCCTTGTCAGCCGTTCGCGATCAGCGCTGATAATGCGCTGCGAAGATCGGTCTCGCCGCGCGTTGACCGGCATGGAGGATGCCAAAGTCGATTACGGCATGAATGCGGCATTCAGTTGCGGTTCAGCTTCCATCTCATATAAGCTTCCATGCAAAGGCGAAAATGCCTTGCGAAATGCAACAGAGGCGGTGGGAACACCGATATTGCAACATGTGGAAGTCTCTCGTCGCTGCCGTCGCCCTGGTCGCTGCCGTCGGCTCGGCCAATGCCGCGAGCGCGGTCAATAAGGACGCCGAGACCCGCACGCTGGTCGTGACGGAGGGCGGCAGCAAGACCGACCTTGCGCTGGCCGCTGGTGAAACGGTCGAGTTCTGCGCCAATGGCTGCTTCGTCACCTTGCCCAACGGCGACCTCGAAGCCCTGACCGGCTCTGAAACAGTCGAGATCTCGGGCGGCGTCGCCCGCATCAAGTAAGTCTCAACGGTATGACAGGAAAGGCCGGGCATTCGCTCGGCCTTTTATCGTTTCCGGTAGCAGTTGTTTAACAATGACGCCGGAAATACAGCCGCGGCAGCCGCCTGCAACCGGGCGTTTTAACGTTCGCTACGCCATCCCCCGCTATACCAGCTTTCAAGACGCCGAAACGGGGCGCGCAACGAGATTCCGGTTTCCCGGATCATACGCTGGCAGGGCAGGACGGACATGGATGCGCGCTCGGAAAGGAACGCAATACCGCTTGCGGTCGATCTCGACGGCACGCTGATCGCGACCGACCTGTTGTGGGAAGGACTGTTCATCCTTTTCAAGAAGAATCCGCTCTATATCTTCCTCGTGCCTTTCTGGGCCGCCAGCGGACCGGCGCGGCTGAAGCAGGCGATCGCCCAACGCATCGACATCGACCCGACGGCGCTGCCCTATCGCGAGCCGCTACTCGATCGCATTCGCGCTGAGCACGCCGAAGGCCGCAGGATCGTGCTGGCGACCGGCACGCCACGCAAATTCGCCGACGCCATCGCTACTCACCTCGGCATTTTCGACCGGGTGCTGGCAACCGACGGTCTCGACAATCTCACTTCGGGCAAGAAGCGCGCCTCGCTGATCGCGGCCTATGGCGACGGCGGTTTCGACTATGCCGGCAACAGCCGCCACGACCTCCAGGTCTTCGATGCCGCGCGAGCGGCGATCGTCGTGGCGCCCGATCGTCATGCCGCTCGCTGGCAAGCGGCGCACGGCGCCGAGACGATGCCTGTTCCGAAGCCGACATTGCGGACCATCATCAAGATGCTGCGCGTCCATCAGTGGCTGAAGAACTCGCTGATCGCGGTGCCGATGGTGCTCTCGCACGAATATTTCAACTCCGACATGATCTGGGAATGCCTGCTGGCGTTTATCTCGTTCAGCGCGGTGGCGTCGGCCATCTATATCCTCAACGATTTCTTTGACCTCGCGCTCGACCGCAAGCACGTCACCAAGCGCAACAGGCCGTTTGCGAGCGGCGCCCTGTCGATCCCGTTCGGCCTAGGCTCGATCGCTGTGCTTCTGGCGATCGGCATCGGCACCGGGCTGCTTTTGCCGGTGGAATTCCTGGCCGTGCTCGGCGGCTACATGGTCGTCACGACAGCCTATTCGCTGTCGTTCAAGCGCATGCTGCTGGTCGACGTGCTGACGCTCGCCGGCCTCTACACGATCCGCGTCCTGGCGGGTGCGGCCGCGACCGGCGTCGACGTCTCGTTCTGGCTGCTTGCCTTCTCTATCTTCTTCTTCCTGTCACTGGCGCTGGTGAAGCGCTTTGTCGAATTGCGCACCACCGCAATTCCGCCTGGCGAGCGCATTGCCGGTCGCGGCTATCGCACCGAGGACCAGGAGATCGTCGCCCAGGCCGGTATGGCCTCGGCCTTCTCCTCGGCGTTGGTTCTGGCGCTCTACATGGACAGTGTTTCGGTGCGCGAGCTTTATCCGCATCCGTGGCTGATCTGGCCGCTGGCGCCGATCGTGCTCTATCTCACCATGCGCGTTTGGATTCTCGCCCGCCGCGACGAGATGCATGACGACCCGGTCGTCTTCATCATCCGTGACTGGCGCAGCCAGATCGTCGTGCTGATCGGCGCGGTGCTGCTGGTCATCGGGGGCTGGTAGGCATGGCTGCCGAACGGTTCCACAGTTTTGGCCTCGCCACGCCGCCAGCGCCACGAGCGATCGGCGCCGAGGATGGCATTGCGCTGCTGAGGGCAGGCCAGGCCAAGCCGGCGTCGCTGCTGGCCTATGGCAATGGGCGCTCCTACGGCGATTCCTGCCAGAACGAGGCCGGCACGGTAGTCGACATGCGGCCGTTGAACCGTATCCGAGCCTTCGACGCCGAGACGGGTCTTATCGAGGCGGACTCCGGCGTGCTCCTGTCCGACATCATCGCCCATGCCGCGCCTTACGGCTTCTTCCCGGCGGTTGTTCCGGGCACGCAATTCGTCACGCTCGGCGGCGCCATCGCCAATGACGTCCATGGCAAGAACCATCATCGGCGCGGCACTTTCGGCTGCCATGTCGAGACCTTCACGCTGCTCAGGTCCGACGGAAAAAGCCATCGCTGCTCGGCGACAGACAATCCGCGGCTGTTTCGGGCGACGATCGGCGGCATGGGACTGACCGGCCTCATCCTGTCGGCCTCGATCCGGTTGATGCGGGTTCCTTCACTCGACATCGTCGAGAAGGCGACGCCGTTTCGCGACCTTGGCGAATTCTTCGGCCTGGCCGAGGCCGCCGATCAGGCCAATGAATATGCGGTCGCCTGGATCGACCAGCTTGCCGGCGGTCGCAACAGCGGTCGTGGATTGCTGTTCACCGGCAATCATGCCGATCACGGCTCGCATGCCGCCTCGCGTGCCGGCGGCAATCTCTCGATACCGGTCCAGCCGCCGTTCAATGTGCTCAATCGCCCGTTCCTGACCGCATTCAACGCTGCCTACCGTTGGAAGAAGGGGCGGTCGACGGCGCCGCGCCAGGTCGGTTACCACAGTTTCTTCTTTCCGCTTGACGGCGTGGGCGACTGGAACCGGCTTTACGGGCCGAAAGGGCTTTTCCAGCATCAGAGTGTGATACCGGAAGCGGCCGCGCGCACCGTCGTGCCGGAGCTTCTCGCTGCCGCCAGGCGAGCGGGGCAGGGGTCGTTCCTCACCGTGCTGAAACGCTTCGGCAGCGTCCGCTCGCCGGCGCTGCTTTCATTCCCGCGTCCCGGATACACGCTGACGCTTGATTTCCCCAACCGGGGAGCGGCGACGCTGGCCTTGCTGCGGGAACTCGACCGCATCACGGTCGAGGCCGGCGGTGCGGTCAATCCCTACAAGGACGCCCGCATGCCCGCCGATATCTTCGCTTCGTCCTTTCCCGAATGGCCTCGCCTGGAGGCGCTTCGCGATCAGGCCTTCATGTCAAGCTTTTGGGCGCGGACCGCAAAGAAGCTCGACACGCGGCGTGGCGCCGTCGAAGCCGCGGAATAGGTAGAATTTGAAATAATATTGGTTAGTGCAACGATAAGCTTGCGGTTCTTTCAAAACGTTCTTTTGACTTCACGAAATATTCGCGGGTTTGTAATAGGAGACGTGAAGGGGTGGCTTGGAAAACATGAAATACATCGTCTTCATTCTCTTTACGGTCATGACCAATGCCGCAGCGCAGCTGATGCTGAAGCAAGGCATGATGTCGCTCGGGCCGATCTCGTTCGAGGGCGTCAACCCGCTCATCAAGCTGTTGCAGATCGTCTTTAGCCCTTGGGTGTTCCTTGGCCTGTGCACCTTCGTCATCTCGATGGCCTCGCACCTCTATGTATTGTCCAAGGTCGAGCTTTCCTTCGCCTATCCGTTCCTCAGCCTCGCTTATGTCGCCGTCGCCATCTTCGCCTATTTCGTCTTCCGCGAGGATCTCAATGGCTGGCGCATCGCAGGCATCGCCTGCATCTGCGTCGGCACGGTGCTGATCGCGCAAAGTGGCCGCGGGCATGACGAGGAAACGGCTTCCCTTTCGTCCGACAAGATTCACAGCGAGACCGTTCGATGAGACATGTGATTTTCGGCGGCGACGGTTTCGTCGGCCGCCACCTTGCCCCGAAGCTTGTGGCTGATGGTGAGGAGGTTGTCGTCGCCGACATGGTCAAGAGCGACCTGCCGCACTACCGCAACGTCCGTTTCGTCCAGTGCGACGTGACCGAGGCTGCCTCGGTGGCATTTGTCGGCATCGAGCCAGATGACATGGTCTACAACCTGTCGGCCAAGATGCTGTCGCCGATCCAGGTGCGCGCCAAGCGCCACGATTTCTTCTTTCCGGTCAACTTCCACGGCACCGAGCACATCATGCAGGCCATGGGCAGAGCCGGCGCACCCAAGCTCGTCCACTATACGACCGACATGATCTACGGCCACACGATCACGCAGCCGATGACCGAAGAGCACCCGGTCGCACCGCTTGGCGAGTATGGTTGGTCGAAGCAGAAGACCGAGGAACTGGCCGCCGAATGGCGTAAGCGCGGCATGTCGATCTCGCTGTTTCGCCCGCGCCTCATTATCGGCCCCGGACGGCTCGGCATTCTCGAAAAACTGTTCAAGCTGATCGACTGGAATCTGCCCGTGCCGATGATCGGTTCGGGCAGGAACCCGTACCAGTTCATTTCTGTTTTCGATTGTGCGGAAGCTGCCCGCGCGGCCTGGAAGGCCGGCGTGCCCAACGAAGCCTATAATCTGGGCTCGCTCAACCCGCCACCGGTGAAGAAATTGCTCGGCGACCTGATCCGGCATGCCGGCTCGAAGTCGATCCTGCTGCCCACGCCAGGCTGGGCGGTCAAGCGCACGCTCGACCTGCTCGATCTCATGAACATGCCGATCATGGACCCGGAGCAATATCTGATCGCCGACGAGGAGTGCGTGCTCGACGTCTCCAAGGCCGAGCGCCAGCTCGGCTGGGTGCCGCAGTATCGCGACGAGGACATGCTGATCGCCGCCTACAGCGAGTACCGCGCCAAGAAGGCCGGTCACGCCGTCGCCGCCAAACATGTGCCCGCCGAATAGCGGGCTCGCAAGACAGTTTTCGTTGCGCACGATCCTGTTCGTGCGCGCAGACAGGAGATTGAAATGACCGTCATGGCCAAGCCCGAGCAGACGAATGTGCGCACCATGGTCAGCGCGCCGGCGCTGTCGCCCGCCACCATCGCCAAGCCCGACCTGATCAGCGTCGAGCAGGCCAAGTCGATGGATGTCGCGCGCATGACCGATCTGTTCAAGGCGCATCTCAATCCTGGCCAGCTGCATTTCATGAAGCTGCTCGGCTTCCACAAGATCAAGATCGAGCGCGCCGAAGGCATGTTCTACATCGACCAGAATGGCCGCAAGATCCTCGACTTCTTCGGCGGTTTCGGTTCGCTGGCTTTCGGCCACAACCATCCGCGTATCCTGGAGGCGCGGAAGAAATTCCAGGAGGAGAAGCGGCAGGAAATCGCCATCGCCTTCATGTCGCAATATGCGGCGGCACTTGCGCACAACATTGCCAAATGCTCGCCGGGCGATCTGGACATGGTGTTCCTCGGTTCGTCCGGCTCCGAAGCCATGGAAGCCGCGGTGAAGCTCGCCGAGCGCGCCGCCGGCCCGAAGCGGCCGAAAATCGTCTATGCCGAGAATTCCTTCCACGGCAAGACCAAGGGTGTGCTGGGCATTACCGACGGCCAGCTCTATCGCGCCGACTTCAGGATGGCGGACAACACGGTCCGTATTCCCTTTGCCGACATCGAAGCGGTCGAGCGTCTATTCCGCTCCGACCCGGAGGTCGGCGTCATCGTGCTCGAAACCATCCAGGGCGGTGGTGGCATCATCCAGGCGCCGGCCGAATACTGGCAGAAGCTGCGCGCACTGTGCGACCAGTATGGCGTGCTGTGGGTCGCCGACGAAGTGCAGTGCGGCTATGGCCGCTCTGGCCGCTTCTATGCCTTCGAGCATTACGGCGTCGTTCCCGATGTGACGGCGTTGGCCAAGTCGCTTGGCGGTGGCAAGGCGGCCGTCGGCGCGATGATTGCCCGGCGCGAGGTCTACATGAAGGCCTATGGCACGCCGAAGACGGCGATGATCCACGCCATGGCGACCTTCGGCGGCATGGGCGAGGCCTGCGTCACCTCGATCGAGGCGCTCAACGTGCTCTATGACGAGGGGCTGATCGACAACGCCGCCGTCACTGGCGACTATCTGCTGCAGCGGCTGCAGGCGCTGAAGGACAAGTACCCGAAGATCATTAAGGACGTGCGCGGCAAGGGCCTCATGGTCGGCCTGGAGTTCCACGACTTCTCGCAGACCTTGCCGATGGTGCTGCGCCCGATCGTCAGCGTGCTCGACGACAAGCTGAAGGGCTCCCTGTCCGGCTTCGTCGGCGCGCTGCTCTTGCGCGACTATGACGTGCTCGTCGCCTTCACCGAATACAACCGCAACGTCATCCGGCTCGAGCCGCCGCTGATCTGCCAGCGCGAGCATGTCGACCGCTTCGTCGATGCCTTCGACAGCCTGCTGTCGCGCGGTATCGTGTCGATCGTGAAGGATTTCGTCAAAAGCCAAGTCCGCTAAATAGAAGTTCGCTGAGCAATGCTGACCAAGTCTCCCACCGCGAAAAACCCGCTCGACCGGCTCACCGAGGCCGGTCTGGCGTGGGGTGAGGGGACTTATGCGCGGCTGGCCGCGCCGATCGGCGCGGCGGCCTTCGCGCTCTATATCCTTTTGACGGCGTTTACGGCATGGGCGATGCCGGATGCCAACTGGGACATGCTGCCCTATCTCGCTGTTGCCGAGGAGGGTACCTATCCCGATTCGCAGGCGCTGCATGACTACGCCTACGACACCGTCAAATCAGGTGTTTCTGCAGGCGACTATAAAACCCTGACTGATGATGGGGGCGGGTTCCGCAGCCACATGACGGAAAATGCCGCCGACTTCCATTCGCTACTTGGCATGTACCGGATCAAGTTCCTCTACGCCGAGATCCTGTCGACGATGAGTTCGGTGATGTCGCCGGTCGAGGCGATGCGGCTCGTCTCCGTGTTCTCCGTCCTGCTGTTCGGCGCGATCGCATTGCTCTGGCTACGCTCGCAGAAGGCATTGGCGTTGGCGCCCGTGGTCGGCGCTGTGCTGATCATGGCCGATTTCGGCGATGCGGCACGTGCCGCGACGCCCGACCTGTTGTGTTCGGCGCTGTTTCTCGGCGGGCTCTACGCCTATGTCCGGGGTCGCGAGGTCGCAACCGCGGTCCTGCTCTTCCTCGCCTTCATGGCTCGGCCGGACACTATAGTTTTCCTGGCTATTTTCGCGGTGCTGCTGGTTTCGTTCCGGCAGAAGGCGTGGGGCGCGGTGGCCGGGTTTGCCGCTTCCTTCGTCGCCTACTTCGCCATCTCGCACTGGGCCCATCATCCCGGCTGGTGGCCGCATTTTTGGTTCTCCAGCATCGAACAGCACTACAATATGGACGGGTTCGAGCCGCCATTTTCGGTCACAGCCTATCTCCGGGCGTTTGCCACGTCGCTGCTGCGCGCCGTCAGCCTGAACAGCTGGGTCGGCGTGTCGGTGCTGGCTCTGGCCGGCTGGTATGCGGCCGGCCGCGCCGGCTTCCGCCTCGACCGCCGTGCCGGCATTCTGTTTGCGGCTCTGGTGCTCGGCGCGCTGGCGAAGTTCGCCGTCTTCCCGATCCACGACACGCGCATCTATTTCCCGCATCTGATCCCGCCATTCCTGCTGCTGGCGACGCCGCTGATGGCACTATGGGCGACAGTGGCCCGTGGCCAGCAGCGCACCGCCTTGCACGTCATTCCTGGAGACAAGTCATGAGATCCGTATCCAGCCTGGCGCGCATCGCCCTGTCGCTTGGTCTTCCCGAGGGCGTGATCGATCGTGGGCCGTCGCTGCGCGGGACAAAGTTCCTGGCCAAGGCAGCGCTGAAGGCGCGCCTCAGTGGGGCGGGACGGCCGTTCCAGATGGTCAATGTCGGGGCCTGCGACGGTGCGCTGTTCGACGACGTCACGCCATGGCTGCACCGCATTCCCGGCGCTCGCGCCGTGCTGGTCGAGCCGATCCCCTACAATCAGAAACGGCTGCGCGCCAACTATCCCGACACGAGCCGCTTTGTCATCGAGCCGGTGGCTGTCACCAAGACGAAGGGGACGATCACCGTCCACACCTTCGATGCCGCCGCGCTCGAGGCGGGTACGCTGCCCATCGAGTTCATAGGCTGCTCGTCGGTCACCGACACCAATCTGATGTCGGGCAAGAATGCCTGGGGCGAGGCCGACGCCAACTTCAACAAGTTCGCACCGCATCTCAGGGATATCGAGGTGCCATCGGAAACGCTGCAGACATTGCTCGACCGCAACGGCATCACCCACATCGATGCTTTCCTCGTCGATTGCGAGGGCGCCGACTGGATTGTCTTCGAACAGCTCGACCTCAAGCGCTACCGTCCAGGCATGATCAAGGTCGAGGTCGGCGCGCTGCCGGCAGCGGAGATCGGCCAGGTCGTGGTCAAGATGAAGACCGCGGGCTACCAGGTCGGCTTCCAGGCCGAGGACATCTGGGCTTTTGCCTGACGGGTAGCGAATTTTCCTGATCCATATCGGGTCGCGCCGCACCTGCGGCGTGTCGCAAACAGGCGGTAGCGTCGTGCCCGTCGCCTGCATATTGTGCGCCGATCAAACGGGCGCCGACGCTGCCCGCAATAGCACTTTGGAGTCGCGGGCAATGGCAGAGTTTCCGAAAAAGGCGAAGGTCGTGATCATTGGCCTCGGCGGTATTGTCGGCGCGTCGGTCGCCCATCATCTGATCGAGCGCGGTTGGGACGACATTGTCGGCATCGACAAGTCGGGTATCCCGACCGACATCGGCTCGACGGCGCACGCCTCCGACTTCTGCTACACGACCAGCCATGATTTCCTGTCGTGCTGGACGACGCTCTACTCCATCGATTTCTACGAGAAGATGGGCCACTACGCGCGTATCGGCGGCCTCGAGGTCGCGCGCGTCGGCGACGACAGCCGTATGGAAGAAATCAAGCGCAAGATCGCCTCGGCGAAGGCCTTCGGCACGCGCGCACGCCTGATCGAACCAGCCGAGATCAAGGAAAGATTTCCGCTGATCGAACAGGACATGGTGCAGGGCGGTCTGTGGGACCCGGACGCCGGCCTCGTCATCCCGCGCTCGCAGACTGTTGCCGGCAAGCTGGTCGATCAGGCCGAAGCTTCCGGCAAGCTGAAGTCCTTCGCCAATACGCCGGCGAGGTCACTCATCGTCAAGGACGGCCGCATCAGCGCCGTGGTGACCGATCGGGGCACCATCGAGGCGGATTATGTCATCGTCTGCGCCGGTATCTGGGGCCGGCTGATCGCGGAGATGGTTGGCGAGGACCTGCCGGTCATGCCGATCGACCATCCGCTGACTTTCTTCGGGCCCTATAATGAGTTTGCCGGCACCGGCAAGGAGATCGGCTGGCCGCTGCTGCGCGACCAGGGCAACTCGGCCTATATGCGCGACACCGGCGATCCCAAGACCGCCGAGGGCGGCCAGATCGAATGGGGTTATTACGAGGAGACCAACCCGCGTCTCTGCCATCCGCGCGACCTGCTGGAGAAGGACCAGGCGCGGCTTTCGCCGTCGCAGCGCGACCTCGACATGGAACAGATCCTGGCGCCGCTGGAGCGCGCCATGGAACTGACGCCGATCCTGGGCGAGCTCGGCTACAATGAAAGCCATTCCTTCAATGGCCTGTTGCAGGTGACGGCGGATGGCGGCCCGTCGATGGGCGAGAGCCAGAAGGTGCGGGGCCTGTGGTATGCCGTAGCCATCTGGGTCAAGGACGGCCCCGGCATGGGCAAGCTGATCGCCGACTGGATGACCGACGGCCGCACGGAGATCGACCACCACGCCATCGACTATGCCCGCTTCTATCCGCACCAGACGAAAGAGCAGTTCATCTGGGATCGCTGCACCGAAACGGCGATGAAGGTCTACAATCCGGCGGTGCATCCGCGCGAGCCGTTCTCCAAGGGCCGCAACATCCGGCGCTCGCCGTTCTGGGAGCGCGAGAAGGAACTCGGCGGCTATTTCATGGAACTGGGTGGCTGGGAGCGCGCGCACGGCTATGCCGCCAACGAGCACCTGCTGGAGAAATACGGCAACCGCGTGCCGGTGCGCGAGAACGAGTGGGACAACCGCCATTTCTGGCGCGTCTCCAATGCCGAGCATCTGGCGATGAGCGAGGATTGCGGCATAGTCAACTTGTCGCACTTCGCCATGTATGACATCGAAGGTCCGGACCACGTCGCGCTGCTGGAATGGCTGTGCGCGGCCAAGATCGGCGGCGAAAACAACATCGGCAAAGGCATCTACACCCACTTCCTCGACGAGGAAGGCATGGTGCGCGCCGACTTTACCGTGATCCGCATGGCCGACCGTTGCCGTTTGATCGACGGGGCGGATGCCGGCCCGCGCGACTTCCAGTACATGCGCCGCACCGCGCAGGACAAAGGTTTCGACGTCACCATCACCGACGTGACCGAGAAATTCGTCACCATCGGCATCTGGGGTCCGAATGCCCGCGCTACACTGCAAAAGGTGGTCGAGAATCCGGACGGTCTTTCGCTCGAGAACTTCCCCTTCGCGGCGATCAAGCCGGTCAGGATCGGCGGCAAGGATGTCACCGCTTTCCGCATCTCCTATGTCGGCGAGCAGGGCTGGGAATTGCATATGCGCTACGAGGACGGCCTCGCCGTCTGGGACGCGCTGCGCTCGACCGGGGTCATGCCGTTCGGCGTCGAGACCTATGCCAACACCCGCCGCATGGAAAAGAGCCTGCGCCTGCAGAACGCCGATCTTCTGACCGAGTACAATCTGCTCGAAGCCGATCTCGCGCGACCGAAGGTCAAGGAGAACGATTTCTGCGGCAAGGCCAGGCACGTCGAGTATCGCGCCCGCGAGCACCAGCCGGCCATGCTGTGCACGCTTGTCATGACCGACAATGTCGATGCGAAAGGCGTTGCCCGCTATCCGGTCGGCACGATGCCGGTAATGGACCCGAGGACGGGCGAAACGCTGGTCGACGAACTCGGCCGCCGGTCGTTCACCACTTCGATGGCCTATGGCCCGACCATCGGTAAGAACATCGGGCTCGCCTACCTGCCGTGGGCTTTTGCCCAGGAAGGCCGCAAGCTTGCCATCGAATATTTCGGCGAAACCTATCCGGTCGAAGTGGCGGCGGTCGGCTACAAGCCGCTCTACGACCCGGAGAACCTCAAGCCGCGCAGCTGATTGCCTGATGGAGCAACGGACTGATCGCAAAAGCCTGGCCTTCGGCCGGGCTTTTGTCTTTTTAACGGGGCTGTTTTCGCTTACCCTTGGGGAATGTCTGCTTTCCGGTGCGCAAGACATTTCCTTTTCGGCGGCGCCGCGCTGGCGCTGATGCTTTGGCTGGCGCCTGCGTCCCTGGCCGACGAGCCGGTCGATGTCGAGTTGGTGTTGGCGGTCGATGTGTCGCTGTCGATGTCGGCGGACGAGCTCGAGATCCAGCGTCATGGCTACGCGGCGGCGCTGACCCACGACAACGTGCTGCAAGCCATCGCCGACGGCGCCCATGGCAAGATCGCCGTCACCTATGTCGAGTGGGCCGGCACCGCCTGGCAGCGCGTTATCGTGCCGTGGACGGTGATCGCCAATCGCGCCGACGCCGAGCGGGTGGTGGCGCAATTGTCCGCCCAGCCGCCCAACAGCGCGCGGCGCACCTCGATCTCCGGCGCGCTGGAGTTCGGCAGCGACCTCTTCGCCGAAAGTGGCTACCAGGGGACGAAGCGGGTCATCGACATTTCAGGCGACGGTCCCAACAACCAGGGCGCGCCGGTCAACCTGATCCGCGATGGCGTGGTCAAGCAGGGCATCGTCATCAACGGCCTGCCGCTGATGACCCGAGGCGGCTTCACCGGTGCCTACGATGTCAACGATCTCGATCGCTACTACAGCGATTGCGTCATCGGCGGTCCCGGAGCCTTCATGATCCCGGTCAACGACTGGACGCAATTTCCCGAAGCCATCCGCCGCAAGCTGGTGCTGGAGCTTGCTGGTCCGGCCTCGCCGCAATGGGCGGCCGAAGAGGCAGATCATCCGCCGGTGGTGCTGGCGCAGGACAGGCCCGCCACCGACTGCCTGGTCGGCGAGAAAATGTGGCGTAATCGCAGCTGGATGTTCAACAGCCGCTAGACCGGATCTCGTGTTGTCACGGGCTTGCCTCGTCGCCCGAAGCAGTGGCAAACTGGCGCCATCCGCGCGAAGGGTCGGGGCGCTGCGGTCAAAGCCGAGGAAACACCAGAATGAAACGTCTTGTCATCCTGACTGCGGTCGCATCCGTGCTCTGTGCCGACGGCGCCAGCGCCCAATACAACGATCAGCCTGCCTGCGTAATGTTCGAGCATGTGAATTTTCGCGGACGGTCGATCGAGATGGAGGCCGACGATGCCGTCAGTTTTCGCGGCGGCCAGTTCTGGAACGACCGCGTGTCGTCGGTATTCGTGCGCCGTGGCTGCACGCTCGTCGCCTATGAGCATACTGGCATGAGGGGGGAATCGATCGAGATCAGGCGCAGGGCCCGTGAGCTCGGAGGCGACTGGAACGACCGCATCTCGTCGGCGGAGTGCTATTGCGACGGCTACTGATACTGGATTGCAGGCAGCCGACTGCCGTTTCGGTGGCCGGACGCCAACCGGCTGCATGTCGTCGCCCGGTCCCACCCGCGTGCCTCACCAAGCTGTTGATTGACAAGCCGATTGGCGTCTGTGAACAATTCCCCATCCAGGAAAACAAAAGGGGAACTGAGATGACCAGGATCGCCGTTTTTGCCGCAACATTGACGCTTGCCGCCGGTCTGTCCGCACCGGTGATGGCCGCAACATCGCTCACCATCGGTATCAGCGGATGGACCGGCTTCGCGCCGCTGACGCTTGCCAAGCAGGCAGGTATCTTCGAGAAACACGGTCTCGACGTGACCTTGAAGAAGGTGCCGCAAGCGAGCCGGCCGCTTGCCATCGCCAGCGGGGACCTGCAATGCGCCGCCACCACGGTCGAGACCTGGCTGGTGTGGAACGCCAGCGGGGTGACCACCAAGCAGATATTCCAGCTCGACAAATCCTATGGCGCCGACGGCATCGTCGCCCGCAACGACATCAAGACCGTCGCCGATCTCAAGGGCAAGAATGTCGCGTCCTCGGCACCGGGAACGTCGCCCTATTTCATGCTGGCCTGGGTGCTGAACAAGAACGGCATGTCGACCAAGGACGTGACCGTCGTCAACCTGGAGCCGGACGCCGCGGCGCAGGCCTTCCTTGCCGGCCAGAACGACGCCGCTGTCACCTATGAGCCGTTCATCTCGGCCGTGCGCGACAAGTCCGATCAGGGCCACATCCTGGCGACCACGCTCGACTATCCCATGGTTCTCGACACGGTCGGCTGCACGCCCGAATTCCTGAAGGCCAATCCCGACGCGGCCAAGGCGCTCGCCGACAGCTATTTCGACGCACTCGACCTGATCAAGAAGGACCCGCAAAAATCCTACGAGATCATGGGCGCCGACGTGAAGCAGTCGGCCAAGGAGTTCGAGGATTCGGCGAAGTACCTGAAATGGGCCGACCGGGCGGAGAACAAGCAGTTCTTCACCAAGGAATTCCAGGACTTTTCCAAGACCGCCGGCGAGCTGCTGCTGCAGATGGGGCTGATCAAGGAAGCTCCCGACGTTTCCACGCTGGCCGACACCAGCGCCGTGTCGAACTGACGGTCCGGCTTCCGACCGCAATGCGGCGGCGCCCGGCGCCGCCGTTTTCTTCTGGACAAAGCACGATTTGAGCATGGGGACGATTTGAATATGGGGACGATTTGACGATGCGCCCCTTGCATCCAGTCCCGCCGGGCATCCGGACCGTGCTCGGCATTTCCTTCTTCGTGCTGTTCGTTGCCTTCTGGGCGTGGATCACGCTTGGCGGCCACGTCAATCGCATCTTCCTCGCCGACCCGCTGTCGATGCTCCGCGACGGTTGGCGGCTCCTCGTCGAGGATCGTTTCTGGCTCGACATACTGATTACCATCTGGCGGGTCTTCGGCGGCTTCCTGCTGGCGTCCGTCGTCGCGGTGCCGCTCGGCATCGCGATGGGGGCCTGGAAGCCGGTGGAAGCGTTTCTGGAGCCATTCGTCTCCTTCGCCCGCTACCTGCCGGCCTCCGCCTTCATTCCGCTGCTGATCCTGTGGGCCGGCATCGGTGAACTGGAAAAGCTGCTCGTCATCTTCGTTGGCTCGGTGTTCCAGATCATCCTGATCATCGCGGTCAAGGTCGGCTCCACAAGGCGCGACCTGGTCGAGGCCGCCTATACGCTGGGGTCCACGAACAATGGCATCGTCAGCCGTGTGATCATGCCGGCCAACGCGCCGGAGATCGCCGAGACGCTGCGGCTGGTGCTCGGCTGGGCCTGGACCTATGTCATCGTCGCCGAACTGATCGGCTCGTCTTCCGGCATCGGCTACATGATCATCAACAGCCAGTCGCGGCTGGCGACGGGACAGATCATCTTCGGCATCATCATCATCGGGCTGATCGGGCTGTTGTCCGATTTCGCCTTCAAGGCGTTCAACCGCTGGCTCTTTCCATGGAGCCTGGCGTGAGCAAGCTGTTGATCGAAAATGTCAGCCGCACCTTTGCCGGCGTGCGCGGTGGTCAGCCGGTCAAGGCGTTGATGCCGATCGACCTGGCGGTCGCCGCCAACGACTTCATCACCATCCTCGGGCCATCGGGCTGCGGAAAGTCGACGCTGTTGAGGATCGTCGCCGGCCTGGAAGCGCCGAGCGAAGGCCGTGTGCTGCTCGACGGCAAGGCGGTCAATCGGCCTGGCCCCGATCGCGGCATGGTCTTCCAGTCCTACACGCTGTTTCCCTGGCTGACGGTCGCCGAGAACATCGCCTTCGGCCTGCGCGAACGCGGCATGGTCGAAAAGGAGCGGGACGGGATCGTCGCTTCCTATGTCGACCTCGTCGGCCTGACGGGGTTCGAGAACCATTGGCCGAAGCAGCTTTCCGGCGGCATGCAACAGCGCACGGCGATCGCCAGGGCGCTTGCCAACGATCCCGAGATCCTGTTGCTGGACGAGCCGTTCGGCGCGCTCGACAACCAGACGCGCGGGCTGATGCAGGAACTGCTGCTCGGCATCTGGGAACGGCGCAAGAAGACGGTGCTGTTCGTCACCCACGACATCGAGGAGGCCATCTTCATGGCCTCGCGTGTGATCGTGATGACGGCGCGGCCTGGCCGCATCAAGTCGGATGTCGCCGTCGACCTGCCGCATCCGCGCCACTACACACTGAAGACCAGCCCGGAATTCTCGGCGCTGAAGGCGCGCCTGACCGAGGACATCCGCGTCGAGGCGATGCGCACGGCGCAGGCGCAGCCGGCCTAGAGCAATTCACCGTTTCACGGAAACGGCAAACCGCTCTAACTCTTTGTTTTGACGCAATTCCCAAGGGAAAGCGCTGTGCGCTTTTCCCCGGAAAACCGTTTCATACTTTTCCTGGAATTGCTCTAAGTCGTGGATTGCCGGATCAGGCAGCCAGCAACTGCTTGCGGTCGACGCGCTCCTGCTGCGGCGAGCGGGCGTAGAGTTCGCGGTAGCATTTCGAGAAATGCGAGGCCGAGACAAAGCCACAGGCGACCGCGACCTCGACCACCGGCATCGACGACTGGATCAGCAGATGCCTGGCGCGGTCGAGCCGGATTTCCAGATAGTAGCGGGCGGGGGAGCGTCCCATCTCGGTGCGGAACAGCCGCTCGATCTGGCGGCGCGACAGGTCGACATGGTCGGCGATCTCGATCAGCGACAGCGGCTCGGACAGGTTGCCCTCCATCAGCTCGATGATGGTCAGCACTTTCGAGTTCTGCACGCCGAGGCGCGCGCGCAGCGGTAGGCGCTGGCGGTCGGTCGGGCTGCGCACGCGGTCGGTCAGCACCTGCTCGCACACGCGGTTGACGAGGTTCTCGTCGAAATCGTCGCCGATCAGCTTCAGCATCATGTCGAGGGCGGCCGTGCCGCCGGCGCAGGTATAGACGTTCTGGTCGATCTCGAAGAGATCGGCAAAGACGTTGGCCTTCGGGAACGCCTCGGAAAAGCCCGGCAGGTTCTCCCAATGGATGGCACAGCGCTTGTTGGACAGAAGCCCGGCGGCCGCCAATATGTGCGCGCCGGTGCACAGGCCGCCGACGGCGACGCCACGATTGTATTCCTCGCGCAACCAGGCGAAGGCCGACTTGTTCTGGTAGCGCTCGACATTGATGCCGCTGCAGACGATGGCGATGTTTGGCCGCTCGGGGCCGGCCATCTTCTTGCGTTCTTCTTCCAGCGAGGTGTTGACCGCGCATTCGACACCGTTCGAGGCGCGCACCGGCTTGCCGTCGATGCTGGCGAGGCGCCAGCGATAGGCCTCATAGCCGAGCATGCGGTTGGCCGAGCGCAGCGGGTCGAGCGCGGTCGCGAAGGCGATCATGGTGAAATCGGGGACAAGGAAGAATACAAACGATCGCTTGATCGGATGCTTTACGGCGTTCAAGGGAACCTCACGCAGCGATGGCGCGAACAGGATGTCGCGAATAGCATAGCGACATCAGGAAAAACCATTCTTGTCAATCGGCTACGCCGCCCGAACGAGATTAAATTTGCGACATGGGTCGCAAATGGGCAATTGGCGCGCAGCGAGCCCTGGAAGCGGGCCTCAACTGTTCAAGGATAGTCAGAGTGCGCGGCGCAAGACAAAAACGCCGCCTCGGCCGGGGCCGGGCGGCGTTGCAGTCAAAAAGCAGCGGCAGGGAAGCGTTGCCTGGAAAATCTTCAGGCGACGAAGCCAAGACGGGCCGCGGCCATCGCGCCGGTCTGGCCGGGCATGGTGTTGGCAAGACGCTGACGCTCGAGAGCGGTGGTCAGGTTCATTTCGCGGCGGGCAAAGAGGCGGGCAAAAAGCTTCATGATCATCTCCATTTGTTGCTCAGACGGGTCGCCTTCGCTTGATGGAGTGGGGCAGCTCGTTTGCTGCCGCTGATATAGGCTTGTGCTGCGTAAAACTAAATCGCAAAAGCGAAGCGCTTGATATGAAAAGCGACACCAAATGCGACAAGTTTGGGCAAAGTGCCTGAAATTTGCGATTATTTACAAGGCATTAATTGGGAATATCAGCCGTTATGCGGCTTGCTCATATGCGCCATGCAGCCGTCGCATGGCTGCAAAATTCATTTGAATACAAATTAAATAGAGAAGGCCTGCCGGGCTAGTTCGCGCGGCAGGCCTTCAGCACTTGGTACACACGATCTACTTTGCTCCAGCCCAGGATCCGATGCCGTTGCGGATACCGGTCTTGCTGTCGGAAGTTTCAGGCCAACCGATGTCCTTCTGCAGTTCGATCGGCAGGGAGCGGATGGCGCGTTCGGTCTGGTAGCGGGCACGGGCCGCGCTGAATTCGGTCGCGATGCGACCGAGGGATGACAGGATAGACATTTCATTCTCCTTGGCTGCCGGGCTGGAGGCGTTCCAGCGCTGGATGAGTGAGGTGTTACGCGTGGTGTGTTTCAGCTTCATTTCATGTCGATTGCAGGTTTGTGTCGTGGTCGTTTCGTGGCTGCTTGTGGCAGCAACCTGCTTCGATGGAGTTGACTATCCTCCCAATCTGATGTTCAATCAAACGAAATGGAATGATACTTTGCATCAGAAAAATTGAAGGTCGCTTCCCATGAACGCCCCACTCAATCATCCGCTGCCGCTGCTTGACCTCGATGTTCTGCGCACTTTCGTGGCGATCGCCGAGACCGGCAGCTTCACCACAGCCGCCAACGCCGTCTTCCGCACGCCGTCGGCCGTCTCCATGCAGATCAAGAAGCTGGAGGACATTCTTGGCCGCTCGGTGTTCGCGCGCGACGCGCGCTCGGTGACGCTGACCACGGATGGCGAAATGCTGCTCGGCTATGCCCGCCGGCTGCTGTCGATCAACCGCGAGGTGGTGTCGAAGTTCATCATTCCCGACATCGTCGGCGTTGTCCGGCTCGGCTCCCCAGATGATTATGGCGAGCGCGTGCTGCCGCATGTGCTGAAGCGTTTCGCGCAGTCGCATCCGTCGATCGCCGTGGACGTCACCATCGACCAGAGCATCAATCTGCGCCGGCGCATGGACGACCGGGCGCTCGACATCACGCTCTTGACCAATTCCTACAAGACCAGCGCGCTCGGCGCCGAGGTGCTGTTGACCGAGCCGATCGTCTGGGCTGGTGCCAAGGGCGGCTGCGCGCATCTGCGCGAACCCTTGCCGGTGTCGCTGTGGGAAGAGGGCTGCGCCTGGCGGGCCGGGGCGCTCGACGCGCTCGGCCGCGAGGGCCGCAATTACCGCATCGCCTATATGAGCGCCCACACAGCCGGCCAACGTGCCGCGATCATGTCCGACCTTGCGGTGGCGCCGCTGCCGAAGTCGTTCCTCGGCAACGACATGGTCGAACTCAGCCCGAAGGACGGCATGCCCGACATCGGGACCTATAATCTTGCCATGGTGGTGGCGCCGGACGCCAGCGCGCCGGTCAAGGCCGTCGCCGATCATATCCGGGCGACCTTCGAAGTGTTCCGGGAAACCGGAAAGTTCTGATCCGCCAATAGTGCCGGATCTAAAGTAGAGGCGCTACTCCGCCGCCTCGGCGGAGGGCGCCTCAAGCCTTGGTCTCGTGTCCTGCCTGATCGGCGAGCGGCTCTCGCCGAGGAACGCGACGATGTGTTGGCGCGCGCGGCGTGATTCCGGCATGTCGATCAACGGCCAGACGTGGAACATGCCTTCCTCGTGAACGACATCGACCTCGACACCGGCGGCACGGGCCTTTTCGGCGAAGATCAGATTGTCGGGGGTCAACAGATCGCGCGAGCCAGTCAGAAGCAGCGTTTTCGGCAGCACCGACAGATCGCCATAGACTGGGCTGATGTGCCAGTCGCTGCGGTCGATGCCGGCACTGTAGAGCCTGATTGCTTCCAACCCGCCCGGGATGCCGAGCCAGGGATCGTTGCGCTCCGCCTCGAACACCGCCGGATTGGCGAGCGACATGTCGAGCCCGGGCGAGATCAGCACATGGCGCGACGGCAGGGGCAGGGCCTCTTCCGCGGCCATCATGGTCAGGACCACGGCCATGTTGCCGCCGGCGGAATCACCCATGAAGATGATGTCCTCCGCCTCGGTCTCGTCGAGCATTTGCCGGTAGACATCGCCGACCATGCCGAACATGGCATGGAAGTCATGTTCGGGGGCGATGGGATAGATCGGCACCGTGATGCCATAGCCGAGCCGGTCTGCCATCTCCGCAATCAGCCCCCAGTGATAGGACGTGATTTCAAAGACATAGGCGCCGCCATGCAGGTAGAGAATCCGCTTCCGTTTCCCGGCTCGGGGCGCGATCTCATAGACCGGAAAGCCGTCGACGGTGCGTGTTTCGATGTCGAAGCGCTGGTGCAGCGAGGCCGGCGGGTGATGGTCCTCCGTCTTGCGCGCAGCGGCGATCCAGCGCTGCAGGTTTTCCGGGCTGGAAAATGCCTTCTTGCGGCTGTGCCTGAGCACGAAAGACACGACGTGGCTTTTGAAACTTGGCATGCGAATACACGAACTTCGGCAAGAGCCGACTAAGAGAAACCTCCACTATCTGCGAAGATCGTACCTTGGCCCGAAATGTCAAGTTTTACGCTCTGTCCACACGCTGGTGTGATCCGAACCGCAAGGTCAACGGCGCGGCAAGAGTGCCGCGCGCAGCCTGTTGCTGGTGGCCGCAGGGGATGTGCGAGATCCCCGGCGGGTGCCGAGCAGTTTGCATTTCTCGGCGAATGTCATCAGCGCGGCGTACCCAGGAGCAGCGCGGTGAGCGCGGCCTGTGGGTCGCTGGGCGGCGATGCCGGCCAGCCGATGTCCTTCTGAACATGCGCCGGCAGGTTGTTCATGGCCCGGATCGACTTCTTCCTGTCGTGAGCAATCTTGATGGCCACACCATAGCGGCCGAGGCTTTCAAACATCGACATTTTTGGTTTCCTCCGGAAGGTCGCTGCGGCGGGAAGACATTTCCGGCCGGCCCTTCGATGGCGGCTTAAATGCGCCGCGCATGTATCGGATGGATTTCGCGAAAACAGCGGTTCGGTTTCCGGATCGGTGCGATCCGGAAACATTTGCATGCAAATGAAATGAGGGCGCGGCTTGCCCGCGAACGTCAGGTCACTCCCGGCCGCGCCGGGCGGCGTGGCCTTCGCGCGAACGCCGGCGCGGGGCGGCGTCGCCTGCAATGCCATCCTCGCTGACCGTCTTGCGTGGCGGCAGTTTCACCGCCGCCGACAGTTTCGGGAACGGATCGACCTTGTTCGGCAGCGCCATGGCGTAGACGAAATGCTCCTGGAATTTCGGTTCCAGCGCCGTCTCGATCTTTTCGATCTTGCTGACCGTGTCCTCGATCTCGCGGCGATAGCCGCGATTGAGCAGCGCCATCCGCGCACCGGCGCCGGCGGCGTTGCCGACAGCCGAGACCTTGTCGAGGTCGCAATCGGGGATCAAGCCCAGCACCATGGCGTATTTCGGATCGATGAAGGAGCCGAACGCGCCGGCGAAATGGATGCGATCGACATGGTCCGTATGCTGCTTCTCCATCAACAGCTTGGTGCCGGCATAAAGCGCAGCCTTGGCGAGCTGGATAGCACGCACGTCGGTCTGGGTGATGGTGATCTTCGGCTCGCCTTCCTTCAGCACGTAGGAGAAGGTGCGGCCATTGGCGGTGACGCGCGGCGAGCGGGCGGATAGCCCGCCGTCGATGACGCCGTCCTCGGAGATGATGCCGGCGAGATACATTTCCGCCACCACCTCGATGATGCCGGAGCCGCAAATGCCGGTGACGCCGGTGGCCTGCACGCTGTCGAGGAAGCCCGGCTCGTCGGACCACAGTTCGGAGCCGATGACGCGGTATTTCGGCTCCAGCGTGTCGGGATCGATGCGCACGCGCTCGATGGCGCCGGGGGCCGCACGCTGTCCACCGGAGATTTCCGCGCCCTCGAAGGCCGGGCCGGTGGGCGAGGAGGCCGCCACCACGCGCGCACGGTTGCCAAGTACGATCTCGGCATTGGTGCCGACGTCGACGATCAGCATCATCTCGTCCTGGCGATGCGGGCCTTCCGACAGCGTCACCGCCGCCGCATCGGCCCCGACATGGCCGGCGATGCAAGGCAGCATGTAGAGCCTGGCGCCCTGGTTGAGCTTGAGGCCGATGTCGGATGCCTTGATGTGCACCGCGCCGGAGACGGCCAATGCGAAGGGCGCGCCGCCGAGCTCGGTCGGGTCGATGCCGAGGAACAGATGATGCATGATCGGATTGCCGACGAAGACGGAATCCAGGATGTCGTTGCGCTGGACATTGCCCTCGGCGCAAACCTTATCGACCAGGCCCGAGATCGCCTCGCGCACGGCGACCGTCATGCCTTCGCGACCGTCCGGGTTCATCATCACATAGGAAACGCGGCTCATCAGATCCTCGCCGAAGCGGATCTGCGGGTTCGACGTGCCGGACGAGGCGGCGACGCGACCCGACAGCAGCGACACCAGATGCATGGCGATGGTGGTCGAGCCGATGTCGCAGGCCAGGCCATAGGCCTCGTTCTTGAGCCCAGGCCATAGCGCAACGACGCGCGCGGTCTCGGTGTCGGCATCCTTGTAGATGGCGGCGGTCGCGGTCCAGTTGCCCTTGCGCAAGATGCCTTGCACCTGCGGCAGCAGATGAAAATCGAAATCGAGGCTTTTCAGACCCCAGTCGTGCATCAGCGCGATCTTCAGCCGGTCGAGGTCGCCGAGCGGCTTGTGCATGTCGGGTTCTTCGATTTCGACATAGCACATGCGGATCGCCGCATCGCGGGCAATCACCCTTGTGTCGGCATCCTTGCGGATGGTTTGCGCATTGATGACCGTATCCTGCGGCACATCGATGACGAGGTCGCCGAGGATCTGCGCCGAGCAAGAGAGGCGGCGTCGTTCAGGCAGGCCGCGGACGCGCTCATAGCGCTCTTCCTTGGGGCCCTTGGGCGTGATGTGGTCGTTGGAGGAGACGATCTTGTGCTTGGCGAAATTGCCTTCCTGCACTTCGATCTGGCATCGCCCGCAAGTAGCGCGTCCACCGCAGACGCTTTCGACATAGACGCCGAGTTGGCGCGCGGCATCGAGCACCGGAGTGCCGACCGGAAACCGCCCGCGCTTGCCGGACGGCATGAACAGCACGAGCGGATCGGTGATGTTGGCGGGTGAATTCACGATTGCGCGCTTATCCTCGACCCATCCGGGCTTCACGGCCGCCACGGCGACGACCGCCATTGCCAGCGCCATCGCCCGGCGCATTGACTTGCGTCGGGGCGGCGACCGCCTGGCCGCCTTCGGCCGGCTTGTAGTCCTTGTAGGTCCTGATCCAGTTGGTGCAGTTCTCGTCGGTGCCGTTGAGCACATTGGCGCCGCGCACGGCTTCCATTTCCTGCGGGCGCACCGGGTTCATGATGGCTGAAGTCATGCCGGCACCGATCACCATCGGGATGAAGGCGGCGTTGATGCCATGGCGGTGCGGCAGGCCGAAGGAGATGTTGGACAGGCCACAAGTGGTGTTGACCTTGAGTTCCTCACGCAGGCGGCGCAGCAGCGCGAACACCTGGCGGCCGGCATCGCCCAGAGCGCCGATCGGCATGACCAGCGGGTCGACGACGACGTCATGCGCGGGAATGCCGAAATCGGCGCAGCGCTGCACGATCTTCTTGGCGACCGCGAAGCGCACGTCCGGATCCATGGAAATGCCGGTCTCGTCGTTCGAAATGGCCACGACCGGCACATTGTATTTCTTGACCAGCGGCAGGATGGCTTCGAGCTTTTCTTCCTCGCCGGTGACGGAGTTGACCAGCGGGCGGCCCTTGGCGACCTTCAGCGCTGCCTCGATCGCGGCGGTGACCGAGCTATCGATCGACAGCGGCAGGTCGACCAGTCCCTGCACGATCTCCAGTGTCTGCACCAAAAGGCCAGGTTCGGTCTCATTCGGGTTGACCGAGGTGACGCCGGCGTTGACGTCGAGCATGGTGGCGCCACAGGCTGCCTGCTCGAGCGCGTCCCGGATCACCGTCTCGAAATTCCCCGCGATCATCTCTGCGGCCAGTTTCTTGCGGCCGGTCGGGTTGATGCGCTCGCCGATCACGCAGAAGGGCTGGTCGAAGCCGATGATGATTTCTCGTGTCGCCGAGGCGACGATGGTACGGGTCATGAATTTTCTCCGCCGTGATATAAAGAGTTCTTTATATCGTTATCTGATTTCGATCAAGCGAATGGTGACCGTTTGCGCCATCAATGCGCGGTCTTCACCATGTCCACCTGGGTTTCGGTAATCTCATCGTGCAGTATGTGGTCGAGCCGGTCGGCGACAAGCTGATCGTCGCGGCGGATTTCGCGTTTCCAGGGCTGGCGGCCCTTGAGCACGCCCGATTCATCGACGATCTCGGCGACATATTCCTCCTGGCGGTAGGCCATCACATGGACGCCGGAAACGCCGGGGGTTTCCTTGACCTCGTTGATGATGTCGATGCAGAGCTGCTTGCCTTCCTTCTTCTGGTCCTGGGCGCCTTCCAGCCGCTTGATGACCGAATCGGGGATGTGGATGCCCGGCACGTTCGAGCGGATCCATTTGGCAGTCTTGGCCGAGGCCAGCGGGCCGACGCCGCACAGGATGAAGCACTGTTCGGTGTAGCCGAGGTCGCGAACCTTCTGCATGTAGGCGCGGAACATCGGCACGTCGAAACAGTACTGGCTCTGCACGAATTGCGCGCCGGAGGCGATCTTCTTGCCCAGGCGATGCGGGCGGAAGTCGATTGGCGGCGCGAAAGGATTGATCGCCGCGCCGAGGAAAAGCTGCGGCGGCGTCGTCAGCTTGCGGCCGGACAGGAACTTGCCGTTGTCGCGCATGATGCGGCAGGTCTCGAGCAGCGACATGCAGTCGAGGTCGAAAACCGGCTTGGCGCCGGGCTGGTCGCCGGCCTGCACGCCGTCGCCGGTGAGGCACAGCATGTTGGCGACGCCCATCGCCGCGCCACCCAGTACGTCGCCCTGGATGGCGATGCGGTTCTTGTCGCGGCAGGCGATCTGCATGATCGGCGCGTAGCCCATGCGGGTCAGCAACGCGCAGATACCGACCGACGACATGTGGCAGTTGGCGCCCGACGCATCGACGGCGTTGATGGCGTCGACCCATCCATCGAAGATTTTCGCGCGGTTGTAGACGTCTTCCGGATCGGCACTGTCGGGTGGGTTGAGCTCCGTCGTCACCGCGAACTCGCCACGCCGAAGCACGCGCTCCAGCCGGCCGCGCGAGGTGTGGCCGGGCAGGGGATCGAGCGGCAGGTGGATGCCGGCCGGGTTCTCGTCGCGCTGGCGTCCGATCATGCCGATGCCCCGGTCTTGGTGGCGGCGGCTTCGCGCGCGGCGGCCGCCTGCGCGGTCACCCGCAGCCAGGCCGAGGTTTCACGCAGCGACTGGTCGACCGGCTTCTGCACGGTGAGGATCCTGTCGCCATGCACCATGTTCTGAGAGCCTTCCCAGGCCTTGACCCAGACGCAGGGCATGTCGGGCTCGACCTCGCAATTGCCGTTGGCGCGCACGCCGCCGCAAGGGCCGTTGCGCAATTGCTTGGGGCAGTTCATCGGGCACGACATGCCAGTCGAGGACAGAATGCACTGGCCGCACATGCGGCAGTCGAACATGAAGCCCTTGACGCGCTTCTCGACGAATTTGATCGGCCCCTCGACCCTGTTATAGCCGAGGCCTTTCCACAAGGGATGGAGCAGCAGGAACGTGTCGGCGAATTTGGCATAGAACCATTCGAGCAGCTTCGAATGCCGCACCGACCAGAGCCGCACCGCGAAGGAACGCTGAACGCGCCGCTGCGGCGACACATCGGCCGGCTTGTAGTCGGATTTCGGGGCTGCCTTCTTGTTAAGAGTGGCCTGCGTAACTGTCGGGCCATCCTTGGCAGGGGTGGTTTCAGACATTTTCTTTCCCGCCGGCTTTGACGAGAGCGACCAGCCGCTCGCGGTCGTATTTCGTGTCGAGGTCCTGAAAGGCCTTTTCGACCTCGGCTTCGAGGTCGTCACCGACAGGAACAGGATCGGCCTTGCGCCACTCGGCCAGATAGTCGTCGGTGCCGCCTGCGCCGGTGCGCATGGCGCACATGTCGATCGCCTCGGTGAAGCGTAGCGGCAGTTCGCGCTTGGCGTTCTGCCGGCCCTTCTTGACGATGACCTGGGCGGGGATGTCGCGCCAGTAGACGACGATCAGATCGGCCATGAATTCTCACTCCTGTAGAGCGCCGTGCGTCCAATTGGATGCACAAAGGACGCTCTACCACTTTACTCTGCTGCATCGTGCTTTCCGAAGATCGACTCCGATTTTCGGGCCGATGCAGTGGATCGAGCATTGCCGCATGCGCTGTGAGGCTGCTTGTTATGGGACGACGCGCGCGCATTCAAAAGCGACGCATTTGGATGTCGTAAAATGAAAGGCGCGTTTATTCGTTTGCGGCTTGTGCCGGCGGCGGGTTCGACGCGCCAAGAAAGCCGGCGCTCGGCCCTGGGTTTCGGGCGAAAAACCCGTCACCAGATGCCGGTTCTCAAGCCTGTCCAGAGATAAAACCAGATCGTCGGATGATACCATTGTCGCGACGGCAGGTCCGTGTCGATGGTGGCGAGTTTCCCGGCCAGTACGTCGCTGATCGCTTCGATGCAGATGTCGCGCGAGAACGCCGCCTGCCGCAGCGCGTAGCTCGAAATGCTGTCGCCGCGTTCGGGCTTGCCGCGCGTCTGCCGCAGCACGCCGCCGGTGTCGACGCCCGCATCGACAAGCAGCACGGTGGTGCCAAAATTCTCCGCGTCATCGCTCACCAGCGCCCAGTAGCCGCCGTTCATGCCGCGATATTTGGGCGTGATTCCGGCATGGTAATTGATGACGGTGCAAGGGATTTTCGACAGCGTTTCCCGTGTCAGCATGCGGCAACCGGCGAGAAGCACGACGCCCGGCTGGAGTCTTGCGATCGCCTCCAGGCATTCCGGCGCATTGGCCGACGCAACAGGGATGATCGACTGGCCCGGCTTTGGTTCGGTCTGCAACTTCTGCTCAGCGATCATCCGCGCGGCGTGGCCGGCGAAGAAGTGCTTTCCCAGGCGCGTCAGCACCATCGTGCCCAATTGGCCAATAGCGGAAATCCAGCCTTGGCGGCGGGCGCGCCTGAGCAGCAATTGTTTTTTGGATTCAGGTGTTTCGAGGATGACGCTGATAGGTCCCAACCGGTCGGCGATGGCGTTGATGATCGCCCAGATGTGCGGCCCACCTTCGGTGACGACGACAATATTGGATTTCGGGGGTTCCATGGTTCGCGACGCACCGCTGGACAAGATGCGGCCGGTACCGGCCTTGGCTGGCGCGATGCTAGGGCGTCCGGGTTAATCCTTGATGATCAGGCTTTCGATGGCCGGGTCAGCGCTTGAATTCGATGATATCGAGCTTGGATTCGTAGTAGGGCGCGGGAAATTCAATACGCCATTCCTTGGCGCTGTTGCGGAAGGCGTAGCCGACCTGGTCGGTTTGCGGGCCACTGCCATAGGGCTTTGCCGGATCATTGTTGACATAGGCTGAGCCGAGATAGATCGCCCGTTTCTCGCCGTCGTCGAAGAAGCGGCCCTTGGTGCGCTGCGAGCCGCTGATCTTTTCCAGCCGCCAGCCGGAACCGTCATCCGTTACCTTGCATTTGAACCACCCGTAGATGACGAGCGGGGAAAGTCCGCCGGCCTTGATGGTGCGGCATTGCCAGTTGCCGGTCAGGTCCTTGTCGGAAAAGGACACCAGCGGCTTCGCCAGCAAGGCATCGAGCTGCTTGACCTCGGCAGGGTTGCCCGCTCTGGCCTCGGCAAGAGCCGCCTTGCGCGTCTCGCCATATTTGTCGAGCCGTGCCTTGTCTGCGGCGGTGATGAGTTTCTGCACCTCGCCGTCGGCGAGCGTGGGCAGGGTGCAGCAGAGCAGGCCGACAAGGGCGGAGAGCGGGCGAAGGGTCATGGCAGGCCTCCCTGTTGATGTCCGGAGCAGCGTCGCCACTCAGCTGGCGCACAACTTACCGGGTCGGTGGCGTCTGTCATCCGTGCTTAACAGCGTACGGTCAAAAATCATGGTGTGTCGAATGCGAATCTTGCTCACGGGGTCGTCGGGTTGGCTGGGTAGCGCGCTGGCGCCGCGCCTGCGCGAGCTTGGTCACGATGTCACCGGCCTCGATCCCGTGCCATCGGTGGAGACCCACATTGTCGGTTCGATCGCGGACCGCGACCTTGTCATGCGCACGGTCCGCGACAACCGGATCGACGCGGTCATCCACAGTGGCGCGCTGCACAAGCCGAATATCGAGAACCGCGCCTACAGCGATTTCGTCGCCACCAATGTGCAAGGCACGCTCAACCTTCTCGATGCCGCGGTGGCGGCCGGCGTGCAGCGCTTCGTCTTCACCTCGACGACCTCGCTGATGATTTCGCAAGCGATACGCGACGGATTGACAGGCGGTGCGCGCAAGGCGGCCTGGCTGACGGAGGAGATGACGCCCGAGCCGCGCAACATCTACGGCGTCACCAAGCTCTCAGCCGAGCATCTCTGCCGCCTCTATCACATCCAGCATGGGCTGCCGGTGGTGGTGTTGCGCACGGCCCGCTTCTTTCCCGAAGCCGATGACATGGCGCATGTGATCGAGCAGTCGGATGCCAACACCAAGGCCAATGAATTGCTGTTCCGCCGGTTGACGGTGGAGGACGCGGCCGATGCCCACATCCTTGCTCTCGAAAAAGCGCCGCGGCTCGGTTTCGACACTTTCATCGTTTCGGCGCCGACGCCATTCCGGCCCAATGACTGCGCGGCACTGATCGCCGACGCGCCGTCGGTTGTTGCACGCTATTTTCCCGAATTTCCGGCGCTCTACGCGCGAAAAGGCTGGACGATGTTTTCCTCCATCGATCGGGTCTACGACGCGTCGCGAGCGAGGGACAGGCTGGGTTTTGTCTGCAAGACGAGCTTTGCCGATGTGCTTGCCGGGATTGCGGGCGAGGAGGGCAGGGCCTAGTCCGCGCGCGTCAGGAATGCGCCGCGGCCTGCGCCATTCCGGCCGTCAGGTCGCCATAGCCGGTCGCGCGGCGTTCATAGACGAGGCCGAGCATTTTGGCGGCCTTTTCGGCGACCTTGTCGAGCTCCGGATCGTCGGTCTGGGCCAGATAGATCAGCTTCTCATAGTTGCCGAAATAGTCCTTGATCAGCTCCGGGTGCTTGTCGAGGCCGAGCGGCTTCATGAAAAAGGCGTCGAACTGGCGGCACAGGAAGTCGGTCATATAGAAGGACATCATGTCGCCATCGGCGACCCTCGCATAGGCCTCCATGCCTTGATAGAAGGCGAAGCAATGCGGGCCGGCCATGCGCTCAACGCCGTGCTTCTCGCAGATACGGTCGAGCAGGCCGCCGGTTCCGCAATCGGCATAGCCGACGAAGATGTGTTCGTAGCCCTCGGCCTTGGCCTTTTCGATGGCCTTGTCCATGGCCGGCGCGATGCGGTCCGGATAGAAATGGAATTCCGCCGGCAGGCAGGTCAATTCGAGATGATCCAGCCCGAGCTGTTCCTTGACGGCCAAAACTTCACGCGCAATCATCCCGCAGGCGATGACAAGCAGCCTGTCGCCTTGATTCGGTTTCGTTTTCAGTGTTTTGGCCATGGAACCAGTCAAGCCGGCCTTCGTTGCTGTGGGGCTAATTTATCTATTGAGGGAGACACCGTCCATGAAACCGTTACGCATCGCACCGATTGCCATTCTTGCCAGTGTTCTGGCCCTAACGGCTTGCGCGAACACCGTCCGCGGCGTCGGCAAGGACGTCAAATCGACAGCCAGGGCGGTCAAGGACACTGTCGCCAACTGATCGGCAGCCTCGACCATCATCTGGGAACAAAAAAGCCGCGCTGCAAGGCGCGGCTTTTCTTGTCGGTCCATCCTGATGGCCTTGGGTCAGGCTGACGCGCGCACGTTGTGCTTGCGCTTCATGTAGTCCTTGGCGGTCTCGACCGCCACCGCGGCGTCGCGGCAATAGGCGTCGGCGCCGACGGCCTTGCCGAATTCCTCGTTGAGAGGCGCGCCGCCGACCAGCACGACATAGTCGTCGCGGATGCCCTTTTCCTTCATCGTGTCGATGACGACCTTCATGTAGGGCATGGTGGTGGTCAGCAGTGCCGACATGCCGATGATGTCGGGCTGATGCTGCTCGATCGCATCGAGATATTTTTCGACCGCATTGTTGATGCCGAGGTCGATGACGTCGAAGCCCGCACCCTCCATCATCATGCCGACGAGGTTCTTGCCGATATCGTGGATGTCGCCCTTGACGGTGCCGATCACCATCTTGCCCTGCTTGGGCGCGCCGGTGGCGGCAAGCAGCGGGCGCAGGATGAACATGCCGGCCTTCATGGCGTTGGCCGAAAGCAGCACTTCCGGCACGAACAGGATGCCGTCGCGAAAATCCTCGCCGACGATGCGCATGCCTTCGACCAGCGCCTCGGTCAGCACCTTGTAGGGCACCCAGCCGCGCTCGAGCAGGATCTGCGTGCCTTCCTCGATCTCTTCCTTCAGCCCGTCATAAAGATCGTCGTGCATCTGCTGCACCAACTCGTCGTCGGAAAGTTCGGAAAGGATGATCTCGTCGTCGGACATTTGTATCGAGCTCCTGCCGGCATCGCGACCGTGTCGCAAAGCACAAAATATTCGCGTTCATACCTAACCCGCTAGGGGCATGCATCCATAGCTGATTTGCGACTTCCCGCAAAAGGAAAGCGACCGCAAATCTATTGGATTTCTTGTCGATTTTGCGACAGGCGTTGGCGCTGACGGGCCGTTTCGAATAGGGTGCATGGCTACGATCCGGCAAGCAGCGGCGATATGCGGCCGCAACGGTTCCGGACCTGTCCATATTCGGGCCAGGCGATATTCAGGGAAGAGCGATCATGAGCGAGCACGCGGCAGTCGACCAAGAGGCGTCAAACGCGCGGCGCGGACGCGGCGCAAGCGGTGGGGCTGCCGCCCGGCGTGCGGCGCGTTCGGGTGGCGGTCCCGGCACCCAGCTCACCTACATCAAGCGCAAGATCAACGTTTATGAGGTGCTCGACGAGGAAGGCCTGGCGCTGATCGAGAAGAACACCGATACGGTGCTGGAAGAGATCGGCATCATCTTCCGCGACGATGCGGAAGCGCTGCAGCTGTGGAAAGAAGCCGGCGCCGACGTCAAGGGCGAGCGCGTGCATTTTCCCAAGGGTCTCTGCCGCTCGCTGCTCAAGACCGCGCCGCCCATCTACACCCAGCATGCCCGCAATTCCGAACGCTCGGTGCAGATCGGCGGCAACGCCACTGTCTTCGCACCGGTCTACGGCCCGCCCTTCGTGCGCGACCTCGATGGCGTCAGGCGCTACGCGACGATCGAGGATTTCCAGAATTTCGTGAAGCTCGCCTACATGGCGCCGTCGATCCACCATTCCGGTGGCACGGTGTGCGAACCGGTCGACGTGCCGGTCAACAAGCGCCATCTCGACATGATCTATTCGCACATAAAGTATTCGGACAAGCCGTTCATGGGGTCGGTGACGGCGCCGGAGCGCGCCGAGGATACGGTGGCGATGGCCAAGATCGTGTTCGGCGACGATTTCGTCGAGAACAACACTGTGCTGACCAGCCTGATCAACGCCAACTCGCCGATGGTGTTCGACGAGACCATGCTTGGCGCGCTGAAGGTCTATGCGCGCCACAACCAGGCCTGCATCGTCACGCCGTTCATCCTTGCCGGCGCGATGAGCCCGGTGACGGTTGCCGGCACGCTGACGCAGGTCCTGGCCGAGGTGCTGGCCGGCGCGTCGTTCACGCAGCTGATCCGCCCGGGTGCACCGGTGCTGTTCGGCACCTTTGCTTCCTCCATCTCGATGCAGTCCGGTGCGCCGACCTTCGGCACGCCGGAGCCGTCGCTGGTGTCCTATGGCGCGGCACAGCTTGCGCGCCGCGTCGGCCTGCCGTTCCGCACCGGCGGCTCGCTGTGCGCCTCGAAGATCCCGGATGCGCAGGCGGCTTATGAAAGCGCCAACACGCTGAACTCGACCATCCTGGCGGGCACCAATTTCGTCCTCCACTCGGCCGGCTGGCTCGAGGGTGGGCTGGCGTCCTGCTACGAGAAGTTCATGATGGACATCGACCAGCTCGGCATGACGCAGAAGTTCTCCGAAGGCATCGACCTGTCGGAAAACGGCCAGGCGATGGACGCCATCCGCCAGGTCGGCCCGGGCAGCCATTATCTCGGCTGCGACCACACCCAGGCCAATTTCCAGACCGCCTTCTACCGTTCCAACATCGCCGACAACAATTCCTACGAGCAGTGGCTGGCCGAGGGCGAGAAGACCGCGCCGCAGCGCGCCAACGAGCTCGCACGCCGCTGGCTGGAAAGCTACGAGGCGCCATATCTCGATCCGGCCATCGACGAAGCGTTGAAGGACTTCATCGCCAAGAAGAAGGGATCGATGCCCGACGCCTTCACTTGAAAGGAGCCCGAGTCAGGCGGGGCTAAAGTCGCCAACATCATCCACAAGGAAGTCTGGCGGAGCGCTTTCTCCGATCCGGTCAAGAAGGAATGATTGCTGTGCGCGGCCGGGTTGAAGATCTGGCGGCCGCGCTTTGCGCCAACGGCCTCATCCTTCGCGGCGGCTTTACTTTCACGGATGGCGAGGAGGCTCCACATGGCCCCTCTGGCGCGCCGGCCAGGTCCGTCCTGCTGGTGGGGCAGGCGGGTACAACTCCCTGGCCGCATTTCCTGCGCTGGCGCGAGCAGCAGCCACAGGTGATCGACAATCCGCTGGACAGCTGGTCGCGGCAGGTCATTGGCGCCGTCGCGGACACATTCGGAGCGCGGGCGGTCTCGCCCTCCGACAAGCCTTATCTGCCGTTCCAGCAATGGGCGATGCGGGCGGAGGGGCTGAAGCCGTCGCCACTCGGTATCCTGATGCATCCGCAATATGGGCTCTGGCACGCCTATCGTGGCGCGCTGCTGTTCGAGGAAGCGATCGCACTTCAAGAAGCTCGCGAAGCGATTCACCTTTGCGATGCATGTGCCGACAAGCCTTGCCTGAAATCCTGTCCGGTCGATGCCTATTCGGCCGACGGCTTTGCGCATCAGGCCTGTCTGGCACATGTGCGTGGTGCGGACGGGGCGCCTTGCCGAACCGGCGGCTGTCTCGACCGCAATGCCTGCCCTTACGGCGCGGACTATCGCTATCCCCCCGAGGTCCAGGCCTTCCACATGGCGGCATTCGCCGGTCTGTAACTCGTCACGCGACCTTGCACGAAATGTTGACTGCCAGGTTCAGGGAACGCCTTGCCCTGGCGGCTCGCGCGGATATGTATCGCCCAACCGGTGAACGGAGCGGGCGATGACGAAACAGGACCTCCAGATCAAGACCAATGACGGCACGGCAAAGGCCGGGCTGTTTCGCCCGTCAGTCGTGTCCCCGGCCATGGCCGGCGTCATCCTCTACATGGACGCCTTCGGTCCTCGGCCGGCGCTCCATGGCATGGCCGAGCGGCTGGCGAACGAGGGCTATGCGGTGCTGGTGCCGGACCTGTTCTACCGCAATGCGCCCTACGGGCCGTTTGACGCCAAGACTGCCTTCGCCGAGGAGAAGACGAAGGCAGCACTGATGGCACTGGTCAGCGGCACCACGCAGGACATGACCATCCGCGACAGCGCCGCGTTCCTCGATGCGCTCGCCGGCGAAGGTGTCACCGGGCCGATCGGTACCGTCGGCTATTGCATGGGCGGCGCACGGTCACTGAACGCCGCCGCCAGCTACCCCGAGAGGATAGGGGCGGCCGCGAGCTTCCATGGCGGCAATCTGGCCAGCGACGCCGCCGACAGCCCGCATCGCAAGGCAGCGTCGATCAAGGCGCGTCTCTATGTCGGCACGGCGGGTGTCGACAGGAGTTTCCCGCCGGAACAGTCGGCGCGACTGGCCGAGGCGCTGCGGGTTGCGGAAGTCGACCACACAATCGAGAACTATGTCGGCATGGCGCATGGCTGGTGCGTGCCGGACCACAGCGTCTTCGATGCGACCGGCGCCGAGCGCCACTGGAAGCGATTGACGACGCTCTTCGCCGAGACGCTGAGCTAGAGCCCTTCGTTCGGCTGTTCTTGTCTGTTGGCTGTCCGGCCTGTTCGCGGTATCAGGCAGCACAAGTGGCGCGCCCCAAAATGAGTGGGTCGAGCGGGAACGATTAGTCTTATGCAATCCTATGATGTCGTGATCATCGGCGCCGGCGCCGCCGGAATGATGTGCGCCGCGGAGGCGGCCAAGCGCGGCCGTTCGGTGCTGATCCTCGATCACGCCGCGATGCCTGGCGAAAAGATCCGGATCTCCGGCGGTGGGCGGTGCAACTTCACCAACATCCACGCCAGCCCCAGGAATTTTCTGTCGGCGAATCCGCATTTCTGCATTTCGGCGCTCAGCCGCTATACGCAGCGCGACTTCATCGCGCTCGTCGACCGCCACCGCATTGCCTATCACGAGAAGACGCTGGGGCAACTGTTCTGTGACGGCTCCGCGCGCCAGATCATCGACATGCTGGTCTCGGAAATGCAGGGCAGGGGCGTGGAGCTGGTACTGTCAACCGCGGTGAAGGATGTCCGCAAAACCCCGGAAGGGTTCGTGCTCACTCTCTCCACCGGCACGATCGCTTGTCAGTCCCTGGTCGTGGCGTGCGGCGGCAAGTCGATCCCCAAGATGGGGGCGACGGGCTTTGGCTATGAGCTCGCCGAACGGTTTGGCCTTGCCGTTGTCGAAACGCGGCCGGCGCTGGTACCGCTGACCTTCGACGCAAAAACGCTCGAACGGCTGGCGCCATTGGCCGGCAATGCTGTCGACGCGGAAGTCGCTTGCGGCAAGGCGCGGTTTTCAGAAGCGATGCTGTTCACGCATCGCGGCGTCAGCGGACCATCCATCCTGCAAATCTCGTCTTACTGGCGGGAGGGCGACGAAATCCGTATCGCCATGCTGCCGGGGGTCGATGTGGCTGACCTCATTCGCACCGCCAAGCACGGCAATGGGCGGCAAGCGGTGCAGACGGTGCTGGCAAATCATCTGCCGAAACGGCTTGCACAATCAATCGCCGAGCGCACCGGAATCGACGGCAACCTCGCCGATCTTTCGGACGCCCAGATCAGAACCGTCGCAGTAGCAGTCAACGACTGGCGCATCAAGCCGGCCGGTTCGGAGGGCTACCGCACCGCCGAAGTGACGCTTGGCGGGGTGGACACCAACGGGCTTGACCAGAAGACAATGCAGGCGAAATCCGTGCCGGGCCTGTTCTTCATCGGTGAAGCCGTCGATGTCACGGGTTGGCTGGGTGGCTATAATTTCCAGTGGGCGTGGTCGTCGGGCTGGGTGGCGGGGCAGGCGGCGTAAGGTCAAAGCACCCACCTGGGTTGGCCGTCGCCTTGGCTCCGTCGTCGCGCGCTTGATCTCGTTACTTCTGTACGTTCGCCCGAGCAGACGCTGGCGCTTTCTTCTTCGTTTTGGCCTTGTTGTAATCGATGGCGGCACGGACGAGCTCTTTCAGAGCACCCTCATCGAGCTTGTCACCCTCGAAAAGATCGATCGCTCGCCACACCTTGCCGCCAAAGCCGTTGTTGAACAGCTTGTCGGGATCGGGCAAGCTGGCGCCATGGGAAAAGGTGAGCTTCACCTTGTCTTTGTGGGCGTTGCCGATCGCGACGATCCCGTCGCGGGACCATACCGGGCTGCCCATCCACTTCCACTCCTCGATGATCTCCGGGTCGGCTTCAAGGAAGATCTTGCGGACGCTGGCGAGCGTCTTGCCGCGCCAATCCGTCAGTCCTGCAATCAACTGGTCGATCTGTTCCGATGGAGTCATTGGGCACCTCGAATTCCTGTGTCTCGCCGCGTTTCGATTGCCGCCCGTCACCAGCGCGCCAACTGGGTGATTTGGACAAGGTTGCCGCAGGTGTCGTTCAACTGGGCGATGGTCGAGCCGGTCACCTCGGTCGGCGGCATGGTGAAGGCGGCGCCGCTCGCCTTGGTGCGCTCATAGTCGCCTTTGATGTCGTCGGTGAAGAACATGACCGCCGGCTGGTCCTGCTTGAAGATGGCTTCCTGATAGGCCTTGGCGGCCGGGTTGTCATTGAGCGCGAGCTGCAGCTCTGTTCCATCGGGATCATCGGGGGAGGTCACGGTCAGCCAGCGATAGGGCCCGTTGCTGAAATCAGCCTTTTTGGTGAAGCCCAGCACGTCGGTGTAGAAGCGCAGTGCGTTTTCCTGGTTGTCCACATGGATAGTGGTCAGCTTGATCTTCATCGATATTTCTCCTTTGTCGCGTTCGGTGCCGCCCTGTCTGGAGGGGCGGGATTTGAACTGTGTCGTCAGGCTTTCAACCGGTCCGCGCCAACATCCGCACCAGGCCGCGATGCGCTTGGCGCCCGATAGGCCTGTTCCTGCCGTCGCTATGGAATCCAGCCGGGCAGCGCGACCGCCTGCTTGACCCAGACCGCCATTTGCGCCTCGTCGAGCTCGCCTTCGTGGATGTCGATCCAGCGCGCGTCCTTGCTTTTCACCGTGCCGCCTGGCGGTATCGGCCGCAGCGACATGCCGCTGAAGAAGGTCACCTTCACGTAGCGGGTAAAGACATGAAACGTCACGAACCAGCCCTGGCCCTCGATGCCGTAGAACGGCGAGTTCCATCTTACCGCCTTGCGTAGGGCAGGCACGTTCCGCTCGATGAGCGCGTCGAGGCGCTCGCCCAGGCCGCGCTTCCAGCCCGGCATTGCGGCGATATACGCCTGCACCGGGGCGTCGCCGTCCCCCTTGGCGATTTGCGGGTTGCCGCCCGAGAGCAGGACCGGTGCGGCCTTGGCCGCGACCTTGGTCGATTGCCCTTGCGTCCTGACCATTCCGCCCATTCCTATCCGCTTGCACGCTGCGCGCCGCGTCCCTTGGCGACATACGGCAGCACGAACATGTACAGGCCGCTGAACAGCAGCAAGAACAGCGGCAAGAGCGGCGAGTAGACCACCCAGGCGGGAGGCTGCCCCAATGCCATGGCGACGAAGTTGGTAATGACGGTCAGCGTAAAGATGATCGACAGCCAGCGATGAATTTGCCGAACCCAATAGTTCCAGTCCAATGAGACCTCCCGTCAAAACGAGCCGAAGCGGACCAGCGATCCGCTTGCCGGCGGGTTTCAATCTATCCGCGCCAGGGCCTCTTCCAGGGCTGCGAGGAACCTCGGCCATCCGACAGTGGCGCCGCGGTAGTATGGCTGCTGATCCGACCGGAAGCCGGTCTGTTCCATGCGCAGGTGGGTTCCCGTGCTCGTAGCCGTGAGCGTCCAGGTGACCACGCTCTCGAGATCCTTGGTGTCCCAGGTGTAGGACAGCGTCTTGTTGGGCTCGACCGTCTGGACCTGACAGTCGACGCCGCCCCAGTCCGCGCTAAGATTGAAACGGTGGTCCACGACTGGCTTGAAGTTGTTCTTCATGAGCCACTCCTCGATCAGGTGCGGTTGGGTGAGCGCGCGCCAGATCTTTTCCGGCGGATAGGGTATCTCACGTTCGACAATGACGGAGCGCGTTTCGGTCGCAGTGTTGGTCATTGGTCCATTCTTTTGAGCAAATTTTCGAGGTCGTCGAACCGGCTCTGCCAGAACGCGTTCATCTGGTTCGTCCAGTCGGTCAGCGGTGCCAGCGCGGCGAGCTGGGCGCTGTAATGGGTCTGTCGTCCCTCATGGCGGTCGCGCACGAGGCCGGCTTGCCTGAGAAGGCCGAGATGCTTTGACACCGCCGGCTGCGAGACCCCGGACTGCGCTGTCAGGGCTCCGACAGTCTGCTCGCCCTCCCGGCACAGGCGCTCGAAGATCGCCCGGCGCGTGGGATCGGCGAGCGTTCTGAAGAGCATATCGTGCGCGTTCGTCATTTGGGATCGATAACTCTCTGGCTATTGATTGACGTATAACCATCGAGATATGTTTAAGTCAAGCAGGAACGTCGCTGGGCGTCGATGGTCAGGATCCCGGCTGTTTCTAAAAAAATCTTTCCAACGCCCCAAGGAATCACCATTAGCCTTCGTCCAACAGGCAAATGATGGCGATGATGCTGGATGAGAGCGAAGCCTCCGACGCCGAACTGATCGGGCGGGCGAAGGGCGGAGACAGGGGGGCCTTCGGCAAATTGCTGGAGCGTCACTACGACTTCGTCTATCGCGCCGCCTATCGCTGGTGCGGCAAGAAGGCCGATGCCGAGGACATCGCCCAGGAAGTCTGCGTCCGGCTCGGCCGGGCGATCCGCGACTATCGTGGCGGCGGCGCTTTCACGACATGGCTCTACTCCGTGACCTTGAACGCCGCGCGCGACATGATGCGCAAATCCGCCCGCGACATGGCCAAGACCGAGGCCTACGGCGTTCACGCGCTGATCTCGGGCGAGACTTCGGCCGAACCGGAAGATCCGGTTGAGGCGCTGTGGGCGGCGGTGCGGCAATTGCCGGACAAGCAGCGCGATGCCGTGCTTTTGGTCTATGGGGAGGGCTTGAGCCATGCGGCCGCCGCCGAGGCGATGGCGATCTCGGAGACGACGGTTTCCTGGCACATCCATGAAGCGAAGAAACGGCTGAAGGCGCTGATGCGCTCGGCCGGGGAAGTGTGACCATGGTCGACGACAACGAACTCAGCAAGCTGCGCAATATCTCGGCACCGGCGCCGGGCGAAAGCGCGAAGGCACGTGCCTTCGACGCCGCGCTGCGCGCTTTCGACCAGGAAAATATTTCGACAGTTACCCAAGGATCGGTTGGCGGTCTTCGTCTCACAGAGCGAGCACAAAAGCTCTGGAGCGAGATCATGCAAAAGAAACTTTTCGCCACGCGGGCCATTGCCGGGCTCGTCGCCCTGCCGATCGCCGGATACGCCACCTTCCATCTGCTGAGGGAACAGCCGCTCAAATTCGACGGCGACGAGAAGATCACCGAGACGCTGGCCGACAAGCCCGCGACCATCAAGCCGACAACCGCCGAACCGAAGACGGCTCCCACCGAACTGGCGAAGGACAAGAAGGCCGAAACGGACGCGGAAAGCCGCGACGCTGCTGACGCGCTGCTCGCGCCAGCTTCGCCGCCGAAAGCCGATGCTCCGGCGAAAATCAACGAAACAGAATACGGCACTTTGCAGACCAATAAGCAGGCGCCCACGCCTGCCCCGACTGGTGGGTTTGCGCTCGATGGCACGACGAGTGCGCCCAGCACGTCGCGGGTCGCCCGCATGCCGGCTGCCGAGTCCAAGCTGATGGCGCCGCAGCAGCCGGCCATGGCGCCGGCCGATCAGGTTGTCCGCCAAGAGGAAAACCGCGACCGCGTCCAGGATTTCAAGACCAATCCGGTGCATGCCGCGCTCGAGGATCCGGTCTCGACCTTCTCGATCGATGTCGACACTGCCTCCTATTCCTTCGTGCGCCGTTCGCTGAAGGAGGGGTTCGTGCCGCAGGCCGACACCGTCCGCGTCGAGGAGATGATCAACTACTTCCCCTATGACTGGAAGGGGCCGGATTCCGCTTCGACGCCGTTCAACTCGACAGTCAGCGTCATGCCGACGCCGTGGAACACGCACACCAGGCTGATGCACGTCGCCATCAAGGGGTTCGATATCAAGCCGGCCGAGCAGCCCAAGGCCAACCTGGTCTTCCTGATCGACGTCTCGGGCTCCATGGATGAGCCCGACAAGCTGCCGCTGCTCAAATCGGCGTTCCGGCTGCTGGTGAGCAAGCTGAAGGCCGACGACACGATCTCGATCGTCACCTATGCCGGTGACGCCGGCACCGTGCTGATGCCGACCAAGGTTGCCGAGAAGGACAAGATCCTCAACGCCATCGACAATTTGCAGCCTGGCGGCTCGACCGCCGGCGAGGCCGGCATCAAGGAGGCCTACAGGCTTGCCCAGCAGTCCTTCGTCAAGGACGGCGTCAACCGGGTGATGCTGGCCACCGATGGCGACTTCAATGTCGGACAGACCGATGATGACGACCTGAAGCGGCTGATCGACAGCGAGCGCAAGACCGGCGTCTTCCTGTCGGTGTTCGGCTTCGGCCGCGGCAATCTGAACGACCAGATGATGCAAACAATCGCCCAGAACGGCAATGGCACCGCAGCCTATATCGACACGCTGGCCGAGGCGGAAAAGGTGCTGGTCGAGGATGCCTCCTCGACGCTGTTCACCATCGCCAAGGACGTGAAGATCCAGGTCGAGTTCAATCCGAACAAGGTCTCGGAATATCGCCTGATCGGCTACGAGACGCGGGCGTTGAACCGCGAGGATTTCAACAATGACCGCGTGGATGCCGGCGAGATCGGTTCCGGCCACTCGGTCACCGCGATCTACGAAATCACGCCCAAGGGCAGCGGCGGCGAGCAGATCGATCCGCTGCGCTATGGCCAGGCGGCGGTGAACAATGGCGGCGTCGCCAATGCGGACGAATATGCCTTCGTCAAGATCCGCTACAAGCTGCCGAACGAGGACGTCTCGAAGCTGATCACCACGCCGGTGACGTCGGCCAACGAGGTGGCGTCCTTCGATCAAGCCAGCACCGACCAGCGGTTCTCGGTTGCTGTCGCGGCCTTCGGCCAGAAGCTGCGCGACGAGGATGCGACCGCGAAGTTCGGTTACGACAAGATCATGGAGATCGCCACTGCCGCTCGAGGAGCCGACCCGTTTGGGTACAGGTCCGAGTTCCTCTCGCTTGTGCGCCTTGCCTCGGCGCTGGGCGGTAATCGGTAGTGGTGATGACGGCCGGTTTCTTTCAGATGGGATCGTTCTGATAGGGGAAACCGACCCACGGGCGGGTGAGGCAGGCCGGCGAGGGATTCATTCCCTTGCCGGCCTTTTTTCGTTGCAACGCGGCCTGCCGTCACTCATTCATCGGCAAGATGAAAGGGAGAGCCATGACGAGACGTGTTATTCTGGTGCGGCACAGCGACGAGCCGGCGGACGACCGTGTTTTCGCCTATCTCCGACAAAACGGCTACGAGCCGGTGTTGCGTCGGGCCTATGCCGGAGAGGCGCTGGATGCGGACGACGCGGTCGCGGGCGGCGTGGTCTATGGCGGCATGTACAACGTCTACGATACAGCGCTGCATCCATTCTTGCTGGACGAGTACCGGTTTATCGACTTCTGCATGAATTCCGACATTCCGTTGCTCGGTATCTGCCAGGGTGCGCAGCAGATTGCGTGGCATCGCGGCGCGCATGTTGGCCCGCCAGCGACCGGCATGCATGAATTCGGCTATTATCCACTCTATCCGGCCGCGGGCGCCGAAGATTTCCTGCCTGCGCCGATCCATGTGACACAATCCCATTGGCATGGCTTTGAACTGCCGGACGGCGCCGAGCATCTCGCCTCGAGCGCCCTGTTCCCCAATCAGGCTTTCCGCATCGGCGACAAGATCTACGGACTGCAATTCCATGCGGAGGTCACGCCGACCGGTTTTGGGCGCGTGCAAAATCGCCCGGGCGCGAACTATGGCAAGCCGGGTGCACAGACGCGCGAGGAACAGGATCGGCTCATGAGCCTGCACGACGCCGCGCAAGCTGCCTGGTTCCACGGGTTCTTGCGGAAGCTTTTTCCTCCGTTGATTTAGCCGCATCCACGCCGGTGCTCGCGGCGGGATTGGCTGGTTTCGTTCGACGATCGCAGCCAAGGGTGGTCCATACGCCGAATGTGTGCATCGAGCGCTTTGCGCGCCCGTTTTCCGAATCGAGGTCAGAAAAAATCGTTGCCGACGTTCGCTGACGCGGCCCCGTAGTTTCGGGGCTATGGGCAGGATCGTTAAATTGCACGGTTTTTCCGGAACTGGATCGCAATTCCTGCTTGCTATGCAATAGCTCATGGTTTGGGCTTGAGGGGGCCGGAATTGCTGATCAGGAATGTTGCGAGCCCGACGCCGACTGCAAGGGGCATATCGGCTGCCTCGTCCGCGCCGTCCGAGGAAACCAGGCGTATCAGCGACGATGTTGCCGCTGCCCGCAACACCGCCATGTCGGCGCTGAACAACGACCGCTTTCGCGTCATGCTGGAGCAGATCACCGACCCGAGCGCTTCCGGCACGCTGATGACGATGCGCAGCGATGCGGTCGGTGCGGGTACCGACTTCAAGTCGGCGCAGTCGAGCTACGCCGACAACAGCGAATAATCGAAAGGACGAATCGCGTCAGGCCCGGCCGCGGCGACGCTCGCGACGGGCTTCGCTGGTCTCGGCGGTGTTTTCCGTCGCCACCTTGTTGCGCATCGGACCGATGCGCTCGACAATCGCGGCAACAGTCGGGCGATCCGCCTTGGTGTGCGTGTCGAGCGCCTTGCGCATGGCGGCAAGGTGCTGGAACGTGGTGCCGCAGCAGCCGCCGACGATTTTCGCGCCGGCATCGACGGCAAGGCGCACATAGTCGGCCATCAGTTCCGGCGTGCCGGAATAGTGGATTTCGGTGCCGCGGAATTCGGGGATGCCGCAATTGCCCTTGACGATCACGGTAGCCGCCGGCTTCGCCTCGGTCATGTCGAGTAGCGAAGCGAGGATGTCGGACGCACCGACACCGCAATTGGCGCCGACGCCAAGCGGCGCTTCGGAAAGGCCATCAACGACTCCGTGGATATCCTTCGGCAGCAGCCCCATCATGGTGCGGCCGGCGGTGTCGAAGGACCCGGTGTAGGTGTAGGGCAGGCCGACGCGTATGGCGGCTTCGGCGGCGGCGCGAATCTCGTCGGGAGCCGACATGGTCTCGATCCAGGCGACTTCGGCGCCGCCGGCCTTGAGACCCTCGATCTGCTCGGCGAAGGCGTCGACCGCCTCGTCATAGGTCAGGGCACCAAGCGGCACCAGCAATTCGCCGGTCGGGCCGACCGAGCCGGCGACGATCACCTTGCGGCCGGCCTTGTCGGCAACGGCGCGGGCGATTTCGGCAGCTCGCTTGTTGAGCGCGTGCACGCGATCCTGCGCATGATGCAGCTTCAGCCGGTGACGGGTGCCGCCGAAGGAATTGGTGAGGATGATGTCGGCACCGGCATCGACGAAATTCTGATGCAGGCTGGTGATGGTGTCGGGCGCCGTCTCGTTCAGCAGCTCGGGCGCCTCGCCGGCCTCCAGCCCCATGGCGAACAGGTTGGTGCCGGTGGCGCCATCGGCCAGCAGCACGCCCTTTTCAGCCAGCAGCGCATCGATCGGGTTGGTCGTCGTCATCGGATTGGCTTTCATGTTTCAAAGTCGGATAAGGATATAAAGAAGTCTTTATGTGTAGTCAATGAAATAGCGGCGGCGGCATTGCCGATGCTGACGCCCTCGTACAGAGCTCAGACGGTGCCTGAAGGGAACGACATGCCGGCCAGCCTCTGCGCGAAGCCGGCCGCTTCATGCGCGTTGATGTCGGCGGCGCGGATCAGATTGTCGAAGTGGCGGATCAGCGTCTGGATCGGTTGGGTGGCGTTGAGCACCAGATACATGTCGCCGACGTAGATGGCCGCGCGATAGGGCCCGAAGATGGTATAGGGGATCGAATAGCGCATGCGTCCGTCATAGAGGAACAGGCGGAAGGTCGGGTAGAGGTCGTCGAGCAGCGTGGCCATGTGCAGAAGCTGGGCGCGGCGATCAGCTTCCGGAAAACGGTCCCACACACCCAGCCCGCGCGCGAAGATCTCCAGCGTGTGGCGCGGCATGCAGACTTCCATGTCGGTTTCCGGCCGCCGGTTGTAGTCGATGCGGTATTGCGTTTCGCCGGCCTGCGCCAGGCGGCTCTTGTTGGTGATGCCCGCCTCGTAGTCGACCAGTGCCTCGGTGCGCAGAAGATCCGGAATGCCGGCCGGCACGTAACGGATCTTGGTGCCGGCCGCCTCGGCGTGCCATTTCGCTAGCAGCGTGCGGTCGAAGCCGTCGGGCGCCTCCTCGATCTCCAGGCTTTCGCGGATTTCGCCGGTCAGGCCCTCGTCCTGGCTGAGGCCGAGAAGCCAGTCGAGCGACACCTTGAACTCGGCGGCGATGTTGAGCAGCGTCTCGGCGCGGGGCAGGCGGGTCGAGGCGCCCGACAGCAGCTGCGAGAGCGCCGAGCGGTCGATGCCGACCGCGGTTGCGAAGGCCGACTGGTTGAGGTCGGACCGTGTCAAGAGCATTTTCAGGCGTTCGCGGAAGATGGTCGACAGGTCGCGCTTGTCCATCTCGATGCTCCAGTCTGATTGAGGAAAAATTTGCGCCGAAGCCTCTCCGGAGCTGCCTCAGGCGTAAATGAATCCCTAAGTATGTTTACAATGTGTAACATGTGCGGCTGAAAATGCGCAATCGCAACAGTTTGTGCGCGTTGTCGCGTTGCTGCAACCCAACACTCCTGACACAATGCTGTCAGGAATCAACAGGGATTCCGGCGACTGAGGGGCAGTGGTCGATAGGATGACAAGCAAGAGCATCAGGCAACGCAGCGTACCGGCCATCGAATGGCCGACCGTGGTTCTCGCTTTCTTCTGTTACGGAACATGGCTTGCCACCGGCTTCCTGCTTTGGCCTTCGTATCCGATCCTGGCGCTCGCCATCCTGGCCTTTACCGCCGCGCTGCAATCCTCGCTCATGCACGAAGTGCTGCATGGCCATCCGACGCGCAACGCGCTGGCCAACGAAGCCTTTGTCTTCCTGCCGATTGGCCTGGTCTGGCCGTTCCGCCGCTTCAAGACCATTCATCTGCGCCACCACGCCGACGAGCGGCTGACCGATCCTCTGGACGATCCCGAAAGCTATTACCAGGCGCTCTGGCTGCATGAGGAACTGCCGCCGCTGATGAAATTCCTGCTCAAGATCAACAACACCATGGCTGGCCGTCTGGTGCTCGGCCCCTGGCTTTCCTGCATCGGCTTCTTCATCGACGACGCCAGGCAGGTGATGGCCGGGGACAAGGCGATCCGCAAGGCGTGGCTGCTGCACGCGATCGGCCTCGCCATCGTGGTACCGATCGTCCAGTTCGGCTTCGGCATCCCGCTGTGGCTCTATATCCTGGTCCCGGTTTGGCTCGGCCAGTCGCTGATTTCGATCCGCACCTTCGCCGAGCATCAATGGTCCGAGTATCCGGAGGGCCGCACGGTGATCGTCGAGCGCTCGCCGCTGTCGTTCCTGTTCCTCAACAACAATCTGCACCTCGTCCACCACAAGAGCCCGACAGTGGCCTGGTACCGGCTGCCAAAACTATTTCGCGACCGCCGTGACGAATGGCTGCGACTGAACAATGGCTATGCCTATCCGAACTATTTCGCGCTGATCAAAGCCTATGCCTTCAAGGCGAAGGAGCCGGTCGTGCATCCGGTCCTGCGGCGCGCGCCGGAGCCGGGCAGGGCCTTCAAGCCGCGCGTCAGGGCCCGCAGCATCAACGGGCTTGGCAGCGCGCCGGTTCCGGCGGAGCCGCCGAAGGAATGAGTTTTGGCGGCAAGCGGCTGTCGCCTGCTAGACTGGCTTTGGTCGGTTCCCTTCAATCCGAGGCATAAATGGTCTGATTCCGGCATGAGCGAAATGGTTGCGGCGTTGCCGATGTATGATTGGTCTGAAGTGCGCGACGAGGTCGACGCCCAATGGGCGCTGCTGCGCGATGCCTTCCGGCAGAAGGGTATCGACGCGCCGCAAACCATCGCACGCCGCAATGGCGACTTGCCGCCGATACCGGGCGGCATTCGTGATGCCCAGGGAGCATTGATCGCGCCCGATCCGGCGACATTGCCGCCGGACGAACTCGATTTCCACAAATTGTGGCTGCACCCGGCGTTGCTCTTCGCGCAGACCTGCTGGGGACCGATGGAGCTAGGCCTGTCCAGCTATGTGCAGGTGGTTGCCCAGCCAAGTTACGACGCCTACGAAGGCGGGCAGGGCGAGCTTTATTCGAGTGCGGTGGTTATGCGGACAGGCGAGGGGCCGGAGGCTCGATCGCCTGCGGACGGCAGCGCTTTCATCCCGCTCGATCTGATCCGTGGCAAGCGCTTCACCTTCAACAACCTCGATTCCATGTCGGGCCTCATCGGGCTGACGCGCGACCTGGAAGCGATGGGCGAAAGTCTTGATATTTTTTCGTCGCGCAGCGAAAGCGGCGGTCACCGAAGCTCGATTGTCGCCGTGGCCGAAGGCAAGGCGGATGTCGCGGCGATCGATTGCGAAAGCTGGGCGCTGGCGCTGCGTTTCGAGCCAGCGGCACAGAAGGTATCAGTGGTCGGCTGGACCGGACGGCGCAAAGGCCTGCCGTTCATCACCGCGAGGACAACGCCGGAAAAGACAGTCACGGCGCTCCGTGAGGCCATTGCCGGACTAGCCGAGCAGCCTCGCGTCCATCGGGTAGGTTGAAAGCTTCTCGTTGCCGCTCTCGGTGATCAGGATCTGCTCTTCGATCTTGACGCCCTCGCGGCCGCCAAGCCGGCCGATATAGCTTTCCACGCACAGCACCATGCCAGGTTCGAGCACGCCATCGGGCGTGTCGGCGGTCCAGTCGCTGGCATGCGGAAGGGTCGGGTATTCGTCGGCCAGACCGACGCCGTGATAGAGGACGCCGTAGCGGGTCGGGAAGCAATCGCCGGGCGGTACCACCGAGCGCTCGACCAGATCGCGGAACGAAATGCCGGGCCGCATCAATTGCGTGTTGTGTTCGATCTGGTCGGCGGCGATGCGGAACAGGTCACGTTGTGCATTGGTCGGTTTTACCTCGCCACAAAGCCAAGTGCGCGACAGGTCGGCACAGAAGCCGTAGGGGCCGATCAGGTCGGTGTCGAAGGCGACGGGGTCGCCAGCCTCGATGATGCGCGACGAGCATTCCTGGAACCATGGATTGGTGCGCGGACCTGACGCCAGCAGCCGCGTTTCGATCCATTCGCCGCCACGCGCGATGTTGCCGCGATGGAGTTCGGCCCACAATTCGTTCTCGGAAATCCCCGGCTTCAGCGCCTGCTCCATTTCGCCCATCGCCGCCTCGCAGGCGACGATGGCGCGGCGCATGGCGAGGACTTCGTCCGGCGATTTGATCAGCCGCGCGTTTTCCATCACCGCCTCGCCGTTGCCGATCGAAATACCGAGGCGAGCCAGTTCCTCGACGCCTTCCGGGTTGATGTGGTCAACCGCAATGCGGCCGTTGCCGGCGCCATGTTCTTTCACCAGGTCGGCGATGCCGGCCGCCCAGCGGCGGACTTTCTGCTCCGTCAGCTCGCCGCCATAGAGATACATCCACGAGACGGCCGGCCGCACCTCGTCGACGACCCCGGAATGGTCGGACAGGTGCTCGCAGGAAAAATAGTCGAACAGCACGACCGGCCCGTCGGTGGCAACGAAACAATGCCGCGTCGGATTGTGCGCCACCCACAGCTGCATGTTGGTGGAATCGGTCGCATAGCGGATGTTGACGGGGTCGTAGAGCAGGGCGCCGGCATAGCCGCGACGTTTCAGCTCGGCGCGGATGCGCTCCAGCCGGTATTTGCGCATCGCCGGAAGATCGGGGGCGGCAATGCCTGCCGCCACCCATTCTGCCTCCGCCTGTGCGCCATAGCCCAGAACATGCTGGTTGAGCGAAGCCGCCTTCTGGCGGGAGGCGTCACGCAGAGCCTCGATCGAGCCCGGCTCGAACGGCATGATCTTGCGATGGCGGCCAAAGCTGCCCTTTGGCACCGCGCTGTCCATGGTCGTGCCTCAGGTCCGCATTTTCTCACCGCTCGGGTCAAAGGGCGCTTCGACGTTGATGCGGGCCGGCCGGCGGTGTCCAAGAATCTCGATCTCGAACAGCCCCGCACTTTCGTCCTCGGCAAGGGCCGCTGGTACATAGCCCTGCGCCATCGACTTCCGCACATAGTGGGCATAGCCGCCCGACGTGACCCAGCCGACCACACGCCATTCGCCGTCGACGATGCCGCGCACGGCGGAAGCGCCTTCGGCGGCTTTGGAGCCACGCACTTCCTTGCCCTTGTCGTCGAAGCGTGGTGCGCCGTAGCCATGCGGCTTTTCCACCGTGCCATAGTCCTTGCTGACCTTGGCCCAAATCGGCTCGTCGCCCATCACGTCGGCGTCGGCAGCGTCGACGATGAAGGAGACGCGGCGCAGTTTCGGCCCTTCGGCGTGTTCCCTGGCCGCGGCCTCGCGGCCGATGAAGTCGTTCTTCTCGAGCTTGATGAAGCGGTCCATCGAGCCTTCGAACGGCCCGTAGATCGGACGCAATTCGCGGAACCAGGTCGGGAAGTTCTTTTCGAGGCGCATGGAGAGCAGAGCGCGCATGCCGAAATCGACGAGGCCGAACTCCTCGCCGGCATCCTTGATCGCCTTGTACACCAGTCGCTGGTAGGCCGGCGCCATCCAGATCTCGTAGCCGAGGTCGCCGGTGTAGGTGATGCGGTTGACCATGCAGGGCGCGCCGCCGACCGCCATCTCGCGGAAATCCATGAAGCGGAAAGCCTTGGTCGAGATGTCGACGTCGACCAGCTTCTGAAGCAAGTCGCGGGATTTCGGCCCGGCGATCGACAGGCCTACGAGCGTCTGGTCGAAGCGGTGGATGCGCACCGAACCGTCCTTCGGCAAATGCTTCTCGAACCAGCGCATGTGGTATTTCTGCGCGGCCGACGAGCCCCAGATCATGAAGCGGTCTTCACCGGCCTTGGCGATGGTGAAGTCGCCGATCAGCTTGCCGAATTCGTTGATCATCGGCGTCAGCACGATACGGCCGGTCTTCGGCATGCGGTTGGTCATCAGCCGGTTGAGGAACTCTTCCGCCCCCGGTCCCGACACTTCGTATTTGGCGAAGTTGGCGATCTCGGTGACGCCGACGCGCTCGCGCGTGGCGCGCACTTCCTCTCCAATCGGACCAAAGTCGCTGGAGCGATGGAAGGAGACGATGTCCTTCGGCTCCTTGCCTTTCGGTGCGAACCAGAGCGGCGTCTCAAGTCCCCAGCTGTCGCCCATGACGGCATTGTTCGCCAGCATCGTGTCGTAGAGCGGCGTCGTCTGCGCCGGGCGTGCCGCCGGCAGTTCCTCGTTGGGGAAGCGGATGGAGAAGCGGCGCGAATAATTTTCGCGCACCTTGGCGTTGGTGTAGCGCAAGCCGGCCCATTCGCCGAAACGGGCGACATCCATGCCCCAGACGTCGAAGCCGGGATCGCCATGGACCATCCAGTTCGACAGTGCCAGGCCGACGCCGCCGCCCTGGCTGAAGCCTGCCATGACAGCGCAGGCGCACCAGAAATTGGTCAGGCCCTGCACCGGGCCGACCAGCGGGTTGCCGTCGAGCGCGAAGGTGAAGGGGCCGTTGATGATCTGCTTGATGCCGGCCTTCTCGATACCGGGGAAATGCTTGAAGCCGATCTCCAGCGATGGCGCGATGCGATCGAGGTCGGGCGGCAGCAATTCGTGGCCGAAATCCCACGGCGTGTTGACCGGCGACCACGGCTTGCAGGCTTTTTCATAGGTGCCGAGCAGGATACCGTTGCGCTCCTGGCGGGTGTAGATTTCGCCCTTGAAATCGAGCACGCCGATCATCTCGCGGCCGGTCGACTTGTTGAATTCCTCGACCTCTGGCATCGGTTCGGTCAGCAGATACATGTGCTCCATTGCCAGCACCGGCAGTTCGACACCGACCATGCGGCCGATCTCGCGCGCCCAAAGGCCGCCGCAGTTGACGACATGCTCGGCCTTCACCGTGCCCTGTTCGGTGACGACGTTCCAAGTGCCGTCGACCTCTTGCGTCAGTTCGACGACACGGTTGCGCAGCACGATCTCGGCGCCCAGCTTCTTCGCCGCCTTGGAATAGGCGATCGTCGTGCCGGATGGATCGAGATGGCCTTCGACCGGGTCCCACATGGCGCCGACGAAATTGGTCTCGTCCATCAGCGGGAACATCGCCTTGGCTTCGGACGGCGTGATCAGTTCGGTGTCCATGCCGAGATAGCGGCCCTTGGCGTGGGCGAGACGCAGGAAGTCCATGCGCTCGGGCGTATCGGCCATCATCACGCCGCCGGTCAGGTGCAGCGAGCAGGACTGGCCGGAAGTCTCCTCGATCTCCTTGTAGAGCTGCACCGTATAGGCCTGCAGCTTGGCGACGTTGGGGTCGCCATTCAGCGTGTGGAAGCCGCCGGCCGCATGCCAGGACGAGCCGGAGGTAAGCTCCGAGCGCTCGATCAGCATGATGTCGGTCCAGCCAGCCTTGGCCAGATGGTAGAGAACCGAGCAGCCGACGACGCCGCCGCCGATGACAACCGCTTTTACGTGAGATTTCATCAAGATAGGTCCGTTTTTGCGTAAACTGAATCAGGTTTTTTGATCGGCGGCGAGCGGCGCCTCGACGCCGAAATTGAGCTCGTCGCCGCGTGATGATCAAAAATCGGTTGGCGCGCCGCCTTCGGACCGCCGCTTGGCGACGAAGGCGTTGAGTTCCTCGCGGATGGCCGGGTCCATGTAAGGTTCGTCATAGGAGGCCAGCCGCTCCTTCCACACCTTGTTGGCCTTTTCGAGCGCCGTCGGCGAACCGGCTTCCGCCCAGGTCTCGAAATTGCGCCAGTCGGAAAGGATCGGCGAATAGAAGGCCGTCTTGTAGCGGTCCTGGGTGTGCTGGGTGCCGAAGAAATGACCGCCTGGACCGACGGACTGGATGGCGTCGAAACCGAGCGCCTCTTCAGAGAGGTCGAGCGGGGTCAGGAATTCCGCCACCATTTGCAACAGGTCAATGTCGAGGATGGTCTTCTCGTAGGAGCAGCGCAGGCCGCCCTCGAGCCAGCCGGCCGCATGCATCATCAAATTGCCGCCGCCCTGGATCGCGCCCCACAGCGAGAACACGCTCTCGTAGGCCGCCTGCGCGTCGACCGTGTTGGCGGCGCAGGTGTTGGAGGTGCGGTAGGGGATGTTGTAGCGGCGGGCAAGCTGGCCGCCGACCAGTTGCGCCTTCATGTATTCAGGCGTGCCGAAGGCCGGTGAACCGGACTTCATGTCGACATTGGAGGTGAAGCCGCCATAACCGACCGGCGCGCCCTTGCGCACCATCTGGGCAAAGGCAATGCCGGACAGCGCCTCGGCATTCTGCTGCACCAGCGCGCCGGCAATCGTCACCGGCGCCATCGCGCCTGACAGGGTGAAGGGCGTGACAATGACGACCTGGCCCTTGCTCGACATCTGGATGATGCCTTCCATCATCGGCACGTCGAGCTTCAGCGGCGAATTGGTGTTGATGATGGTGAAGACGGACGGTTCTTCGAGCAACTGCTCGTGGCTGATGCCGCGCGCGATGCGGGTGATCTCGATGCCGTCGACGTTGCGCTCCTTGCCGAGCGAATAGATGTGGAACACCTTGTCGGTCAGCGTGGCGAGGTCGCGGATGCACTCCAGATGCCGGACGGACGGATGGATGTCGGTCGGCTCGACCGGATAGCCGCCGGTGCAGTTCAGGATGTTGTGCATCTGCGCGAGCTTGAGGAAGTTGCGGTAGTCCTGCTGGTTGCCGGGCCGGCGGCCGCGATCGAGGTCGGAACAGTTGGGTGCCGACGCCATCATCGAAAGGATCAGGTTGTTACCGCCAAACTGCACGTTGTGCGCGGGGTTGCGGGCATGGATGGTGAATTCCGAAGGGCAGTGCGAGACCAGTTCGAGAATCATGTCGCTGTCGAAGCGCACCCGCTCGCTGCCATCGCGCACGTCGGCGCCATGCGCCTTCATGATGCGGCGGGCTTCATCGTGCAGAACGTCGACACCGATTTCCCTGAGCACGCGCAGGGAGGCGAGGTGGATCGATTCCAGCTCGTCGTCCGAGACCAGCTTGGTCGGCGTCAGCGGGATTTTCAGCTGACGGAAAGGCGGCTGCTCGAACGCAGCCGAGCCGCCGGCGCGCTTTCCGGCGCGGCCGCCGCGACGGGCACGGTCGTTGGCCAATGCCGGTTCCAAGGGTTGTAGGGCGGCGGTCATGATGGTCCTCGTACGATGCGATAGCGGGCGGCATAATGGACCGGCGGCTCTCCAGGCATTGCGGAGGCGGCGACCACTAGGGCGAGGGAAGCGACATGCCGGAACGGCAGGCGCGCGGCCGCGACATCACCCTGGCCAAATCGGCCCGGCGGCGGGCGCCTGAGCGCGGCCGATCGGATGGATGCCAATGTAAAGCGCGTTACGGTACTGTCTTTTACTTCTGACATATTTGCGCATTGAACTCTCTTGGAGGGACAGCCATGCCTGACGTCATCAAGGTGCGTGCCGCGACCAACAACGAAGTCGCGTTCCTTTCCTGGGATCTTGACGGGATGATCCCCGGTTGCCTCGGTTTCGAGATCGTGCGCCTCTACCCCGACAGTGGCGAGGAACGTTGCCTGGCGTCCTGGGTGCCGTTCAAGGGGCAGCGCAATCCGAGATGGATTCCGCAGGACACCGGCGTCTGGCCGGTGCAGAAGACATTCTGGCGCGATCTGACCGTACGGCGCCGGCGCGACAGCCTCGATGTCAGGCCGGAGGGCGAGATGATTGCCTATCGCGTGCGTCCGGTCGGCGACATGAAGCCCGGCCTCGATCCGGTGCCGGTGCGCCCCGACCAGGTCGTTGACGGCAAACCCGCCTATACCGGGCCGGCGCGCCCGCTCGGCTATCTTGGCCAGGGTGCCGTCAGCCCACCGATTTTCCTGGGGCAGATGTTCGGCAAGGCGCGCGTTGCGTTCACCAATGGCGTGCTGTCGACGCAATGGATGTCGCACGCGCTTCAGGAGGCCGGCATCAAGGTCGGCCAACGCGACAAGATCAGGGCGGTGCTGCAGGATCCGGCCAGCAAGATACGCGCCTACCTGCATGGCGATGTGCCTGATGTGCTGACCAGCCTCCTGAAGCGCGCCAAGACCGAAGGCGGCAGCGTCAGGCTTGCCCTCTATGAGCTTGGCGACGACGAATTGTGCGACGCCATCATCGCCGCCAAGGATGTCGTCGAGGTCATCCTTTCCAATTCGGGCAGGGACGACCAGACCAAGGCCTGGGACGCCGGCAATGCACCATACCGGAAGCGCCTGCACGATGCGGGCGTGGTGGTGACGGACCGCCTGTTCAACAACAACCATATCGGCCACAACAAGTTTGCCGTCTACCGCGATGCGCAGGGCAAACCGCAAGCGGTGATGACCGGCAGCACCAATTGGACGTCGACAGGCATTTGCGGTCAGTCCAACAACGCCTTCATCCGCGACGACCCCGATATGGCAGAGGTGTTCGACGCCTATTGGCAGCGCATGAAGGCCGATGTGTTCCCACCGCCGGCTTCGGAGAGCGCTGCCGGTCACGTCGTGCAGACGCAGGGCGTGCCGTTCCGCAAGGAAAACCACCTGCCAAACCCGGTCAACGGCGCCTCGGTGGCGTTGGACGGCATGACGGTGTGGTTTTCGCCGAACGACCCGAACCGCAACAAGAAGGACATCTCGGTGCGTCCGGTCGACCTCGAGGATGTCTTCGCCCGCATCAGGGCGGCGAAGCGGGCGGTGCTGTTCCTGGTGTTCAACCCTTCGCTGCTCGGCGAAAACTCGATCGTCGACCATGCCGTCGCGGCAGCGAAGGCCGATCCGAAGCTGATCGTGCAAGGCGCGATCAGCGACGAAACCGCGATGCCCAACTATGTCGCGCCGACCAAGGATCCGGTCACCCACAAGTCGAACAAGGACGGCAAGTCGCCCTTTGTCTATCCGGAGAAGGTCTGGGAGGCGCCCAATGTCTCGATCGTGCGGGCGGCAAACCTGACCGGCGCCACGATCGCCCGCGACTTCCAGGCGGAGGTGCTGACGGTCGGCCATGCGATCGTGCACGACAAGATCGTCATCATCGATCCGATGGAGGACAACGCCACCGTCATCACCGGCAGCCATAACCTCGGCTACAAGGCTTCCTACGAAAACGACGAGAATTTGGTCATCGTGGAAGGCGACAAGACGTTTGCCGCGGCCTATGCCGTGCACATGCTCGACGTCTTCGACCACTACAAGTTCCGCGCCTGGCGCAGGACGATTGGCAAGGGGCCTTCCGACGATGACGGGATTTCCATCGACGACAAGTGGCTGAAGCCCTATGCCGACGGCAAGAAAGGCGCGATCGCCCGCTATTTTCCATAGCGCCGCCGCGTTTTGCATCTGAGGTTCGTTCCATCCGGACCGATCGGCTTCGGCCGGCCGGTCGATCTGGTTGGTGCAAACGGATCTCCGATCCGGGCCTTCCTTTCCTCTGGTCGAACCAGTAGCTAGTGAGGCTTGCTGGCCGGATGGCCGGCCCTCACATGGACGACAGCATGGTCGCGACCGGCTCGAGCGAAGGCGAAGCGGGGACGCAGTGGGCAGCGCTCGCCGGCGTTACCGCCGCACTTGCCATGTTCGGCGCGGCGCAAGGTTTGAGCTCTCCGCTATTTACGCTTCTGATGCAGAAGCAAGGCATGTCACCCGGGTTGATCGGCCTGTCGGCGGCGATGATGCCGCTCGGGCTGATCCTGTCGGCCTCATCCGTGCCGGCGGCGGTGCGGCTGGTGGGTGCGCGAAATCTGGCGGTCGGCTGCTCGCTGATCGGTGCGCTTTGCTTTCTGGGGATCGGCTATCTGCAGAACTGGGTGGCCTGGTACATCATCCGCTTCATCATCGGCGTGGTCATCAACCCGCTGTATATCCTTGGCGAGGTCTGGGCGTTGTCGCTGGCGCCGCCTTCGCGGCGCGGCCGGGTGATGGGCGTGTTCAACACGCTGATGGGTGCCGGCTATGCGGCGGGGCCCTTCACCCTGACCCTGGTCGGCACATCGGGCTGGGCGCCCTTCAGCGTCGGTGTCGGTGGCTTCATGCTCTGCGCCGTCATTCTGCGCCTTGTCTCCTCAAAGCTCACCGGCTTCGAGGATGACGGCCAGCCTTCCGGCAGCTTTGTCGGTTTCGCCCGGTTGGCGCCGGCGCTGCTGCTGGCCGTGCTGGTCTCGGCCGCGGTCCAGCAAAGCACCTATGCGCTGGTCCCGGTCTTCGGTGCCGGTTATGGCCTGCCGGAAGCCGTGCTCGCCGCGCTGGTGATGGCGCTGTCCCTGGGCAACATCTTGTTGCAGATCCCGCTCGGGCTGCTCGCCGAGCGCTTCGGCGGCCGCCCGATGATCCTGGCCTGCGCGATGGCGACGACCGCCTGCGCGCTTCTGCTGCCGCTGCTGATCTTGACACCACTGATCTGGGGCGTGTTGCTGGTGATGGGCGCTGTCGGCTACGGCGTCTATACGATGGCGCTGGTCGAACTCGGCAGCCGGTTCAAGGGCACGCTGCTCGTCACCGGCAACGCAGCCTTTGCCTTGTTGTGGGGCGTTGGTGGTATCGTCGGCCCGCCGGGCGCCGGCCTGCTCATGCAGGGCATCGGTCCGCTGGGGCTGCCCGTGGTGATCGCCGGTCTCGACGCGGTTCTGATCGCCTTCGCTTTGTATCGCTCCGCGCAACGTCGAGCCTCCTGACATGGATCTGGCTGGAGCAAGCGCTTTCCTCCGGCGGGGCTTACCGCTGTTTGATCAAACAGCTAATCCTGCCGCGCAGCACCGATAGGACCATGGCCGCGGCGGATTCGGAAACTGACGAAGGAATACAGTGGGCAGCGATCACCGGCGTGATCGCGACCGTGTCGGTGTTCGCCATCGCGCAGGGGCTGTCCTATCCGTTGTTGAGCTTCATCCTGCAGCGTCAGGGCGTCTCGCCGGCGATGATCGGCCTGTCGGCGGCGATGACGCCAGTCGGGTTCATCCTGTCGTCGCCGCTGATCCCGGCGCTGGCGCGGCGGTTCGGGGCAGGGCGCACGGCGCTCACCTGTGCGGCTCTTTCGGCTGTTGTGCTGGCGCTGATCGGCTGGACGCAGAATGTCTATCTGTGGTTTCCGCTGCGCTTCCTGATCGGCGTCGTGACCAATCCGCTCTACGTGCTGAGCGAAATCTGGGTGATCGCGCTGGCGCCGCCTTCCCGGCGCGGCCGCGTTATGGGCGTCTATTCGACGATCATCTCGGCCGGGTTCGCGGCCGGGCCGCTCTGCCTGCTTGCCGTCGGCACGGAAGGCTGGCCGCCATTCCTCGCCGGCATTTCCGCCTTCGTGCTGTGCGGCGTCTGCCTGGCTTCCGTGCTGCCGCGCCTGCCGAAGGTGGACGAAGCCGGCCATCGGGTTTCCGTCCTGGGCTTTGTGCCGCTGGCCTGGCTGCTCTTGTTCGCCGTCGTGGTGGCTGCCGGCTTCGAACAAGCAGCACTGGCGCTGCTGCCGGTCTACGGGACCTACCACGGCATCGCTGAAGCCCGCATGTCGGCGCTGCTGTCGGTGATGATCGCCGGCAACATCGCCATGCAAGTGCCGCTCGGCCTGTTGGCGGAAAGGCTGACGGCGCGGTCTGTGCGGCTCGTCTGCATAGCCACCACGATATTTGGATGCATATTGTTGCCGCTTCTCATCGAAACGCCTCTGATCTGGCCGATGATCTTCGTCTGGGGTGCCGTCTCCTACGGCATCTACACGATGTCGATCATCGAGCTCGGCGAGCGATTCACCGGATCGACCTTGATCGCCGGCAACGCCGCCTTCTCCATGATGTGGGGCGTCGGCGGTATCTCCATGCCGCCGCTGGCCGGAAGCGCCATGGATGTCCTGGGCGCAGGCGGCCTGCCGATCACGCTCGGTCTGCTGTGCCTGGCGCTGGCGGTCGCCAGTGTCGTTGGTCGCGGGAAAGGCTGAATCCTTGGCCAAGGCGTCGCGGCTATTGAATATCGGACACGGCATGTCGATGTTGCATGCCGAAGCATTGCCTATCGGAGGTTCCATGACCAAGCCCTTCACGAAGCCAGAATCCAGCACCGAAGATTCCTTCCTGTGGCTGGAGGACAGGACAGCCACCCAGTCGCTCGACTGGGTGCATCGCCAGAACGAGGTCACGGTCGGCGAATTGCAGGGCGACCCGTCCTATCAGGCGGCGTTCCAGACCGCGCTCGACCTGATGACGGCCGAGGACAACATCGCGGTCGGCTCCGCGCTCAAAGGCCATGTCTACAATTTCTGGCAGGACAAGACCAATGTGCTCGGCCTTTGGCGCCGCACCACGGTCGCTTCCTACAAGACCGAGAAACCCGACTGGGAAACGATCATCGACTTCGACCAGCTTGCGGCGAAGGAAGGGATCAAGTGGGTGTTCAGTGGCGCCAGCCGGCTCTATCCGGACTTCAACCTATGCCTTGTCTCGATGTCGCCGGATGGCGGTGATGCCAGCGAGATGCGCGAATTCGACATAGAGACCAAATCCTTTGTCGATGGCGGATTTCGTGCTCCCGCCTCGAAATCCGGTTTCGGCTGGCTGGACAAGGACACCGTCATCGTCTCGGCGGCCTTCGAGGAGGCGGACAAGACTGAATCGGGCTATCCGCGCGTGGTCAAGCTGTGGAAGCGTGGCACCAGGCTGGAAGACGCGACACCGATCTTCGAGGCGCAGAAGGAAGATCTCGCCGTGGGTGCCGCTCTCGAGTTCGATGGCGACAGACGCTATCTGGTCCTGGCCAGGACGCTCGATTTCTTCGCCTCGCACATCTTCCTGCGGCTGCCTTCCGGCGAGAACAAACGCTTGCCGCTGCCGGATGACATGACCGACACTGCAATTTTCAAGGATCAACTCGTCTTCGGCGTGCGCAGCCTGTGGACGGCGCCCGACGGCACGCTGTGCAAGCCCGATGGTCTCTATTCATTGGATCTGGCGCGCTGGGTGGAGACCGGCGCGCTCGGACCCGTGGAGACCTTGTTCGAGCCGGCGTATCGCGTGTCCATCGCCGGCATTGCCCGCACGCAGGACCGGCTGTTCATCAACCTGATGGACAATGTGCGCGGCAAGGTCGTCGTCTGCGAACGCAAGGAGGGCGGCTGGTCGATGAAGCCGGTCGCGCTGCCTGAAAACGGTAATGTCGGCATCAGCCATGCCGAGCAGTTCGGATCGAGCGTATCTTTCTCCTTCACCGATTTCCTGACGCCAAGCTCGATCATCTGGTCTGACGACAATGGCGAGACGCTGGCCACCGTGAAGTCGCAGCCGGCGCGTTTCGATGCGTCGCCGCTGATCTCGGAACAGTTCGAGGCGCGCTCGAAGGACGGCACGATGATCCCCTATTTCGTCGTCCGGCGGCGCGACCAGAAGGGTCCGGTGCCGACGCTGCTCTATGGCTATGGCGGCTTCGAAGTGCCGCTGCTGCCGGGCTATGCCGGCGTGCGTGGCAGGCTGTGGCTGGAGAAGGGCAATGCCTATGTGCAAGCCTGCATCCGTGGCGGCGGTGAGTTCGGTCCGGCCTGGCACCAGGCGGCGCTGAAGGGCAATCGCCAGAATGGGTTCGACGACTTCGCCGCGGTGGCGCAGGACGTCGTCAGTCGCGGCATCGCGACGGCTTCCTCGCTCGGCATCCAGGGTGGCTCGAATGGCGGCCTGCTGACCGGCGTTTCTTTGACCCAGCACCCCGAGCTTTTTGGCGCGGTCATCATAGAGGTGCCGCTGCTCGACATGCTGCGCTACACCGAATTGCCGCCCGGCGCTTCGTGGATGGCCGAATATGGCGATCCCTCAAAACCGGAAGACGCGGCGTGGCTTTCAGCCTATTCGCCTTACCAGCACGTCGATGCCGGCGCCGCCTATCCGCCGGTGCTGCTGACCACGTCGACGGCAGATGACCGTGTCCATCCCGGCCATGCGCGCAAGATGGCCGCCCGCCTGCAGGAGGCCGGCCATGCGAGGACGCTGTTCTTCGAGGAGACCGAAGGCGGACATGGTGGCCGTGGCGACCGCCGGCCGCAGGCGGCGCAGACGGCGATGAAGTACGTCTTCCTGCAAAGGGCGCTGACCGCCAACGCTTGAACTCATTTCCTGGGCAGCCACGCAAAGGGTGGTTCACCTCGACCGTCCTTTGCTCTAAGGTGCCGGCCATGGCTCACGTCAGGATATCGGCTCGCGCATTCCGGGTCGCGGTGACACCGTCACCGCGCACGCTGCGCGCCGAGCTTTTGCGGCTGTGCGCCCGCATCGGGTATTCGCCACCTGCCTTCCTCTGATGAATTCGCCCCCGGCACGGCCGGATAGAATCCAGAGGAAAGATCAGACCCATGACCTATCAGAACTATTCGCTGAAGCAGCTTCAGCAGATCGACGCCGCGCATCATCTCCACCCGTTCACCGACCACAAGGAATTGCGCGAGGTCGGCTCACGCATCATCACCCACGCCAACGGACCGTTCATCTACGATTCCGAAGGGGCTGAGATCCTCGACGGCATGGCCGGGCTGTGGTGCGTCAACATCGGCTATGGCCGCAACGAACTGGCCGAGGCCGCCTACACCCAGATGAAGGAATTGCCTTACTACAACTCCTTCTTCAAATGCTCGACGCCGACGCCGGTGCTGTTGTCCAGGAAGCTGGCGGAGATCGCGCCGAAGCACGTCAACCAGGTGTTCTACGGCTCGTCCGGTTCGGAAGCCAACGACACGGCGCTGCGTCTCGTGCGCCATTACTGGGCGCTGGAAGGCAAGCCGGAGAAGAACCGCATCATCTCGCGCAAGATGGCCTATCACGGCTCGACCGTTGCCGGCACTTCGCTTGGCGGCATGGATGCCATGCACAAGCAGCTCGGCGGCGCGGTGCCCAACATCGTCCATGTGATGATGCCTTATGCCTATGAGTTGGCGCTGCCTGGCGAGAGCGATCACGATTTCGGCCTGCGTGCGGCAAAGGCGGTCGAGGATGCGATCCTCGAAGCCGGCGCCGACAAGGTTGCCGCCTTCATTGGCGAGCCAGTGATGGGGGCGGGCGGGGTGAAAATACCGCCGGCCAGCTATTGGCCGGAAGTGCAGCGCATCTGCCGCAAATACGACGTGCTGCTGATGCTGGACGAGGTCATCACCGGCTATGGCCGCACCGGCGAATGGTTTGCCGCGCAGACCTTCGGCATCGAACCGGACACCATCACCACGGCCAAGGCGCTGACCTCAGGCTACCAGCCGCTGTCGGCGCTGCTGGTCGGCGACCGCATCGCGGCGACGGTGGTCGAGAAAGGCGGCGAGTTCTATCACGGCTACACCTATTCCGGCCATCCGGTGGCCTGTGCGGTGGCCCTGAAGAACCTCGAGATCATCGAGAATGAAGGGCTGGTCGATCGCGTCAGGAACGAAACCGGCCCTTATTTCGCCAAGGCCCTGCAGGAACGCATTGCCGGGCATGATCTGGTCGGCGAGGTGCGTTCGATCGGGCTGATGGGCGCGATCGAGATCGTCAAGGACAAGGCTACCAAGGAGCGGTTCCTGCCGTCGGGAAGTGCGGCGGTGACCGTCCGCGACCACGCGATCGGGCAAGGCATGATGCTGCGCGCCACGGGCGACACGATGATCCTGTCGCCGCCGCTGATCTGGACCCGCGACACCATCGACATGGCTTGCGAGCGCATCGCCAGGGCGCTGGATCTGGCGCAAGCGGATCTGCGCAAGCGGTAGGTTCGAACCTCGCTGGGCGTTCTTCGACAGGAACGCCCGGCGAGAAACATGCTGTCGCGATGAGGAACGATTCCACCTTCGGCGCGTAGTGTGTCAGGCAGCAACCGATTCGGCTGCGACAAGGGGGTCGTTTTCATGAGAAAAACTGGCAAGAGCCGACGCATGCAAGAAGCAACCAGCATCGGTGGCAACCTGATGCTGGCGCCGTTGGTGGCGATGATGCGTCTGCCCTTGATGGCCATGGATGCCGGGAGCGGCCAGCCATGGAACACGGAGACGGTCCGTGCGGTGAACGAGAAGACCGTTGCAATGGCCGAAGGCGCGTTTGCGGCGCATATGTCTATCCTGCAGTCGGTATCGCGGTTCTGGCCGGAAGTCTTTTCCGGCCGCACGCCGTCGCTGTTCAACGGCGTCGCGGCGGAACTGTCGATCGGCGCCGCGCTGAAGCCGGCTAGCCGCGCCGTTAAAGCGAACTTTCACCGGCTGTCCAACAAAGCCTGACCGAGGCGATCCATTAGACCCATTAGACTGTCGGCCAAACGAAAACCGATTACGGTTTTCGGGATGATGGTCTAGAACCCGCTAAGGCACATTTGCCTGAAGCGCGTTATGCATGTCCGTATCCCAAGCCGATTCTTGGGCGACATGCAGCAGAGGGGATATGATGGCAGGACAAGCGCTCAACGAGCCCGCTGAAATTCCGGCCGAACTTGATCGCTGGAACTGGGGCGCTTTCTTCCTCAACTGGATCTGGGGTATCGGCAACAGCACCTTCATCGCACTGCTGGCGCTGATCCCGTTCGTCAACATCATCATGATCATCGTGCTTGGCGCGCGCGGCAGCCGCTGGGCCTGGCGGAACCGGGCGTGGCGCGATGCCGAGCAGTTTCGCAAGACCCAGCGCAACTGGGCGATCGCCGGCCTTGTCGTCTGGGTGGTTGGGATCGGCGGCTGTGCGACGATGGTGGGCAGCATTCCCTACCTGCTGAAAGGCAGCGATGCCTATCACATGACCATGGACAAGCTTCGCGCCGACGATCGCGTCAAGGCCGCTCTCGGCGACGTCGTGACCGACAATTTCTGGGTCGGCGGCCATCTCAATGTCGACGCCAACGGGGCGGGCGAGGCTCAGTTCAGCATTCCGGTCCACGGCGCCAAGGGCAAGGGCACCGTGTTCTCGACCGCTACCCGAACAGCCGGCACATGGAGCCTGCGTCTGCTGGTCGTCAAGGTGGAAGGGGTCGATGCACCGATCGTGCTGCTCAATGAGGATCATGTGCCAATTCCGAACGCGGCGATCGGAATATAAGCGGGATCGTGTAGCCAGGTCGGCAAAACGCAAAAACCGCGCTCCATCGGGAACGCGGCTTTGCCAGATACGCATGGCGCTTCGCTACTCAAACACTTGGCGAAACTTACGGGCTCCGGTACGCGAGACCTGATCCGGAGCGCCGGGCGGATGCGATATGTCCGCCTCGCAATCCGTTTTATAGAGACATCGTTACCGCAGAGTTATCGAGAGCTTAAGCAAACCTAAATTTGACGCGTTTCTCTCGAGAGCCACGAAAAAAATCCAATTATATTAGCGGCTTATGGATTGCTTCCGCGCAGAAAATTAATGATGCCGGAAAAATCGGTGCCGGCGTGCCCCTGGGCGTTGAACAGCGCATAGAGCTGGGCCGCTTCAGCGCCTAGCGGCGTCACCGCGCCAGAAGCAAGTGCTGCTTCCTGCGCCAGCTTCAGGTCCTTCAACATCAGCGCAGCGGCAAAACCGGGCCTGTAGTCGCGGTTGGCGGGGGAGGTGGGCACAGGGCCGGGCACCGGGCAGTAGGTGGTCAGCGACCAGCACTGGCCAGACGAGGTCGAGGCGACGTCGAACAGCGCCTGATGCGACAGGCCCAGTTTTTCCGCAAGTACGAAGGCTTCGGCGACGCCGATCATCGAGATGCCGAGGATCATGTTGTTGCAGATTTTTGCCGCCTGTCCGGCACCATCGCCGCCGCAATGGACGATGCGGCCGGCCATCGGCTTCAGGATCGGCTCGGCGGCCGCGAAGGCATCGTCCGAGCCGCCGGCCATGAACGTCAGCGTGCCGGCCGCCGCACCGCCCGTGCCGCCCGAGACGGGCGCGTCGATCGACGGCAGGCCGTGTTTTGCGGCGACGGCATGCGCCTTGCGCGCCGATTCGACGTCGATGGTCGAGGAATCGATGAACAGCGCGCCTTTCCTGGCCTTGGGGGTGATGTCCTCATAGACCGACAGCACATGCTTGCCGCCCGGCAGCATGGTGATCACCACATCGGCGTCCTTCACCGCGGCCGGCGCGTTGGCCATGATGACGACGCCATGGTCTCGGGCGACCGTCAGGTTCTCCGGCATCAGGTCGAAGCCATGCACTTGATGCCCGGCCTTGACCAGGTTGGCGGCCATCGGATTGCCCATGTTGCCGAGGCCGATGAAGGCGATGATGGTCATAGCGACGCTCCATGATTGGGTAAGGCAGTAGGCAGTAGGCAGTAGGGCTGTCTATTCTGGCGTAAGTCTGAGAATGAGTTGGCGAAGCATCTTGCCGATGCCTACGGTCGATGTCAGCAACTGACCAGCTTGATCGGGCGTGGCAAGGCCAATGCGTTCGGCGATTTGAAGGTGCGTCTCGAACTCCTTCAGCGAGCCTTGGGCAATCCGCAGAAATTGCTGATAAGAGCCCCTGTTGTCTCGCCCATAACCTTCAGCGATGTTTGCCGGGATAGAGGTCGCTGAGCGGCGGATTTGGCTGGTCAACCCATACAATTCTTCCTTTGGCCATGCCTTGGTCAAGGAATAGGTGGCGACAGCCAGATCCATCGCCTGCTGCCATACGATAAGGTCCTTGTACGAATCGATCTTGCCGGTCATCGTTCGCCTACTGCCTACTGCCTTCCAATCAATGCACGCGCGATGATGACGCGCATGATCTCGTTGGTGCCTTCGAGGATCTGGTGCACACGCAGGTCCCGCACCAGCTTCTCGATGCCGTAGTCGTGCAGGTAGCCGTAACCGCCGAGCAGCTGCAGCGCATCGTTGGCGACGGTGAAGCCGGTGTCGGTGACGAAGCGCTTGGCCATCGCCGACCATTTGCCGGCATCCGGCGCCTTGCGGTCGAGCTTGGAGGCGGCGGCATAGAGGAAGATGCGTGCTGCCTGCAGCTCGGTCTCCATATCGGCCAGCCTGAACTGCAGCGCCTGGAACTGGTTGATCTTCGAGCCGAAGGCCTTGCGGTCGGCGGTGTAGGACAGCGCCTTGTCGAGCGCAGATTGCGCACCGCCCAGCGAACAGGCGGCGATGTTAAGCCGGCCGCCATCGAGGCCGGCCATGGCGATGCCGAAGCCGGCGCCTTCGCCCGACAAAAGGTTTTCCACCGGCACCTTGCAGTCCTCGAAGATGACCTGGCGGGTCGACTGCATGTGCCAGCCCATCTTGTGCTCGTTGGCGCCGAAGGAAAGGCCGGGCGCATCCTTTGGCACGACGATGGTGGAAATGCCTTTCGGCCCCTCGGCGCCGGTGCGCACCATGACTGCGTAGACATCGCTGTCGCCGGCGCCCGAGATGAACTGCTTGGCGCCGTTGAGGACATAGTCGCCGCCGCTCTTCACCGCACGGGTCTTCAGTGCCGCGGCGTCCGATCCCGAACCCGGTTCGGTCAGGCAATAGCTCGCCAGCCATTCCATCGAGGTGAGCTTCGGCAGAAAGCGCTGGCGCTGCTCGTCATCGCCGAAGCGGTCGATCATCGAGGCCACCATGTTGTGGATCGAGATGAACGACGAAAAGGCGGGATCGGCATGCGACAGCGCCTCGAAAATCAGCACCGCGTCGAGCCGGCCGAGCGCCGAACCGCCGACATCGTCGCGGACATAGATGCCGCCGAGGCCAAGCGGCCCGGTCTCGCGAATCACGTCGGCGGGGAAGTGTTTCCTGCGGTCCCAGTCGAGTGCATTCGGCGCGACGCGATCGGCGGCGAACGCCTGCGCCATCTCCTGGATGGCGCGCTGTTCCTCGTTGAGTTCGAACTGGCTGGTGCTCGCATCGACCGCGGCGTCCATGGCGTGCTCCCTATATGCTGGCCAACTAGCCCGCTGGCCTGTCGTTTTTGGCTTTGCGCGCGCACCAATCTAGACCAATGATGCCGCCGCGCAACCCGACCTTCCGCGGAGCGGCTGTGCATCAATGCATGTCCGGAGCGAGATGTGACGACAAAATTCGATGATCTGCTTGGACGGTTCCGCGGCTATCTCGCCTCCGTGGATGACGCCCTGGTGCGCGACGCCGTGGAGCGCATAGGCTGGGCAATGCCACCCCGCGCCCTCGAGCCGCATCCGCTCGGATGCCTGCGTCATCTCGATCGCGCCGCCGAACTCGCGTCAGCCGAAGCCAGGCCGCTGGTGCGGCTGGTCGCGGACCAGCGCAACGATCTGCGCTGGGGGCAGACCTACAACGAGGCGGATTTCGGCAGAGAGTTCATCGACAATTACGGCTGGCTGGAAGTGTTCGGCACACGCGGCCATTTCGTCAACGACGAGGTCGCGGCCGGCCTGCTGATTCTCGGGCCTGAAATCGTCTATCCGGATCACCATCACGTCGCCGAGGAAATCTACATTCCGCTGACCGGGGGCACCGAGTGGCGGATGGGCGAAGGTGGCTTTCGCATGCGCGCGGCCGGCGAGGTGATCCATCACGCCTCGAATGTGAGCCACGCCATGCGAACGGCCGAGGAGCCTCTCCTGGCGCTTTATATCTGGCGCGATGGGCCACTGGCGCAGAAATCGAACATCACCGGAACCGTTGTCGCGCGGGGCAGGGGCTGATGGCCAGGGCGATCATGCTGCAAGGCACCGGTTCGGATGTCGGCAAGACCGTGCTGGTGGCCGGCCTTTGCCGTGCTGCCAGGAATCGTGGGCTGAAGGTGCGGCCGTTCAAGCCGCAGAACATGTCGAACAATGCCGCCGTCGCCAACATACCAGGCGACAACAATGCCGCTGGCGGCGAGATCGGCCGCGCGCAATGGCTGCAGGCGATCGCTTGCGGTGTTGCGCCGTCGGTCCATATGAACCCGGTGCTGCTCAAGCCGCAGACCGATGTCGGCGCGCAGGTCATCGTCCAGGGCAAGGTGTTTGGCGAGGCGCGGGCGCGCGACTACCAGGCGCTGAAGGGCCGCCTGATGGATGCGGTGCTCGATTCCTGGGCGAAGGTGGGCGAGGGCGCCGACCTCGTCATTGTCGAGGGTGCCGGCTCGCCCGCCGAAATCAACCTGCGCAGTCGCGACATTGCCAATATGGGCTTTGCCACCCGTGCCGACGTGCCGGTGGTGCTGGTCGGCGACATCGATCGCGGCGGCGTCATCGCCTCGGTCGCCGGCACCCATCTGATCCTGCCGGAAGAGGACCGGCGCATGATCGTCGGCTACCTCATCAACAAGTTCCGGGGCGATGTTTCGCTGTTCGATGACGGCCTGAAGGCGATCGAGAAATTCACCGGCTGGCGCTGTTTTGGCATCGTGCCATGGCTGAAGGCGGCGGCGCGGCTGCCGTCAGAGGATTCGGTGGTGCTGGAGCGGCTGGCGTCCGGCGAGGCGCGCGCGCTGAAGGTGGCGGTGCCGATGCTTGGCCGTATCGCCAATTTCGACGATCTCGACCCGCTCAAGGCCGAACCGCAGGTCGAAGTGGTGTTCGTGCCGCCAGGAAAGCCACTGCCGGCCGATGCCGGGCTGGTGGTCATTCCCGGCTCCAAGTCGACCATCGGCGATCTCCTGAAATTTCGCGAGAATGGCTGGCACCGGGATCTTGCCGCGCACCGCAAGCGCGGCGGCCATGTCGTCGGCATTTGCGGCGGCTTCCAGATGCTCGGCCGCACCGTGCGCGACCCCGACGGCATCGAAGGCAGCGTCACCGAGGCCGAAGGGCTTGGCCTGCTCGATATTGAAACGGTTATGGAGCCGGAGAAGACGGTGCGCAATGTCAGTGCCAGGTCTGTGCAATTCGACCTGCCGCTCGAGGGCTACGAAATCCATCTCGGCCGCACCACCGGGCCAGATACGCTGCGGCCGTCCGCCATCATCAATGGCGCCGATGACGGGGCGGTGTCGGCCGATGGCAAGGTGTTGGGCACCTATATGCACGGCCTGTTTGGCGCCGACGCCTTTCGCGGGAAATTCCTGGAAAGTCTCGGCATCAAGGGTGGTGGCATCGACTATCGCGCCGAGGTCGAGCGGGCGCTTGACGAGGTCGCTGCCGAATTGGAAACCCATCTCGATTGCGACGCGATTTTTGGGCTGGCTCGCTGAAGGTCCAATTCAGGCCTTTTCGCCCGCCTTCGGCCAGTAGGTGCCGAACGACCAGACATTGCCTTCCGGGTCGCGGCAGATGAACTCACGGCTGCCGTAGTCGCGGTCCGTCAGTTCCTGGATGATCGTCGCGCCGGCTTTTCTCGCCTTGGCGTAGGCGGCGTCGGCATCGTCGACAGCGATATAGATCGACTTGCCGCCGCCCGAGCCGGGTTCGCCAACCATCTTGCCGTAGTCGTCGTCGCGCGCCGTGCCCAGCATGATCATCGAAGAACCGAAGACCAGTTCGGCATGGTGCACGACATCGCCTTCGCCATAGCGGGCGCGGACGCTGAAGCCGAAGGCTTCGCCCAGCCAGTCGATCATTTTTGCGGCATTCTTGTAGCGCAGGGCTGGGTACAGGCGGGGCGCTTCTGTGGTGGTGGGCAAGGGAAACTCCTTCATCCGGGTTGGTCGATGCCCACTCTGGGCGAAGGCCGTTCCAGCGTCTTGAAGAAATGTTACCTGGCCGCGAGCGCCGCCGGCGTCTCGCCGGCAAGGTCACGGAATTCGCGCACCAGATGCGCCTGGTCGGCGTAGCCGCAATCGGCGGCGACATCCGCCCAGTCGACGGTCTGCTGCCTCGCCAGGCCGAGTGCCCGGTTGAAGCGGACGATGCGCGATAGCGTCTTGGGGCCGATGCCGATGGCGTTGGAAAAGCTGCTGGCCAGATGTTTGCGACTCCAGCCCAGCCGTTCGGCAAGCGATGAAATGCGGGTCCGGCCTCCGGACCCGATGATGCGGCGATAGGCCCAGGCGATTTCGAGCGGCGTCTCAGTGGCATGCTTGAGGCGGGCGGCGACGAAGGTCTCGGCGATGTCAAAACGCGCCGTCCAGTCCGGCGCGTTACCAAGCCTTTCGCGCAGTGCCATGCCTTCGGCGCCGAGCACGTCGTCGAGAACGACCATGCTGTCGGTCAGTTCGCTCATCGGTCGGCGGAAGAAGCGGCGTGCGCCAAGCGGCGTGAAATTGACCTGGACGCAGCAGGCACCGCCGAAGGATTCGATTATCACCGGTCCGGCGAAGAGGCCGGCCGCGAAGCTGGCGAAACGGTCATTGTCGCCCGGCACCTTGCCGAGCCCGATGGCGAAGGGCTCGGCGAAACTGATGACCAGCGGCACGGTCAGCGACGCATATTCGATGGTGCGAAAATGGCCGGGTGCCATTTCGCGGTAGCCGCAGATGTCGGTGACGATGCCTTCAAGCCCGGGATTGGGAAGGCGCCGGCGCAACTCGAACCGTCCGGCGACCGAGCGATCCTGGTCCTGCTGGCGCTGCATCTCGACTGGCATCGGCCATCCTTCCGCAGGAAAATCTAGCAGACCCTGGATCAGAATCAAAAGCGCCCGGCTTTTAGGCCGGGCGCTCCGAGTCCCCACTTCAAGGGAAACGTATCAGGCGCCGCGCATCAAACAACCTGCGGCGAGCACGATGTAGGCGATAAGCACGATCCACACCGATGCGAGTGGAATGAACGCAAGAACGCCAAGCGCGGCGAGAACGCCGATGATGGCGACAACAAGGGATATGATGAAAACGATCTGGGTAGGTGCGCTGAGATTCATGTGTGGCTCCTCCAACATGATTCGAACAGCCGCATTCTATCAGGACGTGTGATCACACACCAATCATGACACGCAAGGGGTTCGCCGGGTCGGCCAGCAGCTTCACCGCCAGTGCCACGCAGACAAGCACCAGCAGCGGCTTGATCAGTTTTGCGCCGATGCGCATGGCCAGGCTGGCTCCGAGGCGGGCGCCGAGGAACTGGGCAACGCCCATCATCAGGCCGATCTTCCAGTAGATGACCCCGACCGCGGCGAAGACGATGAAGCCGCCGATGTTGGAAGCGAAGTTGAGCAATTTGGTATGGGCCGTCGCCTTGAGCACGCCGTAGCCGGCAAGTGCCACGAAGGCCAGCATATAGAAGGAACCGGCGCCCGGCCCGAACAGGCCGTCATAGAAGCCGATTGCCGGCACCAGGGTCAGACCGAACAGGAACGGCGACAGGCGCTCGGCCCGGTCGACGTCGTTCATGTTGGGCTTGAGCGCGAAATAGAACGCGATGGCGATCAGCACCAGGGGCAGGAGGGCGCGCAGGAGATCGCCCGGCACGATCGTGGCCAGCAGCGCACCGACGGCGCTTCCGGCAAGTGCCAGCAATGCCGAGGGCAATTGCCGACGCAGGTCGACATGACCCTTCGCGGCATAGTGGATGGTCGCCGACCCGGAGCCGAACATGCCCTGCAGCTTGTTGGTCCCAAGCGCCTCGACCGGCGAGAAACCGGCAAGCAGCAGCGCCGGGATCGTGATCAGCCCGCCGCCGCCGGCGATGGAATCGACAAAACCCGCGGCAAAGCCGGCGAATGCCAGCATGGCGACTGTCTGGATACCGAGGTCGATCATCGATGCGTGGAAACGTCCGGCTGAGATATCGGGCGTTCGACCACGACAACCCCGCTTGCGCAAGGCCGATTCCGCGCTACCTCTATCCAGGCGCGTCGCGCTTGGACGGAATCACACGACGCGCCTGGTTTTTGTGTCGTGCATGTCGTTATCTCAAAACCGCTGCGCACTTTTGGGCTACATGCATTGGACGAATTCGGAAAGGGACCATGATGGCGTTCGCATTGCTGGACCAGATACGCTCGATCTTCGACGGCGACCCGGGCGTGCGCAAGGTGGCGGACGATCCTGTCCTGTCGGCGGAGCTTCTGATGCTGTTCCGCATGATCCTTGCCGACGGATCGGTCAGCGAGAGCGAGATGGTTGCCTTCCGGCGTATCTGCAAGGAAGCCTTTGGCATTCCGGAATCCAGCATCGACAGCGTCATCGAATATCTCAACGAGTTCGGCTACGAGACCAACGGCTCGCAGGCTGTCGCGCTGTTTCGCGATCTCGACATCGAGCGGCGCAAGCAACTGGCTCGCCATATGGCCGAGATCGCCAAGGCGGATTCGCAACTGGCCGAGAGCGAAGTGCGCCTGTTGCGCCGCACGCTCGACCTGCTCGACATCAGCCCGGTCGATGTGGTGAAGCCGGAAGAATAGACGCCATCTGAGTTCGACGGCAGCGCGGCTGCTCACCCCTGTTCCTGCATCCGGCGTGCAATCGCCCGGTGCAAGTCCGGGGCAGCAGTAACCAGGGCCTGCGCCGCCTCGGACCGAGGATGATCGAACACCTCGTTCGTCTTGCCGCGCTCGACGATCATGCCGTCATGCATGACCAGCACCTCGTCCGTGATGGCGCGGGCGACGGTCAGGTCGTGGGTGATGAAGAGATAGGCGATGCCGAGCTTCTGGTTGAGCTCGGCGAACAGGTCGAGAATCTGCGCACGGATCGAGACGTCGAGCGCCGAGACCGGCTCGTCGGCGACGACCAGCTTGGGGCGGGTGATGATGGCGCGCGCGATCGAAAGTCGCTGGCGTTGGCCGCCCGAAAACTCGTGCGGGTATTTGTCCATGTCGCGCTGGTCGAGGCCGACTTCGTGCAGCGCGTGCGCCACCATCTCGCGGCGCTCGGCGCGCGTCGGTTTCTTCTCCAGCAAATGCAGGGGTTCGGCGACCAGTTTTTCGACCCTTTGGCGCGGATCGAAGGAGCCGTATGGGTCTTGAAAAACAACCTGCATGTCGCGCCTGGCAGGCTTCAGTTCGGCTTCGCTCTTGCCGGTGATGGTCTCGCCGCGAAACCGGATCGTGCCCGATGTCGGCCGGTCCAGCGCCAGGATCATGCGGGCGAGCGTTGACTTGCCGCAGCCGGAGCGGCCGACCAGCGCTATCGATCGACCCGGCGCTATCGACAGGGAGACATCGTCGACGGCGCGGATATCAGGCGCACGCCACAACAGCGAGGTGCGGCGGCCGGGATAGTCGCGGGTCACGCTCTCGACCTGGAGCAAGGCTTGGCCCGACCCGGCGCCATGCGGCCTGGCGCGCGCCGGAACATGCATCGAGGCCTGCGCCAATTGACGCGTGTAGGGGTGGGACTGTTCGGACAGTGTGCGCGCCGTATCGCCGGCCTCCATCACCTCGCCGCGTCGCAGGATGGTGATGCGATCCGCCATCTCGGTCACCACGGCGAGGTCGTGCGAGATTAACAGCAGTCCCATGCGGCTCTCCGCGACGAGATCGCGCAACAGGTCGAGGATCTGTGCCTGCAGCACGACGTCGAGCGCCGTCGTCGGCTCGTCGGCGATCAGCAGTTTTGGCTTCAATGCGCAGGCGATGGCGATGACGACGCGCTGGCGCTGGCCGCCGGAGAGTTCATGCGGATAGCGCGACAGCGGGAATTTTGCCGAGGGCAGGCCGACGCGGTCGAGCATTTTGCGTGCCCGGTCTTCAGCTTCCGCGCGACTGGCTTTGGTGTGCCAGCGTATGCCTTCGGCCACCTGTTCGCCGATGGTCTTGACCGGGTTGAGTGCCGTCATCGGCTCCTGGAACACCATGCCGATGTCGTCGCCGCGTAGCGCGCACATCTGGTCCTCCGTTGCCGCGAGGATGTCGATGCCGTCGAACGAGATGCGCCCGGTGGCGCGCGCGGCATGCGGCAGAAGCCGCATTACCGTCAGCGCGGTCATCGATTTGCCTGAGCCGGATTCGCCGACCAGCCCCATGACCTCGCTGGGCGCGACGGAAAGCTCCATGTCCTTGAGGATCGGCGTGTCGCCGATGGTCAGCGACAGGTTGTCGATTTCCAGCAGGCTCATCGCTGCCGCCGCGATTTCGGGTCGAGGATGTCGGCGATGCCGTCGCCCAGGAGGTTCAGCCCGAGCACGGTGACGACGATGGCCATGCCGGGAAAGATCGCCATCCACGGCGCCACCACCATGCGGGTCTGTGCGTCGAACAGCATGCGGCCCCAACTCGGCATTGGCGGCTGCGCGCCCAGGCCCAGATAGGAAAGCCCGGCCTCGGCCAGGATGCCCAGCGCGAACTGGATGGTGCCTTGCACCAGGAGCAGCGTGGCAATGTTGGGCAACACATGTTCGACGGTGATCTGCGTGCTGCTCTTGCCGGCGGCGCGCGCGGCAAGAATGAACTCGCGCGGCCAGATCGCCAGCGCACCCGCGCGGGCGACCCGCGCGAACACCGGAATGTTGAAGATGCCGATGGCGATGATTGCGTTGACGGCGCCCGGCCCGAAGATGGCGGTGATCATGATGGCCGACAGCAGCGCGGGGAAGGCGAAGACGAGATCGTTGACGCGCATCAGCGCCTCGTCGACAAGCCCACCGCGCGCTGCGGCAAAGGCGCCGACCGGCACGCCGACACCCATGCCGATGCCGACCGCGACCAGCGCCACGGCAATCGAGTTGCGAGCGCCGACCATGACCATCGACAGGATGTCGCGACCGAAATGGTCGGTGCCGAACCAATGGGCCAGCGAGGGTGCCTGCGTCTTGTCCGATATGACCAGCCTGGTGACGTCGTAAGGCGTCCAGGCGTAGGAGGCGATTGCCATCGCCAGGATCAACAAGGTGATGACGAAACCGGCAACGAAGGCGCTGTTCCTGAACGCCTTGGCCAGGATGTCGCTGAGCGTCTCCTCGGGGATGTCGATGTGCAGCGTCATTGGCGACTTCTCAGGCGCGGATCGACAACCGCGTAGGAGAGGTCGACGATGAGGTTGACGGCAATGACGGCGGCGACCAAGAGCATGACGACGCTCTCGACGACGATCAGGTCGCGCTGGGTGATCGCCTGGAACACCAGCCGACCGAGGCCGGGCAGGTAAAAGACATTCTCGATGATGATGGTGCCGGCGAGCAGGAAGGCGAACTGCAGGCCAAGTATGGTCAGCACCGGGATCATGGCGTTGCGCAGCGCATGCCGCCACAAGACGGCGCGATAGGGCAGGCCCTTGGCACGGGCTGTGCGGATATAATCCTCGTTCAGCACCTCGATCAACGCCGAGCGGGTGACGCGCGCCAGGATCGCCGCCTGCGGCAAGGCAAGCGCCACCGCCGGCAGCAGCAGCGATTTCAGCGCTGGCCAGACGCCGGCGCCCCAGCCGGGAAAGCCACCGGCAGGCACCAGCCGCAGCCAGACGGCGAAGACATAGATCAGCATCAGCGCGAACCAGAAATTGGGCACGGCGACGCCAAGCTGCGCGGCGCCCATCGCCACGGTGTCACCGGCCCGGCCGCGCCGGCTGGCGGAAAACAGGCCGACGGGAATCGCGATGATGGTGGAGAGCGCGAGCGCGATCAGCGCCAGCGGCAGCGAGACGGCAAGCCGTTCGCGCACGAGATCGATGACCGGCACCGAATAGGTGTAGGAGCGGCCGAAATCGAGGCTGAACAGGCCACCGACCCAGCGCAGATAGCGCAAGACAAGTGGCGCGTTGAGACCCATCTGGTTGCGCAGCAGTTCGACTTGGTCGGCGCTGGCGTTCATGCCCAGCATCAGCCGCGCCGGATCGCCGGGGAGAACCTCCAGCACGGCGAACACCACCATGGAAGCCAGCACCAGCGTGGCGAGGGCGATGGCCAGGCGCTTGAGCAGATAGGTGGTCATCCGTTCCAACGTGCCGGGAAAAGACAGGCTCGGGAAGCGGTTTCACTCCCGGAGTCGCGTATTTTTCGGAATGGCAAAATCAATCCGACCACTTCACCTTGGTCAAATCATTGGCCTGGATCGGCGCGTTTTCCCACAGCCCTTGCAGCTTGGCATCCCAGATGCCGACCTTGGGCAGTTCATAGAGGAAGCCAACCACGGCGTCGTCGGCCAGGATCTTCTGTGCCTGTCCAAGCAATTCGTTGCGCTTCGCCTCGTCGGAGGTGAGGTTCAGATCGGCAATCACCTTGTCGAAGGTGGGATTGTCGTAGTTGAAATAATAGTCCTTGCGCGAGTAGATATCGATGTCGTTGGGTTCGGTGTGCGAGACGATGGTCAGGTCGTAATCCTTCTTGGTGAACACCTGATCCAGCCATTGCGCCCATTCAACTGGGATGATTTCCAGGTCGATACCGATGTCGCGAAGCTCCGAGGCGATGATCTCGCCGCCAAGCCTGGCATAGCCGGGCGGCGGCAGCTTCAGCGTCGCCTTGAAGCCGTTCTCCAGTCCCGCTTCCTTCAGCAGTTCCTTGGCCTTGGCGACATCATGCGGATAGCGGCCGGTGAGGTCGAAATAGTCCTTGTTGGCCGGTGACATATGCGAGCCGATCGGCAGGCCAAGGCCGGCGGAGGCGCCATCGATGATCGCCTTGCGGTCGAGCGCGTAGGAGATCGCCTGTCTTACCTGCAATTTATCGAAAGGCGGCTTCTTGTTGTTGATCGAGAGGATGGTTTCACCCTCGGTCGAGCCAATCACCACCTTGAAGCGTGGGTCGTCCTTGACCTGTGCGAGACTGTCGGGATCGAAGAACGGGAAGGCCTGGATGTCGCCGGACAGCAGCGCTGGCACGTAGGCGGCGGCATCCGGCACGATGCGGAACTCGGCCTTGTCGAGGGACGCCGGCGTGCCCCAGTAATTGTCCGATTTCACCAGCGTGATCGACGATCCCTTGGCCCAGCTCTGGAATTTGAACGGACCGGTGCCGATCGGTTTCTCCTTGTTGGTGTCGGCTGTCTCCGGCGCCACGATCACCGCGTCGCCCCAGCCCATATTGTAGAGGAAGGAGCCTTGCGGGTTCTTCAGCGTGACCTTGACCGTCGCCGGATCGATCACATCGACCTTGTCGATGGCGGCGAACAGGCCCTTTTGCGCATTGACCGAATTGTCTGCGCGGGCCCGGTCGAGCGAGAATTTCACGTCGTTGGCGTCGAAGTCGGTGCCGTCGTGGAATTTCACCCCGGTGTGCAGCTTGAAGGTGTAGGTCTTGCCGTCGTCGGAGATGGTCCAGCTTTCGGCCAGATCCGGCAGCACCTCGCCCTTTGGCCCGATGCGGGTCAGGCCCTCGAACACATTGGCATAAAGCACTTCATCGATCGCCGCGGCGGCGCCGGCGGTCGGATCGAGGTGCGGCGGTTCAAGCGGAATGCCGATGACCAGGTCGGTTCGCGCGGCAAATGCAGAGGTGCCAGTGGCCAGTGCCAGGACCGTCGCGGCCAGAATGGTTTTCCACAATTTCATCGTGCAACTCCCCATGTGTTAAACACGTGCTCAAACCCGGGCGATAGAAGCGTGATTTTGCGGTGGAGTAAATTGCGTTTCGTACTGCCCGACGGCGTGGCTGGAAATGTTTTTGTCCTGACAGCCCGATTGCCAGGTCGAAGTCTTTCGCCATGCAGGGATCATCCCGCGACCGTGCCCCGCAGCAGCACGTTGAGGCCGATCGCCATCACCTTGGCCGATTCCACCATGTCCGATATCCCGACCCATTCGTCCGGTCGGTGGGCGAGGTCGAGAATGCCCGGACCATAGGCGATGCAATCATAGATGTGACCGATGCGGGCTATGTGCTTCTGGTCGTACGTGCCTGGCGAAATGACATAGTCGGGCTCGCGGTCGAAGATCGCCATGATGCCTTGCGCCACCGCCTTGACCACTGGCGCGTCGCGCTCGGTCATCAGCGGCAGCACTTCCATCAGGTCACGGATCTCATAGTCGAACTTTTTGCGCTCGCGCTTCAGCCGATCGAGAATGCCTGTCACTTCGCCTTTGACCGTGTCGAGATCCTCCTCGAGCAGGAAGCGGCGATCGATGGTCAGTCGGCAGGAATCGGGCACGTTGGGCGAGGGCAGGCCGGGTCGGAAATCCTCGGTCTGGCCGCCATGGATGGAGTTGATGTTCATGGTCGAGCGCCTGGCGCCTTCGGGCACCACCGGCATGCGCGTCATCTTGCGATCGAGGGCCGGAAACAGCTCGTCCTCGAAAGCCCGCAGCACGGCGCCCATGTGGCGTACCGCATTGTCGCCGAGAAACGGCATCGAGCCGTGCGCGATCTCGCCCTTGGTCTCGATCTCCGCCCACCAGACGCCGCGATGGCCAAGGCAGATACGGTCCTTGTTCAAGGGCTCGGGGATGATGACGTGGTCGACCCTGGGCTTCGAGAAATAGCCAAGCCTGGCCAGGTGGGCGACGCCGCCGAAGCCGCCGGACTCCTCGTCCACGGTGCCGGATATCTCGATGGCACCGGGAAAGTCGGGAAAGACTTCCATGAAGGCTTCGGCGGCGATGATCGAAGCGGCCAGACCGCCTTTCATGTCGCAGGCGCCGCGGCCATAGACCTTGCCATCCCTGACGACACCAGCGAACGGATCGACGGTCCAGCCGTCGCCAGCTTCGACTACGTCGATATGCGAGTTGAAGTGGACGCAGGCGCCAGGCGACCTTCCGTCGAAACGGGCAACGACGTTGACGCGCGGGTAGCGATCGGTGTCACCGGGGGTGCCCTCGGCGCGGATAAACTCGGTTTCGAAGCCGCGTTTCCTCAGCCGCGTGCCGATGTACTCGGCGCAGGGCCGGTAGGCTTCGCCAGGCGGGTTGATGGTCGGAAAACGGATCAGGTCGGCGGTCAGCGCGACAACATCGTCGCGCCGGTCATCGATTGCCTGGAGGAGTCGTTCGTTCATCGGCAGAGTTGAGCAGCGAACGGCGTGGCATTGCAAGCCCGTTTGCGCTACCGCCAGCGTGGCGGGTTTGGAGCCGCTGGCGCTCTGACAGCTTCAGCGGCCGGCAACGTCAATCCACATCAAAGTGCGACGTGTCGTTGTGGCAACTATCGCGGGAAATCATTCAAATTCGCTGCTTTGGATTGGCGAATTGGTCAAGGACTGTGTGGTATCTCATTCACCTGCCATTAAAAAGATGAAAAACAACGTGATGGCAGGCAGGCAAGGGGCAATCAAAGGGGTTTGATCGCATGAAAAAGACAGTTCTCATGGCAGCAGTGTTTGTCGCGATGCTGTTCGGTGCTTCGGGGCAGGGCTGGGCAGCCAGTCTCGTTGCGAACATAGACGTGTCGTCGCAGACGATGACGGTAAGATATGGCCTGTCGGTTTACCGGTGGAGCGTGTCCACCGCGCGTCCAGGCTATTTCACACCGCGCGGCACCTATCGGCCGCAGCGCACGGCCCGGATTTGGTATTCGCGCAAATATCATATGTCGCCAATGCCCTATTCGGTTTTCTTCCATGGCGGCTATGCCATCCATGGAACCGGCGCAGTCAGGCAGCTTGGCCGGCCGGCGTCGCATGGTTGCGTGCGGCTGCACACAGCCAATGCCGCGACCTTCTATTCGATGGTGCGGGAAGTGGGTTTCGGCAACACGCGGATTGTCGTCACCAATTAAGGCTTTGACCGGCTGTTGATCCCATCGTGATCTCTCGCGGTGGAATCGGGCGCCTTGCCCGGAAAATGTTGCAGGAATAGCGCATTTGCACGGAAATGGTGCCGCTGCGTCACTTCCCCCGCGCAAATGTTTTCTTGGAAAATCGCGGTTGTGTTAGATGTCGGGCAGATAAGTTGCGAGGGGCTTCGATGTACAGATTTCTTCTTGGGGCGGCGATTGCCGCAACAGCCACTTCGGCTTTCGCCGCCGATGCGGTGGCGCCGATCGTCATGGATCAGGAACTCGCCCGGCCGCATATTTCCGGCTATGTCGAAGCCTATCTCGGCGGGCTGTATCTTTCATCCGATTTCGGGCACGAAAATGCGACGACTGCCGGTGGCGCCGGCCGTGTCAATTTCCCGATCGATTCACGGTGGAATATCCAGGCCGACGCGATCGTCGATTCTCTTTGGGTTCAGGGTGACAACCTCTACGGCTATGGCGGCGCCGTTCATGGCTACTGGCGCGACCCCAGCGCCTACGCACTGGGCGGGTTCGCTACGCTCAATGGATATGGCGGCGACTTTGGCGGCCCGAAGATATACAACTTCACGGTCGGCCCCGAAGCGCAGGTTTATATGGGCAATGTGACCCTGTATGGTCAGGTCTATTACGGCCAATTGCGGGCCAGCGGAGAGTCGGAGCATCTGGACAACTGGGGAGGTCGCGCAGTTGTGCGCTATTTCGCCCAAGACAATCTTCGCTTTGACGGCGAACTTGGCTATTCCACCATCTCTTTGGGTGGCGAACACCTCAATACCGTCAGTGGGGCGCTGCAAGCCATGTATCGGTTTTCTGGCACGCCCTTCTCGATGTTCGGACGCTATCAGATCGACCATCTTTCTGTGGCTGGGCAAAGCGAGAACATCCACAAGTACGTGGTTGGCCTGCGGGCAAGCTTCGGTTCGGACACGTTGCTGGATGAAGATCGCAACGGCGCCACGATGGACACCTATCGGCCAAACATCATTCTGCCATTCGGTGGGTGAAGGTTTCAGCGGGCAGAAGAATATGAATGAGAAAAGGCCACGGAAAGCAAACCTCGTGGCTTTTCTTTTGTGCATGTTTGTTCCCTTGGCGGTGGACAGGCCAGTCAGTTGCCTTGAAGCGATGTTGTGCTAGAGCGGTGGCCGCGTGGCCTTGGGCGTCTCGCTTCGGGCTGTTCTAACTCGCGATTCCCAGAGTTATTTAGCCGCCTATTCCGTAGGCCGGCGGAGCAGGTGCGCTCTCCGGCCGGGAGCCAACGCCAAGTGCCGAGGCCACTCTGAAGCAGCGCGAATTTTCGTTACCATGCTGCAAGCATTAGTATGGGACTATCTGCTGGCAGCGGTAGCAGTCGGCGAGGATTTTATTTGTCTGGATGTCGCCGGTGCTTCTGGGGGTGCTTTCCATGCCAACGCATGGACGGACAAAGATCCACTGGGACGGACGGTTCGATTTATTAGGGGTTGCTTACATTGTGAGGCCTCTCAACCGGCAAGCTAGAAACCTTGCCATTGCGTGTCCGATTGCCGGAATTGAAACAATGCTTTCCCACCCAGAGATGGACGATCGTGTTTCAAGTCGACCCGCCGGGGTGGTCATTCTCGGTGGGGCGCATGGGACGCTGGCGCTGGCCAGAAGCCTTGGCGCACAGAAAGTGCCTGTCTGGCTGGTGAGCGCCGATACACCTTTGCCGCGTTTCTCGCGTTATGCTCATCGACAGATGACGTGGCCAGGCCCCGATGATGGCGGCGCGGTTGCCTTCTTGCTCGATCTGGCTGCGACCCAGGGACTGGACGGCTTTCTCCTGATCCCTGGCGGTGATCCTGAAGTGCGGCTGGTGTCGCAATCCATCGACGAATTGTCTGATGTCTTCGACGTGATGCTGCCACCATGGGAGCAGCTGAAATGGGTTTGTGAAAAACCGCTTCTGTATCGCCGGGCCCAGGAACTGGCAATCGCTATTCCGTTGACGCACGAGTTCGGTTCGCTTGAGCAGGCAACGGCCGCCGAGCTTCGCTTTCCTGTCGTCCTGAAGCCGAACATGGGCGGGAGCAGCCGCTTTGCTCGCGCGAAAGCCGTTCTCGCCAACGACCAGGCGTCGTTTTTGACAGCCTACGGAAGGGCGGTCGAAGAGATCGGCATTGAGAATGTCGTCGTTCAGGAAATGATACCGGGGGGAGGAGAAAGTCAGTTTTCCTACGCGGCGCTCTGGAACCGGGGAGCGCCGGTGGCGGAATTTACCGCCCGCCGGACACGGCAATATCCGGTCGACTTCGGCTACACCAGCACGTTCGTGGAGGTCGTTGACGAACCGCAACTGATCGACGCCGCGCGCCGGCTGCTTGGCTCGATCGCGCATCACGGATTGGTGGAGGTCGAATTCCAACGCGACCCCCGCGATGGTTCGATGAAGGTACTCGACGTCAATCCGCGGCCCTGGACATGGTTCGGGCTCGCCGCTGCCGCGGGCGTCGATCTCGGCGCCATGCTTTGGGCGATCAGGTCGGGCCACGAGGTCGAGACAGCCTCGGCGCGGCCAAATACCTCCTGGATGTATCTGGTCCGGGACATGGTCGCGGCCGCCAAGTTGATCTCACGTGGCCGGCTGACAAAGCGAGCTTATTTGCGCTCATTCGCATCTGTGCGAGCATGGGCGACATTCGCGGCAAGCGATCCCATGCCGGGCCTTATCGACATACCATTGACTGTCTGGAGAGTGCTGACGAGGCGGATACTTCGCAGGCTGTGAAAACAATTAACTGATAGTGCCAGTTAATCTGCCGGCCCTGCGGCGGGACCCGTTCTATTTCCGCATTCTTAACCTGGGGATGTTTACGACGGTGATATGCCTGAGTGAACTCCCGGTTGAGATCAGGCCGCCAGAAAACAGATCCGCGAGACCAACCGACATGACCGCTTCCATGCCCAGGACTGATTGCGAGGTGGCTGTGATCGGCGCTGGACCCTTTGGGCTGTCCGTTGCCGCCGCCCTCAAGGCTGCGCGCGTCGAAACGCTTGCACTTGGCGGCGCAATGTCCTTCTGGCGCGACCATATGCCAAGGGGCATGAGGCTGCGCTCGCCCTGGCACGCGACCTATATCGGCCACACGAACGGTCCGCTCTCGCTCGACTCCTATGCCGGAATCCTTGGTATCTCGCCGCGCGAGCCGCTTTTGCTCGAGAATTTCGTCGATTATGGACTGTGGATTCAGGCCAAGACGGTTCCGGACCTCGATACGCGGATGGTAAGTCGCGTCGAGGCGGCGAACGGAGGATTTCGTCTTGCCCTGGCCGATGGAGATGCCGTCCATGTGCGCCGCGTCGTCATTGCCACCGGTCTGATGAACCAGCAGATGATACCCGCCGTCTTCAATGGGTTGCCCGGCGAACTGGTCAGCCATGCCAGCGAGCATGCCGGCTACGAGGCGTTTCGCGGCAAGCGCGTTGCCGTCGTCGGGCGCGGGCAGAGTGCCTGCGAATCCGCTGTGCTGCTCAAGCGAAGCGGGGCGGATGTCGAACTTGTCTGCCACGGCGACATCCATTGGCTGGGCTATCGAGCGCTGTCGGGAAAGCAAGGGTGGAGTTTGCGTGACTTCGCTTCGGAGCGTCTTGCGTCTCCCTCTAGGGTCGGCCCGTTCCCACTGTCCTGGCTGGTCGAAGTTCCAGGCTTTGTGCACCGGTTTCCGGAGGCAGCCCGGGCTGGGCTCAACAAGCGCAGTCTTGGTGCCGGCGCGTCAGGCTGGCTGAAGCCGGACTTCGACGGAATAAGGGTCAATGCCGGCAGCAGGATTGCTGGCGCCGCCGCCAAGGGCCACGCCATTGAATTGCGGTTCGAAAAGGATGCCGCCACCTTCGATCACGTCCTGCTCGGTACCGGCTACCAGATCGATATTGCCAGGCTCGGTTTGTTCGCGCCCGATATGCTTGCCGCGATTGCGCGCCGGGAAGGGGCTCCCGTGCTCTCGGCGGGGTTCGAGTCGAGCATTCCAGGCCTGCATTTCGTCGGCGCGAGCGCGGTCGGTAGTTTCGGCCCGTTGATGCGTTTCACCGCCGGCACGCCATACGCGGCCCGAAACGTCACGCGTTTCGTCCGGAAGGCCGGTGGCAGGGGCTATGCCACGGGCCGAAATTGAAAGACTGCATAGTCGACGGTTCGGATCGCATCGAGGAAGTGAGGCATTGGCGGCACGGGAAGTTCCGTGAAAATGCCGGCCTCGCGGATTGCGGGCCTCGCCCAATCGATGGCGCGGTGGCTTGAGCTTCCGTAGACGATGAAACAGTCCCGCGGCCGCCGTTCGAGCGACGACACGAGATTTTCCAGCACGATGTCGAAAACATCCTTTGAAAAAGGATTGTAGAAATAGACCACCAGGGGTGCTTCGGGAAATTCATATGCCGCCGCATCCGCCTGGACGACACTGAGCGCCCGGCATTTCTGCGACGGATCCCTGAAGCGCGTAATGTTGCTCTCTGCGATCTCCACGAGCTCGCGCGCGAACTCGACGCCGATGATGCTCGCGAATGGATATCGCGACGCCAGCAGCAGTGTTCGCGACTTTCCAGAGCCGATGTCGATGAATGTGTAGTCCTGGAGATCGCGGGGCAGCGACCGCATGATGAAGTCAAAGGTCCTGGGCGACGTGCAGACGGCTTCGTTGCCCTTGCCGCGATGCGGGCCGACGACATCCAGCCCGCCGAGCTGGATCGAGCCGGCGGTGTCGACGTCGTGCTGGCGATCCCATTTTCGCGCGAGAAGGTCGGCGAGGATATAACGGAGATTTCGCAGCACGAAGCCAACGCTTGCGCCGAGTCCATGTCGGCGGACGAGCCTGACCGGCTCCAGCAAGCCCCGCTGACGGATATAGGACCATGCCCTGCCGAAACGGCCATACGAACGATCTTCGAGGCCATCCCGATCCAGGCGACGCGTCTCGAGATTTGCCATGCAACGGGCTCCATCCCAGCCGATGAACATCGTTCGGGATACTTGCACCGTGGTCCTTTAAGATTCCCTGACCAGTGAAGCTACGAATGTCAGTACCGGATCATCGGGCTCATGGATCGCGGGTGGTGCATGGCTGGCACCCCTGATGATCGATCTCAGGCATTCGCGACCGGCGCTTTTGCCTGCGGGGGACGCTTTCCGCGCCTGCCGCTGATCTCCCACCTCTTGTGGAACCACATCCACTGACCTGGGTCTTCGCGCACCCAGCGTTCGACCACGTCGTTGAGAAGCTGGGTGGTGGCGTGGACGTCGACGCTGCCGTCGGCGGTGCGCGGCAATGCCAGTTTGTCCTCGATCTCGAGCCGGAAGCGGTTGCCCGGCAGCCTGACGCAGCGTGCCGGATAGACGTCGCAGTCGTAGTGACGGGCGAGGGTGCCCAGCACCCGGTTGCTCTGGCAGGGACGGCCGAAGAATGTCGTGTCCAGGCCATTGGAGAATTTCTGGTCGACAAGGACGCCGATATTGCCGCCGTTTTCCAGCACCCCCGCCAACGCAAACGAAGCGCCGGCCATCGACGGTAGCAGCGCTCCCATGGTCGAGCGGCGCGTCGACAGGATATAGTCGGCAAGGTAGGGGTTGTTGGGCGGGCGAAACAGTGCCGTGATGTTCATGCCGAAGGTCGCCGCCGCTACCGGCAGCAGTTCGAAATTGCCGAGATGGCCGGTGAAGACGATATGCGGCTGCTTTTCGGCCGCGATCTCGGTGAAGTGCTCTACTCCCTTGACCTCGACGCGGCCGGGCTTGGTGGCGGCTGGGTCATAGTCGAACAGGGCATCGAGGAAGATATACTCGGCGGCGAGCCGGGCCATGTTGCCCCACATGTCGGAGGCGATGGCCTGGATCTCTTCTTCGCTCTTTTCCGGATAAGCCTTGCGCAGATTGTCGACGGCGACCTGATGACGCCCCACCCTGGGACCGATAAGGCGCGCCACGCGATCGGCGAAATTCAGCGCACTGTCGGCCGGCAGCAGGCGCAGTATCGAGATGATCATCATCGCCGCGCGCGCAACCACCCAGTAGTTCAACTGGCGCAGCTGCCGACCGTAGCGATACCTCAAATCCCGGCGAAGCTTCTTGAACACAGAGGTCAAGGCTTTAGCCGACGCGCAGGATGATCTTGCCGAACACGTCGCGGCCTTCCATGCGCTTCAGCGCGGCATCGATGTCGTCGAAGCCGACTTCGGTGTCGATGACCGGTGCGACCTGTCCCGCCGCCATCTTCTGCATGGCGTTTGCCATGTTCTCCATGCGGCAGCCGAAGGATCCGAGCAGCTTCAATTGCTGCTGGAAGAGCTGCATCAGGTTGATCTGCGTCGACACGCCCGAGGTCGAGCCGCAGGTAACCAGGCGGCCGCCGCGCTTCAGGCACAGCATCGAGCCGGCAAAGGTGTCGGCACCGACATGCTCGAAGACGACATCGACACCCTTCTTCTTGGTCAGCTTGCGCACGACGCCTTCGAAACGGTCGTCCCGATAGTTGATCACATGGTCGGCGCCGAGCGCCTTGGCCTTGTCGATCTTGTCGTTCGAGCCGACAGTGGTGATGATCGTGCAGCCCATCCGCTTCGCCAGCTGGATGGCCGCCGAGCCGATGCCGGATCCGCCGGCATGGACAAGGATCGTCTCGCCGGGCTGAAGCCTGGCATTGTCGAACAGCATGTGCTCGACCGTGCCGAAGGTGACGGGCGCCACCGCGGCGCCGATATCGGTCACGCCGGGCGGCGCGGGGACCAGCAGGCGCGCCGGTAGGTTGATCTTTTCCTGTGCGAAGCCGTCGAGATGGAAGCCGTGAACGCCCGAAACATGTTCGCACAGATTGTCGCGGCCTTCGCGACAGGCCCGGCAAAGGCCGCAGGTGCGGGCGCCATAGATCGACACCAATTGCCCGGGCAGGAGGCCGGAAACGCCGGGACCGACCGCCTCGACCTCACCAGAGGCCTCGGCGCCGACGACCAGCGGTAGCTTGCGCTTGGCGAAGGCCATGCCGCGCCAGCCCCAGACATCGATGTGATTCAGCGCCACCGCCTTGATGCGCAGCGTGACTTCGCCGAGTGCGGGCGGCGGCGGGGGCGGCAGGTCCACCGTTTCAAGGCGGCGGTCCTCGATGAGTTGCAGTGCGCGCATGGAGCCCGTCGGTTCTGTTGAGCGGAAAGCGCTCGCTTAGACCGGTTCCCGCGCCATGACAAGGCAAGTGTTCTGGCCGCCAAAGCCGAAGGAGTTCGACAGGACAGTGCGAACCTCGGCGTTGCGCTTCTTGTTCGGCACCACGTCGAGCACGATCGCCGGGTCCGGATTGTCGTAGTTGATGGTCGGTGGAATGACGCTTTCGCGCATGGTCATCAGCGAGAACGCCGCCTCGACAGCTCCGGCCGCCGACAGCGTGTGGCCGATCATCGACTTGTTCGACGAAACCGGCATCGAGCTGATGCGCTCGCCGAACACGGTCGACAGCGCCAGATGTTCCATCTTGTCGTTCTCCGGTGTCGACGTGCCGTGGGCGTTGACATAGTCGATCTCGTCTTCACCCAGGCCGGCATCGGCGAGGGCGGCGCGAACCGCGGCGATGGCCGGCGAAGCGTCCGGCTTCGAGCGGGTGCGGTGGAAGTCGTCGGCCTTCTCGCCGCAACCGCCCAGGATGCCGAGGACAGTCGCGCCGCGAGCCAATGCAGCCTCGAGCGATTCCAACACCAGCGCCCCGGATCCCTCGGCCAACACGAAGCCGTCGCGATCCCTGGAGAAAGGCTTCGATGCCTTTTCGGGGATGTCGTTATGCGTGGACAGCGCCGAAAGCAATGAGAAACGGATCAATGCCTCGGCGGTCGCAGAACCGTCGGCGCCGATCGACAGCGCACGGTCGCATTCGCCGCGTCGGATCGCCTCGACACCGAGCTGGATCGCGGTGGCACCCGAAGCGCAAGCCGTCGACAGCGTGATCGGCAGACCGCGTGTGCCGAGGCGGTCGGCAAGGCGGTCGGCGATCGAACCGAACTGGGTGGTCTCGAAAATATCCAGCTCTTTCAGGCTGCGCGCCACCCGAAGCAGTCTTTCGGCGGCGGTGTCATCCTTGTCCTTATCGGAATTGTAGAGCGAGAAGCGCTCGGCCCAGTCGAGTTCGACCGGCGGCGATGCGAGGAAGAGCGGTCCGCCGAAATCGCTGGAGTCAAGACCGGCCTCGGCCACCGCTTCGAGGCCCGCGAGCTCGGCCAACTCGTAGGTGAGTGGGCTGGCACCTTTCGAACTCGACGCCAGGAAATCGACCATGCCGGAGATGCGGGTGTTCAGTTGATCGATGGGAAAGCGGGTGATCGGGTGAATGCCCGACTTGCCCGACGTCAGCGCCGCCCAATTGTCGGTTTTGCCGACACCAAGGGAGGTCACCACACCGATGCCGGTGACGGCAACGATCGGCCTGCCCATGTGATCGTTCAGATTGGCCATCCGGTAGCCCTCGAGCGTTATCGTTGCAGCATGGAGCGTGGAGCGCCGTCTTAGGCGGCGGTGACCAGCGCCATGCCCTCGAATTGGTGATAGCCGATCGCCGTTGCAAGGACGGTCGCGGGAACGCCTTCGAACGGGTTCTCGGCAGTGGCATCAAAAACAGGGTAAGCGGCCTTGTGGTCGACAGCCAGTGCAGCCAGCGCCACGGCGAAAGGAAACTGCGCTTCCTTCATGTGTCCGGTCAGCGTCGAGAAGCCGCGCGCGGCGATCGCCGAATTGGCATCGAGCACTGCCTTCTCCGCGGTGGTTGCCGCATGGGCGCCCGACGCGCCCGAGATGGCAAGCAGTTTGCCGTTCGGCAATGCCACCTGCTTGAGCAACGTGGCGATCTCGGCGTCGAGTTCTCCCTGCCGCCGCCTAGCGCGGCCGGAGACGATCGGCCCGAGTTCGGCATAGATCTTGCGGCCCCGGCTTGTCGCGTGTTCGCGCTGTTCGAGCACCAGGAAGGCACCGCCCGATCCGGTGACGACGCCGCCACCCTCAGCACCCTGTCTTTGCCAGACGGGTTTCCAGGGGCCCCGATGCAGGTAGCCGGCGAGCTCGTAGCCGAGCAGCATGTCGGAATGTTCGGTCTGGAAGGCGCCGCCGACCAGGATGTGCGTCGACTGGCCGGAGCGGATGCGCGCGGCGGCCGTCTCGACGGCGGCGACACCCGCACCTTCCTCGCCCATGAAGGTCCGCGACGACCCCGTCACCTTGTGGACGATCGAGATGTTGCCGGCGAGCAGGTTGGAGAGCTGGGCCAGGAACAGCGTCGGCCGCAGTTCGGTGGTCAGCTTCTCGTTGAGCAGCACGTCGCGGTCGTTGCGGCTTTCCGAAGCGGCGAGAATGGCGGCATCGACCGCCTCGTCGCGCTCGCCGCCGCCGGCGGCCACCACCATGTCCATGGTCGCGCAGAGCTCGTCATTGCCCTTGATGCCGGCGTCATCCAGCGCAAGTCCTGCTGCATAGGTGCCGAGCCTCTGCCATGTTTCCATCTGGCGCTGGTCGCCGCGCTTGGCGATCTGCAGGTTCCAGTCGATGTCGGGCAGCGGATGGACGGTGTAGGGCGCGAACCGCGCGGTTTCGAGCACCGGCTCCAGGCCCGGTTGCGCGAGCTTGTGCCAGTGCGCATCCGAGCCCTCTCCCAGCGAGGAGACAAGGCCAATGCCTGATATGACGACGTCGTGGGGGCTGCTCATGGGCGGCTTTGTGGGTCAGGCGATGGAGCGCGTCAAGATCGCGCTCGACTGACGTCAGGCGTTCTTGGCGGCGACCAGCGCGTCGATCTTGGCGCACAGGTTCTTCATGACGAAGTAGTCGTCGGTCGAAGCCTTGCCGTCATTGACCTCCTGCGTCCACTTTTCCAGCGGCACCTTGATGCCGAATTCCTTGTCGATCGCGAAGACGATATCGAGGAAATCGAGGCTATCGATACCGAGATCGTCGATCGTGTGGCTCTCGGGGGTGATGGTGTCGATATCGATCTCGCTGGTGTCGGCAATGATCTTGGCGACTTTGTCGAACGTGGTGGACAAGGGCTTTTCCTTCTTTGCGGGCGGAATCTGTCCGCATCTTGTTTGGGCGCTGTCTAATCGGTTTTTCCCGGCAGGAAAAGGCCTGATGCGCCGGGCGCAGATGGGAAGCCTGCTCTGCCAAGGCAAGAAGGGCCGCCGGCTGATCCGGCGGCCCTTTCGATTGACGTTGCGTCAGTCTTTATTTTGATCATGTCGTTTTCCCAAAACCGGAACCACTTTTGGGCGACATCCATCAGCTGTCGCGGAGCTTGACGAGGTCGTTCAGCAGTCCGCCCGTTCCATTGTGGACGGTCAGCCGCTCGACCTTGCCGGCGATGGTCTCCAGAGCCTCGAGCTCCTTCAGGCGCAGCATCACCGGGTTCTCCGCCATCACCCTGGCCGTGTTGAGCAGGGAACGCGTGGCGTTCGTCTCCTCGCGGCGGCGGATGATGTTGGCCTCGGCCTGCTTTTCGGCTGACACCACCTGGTTGAGGATCTCGCGCATCTCGCCCGGCAGGATGACATCCTTGAGCGCGATATCGCTGACCTCGACCCCGATCTCGGCCATATCGGCGCGGACCTTGCCGGCGGCCTCCTCGTCGATCGTCACCTTCTTTTCAAGGATCTGGTCGAGCGTCAGCGCGCCCAGCGTCTTGCGAAAGGCGTACTGGAGGGCGCGGTAAAGGGCTTCGGAGAAGTCCTTCACCGCGCTCACCGCCTTGACCGGGTCGACGACCCGGTATTCGGCGGCAATGTTGACGCGGATCGTGACGCGATCCTTGGTCAGCACTTCCTGCCCGGCGACGTCGAGCGACTGGCGCTTGAGGTCGACGACCTTGACCTGCACCATGCGTCCGACGTTCCAGAAACCATGCACGCCCTCGGCAAGCGTCCGCACGAGGACACCGTCGATGAAGAGCAGCCCGGCCTGACCGTCGACGACCGGATGGACGGACATCAACTCCGTCTTCCGGGCCTGGCCGAGCCGGCGCATGACCGCTGGATCGATGGCGAGATCGGCCGACGTGTCGATCATCGCCACCTTCCAAGGCCCGGCATCCGTCCACAGCATGAGCTTGCGGTCCGGCGCCAGCACGGCATGCAGGTTGCCGTCCCGCTCGATGACGGCGACGTCCGTGCGCCCGGTGCGAACGACGGTGAAATGACGCGCGGCCACATCGGGGAGCTTGTCGAACAACGCCTTCTCGTACGCCGAAACGAATTCCGGGTTCTTCAGATCGTGCCGGGACACTTCAAGGCTTCCGCGCCGGTTGGCGAGCCAATGTTCGCCCGGCATCAGGACGGCCTTGATCTCACCCTTGTAGAGGGTGAGGGCACGTTCGTTTTCCCTTACGAGGACGCGCTCGCGTCCAAGAACCTTATCGAGAACAGTCATTGTCTTACTCCTGTCGGGCATGGCCCCATGCGAGGCGTCAAGTCATGCGTCGATCTTCCCTTTCGTTTCTCGTTCATGTCGTCACAGTCCGGGCACGAATGATCCGGGGACTGGTGGCATCAATCCGTGGCGGACCTTCGGGGGCGGATCACGAGGCAGCGAAGCGGGCGCCGAAGGGCCTTGGCCTCCCTTGCCGGCGACGCTGCGCCTTGATCGTCACCGCGAGCCTGGCCGCGAGCCGATGGCGTCAGACTTTCAGGACTGTCCGCGCCCGAGGGCTTGGGCCGTCCGTCAGGTCTTTCGCATTCCAGTCCCCGGACCGTTTTCAGGTAACACCTGGCAGGGTGCTGGCTTATCAGGCCAATGGAGAAGGACTCGAACCTTCGACAGTCAGATTAACAATCTGATGCTCTCCCAACTGAGCTATCCGTGGTGCAGACGACGGGACTCGAACCCACAACCTCCGGATAAAATCCGGTGCTCTCCCAGTTGAGCTACATCCGCGATCCCAATCCCCAAAGCGGCGCCGTATACAGGGCAGCAATGCCGCCTGCACGGGCGGAGACGAAAGCTCCAGCCGTTGTGCTCACTTCGGTTCTCGTGACCGGGAGCGCGCCTATAGCCCCTGCGACGGGTTGTCGCAAGCGGCATTGTCGTGGCCAAATCTCGGCTTCTTTCAGTGGTGGCAATTCGGCAACACTGGCGCTGCCGGCCTTCAGAACGTCACGCGGCCGAGCACGCGCAGGCCATCACCTTGCGGCTCGACGACCACCGCTTCGCCCTCGCGCGGCGCCACCCCGGTCAGCGCCACGATATTTTCGAGATGAGTGACCATGACCAGATTGTCGGAGCCGGAATAGCCGCGGATCTCCGTCATGATGGCCGCGATCTGGGCGGCTTTCTCCTTCTCGTCGGTTTTCAGGAGATCAAGCGGCGCGAAGGGCTTCGGTTCGGCCTCGAAGGCGATGCGGGCAGTGTCGAGGCACCGGCAATAGCGACTGGACAACACGCGATCGATGGGCGCGGCACGGGCGGCAAACAAGGCACCGATCTTGCTCGCCTGCTGCTTGCCGCGTGCCGACAGGTTGACCTGGGTGGCACAACTGTCGATGTCGAAATTGGCCGGGTCGGTGGTGCCGGTGACCATTGCGTGGCGAAGCAGCACCACATGGCCGCCGTCACGCAGCAGCGCCCAGCCGGCATCCGTCGCGCTGGCTGCCGTGGGCACGGCGAGCAGAAGCAAAGCCAGCACAAAACGAATCATCGGCTATCCTTCTGCGGTTCCGGCAATGGGTTCCGGTGACAGGACATATAGGGACGGTAAAGCCGGACGAAAGACAAGGCGCGGTCGGCGAGAGCCCTACTTCTTGGCCATCTGCTTCTTCACCAGATCGATCTTCTGGTCGGTGAGCGGGATGGGGATCGTGTAACCGGCTTCGGTGAAACCCTGCTTGGCGCTCTCGAAGAAGTCGATCGCCTTTTGATATTCGGCCTTGCCGCCGCCATAGCTGGCCCGGTTCCAGTGGATGTCGCCGAGATTGTTCTGTTCGAAGGCCCACTGCATGGGCTGGCTTTCGCGCGTGAAAACCTTCAGTGCCGCCGTGAAGGCGGCCTCGGCATCGCCTAGATATTTGTCGGTCCGTTCGAGGTTGCCAAGATTGAGCAGGCTCATGCCGATGCCGTTCTGGGCATTGGCCCAGTCGATGGGCGCAGCCTCGAGGGTCAGCACTTCAAGCGCCGCCCGACGCGCCGCGACGGAATCGGCCAGGGTCTTGGGATCGGCATTGCTCATGCTCAGCCAGTGCAGCGCCGAGCCGAGGCCGGCCTCGCTCAGCGCCCATTGCCGCGGGTTCGTCTCTCGCTTGTATTCGCGCAACGCATCGCGATAGGCGTTGACCGCATCGCTGTAACGTTCCGGCTTGTCCGTCAGGCCGCCAAGAAGCTGCAGCGTGTTGCCGAGATTGTAGTGGCTCATTGCCCAGTCGAGGGGAAATGCCCTTCTGGTGTAAACTCGGCGGGCCGCCTGAAATGCGGCGGCCGACTCTTCGAGCCTGGCCGGGTCGCGGGTGCGCTGGCCCAGCGTCTGGTAGATCGAACCGAGATTGTTCTGGGCCGACGCCCAGTCCATCGGAAAACGCTGCCGGGTGAACACCGTCAATGCGTCGCCGTAGGCCGCCGCTGCCTCCTCGATCGCTCCGGTGCCCATGTCGAAGCGGGCGACACCGCTGAGCGCATTGCCGAGGTTGAGCCGGCTGGTCGCCCACGATACCGGGAAGGTTTCCCTGGTTCGCACCTGAAGCGCGGCGCGGAAGGCGTCGGCCGCCTCGTTGATCTTCGCCTTGTCGTTGAGCTGAATGCCGAGTGACACAAGCGTGTTGCCGAGATTGTTCTCGACCATCGCCCACTCCACCGGCGCCTTTTCGCGCGTGTATTCCTCGAGCGCCAGCCGGTAGGCCGCTTCCGCTTGTGTCAGATGCTCGCCGGCGGGCTCACGCTCGGAAAGCGCGTACAGCGCGATACCGAGATTCATCTGCGAGGCCGCCCAGTCGAGTGGCACCTTGTCGCGTGGCCGCTTCTCCAGCGTGGCGCGCATTGCCGTCACCGCTTCATTCAATCGCTTCGGGTCGCTCTGCCGTTCGCCGAGCTTCAACAGCACATTGGCCAGATTGTTCTGTGCGGCGGCCCAGTTGAGGTCGTCCTTCTCGCGCTCGAAGACTACAAGCGAATCGCGAAAGATCCGAGCCGCTTCTTCGAGGTGCGCCGTTTCGGTCTCGCGTTCGCCGATCGTCTGCAGCACCACCGCCATGTTGTTGCGGGTGATCGCCCAGTCGCGGTTCTGTTCGCCATTGGGGATGAAGTTCAGGATGATGCGGTAGGCGTCGATGGAACGCTGCAGCGCATCCAGGTCGCCGGTCGCATAGCCGTAGGCGTTCAGCGCCTCGGCTTCCTGGTTCTTGTAGTTCCAGCGCAGCTTGTCATCCCACTTCTCGACCAGTGAAAACGCCTTGGCGTAGTCATTTGCGGCGGCTTTGTAGTCGAAGGCCAGCGCCGAGGCATCGGCCCGCCTGGCGTAGATCGCGGCATCGGCAAGGCGCTTCTGCTTGACCAGCTCCTCGGCCTCGTCGACCGCGTTGCCGGTCTGCTCGACCCGACCGACGGCCTCATCGAGGAACTTGCGCGCCGTCACGATCGCGCCCTGGCCGATGGCCTTGTCGGCGGAGGCAACAAGGCGCCTGATCTCCGGATCATCGGTGCGCAGCGCGGCACGCTCGGACATCATCTTCTTCAGGCGCTCGGCCTGGGCGTCCAGCAGCTTTTGCAGATCGGTCGGATCCTCCGGCATCTTTTCAGTGCCCAGCGCCTTGATCACGCCATAGAGTGCGTCGAGCGGCACGCCGTCCTGCAGCGAGGCCAGTTCCACCTGCGCCCGTTTCGGGCCGGGCAGGTCGGAGATGGTCAACAGCAGCTGCCGCCTTTCGCCGGTGATCAGCCCATCGTCGCCGGTGGGTTCGGGTGGCGCGATGCCGAAATAGAGCAGGCGGCGCAGGCTCTCATTGACCCAAGGACGCTGCTTTGCCTTGGTGTCGAGATAGACTTCCTCGGTCACCATGCGCATGACCGAGCCGAATTCCGTGCCTTTCATCGCCGCGAGATGGCGCAGCAGCGCCGCCGCGTAGGGGCTGTTCTTTCCGGCGGCGCCATCGAGCGCCGGGCGGCCCGGCTCGGCGGCAAAGCCGACCACGGTGCCGAGGCTTTCGTCAGTCGCAGGCGTGTTGCCGAGGGCCTCGGCGCCGCGCACCGGCTCCAGACCGCCAGCACCAATGGGCGAAGCCGAAGCGGTCGGCGCGCGCCGTACCTGGGCATCCGGCGGAAACGGATTGGTGCGGCAGGCATCGAGCAGCATGATCGTCACCGGCACGGTCTTTTTCAACGCGTCCATGACGATGGAAATCGGCACCAGCGCCTGGTCGGCGTCCTTCAGCGATGAGACGTCGGCATCGACCGGCACCAGATAGTTCTCGCCGCCGGCCTCGATGCCGTGGCCGGAATAATAGATGAAGGCGACATCGGCGCCTTCGGCATCCTCCGTGAAACGCTCCAGGTCGCGCTTCAGCTTCGCGGCATCACGATCGGTGACGCTGCGGGCGTCGAAGCCGAGATCGGTCAGCATCTTGGCCATGTCGCGGGCGTCGTTGGCCGGGTTGGGAAGCGCGGCGATGTGTTCGTATTTCGACTGGCCGATGATCAGCGCCACGCCCTTGAGGTTCTTCGTCTCGGCGGCCTGAAGCGTCGTCGCGGCAAGGCAAAACAGCACGGCGACGAAAACTGTCAGCCACGCCTGCTGGAAAAGATGCTGTCTAGAGGTTTCGACAAACTTCATTTGTCGTTTCGTGTCCGCCCTGAAAGATCGCAAGCCCTCTATAACGCTGCCAGTCTACCATGATCAAATTCGGGCATGATCAAATTCGGGCATGATCCAATTCGGGCGCGATTGCGCCGCGACCGTGGCTCGCCTATCCCTGAAAAATGTCTCCGCTCACCGAAACCGTCCTCTTTGTCTTCAGCCTTGTGGCGCTCGGCTATCTCGCCGGGTTTACCGGCTACCTGAAGCCGGCGAGCGGCGAGGGGATAGCCGATTTCGCGGTCAGCGTGGCGATGCCGCTGCTGTTGTTCCAGACGATGGTGACGTCCGATTTCCACGGCGTGGCGCCGTGGCCCCTGTGGGGTGCGTATTTCACGGCAGTGGCAATCACCTGGGCCGCCGGCCATTTCGTCACCACGAGGATATTCGGACGGGATGCACGCGCCGGCGTCGTCGGTGGCGTGTCGTCGGCCTATTCCAATGTCGTCCTGCTGGGCGCTCCCTTCATTCTTGGCATATTCGGCCCGAGCGGCTTCGAAGTGCTGTCGCTGCTGGTCTCCGTGCACTTGCCGATCATGATGATGGCCTCGATCGTTCTGTTCGAGATGTTCGGCCGGAGCGGCGGCGAACCAGTGCACCCGCTGCGCATTATCCGGAGTTTCCTGAGGCGGTTGTTCATCAATCCGCTGATCATCGGCATTCTGGCGGGGCTCGCATGGCGCCTCGGCGGCGCGCCGCTGCCGGACCTCGTCGTGCGGCTCGTCAATGCGTTGGCCGATACTGCCGGGCCGGTGGCGCTGTTCGCCATGGGGCTCAGCCTGCGTCGTTTCGGCATTTCCGGCAATGTCCGGCCGGCACTGGCACTTTCGGCGCTGAAGCTGTTCCTGATGCCGGCGCTGGTTCTCGCGCTTGTCTGGTTGCTCGGCCTGCCGCCGTTGACGGCCAAGGTGGCCGTGGTGGTTGCAGCACTGCCGTCGGGCGTCAATTCCTATCTCATCGCCGTCCAGTTCAACACCGGGCAGGCGCTGGCGTCGAACCAGATGACCATCGCTACGGCCTGCGCCGTCGTCACCACTGCCTTCTGGTTGACGGTGGGCGTGCACGTCTTCGGATAGAGGGTATATTGATATTCAGGTGATGCCGGCCTGCGAAAGGCGGGCGCCTGCGCTTCCGGTACTCACGTACCCAAACGTACGCCCGTTCCAGTTCTCGGCCCCACCATTCTCGGTTCGGCCTGACCTGAATCTCAACATACCCTTGAGCGAAGTAGGCTGCCTGGCCTCGTCACACGCTGGCCTAACCCCTATATGCCATCTTGCGATTGCTTGCGGGCCTTGCCCTAGGTAAAGAGCAGTGGCTCCAGCGTGCCGGCTTCCATGGCATAGCGCACGCCCAGCGCAGAATTCACAGACCGGCCCTTCAGCGCCGAACGGAGGATAGACCATGCTTCAGAAAACCAGCCATTTCATGCGGCAGGCCAATCTCATCAACGGCGAATGGGTGCAGGCCGACAGCGGCCAGACGGTCGACGTCAACAACCCGGCCACCGGGCTCAAGATCGGTACCGTGCCGAAGTCGGGCATGGCCGAGACCCGCCGCGCCATCGAGGCGGCCGAAGCCGCCTTCAAGTCGTGGCGCAAGACGACCGCGCTCGAGCGCTCAAAGCTGCTGCGCAAGCTGCATGACGCGATGATGGACAATCAGGACGTGCTGGCCGAACTCTTGACCATCGAGCAGGGCAAATCGCTGTTCGAATCGAAGGGCGAGATCGGCTCGGCCGCGGCCTACATCCTGTGGTTCGCCGAGGAAGGGCGCCGCACCTACGGTGACGTCGTGCCCTCGCCATGGGCGGACCGCCGCATCCTGGTGACCAAGGAGCCGGTCGGCGTCATCGCCGCCATCACGCCGTGGAACTTCCCGTCCTCGATGCTGGCCCGCAAGCTCGGGCCGGCGCTGGCCGCCGGCTGCACCGCCGTGGTCAAACCGGCCTCGCAGACGCCGTACTCGGGTCTCGCCTGGGGCGCGCTCGCCGAGGAAGTCGGCTTCCCCAAGGGTGTCATCAACATCCTGACCGGTGCCGCCAGCGAGATCGGCGACGAGATCTGCGCCAACCCGCTGGTCAAGAAGATCACCTTCACCGGGTCGACCGAGGTCGGCAAGATCCTGATCCAGAAGTCTTCCGTCACCGTCAAGAAGGTCTCGATGGAACTCGGCGGCAACGCGCCGTTCATCGTCTTCGACGACGCCGACCTCGAGCGCGCCATCGCTGGTGCGATCACCGCCAAGTACCGCAACTCAGGCCAGACCTGCGTCTGCACCAACCGCTTCCTGGTTCAGGCCGGCGTCTATGACAAATTTGTCGAAGGGCTTGCAGCGGCCAGCAACGGGTTGAAGGTCGGTTCCGGCCTCGAGGATGGCGTGCAGCAGGGGCCGCTGATCGACGAGAAGGCGGTCGAGAAGGTCGAGGAACTGATCGCCGACGCCACCGCCAAGGGCGGCAAGGTCGTCGCCGGCGGCAAGCGCCACGCGCTCGGCGGCTCGTTCTTCCAGCCGACGGTCATCGCCAACGCGACGCCCAAGATGCGCTTCATGAAGGAAGAGATCTTTGGCCCGGTCGCGCCGGTGTTCAAGTTCGAGACGGAAGAGGAAGCCATCACGCTCGCCAACGATACCGAATTCGGCCTTGCCTGCTATTTCTACACAGGCGATCTCGGCCGCGCCTTCCGCGTCATGGAAGGGCTGAAATACGGCATGGTCGGTGTCAATGAAGGCCTCATCACCACGCCGGAAGCGCCATTCGGCGGCGTCAAGGAATCCGGCCTCGGCAAGGAAGGCGGACATCAGGGCATCGAGGACTACCTCGACACCAAATATGTCTGCATCGGCGGCCTCGGCCTCTGACAGACTATCCCTGGGGTGGGCAGGCCTGTGACCTGCCTGCTCCGGATGTGAAAACCAGCCGAAATCCTCGGATCAACTGACGTTTGCGGGCATGGCGATGAAGGACGGCGAGGTTTTCGGCACGACGCAGGCAGGCGAGCCGGTGCGCCGCTTCACGATCAGGGGCGGCGGTCTCACCGCCAACATCATCGGACTCGGCGCGATCATCCAGGATCTGCGCCTGACCGGGCACGATGCACCGCTCGTGCTCGGCTATGACCGTCTGGAGGCGTACGAGACGGATACGGCCTTCTTCGGAGCGGTCGTCGGCCGCTATGCCAACCGCATCCGCGACGGCCGCTTCACCATCGCCGGCAAGCGTTACCAGACCGAACGAAATTTCCTCGACAAGCACACGCTGCACGGCGGCTCGCAGGGCTATTCCCACCGGCCGTGGACAGTTTCGCTGCATGGCAGGGATTTCGTCACGCTGACCCTGCACGATCCCGACGGTACGATGGGCTTCCCGGCAGCGCTCGACGTCACCTGCACCTACCGGCTGAAGATCCCCGGCACGCTGAGCGTTGAACTCACCGCCACCTGCGAGGAGCCGACGCTGTGCAATCTCACCCAGCATTCCTATTTCAACCTCGATGATGGTGGTGCCGGCAACATTCTCGACCACAGGATGATGCTGAATGCCGGTGCCTATCTGCCGGTTGACGGCGACATGATCCCGACCGGAGTGGTCAAGCCGGTTGACGGCACGCCCTTCGATTTCCGCCAGGCTCGGCCGCTGCGCATGGAGACCGAGGGCGAGCAGTTGCCTTACGACCAGAATTTCTGCCTTGCCTCGACGCGCGGACCACTTCGGCAGGCCGCGTGGGTGCAAGCGGCGAGTTCCGGTGTCGAGATGGAGGTCTGGACCACGGAGCCCGGCATCCAGCTCTATACCGGTCAGTACGTGACGCCGCGCACGGGATTGGAAGGGCGAAACTACAAGGCCTTCTGTGGCTTCTGCCTGGAGCCGCAGATTTGGCCGGACGCGCCGAACCGGCCGTATTTTCCGCAGGCGACGCTGTGGCCAGGCGAAGCCTATCATCACGTGACGGAATACCGCTTCCGTCTGCCTTGACCTTAGCCCTCGAACGCCGCCCGCAGCGTCTCGAACGGCGCCAGCGCGCCGCGAACCTGTACCACGGCGGCGGCGACGCGATGGGCGCGGCGTGCGGCTTCCAACGGGTGATGGCCGGCAAGACGAGCCGCAAGATAGCCGCCATTGAAGGAATCGCCGGCGCCCGTCGTATCGACGGGAGCGGCGACATGGATTGCCGCGACTTCGCGCCGCGTCCCGTTTGCGGCAATCAGTGCCGGCGCTTCGCCGTTCTTGACGACGACTTCACGGACCAGTTTCCCGATCCGATCAGCGGTCGCCTGCGGCGCTTTATCATCAAACAGCATTTGCTCGTCGGGGAAGGTCGGCAATGCGATGTCGGTGACGGCAAGTGCTTCGACGATCGCCGCTTGCGCATCCTCGCGCCCGCGCCAGAGCCGTGGCCGGTAGTTTGGATCGAAGGCGACAGTCGAGCCCGCCGCCCGCGCCTTGGCCACGGCCGCCAGCAATGCGGCGCGCGCGGCATCGTCGAGAATTGCCAAGGTGATTCCGGAAAAGTACACAAGCGATTGATTCTCAAGGTTTTTCGATAGTGCTGCCGGATCCGAGGCGAGCTGCCGGGCGGCGGCATCGCCGCGCCAGTAGGTAAAGGAGCGCTCGGCGCCGTTCAGCGTGATCGCGTAGAGGCCGGGCCGTGCCCCCGGTATGACCGGACTGGAGCCGATGCCGATTCCGTTTTCGGCGAAGAAGGCGATCTGGCCTTGCGAGAAGGGATCGTCGCCGAAGGCCGAGACATAGGTTGCCGGCCGATCGCCACTCAACGCATGCAGCGCCCACAGCGTGTTGAACGTGTCGCCGGCAAAGCCCATGCGCCAGTTCGGGCCCGTCTGACCCGACAGTTCGAGCATGCATTCGCCGATCGAGGCAACGCCGTTTCCCGCCATGCACAGTCCTCCAGTGACTCCGGTGCTGTAGCTTTTTGCCACCGGCAGCGCCATGCTTGGCAAGCGGGCTTTTTTCCGCCACAGCGTTTTCCCACAGGCTGGCGGGATGTGATCCGCCTGGCAGAACGTTGTCTGCAGAAGAGGAACCGGTTTGGCATCGTTATGGCGTTATCTTCTGGCAGGTCTGGGTCTGGCCGCTTTGCTGGCTGGCATTCTGGCCGTGGTCTATCTGACGGCGCCGCGATCGTCGCGGCCTGCCGGTCCCGATGTCTCGCGGACGAAGCCGACCGACAACGGGCTGTTCGTGGCAAGCTTCGCGCCGGAGCGGGGCGTTGTGCGACTGGGCGAACTGGAATCCTGGCTGCTCACCCTGAAGACAAAGGCTGGAGCGCCGGTGGAAGGCGCGGCGATCGCGATCTCCGGCGGCATGCCGCAGCACAATCACGGCCTGCCGACCAGCCCGCAGGCGACCGACTATCTTGGCGACGGGCGCTATCGGATAGAGGGGCTGAAATTCACGATGAGCGGCTGGTGGCAGTTGCATTTCGCCATTTCGGCCACCGCCGGTTCCGACACGGTGCTGTTCAACGTGGTGCTGTGAGCGACCAATGAAGCACCTTTCATGTGTTCTGGCGCTGATGGTGGCCGTTGTCCTTGCCGGTTGCGGCAAGCCAGATTTTTCCGACGCCGAGAAGCAGACCATCGCCTCGCTGGCGCTGTCGAGGCTGCCGCCGCTCAAACCCGACACCACCAACCGTTTCGCCGACGTGCCGGCAGCGGCGGCACTTGGCTCGACGCTGTTCTTCGACCTGGGGATGAGCCGCGACGGCACCGTGTCGTGCTCGACCTGCCACAAGATCGACCGCCAGTTCCAGGACGACCTGCCGCAAGCGGTGGGCGTCGGCCACACCAACCGGCGCACCATGCCGCTGGCCGGCGTGGCGCGCGATCCGTGGTTCTTCTGGGATGGCCGCCGCGACAGCCTGTGGGCGCAAGCGCTGACGCCGCTCGAAAACCCGCTGGAGCAGGCCGGAAACCGGGCCGCCTACGCGCATTACATCAAGGCGCGCTTCGGCGAGCGCTATGAGCGCATATTCGGGCCGCTGCCGGATCTTTCCGGCACGCCATTGAATGCCAGCCCGCTTGGAACCGATGCCGAGAAGGCTGCCTGGAACGCTATGAGCGGCGCACAGCGCGACGCGATCAACGGCGTCTATGCCAATATAGGCAAGGCGATCGCTGCCTTCGAACGATCGATCGAACCCACGCCGACACGCTTCGATCGCTTTGCGCTGGACCTTAGCACCGGCGCCGAACCGAAAGGCGATGCCGTCTTTTCCAAGGATGAAGTCCTTGGGCTGAAACTGTTCGTCGGCAAGGCCAATTGCGTGACCTGTCACAACGGCCCACGCTTCACCGACAACGGCTTTCACAACACCGGCGTGCCCCCCGTCGCGGGCCTGCCGCCGGATCGCGGACGCATCGATGCGGTACGCCAAGTCGAGGCCGACCCGTTCAACTGCTTCGGCGCCTTCCGTGACGGCGACGTCAGTGCCTGCGGAGAGCTGCGCTTCTTGGTCAAGTCCGCACCGGAGCTCATCCGTGCTTACAAGACGCCCTCGTTGCGCGGCGCCGCAACGCGGCCGCCCTACATGCATGCCGGGCAGTTTTCGTCGCTCGACGAGGTGGTGGCGCATTACGCCAAGGCTGCCCCGAGTGTCGAAGGCGTGTCGGAGGTCCATCCGCTGGAGCTTTCGGACCGCGAACGCGCTGCGCTGGTGGCCTTCCTGAAGACGTTGTCCGAGTGATCTAGAGCCTGACCCATCCCGATAGTGTCGGGATGGGGCTCTATTTTTCTTTTTGTTTGACCATGATCTATTCCGAAAACCGGCTTTCACTTTTCGGGATCATGGTCATCGGTCCTTGACCGTCTCCATCGCCACGAAAGTCGAGGTCTGGGCCACGTGGGGCAGGGCCGAGATGCGCTCGCCCAGCACACGCCGATAGGCGGCGATGTCCCTGGTGCGGACTTTCAGCAGGTAGTCGAAACTCGATGCCATCATATGGCACTGCTCGATCTCCGGCACGGCCTGCACGGACCGATTGAAGGCGTCGAGCGCGGCGGAGCGGGTGTCGGACAATTTCACCTGGACGAAGGCGACATGGCCTTCGCCCATGCGCTCACGGTCGATGATCGCCTGGTAGCCCCTGATGAAGCCGTCCTTCTCCAGCCGCTTCACCCGCGCCTGTACCGGCGTCTTCGACAGGCCGACCTTTGCCGACAGTTCGGACATCGAAAGCCGGCCATCGCTTGCCAATGCAGACAGGATGTTCCGGTCGATGCGGTCCAATTGGTCTTCCATCATCGAAATCGCAGTCCGTTCTCCGAATTGGAGACGTCATGATAGATAGAATGACCTGCCATGTCGATTTCTTTGGACCGGCTGAAATTTTGGAGCTGTGCTAGCTTGCGCCATTCGGTCCGGTGACCGCCGGCCCAATCCCCTTTGCTCGATCCACGGGACCGCCATGCCAGCGCTCGATGCCATCCGCCAGCAGATCCGCGCCAACTATTTGCCCGACGAAGACGAGGCCGTGAAGCGGCTGGCCGAGGCCACAGAGCTCTCGGCGAAGGACCGCAAGGCGATCTCGGCCCGTGCCGCGGATCTGGTGCGTGCGGTGCGCGGCTCTTCTGATCCTCGGTTGATGGAAGTGTTCCTTTCCGCCTACGGCCTTTCCACCAAGGAAGGCGTGGCGCTGATGTGCCTGGCCGAGGCACTGTTGCGCGTGCCCGATACCGAGACGATGGACGATCTCATCGCCGACAAGATCGCGCCGCACGACTGGTCGGCGCATTCGGGCGGTTCGAGCTCGATCTTCGTCAACGCCTCGACCTGGGCGCTGATGCTGACCGGGCGTGTCCTGGATGAAGGCGAGGGCGGCATCGAAGGCACGCTGCGTTCGATGGTGCGGCGGCTGGGCGAGCCGGTCATCCGCAAGGCGGTGGCCGCCGCCATGCGCGAGATGGGCGAACAGTTCGTGCTCGGCCGCACCATCGCGGAAGCCGTCAAGCGCGGCCGGCCGATGACGCAGAAGGGCTATCTCTATTCCTTCGACATGCTGGGCGAGGCGGCCCGCACCGAGGCCGACGCGCTTCGCTATCACAAGGCCTATGCCGACGCCATTTCCTCGCTTGATGCCGGTTCCAACGGCCCGGACATCCGTCAGAACCACGGCATCTCGGTCAAGCTTTCGGCGCTGCATCCGCGCTACGAGGTGGCGCAGAAGGAGGAGATGCTGCCGGTCATGGCCGAGCGGCTGCTGTCGCTGGCTCTCGCCGCGAGGCATTCGCGCATGGGCCTCAACATCGACGCCGAGGAGGCCGACCGCCTTGATCTGTCCCTCGACGTCATCGAGCGGGTGCTGGCCGAGCCGGAACTGGCCGGCTGGAATGGTTTTGGCGTCGTCGTCCAGGCCTATGGGCCGCGCGCGGCCTTTGCCATCGACTGGCTCTACGCGCTGGCCAAGAAGTATGACCGCAACATCATGGTGCGGCTGGTCAAGGGCGCCTATTGGGATACCGAGATCAAGCGCGCGCAGACGCTTGGGCTCACCGGCTACCCCGTCTTCACCCGCAAGGCCAACACCGACGTTTCCTACATAGCCTGCGCGAAGAAGCTGCTGTCGATGACCGACCGCATCTATCCGCAATTCGCTACCCACAACGCCCACACGGTCGCCGCCATCCTGTCGATGGCCGGGAATCGAGACTCCTTCGAGTTCCAGCGCCTGCATGGCATGGGCGAGGCGCTGCACGAGACGGTGCGGCAGGCCGAAGGCACGCGCTGCCGCATCTATGCCCCGGTCGGCGCGCATTCCGACCTGCTTGCCTATCTGGTGCGCCGGCTGCTCGAGAACGGCGCCAATTCCTCCTTCGTGCATCAGCTGACCGACGAGGACGTCGAGCCGGAGGATATCGCCCGCGATCCGCTCGAGACGGTCGAGAGCCAGGGTCCGGCCGCCAATCCGGCGATTGCCCGGCCTTGCCAGATATTTGGCACCGGCCGCCGCAATTCGAAGGGTTTTGATATCACTGACACGGTGACGCTGGCGGTGATCGACAAGGCCAAGGCGGCGTTCGCTGGCCCTGATCGCTGGCATGCCAAGCCGATCACGCGGGCGGCCGGCTACGGCAAGCAGCGCCCGATCGTCAATCCTGCAAAGCCTGACGAAGTGGTCGGCACGATCAGCGAGGCCGCCGCCAAGCAGGTAGCGACCGCCGTGCGCTTCGCCGTGGAAGCACAGCCGGCCTGGGCAAAACGCCCGGTTTCCGAGCGCGCCGCCATCCTCAACCGCGCCGCCGATCTCTATGAGGCGAATGCCGTCGAGTTTTTCGCGCTCGCCACCCGCGAGGCCGGCAAATCGCTGGCCGACGGCGTCGCCGAGGTGCGCGAGGCGGTGGACTTCCTGCGCTACTACGCCGCCGAGGCGGCCAATGCCGAGACGGGCACGCAAGCGCGCGGCGCCATCGTGTGCATTTCGCCGTGGAATTTCCCGCTCGCCATCTTCACCGGCCAGATCGCGGCGGCGCTCGTCACCGGCAATTCGGTCATCGCCAAGCCGGCCGAGCAGACGCCGCTGATTGCCTTCCGCGCCGTCGAACTGCTGCGCGAGGCCGGTGTGCCGGAAGACGTCATCCAGCTTCTGCCCGGCGATGGCCCGTCGGTCGGTGCGCCGCTGACCGCCGATCCGCGCATCGCCGGCGTCTGCTTCACCGGCTCGACCGAGGTCGCCAAGCTGATCGAAAAGCAGCTGGCCGAGACCGCCGCACCGGATGCCATGCTGATCGCCGAGACCGGTGGATTGAATGCGATGATCGTCGATTCCACCGCGCTGCCCGAGCAAGCGGTGCGCGACATCCTCGCCTCGGCCTTCCAGAGCGCCGGCCAGCGCTGCTCGGCGTTGCGCGTGCTCTACGTGCAGAAGGACGTCGAGAAGAAGATGCTGGAGATGCTGAAGGGCGCCATGGAAGCGCTCAGCGTCGGTGATCCCTGGCATATTTCAACCGATGTCGGCCCGGTCATCGATGACGAGGCGCAAAGCTCGATCCGCGACTACTGCACCAAAATGGGGCTGCAGGGCCGGCTGATCGCCAAGCTGGAGGCACCGAAGGATGGGCGCTTCGTCGCGCCGCATGTCTTCCGGGTCAAGGGCATCGAGGAGATGGAGCGCGAGGTGTTCGGGCCGGTGCTGCATGTCGCGACGTTCGATGCCGACCAGATCGACGCGGTGATCGCCGCCATCAACCGCAAGGGCTATGGCCTGACCTTCGGCCTGCACACCCGCATCGAGGGCCGCGTGCAGCATTTCGTCGACGGCATCCATGCCGGCAACATCTATGTCAACCGCAACCAGATCGGCGCCGTCGTCGGTTCGCAGCCGTTTGGCGGCGAGGGGCTGTCCGGCACCGGGCCGAAAGCCGGCGGTCCGCACTATCTCCGCCGGTTCCGAAAAGGGCCGGAGGCCGGCACGCATCTTGCCGAAGGCCACAAGGTGACGGCGACGGAACTCGCCGACAATTTGCCGGATCCAACGCTTGGCGGCTGGTCGACGCGGCCCGACCGGGTCGCCATCCTAAGGAAGCATCTGCGTGGCAAGGGCGCGGCGGCCATCGGTGCCGCCGCCGGCATCGATTTCGGCCAGGTCGACCTGCCCGGGCCAACCGGCGAGGCCAACACGTTGTCGCTGTCGCCGCGCGGACGGGTGCTGTGTCTCGGTCCCGATGCCGACACGCTGCTGGCGCAGACCATCCAGGCGCTCGCCGCCGGCAATGCGGTGCTTGCGGTGGCGCCAGGCGCACCGGCGGCACTCTCCGCATTGACCGGCAAGGGCCTGCCCCTGGCCGCCATCGACGGCCGCCCGGATCCGGTCGAAGCACGCTCGCTGCGTGTCGATGTTGTTGCTTTCTCGGGCACGCCCGAGGCCGCACGCATCGTGCGCAAGGTGATTGCCGATCGCGCGGGACCGATCGTGCCGCTGGTCAGCGAGGTGCTCAATCCCGCCGCCTATGCGCATGAACGCGCCGTTTGCGTCGACACCACGGCAGCCGGCGGCAATGCGAGCCTGCTGGCGAGCGCTTGACCTTGGTCTAAGCGCCCTCGACGACGGAAAAACCCTCGAACTGCGGGTGGCCGAGATAGTGGACCTTTGTCGTGCCGACATTTCTGTGGGCGGCGCGGAAATTCTCCGACCTGGTCCAGGCGATAAAATCGTCTTGGCTCGCCCACACAGTGTGCGAAGCAAACAGCGTGTAGCCTTCGGCTTCGTTGACCGGACCGCGCAGCAGATGGAATTCCCGGAACCCCTTCATCTCCGAAAGGCTGGAATCACGGTTCTTCCATACGGTCTCGAAATCGGCTTCCGAGCCGTTCTGCACCTTGAAGCGGTTCATGGCGATGTACATTGGGTCCCTTTCAACATTGGTGGATTGCAACGATTGGTGGATGGTCGAGACGGCGAGGCGGAGGCTCTCAAAACGGACCGATTGCCCCGGTGAAGACCAAACTGTTGCCGACTTTCGGCGGAATGGGCGGGAAGGGCGCTGCCTTGCGGATGATGCCGAGCACGACTTGATCGAAGTTTTCCGATCCGGAGCTTTGCAGGATTCGCAGATCATCGATGCCGCTACGGCTGCCGATGACGAATGTCACAACGGCATTGTTGCGGGCGATCAGTTGCACCGAAGGCGGCACAGCACGATTGACACGGCTCAGCTTTCTGATGACGTCGCCGCGGTAGCTGTCTTCCGTGGCACTGCCTGCCTCTTTCTGTTTCTTGCCCTTGCTGGCTGCCTGCGCCAGCCGGTCCTGGCCATCCGCCGTGCCCCGCTTTGCATCCGCTGTCTTTGAAGAGGGAGCCGCCGGACTCGGTCTGGCGCTGGGGATCGGCGGTTGTTCTGGAACCGGGGCAGGCGCCTCGGTGTCTTCGGCCTGAACAGTCGGCTGTACCGGTGTCTCGGTCTTGGGGGCCACGCTCTGGTTGTCGGGACGTGGGGCGCCAGCCACCAATATGTCAGGCGTGGCCGTCGGCTGTTTGGCGGGTTTCGGCAAAGGTTTGGGCGGCTGCTTCGTTGCTTCCTGCACGGGCTGTGAAGGTTCTGTTGGCGGCGCCGGCCTGGCAGGCTTTGCTGGCTGTGGTTTGGTTGGTTGCGGGTTCGGCACCAGCGCAACATTTATTGCCGCCGGGTCCTTATCCAGCGCGCTGCCGACCACATTGGCGCCGGCCTGATCTGTGCCTTCCGACTGCATCGTGTCCCTGGAATCGAATGTCCCCGGAGGCGAGATCAGAAAAGCCGCCGCCACGGCGGCATGGAGCAGGCAGGAGATGACGATCGCCGCCGCCCACTTGCCGTTCCAGGCCGCTGGCCGTGCCTGCGCAAGCGGCTCGGTTGGCGCTATCGCCAGCGCTGCGCTGGCGGGGAGTGGACTGATTGCACGCATATCGTGGGGCGAGACCTGCAGCGAGCCGTGCGGAATTGTCAAATCAAGATCGCTTGGTCCAAACGACAACACATGGGAGCCGGCCAGTGGCCATGCCACGGTGTCTTGCGCGAATGCTGGATGCAGGCCCACCTCAGACGCCGAAAGCGATACCGGTCCTGGTATCCGTCTTCAGCTTGCGCATGCAGGCGTTCGGTTCGACGCCGGTGCCGGCGCATTCGGTGGCGCTGTTGATCAGCACGCGGCTGACCTTGGCGCAGTCGGTGCCGGCCAGATCGAAGCGCGTCACCTTGGTCTTGCCGACAGGCAGGTCCTTGAAGTCGAGCACGGTCAGCCGGTCGACGCCGCCGGCTTCATTGAAAAGTGCGATCTCGAACGCGGCCTTGAAAAGGTCGGCGCCGAGATTGTTGTTGACCACGAAGGTCAGGCGGCAACCCTTTTCGGAAGGTTGCGCGCCATTGAGTTCGAGGGCCAGCGCGGGGACCAGCGCGGGTTGTCGTGCCCGCGCCGGAACCATCGCAAGCGACATCGCCAGGGTCGAGGTCAGCAGACGAAGCGATGCCGTCAAGCCTGTCATGGCCGTCAGCCTCCAAAACGCATGGTCGCCGCCAGCTTCAACGTTATGCCCGGTTCATAGACCGCGACTGTCGTGCTGCCGTTCAAGGGGTTGGCGTATTTGACATCGAACAGATTGTCGGCGCGGAAATCGACCTTCAGATTTTCGGTCGCCTGATAGCTGGCGAAGGCATTGACCAGCGTGTAGTCCCTGGCCACCGCATTGCCCTTCGGCTTGCCATTGTACTGCACCTCGCCGCCGACGGTCAGCTTGTCTTCGAGGAAGCGCAGTCCGAGCTGCGCGGTAACCTGCGAGGATGGGATGGTGGCGAGGTCTGCTCGAATGCCCTCGTAGGAAATGGTGTGGCCATTGGTGATCGAGGCCGAGAGGCCGGCATAGCCCCATCCGGCGTCATAAACCCCTTCCAGTTCAAAGCCGTTGATCTTGGCCTTGGCGAAGTTCTGGTATTGGTAGCAGATCGGGATGTATCCAGGGTTGTTCATCAGTTGATCCCAATCGACAGGGCAGGCGCTTGTCGGATAGCTGAACGAAGCTCCGAAGGATGTACCCTCGATGTAGTCGTCCACATCGTTGTTGAAATACGCCGCCTTGATGCGGAGCGCGTCGCCGGCTTCGAGGATGTCGTTCTGCTTGTAGTTGACGCCGAATTCGACTGTCTTGCCGGTCTCGGGCTTCAGGTTGGGATTGGGCAAGAACGGGAAAGTGACACCGGCCGGATGGTTGCCGCTGATCAGGGTTTCCGTCAGCGAAGGCGAGCGATAGCCTTCCGCATAGGTGCCATAGAATTGCAGTCCCGACAGGCTTGGGGTGTCGAAAGGTGTGACCCCGACGGTGATCCGTGGCGAAACCCGGTCACCTGATGTCTCGTGGGTGCTGTCCTTGAGGCTATAGCTGTCATAACGCAGCCCGGCGATGATTTCGAGCCAGTCCCAGGTGAGCTTGTCCTGGACATAGGCGCCGGACACGTTGCGCTTGCCCGAAGGGGTGTAGAAACTGTCGCCGCCCGCGGTGCCGCCAGTCTTGACGTCATCATTCACCCAGTCGCCGCCATAGGTCAGTTCGTGTGCGACGCCGCCAGTTTCGAATCTCGACGTGTTCCAGATATCGATCGCTGCCGTACCGACGTCGAAGGTCGATGTTGAACCCGCCGGGACGATTATGGAATCACCGGTGGTCGGATCGAACCGGTTGAGCGGGACGAGGCTGGTCAGGCCCAGATTGGTCTTGTTGTAGGAGGTGTTGATGTGGAGATCGAGCCAGCTCTTGTCTTCGTCAGTGATGTTGTAGCGGGCGGTGAAGGTGTTCGACTTCAGGTCTGCATCATTGATCGGAACACCACCGCTGATCTCGCTCCAGCCATCGCTTGAGCCAACCCAGCCGAGCTTCAACTCGCTGTTGTCGGTCGGACGGATGGTGGTCTTGAGCAGGCCGCTCAGCACGTCGAAGCCGGTGCCCTTGACGGTGTCGCCACCGCCATCCTTGTAGTCGTCATAGTCGCGATAGACGATGTTGCCCAAGACATCCCAGTTCTCATTGAAGCGGTAGGCGCCGGATGCGCTGGTGGTCCAGCCCTTGCCGTTGCTTTCGTAGCGTCCCGTTACCGAAGCGCCCCATGTTTCTTCCGGCTTGAGGAAGTCCTCGGCGTCCTTTGTATCGAAGAAGACGACGCCGCCGATGGCGCCCGAACCATAGGTGTTGGCGACGGGACCCCGGATCACGTCCACCGATTTGACGAGCTCGGGATCGATATAGAAGGTCGACTGCGTGCCGTGGTCGGAGCGCTGGAAGTCCTGGCGCGCGCCGTCGACGATGACCGCGACGCGACCGAAATCCTGCAGGCCGCGGATGTTGATGCTGGTGCTGACGCGCCTGGCGTCGGCCTGCGCGGCGACACCGGGCACGCCCAGCAGCATCTCATTGGGCGTCGTCGCCATGCGGCGGTCGAGTTGTTCCTGGCCGACATGGCTAGCCGAGGCCAGCGATTCGATCGCCGTTTCGCCGGTGCGGCTGAGTACCAGGATCTTGTCGAGCAAGGTGGCGCCCACGGGCGCTGCTTTTTCCTGGTCAGCCTTCTTCGATTGATCCGCCTGCTCGCCCGCCGGCTGCGTCGCCTGTTGGGCGTGGGCTGATGGCGCCGACAAGGCGATCGCCGCCACGCTTGCCAACAAAGCCACTATACCGTTCGCCGCCGACCGGCCGCGCCATTCCCAATTCACCAACCCCATGCCCAACTCCAAAATCCAGGTTCGATGCTGGCTGGCCCGGGGCTGGCTGGCATTTTTCATCGTGTCCGGTGTCTTAAATGTTGACTCGTTTGCTCCGGTATTGCACTGACTAGTAAACATGATTATTCGAGTCAAGAATTGAATCGGAATTTATGCAGCGCCTAGCCAGATGCCCGGCACAGGAAAGGGATCGACCCAGATGAACACGCACAATTCCAATGACTTTCGCTATCGCGTCCGCCGTTCCGACGATGCCTCCGCCCGCTTTGATCGGGTTCCGCTGGCGGTGCGAACGCTCTCCAGCAACACCCTGTTCCAGGGCGAGCACGAGATCGGCATCGAACATCACGGCGCGCTCTACCGGCTGAAGATCACCCGCCAGGGCAAGCTCATTCTCAACAAGTAAGGCAAGGCAGTAGGGACGAGACATGGACCAGCGCGTAAAACCCGCCCCGCATGAAATCCGGCGGGCACGGACAGAGAATCCGAAGGCGCGCGAGCGTGAGCTGGCCGCCCAACTCTGTATTTCGGAAGCCGAACTGGTCGCCGCGCATTGCGGCGACCGCGTCGTCGGTGTCGAGCCGCGTGTCAACGATCTGCTGACCGGCCTCGAGGCCGTCGGCGAGGTCATGGCACTGACCCGCAACGAAAGCGCGGTGCACGAGAAGATCGGCGTCTATGACAAGGTCATCACCGGTAATCACAATGCAATGGTGCTTGGCGAGAACATCGACCTGCGCATCTTCCCGAAAGTCTGGGCGCACGGTTTTGCCGTGGAAAAGCGCGATGGCAACGAGATCCGCCGCAGCCTGCAGTTCTTTGACGCGACCGGCGAGGCCGTGCACAAGGTGCATCTGCGGCCAGCTTCCAGCCTCTATGCCTATCAGAAACTGGTGGCGGCGCTTGAATCGTCGAACCAGGAGCCGACGGTCGACATTTCAGGGCCAACCTCCGACGACGAGATCCATGGTGGCGAAACGACCGCCAGTCTCAATGATCTGCGCGACCGCTGGAGCCGGTTGACCGACGTGCACCAGTTCTTCGGCATGCTGAAGACGCTGAAGCTCAGTCGCCGCCAGGCAGTGCGCATGGTCGGCCAAGACTATGCCTGGCTGCTCGACAATGACGCCATCAGGGCCATGTTCCATCATGCCGCCGGGGGCGAAATGCCGATCATGTGCTTTGTCGGCAATCGCGGCTGCATCCAGATCCATTCCGGCCCGGTCAAATCCATCAAGCCGATGGGGCCCTGGATCAACGTGCTGGACGAGACCTTCCACCTGCATCTGCGAACCGACCACATCCACGAGGTGTGGGCGGTGCGCAAGCCGACCAAGGACGGTCATGTCACTTCGCTCGAAGCCTATGCCGCCGACGGCAAGATGATCATCCAGTTCTTCGGCAAGCGTCACGAAGGCGAAAGCGAGCGCGACGACTGGCGGTTCCTGGCGGAGAACCTGCCGCGCATCCCAAGTCCGACCGCGGCCTGAGGAGAATGATAATGCGTTGCTTTTCCAGGATCATCGTTGGGCCGGCGATCGGCCTTTCCCTGGCTTTTGCCGCGCTTCTGCCGTCCAATGCCAGCGAAGGCACGGCCGTGTTTGCGGACCCGTCGAGGATCGCGGCCATTGGCGGCTCGATCACCGAGATCGTCTATGCGCTCGGCGAGGAGAAACATCTGGTGGCTCGCGATTCCACCAGCAATTATCCGAAAGCGGCGCTCGACCTGCCGGACGTCGGCTACATGCGCCAGCTGTCGCCGGAGGGTGTCCTGTCAGTCAACCCGACCGGCATTCTGGCGCTGCACGGAAGCGGTCCCAGGGAAGCCGTCGATGTGCTGAATAAGACGAGCATCCCGTTCATCGAAGTGCCCGAGCACTATAGCCACGAAGGCATCCTCGAGAAGGTCCGCATCGTCGGCAAGGCGCTCGGCGTCGATGCCAAGGCAGAAGTCCTGGCCAAGGCGCTTGATGCCAAGCTCAGCGCTGCCGAACAGCAGACGGCCTCGATCAAGGAGCGCAAACGCATCCTGTTCGTGCTGTCGATGCAGGGCGGCAAGATCCTGGCCGCCGGCAGGGAGACCGCCGCCGATGGCATCATCAAGCTGGCGGGTGGCGTCAATGCCGTCGAGGGTTTTTCCGGCTACAAGCAGATCTCCGACGAGGCGATCATCACCGCCGGTCCGGACGTAATCCTGATGATGAACAATGCCGGGCCCGCGGTATCGGACGACGAACTGTTCGCCAATCCGTCGATAGCCTCGACGCCGGCGGGTGCCGCACGCAAGCTGATCCGCATGGACGGCGGCTATCTGCTCGGCTTCGGGCCGCGCACGGCGGATGCCATCCACGACCTGGCCGTCTCGCTGTATGGCGGGCAGGTCACGGACTGAGCGGACAGATCATGGTCGATCAATCGATCGCCGGCCCGGTGAAGGCGATGACGAGTCCATCCGAAGGCGACCGCTCGGCGCGCGCCCGCATCGTCATCCTGCTTTTGTGTCTGGGGCTCGTCATTGCCGTATTGCTGTCGCTGACGTCTGGAGCGTCGGACGCTTCGGCCGTCGACGTTATCAGGGACGGGCTGTTCGGCGCGATGCCGGGTGATGCCGCGTTGAGTGCCCGCGACAGCCTGATCGTTTACGACATCCGCCTGCCGCGCGTCATTCTCGGTATGCTGGTCGGGGCAGCGCTTGCGGTTTCCGGCGCCGTCATGCAGGGGCTTTTCCGCAATCCGCTCGCCGACCCTGGCCTGGTCGGCGTGTCAGCGGGCTCGAGCCTTGGCGCCGTTGCCGTAATCGTGCTTGGTGGGACAATGCTGGCACCGCTGACGGCCTTGCTCGGAACACTTGCGCTGCCGCTGGCGGCTTTTTGCGGCGGCCTTGCCACGACATTGGTGCTCTATCAGGTTGCCACGCGGCACGGCCGCACCTCGGTTGCCACCATGCTGCTTGCCGGCATTGCGCTGGCGGCGCTCGCCATGGCGCTGACCGGCATCCTGATCTTCCTGGCGGACGACCGCCAGTTGCGCGACCTGACCTTCTGGCAACTCGGATCGCTCAGTGGCGCGACTTGGGCGAAGATCGCTTCGGTCGGACCGGTCATCGTGCTGGCGCTGGCGGCGATGCCATTCCTGGCGCGCGGGCTCAACGCGCTGGCGCTGGGCGAGGCGACCGCCGGCCATCTCGGCATTCCGGTGCAGCGGCTGAAATACACCGCGATCATTGGCGTTTCGGCGGCGGTCGGTGCCTCGGTCGCCGTCAGCGGCGGCATCGGCTTCGTCGGCATCGTGGTGCCGCATCTGCTGCGCCTGCTGATCGGTCCGGACAATCGCTATTTGCTGCCGGCGTCGGCGCTGCTCGGCGCCTCGCTGCTGCTCTTGGCCGATGCCGTCGCCCGCACCATCGTGGCGCCGGCCGAACTGCCGATCGGCATCGTCACCGCGATATCAGGCGCGCCGTTCTTCCTGTGGATCCTGCTGCGCAAGCGTGGCGTGGTTGATTTGTGAGACTTGGGAGGCCTGGATGATCGAGGCAAGGGATGTTTCGGTTGATATCGCCGGCAAGCGTATCGTTAGCGGTGTCGATTTCGATGCGCGGCCAGGCGAAGTGGCGGCAATCGTCGGCCCCAACGGTTCTGGCAAGACGACCTTTCTCAAGGCGTTGTCCGGCGAACTCGCCTATACCGGGCGCGTCGCCCTCAACGGCCGCGATCTCTCGGCGATGAAGCCGGTCGAGATCGCCGTCCAGCGGGCAGTGCTGCCACAGGCGACGACGCTGTCGTTCCCGTTCACGGTGCGCGAGGTTGTCAAGCTCGGCCTTGTCGGCGGCCGCTCGGGTGTCTTGCCCGGCGAGGATGCACGGTTGCCGGAGCGTGCGCTGGCTCGTGTCGATCTCGACGGTTTTGCCGGGCGTTTCTACCAGGAGCTTTCGGGTGGCGAGCAACAGCGCGTCCAGCTTGCGCGCGTGCTGTGCCAGGTCTGGGCGCCGCTGCTCGACGGCCAGCCGCGCTATCTGTTCCTCGACGAGCCGGTTTCCAGCCTCGACATCAAGCACCAGCTGATCATCATGAACATCGCCCGTGACTTCGCCAGAAGGGGCGGCGGCGTGGTCGCCATCCTGCACGACCTCAACCTGACGGCCATGTTTGCCGACCGGATCTTCGTCATGCATCGCGGCAGGCTGGCCGCCACCGGGTCGCCGCAAGAGGTGCTGAGCGATGATCTGATCGAGAAAGTGTTCGACTGCCGGCTCAAGGTCGGTGTGCTGCCGGCCGGAAATGTGCCGTTCGTATTGCCGCAATCCGCCGCTTAGGTCTCGACCCAGCCCACCCATGATGTGGCTGGGTTAGGCGGCCGGGGCGCGGCGCTCCACCAGCATGTCGATGCCGAGCAGGTTGCGCACATTTGGCCGTGCCGCAACGAGGTCGGCGATCGTATGGCGCGACAGCACAGCGAAGAATGCGTTCAGCGCCTCGCGCAGCGCCGAATTCAGCGCGCAACTGTCGACCAGCGGGCATTCGGCGGCATCGTTTTCGAAGCACTCGGCCATGGCGAAGCTTTCCTCGGTCACGCGCACGACGTCGAACAGGCTGATCGCTTCGGCGGCGCGGCCCAGCCTGACGCCGCCATTCCTGCCCCGTACAGTCTCGACCAAGCCGTGCTCGACCAGCGGCTGCAGGATCTTGAACAGGAAAAGCTCCGAAACCGAATAGGCGGCTGCGATCTCCGGAATGCGGCTCAACCGGTCATTGTTGGCGGCACAATACATCAGGATGCGCATGGCATAGTTGGTCTGGCGGGTAAGCCGCATCTTGTCCTCACAAGGCGCTGGTGCGATGCAACAACGCCAGATTTCGAAACCCTGCCGACGCGGCTTTGATCCGAAATTTTTCGGAGTCGCCACGCTGGCCTGGGCGGAATATGGCCTATACCTTGGAACAATTCCAGACTAGCAGGGCATAATAGATGAATATTCTCGTCAACTTTGTGTGCGCGGCCGGACAAGATACGGGCGAAGTCCACTGTTACGCGCATTTCGTCAGGCGGAACACTAAATAGGCCTGAGATCGACGAGGAGCGGCTCATCCATGTCTCAATCGGCCTCTTCCCTGGCGCCCGCGCGTTTCGATGCCGACGCGGATGCCAAGCTTTCCGCGCTGCGGTGGACAAAATTCACCGCCACCGCCGCACTGGCGCTTTGCGTGGCGGTGTTTGCGCTCGCCAAGTCGTTCGAGAGCACCTATCCGTGGCTGGGGTTCGTCGCTGCCTTTGCCGAGGCGGCGACCATCGGTGGCCTCGCCGACTGGTACGCGGTGGTGGCATTGTTCAGGCGGCCGCTCGGACTGCCGATCCCGCACACGGCAATCATCCCCGAGAACCAGAACCGCATCGCTGACAATCTCGGTCGCTTCATCGAGGTCAATTTCCTGGCGCCGGAACCGGTGCGCGAGAAGCTTGCCGAGGTCGATTTTGCAGCACTCGTCGCCGACTGGCTGGCCGATGCCGAACGCGCCGCCGGCCTGTCGCGCTTCGTCGTGCGGCTGGTGCCGCAGACACTTGCCGCCGTCGAGCAATCCGGCCTGCGTGGCTTCGTCACCACCCGCATGCTCGAGCAGATCGAAAAGGTGCCCTTGGCGCCGTTGGCGGCTGAACTCTTGTCGGCACTCACCGATGACCGCCGCCACCAGAAACTCTTCGATGAGTTCATCAAGGTGATCGGCCGGTTCCTGAACGACGAACAGGCCCTGGCGACGATGCGCGAGAAGATCCGCGAGGAGCTGCCGTCGCTGTTCAACCTGTTTCGCGCCGACGCCTATCTGTTGAAGAAGATCGTCGCCTCGGCCGGCTCGCTGCTCGACGAGGTGCGGGCCGATCCCGACCACCCGATGCGCGCCGAATTCGATCGCTTCGCGCAAAGCTTCGTCGAGCGGCTGCGCACGTCCAAGCAATACGCCAAGCGTGCCGAGAATATGAAGCGCGATTTTCTCGCCAGACCCGAAGTCAGGGCGCTGGCCAATGACATGTGGGCAAGCCTCAACCAGTTCATCGAGCAGGACGCCAAGGCGCCGAATTCGGTGATCCGCGCGCACCTTGCCAACATGTTCGTCGAGGTGGGGCGGCATCTCGCAGGCGATGCGCAGATCAGGGCCGACATGAACCAGGGGTTCGTGGTGGCTCTCTCGTCGTTCGTGGAGAGCCAGAAGAGCAGCGTGTCGAAGTTCATCGCCGACCAGGTCAAGCGCTGGGACCTTGCCCAACTGACGCGGCTGATCGAGATGAACATCGGCAGGGACCTGCAATACATCCGCTTCAACGGCATGATCATTGGCGGGCTTGCAGGCGTCGTGCTGTACGTGGCCGAGCGGCTGTTCCTCGCCGGCTGACGAGCAGTATATGATAGCCCCGCCGTTCCGTCGCGGTATTCGCTAGCAGGTGGAAGCAGTCATAAATCAGCCCAGATGCTTGGATCGTCGGCCCAACCCAGGAGTATTTCTGCCCTTGAAGCGAGGAGAGGAATTAACGCGGGTCGATGCCGAAGATCGGTACCAATAGTCAAGCCTTCAACCTCCCTGCCATGAGACCATTCCGCTGCAACCGTTTGCCAGCGGGTTCCTATGTCTTTCAAGGCTCCACGCGGTGTGCGATCGGTTCCGCAAGGGACATAGTCGGTGGGAAGGTCGCCGGAAATTACCCACCATCCCACCCAATTCGGGCGCGCAACGCTCTCAATTGCCCAAACGGCGACATGCGGATGAACGTGCCAAGCGGGCCATTCTCCAACACGGCCATGCACTAGACCTTCATTCCGCAAATAGTCGATTACTCGATGGCGCTCACTCAAGCACCACTGGTCTTCTTCAGCTTCTTCATCTGGCTTTTCCATATCACCAATGTCTCATGGGAAAAGTCGGACAGCAATGTTCGAGAGGGTTCTTGGTAGTATCCAGCGTTGTAGTAATCGCCCGTGTCCCGACCGAATGGACTCATGGCACCCGAGTGCTATTCTCCCAATGAGGGTACCCGCATCCGCGGTGACAGGGGAGAAGACATCATGGCAAAACAACCGGAATCCGATTCCTTCATGGACATGTTCGGCAGGTTCGGCCGCGACCTGAAGGTGCCCAATGTCGATATCGAGGCGATTCTTGCCCATCACCGCAGGAACCTCGAAGCGCTGGAGAAATCCGCGCGAGCCAGTGCCGCGGGCGCATCCTCGCTGTTTTCCAGGCAACGCGAAATGCTGCAGGACACGCTGCGTGAGATCGTCGACATGGCGCAGGACTACAGAGTGCCGGGCAATCCGCAGGAACTGATGGCCAAACAGACGGAATTCGCCCGCAAATCCTTCGAGGCTGCGTTGAAGAACGCCGGCGAAGCGGCTGAACTGGTCAAGAAATCCGGCACCGAATCGGTCGACATCCTGCGCACGCGCATCAAGGAGGCGATGGAGGAAATCCGCGCCGGCTACGAGAAGAAGTAGCGTTCTCTGGCCAAGACTGGTTGTTGCCGGCGACAGTGTTGAAAACCAGGAATTCCCGATTTGACCTGCCGTTTCACCGGGAGGCATGGGACGGTTGCGGCCGGATTCGGCGGAACGGATTCATGCAGGACGAATTGACAGAGGCCGCCAGTTCGTGGTCCGGAGGCGTTGGAAGCGATCGGGAAAGCAGGAATGACCGAAGTACGGCCTAAAACGCCGCCGACCTACGAACAGTTGAGGACGATGGCCGGGCAGGAGCTCGGCGTATCGGAATGGACGACGGTCGATCAGAACCGTATCGACCAGTTCGCCGAATGCACCGGCGACCATCAATGGATCCATGTCGATCCTGAAAGGGCGCGGCGGCAAAGCCCATTCCGCACGACGATCGCGCATGGCTACCTGACTCTGTCGATCATCGGCGCGCTGGCGCTCGGCATGGGGATCGTGCCGGAGAACACCCAGGCCGCTTTCAACTATGGCTTCGACAAGGTGCGGTTCCTGGCTCCGGTCAAGGTCGGCGCGCGCATCAGGCTGCGCATCACTCTGCTTTCCATGGAAGACAGGGGCCCTGGCCAATATCTGATGAAGGCGGCCAACACGGTCGAGATCGAAGGCGAGGAAAAGCCTGCACTGATGGCTGAAACGCTGGTCATGCTCTATGAGCGCCGCAAGCGGGCAGGGGCCTGAGCGTTCGACAATATTCGCTTCGATGGCCTGCCGCCAGACAGGTCGCACGTCACGAAACTCCGGGTTCCAAGATGCTCGCGGCGCGAGCCGAGAGCAGCGCGAGGAACAGCGCGACCAGCGCCAGGGCCGTTGCCGTCTGGAAGGTGACCTGCATCCCATGGGCGGCTGCCGCTGAACTCAGGATATCCTGCCCAATGCCTGGCTGCCCGCCGGCCGATGCGATGGCGAATATGGCGCCCATCAATGACGCGCCGGTGATGAGGCCGAGATTGCGCGAAAGATTGAGCAGGCCGGAGACGACGCCACGCTCGCCGGCGCCGACACCGCTCATGACGGCCGCGTTGTTGGACGTCTGGAACAGAGCGTAGCCGAAGCAGGTGACGGTGATCGGAACGACATAGCTGGCAATGCCGAGTCTGGTCATGGCGAGCGACAGCAGGAGCGTGCCAATGGCGAGGCCGAGCAGGCCGATGACCATCATCCTGTGGGCTCCGAAGCGATCGGCAAGGCGACCGGCCGCCAGCGCCGAGAGGGTCGAAACCAGAGGGCCGGTCGAAAGCACGAGTCCGACCATCGCGGCATCCAGGCCGAGGCCGCGGGACAGGTAGAACGGGGCAACCACCAGGGTCGCCATCATCACGGTGGCGACGATGAGGCTCATGGCCAGGCTGGCACTCAGCTGGAGGTCACGGAAGCTGGCGAGCTGGATCAACGGAGTTTTCACTTTCGTCTGCACCTTGGCGAACAGAATGGCGCCGATGCCGGCCGCGACCAGCAGGCCGATGTTGAGGGGGCCGAAATTGCCTCTGCCAAGCGTCATGGCCAGCGCATAGGCGGCCAGCGTCAGGGCCAGCAGGGCGGTGCCTGTCGCATCGAACTTGCCCCGGCCGGCCTGTGCCGTCTTGCCGCGGGCCGGCAAGGCGCGATAGGCGAGAGCGAAGGTCAGCGCGCCCAAAGGGACATTGACGAGGAAAATCGCACGCCAGCCGAGACCGGCGATCAAAAGACCGCCGAGCGACGGGCCAAGCGTCGTGCCGATCGCCGACATGGCGCCGAGCAGGCCCATGGCGCTGCCGGTCTTGGCCTTGGTCACGGTTTCGGCGACAAAGGCCAGCGTCAGCGCCATCATCAGCGCCGCGCCAAGCCCTTGCACGGCGCGCGCGGCGATCAGCAACCACAGCGTCGGCGCCAGGCCGCAGAGCACCGATGCCGATGTGAACAGCGCGATGCCGCCAAGCAGCAAAGGCCGGCGCCCGAACATATCGGCCAACCGCCCGGCGCTGACGATCAACGTGGTGATGGCGAGCAGGTAGGCGAGAACAACCCATTGCACGGACTGGAACGAGGCCCCGAACGTCTGCATCAGCGAGGGAAGGCCGACACTGGCGATGCTGGTTCCCAGCGACGACAGCAGCGTGGCGAGCGACAGGCTTGCCAGCGCCCAGACGGTGGATTGGGTCTGCTGCGGCGCCGATACGCGCCCGTCCAGATTTTGCTCAGCGATTGCCACGGCGATCTCCTTTCCATCGGCCCCGGAACTGGAGCTGTCGGAGATCTAGTTCCTTGGCGGATATGGCGGAAGGCGCAGCCTTTGCATCTTATTCATGCATGAGACGCCACATTATGAGGGATCCATGCTATGATTCCGCCATGTCTTCACCTGATCTCAATCTGCTTGTCGCCCTGGATGTCCTGCTGACGGAAGGCAGCGTGGCGCGCGCCGCCAATCGCCTTCGCCTCAGCCCTTCGGCGATGAGCCGGACGCTTGCACGGCTGCGTGAAACGACTGGCGATCCGCTGCTGGTTCGCGCCGGTCGCGGCCTTGTTCCGACACCGCGCGCACAGGAATTGCGGCAGCAGGCCGGTCGTGTCGTTCAGGATGCGGAAGCACTCCTGCGTCCTGCCAAGCTTCTCAATCTCGCAAGCCTCGACAGGACTTTCACGCTGCGCACCAATGAGAGCTTTGTCGAGGAGTTCGCGCCGCGTCTTGTCGCCCGCATCGAAACCGAGGCGCCTCTCGTGCGGCTGCGTTTCGCGCCGAAGTTCGACAAGGACGTCACGTCGCTGCGCGAGGCGGCGATCGACCTGGAAATCGGCGTCGCCGGTGAAACCGGACCCGAGATGCGCATTCAGGCGCTGTTTCGCGACCGCTTCATCGGCGCCGTTCGAACTGGCCATCCCCTGAGCGAGGGCGTCGTGACGCCGGAGCGCTACGCGGCCGGCCGCCACATCAGTGTTTCGCGGCGTGGCCGCGAGAAAGGGCCGATCGATGAAGCCTTGGAGCGGCTTGGGCTCCAGCGGACAATCGTGTGCATGGTTTCCGGCTTTTCTGCCACGCTTGCCATGGCGCGCGCATCCGACCTGATCGCCAGCGTGCCCGAGCGGCACACCGAAGGCGCTCGCGCCGGCATGCACAGCTTTCCGCTGCCGGTCGCCACGGTCGAGGTCACCATCTCCATGCTCTGGCATCCACGCCTCGATGCCGATCCGGCGCAACGCTGGCTGCGCGACTGCGTGCGGGAGGTCTGTGCGGCGTCTCGCTGACTGACGACCTTGCGAAATCAACGCGCCATTGCCGTATCGAGCACCTTGAAAATCCGCTCGTCTCCGCATTGGGCAACATTGAAGCGCAGGAAGCGGCTGGCCGTCCGCGACAGGCTGAACGCGTTGCCGGGCGCCAGCACGATGTTGTCGGCGAGAGCGCGGCGGGCCACTTCGGCCGCATCCACGCCATCCGGCAGGCTGCACCACAGGAACAGGCCGGCCGGCTGGTCGATCCAGGGCGTGATGCCGATCGCCTTCAGGCGCGTGCTGGTCTCGCCCATGGCGCGTGAGAGCTTCGCGCGCAGCAAATCCATATGCTTGCGATAGCTGCCGTCCTTCAAGAGAGTCAGTACAAGTTCGGCGGCAAGCCGACCGCCGCCGAAGGTCGTGGCGATCTTGAGATCGGTCAGGGGCTCGATCCAATCGCGCGGTGCTGCGATGAAGCCGCAGCGAACCGAAGCCGACAACGTCTTGGAGAAGCTGCCGATGTGAACAACGCGGCTCAGGCCATCGAACGCCGCCAGCCTGGGGGCGGGCGCATGTTCGAAGTCGGCGAAGATGTCGTCCTCGATGATGGTCAGGTCCGATTGGTCGGCGAGTTTCAGCAGCCGATGCGCGGTGACCGGTGACAGGATCGCGCCGGTCGGATTGTGGATGGCCGAGTTGGTGATGTAGAGGCGCGGCCGGTGCTCGGCTAGCGCCTGCGCGAACAGCTCGATATCCGGCCCCGACGGCGTATAGGGAACGCTGACGACGTTGGCCCGGTGCGCGCGCAAGAGGGCGTGGAAATTGAAATAGCAGGGGTCGTCGACCAGCACCGTATCGCCGGGTTCGATCAGGAACCGGCACAGGAGGTCGATGGCCTGCGTGCCCGATTCCGTCAGCATGATCTGTTCAGGCGAGGCTTCGATGCCATGCTGCGCCATGCGCCGTGCCAGAAGTTGGCGCAGCGGCGGCAGCCCGAGCGGCGTACCGTAATCGGCAAGCGCGACGTCGTTGGCACGCGCCACAGTGCGCAGCGCCCGGCGGAGTCCTGTCTGCGGCATCCAGGAACCCGGCAGCCAGCCGCAGCCGGGCTTCAACATATCGTCGCCGGCGTCCAGTGACTGTCGCGAGATCCAGAGCGGATCGACGGCGCGGTCGAGCCGGGGGCCGATCTCGGCCAGCGATAGCGGCGCCAGCGATCCGGCGGCATAAAAACCCGAGCCCGGCCGGGAGCGGATCGCGCCCTCAGCGGCGAGCCGCTCGTAGGCTTCGACCACGGTGGACTTGGACACCTGCATGGATTTGGCGAAGGCACGGATCGAGGGCAATCGGGCTCCGGGCGTCAGGCTGCGCGCGGCGATCCGCTGACGGATAGTCGCCATCACACCCTCGACAAGGGTTCGCACGCCGTCGGTTTCCAAAGCGAAGTCCGTCATCCGTACTGCTCGATATGCCATCACAGTTTTGCGAAATTGTACCCCATTGTCTCTGGCTACACCATATGCGCCGGCCCGATAGAGGGCGAAAGAAATGGAGCCCGCAATGGACAAGACCGCGAGCGGTTGGGTGAACGGATTTATCGGCGTGCTGATCTTCAGCGGTTCGCTGCCGGCGACGCGTGTGGCGGTGGTGGATTTCGATCCGACATTCCTGACATCGGCCCGGGCGGCAATTGCCGGATTGCTTGGTCTGGCCATGCTGCTCTTGTTCCGACAGAAGCGTCCGGAGCGCGGCGATCTGCTGTCGCTGGCGATCGTCGCCCTTGGCGTGGTTGTCGGCTTTCCCTTGTTGACCGCCCTGGCGCTGAAGCACGTCACCACGGCCCATTCCATCATCTTCGTCGGTCTGCTGCCGCTGGCGACCGCGATTTTCGGCGTGCTGCGTGGCGGCGATCGTCCTCGCCCGGCGTTCTGGCTGTTTTCGTGCGTCGGCAGCGCGCTCGTCGCGGGCTTTGCCCTGACGCAGGGCGTCACCGCTTCGCCGGTGGGCGATGGTCTGATGCTGGCCGCCATCGTCGCCTGCGGTCTGGGCTATGCCGAGGGGGCGGCGCTGTCACGCAAGCTCGGCGGCTGGCAGGTGATCTGCTGGGCGCTGACGCTGTCGCTGCCGGTCATGCTGCTGCTGACTTTTGCGACGCTGCCACCGTCCTTCGCAGCCGTCGGTTCCAACGCCTGGATCGGGCTGGCCTATGTCTCTCTGTTCAGCATGCTGATCGGCTTCGTGTTCTGGTATCGTGGCTTGGCACAGGGCGGCATCGCCGCGGTGGGCCAATTGCAGCTGCTGCAGCCCTTCTTCGGTCTCGCGCTGGCGGCGACGCTGCTGCACGAGCAGGTCAGTCCGTTGATGGTCATCGTCACGCTCGGCGTGGTGCTGTGCGTGTTCGGCGCGAAAAAATTTGCGAGATAAGTGGCTTCGCGGAAGGGCGGCTCCCGCGACTAGAACTTCGTTATCACCCCAATCCCTATCCCCTCGAAGCCGCCCATCGCCATCAGCGCGGCGGGTGCTTCGTCGAGGCTGATCTTCTTGCCGACCAGCAGTTCGGGCTTGAGCTTGCCGTGGCGGATCATGTCCATCATCGCCTGGTAGCGGTAGGCCTGCATGCCGTGGCTACCGAGGATTTCGAGCTCGAAGGCGATCACCTTGTCCATCGGCACCTGCGGGCGGGCGTGTTCACCCAGCATCAGGCCGACCTGCACATGGCGACCGCGTCGGCGCAAGTTCGCAATCGAGTTGAACGATGTGGTGGGGTGGCCGAGCGCGTCCATCGACATATGGGCGCCTCCATTGGTGATCTGCTTGACGGCCTTGACCACATTCGGCGTCGTGGACGCATTGATGGTCGCCACGGCACCGATCTTCTTGGCGAAATCCAGCTTCTCGTCGGTGAGATCGATGGCGATGACATTGGCGCCCATGGCGCTGGCAATCATGATCGCCGACAGGCCGACGCCGCCGCAGCCATGTACCGCCACCCATTCGCCGGGCGTCACCCGGCCCTGGTCGACGATGGCGCGGAACGAGGTGACGAAGCGGCAGCCGAGGCTGGCGGCGGTGGCGAATTCCATTTCATCAGGCAAGCGCACGAGATTGGTGTCGGCATGGTCGATGGCGACATATTCGGCGAAGGAGCCCCAGGCGTTGAAGCCGGGCTGCGATTGGTGTTCGCAGACCTGATGGTTGCCCGAGGTGCATTCGAAGCAGCGGCCGCAGCCGACGGCGAACGGCACCGTGACACGCTCGCCGGCCTTCCAGCGGGTCACCTGCTTGCCGGCGGCGACCACAACACCGGCCAGTTCGTGACCCGGCACATGCGGCAGCGTGATATCGGCGTCATGACCCATCCAGCCATGCCAGTCACTGCGGCACAGCCCGGTCGCCTCGACCTTGATGACGACGCCATCGGGCGCCGGTTTTGGATCGGGGACGGTCTGGATCGTCGGCGCTTCGCCGAATTTCTCGAAGACGACGGCTCTCATTGGTTACTCCACCCTTCACGCGGCCCTGCAGGAAACGATAGCCGATTCCCTGTCCGGTCAAGCGGAAATCGATTCCGCCAGGCTGCTGCTCTGGATACCGATGCCGCGTGGACCAATGAAGCCCTATTCGGCATCGATCTGGTTCTGGGGGGCGGCCTTCTGGAAGGCCGGCAGCGTCATGCAGGCGGCATTGATGCGCGCGATCGTCGGGTAGGGGGTCATGTCGACGCCGAAGCGGGCATTGCTGGTGACTTGCGCGGCCAGGCAGATATCCGCCAACCCCGGCGTGTCGCCATGGCAGAATTCTCCGGTCTCGGGCGAGGACGCCAGGATCGTCTCCAGCGGCTGAAAGCCCTCGTTGACCCAGTGACGGAACCAGTTGGTGATGTCCTGGTCGCCGGCGCCGAACAGGGTGCGCAGCGAGGTCAGCACGCGCAGATTGTTCACGGGATGGATGTCGCAGGCGATCATCTGCGCCAGCATCCTGACATGAGCCCGGCCAAGCGGGTCCTTCGGCAACAGCGGTGGTTCGGGTCGGATCTCTTCGAGGAATTCGATGATCGCCAGCGATTGCGTCAGCAGCGTGCCGTCGTTCCAGATCAGCGCTGGCACCAGACCTTGCGGATTGACCGCGAGATAGGCCGGCTCCAGATGCTCGCCATGGCGCAGATGATGCGGGATGTAGTCGTAGGTCAACCCCTTCATCTCCAGAGCGATCCGCACCCGATAGGAGGTGGAGGAGCGATAGTAGTTGTGCAGGACGATATCGCTCATGCGTTCACTTCGGCTGGCCGATGGTGATTTCGATCGTGCCGATGCCGTCGACGCCACCAGTCATTTTGTCGCCGGCACGAACCGCGCCGACGCCGGCCGGCGTGCCAGTGAAGATCAGGTCGCCGGGCTCCAGTTCCACCGCCTCGCTGCAGATCGACACGATATCGGCGATCGGCCAGATCAGCTCGGCGAGGTCGGCGTCCTGCCTGACCTTGCCGTCGACGGCGAGCCAGATACGGCCCTTTTGCGGGTGGCCGGATTTTGCCGCGGGGATCAGCGGGCCGCAGGGAGCGGAACGGTCGAAGGCTTTCGACCAGTCCCAGGGTCGCGCCATCTTCTTGGCTTCGTCCTGCAGATCGCGGCGGGTGAGGTCGATGCCGACGCCGTAACCCCAGACATGATCCAGCGCCTGCTCGCGGGCGATGCGGAAGCCCGGCTTGCCGATCGCGGCAACGAGTTCGATCTCGTGGTGCAAATTGCCAGTCAAGGGCGGGTAGGGGATCGTCGCGCCGGAATCGACCACGGCGTCGGCCGGCTTGGTGAAGAAGAAGGGCGGATCGCGCTCGTCATTGCCGAACTCGCGGGCATGCGCCGCATAATTGCGGCCGACGCAGAAGATGCGCCGCACCGCGAAACGCTCTGGCGACCCGGCAACGGCCACCGATGCGATTGCTGGCGGGGGAAGGACGAACTCTGTCATGTAAGGTCTCTGCTTGGTTGCCGGAACATTCGACCGATTTGGATGGCCGGGCAAGGCGATTGTCATCGGAAACGCCGGCCCGGGCTCTTTCCAAGAGATGGCGATATACTATTTGGCAATAATCTGGCCATGCTGGCGAGATTATTCTAATCGCCTCTGAACTGAAATGAACCCCATGACCGCAGTCCACGATCGCGCCCGGTTCCTGATCATCGACGACCACCCGCTGTTTCGCGAGGCGTTGCACAGCGCGGTGCAGATGGCCTATCCGGAAGTCGACACGGTGGAGGCGCGCTCGATCACCGAGGCGCTCGAGCTTCTGGCCGGCGCCAAGCCGTTCGATCTTGCGCTGCTCGACCTCAGCATGCCCGACGTGCACGGCTTCGATGGCCTGCTGCAGCTCAGGACCCGCTATCCGCGCCTGCCCGTTGTCATCGTCTCGGGCTATGAGGAGCCGAAGATCATTTCCGAGGCGCTGTCTTATGGTGCTGCCGGCTTCATTCCGAAATCGGCGCGCAAGAGCGACCTGGCCGCCGCCATCCGCTCGGTGATGGAAGGCGCGATCTACGTGCCGGAAACCTATGAAGGCCGCACACCGGACGCCGATAGCGTCGACCGTGCCGACATGGTGCAGCGCCTGTCCACGCTGACACCGCAGCAGCTACGCGTGCTGCAGATGCTGCGCCAGGGCCTGCTCAACAAGCAGATCGCCTATGAGCTGCAGGTCGGGGAAACCACCGTCAAGGCGCATGTCTCCGAAATCCTGCGCAAGCTCAATGTCTATAGCCGCACGCAGGCTGTCATCGAGGTTTCGAAGCTGGACAATGCGGAGCTGTTTCGGGACCAGGGGGGATTTTGATCTTTCACCTTGCCCGACGCTACGCGCGCTCCAACAGGGGAAGGGTTGAGGGTCTAAGCCAGCAGATGCGCCAGCAGCGCGCGCAGTTGCGCCGGCTTCACCGGCTTGCGCATCAGTTCGATGCCACCCGCACGCGCTGCCTTGGCGACGGCTTCGGAGCTGTCGGCGGTGACGATCAGCGCCGGCACGGCGCGGCCGAGATAGTCGCGGACCTCTGCGATGGTGGCAGTGCCGAGATCGCCGCCGTCGAGATGCTGGTCGGCAATGACGATGTCGGGCACCCAGTCGGTGTCGCCAAGCAGGTCCAGGGCATCGTCGGTCGAGGTCGCGGCCCGCACCAGGCATTGCCAGCGTTCGAGCAGGAAGGTCATGGCCTGCAGCACCTCGGCATCGTTCTCGACCAGCAGCACCTTGGTGCCGAACAGGCCGTAGCCGCGCGGCCGCTCCATGTCGGCGAGGCTGGCGATGGCGTCGGCGGGGGCGCCGATGCCGACCGGAACATCGATGTGGAAGATGGTGCCGCGCCCGACCTTCGATGAAAACGTCACGGGATGGCCGAGTGCGCTGGCCATGCGGCGCACGATGGCGAGCCCGAGCCCAAGACCGCCGCCGTCCAGTTCGGCATTGGCCGACGAGGTGCCGCGGTGGAACTCCTCGAACACCGCCTCGCGCTGGTCGTCGGGAATGCCGCAACCGGTATCGGCGACGTCAATGCGGATGGTGTCGCCGCGATGCCTGGTGCCGACAAGCACGCCTCCCGAGCGGGTATAGCCCAGCGCATTGGAAAGAATGTTCTGCAGGATGCGGCGCAGCAGCGTCCGGTCGGAGCGGACCACGGCATTGACCGGCCGGAACTTCAGCGACAGCCCCTTCAGTTCCGCCACTGGCTGGAAATCCGAGCGCAGCGACGAGAACAGCGCCTCGAGGCTGACGTCGCCGATGTCGGGTTGCACCACGCCGGCATCGAGCTTGGAGATGTCGAGAAGCGTGCGCAGCAGGTCCTCCATCGTCTCCAGCGAGCGCTCGACCTGCCGCACCAGCTTCCTGCCCTCGTCGCTGGTCTGCACTTCGGCAAGCGCCGAGACGGAGAGGTGGGCGGCGTTCAGCGGCTGCAGCACGTCGTGGCTGGCGGCGGCGAGGAAGCGGGTCTTGGACAGGTTCGCCAGTTCGGCGTTTTCCTTGGCGGCGCTGAGATCGATGTTGGATTGTTCCAGCCTACGCAGCGTCGAGTGCAATTCCTCGGTGCGCGTGCGCACTCGATTTTCCAGCGAGATCGCGGTCTGGAACAGTGAGAAGGCGTTGCCCTGCTGGTCCATCGATCGCTCGACGCGGCTGACCAGCGCCGCGTTGATCTTCTTCAGCCTTTCGAGGTCGTTGATGTCCCTGAGCGGCATCTTATTCCGCCGCCTGGCGTTCGCCAAAGGCGATGCCGGTGAAAGTCTGGTTCAAATGCATGGACCGGTACTGTTCGCCATAGGTGCCGAAGCCGATGACATTGTTGACCCGGTAGAGCTCCGAAATGTCTCGGAAGACCTGACGGTTGCGCGCGTCCAGCCTGCGCAGCACGCAGTCGAAGCCGAGGATCATGTCGATGCCGCCAAGCCTCTCCTCGACATCCCGCAGCGCGGCGCGCGTCGATTCGACCATGTCCATCGGCTGGGCGATCGACAGCACGACGCCGTCGTCGATGGCGCAGAAGAACGACAGCGAGCCGTCAGGGTGCATCTTCTGGATCGAGCGGCAATAGTATTCGCCGCCCACCTTCACCACCACTGGATGCGAGGCAAAGCTCAGCGGCGTCAATGTCTGCGGGAGGATACCGACAGAGGCGGCGTATTCCTCCGCCGCGTTGGTGGCGTTGAACTCGCGCACGATGCGGTGATCGGGATCGGATGACGTCACCACCAGCTTTTCGTCGGTGGGAACGAAATTGTCGGTCTTGAAGACATGGAAGGGAATTTCCGTGGCGATCAGCACGATGATGGCGCTGTCGGAGGTGACCCTGCCATTCGAGATCAGCCGTGTCGTCTCGAATTTCAGGTCATCGCCAGCCGAGCCGCCGAGCAGCGGTATGTCGTCGAGACCCCAGTGGATGGCCGAACTCACCGCCTCCTCGGCATAGGAGAGCCCATCGATGAAACAAAGCGCGAAGGTGTTCCTGGTCTGCTCGTGGCCGACGCGCCCACGCAACGAGCGCCTAAGCGCCTCGACTTCGCCGGTGATCCTGTCCATGCCCGAGGAGGACAGATCGTCGACCATCGTGCTGACCGCGGTGAATGACGCCGACGGAAGCAGCATGGCGAGCACGTGGCCGTCCTCGAGGCCTTGCGGCGTGATCTCGCCGGCGGTCGAGCAGCCGGCGTGATGGAGCGTCGGCGCATGGGTCCTGAGTGCCTTGGAAAGGGCGCTGGCCTCGACCAGGCTCTGGGAAAAGAACAGCAGGGCAAAGCCGGCATCGATGGCGGCAGCCTCAGTGGCCACCGCGCGTGCAAACGCATTCGGGTCGGGCTCGTCCGAGGTGAGCACCGACAGACCGCATGCATAGCGGGTCCGTGAACTGGCCAGCGGCGTCCTCCGCATTTCCTCCGACGCTGTTTTTATGCGCGTCGGGCGCGCGGGCGTCGCATGGCATTGTTGTCTTCAATCGGCGTTTTGGCAATGGGGCGACCGGATTGCACGTTTTGCCCGGCCATGATCGAAAGTACAATGAGCCGAGTTTTCGACGTGCTGTTTTTTGTACGTTATGCGGTGTACGAATAACGCATGGCCGAAGCGCCAACACCGCGTCGGCAGCGTGATGACCAAGGTTATACCCAGGGAGGATTCATGTCGGACGTTTCGTTGATGGTGAACGGAAAGCGGGTCAATGGCACTGCCGAGGACCGAACGCTGCTGGTTCATTTCTTGCGGGAGAATCTCGGCCTTACCGGCACGCATGTTGGTTGTGACACTTCGCAGTGCGGGACCTGCGTCGTGCATGTCGACGGCAAGGCGGTCAAGTCCTGCACGATGCTCGCGGTACAGGCCTCCGGCTCGACCATCGTGACGATCGAAGGCCTGGCCAATGGCGCCGATCTGCATCCGGTGCAGGCCGCGTTCAAGGAGCATCATGGGCTCCAGTGCGGCTTCTGCACGCCGGGAATGATCATGACGGCGACCGACATGATCAACCGCCACCCCGAAGGCCTCGACGAGGCGACGGTGCGCGCCGAACTCGAAGGCAACATCTGCCGCTGCACCGGCTACCACAACATCGTGAAGGCGATCCTCGCCGCATCGAAGACGATGTCCAAGGCGTCGAAGGGCAAAGCCAGGCAGGCTGCCTAGGGAAAACGCGAATAGGGAATGGCGAACAGGGATCAGCGCGGTCAGTTCCTCTGACCAGGCGCCAACCCATCCCAACCGCCCCTTGCTATTCGCTACTCACTATTCGCTATTTCGGCAATTCGGGAGGAATTTCTGATGGGTATTGAAGGTGTTGGCGCTCGTGTGGCGCGCAAGGAAGACAAAAGGTTCATCACCGGTGCCGGCCGCTATGTCGACGACATGGTGGTTCCCGGCATGAAGCATGCTGCCTTTGTGCGCAGCCCGCACGCGCATGCGCAGATCAAGAAGATCGACGTCAAAAAGGCTCAAGCCATGCCCGGCGTCATTGGCGTGCTGACCGGCAAGGAGCTCAAGGCCGACGGTATCGGCAATCTCATATGCGGCTGGATGATCCACTCCAAGGATGGCTCGCCGATGAAGATGGGGGCGTGGTCGCCGCTGGCCTTCGACAAGGTGCGCTATGTCGGCGACGCCGTCGTCATCGTGGTCGCCGAAACCAAGGGCCAGGCGCGTGACGCGGCCGAGGCGGTCGAGATCACCTACAAGGAGCTGAAGGCCGTCGTTGACGCCTCGAAGGCGATGGACAAGGGCGCGCCGCAGATCCATCCCGAGGCCGACAACAATCTGATCTTTGATTGGGACATCGGCAACGCCGACGACACGGCGGCGGCCTTCCAGAAGGCGGCCCATGTCGTCAAGATGGACATCATCAACAATCGCCTGGTTCCCAATGCCATGGAGCCGCGTGCCGCCCTTGGTCATTACGACAAGGCGGAGGACCACTACACCTGCTGGACGACGTCGCAGAACCCGCATGTCGCGCGGCTGGTAATGAGCGCCTTCTACAATGTCGCGCCGGAAAACAAGCTGCGCGTCATAGCGCCGGACGTCGGTGGCGGCTTCGGCTCGAAGATCTACATCTATCCCGAAGAGATCGTCTGCCTTTGGGCGTCGAAGAAGACCGGCGTGCCGGTCAAATGGGTGGCCGACCGCACCGAGAGCTTCCTCACCGACGCGCATGGCCGCGACCATCACACCCATGCTGAAATGGCTTTCGACAAAGACCACAAGATTCTTGGCCTGAAGGTCGAGACCAAAGCCAATCTCGGCGCCTACATGTCGCTGTTCTCGTCGGCGACGCCGACCTATCTCTACGCGACGCTGCTGTCGGGCCAGTACAACATCCCGGCGATCCACGCCAATGTGAAGGCGATCTACACCAACACAGCGCCGGTCGACGCCTATCGCGGGGCGGGGCGGCCGGAAGCGACCTTCGTCATGGAACGCATGATGGAGACCGCGGCGCGCCAGTTCGGCGTCTCGCCGGCGGAGCTGCGGCGCAAGAACTTCATCACCTCGTTCCCGCACCAGACGCCGGTCATCATGTGCTATGACGCCGGCGACTACGCAGCCTCTCTCGATGCCGCGATGAAGGCGTCGGACTATGCCGGCTTTGCCAAGCGCAAGGCCGCCGCCGCCAAGAAGGGGCTGCTGCGCGGTATCGGCATGAGCTGCTACATCGAGGCCTGCGGTATCGCGCCGTCGGCGGCGGTCGGCAGCCTCGGGGCCGGTGTCGGCCTTTGGGAAAGTGCCGAGGTTCGCGTCAACGCGGTCGGCACGATCGAGGTTCTGACCGGCTCGCACAGCCACGGCCAGGGCCATGAAACGACCTTCGCGCAACTGGTCAACGAGCGCTTTGGCGTGCCGCTCGATTCGGTCTCGATCATTCACGGCGACACCGACAAGGTGCAGATGGGCATGGGCACCTATGGTTCACGCTCGGGCGCGGTCGGCATGTCGGCGATCGTCAAGGCGCTCGACAAGGTCGAGGCCAAGGCCAAGAAGATTGCCGCCCACCTGCTCGAGGCCGACGAGGGCGACATCGTCATCGAGAACGGCGCGCTGAAGGTGGCCGGCACCGACAAGAACGTGCCGTGGTTCCAGATGGCGCTCGCCGCCTATACCGCCCACAATCTGCCGGGCGGCATGGAGCCCGGGTTGAAGGAGACGGCGTTCTACGATCCGTCGAACTTCACCTTCCCGGCCGGCTGCTACATTTGCGAGGTCGAGGTCGACCCGGAAACCGGCACCACCGAGATCATCCAGTTCGTCGCCGCCGACGATTTCGGCAACATCATCAACCCTATGATCGTCGAAGGCCAGGTGCATGGCGGACTGGCGCAAGGCATCGGCCAGGCTCTGCTCGAGGGTGCCCACTATGACAATAGTGGCCAGCTTTTGACCGCGAGCTACATGGACTACACCATGCCGCGCGCCGGCGACCTGCCGTCGTTCAAGGTCTCGACCTCGAACACGCCGTGCCCGGGCAATCCGCTCGGCATCAAGGGCTGTGGCGAGGCCGGCGCCATCGGCTCGCCGCCGGCGGTGATCAACGCCATCACCGACGCCATCGGCAGCAACGATCTCGCCATGCCGGCTTCGCCGTCCACCGTGTGGGCAGCGATCCGCGCGACGACGAAACACTGAGGAGGAAGAAGCATGTATTCGGTCAACTATCACCGCGCCGCCTCGGTCACGGATGCCGCCAAACTCGTCAAGACCGGCGACGCCAAGCTGCTGTCGGGCGGCATGACGCTGATCCCGGCCATGAAGACGCGGCTTGCAGCCCCTTCCGATCTTGTCGACCTGTCGCGGATCAAGGAACTGCAAGGCGTCAAGGTGTCGGGCAAGACCGTCACCATCGGCGCCGCCACCACGCATTACGACGTCGCCCGGGACGAGAAGCTGAAGAAGGCCTGTCCGGCGCTTGCCCATCTCGCGTCGCTGATCGGCGATCCGGCGGTGCGCCACCGGGGGACAATCGGCGGCTCGATCGCCAACAACGATCCGGCGGCCGACTATCCGGCGGCGCTGCTGGCGCTCGGCGCCACCATCGTCACCAACAAGCGCCAGATCGCGGCCGACAAGTTCTTCAAGGGCCTGTTCGAGACGTCGTTGAAGGATGGCGAAATCGTCACCGCCATCACCTTCTCGGCGCCGGCCAAGGCTGCCTATGAAAAATTCCGCAACCCGGCATCGCGCTACGCGATCGTCGGCGTGTTCGTGGCCAAGGGCAAGGACGGCGTCAGCGTTGCCGTCACCGGCGCCGGCGACGACGGCGTCTTCCGCTCGAAAGAGATCGAGGCAGCGCTCGCCAAGAATTTCGCGGCCGCCGCGCTCGACGGCGTCAAGGTGCCGGCGAAGAATTTGATGACCGACATCCACGCCTCGGCCGACTACCGCGCAAATCTGATCGCGGTGATGGCCAAGCGCGCGGTGGCTGCCGCGAACGCCTGAAACGTGCGAGAACACTGCAATGAAAAAGGGCCTTCACGGCCCTTTTTTCATATGTGGCGGGCTGTAGTCGTCCAGTTTCTGAAGGAATCGCTGCCGCGCCAGCCTCCTTTGCTTCAAGCAGTTCCGGCCGCTTACTGCCCCTGAAACTGCCCCGGCAGCAATCTCGCACTTGCACAAACTGATATTGCACTGCAATATGATTTGGGGCGGGAATGCGAGCCGGGTTTGGACAGCGTACCGCCGTACCCTTTCGCATGACCAATGCGAAAGGATCGGAATGTCCGACATTTCCGCAACCCATATGGTTCGGTCCCTAACCGCCACCGACAGATCGGCCAGGACAAGATTGGCCTATCTCGACGGCTGGCGCGGCCTGTCGATAGCCCTGGTGCTGATCGGCCATTTTTTCCCTGTTCCCGGAATCAATCTCGGGGTTCTGGGTGTCGAATTCTTCTTCGTGCTCAGCGGCCGGCTGATGGCCGAGATCCTTTTCATCGAACGCTACCCGCTGAAGAAATTCTTCAAGCGCCGCTTCTCGCGCATCTATCCGGCTCTGCTGGTGTTCGTCATCGTTGCCATGATTGCGCTCTCCGGCACATTCATCGCCTTCAAATGGAAGGCGGCGCTGACGGCGCTGACATTCACCTACAATTATGCCGGCATTCTCGTTACCCGGGCCGGGGCGCTGGACCATATCTGGTCGCTCTGCGTCGAGGAGCACGCCTATATCATCCTGGCGCTGATCAGCGCGCTCGTCTTCAGCCGCAACCGCGTGATCCCACTGCTGGTGACACTGGCCCTGTTTGCCATGGGGAACGGCGCGATCTCGTACTGGGTGTTCGATCTGGACTACGAGACCACCTACTGGCGCACCGACGTGCACATCGCGTCGATCCTGCTGTCGGCATCGATCTGCCTGCTCAAGGCCGAGGGCAGGCTGCCGGCGGTGTTCAGGGGCACGCACGTGGCGCTGGCGGCAACGGTCGGCGCGATTGTGTTGTTCCTCGATCCGGTGCCGACGCCGATCCACTATCTCCTGGCGGTGCCGCTGCTGGCGCTCGCCGTCAACGCGCTCGATTTCAACACCGGCTATCTGACCGGATTGCTGTCCTCATCGCCGATGACGATGCTGGGGCTGTGGTCGTATTCGCTGTATCTGTGGCAGCAGCCGTTCTACAAATTCGTCTATGAGCATGGCAGCAACCCATGGCTGATGCTGGCCGGGGTCTTTGCCTGCGCGCTCTGCAGCTACTACGTCATCGAGCGGCCGGCACGCGAATGGCTCAACCGCAATTGGTGAATACCGCCGTCATCGTCAGGCCGAGGCGCTGTTTTTCCGCGCCTTAAGATACCGCCGCAGGCCGGCTTCGCCGCGCGGCGTCGTCCAGCGGTGGTTCCAGGCGAAGGCCGGCCGCAGCAGCGGTGCGAGGAATTTGAGGATTGGTCTCAGCACCGTGACCTGCCAGGTCAGCTGGACATGGGTGCCGGTGCCCGACGGCGACAATTCGGCCCGCCACACTCCGTCGAAGTCGCCAAGGGTTTTCACCACCACCAGCCGGCCGGGCTCAAGTTCCGCTGCCTCGATGATGAAATTCAGTTCATAGGGCAGGGCGCCGCGAGCCCGTGCTCTTGCGCGCGAACCGATGGACGCCTTGCCTCTCCTGTCCAGCGGCACCACTTCCTTGTAGACGTCACCCCACCAGAGCGGCAGCAGTTCGGCATCCGAGAGCACCTCCCACACTTCCAGGGGCGTGCCCTCGGGGATGTGCCAGCTTTCGTCGAAACGGAAGACATTGCTTGCCATCGGGGTTCCTCCGGTTGGCGGAAACACCCATATTAGCTGCGGCTTTTTTATGTGGCCAGCGCCAGCGGATCAGGCGGGGATCTGCCTGACATAGTAGCGCACCGCCTTCTTGCCGCCATGGATGACGGCATCGCCGACCTCGGTGAAGCCGAGGGCGGCGTGAAAGGCATCGGAAGCCGGGTTGGGCGGATCGATATTGACCTCGCAGGTGACCAGCGTGTGGCCGGCGGCTGCGACATGGTCAAACAGATCCTGATAGAGCCGGCGGGCGTGGCCACGGCCGCGCGCTTGTGCCGCCACGACGACACGGTCGACATAGACGAAGCGCGGGTAGCGCTCGCGGAACCAGACGAAATTCGGACTGTCGTAACCGGCGTCCTGGTCGAAGGTCATGATGAAGGCTTCGAGGTCGCCGATGCGGCGCGCGTAGAATGCCTCGCCGAGCAGGAAGGACAGCCGCTCTGGCTCCAGCCAAGACAGTTCGACTGCGTGCTCGTTGTTGAGCGCAAGGATCGCCGCTTCGTCTTCGGGCGCTACACGGCTGATCGAGGCTGGGGTCGCGGTCATGCCTTGGCTGCCGCGATCGTCGCCGCCACGAGGTTCGTGTCGGTCAAGGTGTTGCGGTACTCGCGGTCGAGGTCGGAGCCGCCCATGCCGACATGGGGGTTGCGGTAGTGCATGGCGCTCGGCACGTCCTTGAGGGCGGCAAAATGCATTTCGGCCAGTCCTGTCCTTTTGCGCACCTCGGCGATGTTGCCAAGGTCGAGCCCGCCACAGCCGAGGATAACGATGCGGTCGCCGGCCTGCCGCACCAGATCCGCCAGCAGTGAGATGCCTTCGATGGCGGTGTCGCGCTGGCCGCTGGTCAGCACGCGGCCGACCTTGCAGCGGATCAGCGCTTCGAGCGCCTCGGCCGGATCGCGCGTCATGTCGAAGGCGCGGTGGCAGGTGACGTTCAGGCGCCCGGCGGCCCTCGTCAACTCGTTCATGCGCTCCTCGTCGATGGTGCCATTGGCGTTCAGGCAGCCAAACACCACGCCGGGCACGCCGAGGTCGCGCAGCGCGGCGACATCGGCAAGCATCGAGCGATATTCGGTGTTGCTGTAGAGAAAATCGCCGCCGCGCGGCCGCACCATGACATGAAACTGCACGGTCGCCTGGTCGAGGGCGGCGCGCACCGTGCCGAGGCTCGGCGTGATGCCGCCTTCGACCAGGCTGGCGCACAGTTCGACCCGGTCGGCGCCGGCAGCCTGCGCTGCCAAAAGGCCATCGATGCCTTCGACACAGATTTCGATCAGCGGCAGGCGAGGTTGTTTGGTCAAGGGGCGATCCAGTCGATGATGTCGGCGCCAGCCCTAGCATCGGGCCGGTTGGCGCGAAAGCGCGAACAGCGCGCCGCCACTTGGGCCAGGCATCAAATTCCACGCTTGACAATTTCATAGCTGATTGGTTATGGATTAACCAATAGCCTGCCGGTTATTGATCCCGCGTGGACGATACGCCGCCAACGGCGACCGGCTAACTGGCTGAATCAAACACTGAAGCCTCGATGCGTGGCATCCGGGCTCGGCAAAACACGCCCTGACAAAACTCTTCAAGAAGGAGGCAGATATGCAAGCAAGGATCAAAAATCCGGTAGCGCTCTTTCCCGGCGCCCTGCAGGCCCTGCTGGCGCTGGACAAGTCGACCGTGGCGGCTGAGGTGCCTTATGTGACGCGCAAGCTCGTCCATCTGCGCGCCAGCCAGATCAACAGCTGCAGCGCCTGCGTCGACATGCATGCGCGCGAACTGAAGAAGGCCGGCGAAAAGGACGAGCGCATCTTTGCCCTCGCGGCATGGCGGGAGACGCCATACTTCACCGACGCCGAACGGGCGGCCCTGGCGCTCGCCGAGGCCGGCACAAGGCTCGCCGACCGGCCGGACGCGGTGCCGGACGATGTCTGGGACGAAGCCGCCCGGCACTATGATGAAAAGGCGCTGGCCGCCCTGGTCGTCCAGATCGCCCTGATCAACGCCTTCAACCGGCTAAACGCCACGACACGACAGATGGTCGGCGCCTGGGGGTAGTGGGGCAGGGCGGCGCTGGCGGTGCTGCTCACCGGAATGATCGCTCTCCACCTTGCCGGTGTGCTTCAGTTCGTCCCGAAGGACGGGCTGCTTCGGCACATCGGTTTCGGGCGGCGACCGTGAGGCAGGCCGCTATTGGCGCAACTCCGTATTCTTGGCGCCTTCCTCGACCTGATCGATCACCAGCAGCTTGACCGGACCGTCGCCGATATTGGTGGCCTGGTGCCACTGTCCGATCATTTCGATGATGAAATCGCCCGTCTTGTAGGTGTTGCTGTTGCCGCTCTCGACATTGGTGACCTTCAGCGTCCCGGCCTCGACATAGGCGTAGCGGGGAAAGGGATGCCTGTGCACCGGCAAGGTGGCGCCCGGCGCGATGTCATAGGTCGAAACCAGGACCTGCACGCTTTTCCCCGGCAGGATGATCGGCTGGCCGGAAGCGGTTGTAGTGCGTGACGCAAGCGGGGTGACGATAACGGGCGTGCCGCTGCTGTCCAGTGCCCAAGCCGGGTTTGCGGAAAGGACCGCCGCGAGCAGCAGCCCAGGAATCAGAATTTTTCGCATGATTCGCTCCACAGGGGTGCCAGCATCGCGCGGCGGCCATCCTCGTGCAAGGTAGGGTCTTTGGCGAGAAGCCTGCCGGGCCGCGTCCTTAGTCCGGCCGCACCCGGAGCCCGGGTTGCTCCGTGGTTGCCGCTGTCCGATCGAGGGCTATGCCGCGGCACTGAGCCTGGGTTCTGCCAGCGTCCCCAGGCCGGCACATCCAGAACAGGCGATCGTCTTTCCCGGGCAACCGGTTTGATGGGTTCCTTGCGGGCAACAATGCCCCTTTGACGCATACCACCTGGAGCAGTCGAAAACCCTGCCGTTGCCATGACAGTGCGGGCATTCCGCATTCGCTAAAGCCGTTGCCAATTTTTCTTATCCAAGCCAAACGCACTAACCCCACGCCGCAAGTAACAGAGATCGCTGCGCTTTCAAGCACGGCGCGCTGACTTAAATTGGGTGAGTCGATGACATGGGCAGGTGGCCGGTGCGGCCACGCGACGAATGGAGCGGCCTTTTTTCTTGCTGCAGGAAGCCGCGGTAGGCCGGAGCCGCGTCTTGGAGAGACGTGACACCGGCCAGACGAACCGTCAGGTCCGCCGCCCCGCACACATGGCCTATTCGGACGGTCGGGGTTATGGCGTGATCGCGGAAGCTGGAGGCTGCTGGACGCTGCTGGTCGGAACTGTCGCCATCCGATGGGGCAAAGCAAACCGCGCGCAGCAAGGTGTCTCGATCAGAACAAACAGGAGCAAATGCAGCGGGAAGTCGCTCGAAAGGACATGCCAGGTTAGCCGATTGAGGTATCCGAGTGTCGTAAATCCCCTTGAGAAAGGAAGGTATAATTCCGGCGTTCCCGACGCTGGATAGGCCGGTTTCGGCGAACAGGAGGCTAAGATGCTACGTGCAATATTCAGGGTTCTGGCTATCGTCGTCCTCTGCTCCACCGCCGTCGGAATCACGACAAGTCTGACCATGGCTGACACGCGTGACGTGGGCCACAAGCCGGGTGATAGGGGACACTAGGTCCCTGCCCAATGCCGACGCGCGATCGGTCAATTCGCCACTGCCCAAGTCGATGGCCCGTTGCTCCCGCAGCGGGCCTATCTTTCGCCCAAGGTGGCAAGGCCGCCGGAGCGTGACAGGTAAGCTGGGAATGAACAGACAGTTCGTATCTCGGCAAAACTTGCAAACGTAGCCCAGGATACAGCGCTGATCGGAAGGCAGCACGGTGCGTCAAATGAAACCGTGCTGCCTCATGTGTTCAGCGATTCCCAATTCAGCCGGCGGGCTTGTAAGCGCCGGCAGCCTTTTTGGCGGCTGCGATCACGGCTTTCATGTCAAGTTCTTCGAGCACGACAAGGTCGCTCACCGAGCCGCTTGCCCGCACTGCTAGCGTTAAGCCCATCCCAGCGGATTGATCCGGCACCTCGCCGTTGATGACGATGTCATAGATGCCGCGCGTAAACATCATGCTGGCCACTCTGCCGCCGACGCTCTCAAAAAGCGCCTTGACGGCAGCTTCCCGGTCCGAGCCCTGTATCAGTCCTTTGGCGGCATGAGGCTCGTAGTTAGCCAATACAGTCACTTTCATGGGCATTCCTCCCAATCTTATTGTCTCGCGACAGCTCAAATTGTTGAACAACACGAGACCTATTTTTCTTTTACCTAATCGCAGGGGTCTATCGAGGGCCCGGCTGCCGGAACAATATGCGCCTTGGCTAATATAATGACAATCCCGGTCGGAGAGGCGCGGGAATATCCACCACAAGCACTGCCAAGGCGAGCTTCGCCCCCAGCAGGCGCGCTTGAATGAATGTCAGTAGCGACGTCGCCGCAACGAAAGTACCAGCCCGACCACCAGGCCGAGAACGAACCCGAGTGGCCCGGTAATGAAGATGCCGAGCAGCGGTCCCTGGTTGGCCTCGGGCGTGAAGATGAGCGGTCCAATGAACCCGCCGACAAAGCCGACGACGCCCAGGATCACGCCCCAGCGGAACATCGTAGTGATCATGTATCCCCCAAACCGGCCTGTTCCTTACGAATCCGTAAGTCGCGCATCTGAGCCTAGTCCCGTAGGCTGACCGGGGAACAGCGAATTCATTCAGCCCTTCGCTGCTCCCTGGGTTCCCACACCCGACAGCCCGCTGCTACCCCCAAAAGTCCCGGCAGCGGGCTGGTCCCCGCGGCGGTCCCGGACGAACGCAAAACCGCCCCTGATCAAGTCGTCAAGTTGGTTATATGGCCCGCTGCCTCGGTGGGGGGTCTCTTGGCCGGGAACAAAAGAGCGGCGATCCGGTTTCGGGGGATGGGAGGAAGTGGATATGCCAAACAAAGTCAAAGATCCGTCACCGAAATCCGACCAGGAGAAGGCACCCGTCCGTCGCCGTGACAAGGAAGCACCGCCGGAGCTTGAACATGTCGATCCGCCACCGCGAGATGTGCGAGAGGCGCCGGTTCCAAATCCAAACGGCGAGAAGGACTGTTAAGCGCCGGCCGCATGTTGTGACGATGAGTGGCGGGCAGCTCTACAGCCAGTGCACCTCCAGCACCATAATTGCTTCCACATCCCTGATGGGGAAATGGCTGGGCTAATGCATCGAAATGACGAAGAATTGTGCAATTGGGCGGGCGCAAGGGGCATTACGATCTATCAGCGGTCAAAGACCGTCTGGATTGCGGCAGGAGCGTATCGGGGTCGTGAATATGAGGTGAAAGGCCGTACTCCTGCCCTTGCGCTTGCATTGTGGATGGAGGCCGCACAGTACCGAGGTTCGGGAATATAGGGCTGGCCTGCTTCCGCCCAGCAGAATGCGGCCGACGCCCTCGGGTCAGGGTGGCTCCATCGAGCGCCGGCCTTGGCAGGGTTGGGGTCCCGCCACCGCATAAAATTAGCTGATTCTAAAATATCAAGAAATAGTGCCGTCGCGGAAAGGTGCCACTCCAATCGTCGCCTTCGCCGAACTCGTCTCTGTCGAGGGGGCGGGACTCCGCTGCCCCCGTTGTCAATGAAGGGCAAAGGCGGTCGGCACGCATTGCAAAATGGCAGGGGAGGGCGCGGACGCCCCCACGTCTCGCGGCATCCTAGAATCGATCGTTCGCCGCCGTGAACCGGCCATGTGTGAACAGGAGCGATGGGTTGCGCTCCAGCCGCACGACCGTGGGGGGCTTGATGTGAATCCTCTGGCTTTCCGCGAATGCCATGGCGAATGATTTCAGCGCAAAAGAGTAGGTGCGCTCTTCGTCATGCTCGACAATACGCACGAACCACTCGCCGTCGGCCTCAAACACTTCCACTCGGGTTCCCGAGAGCCCGCCGTAGCTGGTCAGATAACCGCCGATGTCGCGTTGGGGACGAGCCACCGCTTTCCTCCCATGTAGCAGAATATGCAACTATGCTAATGAAGATGCCCTGCAATAGACTATGACATAGCTCACATAGCCTTCTGCTACCCGCGCAAGGCCCCATCGCGCCATTTGCGAAAGCGACGCCAAATGCGGGGAGAAGGGTCATGCCGAGGTGAGGCGCCAAGCGTTGTGGCCGCCTTGAAGAGATAACGAGGCACAGGCCTGGCTAGACCCGCATCATCAGGTCCGTCAACTTGTCGGGTGCCGCGACACCAGCGTAGTGGCTTCCCAATTGCCAGAAGTGCAGGGGGAACCGCCCGCGCTCCTCTTCAACCAGGCGGAAGCCCGCCCCGCAGATCAACCGCAAGGGATCGCGGTTGAGGTGGCAGCCACCAGCGAGCGATCCCCACGGCCGGTTCAGGCGCTCCTGCCATCTGCGGCAACGCGGCCCCTCGGCCTGGCCGTGTTCGATGAAGATCAGCCGGCCCGTCGGCTTCAGGATGCGCCGGATTTCGGTCAGCGCTGCCTCGGGGTCCGGAATTGTGCAGAAGGCATAGGTCACGACGACGGTGTCGGCGAAGGCATCGGCCAACGGCAGGCTCTCGCCGCTGGCCCGGAGGCATTCGACGTCGAATGGCAGGGAACGGCTCTTCGGTCCGGCCAGGCCGAGCATAGTGCCGTCTGGATCGACGCCGACCAACAGCGCCACCCTGGCGGCGTCATAGTAGGGAAGGTTCAGGCCAGACCCGAAGCCAACTTCGACGACAACGCCCTCTGCCCGCGGGATCATGCGCCTTCGCATGTGGGCGAATGCGTTGGCCGAACAGCCGGCGTCGACGAGGTAGGGAGCAATGCAGCGTGCGTACCAGGAGAGGCAGGATTGGCACATGTCTCAGCCTCCTTACCCGGTGTTCGCGGCGCCGAAAGGCGCGCCATCCCCGAAATCAGGCTCGGCCGTACGATGGTGGGGGAGAGTATCGATCCGTGACATTTCTCGCTCCAAGGGAGTCTCCTGATCGGGCCCACTTGGCCCGACGTCCCCTGGGTACATAGAAGGCCGGCGTCCCCTCAGCGTCCCCCGCGGCCGCGTACGGATCGATGGAGGGATCGAAGCTCCGACTTCTGGGTTTTCCGGAGTTCCGTCTCAGCGGGTGGCGGGTGGAACTCGCCCTGCGCAAGGCGGCAGCGCTCCTGATCACCCTCGCCGAGGCCGGGGCGGTTCCTCGCGGCCAAGATCCCAGGCGCGCGCTTCATTGAGGTCCCCGGCGACGATCACTGGTTCTGGGTGGGCGACAGCCACTGCTCAACAGCATCAGCGCGTTTGCGCGACCCGGCTGTTCGCTCAGCCGGAGCGCGCGCACTGCCGGGATGATCGTTGCGAATGGTTCTGTGAGGGCCGCGCGTCAGGCGGCTTCCACCATGCCAGCCAGACGGCGGACCACTGACTTTGCCTCGGCCGTCATGCGCCGGACTATCTCGCCCGCAGGCAGAACTTCGTCGATGTTTCCGGCGCCTTGTCCGGCCGTCAGGCATGCCTGCTCTATGTCGCCGTCGAAATCGGGCGTCGGCAGGATGGCGCTGTAGCGCGGCACCGGGATTGTCTGGCCGTTCAGGACGGTAGAGCCGATGACCTGGCCTTCTGCATCCCTGGTGGCTTCGGCTTCCCGCCCCAGCGCCGCGCGTGCGCCGTCATTGACGATGGCCCGCATGGGCTGATCGGGCCACTCGGGGCCGTAGATGGACAGGATCGCCGTATCGGCCACATCGGCAGCTTGCACGCGGGCCTTGTAGTCATCGTGCGCCTCGGCCTCCAGCGAAGCGAGGAAACGGCTGCCGCACCAGACTGCGTCAGCACCGAGAGCGAGCGCCGCGGCCATGGTCGTGCCATCCACTATGCCGCCTGCGGCAAGCAGCGGCAGGCCCGGGAGAAGTCGGCGAATGCGAGGAAATAGAGTCATAGTGGAGGCTTCAGCCCGATTGTGGCCGCCCGCCTCGGCACCCTGGACGACAAGTGCTTCGGCGCCGAGGGCGACCGCTTGCTCAGCTTCCGCGACGCGGCCGACCTGCATCCAGACCTTGATGCCGGCGTGCTTCAGCCGTCCGACATGCTCCGAGGTCGGCAACGTCCAAAAGAAGATCGCGAGCGCCACCTGTTCCTCAAGCAGGACGGATATGTGTTCGTCGGTGACGAAGTCGCCGATCAGGTCGACGCCGAAGGGCCGCTTCGTAAGTGCCTTGGTCTTCCGGATGAGATCGCGCAGGATTTGGGGCGGGTTGATGTCGGAGCCGATCGTGCCAAGCCCACCGGATTCGCACACAGCGGCCGCGAGAGCGGGACGGGCGATCATCGCCATGCCTGCATTGACGATCGGCGTCGCGAGCCCAAAGTCCCGCATAATGGATGTCGAAATCATAGCTGTATCCTTTGATGTAATCGAGGGCGGCCTGCGCGTATCGCGCCGTCCGGGGTTTGATCGTCATGGCCGTATCGTCATCGTGGCCATCGAAGGAATTTCTGAAGCGTTGGGTTCGCCGAGCGCGGCCCGCGCCATGGTCAGAACCGATAGCTCGGTATTGACCGAGAAGGCATCCACCATGACCCCGGTAAGTCCCATGGAGGCAAGCCGCCGCTCGTGCTTTTCCCGATATCGGCTCGCCGTTGCGGCATCCTCGAACAGGTAGATGCCCCCGGCCTGCTCCGTTTCACGGTCTTCCAGCCAGATCTTCCAAACAAGCCCTTCCTGATTGGCGATGTCGCTGGCTAGTGCTTGCGAGGCTTGCGCCAGTTCCTCTCCCCAAGGCCCGGCGAAAGGAAAACGAAACAACAGTGCGGTCGGCGTGGCTGTGCGCCGCACACCGCGATCGCTGGGGACGGGCCTGCGGCGACCGATCCTGGTGTTGAGTTCATTCATGATCTCTTTCCTTTCTGAGTTGGTTCCTTCCCGAGACCGCGGTGGCCTTGGCAGCCAGCCATGGCCTGAAGGACAACCGATACCGTTTCCGCGACCCCATTCGACGCGGATCGTCTGCCTGGAAGGCGGCCTTTCCTGCGGCGGCCGCCCTTCTCAGTGCGGCCTTAGTAGACTGAGCGGTTCGATAAGGTCATGATGAGCCGATGAGTAATCGATGAGAACTTTGCTCCATGACTTCGGCCACGATCGCCGACCTGATACGGGCAGAGCGCCGTTCTTCTTTGGCAGGACGCGATTCGGAATTGCGCCTTCTGCGTCAGGTAACGGCTCCGGGTGGACCGATCGTCGTCTACCTTCACGGCCCCGCCGGCATCGGCAAGACGGCGCTCGTTTCAGCGCTCGAAGCTACTCTCCGCGAAGATGACGGAGTCCGACGGCTCAAAATTGCAGCAGGATCAGTGGAACCCACCCCCTCGACAATCCTGGCTGTGATGGGTCGAGCGCTTGGCAACGAAGTCACCCGAACGGTTGCCGATTTGGCGGATGCGCTGACAAGCATCAAGGAAATCACGGTCGTGATGATCGACGATGTCGATACTTGGCGCTTGGCGAGTTCATGGCTTCGGGCCGAGCTTTTGCCTGCTCTGCCCGCAAGCACGCGTTTCGTTTTAGCAGGCACAGCCGTTCCACCGCCGGCTTGGTCGTCGGACTACGGACGGTATTTCGTTGATATCAAGCTCGGCGCGCTTCCGAGATCCCAAAGCGATGCAGTGGTTGGTGCGGCGGGTCTGTCGCCGGAAACAGCCGAGCGCATTTGGGCCTTGACCGGCGGTCATCCTCTTGGCCTGCACATGGCGATCCACGCCGCGCGCACCGGCTCGCTCGGCACCGCACGCGACGCCGGCGAACTCGCCAACGCCATCCTGAATGCCATAGGAGACATCCAGTTGCGACGGGCTGTCGAAGCATGCGCCATTGTTCGACGCGCAAACCGAGCCCTGGTGTCAGCCATTCTGCAAACTGAAGAGCCGGTACAGCTTTCGCTGCTCGAGGCTGTCGAAGCCTTGCCATTCGCGACGCGCGACGCGGAAGGAATCTATATCGCGGAGCCGGTGCGGCGGGCCATAGTCGATTGGATGTCTGGCGTTGAAGCCGAACGCTATCAGCTGTGGCGCAAGATCGCGGCAGACTGGATCGTCAAACGCCTTCGCAGTTCGGGGCGCTCCGGCCGATGGCGGCACATGGCCGATCTTCTCCACCTGCTGGAGCAGCCCGCACTTCGAAATGCGTTCTTTCCTCCGGAAGCGGAAGCGCCGCCCGTCGAGGCGGCCCGCGCTGACGATTTCCAGCAAATTCTGGACATCGTCGATCTCCGCGACGGCGGCGACGAGCGCACACGTATCGAGGCTTGGATTCAGCGTCTGCCGCACCGGTTTTCCGTAGCGCGAGGACCGGGCGGTGAAGTGCTGGCTTTCTACTTGTTCGCGCGCCAGGACGATCCGCACGACGGGCTCGGCGCATTTGATCCTCTCTTTGGAGCGTGGCAAATCCATCTGGCTGCGAATCCCGTGAATGGGGAAGTCCTGTTCATCCGCCAAATTTCGGCGAGGGCCACCGAAGCCCACGAAGCTAGCCGCATCGCCTGCATTCTCGACCTGAAACGCAACTATATCGAGCGTTGGGGAATGGCGCGGATTTACTGTTATGCCTTTGCAGGCGACCGCGAGCTGCTGCATCGGCTCGGGTTTCGTCCCTTGCAAGAGGCTCTAACCGACATGCCGGCCACTATGGTGCTCGAAGTTCCGGGCGGCGACATGATTGGATGGGTCTCGGCTCTGGTCGATGCCGGACCGACGGGAATGATCGATAGGGACAATCTGGATTTCGCGCGCGATCGCCGCGAGGTAGTTGTGGAAGGACACGCAGTCGAGCTGACCCGTCTGGAGGCGCAAGTCCTTGGTGAGCTGATCGATCGTGCGCCCGCGGTGGTACGACGCGAGGATCTCATTGAACGTATCTGGCGACGCACATATGTCGGTAGCAACGTTGTCGATACGGTCGTGCGGACGTTGCGCAAGAAGCTGGGGTCCAGGCGCGATTGCATTCCGACGGTCCCAAAGGCCGGTTATCGATACGTCTACTCGGCACGTCCGCCGCATGCACTTTACCAATAGTTGCCCTACTTGACGGCCTAGAAGATCGAATCGAGTCGATGTCCGGGTGAAGGCCAATGTCTGTGTCCCGATTCCAGACGTGAGGCTGCCAGTCCGCTACCGGCTCAAAACGCGACGTCCGAGTAGTGGCTTGGTGATGTCCGCAACATGCTCATTTTGACTGTTGAGCCGAACGGCAACTCCTATCGATCTCGCGCCAGCGGGGTCAGACCACCCTCTAGCGAACTCAGATTCTGTAAATATGCTGTAGATCTACCGTTTTCGGCAGTCTTTCAAGATCGGCTAAGCGCTTGAAAAGATTTGGCTCCCCGGGCCGGATTCGAACCAGCGACCAACCGGTTAACAGCCGGTTGCTCTACCACTGAGCTACCGGGGAACGGAGGCTCTGATGTGAGTGGCGCAGCCTATAGCTGCCCTTTTCGGCTTTGCAAAGAAGCATTTCGCATTTTTCCGAGGCTTTTTCGCACGATGGTTTCTCGCAATCGTCCGTGGAGGCCCTCATATAAGCCGTCTGACGAGGGATATGGAACCGAAAAGGGTGGCTGCGGCTTTGGTTCAATGACGCTCTTGAACGGTCGAACGGGTCAATCTTTCGAGACGATGACAGCACAAGACAACCAGATGCCAGCGCGGAAAATTTCGGTTTTGGGACGCGAATTCAAGATGCCGCGCTCGCGTGGACTCAGAATCGCGATCGGTATGCTGCTGACTATCGGCGGCATCCTCGGTTTCCTGCCGATCCTCGGCTTCTGGATGGTGCCGCTCGGATTGCTGGTGCTGTCTTACGAATTCGCCATGGTTCGCCGCCACCGCCGTCGCTTTGTCGTCTGGTGGGAACGGCGCCGTCGACCGGATTGAAGGTTGACGGTGCAAGATGGCACGCTTCGGCGGCGGGCGTGCTCCTTCAGTGCCTTGCGGATATGCCTGAGAATCGCCGCGGCTGAAGCGTGCTTCGCCCGGTCGAGCGGCGACAGGCTGCTCCCACTGCCGATGCAAGGGCGCTCAATGGCGTAGCGCAAAAGCTCTTCGGCAGGCCGGCTGGCGCGTTCTTGTCTTTTGCCGCCATTGCCCAGCGCATGGCTGGCGCTTCCTGTCCTGCTCAACACCTGGGCGGCTCATCGGTTTTTTCCGGCGACGGCCCATGCTAAACAATCCGCTAATATATCGCCGCGATTCCCGGAGCTTGAGGATTTGACACATGCTGCCCGGATTGGTGCCGAGGAAACCGTTCGGAATGCACGGTGGCCGCTTGACGGCATTTTCGCCGCAACCTATTGGAACCGGGTGGAACGCCGGGAGCAACGAGGCCTCGTGGCGGAGTGGTTACGCAGAGGACTGCAAATCCTTGCACCCCGGTTCGATTCCGGGCGAGGCCTCCAATGCCCGAGCTCCCGCGCATCCGCGCCGGAGCTTGAAGTTCGGGTCGAAATGAACCGCGCTTCTGGCGCGGCAAGCGGATTGGTTGGGACATGAGCGCTGATTTTTCCGAACGTCGCGTCAAGATGGTCGATGGTCAGGTTCGCACCACCGATGTGACCAGCGCGCCATTGCTGGAAGCGATGCTTGTCGTGCCAAGAGAGGTCTTTGTCGGCGCCGGCCAGCGCGATCTCGCCTATATTGACGAGGATATCCGCATTGCCGATGGCGCGGGTGGCGCGCGCTACCTCATGGAACCTTCGCCGCTGGCCAAGCTGATGCAACTGGCTGAGATAAATCAGACCGATTCGGTGCTCGATGTCGGCTGCGGCACCGGCTACGCAGCGGCCATCCTGTCGCGACTGGCCGGGTCCGTGGTGGCGCTCGAGAGCGATTCGGCGCTGGCCGAGACTGCCAAATCAACGCTTTCATCGCTTGGCTGCGGCAATGTGACCGTTGTGCAGGGGGCCTTGTCGCAAGGTCATGCCGCCAAGGCGCCTTATGACGTCATTTTCATCGGCGGCAGCGTCGAGGACGTGCCGACACCGCTGCTCGACCAGCTTGCCGAAGGCGGCCGCCTTGTCGCCGTTGAAGGGCAAGGCAATTCAGGTGTGGCTCGGCTTTTTTTCAAGGCAGGGGGGGTTGTAACCGGAAGACGCGCGTTTAATGCGGCAATTAAGCCACTACCGGGCTTCGAACGTGCGCATGCCTTCGAATTCTGAGTGATTTTGCCTTGCAGGAGAGGCTTTGTCATGGTCGCTTGTGTTTGAACAATCGTTGCTGATCCGCAAACTGGGGGCGCTTTGGGGCTGAGCAGCAGGGAACACTAAACGCGCGGCGCCGGTTGCTCACAAGGAGAGACTGGCGTGGCGCGGTTCCCATGGAAAACGAATGAGGGATACACTGTGCTGTCTGTACGCAAGAGCCTTTTTGCCGCCATCCTCGTTTCCGCCACCGCGCTTTCTCCATTCTCGGCCTCGGCGGAAACCATCCTTGGCGCGCTTGCAAAGGCCTATCAGAACAATTCCCAGCTCAATTCCGCCCGCGCAGGCGTCCGTGTCACCGATGAAGGCGTCGCCATTGCCAAATCGGGCTGGCGGCCGACAGTCACAGGCTCGGCAAGTATCGATTACTCCAGCAGCCACCTCAACGGCACCAACTCAAGCGCGCGTCTGACCACCGGCAATTTTGGCGTCCAGATCAACCAGACGCTGTTCGACGGCTTTCAGACCAAGAACAATGTGGCGGCCGCCGAATCGCAGGTCCGCGCGTCGGTCGAAAGCCTGCGCAACACCGAAGAGAACATCCTGTTCAGCGCGGCCCAAGCGTATATGAACGTGATTCGCGACCGGCAGGTGGCCGTGTTGACCGAACAGAACCTGCAATTCCTGACCGAAACGGCGCGTGCGGCGCGTTCGCGCTTCGATGTTGGCGAAGGCACGCGTACCGACGTGGCACAGGCCGACGCTTCGCGGGCCGCCGCCGTGGCATCGCTGAGCGCCGCCCGGGCGCAGGCGCTGGCAAGTGCCGCGCTCTATCGTCAGATCGTCGGCGACGAGCCGGGCAAGCTTAAAGCCGCTTCGCCGGTGGCAAAGCTGTTGCCGTCCAGTCTCGCCGCCGCCGTAGGTGTAGCCTCGAACGAGCACCCGGCCATTCTTGCCACCCAGCATCTGGTCGACGCCGCTGCCTTTTCGGTGAAGTCGGCCGAAGGCGCTCTGCTGCCGCAGCTGTCTGCTTCCGCCGGCGTTTCGAGCGCCTATCGCAATACCGTGCCGGGCTCCCTTTCGACGCAGGACGGCACGACAAATTCGGCCAGCATCGGGGCCACGCTGACCATCCCGATCTATTCGGGCGGCCGCACCTCGGCGATCGTGCGCCAGGACAAGGAATCGCTCAGCCAGGCCCGCATCGAGGTCGATGTCAGCCGCGACCAGGTGCGCCAGGCCGTCACCGCCGCCTGGACCGAGTACACCGCCGCGCAGCAAAGCCTCGCGGCCAACAGGCAAGTGATCGAGGCCGCGAAGCTGGCGCTCAACGGTGTCATCGAAGAACGCAATGTCGGCCAGCGCACCACGCTCGATGTCCTCAACGCACAGGCGACGGTCATCACCGCCGAGATCAATCAGGCCGGCTATGAACATGACGTGGTGGTGGCGAGCTACGCCATCCTGCAGGCGACCGGCCGCCTGTCCGTCGACCGCCTTGGCTTGCAGGTGACGAAATACAAGCCCGAAGAGCATTACAACGCGGTCAAGGACAAGTGGTTCGGCCTGCGCACGCCGGATGGCCGCTGAGGACGTTCGGTTCGGATTCCGCAGTCTACCTCTTCGAACTTCATCTTTTCCGAAACCGGCTCCGCTTTCCGGAAACATGCTCTAATCTGTTGAAATCCCACAAGTCCCGAGATTGGGGATTCTCGTGCGGCGATCCGTCGGTTACCCTGTCGCCATGATTCGATCCGGCTTTGCCGGAGCGGAAATCTGCAATGGGTCACAAAGGCGGCGGATGTGACGATGGCAACTGCAAGCAGCGCACAGCGCGAACCTTCGATGGAAGAGATACTGGCTTCCATCAGGAGGATCATCGAAGACAGCGATACCGGCCGCAAGCAACCGGGCGAGGCCGATGAGCCGCGCCAGGATCTGGAGCCGGCATCGAGCGCCGATCCAGTCCCCGACGTCGAGGCATTCCGTGCCGACCTGCATGCCGCGCCCGAGGTCAGGAAGCCGGTCAAGCTGGCGGAAGTGCAGGCGCTGGTGACGGCGGCCGAGCCGGTGATTGGGCGGATGGAAACACCGGTGCGTTCCGAACCCACCCCGGCAAAGCCATCGATGACACTTGCCGAGGTCAGCGCCCGGGTCGCCGCCGAGCCGACCCCGCTGGCCGCTGCCGAGGCGCCGGCGACGCGTCCTGTCGCGACCCCCGACGCCAGCATTGCCGATTGGCGGCGCGAGATCGCCGCGGTCGGCGAGCAGGCCCAAATGGGGGCGGACAGGGGCGAGGCGCGCAAGTCGGTTGCCCAGCCGGAGGTGGACAATCCCAGGGACGAGCCGGCCCACAGGGACGAGCCGGCGACGAACGGGGCCTTCGAGCAGTCTCGTCCGGGCGGAAGTCCGGCGCGGCCGGCGGTGGCCAGCGACGCGCCGTCAGTTCGTCCGGCCATCGTTTCCGAGCACACGGGCCGGCAGGTTGCCGCTGCCTTTGGTGAGCTTTCCGATGCGTTTGCCAGCCGCAGCAAGAAGACATTCGACGAGATGGCCGAGGAGATGCTGAGGCCGATGCTGCAGGATTGGCTGGACAACAATCTGCCGACACTGGTCGAGCGGCTGGTGCGCGAGGAGATCGAGCGCGTGGCGCGCGGAGCGCAGTAATCTCCATCCCGATCACCGATGAAACGCCGCCCCAGGGGCGGCGTTTCTGTTGGTGCGGTCCGCTGGCGCGCTTGCCTTCCTTGACCTGATCCCGGCCGTGTCTATTTGACGTCGAGAGCCCGGTCCTGCCCCTTGCGGTTGACTTGGTCAAAACCTTCCGATTTACACCGGACCAGCAAAAATCCCGACAGCGCGGACCATTTCCCATGCTTGAAAAGACCTACGACGCAAAAACCGTCGAGCCGAAGATCGCCAAAGTGTGGGAAGAGGCCGACGCGTTTCGCGCCGGCGCCGGCGCTGACGAGGGGGCCGAGGCCTTCACCATCGTCATTCCGCCGCCGAACGTTACCGGCTCGCTGCATATGGGCCACGCGCTCAACAACACATTGCAGGACATATTGGTGCGCTTCGAGCGCATGCGCGGCAAGAACGTGTTGTGGCAGCCGGGCATGGACCATGCCGGCATCGCCACACAGATGGTCGTCGAGCGCCAGCTGATGGAAAAGCAAGTCCATCGCCGCGACCTGACGCGCGAGCAGTTCATCGAGAAAGTGTGGGAGTGGAAGGCCGAATCCGGCGGCGCGATCTTCAACCAGCTGAAGCGGTTGGGCGCCTCGGCGGACTGGTCACGCGAACGCTTCACCATGGACGAAGGCCTGTCCAAGGCCGTGCTCGAAGTGTTCGTCACCCTCTACAAGGAAGGGCTGATCTACAAGGACAAGCGCCTTGTGAACTGGGATCCGAAGCTGTTGACCGCGATCTCAGATCTCGAAGTCGAGCAGCAGGAGGTCAACGGCAATCTCTGGCACTTCCGTTATCCCATAGAGGGCGAGGTCTTCGATCCGGAGAATCCAAAGACCTTCATCACGGTGGCGACGACTCGCCCCGAGACGATGCTCGGCGACACGGCCGTCGCCGTGCATCCTGACGACGATCGGTTCCGGCACCTGGTCGGCAAGAACATCGTGCTGCCGATCGTCGGCCGCAAGATACCGGTGGTGGCGGATGAATATTCCGACCCCGAGAAGGGCTCTGGCGCGGTCAAGATCACGCCGGCACACGACTTCAACGACTTCGAGGTCGGCAAGCGCCACAAGCTGCCGGCGATCAACATCCTCACCATCGAGGCCGCGGTCAATCTGAGGGACAACGAGGATTTTCTCGCTGGACTCGAGGTGACGCCGGAGCGCCAGGCTGTCTGGGATGAACTCAACGGCCTCGACCGCTTTGTCGCGCGCAAGAAGATCGTGGAGCTGATGGAAGCCGGCGGCTTCCTCGAAAAGGTCGAACCGCATCGCCATGCCGTTCCGCATGGCGACCGCGGCGGCGTGCCGATCGAACCGTTCCTGACCGAGCAGTGGTACGCCAATGCGGCGGAACTCGCCAAGCCGGCGATCGCCTCGGTGCGCGAGGGCCGCACCAACTTCGTGCCGAAGAACTGGGAAAAGACCTATTTCGACTGGATGGAAAACATCCAGCCCTGGTGCATATCGCGCCAGCTTTGGTGGGGCCACCAGATACCGGCCTGGTACGGGCCGGATGGGCGCGTCTTCGTCGAAAAGACCGAGGAAGAGGCGCTGGGTGCCGCGATCGAATATTATCTGGCGCTGGAAGGCCCATGGAAGGCCTGGGTCGAGGACAAGCTGGAGAATTTCAAGCCGGGCGAGATCCTGACTCGCGACGAGGACGTGCTCGACACCTGGTTCTCGTCGGCGCTGTGGCCGTTCTCGACGCTTGGCTGGCCGGACCAGACGCCAGAGCTGAAGACCTACTACCAGACCGACGTGCTGGTGACTGGCTTCGACATCATCTTCTTCTGGGTTGCCCGCATGATGATGATGGGCCTGCACTTCATGGACGAAGAGCCGTTCCACACCGTCTATGTCCACGCGCTGGTGCGCGACAAGAACGGTGCCAAGATGTCGAAGTCGAAAGGCAACGTCATCGACCCGCTCGATCTTATCGACGAATACGGCGCCGACGCGCTGCGCTTCACTTTGACGGTGATGGCGGCACAGGGGCGTGACGTGAAGCTCGACCCGGCGCGTATCGCCGGCTACCGCAATTTCGGCACCAAGCTGTGGAACGCGACGCGCTTCGCCGAGATGAACGAAGTCGCCCGCAATGACGATTTCTGGCTGAGCGATGCCAAGCTGGCGGTCAACCGCTGGATCCTCACCGAACTGACGCGCGCCGCGCGGGAGATAACCGACGGCATCACCTCATATCGCTTCAACGAGGCGGCGGGTGCCGCCTACCGCTTCGTCTGGAACCTGTTCTGCGACTGGTACCTGGAACTGCTGAAGCCGGTGTTCATGGGCACGGACGAGGCGACCAAGGCCGAAAGCCGCGCCTGCGTCGCCTTCGTGCTCGACGAGATCTACAAGCTGCTCCACCCGATGATGCCGTTCATGACCGAGGAGTTGTGGGCGCAGACAGCCGGCGAGGGCAAGGAACGGGCCTCACTGCTGTGTCATGCCGCGTGGCCGTCGCCGGATTTCGAGGACGCGGATGCGGCCGCCGACATCAACTGGCTGGTCGACCTCGTCTCCGGTATCCGCTCGGTGCGCTCCGAGATGAACGTGCCGCCGGCGGCCATTGCACCGCTAGTGGTGGTTGGCGCCAACGACGTAACGCGCCAAAGACTCGCTCGTGAGGATTCGGCGATCAAGCGGCTGGCACGGGTCGGTGACATCTCGCTGGCCGATACTGCCCCAAAGGGTTCGGCGCAGATCGTGCTCAACGAGGCCACGATCTGCCTGCCGCTTGGCAGCCTGATCGATCTCGCGGCCGAGGCCGCGCGGCTGCAGAAGGAACTGGCCAAGCTGACCGAGGAAATCGCCCGCCTGCACAAGAAGCTGTCCAACGACAGGTTCGTCGCCAGTGCGCCGGCCGAGATTGTGGAGGCCGAGCGCGAAAAGCTCGCTGAATATCGCGATGCGCAGGACAGGCTTTCGGTGGCATTGACCAGGGTTCGCGACGCCGGTTGAAGAGCAGATTCGCCATGTTTCGACTTGTCCCGAAAGAGCATCTTCTTGCCTCGAAAAGCCTCGAAAATGGGCATTCCGTTGCGTTAATATTGACGTAAACGGAAGTTTTAGCCCCATTGTTGCCATAATGTAACAATGGGCGCCGGAGCCCCCTGAAAAGTGCTTTTTTGAGCTTTTTGGGATCCAATTTTCCCATTTTTCCCGTCGAGGCGCCCGCTAATGGCTTTTTTCCAGCCTCGCGGCGTCAGTCGCATTTTGTCGAAAATGCGTCCGGTGGACATGTACATGTACGCCTCATGAATTCATTGTTGCGGCGTTAACCTGAATTGGTTCTAGCTTGATGCACTAGCTATTCGGGGAGGAGATCCATGAACAATTTGCGACTGAAAGCACTGCTGGGGGCAGGGGGCCTTTCGCTGACTTTGATGGGCGTCGCGCATGCTGGCGGCCTTGAGCGCGGCGGCTACAATATCGATCTGCTGTTCGATCCGGCTCCGGTCGCGACGGAATTCTCCGGCACTTATGTGATGCCGGATCGCGATCTGAAAAACGCAAAGGACGTCAAGTCAAGCGATGGCCTTGGCTCGAACGGGATCGGTGGGGGCTCGACCACCGCCCGCGATACCGAGGGCTATTGGGTTCCACGTGCCGGCGTGAAAGTCGGTTACAATGATATCGACTGCATGATCGACTATTCCCAGCCGATTGGTGCGCACAGCGCCCCCGGCGCCAATTGGGTCGGCGCACAAAGCAACATCGAAACCAAGATTGACAGCAACGCCTATGCCGGGACCTGCTCCTACAAATTCGACGTTGGCAAAGGCAAGCTCCGCTTCATTGGTGGCGTATTCCAGGAGGATGTGTCCGGTTTCAAGGAACGTCTTGTATTGGCGCCTTTGGTCGCGGGTGGGCTGGGGTTCCCGATTACTGGTGACGGCACCGGAAGGCTGGAGCTCGAGGGGAAGAGCTGGGGTTGGCGCGCCGGCATAGCCTACGAGATTCCCGAAATCGCCCTTCGCGCGAGCCTGGTCTACAATTCGGCTGTGAAGCTCGACGATATCACGGGCACGCTGGATCTCAGCCAACTCGCTGGTCTCCCGAGCGTTATAGTCCCGGGTGCTGGTTCGGTTATACCGGTCTATGGTTCGGCAGACGTCCCTCAGGTCGTCGAATTGAAGCTGCAGTCCGGCATAGCTCCCGGCTGGCTGGCCTACGGCTCCGTGAAGTGGATGGACTGGAGTACGCTGCAGAGCATTGCGTTCTGCCCGACGTCCACAAAGGGCGTAGTTGCGTGTAATTCCACCAGCCCAGCACGGGCAACGTCGCTTGACCTCCTCTATAGAGATGGCTGGACGGTGTCGGGCGGCATTGGTCACAAGTTCAATGAGAAGTGGAGTGGAGCTATCGGCCTTACCTGGGATCGTGGAACGACGACCGGTCTCAGCGCGCAGACCGATACGTGGACTGTCAGCGGCGGTGTATCCTATATGCCGACGCAAAACGTTGAACTCCGCCTCGGTGGCGCTCTCGGCGTCCTGACGAGCGGGTCAAGACATTCGGTCGTGGGATCGGACGGCGTGAACTATGGTACCGACGTGACATATGACTTCGGCAACGATCTGGTGAGCGCTCTATCAGGATCGTTCAAGGTGAAGTGGTGAGTTCTTTCAGAACTCAGTACAAAAAGGCCGGGCGATGCCCGGCCTTTTTTTGTTTGCCCAACCTTTCCCAATGGCCCCCCGAGAAACCATTCAGAACAGCCATTCCGTTGCGATTGACGTAAACGGAAGTTTTTGTCGCATTGTTGCCGTAATGTAACAACGAGAAAATTAGCTAGGGAAGATGTTATTTCCAGGCCTTTTTGCCTGGTTTTCCTGGCTTTTTATCGTGGATGCGCGCGCAGTTGGGTATTTCCAATCGACCGTATTGATGGGCTACCGCATCTGAGAAATCCATTTCCTCAATGTGTACATGTATGGCTCTTGAAATCGTTGTTGCGCTATCCATGCGAATTGGTTCTTGCTTAGGTTGTATCGATTTTGGGGAAGAGACTCATGAAAAATTTGCGTCTGAAAGCACTGCTGCGGGCAGGGTGCTTTTCGCTGGCTTTGATTGGGACGGCGATGAACTCGGCGCATGCCGGTGGCTTGGAGCGCGGCGGCTACGACATCGACCTTCTGTTTGATCCGGCGCCGTTTGCTTCAGACATGGGAGCGACCTATGTCATGCCTCAGCGCGACCTCAAGAACGCGACGGACACGTCCGGTGGAGGGCTGACGGGCAAGAGCACGGCTCGTAATACCGAGGGCTACTGGGTGCCGTATATCGGCTTCAAGGCTTCGCTTGGTCATGACGTTGACTGTTTGGTGGATTATTCGCAGCCATGGGGAGCAAGTTCAAATCCCGGCATCTGGAACGGGTCCTATTCCAACATCCAGACGGAGATCAAAAGCAACAACTATGCTGGCACCTGCTCCTACAAGATGGATGCGGGTAAGGGGCAGCTTCGCTTCATCGGGGGCGTTTTCTACCAGGAAGTCTATGGCTTCAAGGAGAGCTACGCGGACCCGGCCTTCGGCACCACAATCGGCCGTGTGGACTTGACCAGCAGTGGCTGGGGATGGCGCGCCGGCATCGCTTACGAAATCCCGGACATCGCGCTGCGCGCCAGCCTCGTCTACAATTCGCAGGTCAAGCTCGACAATATCTCGGGCACCCTGAATATCGGTGGCAGCGTCACCGACATATATGCTCCCACCGAGTCCATGCCGGATTCGTTGGAGTTGAAATTGCAGTCCGGCATCGCTCCTGGTTGGCTCGCCTTCGGTTCGGTCAAATGGGTCAATTGGAGTGTGCTGCAGAGTGTTCCGATTTGCTCGCAGGCGACCAAGGCTCTTGGATGCACCACGATTTCCCCATACCCAATCAGGTTGACGTCGCTCGACCTGATGTACCGTGACGGCTGGACGGTTACTGGCGGCATTGGCCATCAGTTCAATGAGCAATGGAGCGGCGCCGCGCAGATCTCGTGGGACCGCGGCACATCGCATGGCTATGGCGACCAGACCGATACCTGGACATTGGGCGGCGGCGTTGCCTATACACCAAGACCGAATATCGAGTTGCGCCTGGCCGGTGCAATCGGCGTGCTGACCAGCGGCCACTCAGGGACGTTGGCTGACGAGAACGGCTATGTGGCTGGCCAGGAAGTCAGCTACGACTTCGGCAATGATCTCGTGACGGCGATTTCCGGCGGTCTCAAGATCAAGTTCTAAACCGCTGAAAGTTTTAGCAAAAGGCGGGGCAACGCCCGGCCTTTTTTGTTTGGACGGGTTCCTGGTATCCAAGTTGCGTTGCATATTAGCCGCACAGCTTTTGCCTTATGCGATTGTTGCGTTTTGGCAACACTTTCTGAACAACCCCTGCGCTAAAAGTCAGGCCGAGGGAATTGCCTATTTCCCGCCATAAACCCGGCGCACCTCGATCTTGTCTCGGGACACGCGCCAAGAGGCTCGGCGATGGGGCAGGCCGCACCGCCCGCGGCAAGGAAGAGTATGGACGCCAGAGTCATTTCCAAGGCCAAGCTGCCCAGCCGCCATGTGACCGTCGGTCCGGCGCGTGCGCCGCACCGTTCCTATCTCTATGCGATGGGATTGTCGGCGGCCGAGATCGCGCAGCCGCTGGTCGGTGTCGCGTCCTGCTGGAACGAGGCAGCCCCCTGCAACATCTCGCTGATGCGCCAGGCGCAGGTGGTCAAGAAGGGCGTCGCTGCCGCCAGCGGCACGCCGCGCGAATTCTGCACCATCACCGTCACCGATGGCATCGCCATGGGCCACCAGGGCATGAAGTCATCGCTGGTGTCGCGCGAGGTCATTGCCGATTCGGTCGAACTCACCATGCGCGGCCATTGCTACGATGCGCTTGTCGGCCTCGCCGGCTGCGACAAGTCGCTGCCCGGCATGATGATGGCCATGGTGCGTCTCAACGTGCCGTCGATCTTCATCTATGGCGGCTCGATCCTGCCCGGCAACTATCGCGGCCGCCAGATCACCGTGCAGGATGTGTTCGAGGCGGTCGGCCAGCATTCGGTCGGCACGGTCAGCGATTCCGAGCTGCTTGAAATCGAGCAGGCGGCATGTCCGTCGGCCGGCTCCTGCGGCGCCCAGTTCACCGCCAACACCATGGCCACGGTCGCCGAGGCGATCGGTCTGGCGCTGCCCTATTCCTGTGGCGCGCCGGCGCCCTACGAGATGCGCGACCGTTTCAATTTCGCCTCGGGCGAAAAGATCATGGAGCTGATCGCGAAAAATATCCGGCCGCGCGACATCGTCACGCTGAAGGCGCTGGAAAATGCCGCGACCGTGGTCTCCGCCACCGGCGGTTCGACCAACGCAGCGTTGCATCTGCCGGCGATCGCACACGAGGCCGGCATCAAGTTCGACCTGTTCGATGTGGCGAAGATCTTCGAGAAGACGCCTTACATCGCCGACCTCAAGCCCGGCGGAAAATATGTCGCCAAGGACATGTTCGAGGCGGGCGGCATTCCGCTGCTGATGAAGACGTTGCTCGACCACGGCTACCTGCATGGCGACTGCCTGACCGTGACTGGCCGCACTTTGGCCGAAAATATGGAGCACGTTGCCTGGAATGAACATCAGGACGTGGTCCGCCCCGCCAACAGACCCATTACTCAAACCGGCGGCGTCGTGGGGTTGAAGGGAAACCTTGCCCCCGAAGGCGCGATCGTCAAGATCGCGGGCATGTCGGAGTTGAAGTTCTCCGGTCCGGCGCGCTGCTTCGATTCGGAGGAGGAATGTTTCGAGGCGGTGACGCATCGCAACTACAGGGAAGGCGAGGTTCTCGTCATCCGCTACGAAGGGCCGCGCGGCGGCCCTGGCATGCGTGAGATGCTGTCGACGACGGCGGCCCTTTACGGCCAGGGCATGGGCGGCAAGGTGGCGCTGATCACCGATGGGCGCTTCTCGGGCGCGACGCGCGGTTTCTGCATCGGCCATGTCGGGCCGGAAGCAGCCGTCGGCGGCCCGATCGGGTTGCTTAGGGATGGCGACGTGATTTCGATCGACGCGGTGAATGGCACGATCGACGTGGCGCTGTCGGCAGCCGAACTGACGGAGAGGGCAAAGACTTGGAAGGCGCGCACGACCGACTATCAGTCGGGCGCGATTTGGAAATATGCACAGACGGTAGGGCCGGCGCGCGATGGCGCGGTCACCCATCCGGGTGGTGCGAAAGAAACACACTGTTATGCGGACATCTGAGTTGTTGAGGTCGTCTGTCTTTTCGGCACTGGTCGCGGTCGCGATCTTTGGCGCCGTGGGCCAGGCCATGGCCTTCGACGACAAGGTGTTCGATGACAAGACCGGGGTGAAGCCGCAGTCCAGCCCGTGGGCGGTGTTCCAGTTCGGCTTTTCCGCTTACAAGAACGGCCACAAGGAACAGGCCGCCGAGGCCTACAAATACGCCGCTGAAAACGGCCAGATCGGCGCCACCTGGAAGCTTGCGCGCATGTATGCCGAAGGCGACGGCGTGGCGCGCGACGACTATGAGGCGTTCAAGTTCTTCTCGGAGATCGTCGACCAGGATGTCGAGCCCGGCTCGCCCGAGGAAAGCTATGTCTCCGACGCGCTGGTGGCGCTTGGCGACTATCTGCGCAAGGGTATTCCCGGCAGCCCGATCACCGAGAACGAGGTGGCGGCTCAGGAATATTACATGCGCGCCGCCGCCAATTATCGCAATCCGAACGCGCAGTTCGAGATGGGGCAGATGTTCCTGAAGGGCGAGGGCGGCGTGAAGGCCAGCGTCAAGCAGGCCGGGCGCTGGTTCCAGCTCGCCGCCGAGAAGGGCCATGCCGGCGCACAGGCGACGTTGGGCCACCTGTTGTTCCAGAGCGGCAAGATCGTTCGCGGCCTGGCGATGATGACCGCGGCGCTCGAACGCGCTTCGCCGGCCGATCAGCCCTGGATCCGCGGTATGCAGGAAGAGGCATTTGCCACCGCCGGCGAAGCCGACCGCCGCACCGCGATCTCGCTCGCGGATGACATCCTGACCAAGGGCGGCAACGCCGACCAGTAGGCTCGCGGCCACGCAGGCCTCACCAACGCAGCACTCGATTTTCGATCTTGATCAGTTCTCGGTCGGTTCCGTCGGCACCATGCTGGGAGCCGGTGTCGAGATCGGCGTGACATGCGGATGCGGCGCCAGCGTGTTTTCAGGACAGCTGTCCTGAATCTTCGTCCAGGACGTGTTGTTGAGCACCATCTCGCAGCGGGCAAGATGGCTGTTGTCGGCAACCGTCAGGCATACGACCTGGCCAAGTGGGTACGATTTTCCATTGGCCAAGCATTCCTGAGCGGCAAGTGCCGCTGCAGGCGCGACCATGGCAAATGCCAGGCCGATCGGACAAAGAGCAAATCGTATGGTCATGGAAACCCAGCCGCCACGCTGATCCCGAGTCAACGGTGCGATTGTGGCGATATGAGGGTTGGCGGCTGGTATCAGCGCACCGCGGTCGAAGGCCGTCAGGCCGGCTGCAGCGCGAGATCGATCGCCACCGGCACGTGATCGGACGGCTTTTCCCAGGCGCGCACATGCTTTTCGATCGAGGCGGATGAGAACCGGTTGGCGGCCTCCGGCGACAGCAGCAAATGGTCGATGCGGATGCCGTTGTTCTTCTGCCAGGCGCCGGCTTGATAGTCCCAGAACGTATAGGTGTCGGGTGCGTCGGTGACGGCGCGCACCGCCTCGGTGAAACCCAGATTGAGCAGCCGGCGGAAGGCCTGCCGCGTCTGCGGCTGGAACAGCGCGTCGCCCAGCCAGTTTTCCGGAAACCGCGCATCGATCGGCTCGGGAATGACGTTGTAGTCGCCAGCAAGCACGAGGGCCTCCTCCAACTTGAGCCGATCCTCGGCCCAGCGCTCCAGCCGTGCCATCCAGGACAGCTTGAAGGGGAATTTCTTCTCGTCATCGATCGGGTTGCCGTTCGGCAGATAGAGCGAGACGACGCGCAACGCGCCCTTGTCGGTCGAGAAAACGCCTTCGATGAAACGCGCCTGCTCGTCGGCATCGTCGCCGGGCAGGCCGCGATTGACTTCGTCGAAGCGCAGCTTCGACAGGATGGCGACGCCATTGAAGCCCTTCTGGCCATGGGTTTCGACATTGTAGCCGAGCGCCTCGATCTCGGCGCGCGGGAACTGGTCGTCGACTGTCTTGATCTCCTGCAGGCAGACGATGTCGGGTGCGCTCTCGGTCAGCCAATGGGTGAGGTTGCCGATGCGGGCGCGGACGCCGTTGATGTTCCAGGTGACGATTTTCATGACGGTCTCATTGTTCTTGCGGCGGATGGCGTTCGACCAGGCCGATCGTATTGCCGGCCGGGTCCTTTAGGAAGGCCATCCATTCGCTTTCCCCCGCCGGACCGAACTGGCCTTCGGTGTCGCGATGGACGAGCGTCGGCGGCGCGGTGAACGGCACACCCGCGGCTTTCGCCTGGGCATGGAAATCGTCGAGGCCTGACATGTCGAGATAGACAGTTCCGGCCGGTATGCCGTCAGTGAACAGCAACCGCACATCGCCGGCCATGATGAAGGCAATACCGGGCGGATCGAAGCGCGCATGCAGCTTCATGCCGAGCACATCGCGCCAGAAGGCCAATGTCGCGTCGAGGTCGCGTCCGGCCGACAGCGCGATCTGACGGACCGCGCCGATGGCAGGCATGGCAATGGCTTTAGACGGAGAAGCTGGTGCCGCAGCCGCAGGAGGCGACCGCATTCGGATTGCGAATCTGGAAGGACTGGCCCATCAGATCGTCGACGAAGTCGATGACCGAACCGCCCATATAGACTAGGGACAAATCGTCGATCAGCACCGTGGCGCCGTCCTTCTCGATGGCGACGTCGTCATCGTTGCGGGTGTCGACCAGATCGAACTTGTAGGAAAAGCCGGAGCAACCACCGCCTTCGACGGAAACGCGCAACGCTGTCTTGCCGGCTTGCCCTGAGACAATCTTGGCGATCCGCTTGGCGGCAGCCTCGGTCATATCGACTTTCATGGCAGTCTTGGCATCCGCGCCCATGGGCGTCACCTTGCTTTCGGTTTCACATGATAGGTATGAAGCGCGACGGGGCAAGTCAACTGCGGCGGCATCAGCCATGACAAATGAGCTTGGCGACATCGGATTCGGCTATCGGCCGCGCGCAGCCTATGCCTGCGACCCGGCAAAGTCGCGCGGACGGCTTTTCGACGAGGCCGAAAGCCCGACCCGCACGCCGTTCCAGCGCGATCGCGACCGCATCATCCATTCAACGGCATTCCGGCGGCTGAAGCACAAGACGCAGGTCTTCATTGCCCATGAGGGCGACCATTATCGCACTCGGCTGACCCATTCGATCGAAGTGGCGCAGATCGCCCGCGCCCTGGCGCGAGCGTTGCGCGGCGACGAGGACCTCGCCGAGGCGGTGGCGCTGGTGCATGACTTCGGCCACACGCCCTTTGGCCACACCGGCGAGGACGCGCTGAACGAGAAAATGGCAGAATGGGGCGGCTTCGACCACAATGCGCAATCGCTGCGCATCGTGACAAGGCTGGAGGCGCGCTACGCCGAATTCGACGGGCTGAACCTGACCTGGGAGACGCTCGAAGGCCTGGTCAAGCACAACGGGCCGATGACGGACGTCAACGGCAAGGGCCTGAAAGGGCCGGTGCCGCAAGCGATCCGTGATTACTCACAACTGCACGACCTCGAACTGGACCGGTTTGCCGGCATCGAGGCGCAATGCGCGGCGATCGCCGACGACATCGCCTACAACACGCATGATATCGACGACGGCCTGAGAGCTGGGCTGCTGACGCTGGACATGCTGGAGACTGTCTCGCTGCCGGGAACGATCCTGCAGGGCGTGCGTGCACGCTATCCAGGTCTCGATGTCGTGCGCACCGGCCATGAACTGATGCGGCGGCAGATCACCGCTATGGTCGAGGATGTGATCAGGTCGACGACCGCCAATCTGGAGCGCATCAGGCCGCAGAGCGCCGACGCGGTGAGGGCGGCGGGCGAGACCATGGTCACCTTCTCGACTGAGATGGCTGCGGCCGAGAAGGAACTGAAGGCTTTTCTCTACAAGCATCTCTACCGGCACGAGGAGGTCATGCGGGTGCGCGCCGACGCCGAGCAGATCGTCAGGGACCTGTTCGACGTCTACTTCGCCGACCCTCGCGCCATGCCGGACGGCTGGCGCGAGGGGCTGGATCGGGCCGACGATCGCATCAAGGCGCGCAGCGTCGCCGATTTCCTGGCCGGCATGACCGATACCTACGCGCTCAAGGAGCACCGGCGTTTGTTTGACCATACGCCGGATTTGAGCTAGGGCGGGCTCGATTTTACCGGCAACGAGCCGGATTCCTTGTAAAGCCGCCAGCGCCAGACCCCAGAGCCAGACCAATGAACATTTTCGCCGATTTCACCGCGCGAATCATAAAAGCCGTCGAAGCGCTTGATTTGAAAGACAATGACGGCGTTTCGCCCGACCTGTCGCGCATTGCCGTCGAGCCGCCACGCGACGCCAGCCACGGCGATCTAGCAACCAATGCGGCCATGGTTCTGGCCAAGCCGACGGGCCAGAATCCGCGCATGCTGGCCGAAAGGCTGGCGCAAGCGCTGCGGGACGACAAGGATGTCGCCGCCGCCGAAGTCGCCGGGCCTGGCTTCGTCAATCTACGGCTGAAGGACGGTTTCTGGCAGGCGCATCTTACCGCACTACTTGGCGAAGGCCGCAATTATGGCCGCTCGACGGTTGGTGGGGGCAGGAAAACCAATGTCGAATATGTCTCGGCCAACCCGACGGGTCCGATGCATGTCGGCCATTGCCGGGGCGCCGTGGTCGGCGACGCGCTCGCCAATCTGATGGCCTTCGCCGGCTACGATGTGACCAAGGAATATATCATCAACGATGCCGGCTCGCAGATCGACGTGCTCGGCCGTTCGGTTGTGCTGCGCTACCGCGAGGCGCTTGGCGAGGATATCGGCGAGATCCCGGCCGGGCTTTACCCCGGCGATTACCTGGTTCCTGTCGGCCAGGCGCTGGCCAAGGAATTTGGCCACTCCTTGCTGCAGATGCCGGATGACGAGGCTCTCGCCATCGTCAAGGACCGCACCATTGATGCGATGATGGCGATGATCCGCGAGGATCTGGCGCTGCTCAACGTGCATCACGACGTGTTCTTCTCCGAGCGCACGCTGCACGCCGACAATGCCAGGAAGATTCGCTCGGCCATTAGCGACCTGACGCTGAAGGGCCATATCTACAAGGGCAAGCTGCCGCCGCCCAAGGGCGAGAAGCCCGACGATTGGGAGGATCGCGAGCAGACCCTGTTCCGCTCGACGGCCGTCGGTGACGACATGGACCGGGCGCTGGTCAAGTCCGATGGTTCTTTCACCTATTTCGCCGCCGACGTCGCCTATCTCAAGGACAAGGTCGATCGCGGCTTCGTCGACCTGATCTACGTGCTCGGCGCCGACCATGGCGGCTATGTCAAGCGGCTGGAAGCGCTGGCACGCGCAATTGCCGGCGACGAAGTGAAACTCACGGTGCTGCTGTGCCAACTGGTGAAACTGTTTCGCGACGGCGAACCGGTGCGCATGTCGAAGCGCTCCGGCGATTTCGTCACCCTGCGCGAAGTGGTGGAGGAGGTCGGCCGCGACGCGATCCGCTTCATGATGCTCTATCGCAAGAACGATGCGCCGCTGGATTTCGACTTCGCCAAGGTGACCGAGCAGTCCAAGGACAACCCGGTGTTCTACGTGCAGTACGCCTCGGCGCGCTGCCATTCGGTGTTCCGGCAGGCGAGCGAGCAGTTGGGGGAGGCGAATTTCGACCGCGCCAGCCTTGCCGCCGCTGTGACATCACTGACCGACGAGGGCGAGATCGGCCTGATCCGCAAGCTTGCCGAATATCCACGCCTGATCGAGTCCGCGGCACTTGCGCTCGAGCCGCATCGGCTGGCATTTTATCTCTACGATCTGGCTTCCAGTTTCCATGGACACTGGAACCGCGGTACCGATAATCCGGACTTACGTTTTGTTAAGGTTAACGACCGACAATTGACGCATGCCAGACTAGGGCTGGTGCAGGCTGTTTCGGACGTTCTGACGTCCGGCCTGACGTTGATCGGAGCCGCCGCGCCCACCGAAATGCGTTAGGTTTGACTAAAAAACCTGTCACCTTTTGCCCACATTGCGCTGGTAAGGGCCAACCCTACGCGACGTCCATGGCGTCCGAATGAGTGCGAGTTCGGGAACAATAATGGCAGACAGAACCCAGCTGAGAGCAGCCGACCACAACGACATCGCCGACGATGATCCGTTCGCGGAACTGACGAGGATCATGGGATTCGACCCGCGCCAGCCGGTCAGGCCGCAAGCGCCTGCCCAGCCGAAAGCTGCCGTTGCCGATCAGCCTGCGGAAGAGGGCGATTTCGACATCGACCTCGAAAAGGAACTGATGGGCGAGTTCGGCGCCGACGACAGCGCCGCGGCTCCGGTTATCGAGGCTCGTGAGCCGGCATTCGAAGCGGCTGCCGTCAGTGCGGCGGACGACGATCTTGCTGTGTCGCTCGACGACGATTTCCATCTGGACATGGCGGATTTCGACGACCATGCGGCCGTCGCCGATCATGCTGATCTCGGCGCAGCCGAAACCGCACCATCCGTCGAGGCGGCTTTCGGCTCCGATTTCGACAATGCCGTCGCCAGTTCGCTCGAAGACGTTTCGCCATTCGAAGACGATCAGCCGATGGAAGACGAGCTCGCGGCGTCGCTCGATCAGGATTTCCAGATCGATGACGAAGCCGACGAAGCCCAGCACGTTGTTGCCGCTGCCGACATGCATGCTTCTGTCGAGCCGGCCTACGATCCTGAATTCGACGATGCGGTTGCGATCTCGCTCGAGGACGAGCTGATGCTCGACAATCAGTCGTCCGCGGAGCAGTCCCACATCGAGGCGGATGCGGTCGCGTACCCCTTGCCGGCTCAGGCAGCCGTGAGTGACACCCAGGCGATCTCCAACGGCGATTTCGCCGGCCACGCGGACGACGCCATGGCTGATGTCGACATGGATTTCGATGTTGCCTCGGATCGCCCGGTCGCGTTCGATGCGCCGGAAACGCATGACTTGCTCGCTGATGAAGTAGACGCGAAGGGCGAAAGCCACAGGCCCGCAGAGGCGTCGGACGATGCCTTCGACCTGAACTTCGACGATGCGTTTGTCGACACGGCCGAAGAGCCGGTTGCCGAGATTGCCGCCGCTGCCGTTCAGCCGGCAGCGCCAGCCGCCACTGTGGCCGAGCCGGTGCACGCCCCCATCGCGGATGAACGAAGTCTGGAAGACGAGTTGAACGCGCTGCTGGGCGCCATGACCGCGCGCACGGCGCCGGTGGCCAGCGAGGCCGTCATGGTTCAGCCAGCCGTCGCCGCTCAGCCGGCTGTTGCCGTGGCAAAAAGCGCCGAGGAATCGACTGATCTCGTTGGCGACCTCGACTGGGATCTTGACGAAACCACGCCTGATGAACCGCAACAGCCTGACACCGCCCAGGCCGCCGAAGCGGATCTCGACGATCTTCTGGTTGATGAACTTCGGGGCGAGGATCTGGGCTCGGATGTCGCCGGACAGGCTGATGTCGATTTCGACAATGATGCGTTCGACGCGGCGCTGGCCAAAAGCCTCGATCCGCATGACGTGGCCGCTTCCCAGCAAGATGAGGCTGATTCTCTCGATTGGCTGGCGGAGCGTTCCGCACCGGCAGAACCTGCCCGCTCGTGGAGCCGCGTGACACCGGTTCCGCAACAGCCCACATTTGCCGCTCAACCGACCGCTTCGATGGCATCCGTGGCCGCGACGCCGGCAGTGGCTGCCGTGCCGTCCTACCGTTCGGCCGAGCCAGTTGAAATTGTCGCCCCTGCAGACCCTGTATCCGTGCCGCAGGCGCGACAGCCTGCGCGTTACGAAGAAATGCCTGATGTCGAGACAGTCGATGTGCCGGAACGTGTCGTGGCGCTGGCGGACGATCTCGACATTCCGGAACTGCACTTCGAGGAAGACGAGCCGGCGGCGTCTGGCTATGACGATCTTGATGCCGAGTTCGCCAGCCTGCTCACAGACATGAACGCGGTGGATGTTGCTGCTGCTCCAGCGGCCAACGCATCCAGCGCGTCCTATGACGATGAATCCTACAATGCCGGTTTCAAGCCGGGCTATGACCAAGTTAAGCAGGGTTATGACCAGGTCAAGCCGGGCTATGATCAAGTCAAGCCGGGCCATGAGGGGCTCAAGCCAGGCTATCAGCCGGAAGCGCGGACCTATACGGCGCGGCCGATGGAAATGCCTGCCCGCGCGGCGACGCCCATGGGCTATGCCGATGCCGCTGACGGCTTCAACCTCGACAACCTGCCCGGCAGCCAGCCGGTTTCACAGGCGGAAGACTTCACCGTCGATGAGCTCGACTACGATCCCGAGCTGGACGAGGCGATGTCTGTTCCGGGGCTCGGCGAGCGGGAGGCAGCAAAATCCTCGCGTGGGCGTGGCATGTTCATTGCCGCGATTATCGGTGCCGTGGCGGTGGCTGGCGGCCTCGGCGCCTTTGCGCTGTCATTCGGCGGCAAGGGCGGCAGCGAAGCGCCGGTGATCGTCAAGGCCGATAACACGCCGATCAAGGTCAAGCCGGAAAATCCGGGCGGCGCCGTGGTGCCCAACCAGGACAACAAGGTCTACGACGCGGTGGCCAAGGGGGCGAAGCCCACCCAGCCGGTCCAGGAAAAGCTGGTCACCAACACCGAAGAGCCGGTGGATGTGCAGGCTAAGGACCCAGCTCGTGCCATCGATCTTTCGCCGGGTACGGCCGATGATGCCACCGCCGCCACTGATGGTGCGGATGCGGCCGGTAATGCCGTTGCGGCCGCTCCGGCGCCGAAATCCGAGGATCGCATCGCGCAGGTGCTGCAGGATGCCGACAAGGGTACGAACGCCGACGTCGTCGCGGTTGCGCCGCGCAAGGTGAGGACCATGGTGGTCAAATCAGACGGTTCGCTGGTGCCGCGCGAGGATCCGGCGCCCGCCGCACCGCAGGTGGCCGCCACCGAGCCGGTCGATCCGGCGCCGCAGCATGTTGCCCCGGCGGCGCAGGCCGACGCGGACCAGACTGGCACCGTGGCGCCAGCCGCCGTCCAGGCGGATGACGAGCCGGCGCTCAAGCCGGCAGCCAAGCCCAAGGCTCAGTCGGCCAACACGCCGGCCAAGGTTCCGGTCGCGCCGCAGCGCCCGTCCGACCAGCCGGTTGATGTCGTCGGCGAGGTCAAGCCCGATCAGGTTGCGTCCATCGATCCGTCGTCAACCGCGACCGGCGGGGGTTCATGGTCGATGCAGATCGCTTCGCAGCCGACGGTCGAAAGCGCCCAGTCCAGCTACCAGGACCTGCAGCGCCGCTACGGCAGCGTGCTTGCCGGCCGCACCGCTAACATCGTCAAGGCCGAAATCGCCGGCAAGGGCACTTTCTACCGCGTCCGCGTGCCCGCGCAGTCGCGCAACGATGCGATCAACCTGTGCACCAGCTACAAGGCGGCCGGCGGCAACTGCTTCGTGTCGCGCTAGGAACTGACCAGCCAATCAAAGCCGGCGTGACCCAAGGGCCACGCCGGCTTTTTCATGTGCCCGATTTTTTCATGTGCTCCGACTTGTTCATGTGGAAGCAGATCTGACGTTTGACCGCATCTGTCCGGGACGATTCCCTTTGATCGCGCGAAGCCTTAGACTCCCGGCATGACCGAATCAAAATCCATGATCCTCGGCTGTGCCGGGAAATCGCTCACCCGCGAAGAAATCAATTTCTATCGCAATGAATGCCCTTGGGCTTTCATCCTGTTCGCGCGCAACATTGGCGAGACAGAGCAGATCCGCGATCTGGTCGCCGAGATGCGCGACTGCATCGGACGCCCGGACGCGCTGGTGTTCATAGACCAGGAGGGCGGCCGGGTGCAGCGCCTGCGCCCGCCGCTGGCGCCGAACTATCCCGCCGGCGGCGCGCTCGGCGCGTTGTGGCGCAACGATCACGACGCCGGCGCGCGCGCGGCTTGGCTGATGGCGCGGCTGCATGCTTTCGATCTCTTGCGCTATGGCATTACGGCGGATTGCCTGCCGGTGCTCGACGTGCCGATCGAAGGCGCCAGCGACGTCATCGGCGCGCGTGCTTACGGCAAGGAGCCGCGCCCTGTCATCGAACTGGGCCGGGCCGCGGCCGAAGGCCTGATGGCGGGCGGGGTGTTGCCGGTCATGAAGCACATTCCGGGCCACGGGCGAGCCTTTGCCGACACGCATTTCGAATTGCCGATAGTCAACGCCTCGCTGAGCGATCTGCAGCGGCATGACTTTGCCCCGTTCAGGGAACTCAACCATCTGCCGATGGCGATGACGGCGCATGTCGTCTACAGCGCGATCGATCCCAACAACCCGGCGACGACTTCCGGAAAGGTCATCGATGAGATCATTCGTCGCGAGATCGGCTTCGACGGGCTGCTGATGAGCGACGACACCTCGATGAAGGCACTTTCTGGGGATTTCCCGACAAAGGCGGCCTCGATCCTTGCGGCGGGCTGCGATCTGGTCCTTCACTGTAACGGTGTTTTCGAGGAGATGGCGGGCATCGCATCGCGCACCACAGGGCTTGAAGGCACGTCGCTTGAGCGCGCCAAGCGGGCGCTGACCTATATTAAGAAACACGACGCGGCTGAAGAAGCCGAGATACGTGCGGAATTTGCCACCTATTTCGACGCGGTGGCCTGACAAAGGAAGCGAGAGGACGTGGCGGAGACATTGGAAAGCAAGGCCGCGAAGGCCGCACCGATGGACCGTCTGTGGGCCGAGAACGACGATTCACGCGTCACTGGCGACCCGTCGCTGGTCGTCGATGTGGCCGGCTTCGAAGGTCCGCTCGATCTGCTCCTGCATCTCGCCCGCACGCAGAAGGTCGATCTGGCGAGGATTTCGATCCTGGCGCTGGTCGAGCAATATCTGACCTTTGTCGAGACGGCGAGGGCGCTGCGGCTCGAGCTTGCCGCCGACTATCTGGTGATGGCGGCGTGGCTGGCCTTCCTCAAGTCGAAACTTCTCATTCCCAAGCAGCCGGGCGACGAGGGCGAAAGCGGTGAGGAACTGGCGGCTGTGCTGCAGTTCCGGCTCAAGCGGCTGGAAGCCATGCGCGATGCCTCGGCGCGGCTGGTCAACCGCAACCGGCTCGGCCGCGACGTGTTTGCGCGCGGCATGCCGGAAATGGTCATCGTCGAAAGGCGCAACGCCTATTCGGCGTCGCTCTACGATCTCTTGACCGCTTATGCCCAGCAGCGGCAGAAGCAGGCGATCAACAATGTGACGATCGCCAGGCGCGGCGTCTGGTCGCTCAAGGATGCGCGCGATATCCTGACCCGGCTGGTCGGGGCCCTGCATGACTGGGCAACGCTGGAAAGTTTTCTGATCGAGTACATGACCAGCCCCGAGGAGCGGCGCACGGCGATCGCCAGCTCCTTTGCGGCCACGCTGGAACTGGTGCGCGAAGGCAAGATGGATGTACGGCAGGACGAAGTGTTCGCGCCGATCTATCTGCGCGGCCGTGTGCAGGCAATCAAGGCAGTCGAGGTGGCATCATGAGCGAACGCGCCAACGCTTCGGTTATCCCGTTCAAGGTTGGTGACGAACCGGAAGAAGTGCTGTTTTCCGAGGAGCCGGCCGAGCAGGTACAGAACCCGGCCGAGCGACTGCATCTGGCGGAAGCCGTGCGCATGGCCGAGGCGATCGTGTTCGCCAGCGCCGAACCGGTCAGCGAAAAGCAGCTCGCGGCGCGCTTGCCTGACGGCATCAACGTCGCCGTCGCCATGGCTGAACTGCAGCAGATCTATGCACGGCGCGGCGTCAATCTGGTGCGCGTCGGCGAAGCCTGGGCATTTCGCACCGCCGGCGATCTGGCCTTCCTGATGAGCCGCGACACGGTGCAGCAGCGCAAGCTGTCGCGCGCCGCGCTCGAAGTGCTGGCGATCATCGCCTATCACCAGCCGGTGACGCGCGCCGAGATCGAGGACATCCGTGGCGTCGAAACCTCGAAAGGCACGCTCGACACGCTGCTGGAAACGGAATGGGTGCGCATGCGCGGCCGGCGCCGGACGCCCGGCCGTCCCGTCACCTATGGTACGACCGACACGTTCCTCGACCATTTCGCGCTGGAGGAAATCCGGGATCTTCCCGGCATGGAGGAACTGAAGGGCGCCGGGCTGCTTTCAGGCCGCATGCCGTCGAATTTCTCCATTCCGCAGCCGCCGGCCGATCCCGATGCGTTGACCGACGACGAGGATGCGCTGACCGACATCGATCTCGAGGAACTCGGCTTGCTGACGCCGCGCGTCACGGAAGATTGACCGGCAATTGCAGCCCATTTGTCGAGGATGCGCGGATTCGTAGCGGGCCATGGCGTCGAAAATGCGTGACATCCGCCAGCCTTTCATAAACTCTGTCGCAGTTGTGTTTGAATCCCAACGCGAAAACGCATAGATCATCGCCAGGGAAAACATTCGAGAGAGATTTGCTATGGGTTCATTTTCGATTTGGCATTGGATGATCGTGCTGGTGATCGTGCTTTTGGTGTTCGGCCGTGGCAAGATTCCCGAGTTGATGGGCGACATGGCCAAGGGCATCAAGAGCTTCAAGAAGGGCATGGCCGACGACGACGTTGCCGAAGACAAGCGCACCGTCGAACATCGTGCCGACGAGACCGTCTCGGCCGTGAAGGAAAAAGCCAGCAAGAGCTGAGCCACAGGTTCTAGTCGGAACAGATAGCCATGTTTGAAGTCGGCTGGACCGAAATGCTGGTGATTGCGATCGTCATGATCGTGGTCGTCGGGCCCAAGGATTTGCCCAACATGCTGCGCACCTTCGGCCGCACGACGGCCAAGCTGCGCACCATGGCGGCCGACTTCCAGAAACAGTTCAACGAAGCGCTGAAGGAAGCCGAGCTCGACGACGTCAAGAAGTCGGTCGACGAGCTCAGGAACCTCAGTCCGGCCGCCGAGATCCGCAAACAGCTCAATCCATTCGAGCAGGCGGCGGCCGATGTGCGCTCGGGCGTCGACGCGGCGATGAAGCCGAAGCCGGCCGCCGATCCGGCAGCGCCTGCCGCTTCAACCCCGCAGGCGGCCGAACCGTTGAAGAACGGCGCAACGACCATGCCTGGCGTCAACGGGCCTGAGGCTGCGCCAGCAGCGCCGATTTTCCCGGCAATGACCGATGAATCGGTGGTGACATCGTCGGCGCCCACCGAACCGGTCGTGACGACGAAGGTATCCGCGAAGAAAGTGGCCAAGGCTCCACCGGCAAAGGCGACACCGGCGGCCAAGGCGCCGACGAAAGTCGTGACGGCTTCAAAGCCTGAAATGCCCAAAACAGCGAAGCCGGCCGCGGCCAAGGCGATCGCGACCAAAACCGTGGCGAAAGCCGAGCCGAAACCGGTTGCGGCGAAGAAGCCGGTGGCCAAGAAGACGGCTGGAGCCGCCAAGTGAGCGTTTCGGACAAGGAAAAGGACGAGATCGAAAAATCGTCGGCGCCGCTGATGGAGCATCTCATCGAGTTGCGCCGGCGGCTGATCTGGTCGCTAGGCGGTTTCTTTGTCGCCTTCCTGGTCTGCTTCTTCTTCGCCAAGAAGCTGTTCAATCTTTTGGTCGTTCCGTTCAAATGGGCGACGAAGTGGGCGGGGCTCGATCCGCACAAGGTCGAGCTGATCTACACCGCGCCGCAGGAATTCTTCTTCACCCAGGTCAAGCTCGCCATGTTCGGCGGCATGGTCATCGCCTTTCCGCTGATCGCCACGCAGATCTACAAATTCATCGCGCCCGGCCTCTACAAGAACGAGCGCAACGCCTTCCTGCCGTTCCTGATCGCGTCGCCCATCTTGTTCCTGATGGGCGCCTCGCTGGTCTATTTCTTCTTCACGCCGATGGTGATGTGGTTCTTCCTCGCCATGCAGCAGGCCGGCACTGACGACCAGGTGCAGATTTCGCTGCTGCCGAAAGTGTCGGAATATCTCAGCCTGATCATGACGCTGATCTTCTCCTTCGGCCTGGTGTTCCAGCTGCCGGTGGTGACCAGCCTGATGACGCGCGTCGGCATGCTGTCGTCCAAGGGGCTGGCCGAGAAACGCAAATGGGCGATCGTCATTGCTTTCATCGTCGCGGCGGTGCTGACGCCACCCGATCCGATGAGCCAGATCGGCCTGGCCCTTCCGACCATCTTGCTCTACGAGGTTTCGATCTGGGCCGCGCGGTGGATCGAGCGCGACCAGGAAAGGCAGCGGGTGGCGCGCGAGAAGCAGGATGCTGCGGAAGCCGTGGCGGACAAAGCGCCGGACGAGCCACCGGCGCCGGCAGCCTCGTAAAGTAACAGGCCCGTACTCGCGGCGGAAAACGACAACCGCCGCCCAGCCTCATCTTGCATCGATCAAGGATGCGGTTTACGCCCCTCTAGCCTAGCTTGAGGACGAAAAAACCATGCTTGATATCAAATGGATTCGCGACAACCCGAAGGCCCTTGTCGAGGCGCTGGTGAAGCGCTCCTGGTCGGCCGGTGACGCGCAGTCCACGGTCGATGGGCTGATCGCCTCGGACGAGGCGCGGCGCGAGCACGTCACCGAGTTGCAGATGAAGCAGGAGCGTCGCAACGCCGCCTCGAAGGAGATCGGCAACGCCATGCGTTCGGGCGATGCGGCACTTGCCGAAAAATTGAAAGCTGAAGTCGGCGAGATCAAGACCTTCATCCAGAACGGCGAGGCACGCGAACGCGAACTCGACAAGGCACTGAACGATGCGCTGGCGGTGCTGCCCAATGTGCCGCTCGAAGATGTGCCGGTCGGCAAGGACGAGCACGACAATGTGGTCAAGCACATCGTCGGCAAGATACCGACGCGCCCGAACTGGGTGAAGGAGCATTTCGAGGTCGGCGAAGCGCTTGGCATGATGGATTTCGAGCGGGCGGCGAAACTGTCGGGATCGCGCTTCACCGTGCTGAAGAGCGGGTTGGCGCGGATGGAACGCGCGCTTGGCCAGTTCATGCTCGACCTGCACACGACCGAGCATGGCTATGAGGAAGTCATCCCGCCATTGATGGTCAAGGACGACGTTCTTTTCGGCACCAACCAGCTGCCGAAGTTCGAGGAAGATCTGTTTTTCACGTCGCACGGGGAGGGTAGGCTTGGCTTGATCCCGACCGCCGAGGTGCCGCTCACCAATCTGGTGCGCGAGGAGATCACCGCGCATGAAAAACTGCCGCTGCGCTTCACAGCGCTGACGCCATGCTTCCGTTCGGAAGCGGGTTCGGCCGGGCGCGACACGCGCGGCATGCTGCGCCAGCACCAGTTCTACAAGGTCGAACTGGTGTCGATCACCGATCAGGAATCGTCGCTCGCCGAGCATGAGCGGATGACGCAATGCGCCGAGGAAGTGCTGAAGCGGCTCGGCCTGCCGTTCCGCACCATGACGCTGTGCACCGGCGACATGGGGTTTGGTGCGCGCAAGACCTACGACATCGAGGTCTGGCTACCCGGCCAGAACGCCTATCGCGAAATCTCGTCCTGCTCGATGTGCGGTGATTTCCAGGCGCGCCGCATGGACGCCCGCTACAAGGACAAGGACGGCAAGGGCAACCGCTTCGTCCATACGCTGAACGGCTCGGGCACCGCGGTTGGTCGCGCGCTCATAGCTGTCATCGAAAACTACCAGAATGAGGATGGCAGCGTAACCATTCCTGAAGTGCTGCGGCCTTACATGGGCGGTCTGGAAAAGATCGAATCGAAATGATGCGTATTCTCCTGACCAATGACGACGGCATTCACGCCGAGGGCTTGGCGTCGCTCGAACGCGTCGCTCGCACCCTGTCCGACGATGTCTGGGTGGTGGCGCCGGAGCAGGACCAGTCCGGCTATGCGCATTCGCTGTCGATCTCGGAGCCGCTGCGGCTGCGCAAGATCGGCGAGAAGCATTTCGCCGTGCGCGGCACGCCGACCGATTGCGTCATCATGGGCGTCAAGAAGATCCTGCCGGGTGCGCCGGACCTGATCCTGTCCGGCATCAATTCCGGCGCCAACATCGCCGACGACGTCACGTATTCGGGAACCGTCGCCGGCGCCATGGAAGGCGCGCTGCTCGGCATCCGCTCGATCGCGCTCAGCCAGGGCTACAGCTATGTCGGCGAGGATCGTGTCGTCCCTTACGAGACGACCGAGGCGCTGGCGCCGGCGCTGCTGAAGAAGCTTGTCGCGACGCCGTTGCCGGACGGCGTGCTGCTCAACGTCAATTTTCCGAACTGCCTTCCCGAGGAAGTCGCCGGTACGGTGGTCACCTCGCAAGGCAAGCTCGTGCATAGCCTGTGGGTCGACGAGCGCCGCGACGGGCGCGGGCTGCCCTACTACTGGCTGCGCTTCGGCCGCGAGCCGGTCGAAGGCAAGCATGGCACCGACCTCTACGCCCTGCACAACAGGCTGGTGTCGGTGACACCGCTGCATCTCGACCTCACCGCGCATGAAATCCGTGACCAACTGAGCAAGGCGCTTGCATGAATCAGGGGCTTCCAATCGATGATCGCGAAGGCTTCGCCGCCTTTCTGCTGCGCTTGCGCGGCCGGGGAACGGTGCCGAAGGCGCTGATCGCTGCTTTCGAGGCGACACCGCGGCGTGGTTTTCTTGGTGCCCAGTTCCATCAGATCGCCTGGTCGGATCGCATGCTGCCGATCGAATGCGGCGAGGCGATCGAAGGCGCCGACATGCAGGCGGCGGTGATCGCGGCGCTCACCATCGAGCAGGGCAACCGCGTGCTCGAGATCGGGACCGGCTCAGGTTACACGGCAGCGGTGATGTCGCGGCTAGCGGCGCGGGTCGTCACCACAGATCGCTACAAGACGCTTGTCGAGCAGGCCAGGCAGCGTTTCGAGGCGCTTGGCATCGGCAATGTCATCGTGCGCCAGGCGGATGGTTCCGGCGGGCTGCCGAATGAAGGACCGTTCGATCGTATCGTCGCGTGGGCCGCCTTCGACAGCCTGCCGCGCTTCCTGCTCGACCAATTGTCGAGCGGCGGCGTCGTCATCGCCCCGATCGGCCCCGAAGAGGGCGAACAGGTGCTGGCCAAACTGACCAAGGTCGGAAGCCGGTTCGAGCGCGAGGATATCGGCCTCGTTCGCCTGCAGCCGATCCTGCGCAGCGTGGCTGCAGTCATCTAGCTTGTTGTTCAGGCGATGCCGCCTGCGCACGGCGAGGTCATGAGCTTCCCTGGCAGCGGCGCGATCCACTTGCGCTCAATTGGGGAGACCGCTTGCAAGCTCGCCTGAGCTGGTCTCGGTGCTTCTCCAAGCGGCCTCAAATATTTTAAGAAAATTTGCGTCTGATTTTAAGGGGTTAACCGACCAGTAACATTAACGCGCTTTAATCATGCCCAGTTGGTAAGCGTATGTGCGGGTTATTGCGATGCAACTCAGTGTTTTGAAGGCAAACGGGCGCAATCTGGCGCGAGGCTGCGCCGTCCTCATGATTGCAGGCGCTGCGGCCGGGTGCAGTTCCCAGGCCTCTCGGTTCAACAGCGTCGACGACGTCTTCACGTCCTCGACCAACAATCAGCGCGCCATCATCAACAAGCAGGATGCCTTGCAGCCCTATCCGGGCGATGTCGCGGCCGCTCCGCTCGACGGCAGCCATACGCAGTCGGTGAGCCGCTCCAGCCTCGAGCCGGTTTCGTCACGGCCGCTGCCGCCGCCCGTTGCCCAGGCGCAGCCGGCTCCCGCGCTTGCGCCTGCCGCAAACCCGGTCCGCGTCGCATCGGCGCCGGCCTTGGTGCGTCCGGCTCCTCACGTCGACAGGACCACGACCGGCACCGTCGCTCCCGCGGGATCGCCGTTCAAGGTCGCACAGCCTGACGCGCCGCGCGTGGCCACCGCCGGTACCCCGCATGCCACCGAGATCGTCGTCAGGGATGGCGAAACGATTGGCGGCCTGGCGCACCGCTACAAGGTGCCCGCCGACGTCATCATGAAGGTCAATGGGCTGAGCCCGACCAAGGGATTGAAGACCGGTCAGAAGCTGGTCATCCCGGCCTATGCCTATTCGAGCAAGGCCGAAGCGAAAGTTGCTGATGCCAAGCCAGCGAAGGACGGCAAGCACGACCTTCCGGCCACCGCGCCCGAAAAGGTCGCTGTGCTGCCACAGCAGCCGAAGCTCAAGGAGGGCAAGGCTGCTGCTCAGGTCGACGCTTCGGCCGCCGCAAGCCAGCCCAAGGAGCCCAAGCCCGTGCAGGTGGCCAAGGCGACCGGCGCCGCCGGCACCTACACCGTCCAGTCGGGGGACACGATGTCCTCGATTTCCAGGAAGACCGGCGTCGGCGTCGTCGCGTTGAAGCAGGCCAACGGCATGAAGGATGGCCTGCTCAAGATCGGCCAGACCCTGAAGGTGCCGGCTGGTGGAGCGGCGACCGTCGCCAGCGCCAAGCCGGCCAAGATCGACCCGGTGACCACGGCAACGACGCAGCCGGCTGCAAAGACGACGCCGTCGGAAACGCTGGCGTCTTACACGCCGCCGAAGAAAGATTCGAAGGTCATTCAGCAGGCTGAGGACGACGATGCTGTCGCGCCTGACGCCACCGGCATCGGCAAGATGCGCTGGCCGGTGCGCGGCCGCGTGATCTCTGGTTTCGGGGCTGGCAAGGACGGCGTCGACATCGCCGTGCCCACGGGCACGCCGGTCAAGGCAGCCGAGAATGGCGTCGTCATCTATGCTGGCGATGGGCTCAAGGAATTCGGCAATACGGTGCTGGTGCGCCACGAGAACGGCCTGGTAACCGTCTACGGCCATGCCAGTTCGATCGAGGTCCAGCGCGGCCAGAAGGTCAAGCGCGGCCAGGAAATCGCGCTGTCAGGCATGAGCGGCACGACGGACTCGCCGAAGCTGCACTTCGAAGTGCGCAAGAACTCGGCTCCGGTCGATCCGTCGGGCTATCTCGAATAGAATAAAAAAAGCGATTTGCAGGCCGCCTGACCTCCAGTCCGGCCCGCCCGCTCAGCCCGCTCCGCAAGGGGCGGGCTTTTTCAGTTTTGTACAAATGCCTGTCCGCAAGGCTCAAAGATGATCAAGGAGCGTGTCGGCGATCATCTCCTCAAGGCTACTGGCCTTCACGCCTAGAAGTGCCTCGGCGTCGGAGGAATCAACCAGCAAAGGGCTCTCGAAGAGGTAGCTCATCTCGATGAGTTCATGCATGCCCAACGCTTCCATTTCGGGGACGGAATAGGAACGTGTCTCTGAAGCCTCTCGTCCGAGCATCGCCGCGATTTTCTGGATGAGTTCCCGGGGGGAGGCGTATTGCGAGGGAACGTGAAACGCCCGTCGCCATTCACCCGTGTAGCGGGAGGCCGCGACAAGCGTCTTGGCGACGTCCTTGGTGAAGGTCCAGGCATGAGTTGCGTCGAGGTCTCCAATAAAGGCGGTAGGCTTGCCCTCGATGATGGAGGGCAGCGCGACTAGTGAGAAGTAGCTGATCGCGCCATGTCCGAGATAGTCGCTGGACCGTACTTCGATCGCCGGCACATTGGCACGGGCCGCCCGCTGCCACATAATCGTCCTGGCGGTTCCCTTCTTCGAAGTCGGGTCTAGAGGCAGGTCGGAGCGAAGCGGGCTATCGGCATTTTCCCCATAGCCATAGAGGTTTCCGAGCACGATGAGCTTCGCGCCGACCGCTTCCACCGCGCGCACGGTGCCGTCGATGATGGGGAAAAAGTCGGTCGGCCACCGATGATATGTGGCCATGGCGCACATGAAGATGGCATCGGCGCCTCGGCAGATACGCGACAGTTCCGAGGCATCCGTGGCGTCGGCCTGTATGGCCCGAACGTTCTGCAGCGCGTTCGAGCCGACGCTGCGGCTTGTGAGAACGACATCATGTCCTTCTTCGCCAAGAAGACGAGCGGTCTCGCGTCCAACCGGGCCCGCACCGACAACAACATAGAAACTCATGGCAACCTCTCTTCCAAGCTTGATGGAGAGGCGTGAGTACAGGTTCGCGGCATTGAAAATCGCGCGGGAATTGCCAAATCTTGAACAGGTTTTGCCATGAATCGAGAGAGCATGCGTCCGCAATTCGCTCCGGCCCGATCCCCGTCCGACGTAACAATGGTTTCCCGGCATATTGAAGCAGGCGTCCATCGTCTTCCGCGGGTGCCACACCATCGCATCATGGTGCATACAAGCGCCGCGACACGCTCCTACTGCAATGAGGTTAGGCGATATTTCGTCAGGCGCGCCGGCGATATCGATCTGGTGCCAGCTGGCGAGGAGGGCGGTTTCGAGGCTGAAACCCCGTTCGACACGATTGAGATTGTCTTGCAGCCAGCCTTGATGGAAAGGGTGGCGGCGGAACTTGGTGGCAGGGCGCGAGCATCGCGGCTCGACACACGCCATTTGCTTCGTGACCAGAGCATCGAACATCTCGCTCGAGCACTCCAGAGCGATCTCAATGCAAACGTGCCGAGTGGCCCTTTGTTTGCCGACAGCATTGGCGCCGCATTCGCGGTGAGGCTGCTTGGCCTCGATGATTCAGACATCGAACGAACGAACCGGTTGTCGGATACCCAGCTCAAGCGCGTCCTGGAGCACATTGAGGCCGCTCTCCACGAGCCGCTTTCGATCCATCGGCTAAGCCGGGTTGCCGGCGCGAGCAGCTCGCACTTGCGGACATGGTTCAAGGTAGCGACGGGCGTCACCCTGCATCGCTACGTGTTGCGACGTCGCGTCGAACGCGCACGCGTTCTGCTGCAGCAAGGCGATCTCAGCACAAGCGAGGTTGCGGAATTGACGGGCTTCGCACACCAGTCACATCTGGCGCATTGGATGCGCCGCGAGATTGGCCAAACGCCGCGTGACTTGCGACGGGCGCAGCCGCCCGAATGACATTGTCGCTTGATTGCGTTTTGCGACGGGAACCAACGCTTCAATCCTTCAGCGGCTTGCCAAGCCGACCGGCCAGGTCCTGGGTGAACTGCCAGGCGACGCGGCCCGATCGGCTGCCGCGTGTCGTTGCCCATTCCAGCGCTTCGGCGCGCAGTTGCTCGGGGTCGATGGCCAGGCCATGATGACGGACGTAGCCGTCGATCATGTCGAGATACTCGTCCTGCGAACATTTGTGGAAGCCGAGCCACAGGCCGAAACGATCGGACAGCGAGACCTTTTCCTCGACCGCCTCGGATGGGTTGATGGCGGTCGAGCGCTCATTGTCGATCATGTCGCGCGGCAACAGATGGCGGCGGTTGGAGGTGGCGTAGAAGATGACATTGGCCGGGCGCCCCTCGACGCCGCCCTCGAGTGCTGCCTTCAGCGATTTGTAGGACGTATCGTCGTGGTCGAAGGAGAGGTCGTCGCAAAACAGGATGAAGCGGAAGGGAGCCGCCTTGAGCAGGCCCATCAGCTTCGGCAGCGTGTCTATGTCCTCACGGTGGATCTCGATCAGCTTCAACGGCAGGTCGGACCTGGCCCTGGCATTGATGTCCGCGTGCACGGCCTTGACCAGCGAGGATTTGCCCATGCCGCGCGCCCCCCACAACAGCACGTTGTTGGCGGCATAGCCGGCGGCGAAGCGCTCGGTGTTGTCGACAAGGATGTCACGGACACGGTCGACGCCACGGATCAGGCCGATGTCGACGCGATTGACCTTGTGTACCGGCTCCAGAAAACCAGGGTCGGCCTGCCAGACGAAGCAATCGGCCTCGCCGAGATCGGTTTGAGGCACCGGTTGCGGGGCAAGGCGGCCGACCGCCTCGATCAGGCGGTCGAGCTTCTGGTTCAGGGCGTCAATGCTGCTGTCGGTCATGTCTGGCTTTTGTTTTTCGCGGTTTTGAAGTGTCGGTGCGTGGACCTGTCCGATTCCGTCGGGTTCGAAACCGGTTGCAACCTTTTGTTCGAGCGTGATCTTTTCCGAAAACCGGCTCGCGCTTTTCCCGGTCATGCTCTAACACGGCTCAACAGGCCGGAAAAGCAGCCGATTTGCCCAGCCGCGCAGTTGCATTGACAACTTTACCGACTATATTCCGGCCAAATTTCAAGGGGCCGCCAAACTCCGCAGGACGTTGGCGGCTGTTTTCAAAATTCAGGAGTACTCTCGATGTTCGTGACACCGGCATACGCCCAAGGCATCGGCGGCGCCTCTCCAGATATGTTCATCAGCATTTTGCCGTTTGTCCTGATTTTCGTGATCATGTATTTTCTGATCATCCGGCCGCAGCGCACGCAGCTGAAGAAGCGCGGTGAGATGCTGGCGGCGGTTCGCCGCGGCGACACGGTCGTCACCGGCGGCGGGTTTGTCGGCAAGGTGACCAAGGTGATCGACGACAACGAGCTCGAGATCGACCTCGGCGGTGGCACCAAGGTGACCGCGCTGCGCTCGACGATCGCCGACGTGCGCGTCAAGGGCGAGCCGGTGGCCAACCAGAACGCCAAGAAATAACCAAATTCCAGGCGGAGCGATCCGCGGACACGCTCTGACGGACGACGCCATATGCTGTATTTTTCGCGCTTCAAGATGATCCTGATCTGGGTGGCCGTGGCCATCACAGTGATCCTCGCCGCGCCAAACCTGTTCTCCGCCAGTACGCTGGCCCAACTGCCCAGCTGGGTGCCGAAGCGGCAGATGACGCTCGGCCTCGATCTGCAGGGTGGGTCGCACATCCTGCTCAGGATGGATCCCAACGATCTGATCAAGGATCGGCTGGAAACGACGCGGGACGAGATCAGGACGCTGCTGCGCGATGCCAAGGTCGGCTATACCGGCCTTGCCGGATCGGGCCGCACCGTGCAGGTCCGCATCACCGATCTCGCCCAGGTCGATGCCGCCAAGAAGGCGCTGAAGACATTGACCGATCCTGTCGCTGCCGGCCTGTTCAGCGGCGGCTCCATCCAGGAGATGACGCTGGATGATTCCGAGCCCGGCCTGCTCAAGTTCACCGTCACCGACGCCGGCATCAAATACCGCACCTCGACGGCGCTGACGCAATCGATCGAAGTCGTCGGCCGCCGTGTCAACGAACTCGGCACCACCGAGCCGATCGTGCAGCGCCAGGGCGACGACCGCATCCTGGTCCAGGTGCCGGGTCTGCAGGATCCGCAACGGCTGAAGGAAATCCTCGGCCAGACCGCCAAGCTGACCTTCCAGATGGTCGACCAGTCGATGCCGGTGCAGGATGCGCTCAACGGCCGTCCGCCTGCCGGCTCCTCGATCCTCTATTCGCAGGACGATCCGCCGGTTCCCTACCTGATCGAAAACCGCGTCATCGTTTCGGGTGAGAACCTCGTCGATGCGCAGGCGACATACAATTCGCAGAACAACGAGCCGGTGGTTTCGTTCCGCTTCGATTCGAAGGGCGCGGCGCGTTTCGGCCAGGCGACCTCGCAGAATGTCGGCAAGCTGTTCGCGATCGTGCTCGACAATCAGGTGATCTCGGCGCCGCAGATCCGTGAGCCGATCCTCGGCGGCACTGGCCAGATCTCCGGCAATTTCACCGCCCAGAGCGCCAACGATCTCGCTGTGCTGCTGCGCGCCGGTGCGCTGCCGGCGACACTGACGGTGATCGAAGAACGCACCGTAGGTCCGGGCCTCGGCCAGGATTCGATCCATGCCGGCAAGGTCGCGGGCATCATCGGCTCGATCCTCGTCGTTGCGTTCATGTTCGTCGCCTACGGCTTCCTCGGCTTCCTCGCCAACATCGCTCTGGCAGTGCACGTGGCGATGATCGTCGGGCTGTTGTCACTGCTTGGCGCGACACTGACCTTGCCCGGTATCGCCGGTATCGTGCTGACCATCGGCATGGCGGTCGATTCCAACGTGCTGATCTACGAACGCATTCGCGAGGAGCGACGTAACGGCCGCTCCGTGATCCAGGCGATCGACACCGGATTCTCCAAGGCGCTGGCCACCATCGTCGATTCCAACGTCACCTCGCTGATCGCCACGGTGGTGCTGTTCTATCTCGGCACCGGTCCGGTGAAGGGCTTTGCCATCACCTACGCCATCGGCATCCTGACCACCGTCTTCACCGCCTTCACCTTCACCCGGCTGCTGGTGTCGATCTGGCTGCGCCGTGCCCGTCCGAAGGAATTGCCGAAGGCGCCGGTGACCTTCATTCCGCCGGGCACGAAGATTCCGTTCATGGGCATCCGCCGCTGGACGTTCGCGTTGTCGAGCTTCCTGTCGGTTCTGTCGGTGGTCCTGTTCATGACCATCGACATCAATTACGGCATCGATTTCAAGGGCGGTTCGCTGATCGAGGTGAAGGCCAAGAGCGGCACCGCCGATCTCGCCGATATCAGAGGCAGATTGACGGAACTCAACATTGGCGAAGTGCAGGTACAGCAGTTCGGCGAGCCGAACGACGTGCTGATCCGCGTCGGGACGCAGGATGGCGGCGAGAATGCCGAGCAGACGGTCATCGACAAGGTGCGCGGCGAGCTGCAGGACCAGTATGATTTCCGCCGCGTCGAAGTGGTGGGACCGACGGTTTCCGGCGAGTTGGCCAAGCAAGGCACGATCGCCATGTTGGTCGCGCTGTTCGGCATCCTGGTCTATGTCTGGTTCCGTTTCGAATGGCAGTTCGCGGTCGGCGCCATCGTGGCGACGGTGCACGATGTGGTGATGACGCTCGGCTTCTTCGTCATCACCGGGCTTGAATTCAACCAGTCGTCGCTGGCGGCGATACTGACCATCATCGGCTATTCGCTGAACGACACGATCGTGGTCTACGACCGCGTTCGCGAGGATCTGCGAAAATACAAGCGAATGCCGCTGCCGCAGCTGTTGAACAACGCCATCAACGAGACGTTGTCGCGAACGACGCTGACCTCGGTGACGACGATCCTCGCCTTGCTGGCGCTGGTGCTGTTCGGCGGCGAGGTGATCCGCTCGTTCACTATGGCCATGCTGTTCGGCGTCGTGTTTGGCACCTATTCGTCGATCTTCATCGCGGCACCGCTGCTGATCCTGTTCAAGCTGCGGCCGCAGGCTACAACCTCCGACGAGGAGAAGCCGGTGGGCGGCGGCAAAGCGGTCGCGACCTGACGCGCGGCCGCGAAGGGGTGACACAACGGTGACCGGCAAAGGCATCGTCATCCGCGAGGCGCATTTCCCTGGCCGTGCGCCGATCGAGGCCTACGGCAATGGCGGGTTCCGCTTTGCCGACATGTCGCATCGCGGCTCGCTGCTGTGCCTGCCATCCGGCATCCATGGTTGGGAGCCGGCCGACGCCACAGCGCTGACAGTGGCTGATTTCGACAGGCTGCTGGCCGAGGCCGACAAGGTCGAGATCCTGCTGGTCGGCATGGGCAGGGAACTCCGGCCGCTGCCGGCGGCGCTGCGCGCGGCGCTGAAGGCGGCGGGCATCACGTCCGACCCGATGTCGACGGGGGCTGCGGTGCGGACCTATAATGTCCTTCTGGCGGAAGACCGCGCCGTGGCCGCCGCGCTGATCGCCGTCGATTGATATGTCCGAAAATGCCAAAATCGTCATGGACGCGGTGCGCGCCGCCGACCACGACCGCTATCTCACCGCGCTCTACGCGCCGGCCGACAAGCGCGACGCGCTGTTTTCGCTCTATGCCTTCAATGCCGAGATCGCAGGTATCCGGGATCGCATCCACGAGCCGTTGCCCGGCGAAGTGCGGCTGCAATGGTGGCGCGATGTCATTGCCGCCGGTGGCGAGGCGGGTGCCGGCCATCCTGTTGCCGATTCCTTGAACACCACCATTGCTGCGTTCAAGCTGCCGAAGTCGGCGTTCGACAACATGCTCGAGGCGCGCATTTTCGATCTCTATGACGATCCGATGCCGTTGCGCACCGATCTCGAAGGCTATTGCGGCGAGACGGCAGCCGCTCTCATCCAGCTTGCGGCGATGGTGCTCGATCCCGTCGAGGCGCCGCGTTTCGCTGAACTGGCGGGCAGGGCCGGCTGCGCCCAGGCGATAACCGGCCTGTTGCTTCTGCTGCCGCTGCACCGCAAACGTGGGCAGTGTTTTGTCCCGGTCGATATCCTGGCGGCGGCGGGCTCTTCGCCGGAAGAGTTTGTTGCCGGTGACGGCGGCCCCGGCGCTAAGCGTGCGGTGGCGGCGATGATTGCGCTGGCGCGGGATCATCTTTCCGCCTTCGAGCAGGGGGCGTCGGCTCTGCCGGTCCTGCTGCGTCCGGCATTTCTGCCGGTGGCCCTGTCGCGCGCTTACCTGACGAAAATGGAGAGTGGCTCGCCGCTCGACGGCGTGGCGCGGCTGTCGGCGCTACGCCGGCATTGGCTATTGCTGCGTCGCGCGAGCAAGGGCTGGCCGGCACTTTGACGTAAACGTCAATCATGCTAAGGATTCGGCCGAGCTGGGAACTGTCGCCTAAGACGACAGGCCGGCCCGGAGGAAATCCATGAGTTTGCTCGTTCTGGTCGCGATCGTCGTCCTTGGCATTGCGCTGTCGGTTGCCGCGGTGCATTTCACCGGTGGCAGCAAGGCGGCCATGCTGGCCGGTCCGGATCAGGCGTTGAGCCGTTTCGCCGAGGATTTTCCCGATGACATTGCTACGCGGGTTCGCCTGACGGCGGATGCCAGGACAGCGTTTCTGGATATCGGGCAAGGGCGCATCGGAATCGTGCACAGCATCGGCGACTGCTTTTTGACGCGCATCGTCACGTCCGCGGATGTCACGGCTCTGGTGGCCGAGGGTGCAGGCGTGGTCTCGTTTCGACTTGCCGATTTCACCTGGAAGGGAGGCCGCTTCAGCTTTGCCGACGCCGTTGATGCGCAGGACTTGCTGAACGCTCTCGGGTCGCAACACCGCAATTCCACCAAGGAGGCCGCGTGATGGACAGTTACGATTTCCCGCAGGTCACCCAACTGGCCATTCCGTTCTTCGTCGCAGCGATCCTGATCGAACTGTGGCTGGTGCGCACCGGCCGCGCCAAGGGCTCGTTCGAGACGCGCGACACACTGACCAGCCTGATGATGGGCACCGGCAATGTCGTCGCCGGGCTGCTGCTTGGCGTCGTGTCCTATTGGGCACTGCTATGGCTGTGGCAATTCCGGATCTTCAATCTCGGGCTGTCGTTCTGGGTGTTCCTGACCGCCTTCCTGCTCGATGATTTGCGCTACTATGTCTACCACCGCATTGCGCACCGGGTGCGCTGGGTGTGGGCCGAGCACGTCAACCATCATTCCAGCCAGCACTACAATTTGTCGACGGCGCTGAGACAAAGCTGGACCGGGCTGTTCACCTTCATGTTCGTGCTGCAGGCGCCGCTGGTGCTGCTCGGCTTCCATCCGGCGGTGATTGCCTTCACCTTTGGCTTCAATCTGGTCTGGCAGTTCTGGATCCACACCGAGACCGTCGGCAAGATGTGGGGCTGGTGCGAATTCATCTTCAACACGCCCTCGCACCACCGCGTCCATCACGCCACCAATCCGCGGTACCTCGACGCCAATTATGCCGGCACGCTGATCATCTGGGATCGCATGTTCGGCACCTTCGTCGAGGAATTGGAAGAGGACCGGCCGCGCTACGGCATCGTCAAGAATATCGGCACCTTCAATCCGCTGAAAGTGGCGTTCCACGAATGGATCGGCATGTTCGCGGATGCCTTTGCTCCGAGGCTTTCGCTCAGCGATCGTCTCAACTACCTGATCAAGCCGCCCGGCTGGAGCCATGACGGCTTGCGCGACACATCGGAAAGCCTGAAGGCCGCCTATGTCAGGCGGAATCCGGGCGAGGCGGGCAAGCCGGGGCTGCCGGCTGCAAGTGCCGAGCCGGCGGAATAGCTGCTTTTATCATAAGGGCGCGGTCGAGCCACCATCGCGCATCAGTGTCTCGTAGTCGCGGCCGCCGTAGAAAATGTTGACGATACGGACGAGATCGTCTTCCACGATGTAGGCGATGACAGCAGAGTGCTCGAACGGCACCGTTCGCAATCCTGGCACGATGTCGTCACGAGAACGACCACCCCGAGGTGCGTTGCCAATGCTCTGGCAGCGGTCTTCGATGCGCAGCACGAATCTCAGCGCTACGTCTGGACTTCCGGTTGCCTCGGCTATGTGTGTGAAAATGTTGGTAAGATCGGCGCTGGCACTTTCGAGATATTCGACTTCAAGCCGCCGAATCATCAGCGCGGCTCGAATATTGCCCAGCGAATTTCTTAAGCCGGTCGCGAACCTCTTCTCCAGAAAGGTTCGGTCTCGTGTCCTCGATCGACGCCGTCACCCGCGCCCGGATCGACGCCATCCGCTCGGTATGCTCTTCCTCTTCGCGCTGGAAGGCGCGAAGTGCGGCGCGGATGACCTCGCTCGCCGAGCCGAAGGAGCCGTCCTGGACTTTCTCGCGGATCATGCGCGCCATGGCGGGCGTGACGGTGACGGACAGTTTTTCAGCGGCTTCCATGGATATCTCTCTTAGGCATAGGTAGGATACTATCCCACTTTACGCCAGGGGTCCATCAGGCCGGCAAGTCTATTCCGCTGCTTCTGCCGTTTGCGCCGCCAATCCCAGCCATTGCCGGCAGTCGGCCCGGGCGCGCGACGTGATCGCATGCCGCTTGGCGACCGTCTTGTCCTTGCCGCGCATGCGTTTGCCCTCGGTCTTCGGGGCTTCGACGGGCGGGAACAGGCCGAAATTGACGTTCATCGGCTGGAAGGAGCGTTTCCCGGGTTCGTCATCGGAAACGATGTGGCCGCCGGTGATGTGGTTGAGCAATGCACCGAAAGCCGTGGTGAGCGGCGGCAGCGAGGGCGCATGGCCGAGCCTTTCTGCGGCGGCGAAGCGTCCGGCGAGCAGGCCGATCGCGGCGCTCTCGACATAGCCCTCGCAGCCGGTGATCTGGCCCGCAAAACGCAGGCCGGGGCGCGACTTCAGCTGCAGCGAAGCATCGAGCAAGGTCGGCGAGTTGATGTAGGTGTTGCGGTGCAGGCCGCCGAGGCGGGCGAAATCGGCATTTTCGAGGCCCGGGATGGTGCGGAACACGCGCACCTGTTCGGCATGCTTCAGCTTGGTCTGGAAGCCGACCATGTTGTAGAGCGTGCCCAGCGCATTGTCCTGCCGCAGCTGCACGACGGCATAGGCCTTCACCGTCGGATTGTGCGCATTGGTTAGCCCCATCGGCTTCATCGGCCCATAGCGCAGCGTCTCGACGCCGCGTTCGGCCATGATCTCGATCGGCAGGCAGCCGTCGAAATAGGGCGTGCCTTCCCATTGTTTGAATTCGGTTTTCTGACCATCGACCAGTGCCTGCACGAAGGCAAGGTACTGCTCCTTGTCCAGGGGACAGTTGATATAGTCCTTGCCGGTGCCGCCGGGCCCGACCTTGTCGTAGCGCGACTGGAACCAGCAGGTGTCCATGTCGATCGTATCGAAATGGACGATCGGAGCGATGGCATCGAAGAAGGCGAGCGCGTCGGCGCCGGTCGCCTCGGCGATCGACTGGGCAAGCGAAGGTGCGGTCAGCGGACCCGTGGCGATGATTGCCTGATCCCAATCCGCCGGCGGCAGGCCCTGCACTTCCTCGCGCTGGATGGTGATCAGCGGGTGCGCTTCGAGCTTTTTCGTCACGGCGTCGGAGAATCCGTCGCGGTCGACGGCAAGCGCACCGCCAGCCGGTACCTGGTTGGCGTCTCCGGCACTCATGATCAGGGAGCCAGCCAACCGCATTTCGGCGTGCAACAGGCCGACGGCGTTGTTTTCGGCGTCGTCGGAGCGGAACGAATTGGAACAGACAAGTTCGGCCAGACCATCGGTCTTGTGCGCATCGGTGCCGCGAACGGGCCGCATTTCATGCAGGACAACCGGCACGCCGGCTTGCGCCGCCTGCCAGGCAGCTTCGGAGCCGGCGAGGCCGCCGCCGATGATGTGGATGGGATTTTTGCTCATGAGCGCCGGAATAATCGCTTGGTGCGGCGATTGCAATTGCCGTGCGTGGTGCCGGGCAAACTGCTCCCGAAGGAACCAGCCCCTGAAAACAACAACACCCGCCGGGGGAGGAGGTCCGGCGGGTGTCGTTTTGGGGGTCGACCCTCGGGAGGAGGTGAAGGCCGACCGTATTCGTCATCGCCGGGGAGGAGGTCGGCTTTGACGAAATCTCTTTCGCTATTTTTGAAAGGGGCGAAACCCTTTTGGGTAACAGCGCCCGCCGCGGGAGGAGGTGCGGCGGGCGCCGTTTTGGTGGTCAACCCTTGGGAGGAGGTAAGGGGTGACCGTATTCGTCAGGGTCGGGGAGGAGGTCGACCCTGGCGAAATTCCTGGATTAGATCGCCCGGCGGGCGACGCTCTTGATTTCGTCGCGGACGATACCAAGATCATGCAGCTGGCGGTTCGAAAGGCGACCCAGCTCGGTAACCGTCTCGCGATAAACGCGCCAGTTACGATAGTTGCGGATCAGGTTCATTGTCGTTCTCTTTTTCAAAACTGGTTCGGACCATTTGCGGTCCGAAGAATTTAGACCGCCTTGCGAGCGACGTAAGGAATGTCGCTGCGGCTGATGCCGAGGTCGGTCAGTTCACGGTTGCTCAGGCGGCTCAGCTCGGAGACAGTGTCCCGGTAGCGGCGCCAGTTGCGGTAGTTGCGGATCAGGTTCATGGTATTTCTCGTTTCGTCTTTCTTCCGGATCATTCCGTCTTTGTGTACGAACCATAGATAGGCGGACCCATATCGATTTAAAAGCGCTATGGCTGCATGGCAGCAATGCAAATTGTGCAATGCAACATTAACGCGCCTTCACGGACCTGACACAAAGAAACCCGAATCGGAAAATGCCGTTGCGTCAACGGTTTGACCGGGTCGGCTGAAAAAAAGACCGAAGCGGGGGAGGGGCAGCATGGCGAGCTATTCGTCGCGGATCAGGTCCGATATCGCGCGCTGGCAACAGACCGGCCTGATCGATGCGGCGACCGCCGATTCCCTGGCGCGCGATGTCGAGGCCAACGAGCGCAAATCGCTCAGCTTCGGTTCCATCCTGGCGATGATGGCCGCCTTGCTGTTCGGCGCCGCCATCCTGATTTTCGTCGCCGCCAATTGGGACGCGATCCCGCGGCTGGCACGGGTAGCGGCACTGTTTGCCGTCATCCTTGGCGGCTATGTCGGCGGCGCGGTGTTGAAGACGCGCGACCATGCGGCGATCGGCGAGGCGCTGTGGATCGTGGCGGCCGCGGCTTTCGGCGGTTCGATCGCGCTGATCGGCCAGATGTATCATCTGTCCGGCGACGAGGCGTCTGCTTTGGTCACCTGGGGTGCCGGCACGGCATTGGCGGCAGTCGCGCTGCGTTCGAACCCGCTGACCGTCGCATCGGTCGGCATCGCCGATGCCTGGCTGTTCCTGAAAGGGTTCGACTATTTCAATCGCACCGAGTTTCCGCATCTCTTCGTGGTCATGGCGATCGTGCTGTTTGCCGTTTCGTTCTGGACCCGCAGCCAGCCGGCGCGGCACCTCATTATCGTGTCGCTGCTCTTCTATCTCGTGCTGTTCGCCATGGATCACGCGACGCTGCAGGTGGCGATCCCCTTGGTCATCGTGTCGGTGCTGCTGTTCGCGGCCTCAATCTTCGCGCCGGGCCTGGTCGACAAGATCGTCCAGCTTGGCGGCCGGTTGCCCTTGCACGCCTTGCTCGGCTTCCTCACCGGCCTGGCGATCATCCAGTTCGAACTGGCCGATGAAAGCACCTACGACATTGGCTTTGCCATCGCCTCGGTCGTCGCGCTGGCCGGCATCGTCGCCGCCATCGTGCTGGCGGGCCGGGAGAGCCGTGGGCTGCGCTGGCTCGCCTATCTCGGCTTCGCCTTCGAACTCGCCATCATCTATGTCGTGACCTTGCAATCGATGCTCGATACGGCGGGCTTCTTCCTTGCCGCCGCGGTGCTGCTCGGTATCCTTGCCCTCGTCATCATTCGCGTGGAAAAGCGCATGAAGGGTCCAGCAACCGGGGGAGCCACGGCATGATGACCGGAAAGCGGCTGATCATCTCGGCGCTGGTGCTGGCGCTCGTCCAGATAGGCTTCCTGAGTTGGATCATCGCCGGCCGGGCGGCGATCCTGCGCAACGGCAAGGAGGTGCTGCTGAAGATCGAACCCGTCGATCCACGCGATCTCCTGCGCGGCGACTACATTATCCTTGGCTACGAGATTTCGCGGATACCGGTGAAAATGATCGCCAACATTCCGGCCGAGAAATTCTCCAGCGACGACACGTCGATCGTCGTCCGCCTGAAGAAGGGCGCCGACGGCTACTGGACGCCGACCACCGCCTGGTTCGGCAAGGCACTGACGCCGGCCGCCGCCGACGAGGCCGATATATCAGGCCATGTCGCCGAAGGCTGGGATCTTCGCGGGGAGGGAATGACCATCGCGCCGGATTATGGCATCGAACGCTTCTACCTGCCGGAAGGCCAGGGGATGGCGATCCAGAACGACATGCGGGTGCGTCCGTTCGGGATACGCCTCGCGCTCTCTGGCGATGGCACCGCGCAGATCAAGGCGCTGGTGGATGGCGACAAGACGCTGTTCGAGGAGCCGCTTTACTAAATGTCCGTGCCTGCCGTGGTGTGAAGCATGCAGATCATCCTGACGACACGTGAAGACATCAACCTCGACACTGTTTTTCGCGTCGCTTGGAAGAAGGACACGGTGGAGATCGGCGAGACGGCCTTGCGGCGCATCGCCGACTGCCGCGCCTCGTTCCTGAAGCTGATTGAAACCGATCCGCCACCGGTGATCTATGGCGTCACCACCGCCATGGGAGAACTGGCGAGCCGCAAGCTCGAACTTGACGAGCGGGACCGCCATGCGCGCATCAAGGCCTTTGCCGCCGCAACCTCGTTCGGCGATCCTTTGCCCGATCGCGTGGTCAGGGCGATCGTGCTTGCCCGCCTGACGAACTTCATCGAGGGCAACGCCGCCACCACGCCGCGCATCGCGCTCGCCGTCGCCGCGATGCTCGACGGTGGCCCGATGCCAATGGTGCCGGCCTCAGGTCAGGGCGGCGCCGGCGAAATCCTGGCGCTCTATCCGCTGTTTGCCGAGCTTTCGACGCGTTTCGACCTGGAGGTCAAGGAACGAGGCTCGCTGATCAACGGCTCGCCCTGTGCTGCCGCTCTGGTGGCCGACGCGGCGCTCGCGGCACGCCGCCGCATCCGGATCGCGCACAAGGTGTTTGCGCTGTCGATCGAAGCGTTTCGCGCCCCGCTCGAACACTACGACGCGGCGATCGACACACTCTGGGGCGATGAGCACGAGGCGGCGGCCCTCCAGGGGCTGCGGCAATTTCTGGTCGATGCTGGAGATGGCAGGCGCAACTATCAGGCGCCGGTCAGCTACCGCATCGTGCCGCGCGTTCTCGGCCAGGCGCATCGCGCACTCTCGTCGGCCGAGCGGGCGGCGGATGTCTCGCTGGCCTCGATATCGGACAATCCCGTCTACATCCCGCCCGATGACGCGCATCCGTTTGGGCGTTGCATCAGCACGGGCGGCTATCACAACGCCATGGCGACGCCGGCGCTGGACGACCTTGCGGCGATATGGGCCGATATCTGCCTGCTCTGCGACCGTCACGCCTCCAAGCTTCTGAATGGCAAGGTGTCGCTGCTGCCCGATCTCCTGATGACCAGGCGGCATTGGGCCGACAGCGACGGCCACGGCAATGTCGGCTATGTTCCGATGGCGATCACCGGCTATCTCGAGCAGGCCAAGCTTGCCGCCCAGCGCACCTTCATTCCGGGAACGGAATCAGCCGGCGCCGGGCAGGACGATGTCGCCACGACGGCGTTCTTCGCCTGGACCAAGGAGGCGACCGCCGGCCGCTGCGTCGACGCGGCGATGGCGATGCTGGCGATGATGGCCTCGCAGGCGCTGCACGTCACCGGGCGTGCGCCACCGCCGGCCCTGCAGTCATTCGTCGACGAAATCAGGGATGTCGTGCCGCCTGTCGGCGAGGATCGCGTGCTGGGGCCGGAGCTTGCAAAGCTGGCCGAGTGGTTCACAGGCAGAGCGTTCGAGGCTTAGACACCGATGCCAGAAATGGCAGGCGGCTTGGTGCGGATGAAGGGACTCGAACCCCCACGCCTTTCGGCACTGGAACCTAAATCCAGGGCGTCTACCAGTTCCGCCACATCCGCATGAACCGGCAATCCCATGTAGCCATCATTCTGTCAATGTCAGGGCCAAAATGATGGTTATTCGCCGAAATGCGAAGATGGTTGAAAATTAGGCTCGCCTGTGACAAAAGGCGTGTCGAATGTGACGGGACGCGACGATCCGCTTCTACAAAATGTGATAAGAAGTAGGAAAAACAAAGACTTATTCACATTTTGGAACGCAGTTTGGGAGAATTTGAGCCGTATTTTCGGTCAAATCGCCAGGTTCCGTGCCAAAAGCCATTCCCGGCAAGAATATACCGGCAGGCTGTAAACGGCAGAAAGCCGTTTGGCAGCCTCATTGGTGAAAACAAAGGTTTTACGATGCAGGTCACCGAAACACTCAACTCCGGTCTCAAGCGCGAGATCAAGATCACCGTGCCGGCCGGTGACATGGAAGCCAAGCTGATGGCGCGGCTTTCGGACGCTAGGAACAAGGTCCGCATCAACGGCTTCCGTCCCGGCAAGGTGCCGGTGCAGCACCTGCGTAAGGTCTACGGCAAGTCGTTCATGGCCGAAGTGGTCAATGAGATCCTCAACGATTCTACCCGTTCGATCATTTCGGGCCGCGGCGAAAAGGCCGCCATGCAGCCCGAGGTCATCATGACCGAGGACGAGAAGGAAGCCGAGAAGATCCTGGCTGGCGGCGCCGACTTCGAATTCCGCCTCAACTACGAAATCATTCCGGCGATCGAGATCAAGGATTTCTCCGACATCAAGGTGACACGTCAGGTGTTCGACGTGCCTGACACCGAGATCGACGAGCAGGTCCAGCGCGTTGCCGAATCGGCACGCAGCTACGAGCCGAAGACCGGCAAGGCCGCCAATGGCGACCGCGTGACGATCGACTATGTCGGCAAGATCGACGGCGAGGCCTTCGCTGGCGGCGCCGGTACCGATCAGCCGCTGGTGCTGGGTTCCAAGGAGTTCATCCCGGGTTTCGAGGATCAGCTGGTCGGCGCCAAGGCCGGCGACGAAAAGCAGGTCACCGTGACTTTCCCGGAAAATTACCAGGCGGCGAACCTGGCTGGCAAGGAAGCGACCTTCGACGTCACCGTCAAGGAAGTCTCCCAGCCCGGTGCGCTGGAAATCAACGATGAGACCGCCAAGAACCTCGGCCTGGAGTCGCTGGAACGCCTGCGTGACGTGGTGCGTGGCCAGATCGAGAACCAGTTCGGTGCCATGACGCGTCAGAAGGTCAAGCGCCAGCTGCTCGACCAGCTCGACGCGTCCTACTCGTTCGAGGCACCGTCGAAGCTCGTCGACGCCGAGTTCAACAACATCTGGGCGCAGGTCAATCGTGACCTGGAAGCGGCCGGACGCACCTTCGCCGACGAAGAGACGACGGAAGAAGAGGCACGCGCCGAATATCTGCGTCTCGCCGAGCGCCGCGTGCGTCTCGGCCTGGTGCTGGCTGAAATCGGCGAGAAGGCCGGCGTCACCGTGTCGGATGAAGAGTTGCAGCGCGGTCTGTTCGAGCAGGTGCGTCGCTATCCGGCCGACCAGCAGCAGGAAGTCTTCGAGTTCTACCGCAGCAATCCGGAAGCGCTGAACACGCTGCGCGCGCCGATGTTCGAGGAGAAAGTGGTCGACCATCTGCTCGGCCAGATCTCCGTCACCGACGTCAAGGTCAGCAAGGAAGAGCTGATGGCCGACGATGAGGAGGCCGAAACCACGACCAAGGCGAAGCCGGCGAAGAAGGCCGCCGCCAAGAAGGCCGACGACAAGAAGGCCGACGAGGCGGAAGAGCCCAAGAAGAAGGCAGCGCCGAAGAAGAAGGCCACCAAGGACGCCGAATAGTTCGAGCATTTCGTTGAAACAGGAAAGGCCGCCTTCGAGGCGGCCTTTTTTGTTGCGAAACTGCAACAGCCGGAACGCTTCGCGAGCGACGGCCTGTAGCGATACCAAGCTTTGATTCTTATCTGCGCTTGTATCGCAAGCCGCTTGGCTGTTGGAGGGCGTGTTGAGGCTGTTGGTTGAAGTGGGACACGCTGCGGCAATCGCGCTGGTTCTTGTCTCGGTCTGTGGCATTGCCCAAGCCGATACGGTTCTTGACAATTGGCGGTTCGGTACGGGCGAAGACGGTCTCGTCACGGCATCGCTTTATGCAACCAACAAGCTGATCACCGGCGGCGGCGCCTTGAGCTACAGCCCGATCCTGACGATTGCCTGCCGGGCAAACAGCGAACCGCACTGGACAGAATGGCTGCAGCTGAATGACGCCGTCTCAGCCAGCCGCAGGATCACCATGTCTGTCATGGTCGACCAGGGCAGCAAGTTCACTGAGAGTTGGTCGGTCGGGCCGCGCGGCAGGATGCTGGTTCGCGACGGGGCCGACGGCATCAGACGCCTTGTTTCCGCAAGCCGACTGTTGCTTTCCTGGCGGTTCGGGCTGCTGTCGGGGCGCGGCGAGGCCGATTTCGATCTCGCCGGGCTCGGCGAAGCCGTCGACCAGATTGCCGGCAGCTGCAACACCGATCCGCCGTAGTCGTAGCGCGAGGCCAGCGCAGCGACAGGCGGAGCTTACTCAGGCAACCACCTGGATCTCTTGCGCAAGCTCTCCGGCTGTCAGAACGCGTCCATCAACGTTGCGATGCCGCCGGGCGAGCCCGGCGGCATCTTTCTTGACTGGCTACTGCCGTTTCGGTCGCAATGCCCTACGGCGTCGCCCCCGTTTGCATCGTTGCGGCCATCTGGTCGATCTTGTCGGCAAGCACGCCTTGGGCCCAAGCCGTGACCTGGGCGTCGACGGGCTTGTTGGCCATATCCGCAAGAGCCGCGTCGAGCGACGCCTGATCTGTGCCGACGGTGGCTGCGGCAGCGTCCGCCTGGGCCTGGGTGGCGGCCGCGTTGTCGGCGTCGACAACGGCCTGTTGAGCGGTGATCTGGTCTTGCAGAGCCTGGATCTGTTCAGCCGTGGCGGTCGGGTCCGCCTGCAGCGCGGTCAGCTGCGCATTCAGGGCATCCAGTTGGGCCTGGGCGGCAGCGGCTGTGGCGGCTGCCGCTTCAGCCGCGGCCTGGGCGGCCTTGGCTTTCGCGGACTGCGTCACAAACGCCTGAATGGCAGCGAACTTCTTGCTCTTGGAATGCATATAGGCGTTGATGTTGCGCTGCAGCGAGTTTAGCCGGCCGAGCTTGGCATGGATGTTCTTGTCGTTGGGCACGGACGCGACCTGCGTCGTGTCGACCGTGGTGCCGGTCGTCGTGTCCGTTTCCGACTTGGCCACCTGCCCTGGGGCCGACGCGGACTTGCCATGCGAGGCGCCGCTGTTGCCATTGCCACCGCCGTTGCCGCCAGCATTGCCACCACCGTTGCCGCCAGCATTGCCACCGCCGTTGCCGCCGCCGTGCCCATTGCCGCCGGCTCCGGCGAGCGCCGGAGACGCCAGAAGCGCCAACGCGGCAAGCGCCGCGAACAGTGTTTTTCGGTTTGTCATGGTACCTCCTCGGGGAATCGCCACCTCCGCCCAATCGCTATAGCAGCGTCATATGAGGAATTGCTAATTGCACGGTGTAAACTTTAGTCAAATGCGGTTTCAATGCGCGAGCCTGGCAATTCGTGGGCGCCATGGTCCTGATTGCCAACTGGCGGCACGGTAACGGTCGTCGAGTGGTTCATCGGAATGGCGCTGAAGCAAGGGAAGTCGATGACGAGAGCATAAGTCACGATCAGATCTGCGACGCGTCACGCGCGAACGCCCTGACTTTCCTCTCGCGACACGACTTCGTCGGCAGGTCGTCGACTAGATCAGTAGCAGGCCTTTCATGCTGGAATAGCCTTTCCTGCCGATGATAATGTGGTCATGCACGGCGATGCCCAGCCGTTTGGCCGCGTCGATGATCTCCTTGGTCATCTCGATGTCGGCGCGCGACGGCGTCGGGTCGCCCGACGGATGGTTGTGCACCAGGATGATCGCGGTCGCCGAGAGTTCGAGGGCGCGCTTGACCACTTCGCGCGGGTAAACAGGCGTGTGGTCGACGGTGCCGACCTGCTGCACCTCATCGGCGATCAGCGCGTTCTTCTTGTCGAGGAACAGGATGCGGAACTGCTCACGCTCCTCGAACGCCATGGCCGAGCGGCAATAGTCGAGAAGCTGCTGCCATGAGGAGAGAATTTCGCGGCCGCGAACCTCGCCGCGCGCCATGCGCTGCGCGGTAGCCGCGACGACCTTGAGGTCGAGCGCCACCGCCGGGCCGATGCCCTTGACCTCCTGCAGCAGGCCGACGGGCGCGCCGAGCACCTCGGCCAGTGTGCCGAACCGCGCCAGCAGCGCCTTGGCGACCGGCTTGGTGTCGGCGCGAGGGATCAGGCGAAACAGCAGGAGCTCCAGCAACTCGTAATCGGGCAGGGCGTCCGGACCGGCAGCGGCAAAGCGCTCGCGCAAGCGGTCGCGATGGCCGAGATAATGTGGCTTTTCATCGAGCGTCCTGGCTTTCGCCGCAGGCCGGACCGGCGCTTCGGAGAAGAAACTCCGCTCGTCGTCGCCCGTGTCCCCCATATGCCCCCGCATCCAACTGCCGCCCGACCCATCGAAATACTAGGCCAGCAGGCCGGGATGGTCGAGTTTTTTTGGTGACAGCGTGAAACTTCGCAACCGTCATCATGCCGAAAGGTGGGTTCGTAGTGCGTATACGGCGCGTGCCGCCATGTTGGCAGTCAACCGATTTGCAGTTCGGCCGCCTCTTTCACCCGTTCATCTAACCTTGCCGCCAAGCCCGTCCAGCACTGCGCGGATCAGCGGCACATCCTTGATATCCGTGTGCACGACCAACCAGAGTTCGCGCGTAAGTGGATCGCCCGGCAAAGGCAGTCTGGTCAAATTCAGATCCGCCGCCATGAAATCGGGCAGCAGCGCGACGCCGCCACTGGCCTTGACGGCAGCCAGTTGAAACTCCAGCGAAGAGGCGCGGATAGCGACTGGACGACCCTCGGCAATCTGCAAAAGCATCCTTTCCTGCCGCGACGAGGCCATGGTCTCCTCATAACCAACGAAGGACCAATCCGCCTCGCGCGTCGCGGCGAGATAGGCGGGATCGGCATAGAGGCTGAAGCCAATCTCGTCGATCTTGGTGACAGTCAGGTCGCCCTGTTCCGGTCGCGCCATCCGCACGGCGATATCTGCCTCCCGCCGCCCAAGCGAGGCGTAGCGCGTCTCGCCGATGACCACGACATCGATGCCGGGATGTCGTTGCCGGAGGCGAACAAACCTCTCGGCCAGCAGCGCGGTCGCCAAGGCAGGCGGGGCGCTTACCCTGACCGTGCCCGCATGCCGGTTGTCCGCATTCAGTGCGGCGCGCTCGATTGTCAGGGCGTCTTCGCTCATTCGCGTGGCGATGCTTGCAATCTGCTGGCCCTTGGCCGTAAGCGAAAGGCGCCGCCCGCGCCGGTCAACGAGCTTGGCGCCGATCTTTTCTTCCAGGTGCGCCACCCGTCTCGCTACTGTGGCATGCTCCACGCCGAGTGCCCGGGCGGCGGCCGACAGGGTTCCCAGACGCGCAAGAGCATGGAAATGGCGAAGGTCCTCCCAATCCAGCATCTGATCATTTTTTCCCATTGTCTGGGAGCTTATAGGTAATTCTCAATCAAACTGCCATCTGCCATTCATCCATCGAACATCAGATTGGAGAATGAAGATGGGTATTGCCGTCACGCTGACTGCTACCGGGGGTGTTGACCAAATGCAGCTGTTGGAGCGCGCGCCGCAATCTCCCGGCCCGAAGGAAATCCGTATCCGTCATGAGGCGATCGGCGTCAATTTTCTCGATATCTACCATCGCAAGGGAATCTACCCGCTGCCCTCCTATCCCGCCGTGCTCGGCGCCGAGGGGGCCGGTATCGTCGATGCCGTTGGCGCCGAGGTCACGCTCCTTGTTCCCGGGGACCGCGTTGCCTATGCGGGCGCCCCGGTCGGCGCCTATGCCACCACGCGCCTGCTGCCGGCGGGGCGGGCGATCAAGCTGCCGGACAGGGTCGGTTCGCGCGCCGCGGCGGCATCGACGCTCAAGGGTATGACTGCCTACATGCTGCTCAACCGCACCTATACCGTGAAGCCGGGCACAGTCATCCTGGTTCATGCGGCGGCAGGCGGCCTTGGAGCCATTCTGGTCCGTTGGGCAAAACATCTGGGCGCAACGGTGATCGGCACGGTCAGTTCTGAGGAAAAAGCCGCACTTGCTCGCTCTCATGGCGCCGACCATCTCATCGTCGGGCGCGATGCCGATCTCGTTCAGCAAGTCTTGGAGCTTACAGGTGGTCGAGGTGTGGATGTAGGCTATGACGGCATTGGCGGTGCCATGCTCGCCAAGACCATCCAATGCATACGGCCGTTCGGTACTGCCGTCAGTTTCGGGCAGGCGGCCGGGCCAATTCCACCGGTTTCTCTTGACCAGTTACGGCCCAACCGCGCTCTTGCCCACCCAAGCATAATGGCCGCGACCGGCGACCAGGCTTTCTACGCCGAAGCCGCCGCAGCCTTGATCGACGCCTTTCGGCTGAACATCACGGCGGCCATTGGCGAGGAATTCGCGCTCAGCGACGTGGCCAAAGCCCACACCGAACTCGAAGCTGGGCGAACCACCGGAAGTCTGTTGCTCATCCCATAGGCTGGCACCAACCCGCCGGTCGGCCGACCTTGCGGGTGCGGCGCCCTATGCCGGCAAGCCGGGGCGGTCGAGCTTCTTGGGCGACAGCGTGAAGATCTCGCAACCGGTATCGGTCACGCCGATCGTGTGCTCGTACTGCGCCGACAGTGAACGATCGCGCGTCACCGCCGTCCAGCCATCGGACAGGACCTTCACATGCGGCCGGCCGAGATTGATCATAGGCTCGACGGTGAAGATCATGCCGGGCCGCATCTCGACGCCCTCGTTGACATTGCCATAGTGCAGGATGTTCGGCGCATCATGGAAAAGCTGGCCGACGCCGTGGCCGCAGAAATCGCGCACCACCGAGCAACGCTCGCCCTCGGCATAGGTCTGGATAGCAGCGCCGATGGCACCGGTGCGGGCGCCGGGCCTGATCGCCGCGATGCCGCGCATCAGGCATTCATAGGTGACTTCCATCAAGCGTTCGGCCGCACGCTTGATGGTGCCGACAGGATACATGCGCGAGGAATCGCCGTGCCAACCATCGAGGATGTAGGTGACGTCGATGTTGACGATGTCGCCGTCCTTCAATGGCTTGTTGTCGGGAATGCCATGGCAGACGACATGGTTGATCGAAGTGCAGGATGATTTCGTGTAGCCGCGATAGTTGAGTGTCGCCGGCAGCGCGCCGTGATCCATGCCGAACTCGAAGACGAAGCGGTCTATCGCCTCCGTGGTGACGCCAGGCTCGACCATCGGCACCAGTTCGTCGAGGCAGCGCGCCGTGAGATCGCATGCCTTGCGCATGCCGGCAAAGCCTTCCTCGCCATAGAGGCGGATCTGGCCGGTATTTCTGAGCGGTGCCGTGGCGGCGTCGAGATAGGTGATCATTTTGTCCGTATTGCCGGTAGAGGCCTTTCGAAGACCCAATGTGAAATCCCGACAGATTTGGCACTTGAGGGCAAAAGGTTCAAGGAAGAACTGCCTGACGCGGCCGTGCAGTCTGGATATTTGCATCGTCAGGGCCGATGTCTTGCCGGTTTGTGCCCGCTTGCTTTCCTTTCTTGCCACCTTGCGTTAGGGCGGAGGAGGTTTTGGGAGATCGCGCCTTTCATGACGGCCAAGCGCAGCAGATTGCTTGAAGCGCCGCTGGCGGCGACCTGCTCATGTCTGATGGGCATGGTGCTGCTGGCGATGCTGTGCCTTGGCCGGCCGGAGATGCCAGCCTTCGCGGACGCTGCATCGGGCGGTGCCAGCGTCGGCGTGGAACGGTCTGGCGAGGTAGCGGCGCTGCTGCGCGTCACCGGCAAGGCGCAAGCGCCGGAAGTTCGCGCTGTCCGGCCGGTGCTGGTCAAGTTCGCCAGCGGCCATACCGCCCTGCCGGTTCCCGAAGCTGTTTTCCTTCGGTCTGACCGGACTTCGCCGGACGCGGTTGCTTCCGAACACGGACCGGCCCCGGGTCGCAAGGCGAGCGCCAACCAGCCGCGCGCACCGCCCTCCATCCCGGCCTGAGCGGTCCAGGACCGCACTTTTCACCACATACCTATCCCTTTCGCGTCGTGACCGTGCGGCGGCTGCCGGCCGCGCACGGTCGTGCGGCGCGTCATGTCCGGATTATTTCAATGCAACGCATCAAGACATTCAAAACCCTGTCGCGCGCGGTTTCGGCGGCTTCATTCCTCTCCGTCCAGGCGCTCATCTGCATCGGAACCGTCTATTGGGCGGTCGCGGAGACACTCGGCCTGTCGGGAACCGGGGCGGTAATCCTCGCCGTCATTTTCGCGGCGCCATCGGCTTTCGTTCTGGTCACGGTGGTCCGCATGGCTTTTGACGCCGAGACCGACCCGGCGAACCAGTGAGGCTGACCGCTCCTGGCGCAGTCGCTGTCACGCAGCGGTTCGCGACCGCAGTGACGACACATTTCTGGGCCAGAAGCCGGTCAAGGCAACTTTTGACGACGAACGGCGTTGCTTGTGCGACGCCAGTTCGGGAGACAGGAAATGGACAGACTGCAATTCGAGGTGCCGGTGCGCATCGCACCCGCGCCCGGCCTGCCAGTCGAGGAGATTTACGGCGTCGAACAGGCGCTCGATTTTCTTCAGGACTGGCCCGCGCGACGTCAGGGCCCGGTCTATCAGAAGGCCTTCAATGCCTGCTTTGGCGCTACGGTGGACGTGGTCAAGACCGAGGATGCTTGCCGGGCGTTCATGGCGTTTTGTCGCGCGAGCGGACTGATGGCCAGGGACATGATGACGCCGCGCAAGCGCGGTGGCGAGGCGAGATCGCTGCAGGCTTGAGGGCCATCGCCCGTTTCGGCTGCCCCGATCCAAATGCCAAGGGCCGCGTTTGAACGGACCTGACGTGTCGCGATGATCATCGCCTGCGGTTGTCCCGAACGACCGCACGAAGACGCGCCGCCGCCAGCGGCGTTAAGGTTCCGTTTCCATCTTCGAGGTTACGCCATTGCTTGTTCAGCAATGGTTGATTCGTTGCGTCAGTCCCATGGTTCGGAAGATGTCCTCAGCAAACGTGCGTGCGTTCCCGATTGATCGTCAGGTTTTCCTTGTTCGGGAGGTTGCCGCCAAGCTGGGGACCCTGCATGGCGACAAGGCGACTTCCTTCTGGAAAGCCAAAGCTTCCGAGCTTCTTGATCACATTGTCGGCTCGGGGAAGGACAGGACTTCGGCCAGCGAAGAGGTTCGCCGTTTCTTCTTTGCAGTCCAGCAAGAGATGCACATGCTGGCCGCCGACGCCGGTTGAACTGGTTTTTTCGCGAAACCGGTGGCGTCGAACTGAGCTGGGGCAGCGCCGCAACTGTCCCCTTCGCTGCTCGCTGATCTAACTGAGTTGATCCCTATGCTGGGTTGATCCCTGGCGACTCCGGAACCTGCCCGCTGCCCATGGCAGCAAGACTTTTTTAGGCGCTAGCTTGCCAGGCGAGAGGCACGGAATACTCGAGACGCACGGTGACGAAAAGCCCGCACCGGGTGAACCGGCGCGGGCAGCCAGCAACCATGCTGTGGAGAGTGTTACGTCGAAACAGCACTATGCTTTATGTTGTCTGTTCCGTCACGCCGGTGGCTTCGTCGGATGTGTCATCCGTAGTGTCCAGCTGCCTTGTTTGCGCGTTGATTAGCCAACGAACCGCTTTTTTTGAGGACAATAGATCGCTGATCAAAAATGAACTGAACTTTTTAGCCCTTCGTTCATATGTGCGTGCTTTCTAATTCAGGTTATGACCTCAAGTTGCTTCACCCGAATTCGGCTTATGGTGAACGGCATATGCCGGGGCACGAGCGCAAATGTTGCCACCATCTTCGCCCTCAGCTTGCCGATCGTTGTCGGCGCCGCGGGCTTCGGTGTGGAGACCTCCTACTGGTACTACAACAGCCTGAGACTGCAGGCGACCGCCGATGCCGCCGCCTACGCCGGCGCGCTCGAGCAGATCTCGGGGTCCGACAAGCCGACGATCGTGGCAGCCGCGACCCAGTCGGCCAAGACGAATGGGCTGGGCTCGGGCACGATTGTCGTCAACACACCTCCGGCATCCGGCCCGAACACGGCGAAGAAAGCGGTCGAGGTTATCGTCCGCCAGAACCTCGACAGGATGTTCACCGCGATCTTCACACGGGGCCAGGTGCCCGAACAGGCGAGGGCGGTGGCGCTCATCACCAATGCCTCGAAGGCCTGCATGACTGCGCTCGATCCGACCGCCCCGCAGGCTGTACTATTTTCCGGCAATACCACCGTGAAGGTCACCGGCTGCGTGGTGATGTCCAATTCGATCGCTCCGGACGCCATCAAGCTTCAGGGCTCGGCTGGCCTCCAGGTCGATTGCCTTATATCGGCGGGCGGCGTCTCTCTTAGCAATCCTGTCACCACTCTCTGCGCGGACCCAATCACCCAGGCGCTGCCTGCCGCCGATCCCTTTGCCGACCTGCCGGCCCCGGCGGCCTCGAACCCTTGCCAGAACTACAACAAGACGACGCTGAGCCCAGGCACCTATTGCAGCGGCATGACGCTGAAGGGCAATGTCACCCTCTCGCCCGGCGTCTATGTCGTTCAGGGTGATCTCAAGATAAACGCCAACGCGGCCGTCATCGGCAGCGGTGTGACAATCTTCATGTCGGGCAGTTCGACCGTCAGCATGAACGGCAATGCCTCCGTGAAGCTCAGCGCGCCGACCTCGGGCACCTATTCCGGTGTGCTGTTCTACGGCGACAGGGCCGGCAACAGCGCATCCAGCACATTCAACGGCACAGCGGATTCACTGCTGACCGGGGCCATCTACTTCCCAAAACAGCAAGTGAGTTATCTTGGCAACTTCTCGGGCAACAGCGGCTGCACTCAGGTCGTCGCCAATACGATTCAATGGTCCGGCAGCACAACCATCAACCAGGATTGCACCAGCCTTGGAATGCGCAACATTCCGGCGGCGCAGTCCGTGGCCCTGGTCGAGTAACCTCCGTGGAATCCCGATCGATGCCGATCCTGAGCGATAAAGCGGGCGTTGCCGCGGTTGAGTTCGCGTTGGTCCTGCCCTTCCTGTGCGTGGCGTTGCTTGGTATCATCGACGGCTGGTCCTATGTGACGAGCTCGCTGTCGATGCGCGCCGGCGTGAAGACCGCCGCGAACCTGATCCTGGCAGGATCGACCAATGATACGGCGACCCAGGCCGTTGCCGTTTCAAGCTGGGAGAAGCGGCCGGCGGATGGCCAGGTCACGCTAAGCCGGATTTATATGTGCGGGACGACCGTGGTCGACGCCTCGACCTTGTGCAGTGGGCCGAAGGTACCCTCGGTCTATGTTCAGATCCAGGCATCGGCCACCTGGACGCCGCCCTTCACCTTTGGTGTTTTTTCCACCCCCAGCGCCATCGGCCACCTGGAGGTGATCCGTGTCCGCTAGGGCAAGCGCGTTCAGGTGGGACCGATCGGGCGGGGCCGGGTTGGAATTCGCGCTGATCGCGCCGTTCCTCGTCATGCTGCTGTTCGGGATCTTCGCCTTCGGCTGGTCGATGAACTCCGTGTCCAGCGTTCGCTATACGCTGGAGACAACATCACGCGCGCTACAGCTTCACAACACGCTCACCCAGACCGAGATTCAATCGATCGCCACGCAAAAATTGCAGGCCATGGGTTTGAAGGATGTCAACGTCACGATCGTCATCGATCCGGTGAGCGGCGGCTTCCGCATGGCGCATCTGACCGCCACCTATGCCTTCGTCATCGACTTCCCTTACTTCAGCGCCTTCCCGATCAACTACGCGACCACCGTTACCGTGCCGCTGGTCGGTTAGGCGCATGGTCTGCCAGTATTGGCTTTTGGCAGTCACATGACGCAAGCTTGGCACGGCTGTCAGGACGATATTGGCCAAAAGGGGATCGAACCCCTGTTACCACATCAAAGTGCATGGCGATGGTCTGACCGTTCTGAGGAGAAAACACCAGCCTGACGCGAGCTTCAGCTTTTCAGCCTGCATGGTCCAGTAGTCTTGTTGTGGAGTCACGGCGATGTTCGGCATTGGCGCGATCAATGCCTTCTACGGTGATCGCGAACATCCCGTTCTCGATCCTTCCTATCCAGCCTTTTGCTTTTAGATACCAGAGATGAAACTCAAGATGTTCACGCGGACAGCCCGATAGGCGTTCGATTTCTGTATCGCCAATGCCAGGATTGTTCACGTCTTGCCGGCGCTTGACGTAAAGAAGCGAGAGCAATTTGGCCTGAATGACGACATCGCGTTCAATGCTTTTATTGTTGCTGGCTTCCCCAATCAACTCGTGGCGAAGTTTCAAATGGTCTTTATACTGAATATCGTACTGCGCGCGCTTGACCGGATCTTTGAGCGCATTGTGCGCCTCCAAGATTTCACTGAAGCGTGATTCATCGCCGGTATCCTGATTATCCGGATGATAGCGCATAGCAAAATAGCGAAATACCCGTTCTATCGTTTCCGAGTTGGCGTTCGGGCTGATTTCCAGAAGTTCGTAGTAGTCAATGAACAAGGTGGTGCTCCCACAACATCGCTTTTGCGCCCGCCGTCGAGAGCGTGACCGCTAAAGGCAAGAAACAGCAGTCCATCAACTTGCGGGTTGGGTCTGCGCGGTCTGACGCTGGTCGAGAGAATCCGCGCGTGACATTGCAATTAGCCGTGCAGTTGCACATGCGGCCAAGATTATGAAGACAGCCGTGAGGTCAAGGAAGGCGGATGATGCAAAAATGCTCCCGCTTTGATCATGGCAACTTAGTTCCATGGCGCTCTCCACCCCTCAGCAACCTGACGGGTTGAATAATGATCCTGCTTCACGAAGAATACAAGCGAGCGCTAATAAGTGAGAGCCGGAGCGATTTCTCCGAGTTTCAGACGACGGCGACAGATTCGATGGATATTCTGGCGCGGCATCTGGGTTGCCTGCGACGGAAGGCCTTACGAGTGGCGGTGAGCAGGCGGGTTTTGCCTCCTTGCCCGCAAACCCCACTCGTAAGGCAGAAATTGAGCGCATCATGAAGGAGGATTTCGACCTCTATGAGCGCTCCGGGCTGAACAGGGAATATCTCACATTGCTCCAGGCCGAGCAGTTTCAGGTTAACCCGGACTCAGTTACTCCAACGGTGTCTATGGATGCCTGCGAATGCCGCAACTCGCTGTGCAGTTCCGAGGCTGGCCGCAAGCTGGTTTCGGACTGGGACAGCCTGGGCGGCTTCAAAGCCCACCTGATGAACGTACAGCGCGACGTTGCCGACATGGTGCGCAGCCTTGGCAGTAACCGCGCAGTGGGTGTTCATGGAACGCTTTGACCGGGAGGTTCCCGAGCCTGCCCGTCTGGCTGTCTATGGCGAGATCGCAGCCGGCAGGAATGCCTATGTCGCCCCGGCAGCACCGAGCGAGATCAAGCATTTCGCCGCAACTCCAGCCGGCGGTGGCCGAATGGGGTACGTCTGCATCTGAAAATGTGGCGATGCTGCGGACTCGTGCCAAGCGGAAGATCGTTGCGCCGGTCGCGGCATCGAGGTGGTCAAGCCAGAACCAGAATTCGTGCGCGTCATCCTCGTCCAAGGCGTCGTTGATGCGCAAGAAGGCGGGGTGATCCTACCACCCACGCGCAATGGAAAAGCGCGTGCGGTAACAATTGATTCAACCATTGCTGGTATTCTAGTGATGTGTGGTAGCGGCTCCGACACTGCGCCGGGGGTGGGTTGCCGGAGCCGCCTGCGCTGCCAGGGTTGGGGTTTTGACCGCGCTGTTCCAGAATAGGACAGCGCGGTCAACGATTGGTTAAAATGCCCCGGAACTAATTCAGTCTCCGCTAATTGAATCGCGGTTCTGCGAGTCAGTTCATGCGTTTGAAGTTTATCCCGCCGTTGATGCCGACGCTCGTCGAGCAGCCTCCCGAAGGCGACGACTGGATTCACGAAGTAAATTCGACGGCTACCGCTCGCAGCTCATTATCAATGAAGACGGCACCAGGATCTACACGCGCAACGGCCACGACTGGACGACGAAGTATAGCGATCTGGTGAAGGAGGCCACCAGCCTCGGTGCCGAGAACGCCATCGTAGACGGCGAGATCATCGTGCTCAACGAAGCCGGCCTGTCTGACTTCGGAGAATTGCGCGAGGCGATTACGCGCAGGCAGCGCGCTCTCTATTTCGTCGCGTTTGACCTGCTGCACCTCAATGGCCACGATCTGCGCAACATGGCGCTGGAGGAGAGGCGCGAGATCCTTGCCAGCATGATTGAAGCAGGCGGGCGAATTCAGTTCAGCGAACCGCTGCCGGGTGGGGCGAAAGCCATCTATCACCTGCTCGACAACGCTGGCTTGGAGGGCATGGTCTCCAAGCGCCGCGACAGCCGGTATCGCAGCGGTCCGTCGACCAGCTGGCTGAAGGCGAAATGCTACGCGATCGACGAATACGAATTGCTTGGCGTCGAGAGGGAGCGCGGCAAGCCAGCCTTTGCGCTCATGGCTGACCGCGTGACGGGCAAGTATATCGGCTCCGCATTTATCAACTCCAGTCGCGCCATACGCGAGCGGCTTGGCAGCGCGTCCAGGAACATTCCGGGCCAGCTCCCAAGGGCATGAAGCGGCCAGCGACGCAATGGGTCAAGCCGGGCCTCGTCGGCCGTGTGAAGCACTTGCGCGGCGAGGAGGATCTGCGGCATGCCTCGCTGCAGGATTTCCGAATTGAAGAAGATCAATGAACGGCGTTTTGGTTTCGTCGGCATCGTGGTGCTGGCGGCGTGGTGGTCGACAGAGTTGTTAGCTAAATATGGTTGACAGTTTTCGAACTTAAGCGCGGAATCCACCGTGCGAATTATCGCACTACTGCTTAAAGGGAGGACCGTTACATGGAACACCTTAATCGCAGATCAGCCCTTAAATTTGGTCTCGCCGTGACAGCCGCGACACCCGTATTTTCACTGGCAGCGCCGGCGGAGGCGGCAGCTCCCACCTATGGCGCCACTGACGGCATCGACATGGGACATGGACGACGAATGGTGGAAGTCGGGGAGCAGGAGTCGCAGATCAGTGCCTATAAGAGCATCAAGATAATCGATGTCATCTATCAACCTGGAGTTTCTGATCCCGACGATCAGCCTTTGATGGACATGGACATGATCTGCCACGTCATTGCCGGTGAGTTCAAAATAGAAAAGAAGGGCATACCCGCCTACACGGTCAAAGACGGCGGAATCTACAGTTGCGGCAAGGGGAAGTCGGACAAAGCCACCAACATCAGCAGCGTGGTTGGCATCCATCGAATTGCTCTTTTGATCCCGGCCTGAGTCGTTTTCGAAAGCCCGAGAAGCCCCGCTGCCGCTCGGCCCGTATCAACCGCACGGCAGCGGGCCCCGATCCAGCTCAGGAATATAATCCTTCGTTGCGGCGACCCCTTCAATGGAGATCGCCATGCCCCACAAGATCCTCGCCGACACCCTCGCAGCTCGCGAAACGGTTCGCATCACATGCGTTCCCGACTATGACGGCATCAACGCCCGCCGAAACCGCGACCGGAAACCGACTTTCGATCGGACGGCTTGACGGAACATTAGCCGCATCTGAAAGTTTCGGCCTGGCAGCGGGCGGTGCCCTCCATTGCCTGCTGAAGATCAGGTAACCCTGATCGGCCCGCGTTCTCCGCCAGAGGCGCGGGCTTTCAACTGACCACAGGGGACGCGATGACCGACAAGCCGGCAACGACCTACGTCGTGAGCGTGTTTGAGAAGCCGCACTGGCGCACGGTGATGACCACGAAAGACAAGGCGAAGCCCTGGCGATGGCAAGGAGATCGGCGACAAGGTGCGTGTCGAGGAGATCACGCCGAAGGTGAAGGGGTGGTAGGAAGCGCGCTTATGCTGCACGCTCCCTCAACGGGCGCTTTGATTTTTCTGGCCAGCTCTTCAACGGGCGCATCTAGCCCCCTGACGGCCGCGTGAAGGGCTGTGGTAGCCGCCGCCAGATCGGTTTGCCATTGTCGTTCGAAAGATCGGTGCGTTGAGGCAGCGACATGAGCGAACTATGCGCCTTGTCGCGGTGTCAGTCTATGGCTTCTTGGGACGGACGGAGCGTCGAGGCAGAAACGCTCAAGCACCCGACCCAGTAAGGGCGCGCTTGCCGATTTGAGCAGAGGGAAATGGGCAGCGCCGGGCCACCTACCCGCGAGATGTTCTTTTGGGCAGCGGCGAGCTATCCATTGGGTTCTCAGCCAACTTGAGTGACCGCCGCTGTTTCAGCCAGAGGGACTTCTTTTTGCTTGCCAGTAGCGCTTCGCGATCGCCAGCCTCGGCGAGGGGGCGGCCACGCGTCGCAGCAATGGCGTAGTCGGCTCGGTTAGTTCGATAGTCCTCTTTGTGTGCGGGCATCGTTTTCTCCCAGTTTGCGGCCCTTTCCCTCCTTCGGCCGGGAAGCACTAACTGCCGATGCGCCGCGCGAGTCTACCAATTGAGGATTGTATTAAAATGATACAAGTGCGTTTGTCCTTGGATCGACACCGATGTGATCAAGCCCGTTGATGCTGATCATTCTGACGTTCTTGGGCCAATCCGTTGGCGGAGTGCTGTCGGAATAAATCTGACTCATTACTCGGCCCCCATATACCTTCGCCCCCAAAAGGAGGACTTGAAATATAATCGAACAAGCGCATCTTGTCCGTGGGCTTGGCAACCCGGACCGCGATAAGCAGGAATATCGATTGAATCGAAGGTGCTGCTGAGGCGCACGAAGCCTTGGCGGTCCCTGCGTGCGGCTGGGACACCGGTCACTGGTAAGCTGGTCTATACCCAGAGGACTTAATGTGATGAACGCTCATATTCCAACCGTCGAACCCTTTTGCGTTCCCGATACCTTTGTAACAGGCTCTGCCCCTCTCCAATTCTTGGGCGAGAATATCAGGCTGACGTTGCTCGTAGCGCAGCGCTGCACCCATGATGGCACCACAGAAAACGCCATTGTGTCGAAACTGGTAGGGAGCCGGTCCGACATGCTCCAGATCGCCGCCGCCATCCTGCGGGGTTGCAGCACCAATAATAGTGCCGACGACGCGGAAGGGGTCGCTCAGTTTCTACAAGCTCCAGCCGGTCGCCACTGATTGGTAGCAGAGTTGTTACCTAGCCCGCTGCCTCACGGTGGCGGGCTTTTACGGTAGGAAGGGCACCTCGTGCCCGCATTCGCGGCACTTGAACAAATCGTTTTTGCCACCGCTGCCTTGGCCAACCATGGGCTCGTGCTTTGCTCGCGATATCCAACAGCGCGGACATTGTGGCGTCTCGTCAATGATGGGCTGATACCTGTGCATGCGGCCAGCCGCAGAGGCAGCGTTGTCCAGATTGGATTTCAATTTTGCCCCAGTTTCATCGTGAAGGGCAAGCTTGCGCCGTAGTTTTCCGGCCGTCCGTTCCTCAGTGAAAGCCAACTCTGCGGCCTCGGTCTTGAGCATTTCCCTTAGATCCACCATCCTCCAAGCAAAGCCCCTCCATGTCGCGCGTATGTCGCCCGGACCTGCCGATAGTCGCAGGAAACTCTTGGAAATCAAAATGGCGCCACGCCGGGTCTGCTCATGCCGGAAAGGAAATTGGCCAAACGTTGGACAGAGGCTGGCAGGTTTTCGCTAAGTGCTTGAAATCTCTGGTACGCCCAAGGGGAATCGAACCCCTGTTACCGCCGTGAAAGGGCGGTGTCCTGACCGCTAGACGATGGGCGCGTTCAGATGAAAGCGGCTTATACTGGCGTTGTGCGCAACCGGCAACCCGTCAGTTGCCGCCTTGGACAACTTTTTTCCAGCCTGTCAAACCAGCCGTTTCGCCAGGTCCGCCAAGGTGCCGGTCTCTGCCCGGCTGCATTCTCGGCCAAGGTTACGGCATGGATTCCAAGGTCTCCGCGACGGAGCCTCGCTCCTGCTTCACCCTGGGATGACGAGGTTGCTGCTAGCCGTCGCCACCGCCGCTGCGCCTGCGGCAACGCCAGTTCCAGTCGCGCTCGGGTCCGACATCGACGTGCACAGATTCGGTGTGGCAGTAGGTGCCGACGCCGCCGCGGCCGGGCATGCTTCTGATATAGCTTGCCAGCTCCCATTTCGAAACGCCGGGGACCTGGATGTCGGCGGCGGCGCAATACATGTGCAGCGAATTCTTGGCACCGTTGGCACGGCGGTTGCGGGCCGGGTCGCGATAGCCTGACGTCACCGTCATCTTGCGGCCGTAGTGGCCTTCGATCGTCTTCAGCACCCGAACCAGCGAGGGCTTCAGGCACGCCACGTCGACGCTCTCGTTCTGCTTGAGCAATCCGTTGGGCGCCAGCCGGGCCATTCCGGCGGCGGACGCGACCTGATAGGCCCCGGCGCCCGTGCCCTCGTCCTCATTGAGGTCGACGTCGCTTTCGTCGTCGAGGCCGGATTTGCGCTTGATTTCGAACAGGGCCGTCTGGCGCACGCCGGGCAGGGCATCGATACCGGTGATGTGACCGGTATCGCCCCCGATCGAGGCCAGTTGCACCGGCTTTGCCGTGGAATTGGCCGAGGCCAGCGTGATGATCGGCTTTGCCGGTGCTGGCGCCGGCTTGGCCTGCGCTGCGGGCAGCTCAGCCGACCTGGTGTTGATGAGCGGCGTCGCCGAGGCGGGCGTGGCGCCAAACATCGAGGCCAGGAAGCCTTTTTTCTTGGGTGCTTCGACCTGCGGCGACTGTGGCATCTCGCCAGCCGTCACGTAGACCGGATTGTTCATCGCCGGCGCGGCTGCGGGTTTTGGCGCGGTCACGCCTGCATCGGCGGCGGCAATCTGTTGCGCGACCGCATCGTTCTCCCGCGCCGGCTGTGCCGGCTGCTGCAATGACTGCGGCGTGTTTCCCGCGATCGTTTCGGCGCCCGCCGGAGGAGTCAGCGGAAAGGCGGCCTGGGGGTTCGTTATTGGTACATAGGCGACCGTCTCGGGAAGCGCCGTATCGCTTGCCGTCATCACGGTCGTCTGCTCGGTGGTGACCTGCGACGAATCGGCGACAGTGGTCGCCTTGACGCTCGAGGCCGCGCTTATGTCCGATGCGGTAGCGCTGTAACCCGGCATTCCAACCGACATTGTCGGGTCGCCAGCCGAGGTGCAGGAAGCCAGAAGCACGGAACAGAGCGCTGCCATGATGGCGCGACGTTCTCCCTTTGCGAGGCTCCATCCTGCTGATTTCAAAGCCAAATTCCCCCTCGATGTCCGGTCGGTATATCCTTGGCGCGGCACTGAAACGTCGCGTCGAGTACCTTTGTCTCCGATCCGGAAACGAGACCTGTGTCAAATCAGCAAGCCTGGAAGTATTTTTGCAGCGATTGACGAATTGCGGCCGCTTGAAGGTTGACGACACCATTTCGCCCGCTTTTGCCGGTCCGTCAACTCACCAGACATTACAGTCCGTTACACACGCACCTTCACATAGGTACCGGGAGCATCCCCCAAGGTTTTCATATGCTTGCCGGGTTTGCGAGCCGGCACGCGGGTGTTGTCCTTGGCCTCGATCCAGTCTTGCCAGTGCGGCCACCAGGATCCTGGATGTTCGGTGGCCCCGGCAACCCACTGGTCGAAGTCGCCCGTCGGCGTCCCTCCGGTCCAGTACTGATACTTCTTGGATGCCGGCGGATTGACGACGCCTGCGATATGGCCCGACCCGGCCATGACGTAGTCGACCTTGCCGCCGAAATATTTCGAGCCGAGGAAAACGGAGAGGGCCGGCGCGATGTGATCTTCCCTGGAGGCGAGGTTGTAGACCGGAATGGTGATGTCGGCGAGCGACACCGTGTGCCCCGCCAGTTCCATCGTGCCGCGTGAAAGGTTGTTCTCGAGATAGCAGTTGCGCAGATAAAAAGAGTGGTTGGCCGCGCCCATGCGGGTCGAATCGGCATTCCAGTAGAGCAGGTCGAAGGGCAGGGGATCCTTGCCGCGCATGTAGTTGTTGACGACATAAGGCCAGATCAGGTCGCCCGAACGCAGCATGTTGAAGGCGGTCGCCATCTTGGTGCCGTCGAGATAGCCCTTTTCGCTCATCGATTTTTCCACCGCCGCGACCTGTTCCTCGTCGACGAAGACTTTCAGGTCGCCGGCATGGGTGAAGTCGACCTGCGTGGTGAAGAGGGTGGCCGACTTGATGCGGTCGTCGCCCTCTTGTGCCATCAGCGCCAGTGCCGCCGCCAGCAGCGTGCCGCCGACGCAATAGCCGATCGCGTTGACGTCCCTTTCGCCGGTGGCCTTCTCGATCGTGTCGAGGCCGTATTGCAGCCCTTCGCGTATGTAGGCTTCCCAGCTCTTGGTGCCGTGGCGCTCGTCCGGGTTGATCCAGGAGATGACGAAGACGGTGTGGCCCTGTTCAACAGCCCAGCGGATGAAGGACTTCTGCGGATTGAGATCGAGGATGTAGAACTTGTTGATCCAAGGCGGGCAGATCAGCAGCGGCCGCTTGAGCACCATCTCGGTCGCGGGATCGTATTGGATGATCTCGGCGACATCGCTGCGGCCAACCACCTTGCCGGGAGTGGTGGCGATGTTCTTGCCGATCTCGAAGGGCGAATAGTCGGCCTGGCGCAGCTTCAGATCGCCCTTGCCGGCGGCGATGTCCTCGGCCAGCATCTTCATGCCGCGCACCAGGTTTTCGCCGTTCGAGGCGACGGTTTCGCGAAACAATTCCGGGTTGGTCAGGATGAAATTCGACGGCGAGATGGCGTTGGACACCTGCTTGACATAGAAGCCGGCCTTGTGGCGGGTGTGCTCGTCCAGGCCATCGGCGTGCTCAACCAGGTCGGCCGCCCAGCGCGAGGTGACGAGATAGGTCTGCTTGAGAAAATCGAAGAAGGCGTTGCGGCCCCATTCGGGGTCGAGGAAGCGCTTGTCGCCGCGTTCCGGCTTGACGGCGTCTTCAGTGCCTTCGGCGGCGTTGCTGGTGCGCTGAATGGCGTTGGCCCAGACAGTCATGTAGCCGGAGAACAGCCGCGTCTGCGCTTCCAGCGCGCGCTGCGGATCGGAAAGCCAGTATTCGCTGAGCTTGGAGAAGGTCTTCACCATGTCGACAACCGGCTCGGCGACGCTGTCGCGCACCTCGCCTTTTTCGCGCGGCTCAGCCCACGCGGAAGCAGCCTTGCCGGCCTGCTCAATCATGCGCGCCATGTTCAGGGCGAAGCGTTCCGGGTCCTTCACCAGATATTGCTCGACGGTCGAAGGCTCGTCATCTTCCGCTTTGCCCGAATCGGGTGTCTTGGACATGGTTCGCGGGGTTCCTCCCGAAGCGTTTTCTTGACATATTAACATGGGACATCCGACCGGGTCCAATCTCGCTCTACCTCGGCTGCCAAGGAAACAATATGACGATTAATATTGGCGAGACTGTTTTTTTCGGCGCTGGACGTTTTCTGCGCATCGGCGCGGCAATCATCCTTCTGGGGATTGCCGGATGTTCGAGCACCAACGGCCCGGGGCCCGTCGCGGCGGGCATGGGGCCGAAGGACACCGGCACCTTTCCAAACCTGAACATCAAGCCCCAGGTGGCGGCACCGCAGTTCACCGAAGCCGAGAAGAACGCCAAGCTTGCGCAATTGAAGGCGGATGAGAACGCGCAGGGCGCGAAAGGCGGCGGTCCCAAGGTCACCGACCAGGCGGCGCTCAAGGATCTTGCCAAGAAACACGGCGGCGAAACGCTGAGGCAGATCGAAGGCAAATGCGACCCGACCCTCGACCCTACCTGCAAATGAGTATATAGGGCGCGCGCAAACGCGCCCCCCAAACACCAAGTGATGTCTGGAACTGCCATGGAAGAATTTCACAAGGTCCGCCGGCTTCCGCCTTACGTCTTCGAGCAGGTCAATCGGCTCAAGGCCAGCGCCCGTTCGCGCGGCGCCGACATCATCGACCTCGGCATGGGCAATCCGGACCTGCCGACCCCCAAGGCGATCGTCGACAAGCTTTGCGAGGTCGTGCGCGATCCGCGCACCCATCGTTATTCCTCTTCGCGCGGTATTCCGGGCCTGCGTCGCGCCCAGGCCAACTACTATGCCCGCCGCTTCGGCGTGAAACTCAATCCGGACACGCAAGTGGTGGCGACACTGGGTTCGAAAGAGGGCTTCGCCAACATGGCGCAGGCGATCACCGCCCCGGGCGACGTGATCCTGTGCCCCAATCCGACCTATCCGATCCACGCTTTCGGCTTCATCATGTCGGGTGGCGTCATCCGCTCGCTGCAGGTGGAGCCCGATGACGGCTTTATCCCGGCGCTCGAGCGCGGTGTTCGCCATTCGATCCCGAAGCCGCTGGCGCTGATCCTCAACTATCCGTCGAACCCGACGGCGCTGGTCGCTTCGCTCGATTTCTACAAGGACGTGGTGGCGTTCGCGAAGAAGAACGACATCATCATCCTTTCCGACCTTGCCTATTCGGAGATCTATTTCGACGGCAATCCGCCGCCTTCAGTGCTGCAGGTGCCGGGCGCGATCGACGTCTGCGTCGAGTTCACCTCGATGTCGAAGACCTTTTCCATGCCCGGCTGGCGCATGGGCTTTGCCGTTGGCAACGAGCGGCTGATCTCGGCGCTGACGCGAGTGAAATCCTATCTCGACTATGGCGCCTTCACGCCGATCCAGGTGGCGGCCGCGCATGCGCTCAACGGTGACGGCGCCGACATCGCCGAGGTGCGTGACATCTACCACAAGCGTCGCGACGTGATGGTCGATGCCTTCGGCCGGGCCGGCTGGACCATTCCCGCGCCCGCGGCCTCGATGTTCGCCTGGGCGCCGATTCCTGAGCCGTTCCGTCATCTCGGCTCGCTCGAATTCTCCAAGCTGCTCATCGAGCACGCCGACGTGGCGGTGGCGCCCGGTGTCGGCTTTGGCGAACATGGCGATGATTTCGTGCGTGTCGCGCTGGTCGAGAACGAGCACCGGATCAGGCAGGCGGCGCGCAACATCAAGCGCTTCCTGTCGACCAGCGCCAAGCAACCCAACAACGTGGTGCCGCTTTCCGCACACCGGTAGGTTTTTCGCACACAATTTCGATCTGAGTTGAAGGACGTCGCCGGCTATGGCTGAAGCACTGCGTGTTGGAATTGCCGGTCTTGGCACGGTTGGCGCTTCGGTGGCGCGTGTGCTGCGCGACAAGGCGGCGGAACTGACCCGGCAGTGCGGGCGCGATATCATCGTCACCGCGGTCTCGGCGCGCGACAAGAAACGCGATCGCGGCGTTGATCTCGGATCGGCGAAATGGTTCGACGATCCAGTCAAGATGGCGCAGGCCGCCGATATCGATGTTTTCGTCGAACTGATCGGCGGCGACGAGGGGCCGGCGCGCGCCGCGGTGAAGGCGGCGCTCGAAGCCGGCCATCATGTCGTCACCGCCAACAAGGCGCTGCTCGCCAAGCATGGTGTTGCGCTGGCCGAGATCGCCGAGAAGCGTGGCGTGCTGCTCAACTACGAAGCGGCGGTGGCGGGCGGTATTCCCGTCATTAAGACGATGCGCGAGGCGATGGCCGGTAATTCGGTCACCCGCGTGTTCGGCATTCTCAACGGCACGTGCAACTATATCCTCACCCGCATGGAGGCCGAGGGCATCTCGTTCGATGCTTGCCTGAAGGACGCGCAACGGCTGGGCTATGCCGAGGCCGATCCGACCTTCGACATCGAGGGCCATGATACCGCGCACAAGCTGTCGATCCTGACCAGCCTTGCCTTCGGCACGAAGATCGCCGCCAGCGACATTTATATGGAAGGCATTTCCAATATCACCCAGGCGGATATCCGGGCGGCCGGCGATCTCGGCTACCGGATCAAGCTGCTTGGTGTCGCCCAGCGTACCGAAAGCGGCATCGAGCAGCGCGTGCACCCGACCATGGTGCCAACGGCCTCGGTCATCGCGCAGGTGCATGGCGTCACCAATGCGGTGGCGATCGAGACCGACATACTGGGCGAACTGCTGCTCTCCGGCCCCGGCGCCGGCGGCAACGCCACAGCCTCGGCCGTTATCGGCGACATCGCCGACATCGCCAAGAGCCGGCCCGGCTTCCAGCATGGCCCGGTCTTTGGCCGGCCGGCGAAGGAACTGAAACCCTACAAGAAGGCGCAGATGCGCAGCCATGCCGGCGGCTATTTCATCCGCCTGACGGTGCACGACCGCATCGGCGTGTTCGCGGCGATCGCCAAGCGCATGGCCGACAACGATATCTCGCTGGAATCGATCGTCCAGCACGCCGTCAGCGGGGAGGCTGCGGCGCAGAAGACGGTGATCCTCGTGACTCACGAGACGACCGAGGCCGCCGTGCGCAAGGCCGTCGACGGCATCACCAAGGATGGTCACCTGACCGACAAGCCGCAGGTTATCCGCATCGAGCGGGCAGGGTAGCTTCCAGTCGGGCCGCAGCGCGGGCAAGATCGCGCTGGTATCGCACCTCGGTGCGATGGCAAACAGCCGCGATATGCCGGAACGAATTCGCCTCGGCGCCGTTCTCTTGGTCAGCAACCCAAAGGAACCGCTTCATGGCCGATACCAACAAGTCCGACACCCCCCATATCGACGACATTCAGAAGGCGCTGGAAAAGCAGATCGCCGAACTGCGCAAGGAGATCACCAAGATCAACAAGAGCATTTCGGCGCGCAGCGCGGAAATGCTGGACGACGCCAGCGAGCAGGCTTCCGATTTCTACGATACCGCGGCTAGCCGCGCGTCGCGAACCGCCCAGCAGTTGCGCACTCAGGCCCAGGCGGTGTCGGAAGTCGCGCGTGAGAATCCTGGCACGACGACAGCCGTGGTTGGTGTAATCGGCCTGCTCGGCTTTCTGGCTGGGCTCGCGATTGGCCAGTCGATGAACGACACGCCGCGCCGCTGGTATTGATGGCGTCCCGATAGAGCCGGCTTTGCCGGCTCATTTTCTCGTTCTCAATAAATCATTTCCAGGAGGGCACCATGGCTTCATCGATGTTGATAGGCATCCTGATCACGTTCCTTGTGATCATTCTCGTTCTCTATCTGGTTCAGCGTCTGCCGCTCGACGCCAGGATGAGGCAGATCGTCCAGATCATCGTCATCATCATTGGCATCATTTCGCTGCTCAAATATCTCGCGGTCTTCTAGGCGAGCGAAGCGCGCCAATGCGTCGCAGCTGGCTGTGATGGGGTCAGGCAGCCGACCGGTAACCCATCATGATTTTCACTTTTTCAGACCGGCCCGGTTCTTCCCGACCGGCCCGGACGCATTTCAATAATGTGGTTTAATCGATTGATATTCCTGGTTATTCGATAAAACTCTCGGCAGGTCTTGCCGTTGTCATGCTCGTTTGACAAAAGAGACGCGCCTCCGGCGGGAGGCGGCGTGCAAGCGAGGATCTGCCGAAATGAATGTGGCCCAGAACATCGTCGCCGGTCTTGACCGGATACTCACCATGGAGCTGGTGCGCGTCACCGAACGGGCCGCTGTCGCCGCCGCGAGGTTGCGCGGTCGCGGCGACGAGAAGGCGGCCGACCAGGCCGCCGTGGATGCCATGCGCCAGGAGCTCAACCGGCTTTCCATCAGGGGCACCGTGGTGATCGGCGAGGGCGAGCGGGACGAGGCGCCGATGCTCTACATCGGCGAGGCAGTTGGTTCCGGCAAGGGTCCGGCCGTCGACATCGCGCTCGATCCGCTCGAGGGCACGACGATCTGCGCCAAGAACCTGCCCAACGCGCTCGCCGTCATTGCGATCGCCGAGAAGGGCAGTCTGCTGTTCGCGCCCGACGTCTACATGGACAAGATCGCCATCGGACCAGGCTATGGCGATGGCGTCATCGACATCGATGCCTCGCCGGCCGAGAACATCGCAAGCCTCGCCCGGGCCAAGGGCGTCGCGGTTTCGGACATCACCGCCTGCATCCTCGACCGGCCACGCCATGCCAAGCTGATCGACGCCGTGCGCGCCACGGGTGCCGCGATCCGGCTGATCGGCGACGGCGATGTCGCCGGCGTCATCCACACCACCGATCCCGAGGAAACCGGCATCGACATCTATCTCGGCACCGGCGGCGCACCAGAAGGGGTGCTGGCCGCGGCGGCGCTGCGGTGCACCGGTGGCCAGTTGCAGGGCCGGCTGATCCTCGATACCCCCGAGAAGGTCGCGCGCGCCGCGAAAATGGGTATTTCCGATCCGAAGCGGGTCTATCGTGCGGAAGACATGGCACGCGGCGACGTGCTGTTCGCGGCCACTGGTGTCACCGACGGCAACATGCTGGCGGGGGTGAAGTTCGGCCGCACCTACATCACCACCCACACGATCGTGTTGCGCTCGTCGTCGCGGACCGTGCGCGAGATCAAGGCCCGGCACCAGGATCTGGATAAGTTCTAGACCGGCTTGCGATGCCACGTCGCAGTCGTTAGCCATCTGGTTGCATCCGATGCTGGCTGTAAGGACCTGGCGATGAAACCGTTCGACTGGCACGCCGACCCGATCTCGCGTGCCACGGCCATCACCAAATCCTATCGCAACACCCAGAACGTGCGTCGCTTTCTCACCCGCGAATGCGGCGATGGGTTCAGGTTCGACCGACCTTTCATGGCCTGGCTCAAGGACGGGGCGCAAAAGACGATCGGGGATGCCGCGGACGAATGGCTTCGGCGCCAGGCTGAAAAGCGGAAAGCGTAGTTTTCTTGAGGTCTCCCATCACCGCGAACCGCTTGGCTTTGCCTGCCCTTGGCCTATCCTGCGGCCACATATGAGTTGGCAAACCGCATGACCGGCGAACGGCGCCTCTTCCTCGACGTCAGGCAGTCGGCTACCGGCGTCTCCTGGGAGCACCGGCTGACCGAGCGGCAGGACATGATTGCGCTCGCCATCGCGCAAGGCCATGGCGTGCCCGACATTGTCGCGCGCGTGCTTGCCGGTCGCGGCGTCACCGCCGAGCAGACCGAGCGGTTTCTCTATCCGACGATCCGCGACCTGCTGCCGGATCCGGCATCGCTGACCGACATGGACAGGGCAGCGGCCCGCATCGCCGCTGCGGTGATAGCCAGGGAGAAGGTGGCGATCTTCGGCGACTATGACGTCGACGGCGCCGCCTCGTCGGCCTTGCTGAAGCGTTTTCTCGCGCATTTCTCAGTGCCGTCGGAAATCTATATTCCGGATCGCATTTTCGAGGGCTATGGTCCCAATCCGGACGCCATGCGCGAACTCGTTTCGCGCGGCGCGACACTGATCGTCACTGTCGATTGCGGCACCAACAGCGCCGCTTCCATCGATGCCGCCAATGCGGCCGGCGCCGATGTCGTCGTGCTCGATCACCATCAGGTTGGCGGTCCGTTGCCGGCGGCAATCGCTGTCGTCAATCCCAACCGCGACGACGACCTTTCCGGGCAGGGCCATCTGTGCGCAGCCGGCGTCGTCTTCCTCACCCTCGTGCAGACGGCGAAGATCCTGCGTGGCCGTATGGCCGACGCTGAGCCGCCGGACCTGCTTTCGCTGCTCGATCTGGTGGCACTTGCGACCGTCTGCGACGTGGTACCGCTCATCGGCGTCAACCGCGCCTTCGTGGTCAAAGGGCTGCAAATGGCGCGCCAGCAAAAGAACCAAGGGCTGGCGGCACTCGCCCGGGTTTCGCGTATCGGCGAGCCGATCAGCACCTTCCATCTGGCCTATCTCATCGGCCCGCGCATCAATGCCGGAGGGCGCATTGGCGATGCGGCACTTGGCAGCCGCCTGCTTGCCACCGACGATCCAGTCGAGGCTCGCACCATTGCCGAAACGCTCGACCGGCTCAATCAGGAACGGCAGCTGATGGAGCAGGAGATGCTGGCGGCGGCGCGCGCCGAGGCTGATGCCGAACTTGCCGGTGGCAATGGCCCGGCGATCGTCGTCACCGCCAGCAACAACTGGCATCCGGGCATTGTCGGCCTGCTCGCTTCACGGCTGAAGGATCACGCGCGGCGGCCGGCCTTCGCCATCGCCTTCAATGCCAATGGCGTCGGCACCGGTTCGGGCCGATCGGTATCGGGTTTCGACCTCGGCCGATTGGTGCGAGAAGCCGCCGATGCCGGGTTGATCGTCAAGGGTGGCGGCCATGGCATGGCGGCCGGCATCACTGTGGAGCGCTCGAGACTTGGCGAGCTCAGGGCGTTTTTCGAAGAGCGGGCGGCGGCCGATGTGTTCCGGCTGCAAGGCGAGGAATGCCTGGCGATCGATGGCGCGCTGGCCGCCGAAGGCGCGACGGTTGGTTTGCTCGACGCGCTGGAGCAGGCGGGACCCTTCGGTGCCGGGCATGCGGCACCCGTCTTTGTGCTGCCGCGTCATCGGCTGGCCGACGCCAGGCCGGTCGGCACCAACCACATTCGCGTCGACTTGCAGTCGGAAAGTGGCGGCCGCATCCAGGCAATCGCCTTCCGCGCCGTCGATACGGCACTTGGCGAATTCCTGTTCAAGAACCGGGGCAAGACGGTGCATGTCGCCGGCTCGCTCTCAGGCAACTACTGGAACGGCAACCGAACGGTGCAATTTCGCATTGTCGACGCGGCCCGCGCGTAGGGTTTGATCAGGCGAGAACGGTCTGCAGCCGCGTCAGTTCGCCGATCTGCGCCATCGTTGCCTCATAGCCGAGACGGATCGCCTCGTCGGCGCGATGGAATTCGGTCAGGCCGATATGGCTGAGCTTCGGCTGCAGCGACATGTCAGGCGGATCGCCGGCAAGCCTGGCGCGCGATATGCGGTCCTGGATGATGTTGAAGGCTTCGACCATGACGCCGGTAATGCCGAGCCGTGTCTCGCGGGACTGGCGTTCCGTGTCGACCTGGCCGGGCCTCGGCGCGTCCTTTTCGACGACCAGCTCGCCGGCGCTGTGCTTGATGACGGCGGCGCGGCCGAACAGATCATAGTGAAGGTTGACCGCCACAACGAGCGGCTGCTCATAGGCGCGGCAGACCGAAACCGGAACCGGGTTGACCAGTGCACCGTCGACCAGCACGCGGCCGTTGCAGTTTACCGGCTCGAACACGCCAGGCAGCGCATAGGAAGCGCGCATGGCAGTGATCAGCGAACCGCTCGACAACCAGATTTCATGGCCGGTGCGGATCTCCGACGTGACGGCGACGAAGGGCTTGGGCAGATCCTCGAAACGAACACCGGCCACATGTTCACGCAGGCGGGCGTCCAGCTTCATGCCGCCGAACAGGCCGCTGCCGCGCAGATTGAGGTCGAGCAGACCGAAGATGCGCCGCCTGGTCAGGCTGCGGGCGAAGTCTTCCAGCTCATCCAGTTTGCCGGCGAGGTAACAGCCGCCGACCAGCGCGCCGATCGAAGTGCCGGCGATCATCGAGAGCTCGATACCGGCTTCATCGAGCGCGCGCAGCACGCCAATATGGGCCCAGCCTCTGGCACAACCGCCACCCAAGGCGAGCGAAATGCCTGTTTTCTTTGCAGGTTTTGGTTCGGACGCGCCGCCCGACGAAGAGAGGCCGTTGGCTTCCCGAACGTCTGGTCTGTTACGCAATGACGCCCACTCGAGCACCATAATCTCCCTTGTCCCACTCCCTTTCTACAGGAAGTCCGTTTGAGAATAGTGAATATGAGTGGTTTGTGAATATTGAATGGTTCACAAAGGCTTCCGATACGTATTTTCCGCATCGAACAGCGGCTTGCTGCCGTCGCCGGCAAGCGTCGCCTTGCCGTCGATCAGCCCCACCGTCCGATAAAAGCATGAACGCCGACCAGTGTGACAGGTTGCATCGTGGCCCAACACTTTGACGCGCAGCCACAATGCGTCCTGATCGCAGTCGGTGCGTATCTCGACGACATGCTGGAAATTGCCCGAGGTTTCGCCCTTCTTCCAAAGTGCGTTGCGCGAGCGCGACCAGTAGTGGGCGATGCCGGTTTCCAGCGTCAGCGCCAGCGCCTGCGCATTCATGTGCGCCACCATCAACAGCATGCCATCTTCGGCATCGGTGACGACCACAGTGACGAGGCCGGCGGCATCAAAGCGCGGCGAGAGGACAGTGCCTTCCTCCAGCGCTTTCTTGTCTGATGGAGCTTTCGGAAATTCCAGTGCCGACATCGCCGGTTCATTTTCCTGTTTGACCATGATCGTTTCCGAAAACCGGTCTCCCCTTTTCGGGATCATGGTCAGGCGAAGCCGGCGGGAAACCGATCAGACCCCGCCGCCGCGCACCATGGTGACGAAACGAACCTGCTCATCGGGAGTGTCCTTGAAGACGCCGGTGAAGGTCGAGGTGAGGGTGGTGGAACCCTGCTTGCGGATACCGCGCATGGCCATGCACATGTGCTCGGCCTCGATCATGACGGCGACGCCACGGGGATTGAGCACATCCTGGATGACGCCAGCGATCTGCGCGGTCAGTGCTTCCTGCGTCTGCAGGCGATGGGCGAAGATATCGACGACGCGCGCGATCTTGGACAGGCCAACGACCTTGCCGTCGGGCAGATAGCCGACATGCGCCTTGCCGATGATCGGCACCATGTGATGCTCGCAATGCGAATGGAAACTTATGTCCTTGACGATGACCAGATCGTCATAACCGGCAACCTCCTCGAAGGTGCGGCCAAGTTCCTCGGCCGGGCACATGTCGTAGCCGCCAAACATTTCGCGATAGGCCTTGGCCACGCGTTTCGGTGTGTCGACGAGCCCCTCACGGTCCGGATTGTCGCCGGTCCAGCGCAAAAGCGTGCGCACGGCAGCCTCGACCTCAGCTTCGCTCGGTCGGTCGGTGACCGGTTTTTCCATGTAGGCGGACTGGGGCATGAGTTTCTTGATAACGGCATCCATAAAAGGCGTCTCCCGTAGTTCCTCTCGGCGGAGGAACGAGTTGAACGGACCACGACCTTTCGGCGTCGGAAACTCGCCCCGTTTCCAGCCCCGTAAGCGGCGTGAACTTCCCGGCAATGACGCTGGCTTTCGCTGCCTTGTCGATACCGGACTGCCAGCATTATATATGGTCATGACGAGCGAAAGGAAGACACGGCAGCGGCAATCGCTGTTCGCTGGGCGGCGACGGATTGGAAAATAATGATCAACGACGTCTACAATGCGAAAATTCTCGGTTTTGCCGGAAACATCGCGCGCATCGGCCGGCTCGACCATCCCGACGCGACCGCGAAGGCGCATTCCAAGCTGTGCGGCTCGACCGTCACCATCGACCTCACGATGGAGGATGGCGTGGTCACCGACTTTGCCCATGACGTGAAGGCTTGTGCGCTGGGTCAGGCGTCATCCTCGATCATGGCGCAGCATGTCGTCGGCGCCAGCGCCGAAGAATTGCGCGCGGTGCGCGACACCATGCTGAAGATGCTGAAGGAGAATGGCGCCCCGCCTGACGGCCGCTTCGCCGACCTGAAGTATCTGGAGCCGGTGCGCGACTACAAGGCGCGCCATGCCTCGACCATGCTGACCTTCGACGCCGTGGTCGACGCGATCGGCCAGATCGAGAAGAAGCGCGCCGAAGAAGCGGCTTAGGCGGGATCCCCTAAATCCGGCGCGCGCCTGCTTTCGGCAAATTCGCTCCGGACCCAGTCGGCGAATGCCGCGGCCGGCTCCGATAGATTCCTCAAACTCCTGGCCACCAGCCAATAAGCGCCGGAGGCGACATCGATGTCGAACGGCTTGATCAAGGCGCCGGATGCGATTTCCTCGCCGATCTGCAAGAGATCGCCCAGCGCCACGCCATGCCCGAGCAGGGCGGCCTGCTTTGAAAGTGACGCATCGGCCAGCATGGGACCGCGCGCGGGCACGGCATCGGCGGGAACGCCGGCTGCTTCAAACCAGCGCGCCCAGCCCTGCCGGTTTTCCTCGTGCAAAAGCGTGTAGCGACCAAGGTCGATCGGCTTCTCAAGGGCAGGACCCGAGGCGAGCAGCGCCGGCGACAGAACCGGTGAATCGACTGTCGATGCAAGTCGCTCAGCCTCGCTGTGTGGCCACGAGGCGGCATGCGCGCTGAAGCGCAAGGCAAGTTCGGGCTGATCGCCGCGGAACTCGATCAGCCTTGGATCGACTTCGAGGGAAACGTCGATATCGGGTCGCAATTCGCGAAATCGATTGAGCCGTGGCACGAGCCACACGGATGCAAGTGAGGGTTCGACGCTGACGCGAACCACGGACTGCGCCGGGACCGTGACCAATTCCGAAAGCAGTCTGTCGATGTCGTCAAAACTCTGGACCAATTGGGCGAGCAGACGCCGGCCTGCATCGGTCAGTTCGACGCGGCGGTGGTGACGTTCGAACAGGGGCTGACGCAGGAAGATTTCGAGCTCGCGGATCTGCCGGCTGATCGCCGCCTGCGAGACAAAAAGCTCCTCGGCGGCCCTGCTGAAGCTCAGATGCCGGCCCGCCACCTCGAAGCTCCTCAATGCCGTCAGCGGCAAGCGTCCGCGCTTCATTCGCATAACCTCAGATTATCCGTAGTGGAAATTATACTCGTTTGAAGGCGAGAGCCAGTGGCGATCTAATCGCGTCAAAGGAGACACGGTCATGATCCAGTTCCTGAGCATCTTTGGTGATGTCATGCGGGTCGCAACGTTTCAATGGCATGACGAACGGCTGCATGCAAAGCGCCATGAAGAGCCGGCCAGTCCTGGGCGCTGGGCACCTTCGGGCGACCGGCATCCGTTTCGCCGCTCCCGTCCGCGATGGCAGGGTAGGTGAGGGGATTGCGTTCTCCGGCCGAAGTCCACATCTATCCGTTTGGAAACGCGATACGGAGAATGCGGTGCGCGACCAACATGGGCATGCGCATATCGCCGGACGGCCGAGGCGCGGGCGCAATTGGCCTGGCCCGTGGCGCAAGACGCCCGGGCGTCTCCTCGGCACGTCGCTTGTGCGCCTTTACCAGCTCACGCTGTCCGGCTTTGTCGGCAATTCCTGCCGGCACCTGCCGACCTGTTCCGAATATGCGCATGAGGCAATCGCCCGCCATGGCCTGTGGGCCGGCGGCTGGATGGGATTTTTCCGGGTGCTGCGCTGCGGGCCATTCGGCACGCGTGGCATCGACCTTGTGCCGGAGGCGCTGGCGGATCGTTACGTCTGGTTCATGCCCTGGCGCTATTGGCGGATCGGCAGCAAGCACGGCAAAGCGCAGGGCTGATGGCGCCGGTCAAGCCCCGGCGGCAGTGCGCATTTACGATCCGGTAGGGTTAACGCAAGCCTGCACAAAGACTGCGCATTTGAGACAAAATCGAGACAAGAGACCTCGCTAAGCCACTCGCGACCCCCTTCTGGAGCGAGCCTCAAAATGCGCAACGTCGACCGTCTTCCCTTCATCTTTGCCGGAATCCTGTTCCTGCTTGCCTGGTTGCTGGGATTTCCGATGCGCGCTCAATCGGCGCCGCTGGGGGATGTCCGCTGCACGCTGATCGCCGACGCGGCGAGCGGCAAGACGCTCTACCAGGACGGGGTGTGCGACCAGCGGTTCAGCCCGGCCTCGACGTTCAAGGTGCCGCTGTCGCTGATTGGCTATGATGCCGGGATCCTGAGTGACGCGCACACGCCGAGTTGGGATTACAAGGACGAGTTCAATGCGGTGAAGCGGGATCAGAAGACCGTCGATCCGACGATCTGGGAAAAGGATTCGATCCTCTGGTATTCGCGTGAAGTCACCCGCAGGCTTGGGCCGCAGAGCCTTGCCGGCTATGTCTCGAAGTTCGACTACGGCAACGCCGACGTTTCCGGCACCCCTGGCAAGAATGATGGCCTGACCCAATCCTGGGTGAATTCCTCGCTCAAGATCACACCGGTCGAGCAGGTCGATTTCCTGCGCAAACTGCTTGCCCGCAAGCTGCCGGTTTCGGCCAAGGCCTATGACATGACCAATGCCATCATCCCGACCTTCCAGGCGGGAGCCTGGACGGTGCAAGGCAAGACCGGCAGCACCAGGCTGGCCAACGATGCCGACAAGATCCAGGACAAGCGCTCGCTCGGCTGGTTCGTCGGCTGGGCGCAAAAGGACGGCCGCCAGATTGTGTTTGCAAGGCTCGTTGTCGACACGAAACGGACCGACATGCCCAAGGGCCTCAAGACGCGGGCCGGATTCCTGAAAGACCTGCCGCAGCTCATCAAATAAGCCTGCGCTTCGGCGCAAGCCTGGAAAAATCGCCCGGCGACACCTCTAGCGACATTTCCTGACTGCCAGGCCAATCAGCGCTCTTTACCTGGCGCGGCACTGCCTCTAAAACCCGCCCGCTGTCGGACGCATCCGGCTTTACCCCAATGCATGTCGTAGCCCAAAGCCGCTGCACGCTTTGGGCGACCTGCATTTTAACCACCCGCGCTCGTTTGCGGGACTGGATAGGAGATACAAATGCTGAATTCCGTTTCCCTGACATTTCCCGATGGCTCCGTCCGCGATTACGACGCGGCGATGACCGGCGCTGGTCTTGCCGAATCGATCTCGAAGTCGCTGGCCAAGAAGGCCGTAGCCTACGCCATCGATGGCACCGTGCGCGACCTTTCCGACCCGCTCGGCAAGTCCGGCAAGGTCGAGATCGTCACCCGTGACGATGCGCGCGCACTGGAGCTCATCCGCCACGACGCCGCCCACGTGCTGGCGGAAGCCGTGCAGGAGCTGTGGCCGGGGACGCAGGTGACGATCGGGCCAGTGATCGAGAACGGGTTCTACTACGATTTCGCCCGCAACGAGCCGTTTACGCCAGACGATTTCCCGGTGATCGAGAAGAAGATGCGCGAGATCATCGCGCGTAACAAGCCGTTCACCAAGGAAGTCTGGTCGCGTGACAAGGCGAAGAAGGTCTTCGCCGAGAAGGGCGAGCGCTACAAGCTCGAGCTGATCGACGCCATTCCCGAGGATCAGGATCTCAAGATCTATGCGCAAGGCGACTGGTTCGACCTCTGCCGTGGCCCGCACATGGCCTCGACCGGCCAGATCGGCAACGCCTTCAAGCTGATGAAGGTGGCCGGCGCCTATTGGCGCGGCGACTCGAACAATCCGATGCTGACGCGCATCTACGGCACCGCGTGGGCCGACCAGGCGCAGCTCGAAGCCTACCAGACGATGCTGGAGGAGGCCGAGAAGCGCGACCACCGGAAGCTCGGCCGCGAGATGGACCTGTTCCATTTCCAGGAAGAGGGGCCGGGCGTCGTCTTCTGGCACGCCAAGGGCTGGAGGATGTTCCAGAACCTGGTCAACTACATGCGCCGCCGCCTCGACGAGCAGGGCTATCAGGAGGTTAACGCGCCGCAGGTGCTCGACAAGAGCCTGTGGGAGACGTCAGGCCACTGGGGCTGGTATCGCGACGCCATGTTCAAGGTGACGGTCGCCGGGGACGATACCGACGATGACCGCGTCTTCGCACTGAAGCCGATGAACTGTCCGGGCCATGTGCAGATTTTCAAGCATGGGTTGAAGTCTTATCGTGACCTGCCCGTAAAACTTGCGGAATTCGGCAATGTCCATCGCTATGAGCCATCGGGCGCGCTGCACGGGCTGATGCGCGTGCGCGGCTTCACGCAGGACGATGCGCACATCTTCTGCACCGAGGAGCAGCTGGCGTCGGAGTGCCTGCGCATCAATGACCTGATCCTGTCGACCTATGCCGATTTCGGTTTTGACGAAATCAGCGTCAAGCTGTCGACGCGACCGGACAAGCGCGTCGGCACCGACGAGGCGTGGGACCACGCCGAAGCGATCATGGGCAGCGTGCTGGAGACGATCAGGACGAGGTCCGGCAATCGGATCAAGACCTCGATCAATCCCGGCGAGGGCGCCTTCTACGGGCCGAAATTCGAGTATGTGCTGAAGGACGCCATCGGCCGTGAATGGCAGTGCGGCACGACGCAGGTCGACTTCAATCTGCCGGAGCGCTTTGGCGCCTTCTACATCGGCTCGGATTCCGAAAAGAAGCAGCCGGTGATGGTGCACCGCGCCATCTGCGGTTCGATGGAACGCTTCCTCGGCATCCTGATCGAGAACTATTCCGGTCATTTTCCGCTTTGGTTCGCACCGCTGCAGGTGGTGGTGGCGACGATCACGTCGGATGCCGACGGCTATGCGACCGAGGTGGTGGCGAAACTGAAGGCCGCCGGGCTTTTGGCGGAAGCGGATTTGCGCAACGAGAAGATCAACTACAAGGTCCGCGAACACTCGCTGGCCAAGGTTCCGGTCATCCTCGTCTGCGGCAAGCGCGAGGCGGAGGAACAGACGGTCAACATGCGCCGACTGGGCTCGCGCGACCAGGAACCGCTTGGCCTTGCCGAGGCGATCGCACAATTGAGCGAAGAAGCGATCACGCCTGACCGCCGGCGCAAACGCGCTGCCTGATCCACTAGTCTCGACGACATGGCGGTGGAGCGATCCACCGCCACTTTCATATCCTTGTCACGCCAACCTTGTAACGAGCCCGCATGCTCAAACTGAAGACGCGCGAGAAACCGTTTCCCGAGCTTTCCTATGCCAATCCGCGCCAGCCGGCGCTGACGCGGTGGGTCATCCATTCCATTGAAGGCCTGTCGGGACGCGACCGCTATGCGGCGCTCTATGATTTCTGGCGCCGCCAGGTCGTGCCGACCGGCGAGCGCGTGTTCAGCCGCATGCTCGAGCTGATCGACGTCCGTGTGCGGACCGCCGATCAATGGCCGCCCGCGCAATTGCCGGATACGCCGCTGGTGATCGTCGCCAACCATCCGTTCGGCATTGGGGATGGCATTGCCGTGCTTTCGCTGGCCGAGCAGTTGGGGCGCCCATTCCGGGTGATGATCCACAAGGACCTGCTCAAGATCCGCGAGATGGAACCCTATTCGCTGCCGATCGACTTTTCCGAGTCCAAGGACGCGTTGAAAAACAACATGGCCGTGCGCCACGAGGCGGTGCGGCTGCTGAAAGAGGGTGTCACCATCGTGGTGTTTCCGGCCGGTGGTGTCGCCACGGCGCCGAAGGGCTTTGGCCGTGCGCGCGACCTGCCATGGAAGATGTTTCCGGCGCGTCTCGTCCAGGACGCCAGGGCGTCGGTCATTCCGATGCATTTTTCCGGGCAGAACGGCCGGCTGTTCCATCTGGTCAGCGGCCCGATGAACATGGCCGAGCGCGACGGCCGGGTGGCGAAATTCGTTGGCAAGGCCTCGCTGACGCTGCGCATTTCGCTGCTCATCCACGAGTTCGCGCGGCTGTCGGGCAAGGCGATCGACGTGCGCGTCGGCGATGTGCTGAGCTGGAGCGAACTGGAACCTTTGCGCGACCGCAAGGCATTGCTCAACCGCCTTCATCGCGGCGTCTTCGATCTGGCGCCAGTCACAGCGCGTCGCAAGATTCCGTTTCTGCCGGCGCGGACCAAGCTGGCAGCCTGAAATCAGCATCCACGTATGGTGCTGACCACAAGGTCAAAGAAACGGGTATTTGCCGCTTGGAAGCGTCCGGCAGAAGGCTAATCCGCACCTTCCTCGGGGTCCATCGCCGCTGCCTCGGTGGCCAGAACCTCGATTTCCTGGTTCTGTCCGGCCACGACCGTAAAATCCTTCTGATAGATGCGGTCGCGGTTCTTGGCGATGATGGTGTAGTCGCCCTCGGCCAGCACCATAGAGGCGAAGGCGCCGACGGTTTCCTTGATCGGATCGCCGGATTCGTTGAGCAGCGACCAGGACGTGTCGGCGATTGCCTCGCCACCTGTTTCGCGGACCAGCTTCATCGTGATCTCGGCGGCGTGATGCTCGACGGTGGCTTCCGTCAGCTTGCCTGCTTCGACGCGGATGTCGGAGCGGATGACCGCGTTGACCGCGCCATAGGTCGAGACGACGTGGTAGATGCCGGCGTTGAGCCGAACGACAGTGTTGGGTTCGACGTCGGGGATGATCAGCGCGCGGTCGCCATTGGGTTCGGCGTGCCCTTCGTAGATCGAAAAGCGCAGATTCTTGGGCGGGATTCGCACCCCGCCGGACAGCACGGCGTCAAGTTTCAGCCCGCCGGCGTCGAGCACCAGGTTTTCGCGCTTGGTGTCCTTGCCGACGGTGATGCGCTTGGTGGCACCGGCCCGGCCATAGGATGCATGAACCAGATAGCTGCCGGGTTCGAGCTGGAAGACGGCGGTGCCGCCATGCGCGGAAGCGACCATCGGCAATTTGCCGTTCACGGCTTCGGGCTTGAAGACGCGCCAGACGATACCACGGGTGATGTCGGAACCCTTGTCGGTCAGCTGGGCGGACAGCGTGATGGCGCCGCCACCACCGGGCGCGAGCGATGTTTCGCTTTTCGGCGTCGCATAGCTCGAAATGCCGGGCAGCTTCAGGTCACTGACGCCGTCCTTTTGCTGTGCAACAGCCATCGAAACCGGCGCGACGAACAGCGCGGCACAGAGCCAGACCAGGAAAAGACGCAGTGTCCCCTCGAACATGCCTTGCGTTGAAGCCCATGGCGGTGGCAATTTCAAGGCTTAAGAGTCCGATCGACAGGACTCTTCCGTCCGGCGCCGCCCGCGCCAATGCCCGAGCCGCCCTGTTCCCGATGGCGCGCTTCAGCTCAAACAAGAGTTCTAGGAGACTTGCGCCCATGGCGTCGCCGATCATCGACTTCCTGCTGACCCGAAATTCAGCGCCGATCCCGGAGCTCAAGGAGCCGGCGCCGAATGACGCGGACATCGCGACGATGATCGCCGCCGCCTCACGTGTGCCCGACCACGGCCGGCTCGAACCCTGGCGTTTCATCCTCTACCGCGGCGACGCGCGCGTCGAGATCGGCAGACAACTGGCTGCCCTTGCTGAACAGCGGGAAGGACCTTTGCCGGAGGGCCGCCGCAACCAGGAATTGGCGCGGTTCTCACGCGCGCCGCTGGTGATCGGCGTCGTGTCGATCCCGAGGGAGAATCCAAAAATCCCGCAATGGGAGATGTTCCTGTCTGGCGGCATGGCCGCGATGAACCTGATGATATCAGCCAACGCGCTGGGTTATGGCACCAACATGATCAGCAACTGGTATTCCGATGTGCCGGAGGGCAGGGCGCTGCTGGGGCTGGCGCCGCAGGAGCGCGTCATTGGCTTTGTCCATATCGGCTCCTATGCTGGCCCGGCACCGGAGCGGCCACGGCCCGACCCGGCCAAGCTTTACGGCGACTATTCGGGGCCGTGGGTGGGCTGAATGTTCTACGAGCCGTCAAAGGGCCACGGGCTGCCGCACGATCCGTCGAAGGCGATCGTGGCGCCGCGTCCGATCGGCTGGATTTCGACGCTGAACGCGGCTGGCGAAATCAATCTCGCGCCATACTCCTTCTTCAACGCCGTTTCGACGCGGCCTTTCATCGTCTGGTTCTCCTCCGAAGGCGAGAAGGACAGCGCTACCTTCGCCCAGGAAACAGGCGAGTTCGTCGCCAATCTCGTCAGTCGCGATCTCGCGGAGAAGATGAACCGCACCTCGGTCAGCGCACCGCGCGGCGTCAATGAGTTCGTTTATGCCGACCTTGCCATGGCGCCGTCGCGCCTCGTCGCGCCGCCACGCGTGGCGGCAGCACCGGCAACGCTCGAATGCCGGGTGACGGAAGTCTTTCGGCCAAGGGGGCTCGATGGAACGCCGACGAGCGCAGTCGTTGTCGCCGGCGAAGTGGTCGGCGTGCACATCGACGATGCCTTCCTGAAAGACGGCCTGTTCGACATCACCAAGGCCGGCAACGTCGCTCGTCTCGGCTACATGGACTATGCCAGCGTCGACGAGGTATTTTCGATGCGCCGGCCGCGCTGGGGCACGGACTAACCCTCAGACTCGGCCCGACCGCAATCCCAATGCTTCGGTTTGGAAGGCCGATGAGCGGTCCAGAGCGATCGGCCATGAAAAAGCGAAAGCGATTCCCCTTTATTAAAACACACGCTAAGAGAGCGGCTTCGGCGGTGCGTTGGGGTAGGCGCATCGACCTTGGGGATAGTGCGGGGCGCCGGCGACATGAAGAAACGAGACTCGCTGGGAACCCGGCTGCGCTACGGCTTTGACAAGAGCATGGCCGCCGGCCCGATCGCGCTGATCGGCTGGCTCGCCGTCATTTCCCTGCTGATCATCATCGCCGCCGCGGGTTTCCTTGCGGTGACCCGCATCACGCCGGAAGGCGGCGAGCCGCTGAACTTTTTCGAAGCGTTCTGGGAATCGCTGATGCGCACGCTCGATTCCGGCACGATGGGCGGTGACACTGGCTGGGCCTTCCGTCTCGTCATGTTGTTGGTCACGCTGGCCGGCATCTTCGTCGTCTCGGCTCTCATCGGCGTGCTCAGCGCCGGTGTCGACAGCAAGCTCGATGAATTGCGCAAGGGCCGTTCGCGGGTGCTGGAGACCGATCACACTATCATCCTCAACTGGTCGCCGTCGATCTTCGACGTCATCTCCGAACTCGTCATTGCCAATGCCAGCCGCCGCCATCCGCGCATCGTCGTCATGGCCAATATGGACAAGGTCGAGATGGAGGACGAGATCGCGGCCAAGGTCGGCAAACTGGGCAACACGCGCATCATCTGCCGCAGCGGCGACCCGACCGATCTCTACGACCTGGCCATCGTCAATCCGCAGACTTCGCGCTCGGTCATCGTGCTGTCGCCCGACGGCGACGATCCGGATTCGCAGGTCATCAAGACGGTGCTGGCGCTGGTCAATGACCCGAACCGGCGCGCCGACCCCTACAACATCGCGGCCGAGATTCGCGATGGCAAGAACGCCGAGGTCGCCCGCGTCGTCGGCGGAGCCGAGGTGCAGCTCGTGCTGGCCGACCAGCTGATCTCGCGCATCGTCGTGCATTCGAGCCGGCAATCGGGTCTGAGCGGCGTCTATTCGGAGCTGCTCGATTTCGACGGCTGCGAAATCTACACGATCGAGCAGCCGGACCTCGCCGGCAAGATCTTCGGCGAGGCGGTGATGGCGTTTGAGCACTGCACGCTGATCGGGCTTTGCGACGCCAAGGGGCGCGTCAGTCTCAACCCTTCGTCGAACCTCGTGATCGCCAAGGACATGCGCGCCATTATCATCGCCGAGGACGATGCCGCGATAAAGCTGGGAAGCGCTGGGATCAAGATCGACGCGGCGGCGATCCGCGGCCCGCAGCCCGTCGAGGCAAAGCCTGAGCGCATGCTGGTCCTTGGCTGGAACAGGCGCGGTCCGATCATCACCTACGAATTGTCGCGCTACGTCGCGCCTGGTTCGATCCTGACCATCGCCGCCGATACGCCCGGCCTCCAGCAGGAAGTTGCCGAACTGCCGGTCGCCGGCGACAATCTGACGGTCAATTGCCGTGTCACCGACACGTCGAGCAGCACCGCGCTGGCAGGCCTGGATGTGCCTTCCTACGACCACGTGCTCGTCCTCGGCTACAGCGAAACCATGGCAGCACAGCCGGCCGATACGCGCACCCTGGTGACGCTGCTGCATCTGCGCAAGATCGCGGATGATACCGGCCTGCACATCAGCATCGTCAGCGAGATGATCGATGTGCGCAACCGGGAGCTTGCGGCGGTGACCAAGGCCGATGACTTCGTCGTCAGCAACAGGCTGGTCAGCCTGATGCTGGCGCAGGCGTCCGAGAACCAGCACCTCGCCGCGATCTTCGATGACCTGCTCGACGAGAAGGGTTCTGAAATCTACATGCGTCCGGTCGCCGACTATGTCGCCATCGACCGGCCTTTGACCTTCTGGACGATCGCGGAATCCGCGCGGTTGCGCGGCGAAATCGCTATAGGTCACCGACGCATCCGCGCCGCAGACGCCGACCAGCGAGCGCTGGGCGGGGTGACCGTCAACCCGCTGAAGTCGGAAGCGCTGGCCTATCTGCCGGAAGACCGGATCATCGTGCTGGCGCGGGACTGAGACTAAGCGGAAATCCCCGCTGCCCTGGCCCGAGCCAGAAGCCGTTCGGCCAGGCGCAGATGCGGGCGGTCGACCATCTTGCCGTCGATGCCGAGGACGCCGGGGTTTCCCGCCGCCGCGAATGCGTCGACGATTGCCATGGAGTGTTTCACAGCCTCCGCCGAAGGCGTGAAAGCGGCGTTGATGACGGGCACCTGATCGGGGTGGATCGCCATCTTGCCGGTGAAGCCATCCCGCTCCGCCTCGGCACACTCCGCTTCGAAGGCGGCCATGTCGCGAAAATTCGGAAAGACGGTGTCGATCGCCGCGACTTCCGCTGCGGCGGCCGCAAGGATGGTCGTCAGGCGCGCATGGCGGAACACATCGGTGTAGCGGCCGCGCTCGTCGCGCGCCGCGCGTGCGCCGAGCGCCGCCGACAGGTCTTCCGCCCCCCAGGTGAGGCCGGCAAGTCGCGCGCTTGCCCCGGCATAGGTCGCCGCCGCCAGCACGCCCGCCGGTGTTTCGGTGATGATCGGCAGGATCGTGATCGCGCCGTCGGCCAAGCCGTTTTCGGCCTCGCGAACCCGGAGCTTTGCCGAGAGATGCTGCACATCCTGGCCGCTGTTCGACTTCGGCAGCATGATGCCGTCGGGCCTGGTTGGAACGAGCGCCGCCAGATCGTCATCGGTCTGCCCGGTCGAGAGGTCGTTGACCCTGACATAGATCGCGGAGCCCGTTTGCGTCCTGTGGCTGGTGATGAAACGTGCCGCGATCTCGCGCGCCAGCGCCTTGTTTTGGGGCGCCACGGAATCCTCGAGGTCGACGATGACAACGTCGGCGCCGGCGCCAAAACCCTTCTCCAGCTTCCTCTCCGAGTCACCGGGGACGAACAGCAGCGAACGCATCAGGCCGCCTTCTTCAGCATCATGGCCTGCCTGGTGCATTTGGCGACAAGGTCGCCATGCTGGTTGTAGGCGCGGTGCTCGAATTCGACGATGCCGCGATCGGGCTTCGATTTCGATTCGCGCACCGAAATCACCGTCGTTTCGACGCGGATGGTATCGCCATGAAAAACCGGATGCGGAAACACCGTTTCCTTCATGCCGAGATTGGCGACCGTGGTGCCAACGGTGATGTCATTGACCGAAATGCCGATCATCAGGCCGAGCGTGAACAGCGAGTTGACCAGCGGTTTGCCCCATTCGCTTTTGGCGGCGAAGTCGAAATCGATATGCAGCGGCTGCGGGTTCAGCGTCATCACCGAAAACAGCATGTTGTCGCTCTCGGTGACGGTCTTGCGCAGTGTGTGCTGGAAGACGTGGCCGACGACGAACTCCTGGAGATAAAGCCCGGCCATTTTCCTTCTCCTCCGCTGCCTGACGGTTGATAGGCGCTGCAAACCACGCTCGCAAGCCAGTTAATGAACATGGTGAACCGTTCGTAAACCATTTCTGCCTACCGTCTCCACGGGACCAGAAGCATTCTGGTGAGGGGCATAGGCAGGCGGCATGGTCGTTTCGCATTTTTTGAGATGGATTTGCACGGCCAGGGTCTCGGAGCGCGCCGCCGCGGCCAACGCGCTGGCTCGAGCCTATGTCAATTCCGACCTGCCTTTCGAGGATCGCTGCGCCGCCGAGGCGGCGCTGACGCTGCTGCTCGACGACGCCTCGTCAAAGGTGCGGCTGGCGATGGCCGAAGCGCTGTCCATGAGCCACCACGCGCCGCTGCAGATCATCAGCGCGCTGGCGTCCGACCAGCCGGAAGTCGCCGGCGTGGTCCTGGCACGCTCGCCGCTGCTCACCGACGCCGATTTGATCAACCGCGTGGCCAGCAGTCCGAAAGTGACGCAAAAATTGATCGCCGATCGGCCGCTCGTCTCGATGGCGCTGTCGGCTGCCATCGCCGAGATCGGCGAGGCGGAAGCCTGTGCCGTTTTGCTCGCCAACAGCGGCGCCGACATCGCCTCGCTCAGCTTCCGCCGCATGGCCGAACGCCATGGGCACCTGCCTTTGGTGCGCGAGGCGCTGATATCAGACGCCCGCCTGCCTGCCGACTGCCGGCATATGCTGCTCGTCAAGCTCGGTGAAATGCTCAAGACGTCGCCGCTGGTCATGGCGTTGATGGGGGCCGCCCGGGCCGACCGCGTCATGCGCGACGCTTGCATCAAGGCCTCGGTGACGCTGATCGAGGGCACGCGTCAGGAAGAACATTCGGCGCTGATCGAACATCTGCGCCTGCGCGGCGATCTCACCGCCAGCTTCCTCATCCGAACCATCGCGCACGGCAAGGTCGATTTCTTCGGCTCGGCGCTGGTCGCGCTCAGCCAGCAGTCCGAACAAAGGGTGAGGGCGTTGCTGGCCGGCGGGCACGACGTGGCTTTGCAGGCGCTGTTTCGCAGCGCCGGCCTCGCCACCGCCACGCATGCCGTCATCCTGCGTGCGCTGAAGATCTGGCGCGAGGTCGCCAACGGCAAGCGCGTCGCTGGAGTGCAGGAGGTCAGCTGGCTGATGCTCAAGGAAGTGGGCGGACAGTCGGCGGAAGGCGATCTCGCCGCCCTGGTCAAGTCGATCCATCTCGATGCGCTGCGTGAGAATGCGCGCGGCCATGCGCTGGCGATCGCGGCGGCTTAACCTTCATTCTTCGCGAAAAAGTCCGGGAAATCGTCCATCGCGGCGGCAATGATGCGTAGCGATGCCGCGATCTGCAGCAATTCACCGGTGTCGTTTCGCCGAGCGATGGACGCCGCATATTGGCGAGCGACGGCGACGGTCGCTGTCTGCGGATCGCCCGGAGCGCGGAAGAGCAGCTCGCGCGCCAGCCCCTTCAGGAAGTTGGCGATCGAAAGCGCGGTCTCGGACGGGATGGCATGGCCTTGGCTTGCGCCGCGCAGCCGCAGGATTTCGAGACCGACCGTGACGGCGGCGACGCCGCCGCCCAGAACCGCATCGCCTTTCCGGCCGGCGTTCTGCACTAGCGGCATCAGCTGGTTGATGCGGTCATAGGCGAGGCTCTCGAAGGCCGAACGCCTCGCCACGCGCTCATGCAGGCAAAGCCGCGCCAGATCCTCGCGCATGGCGCGCACGATGCGGTTGGCCGCCAGCCACGGATTGGCGGGCAGCACGACGATGAAGACACCGATTGCCAGCAGGATGCCGACCAGGATCGACGCCGATCCGGCGAAGAACGGGCCAGGATCATAGGTCATCGCCTGATGCGGACTGAGGAAGGCGAGGAAGTTGATGGCGAAGGCCGTCGCCACGCCAACATAGCGCGGATTGGCCATGGCCAGGGCCGTTGGCACCAGGATAGGCACCACAAACAGCATGAACCAGCCGAAGCCGGGCAGGGCGGGCAGCGCGATCTGGCCGACGAGAAAGGCAAAGGGCAAAGCGAGCAGCGTTCCCTTGAAGAAGCCCCAGGACACCTGGACCGGGTCCGGCCGCGCGGCAAACAGGCTCGACACGACGGCAACGAGGATGACGGTGCCGGCGGCTTCCGTCCATTTGGTCGTCAGCCAGAAAGCCGCGACCAGCAGCGTCGCGAGGGCGGCGCGTATGGCGTTGCGCGATGCGCCGGGGTAATCGCGGTGCACCACCAGCGCGGGCTGCCTGCTGCCCCGGGCCGGGCGCACGACAGGCGCGCGCAGGGCATCGAGGCCGCGCAGCACCTGCTTGAGGGCCTCGGCGAAATCGGCGGCGATGATGAGGCGGGTGACGGTGCCAACCCTGTCATCACCTTGGTCGACCGATGCATCAGGCATCTGCCGTGCCCTGGCCGAGATCGCATCGAGCCGTTCCACCCAAGGCGCCGTATCGTCGAGCGCGCCCGGCCTGGCCGCCAGTTCGCTGACAAGGGCCTGCAACTCTGAGCGCACCGGTATGAGGGCCGCGTTCTTCGGAGCGGCGTGGGAATGCAGCGTGCGAGCCGCCGACAGGGCGGAGAGCAGTTGTCCGATGGTGCGCCGGACCGGATGGGCGCGCGGCGCGAAGCTCGGCGCTTCGAGCCTGGCATAGGCGCGCATCTCGCCGAGCGTCTGGGTGTCGGCGACCAGCTTTCGATGCAGGCCGGAGAGCGTTGCCGCATCGCCACCGGAGAACGCGCCGCCGGCATAGGTGGCGAGATCGAGAATGCAGCGCTTCAGCCGCGAGATGATGGCGTCGCTGGCCAGTCTTGGCAGGATCAGCCGGCTGGTCAGGCCAGCGCAGACGATACCGAGCACGATCTCGGCACAACGCGCGACCGTGAGATCGACAACGAGGTGCGGCTGTCCGAAGGAGGGCAAGCCGATGATCATCGCGGTGTAGCCGGCAAGGGCGGCACCGTAAGCTTCGGGATTGCGCAGCAGCGACGAGACGAAGGTGCAAATGCCGATCCATACGGCGAGCACGGTCACCAGCACCCAGGGGTTGGTGCCAAAGACCGTGGTAATGCCGATCGCGGCGACGCCGCCGGCAAGCGTGCCGAGCAACCGGTAGAAGCCTTTCGCAAGCACCATGCCGGCAACGGGTTGGGCGACGATGAACACCGTCATCATTGCCCATTGCGGGTGGTCGAGCTTGAGGGCGTAGGCGACCAGAAGCGCCATCAAGCCGGCCGAAACGGTGCGAAGGGCGAAAATCCAGTCCGAGCGCGTCGGCTGCGTCAGGGCGGCAAGCCTCGCCATAAAACCGCTGCGCAGCCGGTCCCAGGTCAATCGCTCATCTCCGCACTCGACGCCAACAAGCTAGAGCAGACGATGTTCAGATATCCAGCACTTCCGTCTCGGCGAATTCGGCGCGTTCCTGGATGAAGCGGAAGCGGGCTTCCGGCTTGGTCCCCATTAGCGCGTCGACCGCGTCCTTGGTCGCGGCCTCGGCATCGATCACGTCGATCCGAAGCAGCGTGCGCTTTCGCGGATCCATGGTGGTTTCCTTGAGCTGCGCGGCCATCATCTCGCCCAACCCCTTGAAGCGGCCAAGCTCGACCTTGCCGCGTCCGGTGAATTCGGTGCGCAGAAGCTCGTCCTTGTGCGCGTCGTCACGGGCATAGGCGACCTTGCCGCCTTGCCTGATCGAGTAAAGCGGCGGTACCGCCAGGAAGAGGTGGCCACCACGCACCAGGGCCGGCATCTCCTGATAGAAAAAGGTAATCAGCAGCGAGGCGATGTGGGCGCCGTCGACGTCGGCGTCGGTCATGATGATGACGCGGTCGTAGCGCAAATCCTCATCACGGTATTTCGACCGTGTGCCGCAGCCGAGCGCCTGGATCAGGTCTGAAATCTGCTGGTTGCCGGCAAGCTTGTCGTTGCCGGCGCTGGCGACGTTGAGGATCTTGCCGCGCAATGGCAGCACCGCCTGGCTGGCGCGGTCGCGCGCCTGCTTGGCCGAGCCGCCGGCCGAGTCACCTTCGACGATGAAGAGTTCGGCGCCGGCGGCGGCATTCTGCGTGCAGTCGGCGAGCTTGCCCGGCAGCCGCAGTTTACGCACCGCGCTTTTGCGCGACACTTCCTTTTCCTGGCGGCGGCGCACCCGCTCGTCGGCGCGGGCGATCACCCATTCGAGCAGCTTCGAGGCCTCTTGCGGATTGTCGGCCAGCCAATGGTCGAACGGATCGCGGATCGCGCTCTCGACAATGCGGATCGCCTCGATCGTCGCCAGCCTGTCCTTGGTCTGGCCGACGAATTCCGGCTCGCGGATGAACACCGACAGCATGCCCGCCGCCGAGATCATGACGTCTTCCGAGGTGACGATCGAGGCGCGCTTGTTGCCGACAAGATCGGCATAGGCGCGCAGGCCCCGCGTCAGCACATTGCGGAAGCCAGCCTCGTGGGTACCGCCTTCACCGGTCGGGATGGTGTTGCAGTAGGAATTGATGAAACCATCACCGCCGAACCAGGTCACCGCCCATTCGAGCGAACCATGGCCGCCTTGCTTGTCGCTCTTGCCGGCGAAGATTTCGCGCGTCACCTGGAAGTCGTCGCCGAGCGATGCTTTGAGATAATCCTTCAGGCCGCCGGGAAAATGGAATTCCGCCTTGGCCGGCGTCTGGTCCTTTTCCTTGATCAGGGACGGATCGCAGGTCCAGCGGATTTCGACGCCCCCGAACAGGTAGGCTTTCGAGCGCGTCATGCGGTAGAGCCGCGCCGGTTCGAACGCGGCGCCTTTGCCGAAAATCTGCTCGTCGGGATGGAACCGTATTTTTGTGCCGCGCCGGTTATGGACCTCGCCGAGTTGCTCCAGGCCGGTCACTGGAACACCACGCGAGAATTTTTGCCGGTAAAGCTGCCGTCCCCGCGCGACCTCGACCTCGAGATGGTCCGACAGCGCGTTGACCACGGAAACGCCGACGCCATGCAGGCCGCCCGAGGTCTCGTAGACTTTCGAGTCGAACTTGCCGCCCGAGTGAAGCGTCGTCATGATCACTTCGAGCGCCGGCTTCTTGAATTTCGGATGCGGATCGACCGGGATGCCGCGGCCATTGTCGGTGACTGCGAGATAGCCGTCGGCGGAAAGTTCGACATCGATGAAGGTGGCGTGGCCGGCGACGGCCTCGTCCATCGAGTTGTCGATGACCTCGGCAAACAGATGGTGCATCGCCTTGTCGTCGGTGCCACCGATATACATGCCTGGCCGGCGACGCACCGGCTCCAGCCCCTCCAGCACTTCGATGTCGGCGGCACTATAGCCCTCGCTGCCATCCTTGGTCGCAGCGGGACGCTTGGTGGCCTGCACCAGCGGGTCCGCCTGGCGCGCCGGTGTGCGAACCGGCTGCGGCTGCTTGTCCAGATTGCCGAAAAGATCGTTGTTGTCGTCCATGCCTGCCATAGATTCCGGTGCTGCGAATCACCTCGGGATACTGCCACGCTTTTCAGCGCCAAGCGACCGAGGTTCCTGTTCCGTTCGGGGATCTGCCCCGTCTTAACCCAAAACCATTCGATAACCAAGCCGGCGGAAATAGGTCCAATGCGCTGCACAAGATTCCTGATTCTTTAACAATGCCGCCTAACGTGAGCCCAACAAAACAAGAAACTACGGGCATCAGGGGTTTTCGGCGTGAGGGGCAAGGCCATAACGATGATCGGGATCGCCGCCGTTTTCGGTGCGATCTCGATCTTTGCCGCGGATTTCTGGGTCAAGCGCCAGGCTGCGGCCGATTCCGAGGAGAAGACGGCGTCGATCGCCCCTCCCGCGGCACCCAGGATCGAGTTCAAGACCATCGTGGTGGCGAGTGCCCCATTGCGTTATGGCATGGAGCTCGACCGCGCGAAGCTCAGCGAAATCCCCTGGCCGCAGGATTCCTTGCCGCAAGGCGCCTTTGCCACCATCGACGGGTTGCTTGGCGAAGGCAGTCGCGTGGTGCTGTCGCCGATCGAGGTCAACGAACCGGTGCTGCTCACCAAGTTGTCGGGGGCAAATGGCCGCGCGACGCTTTCCAACATGCTGACGCCCGGAATGCGGGCGGTGACCATCCGCACCGACGAGATTGCCGGTGTCGGCGGCTTCGTCACCCCCGGCGACCGCGTTGATGTCGTGCTGACGCGCGACGCCGGCGAAATCCAGGAAGTGGCCAAGAATGCTCAAGGGGCGGCCGGTTCGACGATCACCTCCGAGATCGTCGTCGCCGACGCCAAGGTGCTGAGTGTCGGGCAGGGCGCGGACGTGCGCCAGACGACGCCGCAGATTGCCAATTCGGTGACCATCGAGGTGACGACCGACGGCGCGCAGAAAGTGGCGCTTGCCCGCACCGTCGGCACGCTGTCGCTGTCGCTTCGCTCGGCCTCCGAAGGCGGCGACGGCAACAACGGCGTCACCACCATCTCATCCTTCGGCGGGTCGGTGGCATCCAATGTCAAGGCGGCTGCAGGATCGCTGTTCGATGCCATGCCGAAAGAGCCGGAGAAGCCAAAGTTCAAGACGATTATCGTAACGCGCGGCACGCAGGCCGAGGAATATCAGGTTCCTTCGCGGGACCAGAAATAGAAGCCAGTGGGGACTGGGTGAGGGACGGGACAATGCTCGGGCTGATCGCGTATCGGATTATGGGAAGGTTGCGCGTTGTGCGTAGCCTGGCTGTCGCGGCTTCGCTGGCCGCTGCCGCGATGCTGACTTTCGGCGCCTCGGCCAGGGCCGACAACGACATCGTCTATGTGTCGTCGACCAAGAATGCCTCGATAAAAGTGGCCAAGGGCAAGCCGAAGACGATCATGACGAGCGCTGCCTTCTACCAGATCGTCATCGGCGATCCGGAGATCGCCAACGTCAATCCGCTGACCGACAAGTCCTTCTATGTGCTCGGCAACAACCTCGGCACCACCGGCGTTGCTTTGTTCGATCAGAACAAGCAGCTTGTCGGCACCATCGACATCGAGGTGACGCTCGACACCGACCAGTTGGCGAGCACCATCCGCGCCAGCGTGCCGGACGCCCGGATCAAGGTCGGCTCGGCCAATGGCCGTGTCGTGCTGTCAGGCGAGGCGGATGACGCGGTCGCCGCCGAAAAGGCGAACAAGATCGCGACGCGGTTTTCCGGCAACGAGGAAGTGATCAACTCGGTCAACATCTCGTCATCGCAGCAGGTTCAGCTCAATGTCCGCTTCGTCGAGATCAATCGCCAGGCGGGCCAGGATCTGGGTGCCAAATATAGCGCCAATTTCGCCTACGGCATCGGCGGGCGCGACGTCACGCTCGATCCGGGCTCGGTGCCGGCCGCCGGCACCGGTGAGATCATCGGCCGGCTTCTGTCGAACGGCGTATCGATCGATATTGCCATCAAGGCGCTGGAAGAGCGCGGCCTGGCCCGGCGGCTGGCCGAGCCGAACCTTATCGCCCGCTCCGGCGAGACAGCCAGCTTCCTCGCCGGCGGCGAATTCCCGATCCCGGTCTCCGAGGACAACGGCAAGATTTCCGTCAGCTACAAGAAATACGGCGTCAGCCTGGATTTCACGCCGACGGTGCTCAAGGATGGGCTGGTCAGCCTGGACATCGCGCCGGAAGTCTCCTCGATCGACGCCTCGGCCTCCTATAACATCGGCAGCATTTCGGTGCCCGGCTTCATCGTGCGCCGCGCCAAGACGTCGGTCGACCTGAAGAACGGCCAGAGCTTCATGATCGCCGGATTGCTGCAGTCGCAAAACGACATCACCACGTCGCGCATTCCCGGCCTCGGCAAGATGCCGGTGCTTGGGGCGCTGTTCTCGTCGAAATCCTATCAGCGGCGCGAGACCGACCTGGTCATCATCGTCACGCCCTACCTGGTCAAACCGGTCGACCCCTCGAAGAAGCTCGTCGAACCGACCGACGGCACGCAGCCGGCCAGCAACGTCGATTATTTCCTCAACAATACCGAGGAAGTGAAGGGCTCCGATCCCGGCCGCGCTGTCGCGATGGCCGACGGCCGTGTCACGCAACCCGCTGCGGCCACCACGGCCGGCCATTTCCTCGACCTGCCAAAGGATTGAAATCATGCGTCAGGCTCGAGGATTGTGCTTCACCTTGTTGCTTGCCGGCTTCGCCGCCGGCTGCACCAGCGACGACTATGTGCGCAGCGAAGGGGTGACGACGGACGCCGGCAACGCACAGGCCGCGAACACCGTCATGCAGATGGTCGATCCGTGGAAATACGGCGTCCAGAACACCAGGCTTCTGGTACCCGCACAGCGCGACAGCGCGGCGGCCGTCACTCCCGATCAGGCGGCCGGTGCGAAGGCGTCACAGACTACCACAACCAACTGATCCAACGGTCGACCGACCTGACAGGCTGACAAGAATGGCAAACGGCACCAAGACCAGGAAGATCCTGCTCATATCGACCGATAGGACGTTTGTGCAGGACACGCGGACCGCATTCGCCTCCTCCGAGATCATCCAGCTCGCGACCGTGGAAAAGAATGTCAGCGAACTACGCGGCGAGATCCAGGAGGCCGACTTCGGCGTCATCATCGTCGACATGGATGCGGCAAAACTGGAGGAGGTCGAGTCGCTACAGCGCATCATGCGCCGGCTGGAGGGCAAGACGCCGGTTGTCGTCGTCACCCAGGAGTTCAACGCGGCCGCGGTGCGCATCCTCGTGCAGCTCAAGGTCGCGGATTTCCTGGTCAAGCCGATCGGCACCGCCGACCTCGTGCGCTCGGTCGTCCGTGCGCTGCAAGGGCCTGGGCGCGAGGAAAACACCGAGTCGCAGATCTACACCTTCATGCCGGCCGCGGGCGGCGTCGGGACCACCACGCTGGCGCTGCAGACCGCCTTCCAGCTGCATCACTCGGTAACGCGCGGCGCCTCGACCTGCGTGGTCGACCTCAATTTCCAGCAGGGCGCCTGTGCCGAATATCTCGACCTCGAACCGCGCTTCGACATCACCGAGATCGAGAACCAGCCCGAGCGCCTCGACCGGCAACTGCTCGACGTGATGCTGTCCAAGCATGCCAGCGGGCTTTGCGTGCTGGCGGCGCCGACGCATCCCGCCGAGATGCGCTCGTTCAAGACCGATGTCGTGGTGCGTATGCTGGATCTTGTCTCGGCCTATTTCGACAATGTCGTCATCGACATGCCACGTACCTGGTTTCCGTGGACGGAGACCGTGCTGCTCGGTTCCAACAAGCTCTACATTGTCGCCGAAATGACGGTGCCATGCCTGCGCCACACGCAGCGGCTGATCCAGGCGGTCTATGAGACCGTGGGCAAGGAAGTGAAGCCGAACGTCATCGTCAACCGTTTCGAGCAGAAGATGTTCGACAATGGCATCAAGCAGGCCGACGTCCAGGAGATCCTTGGCGAGCATTTCGTCGGCGGCATTTCGAACAACTACCGTCTGGTGCGCGAGGCGGTCGACCGCGGCGTGCCGCTGCACGAGATCGATCCGAACGCCAATGTCATCAACGATCTGAAGAAGATCATCCTGCCAGAGGAAGCTGTCCCAACCCGGACGAAATCGCGTTCGTTGTTTGGCATGGGCAGAGAATTGCTGAAGAGGAAGGCAGGATGAGCAGCCGCTTCTCCACGTTGCAGAACCGCGATGCGCGTCCGCAGCGCGCCGCCGAGCCAACGCCGGTTGCGCATCATGCCGTCGTCATTCCGACGAGCCGAAAGGCCTTGCCGGCAAAGCCGGAAGCAGCACCTGCGAAGAATGCCAACAAGGTGCTCGATGCACGCGTGCGCATCCACCGGCTGCTGCTCGAGGAAATCAATCTTGTCGCGCTGGAGCGTCTGCCCAAGGATGAGATGCGCCGCCAGGTGCATGATTTCGTGTCGGAAAAAACCAAGCAGGAGCGGATGGCGATCAACACCGCCGAACTTGGCGCGCTGGTTGACGACATTGTCGACGAGATGGTTGGTCTCGGTCCCCTGGAGCCGCTGCTCAAGGATCCCGACATCAACGACATCCTGATCAACGGCCACCAGAACTGCTTTGTCGAAAAGAAGGGCAAGCTGCAGCAGGTTCACATTCCGTTCAAGGACGAGGCGCATCTCTTGCGCATCATCAACAAGATCGTTGCAGCTGTCGGCCGCCGCGTCGACGAATCTCAGCCGATGGTCGACGCGCGCATGCTGGACGGCTCGCGTTTCAACGCCGCCATCCGCCCGGTCGCCGTCGACGGACCGCTGGTGTCGATCCGCAAGTTCTCCAAGAACAAGCTCGGTCTGCACAAGCTGGTCGAATTCGGCGCCATCACCCAGAACATGGCCGAAGTGCTGGCCGCAGCGGTCCACGCCCGCAAGACGACGATCATTTCGGGTGGTACCGGCACTGGCAAGACGACCATGCTCAACGCGCTGTCGGCCTTCATTCCCGAAGACGAGCGGCTGATCACCATCGAGGACGCGGCCGAGTTGCAGTTGCAACAGCCGCATGTCGCGCGCATGGAGACGCGCCCGGCTAACATCGAAGGCCATGGCGAACTGAAGCAGCGCGATCTCGTCAAGAACGCGCTGCGCATGCGTCCCGACCGCGTCATTCTCGGCGAGTGCCGTGGCGAAGAAGCCTTCGACATGCTGCAGGCAATGAACACCGGCCACGAAGGATCGATGGCGACCATCCATGCCAACACGCCGCGCGACGCCATTTCGCGTCTTGAGCAGATGCTTGGCATGACCGGCATGCCGATGACGGTGCAGTCGATCCGCAGCCAGATCGCCAGCGCGCTCGACCTTATCGTCCAGCTGACACGCCTGTCCGACGGCAAGCGCAAGGTGACCAGCGTCGCCGAAGTGACCGGCATGGAAGGCGACGTCATCCAGATGCAGGAGATCTTCCGCTTCGTGCGCACCGGCATGGAGGCCGACGGCAAGATCCTCGGTTACTACGAGGCGACCGGCATCCGGCCGCGTTTCCTCGAGGATCTGCGCGCCATGGGCATCGAATTCCCCGGACGATACTTCGAACCCGGCCGGCCGCAGGAGTAGCCAAGTGTTCGACGGGTTCAGCGCGATCTATGTCATCTATGCGGCGGCCGGGCTTACCGGCATCCTGATCGCCGAGGCCTGCTATCTGCTTTACGCCGGCCGCAGCGACAAGCGGAGCGCCATCAACCGGCGCATGAAGCTGCAGGGAAACAAGATCAGCCAGGAGCAGGTGCTGATCCAGCTGCGCAAGGAGCGTGGCCTCGATGCGGGGACATCGCTGTTCTCGCCGGACCGGTTTCGTGCGCTGCGCACCCAGTCTGGCATGATCATGCCGCAATCGAAATTCCTGATGATCACCTCGGGCGTGGCATTCGCCGCCGCTCTGGTCGCCATCTGGTACGGCTTGCCGCTATTGATGGGGCTTGTGCTGTTTGTCGTGCTGGTGCCGGTGCTGCCGGTGATGACGATGCGTTTCATGCGCAAGCGCCGGCTTAAGCGGTTCGGCGTGCAGCTGCCGGAGGCACTGGAACTGATCACGCGCGGCCTGAAGGCCGGCCATCCGGTGCCGGTGGCGATTGCCATGGTGTCGCGTGAGATGCCCGACCCGATCGGCACCGAGTTCGGCGTCATCGCCGACGAAGTGACCTATGGATCCGATCTGGTTTCGGCGTTGAACTCGCTGTTCGACCGGGTTGGCCATGAGGACCTGCCGCTGTTCGTCACCGCCGTCTCGATCCAGACCAGTTCGGGCGGCAATCTGCGCGAGATCCTCGATGGCCTGTCGGCGACGATCCGCGAGCGCGGCAAGCTGCGCCGTAAGGTGCGGGCCATTTCGACCGAAGGTCGCATGTCGGCTTATATTCTGACGGCGATACCGGCACTGCTGTTTGCCGCCATCATGGCGCTGATGCCCGAGTTTTATCGCGACGTCTGGGGTGTGCCGAAAACCTGGTACCTGATTGGCGGGTCGATCACCTGGCTGATGCTGGGCAATCTGATGATGTTCAAGATGTCGAATTTCCGGTTCTGACATGCAGGGCTTCGTCGAATTCCTCGCCTCGTTTGCACCGACCTCGCTGATGCCGGTGGCCATCATGCTGCTGGCCGCGGGCGCTATCGCTGTTGCCTGGCCGATGGTGGCGGCGAAGGGCGACCGTAACGAAGTCAAGCGCCGGCTCAAGGTCGACGACGGTCCCGTGGCCGCGAAGCCCGAGCCGGTGCAGAAGAAGAATGCCGGCGTGGTGCGCGAGAAGGCAGTCAAGAAGGCACAGGAATTCTATGCCAGGAGCGACCCGGAAAATGTCGCCCGGCTGCGCATGAAGCTCATCCAGGCGGGCTACATGGAACCGCGCGCTGTCGGCATGTTTTTCCTTGTCCGGTTCACGGCGATGATCGGCGCGGCGATCGGTGTCTTTGGGCTCAACCAGTGGATGGCCAGTCCAGACGCGACAATGGCCAGCCGTTGGACATTCGTCATCCTGTCGGGCGCGGCCGGCTATTTCCTGCCGGGCATGGTGCTGGGCCAGAAGGTGCGTGAAAAGAGGCGCGAATACCGCAACGGCTTTCCCGATTTCATGGACCTGATGATCGTCTGCTCGGATGCGGGCATGAGCATGGAGGCCGGCATCGAGCGCGTCTCGAAGGAACTCGCCAAGACCTATCCGGCGCTCAGCCAGAACCTGCAGCTGGTGTCGCTGGAACTGAGGGCAGGGCGCAGTCTCGATGATGCGCTGAAGGCGCTCGGCGACCGTCTCAGCCTGGACGAGGTTCGCTCCTTCGCCACGTTGTTGCAACAGTCGAAGGAGCTCGGCACCAGCCTGTCGGGGGCGCTGCGCGTCTTTTCCGACGAAATGCGCCACAAACGCATGTCGCTGGCCGAGGAAAAGGCGCATGCCTTGCCAGCCAAGATGTCGGTACCGGTGACGTTGTGCATCCTGCCGGTGGTGCTGATGATCGCGATCATCCCGATCATCGTCAGGATGACCGCGCATTAGGATATATGGCAGCCGCCATCCGGTTCCGGCGGCGCTCAAGGTCCTGGAACGTGAGCACGCCGTTCACGCCCTTGCCGCAATGGTTCTTCTGGGAATAGGAAGCCTTGCGGCCTGTGCCTGGTGGTTAATGGCTGGTGTGCCGGAAACCAAACATTAGGTGCATTTCGGCACCGAAGTTTAATCGCTCTTGTGTACCGTAATCCCTGAAGAAACGACCCGGCAAATCGGGCGACGGGGCAGGGGCATGCGTCATACAAGTTTCACGGCGGCGGCCGCGATGGCGGCCATTCTTATGGTAACCGGCTGCTCGACCAGTGCCGTCGACAAAACCAAGACCACGGCCATTCAGCCGGCGGCCAAGGACATCGACACCTCCGACCTGGCGCAAGGCAAGGCGCAGTTTCGCGACGCCAATTACGGTCTTGCCGAACAGCACTTCCGCAAGGCCGTCGAGTTGAAGGCCGACAACGCAGAGGCCTGGATGGGGCTAGCCGCGTCTTATGACGAGCTCGGCCGTTTCGACTTCGCCGACCGCGCCTACAGCCAGCTTTTGAAAGTCGCCGGCCGCAAGCCGCAGATCGTCAACAACATGGGCTACTCGCAACTGCTGCGCGGCAACAAGAAGAAGGCCAAGGTGCTGCTGCTCGAAGCGAAGGCCGGCATGGCTGATCCCACCGTCGTCGACGCCAACCTTGCTCTGCTGAACAAGGGTTGATCTGGTACGCCGCGGCAGCCGGTCCGGTTTCGGGACACATGGCATCGACACTTTGTAAACCCTCCCCGCAGGTCGGGTCGAAAGATCAGCTGAAAACCATATCTGAGGGCCGTCGCTGACCTAGAATGCAGCGCAACCGCCGACGCTCAAGGGGCCCTCTCCAAACATGCTGGACTTCAGTTCGCTCCTGCTCGCAGCCGCGCTGTCGGGCACCTGCCTCAGCATCACCATGTTTGCGATATGGTTCGCCGCGCCCAAGGCAGGCTTCGTCCTGACGGTGGCGTGCGGCATCCTGGTGCTCGTCGCGCATGTGATCCTGTTCTGGCGGTACGCCAGGGAACCTGATCCGCTGCTTTGCCAGATCGCGCTTGCGCTGCTTAGCCTGGGGTTCCTGATCCTGTGCCTGTCGGCCATGCAGTATCTCGGCGTGCCCGGCTACCGGCGTGCCGTTGCACCGACGCTTGCCGCCATGGTCGTTTGTGCGGTGGCGACCTTCCTCGGCCTTGATGGTGTCGGCTTCATCATTACCTACACGACGGTGACCGCGCTGCTGGCGACGATCGGGGCCATGTTCTGGATCAACGGCAGCCATGATCGCCGGATCCTGCTGGTGGTTTCGTTTCTGAGCGGCACCTGTGCGGCATCGTTTGCGCTTTGCGGTGTTGTTTTGCTGACCAGCGGGCAGTGGACGCTCGCGGCCGCGCCCGACAACTGGGCCGAACGGCTGAACACCGTCGTGGCGGTGGCCTGCATGACCGGTCTCGGCGCATTGACGCTGTCCCTCCACCATCTGCAGGCGCAGATCGAGCTGAAGGCCGAGACCATGACCGATCCGTTGACGGGGCTGATGAACCGTCGCGGGTTGAAGTCACTCTATGGCGAGCGGACTTTCGGTCCGTTCATGTCCATCGTCATGTTTGACCTCGACCATTTCAAGAGGACGAACGATGTCCATGGCCACCCGGTGGGGGACCAGGTCCTGTGCCGCTTCGCCGCGGTCATCAAGAAATATGCCAGGACCGGCGTCGACGCCTTTCGCCTCGGCGGCGAGGAATTCGCCATCGTCATGTCGCGGATGACCGAAGAGAGGGCGTATGACCTCGCCAGCAAGATCGGCGTTGCCTTCGGCACCGAAGTCGTTGCCACCCAGAACGGTCCTTTGCGCAGCACTGTCAGCGGCGGCATCGGCTTTGGCGAGGCAAGCGGCAGCAGCCTCGATGAGGTGCTGGCCGAGGCCGACGCGGCGCTCTATGCCGCCAAGCGCGCCGGGCGGAATTGTGTCATCAGCCAAAAAAGGATGGGCAAGGCCGAACCAGTCAAGCCGGCCTTGCGCTCCGCGTGACTTATTCCGCGGCTCCCAGATAGTCCGACAGCGGCGGACAGGAGCAGACCAGGTTGCGGTCACCGGCGACATTGTCGATGCGCGACACCGGCGGCCAATACTTTGCGGCGGTGTCGGCGTCGCCGGCGGGATAGGCCGCTTCCAGGCGCGAATAGGGGTGGGTCCACTGACCGGCCAGCGCCTCGGCGGCGGTGTGCGGTGCGTTGACCAGCGGGTTGTCAGCCAAAGGCCATTCGCCCCTGGCCACCTTCGCCGCTTCGCCTGATATGGCGATCATTGCCTCGCAGAAGCGATCGAGCTCCCGCTTCGGCTCGGACTCGGTCGGCTCCACCATCAGCGTGCCGGCGACGGGGAAAGACATGGTCGGCGCATGGAAACCATAGTCGATCAGGCGCTTGGCCACATCGTCGACGCTGATGCCGGCACTGTCCTTGAGCACGCGGGTGTCGAGAATGCACTCATGCGCGACGCGTCCCTGCCTGCCCTTGTAGAGCACGGGGAAATGCGCGCCGAGCCGCGTTGCCACATAGTTGGCGGAAAGGATCGCCGTTTCAGTCGCTTGCTTGAGGCCAGACGCGCCCATCATGCGGATGTACATCCAGGTGATCGGCAGGATCGAGGCGCTGCCGAACGGAGCCGCCGACACGGCATGCGCGGAGCCTTCGGTGACATGGCCGGGCAGATAGGGCTTCAGATGCGCCTGGACGCCGATCGGGCCGATGCCGGGACCGCCGCCGCCATGCGGGATGCAGAAGGTCTTGTGCAGGTTCATGTGGCAGACATCGGCGCCGATGTCGCCGGGCCGCGCCAGGCCGACCAGAGCGTTGAGGTTGGCGCCGTCGAAATAGACCTGCCCGCCATGCTCATGGATCAGCGCGCAGAGGTCGCGCGCGCCTTCCTCGAACACGCCATGGGTCGAAGGATAGGTGAACATCAGCGCGGCGAGATTGTGCGCATGTTCGGCCGCCTTGGCCTTCATGTCGTCCATGTCGATGTTGCCGTCGTCGGTGCAGCGCACGACGACGACGCTCATGCCGGCCATGGCGGCACTTGCCGGGTTGGTGCCATGCGCCGAGGACGGGATCAGGCAGACGGTGCGGTGATTGTCGCCGCGCGAGCGGTGGTAGCCGCGAATGGCGAGCAGGCCGGCATATTCGCCCTGGCTGCCGGCATTGGGCTGCAAGGTGACGGCATCGAAGCCGGTGATCTCCGACAACCAGCCCTCCAACTCGCCGATCATGGCGCGATAGCCGGCCGAATGCGCGGCCGGCGCGAAGGGATGCAGGTTGGCGATGCTCGGCCAACTCACCGGCATCATCTCGGCGGCGGCGTTGAGTTTCATGGTGCAGGATCCCAGCGGGATCATGGCGCGGTCGAGCGCCAGGTCCTTGTCGGCGAGCCGGCGCAGGAAGCGCATCATGTCGGTTTCCGACTTGTTTTCATGGAAGACAGGCTGGGTCAGGAACTCCTTGCCACGCGGTTTGCCAGGCACCGTGCTGCCGGCCGAGGGACCAGCCTTGGCGCCGAACAACGCCGCGATCGCGTCGAGATCGGTATCGGTCGAGGTTTCGTCGAAGCTGATGCCGAGATGGCCGGCATCGATGATGCGCAGCAGCCGGCCGGTCTTTTCTGCGGCCGTCGCGATCTGCGCGGCCTTGCCCTTTGTTTCGACCGTCACCGTGTCGAAACGGCTGGTGCCGATCACCGACACGCCTGCCGCCTCGAGGCCGCTTGCCAGACGGTTGGCGAGTGCGTGGATGCGCCCGGCAATCGCCTGCAGGCCGGCGGGGCCGTGCCAGATGGCGTAAGCAGTCGCCATGTTGGCGAGCAGCGCCTGCGCGGTGCAGATGTTGGAGGTCGCCTTGTCGCGGCGGATATGCTGCTCGCGCGTCTGCAGGGCAAGCCGGTAGCCGGGACGGCCCTTGCTGTCGGTGGATTGGCCGACCAGGCGGCCGGGCATCAGTCGCGTCAGCTTGTCGGAAACGGCGCAGTAGGCGGCGTGCGGGCCGCCAAAGCCCATCGGCACGCCAAAGCGCTGCATTGGGCCGACGGCAATGTCAGCGCCGAGTTTTGCCGGGGCGTCGGTCAGCGTCAGGCCGAGTGGGTCGGCGATGAACACGACCAGCGCGCCGGTCGCACGGGCCTTTTCGATCACGGCCTTGTGGTCGCCATAGACGCCAAACGTGTCCGGCCAGGAGACGAGCAGGGCGGCCGTGTTGTCGTCGATCGTCTCGCCGTCGATCTCGATGCCGAGTGGCTCGGCACGGGTGCGCACCACGTCCAGCGTCTGCGGATGCGGCGTGCCGGCAAGCGCTATCTTGGTGCGCTTGTCGCGGTGGTGGCGCAACGCGATGCCGACGGCTTCCGCGACCGCTGTGGCTTCATCAAGCAGCGAGGCCGACGCCACCGGCAGGCCGGTCAGTTCGGCCACCAGCGTCTGGAAGTTGAACAGCATTTCGAGCCGGCCCTGGCTGATCTCGGCCTGGTAGGGCGTGTAGGCAGTGTACCAGGCCGGGTTCTCGAACAGGTTGCGCTGGATGACCGGCGGGACATAGACGCCGTGATAGCCGGCGCCGATGAAGCTCTTCAGCACCGTATTCCTGGCCATCGTCGCCGAAAGCTCGGCCAGCGCTTCCGCCTCGCTCGCCGGTGCGGGCAAGGCAAGCGGCCGGTCGAGCCGGATCGACTTCGGCACGGACTGGCTGATCAGCGTCTCGACCGAGGGAACGCCGATGGCGGCGAGCATCGCTCTGGTGTCATTGAGGCCCGGGCCGATGTGGCGGGCCGAGAAGGGGTAGGGTGCTGCGGTCATCTTGTCCAAGTCCTGATATCAGCCGATATGGGCTTTGTAGGCGGCCTCATCCATGAGGCCCGCGAGCTGGCTTTCGTCGGCAAGCTTCATCTTCCACAGCCAGCCGGCGCCAGTCGCCGCCGAGTTGACCAGTGACGGATCCGAGGACAGCTTGCCGTTGGCCTCGATGATTTCGCCATCGACCGGCGCGTAGACATCGGAGGCCGCCTTGACGGATTCGACCACGACGGCGGTGTCGCCCTTGGACAGCTTCCTTCCCGTTTCCGGCAGTTCGACGAAGACGAGGTCGCCGAGCTGCTCCTGGGCGTAGTCGGTGATGCCGACGGTGGCGACGCCGCCCTCGACGCGGAGCCATTCATGATCTTCGGTGAAATAGGTCGTTGCCATGAAGATTATCCTTTGCGGTAGCGATGCGGTGTGAAGGGCAGGGAGCTGATATCGACAGGGATTTTCGTGCCGCGCACGTCGGCGAAAAGCCTTGTCCCGGGCTTTGCCAGTGGTGTCGCGACATAACCCATGGCGACCGGATGGCCGGCCGACGGGCCGAAGCCGCCTGAGGTGACATGGCCGGCGGGCTTGCCGTCGCCGTCGAAGAGCGCAGCACCGGCGCGCACCGGCTGGCGACCGTCCGGCTTCAGCCCGACGCGCTTTTGCGCGGGTCCTCGTTCCACGCTGGCACGCAGGGCATCGGCGCCGATGAAAGCGCCGGAAGCGCGGACCTCCTTCGGGATAGCCCACATCAGCGCGGCAGCGGCCGGGTCGGTCTCCGGTGTGATGTCCTGGCCATGCAGGCAGAGCCCGGCTTCCAGCCGCAGGCTGTCGCGAGCGGCGAGGCCGATCCACAACACCCGCTCATCTTCAAGGAGTTTCGCGACAAGGCCGCGCGCATCGGCCTTCGGCAGGCCGATCTCGAAACCGTCCTCGCCGGTATAGCCCGACCGGCTCATGAACCAGTTCTTTCGCGGCTCGACACCGTGCATGAACAGCAGCGACCCGGTCTCGATGCCGGCACGGGAAAGGGCTGCCCAGGCTTCCGGTCCCTGGATGGCCAGGAAGACGCGGTCGAGCGGCTCGACCCTGGCATCGAAACCCTTGGCAAGCTCACGCAGATGCCTTTCGTCCGCGACGGCGTTGCCGGCGTTGGCGACCACCATGAAGCGCTCGTCGCCGAGCCTGGTCACGATCAGATCGTCGAGAATGCCGCCTGCTTCATTCAGGAAAAATGTCAGTTTGGACTGTGAGATTTCCAGCACGCCGGCATCCAGCGGGCAGGCGCGGTTCAGCAGCGAAACCGCCTCCGGTCCGCTGACCTCGAACAGCTTCATATGCGAGATGTCGAACAGGCCGGCATGTTCGCGGGTGTGAAGATGCTCCTTCATGACGCCGGCCGGATAGGTCAGCGGCATCGACCAGCCGGCAAAGGCGCCAAAGCGCGCACCGGCGGCCACATGGATATCTTCGAGGGGAAGGTGTTTGGTGTCGTCGCCCGTCATGTCGTCTCCAGAGTCGCACGCAATCGGCCGCTGATGGCGACCAGTCCGTGCCCCTCTGTCTGAAGCCTGAGAGACTCGCGCAGCCGGAACTCTGTCAGCGGCGCTTACACCTTCGGCGCGGGGGCAAGCCCCGACTTTCCAGAGTGTCTTTCCCGTCTACGGTTCTTTTGCCTGAGAGATTTCGGGCGATTTCCCCTTCGGCGACAGCTCTCGCTGCTCTCTCCCGCAAACAGGTAGGACTCAAACCTGAGCCCTCGACGCGCCATCCATAGCCCGTCGGCGACACCTTGTCACCTCCCAGCGACATCTAAAGCGCATCGCGCTGAAACGGATTCAGGCGATGCGCTTCAGCTCTTTGATTTTGGCGCATGTCGTTCTCCCAAAACCGCCGCACACTTTTGGGTGACATGCATTGGCCGACAAGTCTTCGCTAACCACGCCGTTTGCCGGTTTTTCAAGACACTCCTGATATACCGGCAGAAATGACGCTTTGGACCGGTTTCTGCTGGTGGCTGGGGACGACAAATGGGCGAATTGATCATGAGCGCGCCGGCGGCGGGGCTGACGTCGAAAAGCCGCATCGCCGCTGAAGACGTGGCCATGTTGCGCCACGAAGTGTTCGGCGACGGCGTGGTGACGCGCGGCGAGGCCGAGGCGCTGTTCGCTCTCGACGCCACGGCGCGGGAGAAATGCCCGGAATGGCCGCCGTTCTTCGTCGAGGCGGTTACCGACTACATCGTTCACCAGGAAAAGCCCTCCGGCTACATCTCGCAGGGCAATGCCGACTGGCTGATCCGCACGATCTCTCGAGACGGCATGGTCGACAGCCGCACCGAACTCGAATTGCTGGTGCATGTGCTGGAAAGAGCACGGTCGTCGCCGAGCCGGCTTTGCGTCTATGCGCTGGAGCAGGTCGCCCATGCGGTCATCGATGGCAAGGGACCGCTGATGCTCGGTGGTACGTTGGTTCCCGGACTGATCGCGAAGGCGGAGGTCGAGCTGCTGCGCCGCATCCTCCATGCCCATGGCGGCGACGGCAACATTGCCATCACTCGCGCCGAGGCCGAGGTGCTGTTCAGGATCAACGAGCGGACGGCCCAGGCCAACAACGATCCGTCCTGGAACGATCTGTTCGTCAAGGCGATCGCCAATTTCGTCATGTGCTCGGCCGGCTATGAAGCACCGACGCGCGATGTGGCGCTGCGCCAAGAATCCTTCCTGGATCAGGCTGATCCGCAAATCGGCGACTTCTTCAGCCGCATGATGTCGGGTGGATTTGCCGGCCTCATGGAGGCCTATCGGTCCCCGGACGACATCGAAGCCGAATGGGAGGCCAAGAACAGGGCGGCCGAAGCATTGGCCCGTCGTGCCGAGACGATCGATGCCGGCGAAGCCGGGTGGCTGATCGAGCATATCGGCGTCGACAGGCCCTTGTACGAGAATGAACGCGCACTGCTGACGCTGATCAAGCACGCCACGCCGGAGATTCATCCGGCGCTGAAGCCGCTGCTCGACAAGGTCGCCTGACAAATATTGGGTTGCCTGACCAGTATTGGGTTGCCTGGCCAGTCCTGGGCTACCTGATCAGATCTGGTCGACGTCGATGTAGATCCGGGCCAGGCCTTCCCTGACGGTCGACATGGCATCGGCGACACTGATGCTGATGTGGTCATGCATGAGCCTGGCGGCCCTGTCGGCATCGCGGGCGATCATGGCGCGGGCGATGTCGCGGTGTTCGGTGTAGGTCGTCGACAGCCGCCGGTGCTTTTCCACTTCGATCTTGCGCACGAAATGGATGCGCGTGTTGATGCCTTCGAGCATGCGTGCCAGTTCGGAATTGCCTGACAGTCTGGCGATGCGGATGTGGAATTCTTCGTCCCTGGCTGTCAGTTCGGCGCTGGAAAACGCGTCCGCGCGCGCCATGGTGTTTGCCCACCAGTTGGCGAGCGCGGCGAGGTCCTCATCCGTGGCACGCTGGATTGCCAGCCTGACGGAACGCTCCTCGAGCACGATGCGCACGTCGGAAAGATTGACGACCTCCTCGACATCGAAGCCGCGGCAAAAGAAGCCGCGGTTGGTCTGGAAGGTGATGAGCCCCTCCGTGACCAGCCGCTGCAGGGCCTCGCGGATCGGGCTGCGGCTGACATTCAGCCTGGCGGCAAGCTCCACTTCGTTGATGCGTTCGTTCGGCTTGAAGCGATAGTCCATCGCCATCCGACGGATCTCCGCATAGACCCGCGGGCCGGTCTTGATCGGCTTGGATGCCAGCGCCGCGTTGTTGTCCTGGCTGCTTTGCCTGGTGGATCGGAGCATGGCGTCGGTCAAGCCTTTGCGGCGCTCGGCGCGGCGAACCGCACTTGTGCGGGGAGTATTCCGTCGAGGGCGATTGGCGCGGCGCGCCCGGCGATCAGATCGGCGACGATGCGGGCCGATCCATGCGCCATGGTCCACCCGATATGGCCATGGCCGGTGTTCAGCCAAAGGTTCCGGATGCCCCGCTGGCCCAGCACCGGCAGATTGTCGGGCGTCATCGGTCTGAGGCATGCCCGCATCTCGGCGCGATCATAGTCGATGCCGCGCGGGAACAGCTCCTGCGTGACGCGTTTCATGAAGGCGAAATCCGAAGGCTTGTGGCTGCGATCATAGCCGGCGAATTCCGCGGTGGCGGTAACGCGGATGCGTTCGCCCATCGGCGTGATGGCAACGAGGTTGTGCTCGTCGATAACGGGAAGTTTTGGAGCCAGGGCCTGGTCGACGATGGGAATGGTCAGCGAATATCCCTTGATCGGATAGATCGGCAGACCAAGGCCGATCTTGCGGGCGAGGATCGGGCTCTCCGCGCCCAGACACAGGACGTAGCTGTCGGCCACGACCTCACCCGTGTCGGTGGTCACCCGGGTGATCGCATCGTTGCTGCGTTCGATACCGAGGATCCTAGTGCCCGTCAGGATCTTGCCACCCCTCGACTCGACGATGGCCGCCAGGGCGCGCGTGAACTTGGCGGCGTTGCCGGTTTCGTCGGTCGGGCACAAAATACCACCGGCAATGCTGTCGCGCGACGAGGCAAGTGCCGGCTCGCGGTCAACGATTTGCTGCGCGTCGACAATGCGGATCTCCTGGCCGTCGGCTTCCAGCAGGCGCATGTTGGCGACACCCTTGTCGAGCGCCTCACGGCTGCGATGGAAGTAAAGGATGCCGGCCGACGTCCTGTCGTATTCCAGGCCTTCCTCCTTGACGACCGCCCGAAGGACCGATTGGGAATGAACCGCCAGGCGATGCTTGAGAAGGGTGTTGCGGCGCGCCTTGGCGGCCGTGCATTGCATGAGGAAGCGCAGCGACCAGGTGTAGAGATGGGGGTCGGCGGAGAGCCTGAAGCGAAGCGCCTGGTCTTCGAGGAACAGCGACTTCAGCAGGATTTTTGGCGCGGCTGGCGATGACCAGACGAAGGAATGGCCAGGCGCGATCATGCCTGCATTGGCCCAACTCGCGCCCTCGGCCACCTGCGGCGCCTGCTCGAGAACGGTGACCGCGTGGCCATCCTTTTGCAACTGATAGGCAGTGGTTATCCCGACAACACCCCCGCCCAAGATCACTACGCGCATCGCCGCCCCGAATGGCTGTCGTTTCATTGTCGACAATTCAATAGGAAGACGTCGATCGTTGTCAACGGCGCATGCATTGGCGACCGCGAAGTGATCCATTCAGACCAAAATTCACGCGGTTTTTGACCCTTCAAGCCTCAGGGGCCTCTTGACACCTCCGATATTGTCGCCGTTTTCTATTGTCGACAATTCGGATTGGCTTTTGGAAGGGGACTGGATTTGGACACCCCGGTTACACGCGCCGACGACACTCTCGTCCTCGACAAGGAACACATTCCATTCAAGACCGACGACGGTATCGGCACCCGCGCCAATCTCGGTTTGCTGGTCCTGCGGACCGATCAGACCATCGAGGACGAATTCCGCTACGCGCTGCCCGCGCGCGACGTCGCACTCTATGAGGCCCGGCTTTACAGCGATGTGGAGATCACGCCGGAGAACCTGATGAAGATGGCGGCGGTGATCCCCGGCACGGTCGGCCTTTTGCCCGACGTCAAATTCGATGTGATCGGCTTTGCCTGCACGTCGGGAGCGCTTGTCATCGGCGAGGACAAGGTCGCCGCGCGGGTCCACGAGGTGCTGCCCGGCGTACAGGTGACCAACCCGGTGACGGCGGCGCGCGCCGCGCTGGAGGCCCTGGGCGTCTCGCGGATCGCGCTGCTGACGCCCTACCTTGCGAAAATCAATCATTCGCTGCGCGCATCGCTGATGGCGCGGGGCATGGACATCCCGGTCATGGGCTCTTTCAACGAAGCGGACGACAATGTCGTGGCACGCATCACGCCGGCATCGGTCAAGCAGGCCATTCTCGAGATCGGCGCATCCAGCGAATGCGAGGCGGTGTTCGTTTCCTGCACCAGCATGCGTGTTGCCCGGATCGTCGAGGAGGTCGAGAAGGAGTTGGGAAAACCGGTCACCTCGAGCAACCATGCACTTGCCTGGCACATGCTGCGACTCGGCGGCATTGCCGAGCAGATCGCCGGAAAGGGCGAACTGTTTCGCCGCCCGCTGTAGGGGCGCTGGCGTTGGTGCCCAAGGGCAAGGGCTAGGCGCTGGCACCACCTGAGCGGAAATCATTCTCTGGTCCGGCGAACCTTTCGCTGCCGTCACGGTTCATGGCGAAAAGCCGGCCACCACGACCGATCAACAGGCCGTATTGGCGATGACCGTCTTTGGAGCCGACGTTTGGGGGATCAGATCCCGCCATACCAGTCGTAGCCATTGTCTTCCCAATAGCCACCGCGACCACCGCCGACATTGGCGAAGCCATCGACAAGTTCGATCTTGTAGAGATATTTCGGCATCTTGTAGCCGAGCTGGCGCTCGACACGGACGCGCAGCGGCGCGCCGTTCTCGACCGGCAGCGGCTTGCCATTCAGGCCATAGGCGAGGATCGTCTGCGGGTGGCGAGCATCGATCAGGTCGATGGTGCCGTAATATTTGATGTCGCCGGACAGGCTGCGATCGATCGTGTCGAGGCAATGGAACATGACGTAGCGCGCCTGCGGCTTGACCACCGCCTGGTCCAGCACCAGCGACAGCGGCGTGCCGGTCCATTTGGCGATGCAGCTCCAGCCTTCGACGCAGTCGTGGCGGGTGATCTGGGTGCGGCTCGGCATGTTCATGAGCTGCTCGCGGCTCAGCGACAGCGGCTTTTCGACAAGGCCTGAAACCTCCAATCGCCAGTCGGCGAAATTGTTGGCGAGCAGGCCCTTGTAGACATCGTCGTCCGGCGCCGTGACGCCGTTCGGCCGCTGCGGCTGACGGATGTCGGCCTCGGTGAATTCGGGCGCCAGCGCGTCGCGGCCGGCGAGCAGGCGTTGCGCGCGGTATGTCAGGCCATTGGCGTTTTCGAGGAAACTGCGCAGGCCGCTGCCGATGCTCAGCTGGCTGTCGAAGGCGTCGCAGCCCGACAGCATCATGCCTGAAGCGCCGAGGCTGGCCGCGGTCAGGAATTTCCGACGGCTGATCTGAAATTTCGCCATGTCACGCACTCCTCTGAGCGGTTTCGTCCTCATGTACCGGAGGGTCGGTGCGGTACCAGCCGGTGATGATGGAGCGCAGTTCGTTGATCGGGCCGGCGGCGAGGATCATCAGGATGTGAATGACGAAGAAGGCGACCAGCAGCACCATGACGGTGAAATGGATGGTGCGTGCGGTTTGTCTGCCACCGAGCAGATCGTTGAGGAACGGCAGCACCGAATTCATGCTTGGCGACATGGCCAGACCGGTGATGATCATCAGCGGCAACAGCACGAACAGCACGCCGCCATAGGCCGTCTTCTGCAGCGTGTTGTATTCGCGTGTGTGGTGGAATCTGAGCTTCGCATGGTCGACGATGTCCCGCGGCAACCGCTTGAGATCGTCGATGCGCGGGGCGAGGTCGCGGCGCAGATGGCCGTTGATCAGGCTGGCGACCAGCCAGACGAGCAAGGTCGTGGTCAGTATCCAGGCAAAGAAGAAATGCACGACACGCGCGGTGCCGAGATCGTAGTAGGACGGGATTGTCGCCCAGGACGGAAAGCCCCGCGCCGTCTCGTTGCCTGACGGACCCGACCAGCCGAGCACCCCGGTGGTGTCGAAGCGCTTGCCGAAGGCCTCGGTGTAGCCGCGCGGCCCGGCGTCGGTATTCTCGGCGCCGATGGCGAAGACGGTATTGTTGTACTGGAAGCCCGACTGCTTGCCGATATAGAGCTGCGGGCGGGCGTTGAAGATCTGCAGGCCGGAAAGCAGCATGAAGAACAGCGAGATGGCCCAAAGCCAATGCGTCAGCCGCGTCCAGCGCGATTGCCGGTAGATCAGCGTTTTGTCGCTCGAAGCGGGAACGCCCGGTCCGGCGGTGGATTGGCTTCTGGCAACGGATTCCATCTTTGTCTCGTCTCCCGGCCTCGCGGCGTGGCCTGCGCGTTCATTGTCCTCCTGATACGTAGCGATCCAAACCGATGTTTCATCCGATCACGGATTTATTACGAGTTGCCGAGGCTGACGGCGAGGTTGACGACGGCGGCGACGATAACCGTGTTGAAGAAGAACGACAGGATCGAATGGACAAGGACGACGCGGCGCATATGTGAGGTCGTTATGGCGGTGTCGGCGGTCTGCGCGGTCATGCCGATGACCGTCGCGAAATAAAGGAAATCCCAACCCTCAGGCCGTTTGCCGCCAGGAAAATCGAGGCCGCCGACCGGGATCTTCTTCTTGGTTTCGGCATCGATCGCATCGCCGTCCATCCAGTAGACATGGGCATAGTGGAGCGCTGCCATGGCATGGATGGTGAACCAGCCGAGCGGGATCGACAACAGCGCAAAGCTGAGTTCGATGGGGTCGCGGTCCTTGTGATTGATCAACTGGAACAGCAGGACGGTGGCAACGGCGACAACACCAAGCGTGACGGCAAAGATGCCGAGAACCGGCAGGTCGATCTCACGCGCATTCTTGCTCAGATAGCGGCCGGTGAGCAGCGGCATCTGGGCAATGACCAACACGACAAAGGCGGCGAAGAACACATTGGCGCCGATCAAAATCGAATAGGCAAGCGGCACGCCCGAGATGAGCGCGATCACGAATGCCGGTATGCCGACGCAGGCAGATATCGCGAACTGCATGTGCCGGTGCACTGGCGTCTTGATCGGCGTGTCGATCGTCATGGCTCAGCCCGGTGTGGGGGATTTGAGCGCCCGCCGCAAGATGCGGTCGAGTTCGCCAAGGAACCGCGAGCGGTCCTGCGGCGCGAAGCTGGCATTGTAGCCCTTGCTTTCGCCGGTCTCGCGCAGATGCTGCTTGAGGTCGCGCATCGCCACCGCCATCCCAATCGTTTCCGGGGTGAAGGGGCGCCCAGTGGGTCCGAGCACATGCGCGCCGAGCGCCACCGCGCGCGCCGCAAGCGGAATGTCGGCCGTCACCACGATGTCGTTGGCGCGCGCATTGTCGACGATCCAGTCGTCGGCGGCGTCGGCGCCCTTGGAGACGACGACATTGCGGATCATCGGATCGCGTGATGGCCGCAAGCCGCCATTGGAGACGTAGGTGACCACAACGCCATGGCGCTCGGCGACCTTCTCGACCTCGGCCTTGACCGGGCAGGCATCGGCATCGACGAGGATCTGAGGGCTGGAAGTCACTGGGCGGGCACAAGTCCAAGAAGCAGCTGCGTTACAATCGGGTCACGATCCACTAGCCCTTTTGGCTTGCGATCGGAAGTCACCGCAACCAACCTTGGCGTGTTCAGTTCTTGCATCCTTTGCAAGGCGGCCACGTTGTTAGCCGTTTCGGGAATTGACTGATCAGAAAAGCCGTAGAGCGAGCGAACAGGCGCCGGGTCGGTCCCGTGTATGGCATCGATGAATGGTTTTGCATTGAACAGTGGCACAGGCGACTGTTCATAGTCATCTTTGTCTGTCAGTTGCGAGAGGATCACATCCGCTCTGGCCGACGCGATGTAGGCCCCTCCGGAATCAGCTATTATAATCAACAGGTTGGGGTCGTAGTGAACGAGGACCGAGATGTATTTCGCTATGATATCTGCCCTGTAGTAGTCGCCTCTGCCCAACTGCAGCGACACGGCTATCGGTTGACCGAGACCAAGGTTGCCAACGATGCGCCTGAGGTCGTCCAGCCCGCCTTTGCCGTAAAGATCGCCGGAGACTTTAATGTGTCCCACCGGGACGATTGTCTTTTCCGCTTCTTGCTTGAATTTCGCGCCCCAGCCGCCGGGTCCCGCCAATTCGCTGATTTTTCCCGAGCCGATCCCATACGCAAGCAGCGGAATGATCATCAGCGCGATCAGCGTCGTGCTGTCGCCAAACGAAAATCGTTTGATGCTGTACGCGAGGCCTGTTCCTATGATCAAAACGCCGGCGGCAAAGAGGATCGGCAGCATCGTCTCCCCAACTGCTTTAAAGCATATCCGGGGAATTCATATCACATCTTGTCTTGTCGGTCTGTTCGGCTCTGGACCCTTCGGCGAAGTTGGAAAAAATCGAGGCGGGCGGGTGCAACCACCCGCCCGTCAGTTCACGCCGGCAAGACGCCGGACTTCTTGGCCGTCCAGGTGGCGATGTAGTCCATGAGAGCGGGGTTGAGGCAGTCGTAGGGTTCGAGCCCGATTGACCTCAGCTGTGCACGAATGCCGTCCATCCGCTTCGGGTCGACACCGGATTCGATGATCGAGGACACGAAAGCGGCAAAGCCCGGCGGCGACCAGCCGTCCTCGACGAAGCGTTCGGGGTGGATGAAGGACAGGCCCTTGAACGCATGATCGCGCTCGACCGGTCCATGCATGTGGACGCCGCAGCCGGTGCAGGCATGACGCTGGATCAGCGCGCTCGCGTCGACCACTTTCAGCTTGTCGCCGTTCTCGGTGACCGTGACGTCGCCCGTGCCCGCCACGGCAACAACCGAGAAGATCGCGCCTTCGGGCTTCCAGCACTTGGTGCAGCCGCAGGCATGATTGTGGGCGATCTGACCCTTGACCTTCACCTTTACCGGCTTGCTGGTGCAAGCGCAGACCAGCGTGCCGCCGGCAAAGCTGGCGCTTTCCTTGGGCAGGCCATTGTCGATTTTCGGATGCAGTTTCTCCGCCATTCTTTTCTCCTCCCAGTTTATGAACCACAGAGGTCGCAGGCCGGTTGGTCGGCGGCTTGTGGTCTTCCTCAGTAAATCACGACGCTTCGGATCGATTTGCCCTCATGCATCAGGTCGAAGCCCTTGTTGATGTCCTCGAGCTTCAGCGTGTGAGTGATCATCGGGTCGATCTGGATCTTGCCGTCCATGTACCAGTCGACGATCTTCGGCACGTCGGTGCGGCCGCGCGCGCCGCCAAAGGCGGTGCCCATCCAGGTGCGGCCGGTGACCAACTGGAACGGACGCGTCGAAATTTCCTGGCCAGCACCGGCGACCCCGATGACGACCGACTTGCCCCAGCCGCGGTGTGATGATTCCAGCGCCTGGCGCATCACCTTGGTGTTGCCGGTGCAGTCGAAGGTGTAGTCGGCGCCGCCGATCTGGTCAGCGCCGCGCTTGGTCATGTTGACGAGGTGTGGGACGACATCGCCGTCGATCTCCTTCGGATTGACGAAATGCGTCATGCCGAATTTTTCGCCCCAGGCCTTCTTGTCGTTGTTCAGGTCGACGCCGATGATCATGTCGGCGCCGGCAAGTCGAAGTCCCTGGATGACGTTGAGGCCGATGCCGCCGAGGCCGAAGACGACGGCCGTCGCGCCGATCTCGACCTTGGCCGTGTTGATCACCGCACCGATGCCGGTGGTGACGCCGCAGCCGATGTAGCAGATCTTGTCGAAGGGCGCGTCGGGATTGACCTTGGCCAGCGCGATCTCCGGCAGCACCGTAAAGTTGGAGAAGGTCGAGCAGCCCATATAGTGGAAAATCTTGTCCTTGCCGATCGAGAAACGCGATGAGCCGTCGGGCATGAGGCCCTGGCCCTGCGTGGCGCGGATGGCCGTGCACAGATTGGTCTTGCGCGACAGGCAGGACGGGCACTGCCGGCATTCGGGCGTATAGAGCGGGATGACGTGGTCGCCCTTCTTGACCGAGGTGACACCCTTGCCGACATCGACCACCACGCCGGCACCTTCATGGCCAAGGATAGCCGGAAACAGGCCTTCCGGGTCGGCACCGGACAGCGTGAACTCGTCGGTGTGGCAGATGCCGGTCGCCTTGATCTCGACCAGCACTTCGCCCTCGCGCGGACCGTCGAGGTCGACCTCCATGATCTCCAGCGGCTTTCCGGCGGCGACAGCGACAGCGGCGCGGGTTTTCATAAGACAATTCCTCCCAAGGCGATTTTACGCTCAAGCTTTCAGGTTTTGGCGATGCGATCAACTGGCAGCTGGTGCCGAAACTGGGCCACAGCGGCGAATTGGAATCGCAAATCGATTGAAAGGCAGTGATTTGCATGGTCGGCTTGACCCTGCAAGCACAGGCCATAAAAGGAACGGCCGACCGAGGGATGCTATCCGCATGTTCACCAAGATCCTGATTGCCAATCGTGGCGAGATTGCCTGCCGCGTCATCAAGACGGCGCGCAAGATGGGCATCGCCACCGTCGCCGTCTATTCCGATGCCGATCGCGACGCCGTGCATGTCGAGATGGCCGACGAGGCGGTTCATATCGGACCTTCGCCCGCCGCTCAGAGCTATTTGCTGCCTGAAAACATCATTGCCGCCTGCAAGGCGACGGGCGCGCAGGCCGTGCATCCCGGCTATGGCTTCCTGTCGGAACGGGCTGCCTTCTGCGAGGCGCTCGAAGCGGAAGGCATCGTGTTCATTGGCCCGAAACCGAAGGCCATCAAGGCGATGGGCGACAAGATCGAATCAAAGAAGTTCGCCAATGCAGCGAAGGTTTCGACAGTGCCGGGCTGGCTCGGTGTCATCGAAGATGCCGACCATGCCGAGAAGATCGCCGGCGAGATCGGCTATCCCGTGATGATCAAGGCCTCGGCCGGCGGTGGTGGCAAGGGCATGCGCATCGCCTGGAGCCAGTCGGAAGTGCGCGACGGCTTTGACCGGGCGCGCTCGGAAGCCAAGAGCTCGTTCGGCGACGATCGCGTCTTCATCGAGAAGTTTGTCGTCGATCCGCGCCATATCGAGATCCAGGTGCTGGCCGACGCGCATGGTAATGCGCTCTACCTCGGCGAGCGCGAATGCTCGATCCAGCGCCGCAACCAGAAGGTGGTCGAAGAGGCGCCGTCGCCTTTCCTCGACGCCAAGACACGCAAGGCCATGGGCGAGCAGTCGGTGGCGCTGGCCAAAGCGGTCGACTATCAGAGCGCCGGCACGGTCGAGTTCATCGTCGACAAGGACAAGAACTTCTATTTCCTTGAAATGAATACACGATTGCAGGTCGAGCACCCGGTGACGGAGCTCGTCACCGGCATCGATCTGGTCGAGCAGATGATCCGCGTGGCCGCCGGTGAAAAGCTCGCCTTGAAGCAGAGTGATGTGAAGCTGAATGGCTGGGCGGTGGAAAGCCGACTCTACGCCGAGGACCCTTACCGCAATTTCCTGCCATCGATCGGCCGGCTGACGCGCTACCGCCCGCCGGAGGAAGGACAATTCGGCGACATCGTCATCCGCAACGACACCGGCGTCACCGAAGGCTCGGAGATCTCGATGTTCTATGATCCGATGCTCGCCAAGCTGTGCACCTGGGCGCCGACGCGCATCGAGGCCATCGACGCCATGTCGGAGGCGCTCGACAGCTTCATTGTCGATGGCATCGAGCACAACATCCCGTTCCTGGCGGCGCTGATGCAGCATCCGCGTTGGCGGGACGGGCGGATATCGACGGCCTTCATCGCCGAGGAATACCCCGACGGCTTCGCGCCGATTGTACCCAACAGCGAGGAAAAGGCTGTTCTGGCGTCGATCGCCACCGCGGTGGAACTGCTGCGCCGTGATCGGCTCGACCGGCTGGGCGGGCGCCTTGCGCCGCATTCGGGCGTGCTCAAACGCGACTGGGTGGTGAAGATCGGTGAGGGCTATTTGTCGGCGTCCATCCTCGAAGGCATGATTTCCATTCCGATGGAGATCGATCTGTCGATCGAGGGTGGCAAGGTGCTGACCGTTTCATCCGACTGGCGGCCGGGCGATCTGATCTGGCGCGGCACGGTCGGCCAGCGCAAGGTCGCCGCTCAGATCAGGCCGGTTGCCAATGGCTTTCGCATCGCCTGGAAGGGCATGTCGGTGACCGCGCGCGCCATGCTGCCGCGCATCGCCGAACTTGAAAGGCTGATGCCGGAAAAAGTGGCGCCGGACACGTCGAACCTGCTGCTGTGCCCGATGCCCGGCCTCGTCGTTTCGATTGCCGTTGCCGAGGGCCAGGAGGTCAAGGCCGGCGAGACGCTGGCCGTGGTCGAGGCGATGAAGATGGAAAACGTGTTGCGCGCCGAACGCGACCTTGTCGTCTCGAAACTCAACGCCAAGCCGGGCGACAGCCTGGCCGTCGACGCGGTGATCATGGAATTCGCCTGAGATTGAACCGGGCAGGGCGCGGCAAGCCTGTGGTCAGAGGTCGCTTGTGCTGGACTGGTATCGCCCCGTCCCGGACAATACATCTCCATCGACTCAAGTCCTTCAGGCAGTACGAAAACCATGGCGGATGACAGACTTCCACGCGATCCCCTGAAACGCGAAGCCGCAATAGCGGCCGCGCGGCCAGAGGCGCCGGCGCGGCCCTTCATCCATCTACGCGTGCATTCGGCCTATTCGCTGCTGGAAGGTGCCTTGCAGATTGGCAAGGTGGTGGCTCACGCGGTCAAGGACGAGGCCCCGGCGATTGCCGTCACCGACACCAACAATCTGTTCGGCGCGCTGGAGTTCGCGCAGAAGGCGGTGAAGGACGGTATCCAGCCGATCATCGGCTGCCAGGTTGCGCTCGCCTTTTCCGGCGAGAACATCGACGGACAGCGCGACCGCAGACGGCAGGGTCCGGAGATGCGGCCGGTGGTCCTGATCGCCGCGACCGAGACCGGCTACTCCAATCTGGTCAGGCTGGTCAGCCGGGTTTACCTCGAAACACCACCGGGCGAGGCGGTGCACCTGACCACTGAAATGATGGAAGGCTATTGTGACGGGCTGATCTGCCTCAGCGGGGGGCCGCGCGGCCCCATCGGAATCGCGCTCAAGGAAGATCGCCGCGATCTTGCCGAGGCACGGCTTTTGACCCTCAAGGCGATGTTCGGCGATCGGCTCTATGTCGAATTGGATCGGGTTTCGGGTTACGATCGAATGATCGAGAAATCCTCGATCGATCTGGCTTATGCCCACGAATTGCCGCTTGTCGCCACCAACGAGGCGTTTTTCTCGGCGCGCGACGACTACGAGGCGCATGACGCGCTGATCGCCATCGCCGAAGGATCGGTCGTCGCCGCCGACAACCGCCGCCGGCTGTCGCCGGACAATTTCCTGCGCAGCCAGGCCGATATGGCCAGGCTGTTCGCCGACCTGCCGGAAGCGATCGACAACACGGTCGAGATCGCGCTGCGCTGTTCCTACTATCCTAAGAACCGCAATCCGATCCTGCCGCGCTTTACCGGCGGTGATGTCGCCGATGCCGATGCCGCGGTGAAAGCGGAAGCCGACGAACTGGCCCGCCAGGCGCATGAAGGGCTGGAAGCCCGGCTCGCCGCGCATGGTCCCACCCCGGGGTATACGATCGAACAGTATCGCCAGAGGCTGAATTTCGAGCTCGGCATCATCGAGAAGATGAAATTCCCCGGCTACTTCCTGATCGTCGCCGACTTCATCAAATGGGCCAAGGCGCAAGGGATCCCGGTCGGGCCCGGCCGCGGCTCGGGTGCGGGGTCGCTGGTCGCCTATTCGACGACCATCACCGATATCGATCCGCTGCGCTTCTCTTTGCTGTTCGAACGTTTTCTCAATCCGGACCGCGTGTCGATGCCCGACTTCGACATCGACTTCTGCCAGGATCGCCGCGAAGAGGTGATCCGCTACGTCCAGCAGAAGTATGGTCGCGACCAGGTCGGCCAGATCATCACCTTTGGTACGCTGCAGGCCCGCGCGGTGCTGCGCGACGTCGGCCGTGTGCTGCAGATGCCCTATGGCCAGGTCGACAAGCTCTCCAAGATGGTGCCGCAGAACCCGGCCAATCCGGTCAAGCTCGCCGACGCCATCGCCAACGAACCGCGCTTTGCCGAAGAGGCCGAGAAGGAGCCGATCGTCCAGACGCTGCTCGACATGGCGCAGAAGCTCGAAGGGCTCTATCGCCACGCTTCGACACACGCCGCCGGCATCGTCATTGGCGACAGGCCGCTGTCGGAACTGGTGCCGATGTACCGCGATCCGCGCTCGGACATGCCGGTCACCCAGTTCAACATGAAATATGTCGAGCAGGCAGGGCTGGTGAAGTTCGACTTCCTCGGCCTGAAGACGCTGACCGTTCTGGAGACAGCGGTCAAATTGATCCGCCGCCGCGGCATCGAGATCGATCTGGCGACGATACCGCTCGACGACCCCGAAACCTACGCCATGCTGTCGCGCGGCGAGGTGGTCGGTGTGTTCCAGGTGGAAAGTGCCGGAATGCGCAAGGCGCTGATCGGCATGCGGCCCGACTGCATCGAGGACATCATCGCGCTGGTGGCACTGTACCGTCCGGGGCCGATGGAGAACATCCCGACCTACAACGCCAGAAAGCATGGCGAGGAGGAGATGGCGTCGATCCATCCCAAGATCGACCATCTGGTGAAGGAGACGCAAGGCGTCATCGTCTACCAGGAACAGGTGATGCAGATCGCGCAGGAGCTTTCCGGCTATTCGCTCGGCGAAGCCGATCTTCTGCGCCGCGCCATGGGCAAGAAAATCCGCGCCGAGATGGACAAGCAGCGCGAGCGCTTCGTCTCGGGCGCGGTCGAGCGTGGCGTCGGCAAGCCGCAAGCCGACTTCATTTTCGACCTGCTGGCCAAGTTCGCCGACTATGGTTTCAACAAATCGCACGCCGCCGCCTACGCGGTGGTCTCGTACCAGACCGCCTACCTCAAGGCGCACTATCCGGTCGAGTTCCTGGCGGCGTCGATGACGCTCGACATGGGCAACACCGACAAGCTCGCCGATTTTCGCCAGGACGCGCTGCGCCTTGGCATAGAGGTTCTGGCGCCGTCGGTGATGACGAGCTTCCGCGCTTTCGAGGTGGGCGAGAACCGCATCTACTATTCGCTGGCAGCACTGAAGGGCGTCGGCGACGCGGCGGTCGAGCACATCGTTGCCCAGCGTGGCGAAAAACCGTTCAAGAACCTTGCCGATTTCTGCGAGCGGGTCGATCCCAAGATCGTCGGCAAGCGTGTCTTCGAGAGCCTGATCATGGCCGGCGCGCTCGACTGCTTCGGCCACGACCGCGCTTCCATGATGGCAGGCGTCGAGCGCATGATGGGGCTGGCATCGCTGGCGCAGCAGAACGCGGTGTCCGGTCAGCATGACATCTTTGGCGCCTCGCTCGGCGCCCAGTCGCAGGCGCTCAATCTGCCGGCGACGGACCCGTGGCTCGCCGCCGACCGGCTGCACCGCGAATTCCAGGTGGTCGGCTTCTACCTGTCCGCCCACCCGCTCGACGAGTACAAGGCGGCGCTGCAGAAGATGCGGGTGCAGAACTGGGCGGAATTCTCGGCCGCCGTCAAGCGGGGCGCCGCCGCCGGGCGTCTGGCCGGCACCGTCACCACCAAGCAGGAGCGCAAGACGCGCACCGGCAACAAGATGGGCGTCGTGGCCTTTTCCGATACGTCCGGCCAGTATGAAGCCGTGCTGTTTTCGGAAGGGTTGGCGCAATATCGCGATCTGCTCGAGCCCGGCCGTTCCGTCGTCATCACCGTTGCCGCCGAAGACAGGCCGGAAGGCGTCAACCTGCGCATCCAAACCGTGCAGTCGCTGGAGGACGAGGCAAGCCGTATCCAGAAGGCGCTGCGCATTTTTGTGCGCAGCGCGGCCCCGATCAACACGCTGGCTGGCCAGCTCGCCGTCAGGGGCGAAGGCCAGGTGAGCTTCGTGCTGATCAAGGAAGAAGGCGAGGGGGAAATCGAGATCGAACTGCCGAACCGCTACCGGATTTCGCCGCAGATCGCCTCGGCGATGCGCGCGGTGCCTGGCGTGGTCGAAGTGGAGCTGGTGTGATCACCAGTCTTTCCGGCAAACGGAAATTCACCTGGCGGCTCTTACCGCACTCGCCATGCAGTGCGAGCTGCAACGGCATGAGCCGGACGAGGTACCCTGCAAGGGCTGCGGGCAGGTTCTCAACATACCCGACGAAGGCATCTGACCAGCAGGAAGGCTAAGACGCTGCTATTTCCGCTGGTTTTGCCGATTTCCGCTGCAGATTGAGCAGGTTGCCCATCAGGATCAGCAATGCGCCGGCGGCGGTGAAGGCGTCGATCCGCTCCTGATAGAGCAGCCAGCCGATCAACGCCGACAATGGCACGCGCAGGAAATCCATCGGTGAAATGACGGTGGCGTCGGCGTAGCCAAGCGCGCGGGCCATGCAGAAATGCGACGACATTCCGCTGAAGGCGATCAGCAGGATCCATGGCCAGAGCTCCAGCGGCGGGTTGCGCCACGTATAGAGCGCCGGCACGAGGCCGACCACCGACTGGATGATCAGCATCCAGAAGATGATGCGCACGACGCTGTCCGTCCGCGTCAGCGATTTGACCATGACCACCGAGATGCCGAAGCAGACCGCGGCACCGAGCACGACGAGATGTCCCGGATCGACCGAACCGACACCGGGGCGAACGATGATCACCACGCCGATCAGCCCCAGTGCGATCGCCGCAAGCTTTGGGCGAGAGAGCCTTTCACCGAGGAAGCTGACCGCCAGGAGGGCCGTCCAGATCGGCGTCGTGAATTCGATCGAGATTAGCACGGCCAACGGGATCAACGTCAGCGCGTAAAGCCAGGCCGCCTGGCCGCTATAGTGGATGACGTTGCGGGCAATATGGGCAACGGGGCGCTGCGTGCGCATTGCCGCAAAGCCGCCGCTCATCATCACCAGCGGCAGAAGGATGAAGAAGCCGATCACCGAGCGCAGTTCCAGCACCTGGAAGACGTTGAGCTCGGCTGTCGTGGCGCGGCCGGCGACCGACATCGCCAGGAACGAGGCGATCGACAGCGCCATCCAGAACGCGGCCTTGGGGATGGAGGGGGTGGGTACCATGCCCGCTATGTCGCAGGCCGGAGCTCCTGCCGCAATCGCTAGCCGTTGCATTCTTCTGGGCCAGCCAGCGTTGCGAAACAGTCATGTCGCTGACGGAACCCGATACGGCAAGGGGCGTTGAGTCCCGATATTCGCCCGTGCTTTGCGGAACAACGCCGACAAGGAGAGCTTTCCATGAGACCATTCGCGCTTGCGAGCTGCCTGCTGGGTGCCGCGGGCGCGGCTCATGCCGACGAGACCAAATTTCTCCAGTCATTCCAGGGCAATTTCGCCGGCAAGGGCACAGTCCAGGTAACCACCGACGTACCGAACGTTGGTGTATCCTGCAACTTCAAGTCGAACGCGACCTCAACCTCGCTCTCGCTGGATGGCAGTTGCCGGGGTCTCGTCGTGCTGACGCGGGACATCAGCGCCAACTTGAAGGTCACAGATGCGAAATACAGCGGCGTCTATGTCGGGTCTCGTACGGGGCCGGCACAGCTGAACGGCAGCCGCTCGGGCAATGCGATCACTCTCGGCATCCGCTGGGCCAAGGAGATCAATGGCGATCGCAAGGCGCGGATGACGGTCGAGAAGAGAGGCGAGAACGGCATCCGGCTGACGGTCACCGACACCGACCCGAAAACCGGCAAGAGCGTGGTGACGAGCCGGATAGACCTGCAGCGCACCTGACGAGATTCACTCCTCGAGCGGCTCCGGCGGGTGGGCGTCGCGGCCTTTGCCGAACGTATAGCCGGTTTCCACCGCCTTGCGGCCGAACTTGTCGCGCAAGGCATCGATGGCGCCTTCGGCCATGGCGCGCTTGCGCGCCTGGACGTCGACCAGGTCGGGCGGGTCGGCCTTGTCGTCGTCAGAGAGGTCGCTGACGCCGATGCCGAGCAGCCGAAATTTCGTGCCATCCGTTTCCTTGCGCAGAAGCTCCACCCCGGTCTGAAAGATGCGGTCGGCAAGCCGGGTCGGGTCGCCAAGCTGGCGGTTGCGTGTACGCAGCTTGAAATCCTGTGTCTTCAGCTTCAGCACCACGGTGCGCCCGGCGATGCCGGATTTCTTCAGCCGCGCCGAGACTTTCTCCGAAAGCCCCCTCAGCACCGCGACAAGCTCATCCAACGAACCGATGTCGGTGTCGAAGGTGGTCTCGGCCGATACGCTCTTGGCATCCTGGTCGGGATCGACGCGGCGGACGTCCTCGCCGCGCGAAAGGCGATAGAGCCGGTCGCCCATCGTGCCGTAGCGGCGCATCAGGTCGCCACGATCCATCTGCTGCAACTGGCCGATGGTGCGGATGCCGTCACGCTCCAGCGTGGCGTTGAACGCCTTGCCGACCCCCCAGATCATGGTCACCGGCCGTGTCGCCAGGAAGCCGACCGCCTCTGCCTCGCCGATGACCGAGAAGCCGCGCGGCTTGCGGAAGTCCGACGCGATCTTGGCGAGGAACTTGCAATAGGACAGGCCGGCCGAAACGGTGATGCCGATCTCCTGCTCGACAGCCAGCGCGAACCGCGCCAGCACCACCGCCGGCGGCAGTCCGTGCAGCCGTTCGGTGCCGGCAAGGTCGAGAAACGCCTCATCGATCGACAGCGGCTCGACCAGCGGCGTCAGCGCTTGCATCATGGCGCGCACTTCGCGGCCGACGCGCACGTATTTTTCCATGTTCGGGCTGATCACGACGGCCTCGGGACAGGCTTCGAGCGCCTTGAACATCGGCATTGCCGAGCGCACGCCCTGGATGCGGGCGATGTAGCAAGCGGTGGAGACGACGCCACGCTTGCCGCCGCCGATGATCAGAGGCTTGTCCTTCAGCGCTGGGTTGTCGCGCTTTTCGATCGCCGCGTAGAAAGCATCGCAGTCGATGTGGGCGAGATGCAGCCGGTAAAGCTCCGGATGGCGCGCCAGCCTGGGGCTGCCGCAGCGCTCGCAGCGCCTGACGTCGCCGCGCTGAAACGTCAGGCAGTCGCGGCAAAAACCGTGATCGGGATTGTTGACAGGGGCCGCCATCGCTGCGAACATAAAGAGAACAGAAGCAATGGTACGACAGTGCAAGGCCAGCGACAAGGCTGGCCTGGGGAGAACGCATGAGCACGACCATAGCGCCGCTGGCGCCCGAACTTTGGGCGGATTTCGAGGACCTCTTTGGCAAGCAGGGTGCCTGCTATGGCTGCTGGTGCACGCATTTCCGGCTGGCGCCGGCGGTGCGCCGCGAAAGCAGCCGCGAGCGCAACAAGGACCACATCAAGGCGCGCATCGAAGCCGGCCCACCGCCTGGCCTGCTGGCATTCGAGGATGGCAAGGCGGTCGGCTGGATGCAGATCGGACCACGCGCCGACGTGCCCGAATGGAACAATCAGGGCAGGGGGTCGGCGCCGGTCGATCCTGCCGACGCCACGGATCCGGCCGTCTGGGCGATCTCCTGCTTCTTCATCCGCACCAGGGCTCGAGGCAGGGGCATCACGCACCGCCTCGTCGAAGGCGGCATCGACTTCGCCCGCGAGAATGGCGCGCGGCTGGTCGAGGCTTGCCCGATAGACCTGTCCCGGGATTCGCGTTCGATAGGGCTGTTCGTCGGCTCGTCACGGGTTTTCGAGAAGGCCGGGTTCGAGAGACTTGTGGAACGCAAGGCAGGCCGGCCGTTGATGCGGCTGGTGCTGTAGGCCATGCCATCGCGGTGCATTGTTGATCTCACCTTGCGGTTGTAGCGGTAATTTCATACCAGACGGACGAGGCATTCCTTTTTGGTCAAACGGAGATTTTGCGTGAACCGTGCCCTGTCGTTCGTTTTCCTGCTTGCGTTGAGCGCGCCTGCTTTCGGCCAGACCGTCGACAGCCAGGGTGCCAAGCAATTGTCCGATGACCTGTCCCGCTATGTCGGCAAGCAAGCCATCGACAAGGGCATTCTGAAGGTTTCGCTCGAGGGCGATGCCTACAAGATCGTGTTTGATTTCAAGGCGCTCGCCGGAGCGCTGCCGGACCAGAAGCTGCTGAAGTTCGACTTTGCGCCCTATGCCCTGATGGTTAGGCCGCGCAGCGATGGATCCTGGGATGTGTCGATGGATTTTTCGCAAAGCGCGTCGTTCGAGTTCAGCGGGCCGGAGGGTCTGCAAAGTACCGCGTTTTCGATCAAGGACGGCAAGGGCTCCGGTGTCTATGATCCCGGTCTGGCGGCCTTCACCAGCGGCACCAGTTCGATGGCCGGCATGACGATGGCATCGAAGGATGCCAAGCAGCACATGGAAGCCAGCACCGGCGCCGGCACTGCGACGATCGCCGCGACCAAATCCGCGACCGGCGGCGTCGATTTCACCACGTTGCAGAAGGTGTCGAGCTTCGTCGAGGCGATCAATTTCGACGACCCGGAGAGCGGGCTGAAATTCCCGGTTACCGTCAGGTCACCGGAATTGTCGGTCGAGGCCAGCGGCAAAGGGGTGCGGACAAAGCCGTTGCTCGATCTGCTGGCCTTTGCCGTCGCGCATGGTGACGAGCAAGTGCTCAAGACAAATCAGGCTCAACTCAAGTCGCTCTTGCTCGCCGCGCTCCCAGTATGGGAGCGCATCGAAGGCACCTATGGGTTCAAGGATTTCGCGGTCGAGAGTCCCATAGGCACGTTCGGCGCCACCAAGCTCAGCACGACCTTCGGCATGGATGGCATCGCCCAGAGCGGAACGTTGAGCTATGGGATCAAAGTATCAGACTTGACTGTGCCGCAGCAGCTCTTGCCTAGCTGGGGCGTGGCATTGCTGCCCACCGATATCGACCTGAACTTCGGTGGGGCCAATATCGATCTGGATACGATGGCCAGGAAGTCGATCGAGGCTTTTGATCTCGATAAAGAACCACCTTTGTCGACCGAGTTCGGAGACAAACTTGTCGCCGACTTCATGGCCAAGACGCCGAAGGTCGTCATCGGTCACAGCACGGTGAAGAACAAGGACATGGAAATCGCGCTGGAAGGCGAGATGACGTTCCCTGGTCAGGCGCCCGAGATGAAGCCTGATGCAAATCTGACCGTCGATGTGGCCGGTTTCGACAAGGTCGTCGCCAATCTGCAGGAGGCGGCGAAGTCAGAACCGGAGGTGGGGCAGTACGTGCCTGTCGCCTTGATGGTGAAGGGTTTTGCCAAGACGCTGCCGGACGGCCGTCTGGAATGGGTCGTCAACACCAAGGCCGACGGTTCGGTCACCGTCAACGGCGTCATGCTGAAGCCTGCCGATCCGGCCGTGGATGACAGCGTCGATGATGGTGACAGCGGAGACGATAGCGGTAACGACGATGGCGGGGCAGGGGCGAAACTGAACCCTTGATGGCTGGAATTTAGAGCCCCAGCGCGCTGGCGATCTTCGGCGCGGCTTCGCGCCAGTCCTGGACGACGATGATGTCGTCCGGCACCGGCGGCAGGAACGCGCGCAGCGAATTGTCGGCCATCAGATGGAACAGATGCGCGTCCGCAACCGAGCCGCGCGCCGACAGGAGATTGTGCGGCTGGTCGTCGACGAAGGCTATGCGCCGGCCCTTGGCACCGCGCAGCTTGGCCAGCGCCGGGCCCTTGGCCATTTCGGTGGTCAGGAGCGGGTAGTTCAGGCCGAGCGCATCCAGGTGGGCGCGGCGGGTGGAGCGATGCCTGTGTGGCATGGCGGTCAGCAGGACGATCTCGGCCCGCTCGCCTAGACCCGCCAGCGCGTCCGCGGCGCCGTCGGTTATGCTTTGCCAGTCGGCCTGTGCATCGAAGAATTCGCCGAGAAGCGCGGTTACCTCCGCCTGTTCGATCAGCCGGCCACTTTCCGTTTCGGCGATATTGCCGGTCAGCCGGAACGAGGCCAGAGTCAGGCCAAAGCCGCGCGATTTGAGGAAATGCGGGAACGGGCGGATGAATTCGAGCACGACGTCATCGACGTCGAGCACCAGCAGCGGCCGGTCGTCGGCAGCCAGTTCCTCGATCTGTCGCGCGGTTTCGGGATCATCGCTCATATGGAATGCTCGTGGTTGTCGTCGCCCAGCGGCAAAGCGCGCAAAGCCTTGCCGACGGCAGCGGGCGGCGTACCGGTTTCCTCGGCAAAGCGCATCAGCGTCGGCTCGTGGGCGAGAATGAACTGCAGGACACCGGCCATGAATCCCGGCTCGCTGGCGGCCTTGCGGATCGAATGCGCCTCTATGCCGGTGATCGCCAGAAAACGCGGCAACAGCTCCGGATCGGAGGCGACAAAGCTCAGGGCCTTTACGGCAATGTTTTCCGCTTCTTCGCGCATTGACGCTGCGTTTGCCATCACTACCTTCGGTGTGTGGAATGAGTCTCTCCCGCAGTAATGGCAAGAGTGGCTTGCGGCAAGCCATTACGGCGTGGCGCACCCTTTGGACGCGCGGGGGGTCGAGGTGGAATTCGCGCTGTTTCTCAGTCGCGGATTTCCGTTTCGTCAATCATATTGCCGTAAAGTGAAGCAGGGTTTGGTGCGTTCCGAGACAGAGCGCATGACGGCCACTTTCGAGCGGAAGGACGGCCGGGACGGGATATCGATGCCTAAGAAGGTCATGATCGTCGAGGACAATGAGCTCAACATGAAGCTCTTTCGGGACCTCATCGAAGCAAGCGGTTACGAGACCGTGCGCACCCGCAACGGTCTGGAAGCGCTCAATCTGGCACGTCAGCACCGGCCGGATCTCATCCTGATGGATATTCAGCTGCCCGAAGTGTCGGGACTGGAGGTGACCAAATGGCTGAAGGAGGACGACGAACTGCACGTCATCCCGGTCATCGCGGTGACAGCCTTCGCGATGAAGGGCGACGAGGAACGTATCCGCCAGGGTGGCTGCGAGGCTTATATTTCCAAGCCGATCTCGGTGCCGCGTTTCATCGAGACCATAAAATCCTATCTGGGCGATGCCTGATGTGCCCTTTCAGCCGAGCCGGAGCCTTGTGAAATGACTGCGCGGATCCTCGTCGTCGACGATATCCCTGCCAATGTGAGGCTGCTGGAAGTCCGGCTGCTGGCCGAATATTTCGAAGTGCTGACCGCCACCAACGGGCCGGATGCGATCGAGACCTGCGAGAACGGCAAGGTCGATGTCGTGCTGCTTGACGTGATGATGCCCGACATGGACGGGTTCGAGGTTTGCCGGCGGCTGAAGAGCGATCCGGCGACGTCGCACATTCCGGTGGTGATGATCACCGCGCTCGACCAGGTCTCTGACCGCGTGCGCGGGCTCGAGGCCGGCGCCGACGACTTCCTGACCAAGCCGGTCAATGACCTGCAACTGATGACGCGCGTCAAGAGCCTGGTTCGGCTGAAGTCGCTGACCGACGAGTTGCGGCTGCGCGCCTCGACCACGCGCAACATCGGCATCGAAGAGCTGCTGAGCCGCAATTTCGCGTCGGAAGACACCACGCCGAAAGTGCTTTTGATCGACGAGCGCAAATCATCCGTCGAGCGCATCCAGAAGATGCTGCGCGACCGCGCGGATCTCGACATCGCCAGCGATCCGCATGCCGGCTTCTTCCAGGCCGCCGAGACGCCCTATGAATGCGTGATGATCTCGACCGCCTTTGCCGATTTTGACCCGCTCAGGCTTTGCTCGCAGTTGCGCTCGCTCGACCGGACCCGCTTCATGCCGATCATCCTGCTGGCGGAGGAGGGCGAGGAGGAGCGCATCATCCGTGGCCTCGAACTCGGCATCAACGACTATCTGATGCGGCCGATCGACCAGCAGGAACTGACGGCGCGGCTGCGCACCCAGGTGCGCCGCAAACGCTACAATGACCAGTTGCGCGCCAGCGTCACCCAGACCATCGAAATGGCGGTGACCGACGGCCTGACCGGGTTGCACAACCGTCGTTACCTCGACAGCCATCTGCAGACGCTGTTCGACCGCGCCGTGGCGCGACGCCGGCCGCTGTCGGTCATGATCACCGACCTCGACCGCTTCAAGGCGATCAACGACACGTACGGCCATGATGGTGGCGACGAGGTGCTGCGGGAATTCGCGCGACGGCTGCGCAAGAATGTCCGCGGCATCGACCTTGCCTGCCGTTTTGGCGGCGAGGAGTTCGTCGTGGTGATGCCGGACACTGAGGGCGTGGTGGCCGAGAAGGTCGCCGAGCGCATACGCGCCGAAATCGCCCAGGCGCCTTTTGCGATCGGTTCGGATGGCAAGACCATCGAAGTTACAGTCAGCGTCGGCGTGTCGTCCGTGCTGAAGGGGGTGGATACGGTGGCGGCGCTGATGAAGCGCGCCGACCTGGCGCTCTACGAAGCCAAGAGCGGTGGCCGCAACCGCGTCGTCGCCAAGGCGGCGTGACGGCCAGCCCCGATTATCCAGTCAACCCGACAGGGTTACCTATTTACCTTAATCCAAGCGATTCGCGAGCCTTGGTTAAGAAACTGTTGATTTTCATAAGCTCTTGCGCAAGTGTGCTGGCCATAGAAGAAGGCGAAGCCGGCACGAGGGTAGACAGCCGGCTCGATCCCAAGAATACCCCATGATGCTCAGGTCCGCCGCATCTCCTGGGTCCGTGGGGTCGGCCGGCCGGCGCTGGCACATAGTGGCCTCCTCGTACCGCTGCCAAACGCCGACCGGCCCCCTTTTCTCCAAACCAAGACGTAAGGATTCCGTGCCAAGCCCCGGAAGACGCGGGGCTTTTCACATGCGCAAAATCTAAATAGCGTTTCACCGGATTGTCGCGGCTTCAGCCGCAAATGGCGCGCCGCTGCTTTCGCAAGAGGCGGTTTTTCGCTGCCGCTCATTAGAGCAGGCTCCCCTCTCCACTTCATAGATATGGCGCGCAAGGGACTTGCTTCAAGGCCTGGTTCCTCCCGTAAAACCGCGGCCCATGCCAAGGAAACGGGAGTGATGAGAATGCGTGTGATGTTGCCGACAAACGGAGTGCGTCATGCGGTGGTAATCGCCGGGGGCGGTCCGACGGGGTTGATGCTGGCGGGCGAACTTGCATTGGCGGGTGTCGACGTTGTCATTGTCGAACGGCGCCCGAACCAAGAGCTCGTCGGCTCGCGCGCGGGTGGGCTGCACGCACGCACGATCGAGATTCTGGATCAGCGCGGAATCGCCCACCGGTTTCTCTCGCAGGGACGGCGGTCGCAGTCCGTGGGCTTCCACATGATTCGGTTGGACATCAGCGACTTTCCCACCCGGCACAACTATGTGCTCGGGCTGTGGCAGAACCACATCGAGCGCATATTGGCCGACTGGGTCGGCGAACTGGGGGTGCCGATCTATCGCGGACAGGAGGTCACGGGTTTCGTGCAGGACGATGACGGCGTCGAGGTCGAGCTATCGAATGGCCAACGTTTGACGGCGGAGTATCTCGTCGGTTGCGACGGAGGACGCAGCGTCATCCGCAAGGCAGCTGGCATCGATTTCGCCGGGTGGGATCCGACGATGAGCTGGATGATCGCGGAGGTTGAGATGTCGGAGGAGCCGGCATCGGGCTTTCGCAGCGACGCCTACGGCATCCATGCCATGGGCAAGACGGAGGAGGGCGGACCCGTCCGTGTCGTGCTGACAGAACGGCAACTGAGCACTGGCGGCGAACCGACCCTGCGCGATCTCAGCGAGGCGCTCACAGCCGTCTATGGCACCGATTACGGGGTGCACAATCCCACATGGATCTCCCGGTTTACCGATATGACGCGCCAGGCCGCCGCCTACCGCGACGGACGCGTCCTGCTGGCCGGCGACGCCGCGCACGTCCATCCTCCCATGGGTGGACAGGGCCTCAACATCGGCGTGCAGGACGCGGTGAACCTGGGATGGAAACTGGCCCAGGTGGTCTGCCGGACAGCACCGGGAGGCCTGCTCGACAGCTACCACGCCGAGCGCCATCCGGTCGCCGCCCGCGCATTGCGCAACACGATGGCGCAGGTTGCGCTTCGTCGTGTGGATGACCGCTCCAAGGCCTTGGGCGATACCGTTACCGAGTTGCTCGGCATGGACGAGCCCCGCAAGCGAATCGCCGCGGAGATGTCCGGCCTGGGGGTCCACTACAACCTCGGGGAGGGGCACCCACTCCTTGGGCGGCGAATGCCCGACCTCGATCTGGTCACCACAAACGGCCCGTTGCGGCTGTTCGGCCTGCTGCACAATGCCCGACCGGTGCTCCTCAACCTCGGTGAACCGGGCAAGCTGGACATTGCGCCTTGGGCGGACCGGGTCCGGCGGATCGACGCGGGATATGCCGGTGCCTGGGAGCTTCCGGTCCTCGGAACGGTCGCCGCGCCCGACGCCGTTTTGATCCGGCCCGATGGATATGTTGCCTGGGTTGGGGTTGGAACCCAACAGGGGCTGGCTGACGCGCTGACGACTTGGTTCGGGCCGCCGGCCGCGAATTAGCGACACGATCGAAGCCGGTTGGCACGACCGCCGAAACGCATTGCTTCGCAATCTTCAAATAGACTGAAGGCGGACGGTCTCCTGACAACCGGTTGACAGGAGTTTCCATCTATGCAGAAATTGGTTGGACCATTGGACCACTTGGAGGATTTGTGGACCAGAACAGCCTGCCACCCATTCAGACGACGGCGCGTGATGACGCCGTGCTGAAGGCGTTGGTGGGCTTTGTCGGCGCCGAGGCCTTGCGGCCCGGTGAAAAGCTTCCGACCGAGCGTATCCTTGCCGAGCGGCTGAAGGTCAGCCGCAACACGGTGCGCGAGGCGCTGACGCGCTGGGAAGGGCTCGGTCTCGTCGAGCGCCGGCAAGGCAGCGGCACCTATCTCAAGGCGGCCGTGTCACCAGACATGCTGCACATGCCGCTGACGCTGTCGGGCGGCAACGACTTCACCAGCCTGATGCAGACGCTTGAAATCCGCCGCGCCCTGGAAGCAGAGGCAGCGGCACTGTGCGCCGAGCGGGCGAGCCCGGCCGACATTGCCGAGATCGAGCGCAAGCTCGACATCATGGAGCAGGCGTTCCGCACGCGCGACGGTATGTCGGCGGAAGAAGACTGGGAATTCCACCAGGCGATCTATCGGGTCTCCGGCAATCCGCTGTTCGAACAGATCATCGCCGCCATGCACGAGCTGTTCCATCGCTTCTGGGAGCATCCGCTCGGGGTGCGCGACTTCGGCCATGCCAGCTTTCCCTATCATCGCACCATCTACGAATGCATCGCCGCGCGCGACCCGCAAGGCGCCCGCGCCGAGGCGCTCAAGCTGATCGCCACCGTCGAGGACGATCTCAAGCGCGGTGCCGCCAAACTCAAACTTTCGAGCCAGACATGAACGAGCATCCATCGGGTTTCGATCACGACTATCTCGCCGAGGCGGCGACGCTATTGGCGCATGACGAGCCGTTTCCGGGCGGCGCCGTGGTGCCACCGATCTACCAGACCTCGCTGTTCACCTTCGCCAACTATGCCGAGATGGCCGATACTTTTGCCGGCAAGCGCAGGCAGCCGATCTACTCGCGTGGCGACAATCCGACGGTGATGGAGTTCGAGGCGCGGGTTGCGGCACTCGAGGGCGCTGAAGCCGCGCGCGGCTTTTCCAGCGGCATGGCGGCGATCAGCGCCACTGTGCTCGCCTTTGTCGGGGCGGGCGAGCGCATCGTGGCGGTGCGCAACTGCTACGGCGATGCCTACCGGCTGTTCGAGCGGCTCCTGCCGAGGCTCAACATCAAGGTCGACTATGTCGACGGTTCCGATCCGGATGCGGTCGCGGCGGCACTTCCCGGCGCCAAGCTGCTCTATCTGGAAAGTCCGACCTCGATGATGTTCGAGCTGCAGGACCTGCCGCATCTGACCCGGCTGGCCAAGGAGCAGGGCATCGTCACCACGATCGACAATTCGTGGGCGACGCCGGTGTTCCAGAAGCCGATCATGCATGGCGTCGACCTGGTGCTGCACTCGGCCTCGAAATATCTCGGCGGCCACAGCGACACCGTCGCCGGTGTGGTGGCGGGTTCGGCCGCGCATATCAAGCAGATCAACGAGCAGACCTATTCCTATCTCGGCGGCAAGCTGTCGCCGTTCGAAGCCTGGCTGCTCTTGCGTGGTCTGCGCACGCTGCCGCTGCGCCTGCCACACCACATGAAGAGCGGCCTGACCATCGCCGAGCGGCTGAAGGCGCATGCCAATGTCGAGCGGGTCAATCATCCCGTCTATTCGAACCACCCGGGCAAGGCGACGCTGGCCGGCTATGCCGGACTGTTCTCCTTCGAGGTGACGGACGACATCGACATTCCCGTCTTCGTCGACGCGCTGAAATATTTCCGCATCGGCGTCAGCTGGGGCGGGCATGAAAGCCTGGTCGTGCCGGCCAAGGCGTCGCTGGAGCAGACGCCGGGACTGAATTCGATGGCGCGCTTCGGCGTCAGCCCCCGAACCATCCGCTTCAATGTCGGATTGGAGAGTGTCGAAGACCTCTGGGCGGATGTCGCCCAGGCCTTCGAAAAAGCCAGAAAATAACAAGCGGGTTCAAAATGGGAGTCTTGAACATGAAAAAACTGACCGTCATGCTTGCCACCGTTGCGGGGCTGGCGATTTCCGCCGGGAGCGCACGGGCCGATTCGACCCTCAAGATGGTCGAAGTCATCACCAGCCCGCCGCGCACCGAATTCCTGAAAAAGCAGATCGCCGAGTTCGAGGCGGCCAATCCTGGCGTCAAGGTCGAGCTGATCTCGCTGCCCTGGGGGCAGGCCTTCGAGAAATTCCTGACCATGGTGCAGGCCGGTGATACGCCCGACGTGGTCGAGATGCCGGAACGCTGGATGGGCCTCTATGCCAACAATGCCCAGCTCGAGGATCTTGGGCCCTACATGGCAAAATGGGACGATGCCAAGACGCTCGGCGACCGTGCCAAGCAGTTCGGCTCGACGGTCAACAACACGCAGTACATGATCCCCTACGGCTACTATGTGAACGCGCTGTTCTGGAACAAGAAGCTGTTCAAGGAGGCCGGCCTCGACGGCCCGCCTGCGACGCTCGACGATTTCATCGCCGACTCCAAGAAGATCTCGGCCTTGCCGGGCAAATATGGCTACTGCCTGCGCGGTGGGCCGGGCGCCTTCAACGGCATGCACATGTTCATGAACATCGCCGCCGGCAAGGGCGGCTACTTCAACGAGGACGGCACCTCGACCATCAACGATGAAGGCTCGGTCAAGGGCCTTCAGATGCTGGCCGACATGTACAAGGACGGACTGGCGCCGAAGGATGCGGTGAGTTGGGGCTTCAACGAGACCGTCACCGGCTTCTATTCCGGCACCTGCGCCATGCTCAACCAGGATCCCGACGCTCTGCTCGGCATAGCCGACAAGATGAGTGCCGACGACTTTGCCGTGGCGCCGATGCCGGTCGGGCCGAGCGGCAAGTCCTATCCGACGCTGGGCTATGCCGGCTGGGCGATGTTTGCCAACTCGCAGCACAAGGACGACGCCTGGAAGCTCATGGCGACGCTGCTGTCGCCGAAGGACAATCTGGAATGGGCCAAGGAAGTCGGCGTCGTCCCGATCCACAAGGGCGCCGACCAGGACGCCCATTTCAAGACCGAGCAGTTCAAGGGATGGTTCACCGAGCTGAGCGACACCTCCAAATATGAAATGGTGACCCCGCCGACGCATCTGGAGAACCTCGGCAATTTCGTCGACCAGGTGGCGATCAAGAATTTCCAGGAAGTGCTGCTTGGCCAGAAGACGGCCAAGGACGTCGCCGACCAGTGGGCTGCGTTCCTGACCAAGGAACAGCAGGACTGGCTGGCGAAGAACAAGAAATAACGCCTTCTGCCTTCTCCCCGTTTCACGGGGAGAAGGCGGCCCGATAGGGCCGGATGAGGGGCAGGCCAAGCATTTCAAGGCTCACGCCGCCCCTCATCTGCCTGCCGGCATCTTCTCCCCGTGAACGGGGAGAAGGACGCTCGTTGCCTATCCCGATGCTTCCTGGAGCCGATCCGCAGCCAATGACTTATGCCGTGTCCGACATACGATCCGCCGGCAAGCCGCGTCGCAAGCGGCTATCCCACGCCGCTATCGAGCCATGGCTCTATCTCAGCCCGGCGATCATCCTGCTGATCGTGGTGCTTCTGGTGCCACTGGTCATCGGCATCAGTTATTCGTTCCGCAAGTTCTCGGCCTTCAAGTCCGAATATGTCGGGCTCGGACAGTATCAGGCGATGCTGTCGGATCAGGTGCTGGGGCAGGCGCTGGTCAACACCTTGTGGTGGACGGCGGCCAGCCTGTTTTTCCAGTTCTTGCTCGGTCTCGGCCTGGCGCTGCTGCTCGACAAGCCGTTCCCGGGCCGCAAGGTGGTGCAGGCGCTGGTGTTCCTGCCCTGGGCGGTGCCTTCCTTCCTTTCGGGCCTGACCTGGGCCTGGCTGTTCAATCCGATCATCGGGCCGCTGCCGCATTGGCTTTTCGCGTTGGGGCTGAAGGCCGAGCCGACCAACATTCTGTCCGATCCTTCAACCGCCATGTGGGGGCCGATCATCGCCAATGTCTGGTTCGGCATTCCTTTCTTCGCCATCACGCTTTTGGCGGCGCTGAAATCCATTCCATCCGAGCTGCATGAGGCGGCGGCGATCGACGGCGCTTCGCCTTGGCAGCGCTTCACCAAGGTCACGCTGCCGTTCCTGGCGCCGACCATTGCCATCACCGTCATGCTGCGCACCATCTGGATCGCCACCTTCGCCGACCTGATCTTCGTCATGACGGAGGGAGGGCCGGCCGGCTCGACCAACACGGTGCCGGTCTACATCTATGTCAGCGCCTTCAAGTCGCTGGACAAGGGCTACGCCTCGGCGGTGGCCGTGCTGCTGCTCGTCCTGCTGATTGCCTATGCGATTGCGCTGATCGGCATCCGTCGCACGCTGGTGAGGCACGTCTGATGATCGCAGGACGTTCAGCCTCGCAGCGCTTCTTCGGCGGCATCGGCCTCTACGCCGCCATCGCCGCCTATGTGATCTTCGCCCTGTTCCCGATCTACTGGACGCTGAAGATCTCGGTGACGCCGGAGCGGCTCCTCTATTCCGAGGGCATCACCTTCTGGCCGTCGCAGATGACGTTGCAGAACTTCGTCACGGTTCTCGAGGCCACCGATTTCCCGCGCTATTTCCTCAACAGCGTCATCGTCTCGGTATCGACCGCGGCGCTGGTAACGGTCATTGCGACCCTGGCCGGCTACGCCATGTCGCGTTTCACCTTTCGCGGCAAGGCGGCGCTGGCGCTGATGCTGCTTTTGACCCAGACCTTTCCGCTGGTGATGGTCATTCCGCCGATCTACCGCGTGATGGGGCAGATCGGCCTGATCAACAGCCTGACCGGGCTGATCATCATCTACACCGCCTTCAACACCGCCTTCGCCACCTTCCTGATGCAATCCTTCTTCGACGGCATCCCGAAGGACCTGGAAGAGGCGGCGATGATCGACGGGTGCACGCGCGCACAAGCGATGCGCAAGGTGATCGTGCCGCTGACGCTGCCGGGCATGGGTGCGACGCTGGGGTTTGTCTTCACCGCCGCGTGGAGCGAGCTTTTGTTCGCGCTGATGCTGATTTCCAGCGACGACCAGAAGACCTTTGCCGTCGGCCTGCTCACCTTCATAGGCAAGTTCGCCGTCGACTGGGGGCAGATGATGGCGGCGTCCATCCTGGCGCTGATCCCGGTCTGCATCTTCTTCGCTTTCCTGCAACGCTATCTCGTCACCGGCCTGACCGCCGGCGCCGTCAAAGGATAGATCGATGGCCTCTGTTACGCTCGAAAAAGTCCGCAAGGACTATGGCGCCGTCCGCGTCCTGCACGCGGTCGACCTCGAGATCGCCGACGGCGAGTTTGTCGTGCTGGTCGGCCCTTCCGGCTGCGGCAAGTCGACCTTGCTGCGGATGATCGCGGGGCTGGAAGAGGCTTCCGGTGGCGAGATCCGCATCGGCGAGCGAGTAGTCAACGACGTCGCGCCGAAGGACCGCGACATCGCCATGGTGTTCCAGTCCTACGCGCTCTATCCGCATATGGATGTGTCGAAGAACATGGGTTTCAGCCTGCTCTTGAAGAAGGCGCAGAAAACCACGATCGACGCCCGGGTGGATGGCGCCGCCAAGCGGCTCGGGCTGGACAGTTTCCTGCAACGCCTGCCGCGGCAATTGTCCGGCGGCCAGCGCCAGCGTGTCGCCATGGGGCGCGCCATCGTGCGCGATCCCAAGGTCTTTCTGTTCGACGAGCCCTTGTCGAACCTCGACGCCAAGCTGCGCGTCCACATGCGCGCCGAAATCAAGGCGCTGCACCAGCAGTTGAAGACGACATCGGTCTATGTCACCCACGATCAGATCGAGGCGATGACCATGGCCGACCGGATCGTTGTCATGCATGACGGGATGATCCAGCAGGTCGGTGCGCCGCTCGATCTCTATGACCGGCCGGCCAACATGTTCGTCGCCGGCTTCATCGGCTCACCGGGCATGAATTTCCTGCCGGCGACGGTTCGCAACGGCGGGAAGTCAGACGCTGTGCTGGCCGACGGCCAGACACTGCGGCTGCCGGACGGCCTGCCGCTGAAGGATGGCGACGCGATAACGGTCGGCCTGAGGCCCGAGCATATCCGGCTGGCGCATGACGGTGCGCAAGGCGAGGTGGTGGTGGTGGAGCCGCTCGGCCTGTCGACGCAGTTCTATGTCAAGCTGGCCGGCCAGCTGCTTTGCGTCTTCGCCATGGGCCGTGCCGGCGTGAAGCCCGGCGACATCGTGCGATTGTCGGCCGATCCGGCGTCGCTGCACCTGTTCGATCCGAAAAGCGGCGATCGCATCGGCTGAGGGAACTCAGCCCGGGTTGAGGACACTTCAGCCCACGGCGCAAACAAAAACGCCGCCCAATCGGCGGCGTTTCGGCATTGCAGAGGAAAACCCAGATTACTTGATCTTGGTTTCCTTGAATTCGACGTGCTTCTTGGCGACCGGGTCGTACTTGCGGAACGACAGCTTGTCCGTCTTGGTGCGGCTGTTCTTGCTGGTCACGTAGAAGAAACCGGTGTCGGCGGTCGACAGAAGCTTGATCTTGATGTTTGCGGCTTTGGCCATGATATCAGTCCATTAATGTTCGTGGAGTTTTGGCCGCTGGAGCACGGGGAAACACCCGGACGCGGGAAACTTGGCGCGACACATAAAGAACGCGCCCGGAAAGTCAAGCCCGGCGGAGCCCATGTGGCCCGCCGCGGCCGGCAAACGGCTTCAAATCATGCGGTTTCCGCCTCGGGCGCGGCAACCTTCTTCCAGTCTCCGGTCGTGTTCCACCAGCGATTCGGATTGGCGCGGTCGTCCAGTCCCTTGGAACGGCTGGCAAGGATCGGCTGGAGGCGGATCACCGGTTCCTGGTAGGAGTGCGCCTGGAAAATCGCCTCGACCACGCGGGCGGCCAGTGCCTGGTCATCGGGCAGTTCGAAAGAAACCTCCACCGTGCCAGGGCGTCGCCGCAATTCGGTTTCGGCGCCGGCGGCGGCACCGTCGAGTGGCCTGTAGCGCTCGATACCGTGCGCCGACTGATAGGCATTGCGATCATATTTGCCCATGACCAGCGGCGCTATCGCTACAACAGCATCCATGATGCGGTCGACATCGGCGGCGGGCGCCTGGAAGCTCACAAGCAGGAGCAGTGTCATTCGCAACGAAGTGGTTTCAAAGCCGCTGTCGATCATGGGAGTGTCCTCAACTTCAGGTGTTTTGAGGCAACTTTATAGCCGGGGGCTGCTGACATGGTTCTGTCAGCAGCCTGCCATCGCGCCAGTGTGGAATGCGGCGGCTCGGTCGCGCTACAGGAGGATCTTGCGGATCAGCCTGACGCAGACCAAGGCTACATAGGCGGCGAAGAACAGGCCAAGCGACCAGCCGAAGCCGGACGGACCGAACGCATCCATGCCGATGCCGATCGCCTGCGGGCCGAGCACCATGCCGACGCCATAGCAAAGCACGAAGGCGGCGTTGGCGGATGCCAGTTCGTGGCCGGAAAGTTGCGAGCCGAGATGGGCAAGGCCGATCGTGTACATGGCAGCGACGACGCCGCCCCAGACGAACAGAAGTGCGGCCATCAAGTGCCAGTTCTGAGCGAAGAAGGGCATGAAGATCGTGCCGGCAAGGCCGACAGTGGCGCAGGCCAGCAGCAGATAGCGGCGATCGCTGACGCGGTCGCTGATCATGCCGATGGGGATCTGCAAGAGCACATTGCCTAGACCGATCATGGTCAAGAGAAGGGCCGCGTCGGCTTCGGAGTAGCCGATGCGGCTGCCATAGACCGGGAACAGCGCAAAGCCGCCGGTTTCGACCGCGCCAAACACCAGCACCGCGGCGGTCGCCGTCGGTACCAGCCAGATGTAGCGGAGGAAGTTGCTCGTCTCACCGTCGGAGACGATCGTCGGGCTCTCGTTGCGCGCCGCGAGCACGGGTATCGCGGCCAACGCCACCAATCCGATGATGACGCCGAAAGGTCTGAAGCCGGAGCTGCCGAGATGGGCGAACAGCCACGGTCCGGCGGCAAAGCCGAGCGACAAGACAGTGGCGTAGATGCCCAGGACAAGGCCACGCCGGTGCGGCGGCGCCGAGGTGCTGATCCAGAATTCCGACAGGATGAACAGTACCGTCAGCGCGATATGCAGCACGATGCGCAGTGGGAACCACATCCAGAAATCCGGCGCGAAATGGAAGCCGACAAAGGCCAGGGCGCCGGCGGCAATCATGGCAATCATGGTCCAGGCGACGCCGAACCGCATGGCGAGCGGTGTGGCCAGCGGCGCACCGGCGATCGATGCCAGGCCGGCGACGGCCGTGTTGAGGCCGATCATCGAGGCCGAATGACCACGCGTTTCCAGGATCACGCTGAGCAGTGGCATGCCGAGGCCGATGGCGATGCCGACGACGCTGATCGACGAGATCGCCGCCACCATCGGCAGCCAGTGTACGCGCTCGTCGCCCTGTGGTTGGGTATCGACCGTCATGGGATGCTGAACACTCTACAGAAGTTCGCGGGTGAAGCGGTTGCGGACAAGCCGGTAAAAGGGCACCGGGCCGCCCGGACGCAGCAGCGGATCAAGGGCGAGCCGCTTTTCCAGCTCGTCCAGGATCATCCGGGTGATGTCGGGGATGTCAGCTTCCCTGGCCTTGGCAAGCGGCAGCCAGACCAGCTCTTCGAGTTCGTTGGTCGGACCGCCACCAGGCAGTTCGACCGCTACATCGTCGCGCCAGGCGCTGAAGAACCGCGTGTCGAAACGGCGCACCCTGTTGGGCGGCGTGATGGCGCGCGCAACGAAGCGCAGCATGTCCAGAGAGGGCCGCACGCCGTGTTCGGCAAAGCCTTGCCAATCGGCCCTGGCCGTGGCGAAGGCGCCTTTCCGGCCGATCAGCAGCCCGGCTTCTTCATAGGTCTCGCGGATCGCCGACAAGGCGATGGCGCGAGCCCGCGCCATGCTGGTGCGGCCGGGACCGGCGAGGAGCTTTGCTTCCTGCTCCGGGTGCAATGCGGTGGCGATCGGGATGCGGCTGTCGGCTGGGTCGGTACGGCCGCCGGGAAAGACGAACTTGCCCGGCATGAAGGCATGGCCGGCGTGGCGGCGGCCCATCAGGACCAGCACCTCATCACCCTTGCGGTCGAGAAGGATCAGGGTAGCCGCGTCGCGCGGGCGAATTGGCTGGTCGCTATGAGCAATCATGCTCCGCTCGATCCTGTCGACTTCCGCCTTGGTCATACCGTCCATGCGCAGGACCTAGCGGAAACTTCTGGCAAGCGAAAGTGGCCTTTCATGGTCGGTATGTTGCGCCAGCGCGCGTAGTCGAGATTGGTCTAAACCCCGGGATGGGGCTCGATCACGTCCTGCTCGCCGCCAAAGCCGTGCATATAGAAGGCCCATTGCAATCCGATGACGGCACCTTTCACGGGTTGCAAAAGCGCGACCGACAAAAGGATGGTCAACGGCACCCAGATGGCGATGTGCTGCCATGTGGACAATGTCGATGCCGCCTCCACGCCCATGAAGGCGCCGAGGACGATATGACCGACGATGACGATGACGAGATAGGCGGGCAGATCATCGGCGCGATGGTGATGAAGCTCCTCGCCGCAGACACTGCATGTGTCGACGGTCTTGGTGAAGGCGCGAAACAGCTTGCCTTCGCCGCAACGCGGGCAGCGGCCGAGCAGGCCGCGCTTCATTGCAGTCCACAGCGGGCGGGCAACCCGGCCCGAGTGATGTTCGCCGCCAAAAACCTGTTGTTCCATCATCTTCTCCTGCCGCGCGAGCCCGGTCGCGATTGCGACGCACGGGCGCGGCCTTTGGCCTTGTGAAACGACCGCTTGGAGCCGGGCAAAGGCTTCGGATCAGTCAACATCTCGAAGCGCATCGCGCCGGCCATCGGCGCCACCTCGATCAGTCGGACCTCGACGCGATCCGCGAGCTGATAGCCTTTCCCCGAGCGTTCTCCGAACAGGGAGCGGGCCGTTTCGTCATATATATAGTAATCGCCGCTCAAAGTTGACACCGGGATGAAACCATCCGCGCCATACTGCGGCAATTGGACAAATAGTCCCGATTTGGTGACGCCGGAGATGCGGGCGTCGAACCGGTCGTCCACGCGCTCGGCGAGATAGGCGGCAATCAGCCGGTCGACCGTATCCCGCTCGGCCGCCATTGCGCGGCGTTCCGTGCCGGAGATCAGCACCGCGACATCTTCGAGCCGTGCCGCTTCGTCCTGCGTCAGCCCGCCCGGACCGAGCCCGAGTGCGGCAATAAGTCCGCGATGCACGATGAGGTCGGCGTAGCGGCGGATCGGCGATGTGAAATGTGCGTAGCGCCTGAGATTGAGGCCGAAATGGCCAATGTTCTTCGGCGAGTATTCGGCCTGGCTCTGCGAGCGCAGCACCACTTCGTTGACCAGTCCTTCATTGTCGGCCCCGCGCACGCGCTCCAGGATGCCGTTGAACTGGCTTGGCCGCATCTGGGCGCCGCGCGCCAGCGACAGGCCCAGCGTCTGCAGGAATTCGCGCAGCGATTCCTGCTTGGCCAGCGAAGGTGCATCATGGACGCGGTAGACCAGCTCCTGTTTCCTCGCCTCCAGCGTCTCGGCGGCGGCGACGTTGGCCTGGATCATGAATTCTTCGATCAGTTTGTGGGCATCGAGCCGTTCCGGCACGATGACGCGATCGACGGTGCCGTCCGGCTTGAGCATGATCTTGCGCTCCGGCAGGTCGAGTTCAAGCGGCTGGCGGCCGTCGCGCCCGCGCTTGAGGATCGCATAGGCGTCCCACAGCGGCTTCAGCACCGTGTCGAGGATCGGTCCCGTCTTGTCGTCCGGCATGCCGTCGATCGCTGCCTGCGCCTGCGGATAGGCGAGCTTTGCCGCCGACTTCATCATGATGCGGTGGAAGGAGTGCCTGATCTTGTGGCCATCGGCGGAGAAGGTCATGCGCACCGCCAGCGCCGGCCGGTCCTGACCTTCGCGCAGCGAACAGAGATCGTTGGAAATGCGCTCGGGCAGCATCGGCACGACGCGATCCGGGAAATAGACCGAATTGCCGCGCTTCAGCGCTTCGCGGTCGAGTGCCGTGCCATAGCGGACATAGGCGGCGACGTCGGCGATGGCGACCGTGATGACCACGCCGCCAGAGTTCTTCTCATCGAGATCCGATATGGCGAAGACGGCATCGTCATGGTCCTTGGCGTCGGCCGGATCGATGGTGACCAACGGCAGCTCGCGCCAGTCCTCGCGGTGGTCCATCGTTGCCGGCTTTACCGCTTCGGATTCGGCGATGACGTCGGCCGGGAAGATATGCGGGATGTCGTGGGCGTGGATGGCGATCATCGAAACCGCCTTTTCGCTGGTGAGCGAACCCAACACGTTGAGCACCTTGGCTCTCGGCAGCCCATAGCGGGAGGCCCGTGCGGGCTCGACCTCGACCAGGTCGCCGTTCTTGGCGCCGTTCTGGAATTCCTTGTCGACAATCAATTCCGGTTGGCGCCGTTCCACCGGCTCGATGCGCAGGGTGCCGTCCTGAAGCACGCGAAAGATGCCCAGAACGGCATCGGTGCGCTTCTCGAAGATCTTCATCACCCGCCCGGTATAGGCGGGGCCGGTCGGCTCATCGGTCGGGAAGGTCTTGGCCAGCACGCGGTCGCCAATGCCGGGCGCCGGACTGTTGCCGCTGCGCGACACGCGGATCGAGACGACCGGCGGCTCGCCCGTGCCCACGGCCTCCGCCGGATGCGCTAGCAAAATGCCGTCGCCATCGCGGCCAAAAATGTCGAGCACCGCTACATGGGGCAGGGCACCGACGCGGGCCAGTCGCTTGCGCTCCTTGGTCAGGACGCCTTCGTCCTGCAGGTCGCGCAAAATGTCCTTCAGCCAGATGCGGTCGTCGCCGCGCAACGCGAACGCCTTGGCGATGTCGCGTTTTCCGGCGCGGTCGGGATTTTCGGCGATATAGCGCAGGATTTCGTCACGCGATGGCCGATAGTCATCCTTGACCCCGGCCCTCGTGTCGGCGGTGCGCGGATCGCCGTGGCTTCTACCGGTGATCCTGCGCGCCACGCTGACCTATCCTTTTTTCTTCGCGGCCGGCTTCTTGGCCGCCGCTTTCTTGGTTGCAGGCGCCTTCTTGGTTGCAGGCGCCTTCTTGGTTGCAGGCGCCTTGGCCGCCGCCGCGGCCTTGCGGAACGGCTTCTTGCCGCCACCACCCTTGGCTTCCTTCTCGGCAATCAGCGCCAGCGCGTCCTCGATGGTCACCGATTGCGGGTCCTTGCCTTTCGGCAGTGTGGCATTGACCTTGCCGAAATTCACGTAAGGCCCGTATTTGCCGTCGCGCACGACGATCTTGCCGCCACCGTCGGGATGGTCGCCAAGCTCCTTGAGCGCAGCAGCAGTGCCGCCATTGCGGCCGCCCTTGCCCTTCAACTGCTTCTCGGCGATCACCGACACGGCGCGATTGAGGCCGATCGAGAACACATCCTCGATACTGTCGAGATTGGCATAGGTGCCGTCATGCAGCACGAACGGCCCGTAACGGCCGAGCCCGGCCGAGATCATCTTGGCCGTTTCCGGATGCTGGCCGACATCGCGCGGCAGCGACAGCAGGGCAAGCGCCTTTTCATGATCGATCGAATCGGGTGTCCAGCCCTTGGGCAGGCTCGAGCGCTTGGCTTCCTTGCCGTCGCCGCGCTGCAGATAGGGGCCGAAGCGGCCGCTGCGCAGCGTGATTTCCTCTGATGTGTACGGATCCTTGCCAATGACCTTGGTGCCGTCCTCGCCGCCGCCATTCTCCCCATTGGGATTGGCGGCGTCGCCGAGCTGACGGGTGAAGGAGCATTCGGGATAGTTCGAGCAGCCGACAAAGGCGCCGAACTTGCCGAGCTTCAGCGACAGATTGCCGGTGCCGCATTTCGGGCAGATGCGGGGATTGGAGCCGTCTTCCCGCGCGGGGAACACCAGCGGCGCCAGTTCCTCGTTCAGCGCGTCGAGAACGTCGGTGACGCGCAGTTCCTTGATGTCGGCGACGGCGCCGGAAAAATCCTTCCAGAAGTCGCGCAGCACATCCTTCCAGGCGAGCTTGCCGTCCGAGATCTCGTCGAGCTTTTCCTCGAGGGACGCGGTGAAGTCGTATTCGACATAGCGCTTGAAGAAGCTTTCGAGAAAGGCCGACAGCAACCGGCCCTTGGCCTGGGGCACCAGCCGGCGCTTGTCGATGGTGACGTAGTCGCGGTCCTCAAGCGTCTTCAGGATCGCCGTATAAGTGGAAGGTCGGCCGATGCCGAGCTCTTCCAGCTTCTTGATCAGCGAGGCTTCCGAATAACGCGGCGGCGGCTCGGTGGTGTGCTGGGTGGCATTGATCGCCTGCCGCGCAAGCTGCTCGCCGGCGCGGATCTCCGGCAGCCGACGGTTCTCCTCGTCTTCCGAATCGTCGTCCTTCTGGTCGGTGTAGGCGGCGATGAAGCCGTCGAAGCGAACGACGGAGCCGATGGCGCGGAGTTCCGCCGTGCGGGCGCCATTGACCGCCTCGATCTCGGCGGTGGTGCGCTCGATCTCGGCTGGCTGCATCTGGCTGGCGATGGCGCGCTTCCAGATCAACTCATAGAGCCGCATCTGGTCGGAATCGAGATATTGCCTGACCGATGCCGGGGTGCGCATGAAATCCGTCGGGCGGATCGCTTCGTGCGCTTCCTGGGCGTTCTTGGCCTTGGCGGTATATTGGCGTGGCTTCTCCGGCAGATATTTTGGGCCGAACTCCTTGGCGATGGCGTCGCGGGCGGCCGAGATCGCCTCGGGGGCCATCTGCACGCCGTCGGTTCGCATATAGGTGATCAGCCCGGTGGTTTCGCCGCCGATCTCCATGCCTTCATAAAGGCGCTGCGCCACCTGCATGGTGCGGCTGGCCGAAAAACCGAGGCCTGACGAGGCGGCCTGCTGCAGCGTCGAGGTGGTGAAGGGCGGACCGGGATTGCGCTTGGTGGGCTTGGCCTCCACCGACACCGCCTTGAAGGTCGCGCCTTCGAGCATCGACTTGATGTCGTCGGCGTGTGCCTTGTTGGAAATGTCGAGCTTCTGCAGCTTCTTGCGATCGAAAGCGGTCAGCCGCGCTTCGAAATTCTCGTTGCGCGGCGTGCCGAGGAGAGCTGATATCTGCCAGTATTCCTCGCGGATGAAGCGCTCGATTTCGGATTCGCGATCGCAGACCAGACGCAATGCAACCGACTGGACACGGCCGGCCGAGCGGGCGCCCGGCAATTTGCGCCACAGCACAGGGGAGAGCGTAAAGCCGACGAGATAGTCAAGCGCCCGACGAGCGAGATAGGCATCGACCAGCGGCGCATCGATCTGGCGCGGATTGGCCATCGCTTCCAGCACCGACGACTTGGTGATGGCATTGAAAACGACGCGGCTCACCGGCTTGTCCTTGAGCGCGCGCTTCTGCTTCAGAACTTCCAGCACGTGCCAGGAAATCGCTTCGCCTTCTCGATCCGGGTCGGTGGCGAGGATCAGGCCGTCGGCATCCTTGACCGCCTTGGCAATGTCGGCAAGCCGCTTGCCCGAGGCGGTGTCGACCGCCCAGGACATGGCAAAATCCTCGTGCGGACGCACCGAGCCATCCTTGGCCGGCAAATCGCGGACATGGCCGAACGAGGCCAGAACCTTGTAGTTCTTGCCGAGGTATTTGTTGATTGTCTTTGCCTTGGCCGGCGATTCGACGACGACGACGTCCATGAGGTCTCATATCAGCTGTGATGCGGCAGAAGAATTCCGCTGCTCGCGACGAAATCTCGTTCTATTTGTCGCTCACATGGCCGCGCTTTTGCATCCGGTCAAGGGGAAGCGTTCCAAATTGCGGGGATGCCCGTAGCAATACACTCTTAGAGTGTATGATGGAAATCACAGAATTCTGGCCAGTGGAGATGGTGTCCCCAGTCCGCGAAACGACCCGGTTCATTTTCCGGCGAGTCGGGGAAAAACCCGCCGGAATGCCGTGCCGGGGCCGGGCGACATGGTCCACAAACAAGAGCTGGCCGCCGGCTGCATGGGATGCCTGGCGACCAGCATATCCCGCCGGCGGGCGGGAATTCGCATTGAGGGGTCTAGTTGGCCTTGACGACGTGCCAGACATCGGCGACGCCGTCGCCGCTCATGTCGCCGGCCTTCTTGTCCTTGATGAAGGTGTAGACCGGCTTGCCGTCATAGGCCCACATCTTGGTGCCGTCGGTGCGGTCGACGACGCTCCACTCGTCATCTCCCTTGGCGCCAGCCTCGGCCTTCAGCGGCGGCCAGTTGGTGGCGCATTTGTCGTAGCAGTTGGACTTGCCCTTCGCGTCCTTGTCATAGGTATAGAGCGTCATGCCGTTGGCGTCGGTGTAGATTTTGGTGCCACCGACCTCGGCTTCCTTCCACGCGTCGGCGGCGAAGGATGCGGCGGTGCTGAGCAAAAGCGCGGCTAACCCGACTGTTATCGTTTTCATGGGGATCTCCCTGGATGTTCCAAAGAGGCGCGGGAAATCGCGGCCTCACTGTATCAACGCCAGCCGCAGGTCCTTTCTTCCCTGGCCTCAGCATGCGCCGACGACTTGCCACAAAATGGTGATTGGTGGAGAAGCAGCGTCGAGCCTATATCGGCGCCGGGACAGTCGGAGTTTTGGAATGGCATTGGACATTGGCTATGTCAGCGCGGTCGGGGCGGGGGCCATCTCGTTCCTGTCACCGTGCGTGCTGCCGCTGGTGCCGCCCTATCTCTGCTATATGGCTGGCGTCTCTGTCGACGATTTTCGCGGCGATGCGGGCGTGACGGCTCGGGAAGGCACGCGCGGCGCGCTGCTCTATTCATCGGTCGCCTTCGTGCTCGGCTTCTCGACCGTGTTCGTGGCGCTCGGCGCCGGCGCTTCGACCATCGGCCATTGGCTGCGGGTCTGGCAGGAGCCGCTGGCGATGGCGGCCGGTGTGCTCATCATCCTGATGGGCCTGAATTTCCTCGGCATCCTGCGCATTCCGCTGCTGTCGCGCGAGGCGCGCTTCCAGTCGCAAGGCAAGCCGGCAAATGCCCTTGCCGCCTATGTCATGGGACTGGCCTTCGCCTTCGGCTGGACGCCCTGCATCGGGCCGGTGCTGGGGCCGATCCTGACGCTGGCCGGCGGCCGTGAAACCGTGGGCGAGGGCGCGCTGCTGCTCGCCGCCTATTCGCTTGGCCTCGGCATCCCGTTCCTGATCGCGGCGCTGTTTTCCGGCGCCTTCATGCGCTTCCTCGGCAAATTCCGCGTCCATCTCGGTCGCGTCGAAAAAGCGATCGGCGCACTGCTGGTCGTCGCCGGCGTGTTTTTCCTCACCGGCGGCGTGCAGACGGTGTCCTACTGGCTGCTCGAGAACTTCCCGGTGCTGGGGCGGCTGGGGTAGCGCCTTGGCTAGATACAAGCCGCATGCTTGCACCCGGTATTGAACGACAGACCCGCTGATTAAGAGTCAGCTGCTCTTCCGTTACCACCATCTCACCGGAATTTAACCGCATTGGTGCAGCATGGCGCCACTGCTATCCTGTCTTGATTCCCAACCCTTTTCATATGGTTGTCCTTCCATGAGCCAGAGAACCTGCCTGTCCGTCATCCTTGCCGCCGGCGAAGGCACGCGAATGAAAAGCGCGTTGCCGAAGGTCCTGCACCAGATCGCGGGTCTGCCGATGGTCGCCCATGTCGTGAAGGCCGCCGAAACCGCCGGTGCCGGCGACCAGGTGCTGGTGATCGGCCACGGGGCGGACGAAATGCGCAAGGCCGCGGCAAAATTCGCGCCTGAGGCCGAGACCTTCGTTCAGGAAAAACGCCTCGGCACCGCGCACGCCGTGCTTGCCGCTCGCGAAGCGATATCAAGGGGTTACGACGATGTCCTGGTGATGTTCGGCGACACGCCGCTGATCGACCCGGGCGCGCTCACCGTGGCGCGGCTGAAACTGGCCGAAGGCGCGGCTGTGGCGGTCATCGGCTTTCGCACGCCCAATCCAACCGGCTATGGCCGGCTGATCGAAAAGGGCGGCAAGCTGGTCGCCATCCGCGAGGAGAAGGACTGCAGCGACGAAGAGAAGAAGATCACCTTCTGCAATGGCGGGCTGATGGCGGTGGCCGGTGGCCGGGCGCTGAAGCTGCTCGACGCGGTCGGCAACAAGAATGCCAAGGGGGAATATTACCTCACCGACATCGTCGGGATCGCCAGCGGGCAAGGCCTTGATGTCGTCGCCACCGAAGCCAGTTTCGAGAATGCGCTCGGCATCAACAACCGCGCCGAACTGGCGCAAGCCGAAGGCATCTGGCAGCAACGCCGGCGGCAAGAGGCGATGCTGTCGGGGGTGACGCTGATAGCGCCGGAAACCGTGTTCTTCTCGCACGATACGGAGATCGGCGCCGACACGATCGTCGAGCCCAATGTCTGGTTCGGCCCAGGCGTGAAAATCGCCACGGGCGCCAAGATCCATGCCTTCAGTCATATCGAAGGCGCCACCATTGCCTCGAACTGCGATGTCGGACCGTTCGCGCGGCTGAGGCCCGGTGCCGATCTCAAGCAAAAGGCCAAGGTCGGCAATTTCTGCGAGGTCAAGCAGGCGACCATCGAGGAGGGCGCCAAGGTCAACCACCTGACCTATATCGGCGATGCCCGCGTCGGCGCTGGCGCCAATATCGGCGCCGGCACCATCACCTGCAACTACGATGGCTATTCGAAATTCTTCACCGACATCGGCGAAGGGGCTTTCGTAGGCTCGAATTCCGCGCTCGTGGCGCCGATAACGATCGGCAAGGGCGGCTACATCGCCTCGGGCAGCGTTATCACCGAAGACGTACCCGATGATGCGCTGGCCTTCGGCCGCGCCCGCCAGAAGACGATCCCAGGCAAAGGCAAGGAATTGCGCGAACGGTTTGCTTCGGCCGCGGCCGCCAAGAAGAAGTGAAACCGGCCCGGAAAAACGGAGCGATTACAGTAACCGGATTGCAAGAGCGGTCTGTCAGGGTGCATCGACAAGGATGACCGTTCCGCTGATACGGGACGAAATGCAATGTGACTTTCGCGGCAGGCCGGCGATCCCTAAATAGCGCTGGGTTTCTGCAAGGAATCGGGGCTGTCTGCATGTGCGGTATCGTTGGAATCGTCGGCCATTCGCAGGTTGCGCCGCGCATCGTCGATGCGCTGAAGCGGCTCGAATATCGCGGCTATGACTCTGCCGGTGTCGCCACCATCGACCATGGCCAGCTTGCCCGCCGCCGCGCCGAGGGCAAGCTGATCAATCTCGAACGCAGGTTGGAGGACGAGCCACTCAACGGCACGATCGGCATTGGCCATACGCGCTGGGCGACGCATGGCGTGCCGAACGAGACCAATGCGCATCCGCATTTTTCCGACGGCGTCGCCATCGTCCATAACGGCATCATCGAGAATTTCGCCGAGCTGCGCGACGAGCTGATCCGCGACGGCTACAGTTTTTCCTCGCAGACCGACACCGAAGTCGTCGCCCATCTGGTAGCGCGCGAGCTGGCCAAGGGGCTGAAGCCGGTCGAGGCCGCGCACCAGGCGCTGAAACGGCTGCAAGGCGCATTTGCGCTGGCCATCATGTTCAAGGGCGACGAGGATCTTATCGTCGGCGCGCGCAATGGCCCGCCACTGGCGGTCGGCCATGGCGATGGCGAGATGTTCTTGGGCTCCGACGCCATCGCGCTCGCCCCGTTCACCAATTCGATCACCTATCTGGAAGATGGCGACTGGGCGGTGGTGCGTCGCGACGGTGTCACCATTTTCGACATCGACGGCAAAACGGTCGACCGCAAACGCCAGCAGTCGCTTTCGACCAGCTTCATGGTCGACAAGGGCAATCGGCGCCATTTCATGGAGAAGGAAATCCATGAACAGCCCGAGGTGATCTCGCACACGCTGGCGAACTATCTGGATTTCGTCGGTGGCGTCTGCAAGCCGCTCGACCTGCCGTTCGACTTTGCCAGGATCAACCGGCTGGCGATTTCGGCCTGCGGCACGGCGTATCTCGCCGGCCTGATAGGCAAATACTGGTTCGAGCGCTATGCGCGGCTGCCGGTCGATATCGATGTCGCCTCGGAATTCCGCTACCGCGAGATGCCGCTGTCGGCGGACGATGCTGCCTTCTTCATCTCGCAGTCGGGCGAAACCGCCGACACACTGGCCTCGCTGCGCTATTGCCGCAAGGCGGGGATGAAGATCGGCGCGGTCGTCAACGTGCGCGAATCGACCATGGCGCGTGAATCCGACGTCGTGCTGCCGACTTTGGCCGGCCCGGAGATCGGTGTCGCTTCGACCAAGGCGTTTACCTGCCAGCTCTCGGTGCTGGCCTCGCTTGCCGTGCGTGCCGGCGTGGCGCGCGGGACAATTTCGAAGGAACAGGAGAAAACCCTGGTGCGCGAGCTTTCAGAAGCGCCGCGCTATGCCAACCAGGTGCTCAAGCTTGAAGAGCAGATCGAACGGATCGCACGGGAATTGTCGCGCTACAGCGATGTGCTCTATCTGGGCCGCGACACCAATTTCCCGCTGGCCATGGAAGGGGCGCTGAAGCTCAAGGAAATCTCCTATATCCACGCCGAAGGCTATGCCGCGGGCGAGTTGAAGCATGGCCCGATCGCGCTGATCGACGAGAACATGCCGGTGATCGTCATCGCGCCGCATGACCGGATTTTCGAAAAGACCGTGTCGAACATGCAGGAAGTGGCGGCGCGTGGCGGCAAGATCATCCTGATCACCGACAGCAAGGGCGCGGCGCTTGCGAGCGTGAAGACGATGGAAACGATTGTGCTTCCGGACGTGCCCGAAATCATCTCGCCGATCATCTACGCGCTGCCGATCCAGATGCTCGCCTATTTCACCGCCGTGTTCATGGGCACCGACGTCGACCAGCCGCGCAATCTGGCGAAATCGGTGACGGTGGAATAGGCGCCTTTAAAAACTTCGCAGTTCCAAAGCGCCTTCCGGTTCACTAATGTTGCGTCGCAATAGCACGCCCCGGTGAACCATGTCCGATGCTCCGAAAACCTCCGGCATGACCCGGCTGAGGAACTATTTCCTCACAGGCTTCGTCGTGTGCGCGCCACTGGCGATCACCGCCTATATCGCCTGGTCCTTCATAGGCTGGGTCGATTCCTGGGTAAAACCGTACATTCCGGCACGCTATAGCCCCGATTCCTATCTGCCGTTTCCTGTCCCGGGATTCGGATTGATCGTCGCCCTGATCCTGATCACCCTGATCGGCTTCCTGACAGCCAACATCGTCGGCCGCGCCATCGTCAATTTTGGCGAACGCCTGCTTGGCCGCATGCCGCTGGTGCGCGGCATTTATGGTTCGCTGAAGCAGATCTTCGAGACCGTGCTGTCCAACAAGGGCGACATGTTCCGCCAGGTCGGGTTGGTCGAATATCCGCGCAAGGGCGTCTGGTCCTTGGTCTTCGTCGCCAGCGAGAAAGAAAACGAGATCAATGAGAAGCTCGATCAGGAAGGCGATCCGCTGATCGCCGTGTTCATGCCCTGCACGCCCAATCCAACGACGGGCTTTCTCATGTACGTGCCGAAGTCGGACATCGTGCTGCTCGACATGACGATCGAGGACGGCGCAAAGCTGATCGTATCCGCCGGGCTGGTTGCGCCCGAGGTCAAGTCGAAAGTGGTTGTTGTGAATGGCGAACCGATCGAGGGCGTGCTTGCCAACCCGTCGGTTGGGGCCTTGGCTCAGCCGGCACGCAAGAGCCGCACGGCCTCGTCGCGGCCGAACAAGTAAAGCAGCAGTCGCAGCGCGGCGCCCCGATCGGACTGCAGCTCCGGGTCGCGGGACAGGATCAGCCTTGCGTCGTCGCGGGCGGCCTCCAAAAGGTCGGCATGCGCCTCGATGCGCGCCACCTGGAAACCCGGCGTGCCGGACTGGCGGGTGCCCAGCAACTCGCCTTCGCCGCGCAGCTTCAGATCTTCCTCGGCGATCAGGAAGCCATCTTCCGTCTCGCGCATGACCGACAGTCGTCGCTTGGCCGTCTCGCCAAGCGGGTCCTTGTAGAGCAGCACACAGGAAGACGGCTTGACGCCGCGTCCGACACGGCCGCGCAGCTGGTGCAATTGCGCAAGGCCAAAGCGCTCGGCATGTTCGATGACCATGACAGTGGCGTCAGGCACGTCGACGCCGACCTCGATGACCGTGGTGGCGATCAGGATGCGCGTCTCGCCCTCTTTGAAGGCGCGCATTGCTTCATCCTTCTCGGCACCCTTCATGCGGCCATGAACAAGGCCGATGCGGTCGCCAAACAGCGGTTTCAGCGAAGCGAAACGGTCCTCGGCCGACATCAGCTTGATTTCTTCGGATTCTTCGACCAACGGGCAGATCCAGTAGATCTTCTGGCCACCGGCGACGGCCTCAACCATGCGGCCGACCAGTTCGTCGAGCCGTTCGAGCGGCAGCGTGACGGTGCGGATAGGCTGGCGGCCGGCCGGCTTTTCCGTCAGCTTCGACACATCCATGTCGCCGAAGGCGGTCAGCACCAGCGTGCGCGGGATGGGTGTGGCCGTCATCACCAGCATGTCGGGCGCGTCGCCCTTGGCGGTGATGGCAAGCCGCTGATGAACGCCGAAGCGATGCTGCTCGTCGATGACGGCGAGGACCAGGTCGTGGAAGATCACCGTCTCCTGAAACAGCGCGTGGGTGCCGACGACGATGTCGATCTCGCCGCTCGCCAGACCGGCCAGCGTGTCGGTGCGTTCGCGGCCTTTTTCACGGCCGGTCAGGATGGCGATCCGCAGCCCGACCTTGGCGGCAAGAGGCGCGATCGTTGCCAGATGCTGCCGTGCCAGGATTTCGGTCGGTGCCATCAGTGCTGCCTGGCCTCCGGCCTCGACGGCGCGCGCCATGGCGAGCAACGCGACGACCGTCTTGCCGGAGCCGACATCGCCTTGCAGAAGCCGCAGCATGCGTTCGGGAGCGGCGAGGTCGGCATTGATTTCGGCAAGCGCGAATTCCTGGCTGGCCGTCAACGAATAGGGGAGTGCGGCGCGCAGTTTCTCGACGATACTGCCGTCGCCGACCAAGGGGCGGCCGGACAGGCGGCGGACTTTAGCCCGCACCAGCGCCAGCGAGACCTGGCCTGCCAGCAACTCGTCATAGGCGAGGCGCCGCCAGGCGGCACCGTCCACGGACACATCGATCGGGTCCGCCGGATTGTGGATGCGGGCGAGCGCGTCGCCAAAGGCAGGAAAGCTCTGTCGGCGCATGAACGCGCCATCCTGCCATTCGGCCAACACGGGCAAGCGTGCGAGCGCCTGGCCGATCGCCCGGCGCAGCACCTTGCCAGAGAGCCCGGCGGTGAGCGGATAGACCGGTTCGACGAGCGGCAGGTTTTCCGCCTCGCTGGCGAGCGCGATGTGGTCGGGATGGACCATGGTCGGGCGGCCGTTGAACCATTCCATGCGGCCGGAGATCACGACATGCTCGCCCACGGGCATCGCCTTTTCAAGATAAGAGGCATGAGCATGGAAGAAGGTCAGCGCGATCTCGCCGGTGTCGTCATGTGCATAAACCCGGTATGGCACCGACCTGTTGCCGCGCGGCGGCGGCTGATGACGGTCGATGCGCACGTCGAGCGTGACGATCGCGCCTTCGGCCGAACCGGCAATGCCCGGACGGTTGCGACGGTCGATGACGGTGTGCGGCAGCACGAACAGAAGGTCGCCGGCACGCGCCGCGCGATCGCCGAGATCGGCGGCGACGACCTTCTCGATCAGCGCGCCAACCTTCGACCCCACGCCGGCAAGCGAGGTGATCGGGACGAACAAGGGGTCGAGCTGGGAAGGACGCATGATGTCAGCTTATGTCGCGACGGCCACAGCGCAAGGCTGACAGCACCTTCTATCCACGCTATATGCGCCGCAACAAGTGAGGATGCGGCACAATGACCGGAACGACGAGATCAAGTGCCGGGTTGGCAAGCGAGGGGCTCGACGCCCGTCGCCGCAAGCTGCTGTTTCGCTCCTGGCATCGCGGCCTGCGCGAGATGGACCTGATCCTCGGCACGTTCGCCGACGCCGAAATCGGCGCCTTGACCAGCGAGGAGATCGACCAATATGAGAGGCTCCTCGACATTCCCGACACCGAATTCCTGCCCATGGTGACCGGCGAACACCCGGTCCCGGCGGATATTGATTGTGCCGTCCTGCAAAAGATCCTGGCTTTCCGCCACTCCATGACATTCTGAACGACGTGATTTCATGAGCCTCATCCCCACCATCGGCCTGCCGAAAGGGCGCGCCGGCCAGTTCATAGTCGACGGTGTCGCCGATGGCTATGAGGCCTTCGCGCTGGTGCAGGCAGCACTCGAGATCGCGCCCGACAAGCCGGTCCTGTTCGTGGCGCGTGACGGCCAGCGCCTGCCGGCGATCATCGAGGCGCTGTCCTTCGCGGCACCCGGCCTGCCAGTGCTGGAGTTGCCGGCCTGGGACTGTCTGCCCTACGACCGCGTCTCGCCCGGCTCGGACGCCGCCGCCAAGCGCCTCGATGCGTTGACCGCCATGATCGCGCTGGCGAAGAAGCCACATCGCGCCGTCATCCTCACTACCGCCAATGCGCTGCTGCAGCGCATTCCGCCGGCCGGGCTGGTCGAGGCGCAGACCTTCCACGCCAGGCCCGGCAACCAGATCGACATGAACGCACTGGTGTCGCGGCTGGAGACGTCCGGTTTCGAGCGGGTGCCGACCGTGCGCGGCATCGGTGAATTCGCGGTGCGCGGCGGCATTCTCGACCTTTTCGCGCCCGGTTGGGCCGAAGCGCTCAGGCTTGATTTCTTCGGCGACACGCTGGAATCGATCCGCGTCTTTGATGCCGCCACCCAGCGCACCACCGGCCAGCGCAAGTCGATGGCGCTGCAGGCGATGAGCGAAGTGGCGCTGACGCCGGAAACCATCAGCCGCTTCCGCCGCTCCTATATCGAAGCCTTTGGCGCGCCCCAGCGCGACGACGGGCTCTATGCGGCGGTCAGCGAGGGCAGGCGCTTCGCCGGCATGGAGCACTGGTTGCCTTTCTTCTACGAGCGACTGGAGACCGTGTTCGACTACCTGCCCGATACACCTGTCGTCTTCGACCATCTGGCGCATGAAGCGCTCGCCGAACGCCACACGCTGATCCTCGATCACTACGAAGCGCGCAGGAAGCAGGCCGACGGCGCGCTGAGGGATGCCGTGCCTTACAAGCCGGTGCCGCCGGACCTGCTCTATCTCTCGCCAGAAAACCTGATCGCCTCGCTTGGACCGCGTGAAGCGATAGACTTCACGCCCTTCGACGCGCCTGATGCCGGCGCGAAAAAGGTCTTTCATGCCGGCTCGCGCCACGGCCGCAGCTTCGTCGAGGAGCGCGCCGATCCGAACGTCAATGTCTTCGACGTCGTCGTCAGGCACATTGCCGACGAACGCGCGGCGCGCCGCCGGATCGTCATTGCCGGCTGGACCGAAGGCTCGCTCGACCGGCTCGGCCAGATCCTTGCCGAGCACCATCTAGGCAACCTCAAGCAAGTCGCCACGCTGGCGGAGGCGGAAAAGCTCGAGCCCGGGCAGGCGGCCCTTGCCGTACTGCCGCTGGAATCCGGTTTCGAGACCGAGAAGCTGGTCGTCGTCGCCGAACAGGACATTCTCGGCGACCGGCTGATCCGCCGCTCGAAGCGCAAGAAGCGCGCCTCGGACTTTATTGCCGAAGCCTCGGCGCTGTCGGCTGGCGACATCGTCGTCCACGCCGATCACGGCATCGGTCGTTTCATCGGCCTGCGCACCATCGAAGCCGTGGGCGCACCGCATGACTGCCTGGAAATCCACTATGCCGGCGACGACCGGCTGTTCCTGCCGGTCGAGAACATCGAGCTTCTATCGCGCTACGGTTCGGATTCGGCCGAGGCGACCCTGGACAAGCTTGGCGGCGGCGCCTGGCAGTCGCGCAAGGCGCGGCTGAAGAAACGCCTGCTCGACATGGCCGGGCAACTGATCCGCATCGCCGCCGAACGGCAGATGCGCGCCGCACCGGCGCTGGTGCCGGCGGAGGGCCTCTATGGCGAATTCGCTGCCCGCTTCCCCTATGAGGAGACCGACGACCAGCAGACGGCGATCGACTCGGTTCGGGACGACCTTGCCGCCGGCAAGCCGATGGACCGGCTGATCTGCGGCGATGTCGGCTTTGGCAAGACCGAAGTGGCGCTGCGCGCCGCCTTCATCGCGGCGATGGAAGGCTTTCAGGTCGCGGTGGTAGTGCCTACCACGCTTTTGTCGCGCCAGCATTTCAAGACATTCTCGCAGCGCTTTTCCGGCCTGCCGATCCGCGTCGCCCAGGCGTCGCGGCTGGTCGGCGCCAAGGAGTTGGCCGAAACCAAGAAGGGCATCGCCGAGGGGCAGGTCGACATCGTGGTCGGCACCCATGCGCTGCTCGGATCCGCGATCTCGTTCAAGAATCTCGGTCTGCTGATCATCGACGAGGAGCAGCACTTTGGCGTCAAGCACAAGGAACGGCTGAAGGACCTGAAGACCGATGTCCATGTGCTGACGCTGTCGGCGACGCCGATCCCGCGCACGCTGCAGCTGGCGCTCACCGGTGTGCGCGAACTGTCGCTGATCGCCACGCCGCCGGTCGACCGCATGGCGGTGCGCACCTTCATCTCGCCCTTCGATCCGCTGGTGATCCGCGAGACGCTGCTTCGGGAACGCTATCGCGGCGGCCATTCCTTCTACGTCGTGCCGCGCATCAGCGATTTGGCCGAAGTTCATGATTTTCTGAAGGAAGCCGTCCCCGAGCTCAAGGTCGCCGTGGCCCATGGCCAGATGCCACCGGGCGAACTCGACGATATCATGAATGCCTTCTATGACGGACAGTACGATGTGCTCTTGTCGACCACCATCGTCGAATCCGGCCTCGACATCCCGACCGCCAACACGCTGATCATCCATCGCGCCGACATGTTCGGCCTGTCGCAGCTTTACCAGTTGCGTGGCCGCGTCGGCCGCTCGAAGGTGCGCGCCTATGCGTTGTTCACACTGCCGGCCAACCGCAAACTGACCGACACCGCCGAGCGCCGGCTGAAGGTGCTGCAATCACTCGACACGCTGGGCGCCGGCTTCCAGCTGGCCAGCCACGATCTCGATATCAGAGGCGCCGGCAATCTGCTCGGCGAAGAGCAGTCCGGCCACATCAAGGAGGTCGGTTTCGAGCTCTACCAGCAGATGCTGGAAGAAGCCGTCGCCGAGGTGAAGGATTCCGGCGAAGTCCAGGATGGCGGCTGGTCGCCTCAGATCGCCGTCGGTACGGCGGTGATGATCCCGGAAAGCTATGTGCCGGACCTGCAGCTCAGGCTGGCGCTCTATCGCCGTCTCGGCGATCTCGAGAACACCGAGGAAATCGATGCCTTCGGCGCCGAGCTGATCGACCGGTTCGGCCCGCTGCCGGAGGAGGTGAAGCATCTGCTCAAGATCGTCTTCATCAAGGCGCTCTGCCGCAAAGCCAATGTCGAGAAGCTCGACGCCGGGCCGAAGGGCGTCGTCATCCATTTCCGCAAGCGCGAGTTCTCCAACCCGGTCGGGCTGGTCCGGTTCATCGGCGAGCAGGGGTCATTGGCCAAGATCCGGCCGGACCACAGTGTCGTGTTCGTGCGCGACTGGCCAACGGCCGAGAAGCGCCTGGCAGGTTCGGCTGTCGTGATGACGCAGCTGGCGCGGCTGGTGGAGAAGGCCGCGTAGCGCAGCCGGCGCATTCGCCAGCGCTTGAATTCCGGTCTAGAATAGGAAATCGGCTTCGTGTATGGAGCCGCGATCCCCCGTATGGGGCCGGGAATGGCGGAGTCTAGGCCGCTGGAAACAACGTTGGGTGCAGCGATGACGAAATGGTCGCCGAATTCGTGGAGAGCAAAGCCGATCAAGCAGGTTCCTGCCTATCCGGATCTTGCCGCGCTGAAGAACACGGAAGCGCAGCTCGCCACCTTTCCGCCGCTGGTTTTTGCAGGTGAGGCGCGCAAGCTGAAGAAGCAGCTCGCGGCTGTCGCCGCCGGCGACGCCTTCCTTCTCCAGGGTGGAGACTGCGCCGAGAGTTTTGCTGAACACGGCGCGGACAACATCCGCGACTTCTTCCGTGTCTTCCTGCAGATGTCGGTCGTGCTGACCTTTGCCGGCGCACAGCCGGTGGTGAAGGTTGGTCGCGTTGCCGGCCAGTTCGCCAAGCCGCGCTCGTCCGACAACGAAACCAAGGGCGGTGTGACGCTGCCCAGCTATCGCGGCGACATCATCAACGGCATCGAGTTCGACGCCAAGTCGCGCATTCCCGATCCTGCACGGCAGGAGATGGCCTACCGCCAGTCGGCGGCAACGCTCAACCTTTTGCGCGCCTTCGCGCAGGGTGGCTATGCCAGCCTGGAGAATGTGCATCGCTGGATGCTCGGCTTCGTGTCCGACAGCCCGCAGGGCGAGAAATACGAGTCGCTCGCCAACCGCATCACCGAGACGATGGACTTCATGAAGGCCGTCGGTATCACCTCGGAAACCAACTACGCGTTGCGCGAGACCGATTTCTACACCAGCCACGAGGCGCTGTTGCTCGGCTATGAGGAGGCGCTGACCCGTGTCGATTCAACCTCCGGCGATTGGTACGCGACCTCCGGCCACATGATCTGGATCGGCGACCGCACGCGCCAGCCCGACCATGCCCATGTCGAATACTGCCGCGGCATCAAGAACCCGCTCGGCCTGAAATGCGGTCCGTCGCTGACGCCGGACGGCTTGCTGGAACTGATCGACCTGCTCAATCCGGAGAACGAACCCGGTCGGCTGACGCTGATCGCGCGCTTCGGTTCCGACAAGGTCGCCGACTATCTGCCGAAGCTGGTGCGCGCGGTGAAGAAGGAAGGGCGCAGCGTGGTCTGGTCGTCGGACCCGATGCATGGCAACACCATCGAGGCCGCCGGCTACAAGACGCGGCCGTTCGACCGCATTCTGAAGGAGGTGCAGACGTTCTTCGAGGTGCATCGCGCCGAAGGCACCCATCCGGGCGGCATCCATGTCGAAATGACCGGCAAGAATGTCACCGAATGCACCGGTGGCGCGCGCGCCATCACGGCCGAGGAGCTGCAGGATCGCTACCACACGCATTGCGACCCGCGCCTCAATGCTGACCAGGCGATCGAACTGGCTTTCCTGGTCTCGGACCTGCTCAAGAAGAGCCACCCAGTCCAGCACAAGCAGGCCGTCAACGGCTGATTTTCGCGGCGATCCGAATGAACCGGTGAAAGAGGCGCCCGAGAAATCCGGCGCCTTTTCTGTTTTCAGCTCAACACCCGCGCTCCCGGCGCGGCCGGACGCGGCGCGGACCGGCAAAGGCCGAAGGTATCAGTCCTTCTTGTAGAGCAGCCAGCTCTTGCCGGCACGGCTGGCCATCGTCGAGTGCTTGGTGACGCGGTTGCGGCCGCTGACCTTGGAGCGATAAAGCGCCCGGTCGGCCTTGGTATAGAGGTCTTCGGGACCATCGGCTTCGGATGCCATGCAGATGCCCATCGAGACAGTGACGGTGCCGTAGTTCGTGCCGGTCTGGCTGCTGGTGAACGGCGTCTGCTCGATCAGTGCGCGAATGCGCTCTGCGATCTCATAGGTGGCGTCCTCGCTGGCACCCTCGACGATCAGTGCGAACTCCTCGCCGCCGGTGCGGGCGACGAACATGTCGCCGCGGATGCTGGTCTGGAAAATGTCGGCGATGATCTGGATGATCTTGTCGCCGACCGGGTGGCCATAGCGATCGTTGATGTCCTTGAAGCGATCGATGTCGGCAAGGATCAACGCGTTGAACAGGATACCCTTGTTGCTGTTGTAGATCCTGGTGATTTCCTTGTCGAAGGCGCGGCGATTCCAGATATGGGTCAAGGGATCAGTATCGGCCAGCCGCTTGTATTCCTCAAGCTTCGACTTGACACTCTCAAGTTCGGCGGTCTTGTCGCTGAGCGTCAATGCGACCTGCCTGCCATGGTCGATCGTCGAATTGGTGGCAATTGCCATGGCGTTGGCGATCTTCTGCAGAAGGTCCTGGGAGAGGAGGCTGCGGCTGCTCAATCCGCTCGATGTTTCATCGAGGATCCTGCCGTATTTCTCGATGTGGCTGCGTTCGCTTCTCAGCAGCAGCGCGACGTCTTCGAGCTCCTTGGCGATGACGTCTCGCGCATGCTCGACGATGCTGGGCCCATGGTTATGTGCAAAGAAGGTGCGCCCGATCTGGTCAAGCTCGTCCTGTGTCGGCCGGCTGCTCAGCGAAACGACGGCAAGGCTGAGCTCGCGATTGGTGCCGCTCAGCGCCTCGTAGAAGATCTCATAGTTGCGCGGCAGTCCGAGGACGCCCAGCTGGCGCATCGTGGCGACAACCGTGGCTGCGATGTCGGTGCTTCGTTCGGTCTGGATTGCTGCCGGCTGCATCTTCGATTCACTCTTCCCCTCGGAGCACGCCGCGGAATTTCCGGGGTTCCAATTGTCGCCGACCAGGGGAACGCAACCCGACAGTCCAGAACAATTTGCGAAGAGACGGGTCCCCACCCACGACCTTCACTTGCAGCGACCATAAATGCGGCAGCGCTAAAGTTTCCTTAATTCGCAGAGATTGCACGGGTTTTTCTCTGCCTGCGTCTGCAGAAGCTCTAACTCGCGCATCAACAATCTGAGACAGCGCCAGTTTGGTGGCCTTGAATTCGAAGCTGTTCCATCATCGAACCGAATTTCGGATTCGTCATACCAGTGCATGTCGCATTTGCTCGCGTGTGGCGGCCGTAAAGCTGGAATCCTGGCGACGATGCCGATGCCAAGCAGAGTGTCAAGGAGGGCTCGACGTGAGTGACAGTCACCGGGGATCGTGTTTGTGCGGAGCGGTTCGCTTCAGAACGCGCGGAGCGCTGCGCGGCGTCGTCTATTGCCATTGCTCGCAATGCAGGAAGCAGAGCGGACATTTCTATGCCGCGACCAACGTTGCCGACGCCAACATCGTGGTCGAAGGTGCGGAAAGCATCACCTGGTACGAGGCGTCTGCCTTCGCCAGGCGCGGTTTTTGCAAGGCATGCGGATCGCTGCTGTTCTGGAAGCCGCGCGACCAGGATTACATTTCGATCATGGCGGGATCGTTCGACAGGCCGACAGACCTCCAGGGCGAATGCCATATCTTCGTCGGCGACAAGGGCGACTATTATTCGATCGATGACGGGCTGCCGCAATTTGAAAAGTCGACGCCTGCCATACCGGTCGCCGAATGAATCTTGGACAAGTCGCCTTATTCCATTGATCTGGCCAGCCATTGCATTATCCCGTGCCGGTGATTCGCAAAGGGGCTTGGCATGCAGCGGCTGATCGACGCTTTTTTCAATTCGGTGCGGGCGTTTCGCAAGCTGGCCGTCAGCGAGAAGGCTTTTCAGCAGGAGCTGATGCTGCTTGCGCTCGCCTTGCCGCTCGGCTGGTTTGTTTCGATCTCGTGGCGCGGCTATGCCCTGCTCATCGGTGCGGTGCTGCTGCTGATCATGGTCGAGGTGCTGAACACCGGCATCGAAGCGGCCTGCGACGCCTTCAGCCGCGAGTTCAATGTCGACATCCAACTGGCCAAGGACTGCGGTTCGCTGGCGGTGCTGATTTCGGTGCTGATCGTTGCCGGCGTCTGGGGCATCGCCATCATCGAGCGGATCATGGGCCTACCGATCTAGGGTCTGGACCCGCTAATATGGTCGAAATGGAGTGAGGCCATCTGTTCGGATACGCGGAGCGAAGGCGCAGGAAGCCATTCGGCTTTCAAGTCCTTCGCGACAAAGTAGTCGGGCAGATGGACCACATCCTTCGGACGCCGAAATGACTGCAAGCTGCGTCGTCGAACCGCTTGGCCGGGGGAAAGACCCCGACCTTCGCGATTCTCCTCGCATCCTTTTGCCATTTCAGGCGCCATTTCGATCATATTAGCGGGTCCAGACCCTAGACGTCGGCGTCCTTCGGATCGGCGAACTTGCGGCCCGGGAGCGGGACAAGCATGGGAACGTGCCGGCGATAACGCAGGTAGGTCGTGCCGAACTCAGCGATCAAATCCCGTTCCTCGAATTGCAGCCCGACCAGGATGTAGGCTGTATTCAGGATCGCGAACAGCAAGTGGCCGGCGGTCATCTCAGGCGCGGCCCAGAACGCGAGCAGAAAGCCCAGCATGAGCGGATGCCGCACGATTTTGTAGAGTAGCGGCGTCTTGAACGATTGACCGGGCATCTCGGACCCGCGCAGCGCGAAGAAAGCCTGGCGCAGGCCGGATAGGTCGAAATGATCGATCATGAAGGTCGAGGCCAGCACGACCGACCAGCCGAGCCAGTAGACCCCGATCAGGAACCAGGCCGTAATTCCGTCGACCTGCCAGATCTGTATCGGGATTGGCCGCCACTGCCAGAACAGCAGCAGAAGGATCAGGCTGGAGAGCAGCACGTAGGTACTGCGCTGGCAGGCCACCGGAAAGAGCGTGGCCGACCATCGTTTGAAGGCCGGGCGCGCCATAATGCTGTGCTGAACTGCAAATAGTCCGAGCAGCAGCAGGTCGACGACGATGGCCTCGCTCACATTCGTCGGGCCGCCGACGTCGATCGACTTGGGTACGAGATAGTTGCCGACGAAACCGAGCGCGTAGAGAAATGAAGCAAGGAATACGGCATAGCTCAGGATGGCGTAGAACAGGATCAGGAGGCGTGCGAACATGACTGTTTCCCTATTGTGCCGGGCCCAGCGGTGCCGCATGCAGGAGTCTGCGATAGCGAGCGGGCTCGACCAGGCCTGACTGTTATCCATGGACCGTCCCCTGCGCGTCCCTTGGGGGAGCCGACAGGCAACGGGAGATTTCATGACTGGGTTCTCGCTTCAGACATTCGGGTTCCCGGAGATCCACGGTGACGGCCGCCCGATCAAGCTGAACCTGCGCAAGGGTCTTGCACTGCTGATCTATCTCGCCGAGGCCCGGGGCGCTGTTGCACGAGAGGTCATGGCCACGCTGCTGTGGCCCGAAAGTCCCCAAGAGACCGCCCGCGCGCGATTGCGGCGCATGCTTCATCGTATCGAGCTTGCACTCGGCCAGCATGTTTTCGAGACCGACCGCACCAGCGTGCGGTGGTCTGCGGCGGTCGACCTGAAAGTTGACTCGCATCTGTTCGAGAGCGCCTGCGACGGAGGCGCTTTCGAGGAAGCCTGGCTGCGCTATCGGGGTGACTTCCTCGCGGGCTTCTCACTGCACGATTGTCCCGAGTTCGACGATTGGGCGTTCTATCGCCGCGAGGCGCTCAGGGGGCGGCTGATGCATGGGCTTGAACGCCTCGTGCACGACAAGAATGCCGCCGGCGACCATTTTGCCGCGGCAGCGCACGCGGGACGCCTCGTCGAACTCGATCCGCTGAGTGAGGTGTATGGCCGGCATTTGATCCGCAGCCTGCTGCTTGCCGGCGATCGAAGTTCGGCGGAACGACACCACGCGGCACTGAGACAGCGGCTGCGTGACGAGCTTGGGATTGCGCCCGAAGCCGCAACCGAAGCGCTCATGGAGTCCACCACGGCGCCGCCGGCCGATGCTGTTCCGACAACACTCTATGTAGAGGGCGCCGGCGTACATTTGGCGTATCAGACATACGGAAGCGGCGAGCTCGATATCCTGATCATGCCCGGCTTCGTGTCGCACGTGGAACGGCTTTGGGAGCTTCCCTCGTGCCGGGCATTTCTGCTTTCATTGATGACTCTTGGGCGACTGATCTTGTTCGATCGCCGCGGGATCGGGCTGTCGGATCGGGTCGGATCGGCTCCGAGCGTCGAAGTCACGGCCGAGGATATCGGCACCGTCCTGCGGGCGGCGCACGCGCGTCGGGTCGTCCTGTTCGGGGCGTCGGAATGCGGGCCGGCCTGCATCAAGTTCGCGGCCGATGAATCCCATCTCGTGGCTGGCCTCATTCTGTTCGGCTCATTGGCCAAGGGCTGCTGGGCGCCGGACTTTCCGCACGCGCTGCGGGCAAGCCAATATGACGCCTGGCGCCAGCAACTCGTCACCGAATGGGGTGGCCCTGCCGGGATCGAAACCTTCGGGCCGAGCCTTTCGCGTGATCCCCAAGCGAGGGCCTGGTGGGCAGGGCTGTTGCGCGCGGCCTCCAGTCCCGGCGGTATTTGGGCCGTGCTCGAGGCGTTGCGCGACACCGACGTGAGACACCTCCTGCCACGGGTTTCCGTGCCCACGCTGGTGCTGCACCGCCGGGATGACCGGGCCGTGCGTATTGCGGCAGGCCGCGATATGGCAAGCCAGATCGCTGGCGCTCAATTCGTTGAACTCGACGGCAATGATCATTGGTTCTTTGCGGGCACTCAGCAACCGGTGCTCGGGGCAATCAAGCGGTTCGTCAACGCTCTGCCGCGCGACAGGAGGCCAAGGCGGTAAGGCCAGCCCAGCGGCTCAAGCATCTATCTGGAGCACTGGCCACCGACCGGGCGTAACGACGCGCCATCTCCGGTGATGGCGAGACCTATGTCTGCTATAGCCTTCCAGCCTTTCGATCCCTACATGACGGTCACCAAAGGAGACTGTCATGAGCGAGGCCGCCAATTTTCTGTTGCTTGAACGGGTGCGGCTGCCGGACGATTTGCGCTGGCTGGCCGAAAAATACCCGCGTGAAAACTGGCAGGGCCATGCCAACATCCATGGCGTCGCCACTATGTGGCTGCAGCGGCACGACATGTTCCGCGAACTCGGCGGCATGCTGACCAACGGCATTGGCGACTATCGCGAGGGCAGGCTGACGGCTCCCGACTTCGCGCGCTGGTTCGCGCCGCGCCTCAATCATTTTCTCGGCCATCTCGACGGTCACCACAATGTCGAGGATCATCACTATTTTCCGGTCTTCGCCCAAGCGGAGACGCGCCTGAAGCGCGGTTTCGAGATTCTCGATGCCGATCATCACACCATCCACGAGGGGCTGGAGCGCAATGCCGAGGCAGCCAACGCCTTTTTCAACACGCTTCAGGAGAGTGAGGACAGACAGCGCTTCGCCGCCGACGCCTATGCCGCCGAAAACAGCCGGCTGATCGCCATGCTGACCCGGCATCTTGCCGACGAGGAAGACCTGATCATCCCGCTGATCCTCGACCGGGGCGATCGGGCGCTTGGCATAGACTGACGATCAGCTCTCCCTGGCGCGCTGTTTCCTTGCGCCATGGTGGGCGACGAACCAGGCAGCGACCGCAACCGTCAAGCCAATGGCAAGCGCGATCAGCAACCGTTCATGGTGGGCCAGTGCCTGTCCAATAATGTGTTCGGCGCCCAGCCCGAAAACATAGCCGATGGTGCCGAACAGAACGGCCCAGATGATCGATGAAAGCGCGTTGAGCATAACGAAACGCTGCACCGGGATGCGCGATAGCCCCGCTGCTATGCCGCCGACGAGGCGCATGCCGTAGACATAGCGGTTCGACAGCACGAAAATGTTGGGATGGGTGTTGAGCAGGCGAAAGGCGCGGCGGAAACCAGGCCGCTTGCGCAATCTGACGACATAGCGATGGTCGGCAAAGCTTCGTCCCAGGATGAAGAAAAAGGTGTCGCCGACAAACGCACCGAGGGCGGCCGCGACGAAGGCGTGCCACAGCACGAAGACCTGTTGGTGCGCGAAGAAGCCACCGAGGATGGCAGCACTTTCACCCTCCGCGACGCAGCCGAGAAAGACGGCAAGCAGCCCATACTGTTCGATGAAAATGATGGATCGCGTCCGTCATGAGGGCTGGGTCTGGGGAGTGAGCCGTTCGTCGATCCGCTTCAGCCGTTCGGCTATCTGCGCGATCTCGTCGCGCATGCCGATGATCTGGCTGTGACGCAACTCGTCCAGCTTTTCGTGCAGCGCCATGATCTCGATTTCGGCCTTGAGATTGACCTCGTAATCATGGGCGGCGTCGATGCGGTCGCGCGCGGCCTGGCGGTTCTGCGACATCATGATCACCGGCGCTTGCAAGGCAGCGATCATCGAGAGGACGAGATTGAGGAAGATGAAGGGGTAGGGGTCGAACGAATCTCGCCCCAGCAGCCACCAATTGGCACCGATCCAGAGGACCAGGAAGGCGATGAAGGACAGGATGAACGCCCACGAGCCGCCGATACGGGCGATGGCGTCGGCGATGCGGTCGCCTGCACCCTGAAGGCCGGCTAGGCTCTCATTGACATTCTGCGATACCGGCTTGCGGTCGACGGCGCTTTGCAGCACCCGCCTCTCAAGCTCGCTCAGGTTCTCCGGGTTTCGCCTCAGCCAGCGGTTGGCCAGTTCGGGCACGGTCTTGTTCATGGATGTCTCCATACAAAAGCATCGGCTTGGCAGCCTGGTTTCCATATAGGAAGATGCCGGGTCGTCAAAAGCACGACATGGAGATGGGAGCAGAATGCCAGATTTCGCAAAAATCCGCGCTCGTGCGGCCAAACGCAAGGGCGGCGAGGCGGAGCTTTCGTCGCTGCTGGGGCCGGCGCCCGACAATGCCGCTGTGGCCGACATCACGGACGATCGCATTTTGTCGACGATAGCCGAGCGCGTCTTCGCCGCCGGTTTCGTCTGGCGGGTCATCGAACAGAAATGGCCGGGCTTCGAGGAGGCTTTCCTTCACTTCGAGCCGAAGCGGCTTTTGTTCCAGCCCGATGATTTCTGGCACGATCTGACGGCCGACAAGCGCATCGTTCGCAATCCGCAGAAGATCAAGTCCGTGCGTGACAACGCCGCCTTCGTCGAGCGCGTATCGAAGGAGCATGGCGGCTTCGGCAAATTCCTTGCCAACTGGCCGGCCGGCGACCAGGTCGGGCTGATGGCCTATCTCGGCAAGCATGGCAGCCGGCTTGGCGGCAACACCGGGCAGTATCTTCTGCGCTGGCTGGGCTGGGACGCCTTCGTCATTTCAGGCGATATGGCGGCGGCGCTACGCGACGCGGGCCTCGACATCGCCGAGAGCCCGACCTCGAAGAAGGATCTCGACAAGATCCAGGTGCAGATCAACACTTGGGCTGCGGAGACGGGCCTGCCGCGCCGGCATATTTCGCGCATCCTGGCGATGTCGATTGGCGAGAACAATTCGCCGGAATCCTTGCGCGAATACATGGGTGACCAGGACTGAACGCCGGTCGTCCAAGCGCGATTGAAATCCGTCGATCGGTCAAGACACGAATGACATATGTCATCCTGTCCGACACGATTGACATACGTCAATCGGTCTGGAGTGGCCCAAATGAACGCCATTGCCCGGCGAATTTTGCCGCGCTAAACCGCAGGCATGACCAAGAAACTCGACATCCTGCGCATCGCCGTTGCCCAGCTCAATCCGACCGTCGGCGACATTGCCGGCAACCTCGCCAAGGCACGCGAGGCGAGGGCGGACGCCGCCCGCCAGGGCGCCGACCTCGTGCTCTATACCGAGCTTTTCCTCGCCGGTTATCCGCCGGAGGATCTGGTGCTGAAGCCAGCCTTCCTGAAAGCCTGCGAAAAGGCGGCACAGGACTTTGCCGCCGATACCGCTGATGGCGGCCCGGGCGTCATCATCGGCACGCCACTGAAGCGCAAGAGCGGCACGCACAATTCGATCGTCTTTGCCGATGGCGGCAAGATCATCGCCGAGCGCTACAAGCTCGATCTGCCGAACTACGGTGAGTTCGACGAAAAGCGCGTCTTCCAGGCCGGACCCGAGATCCAGGGACCGGTCAATTTCCGCGGCGTGCGGATCGGAGTTCCGATCTGCGAGGACATCTGGGGCGATGTCGGCATCTGCGAGACACTGGCGGAAAGCGGGGCGGAAATCCTGCTGGTGCCAAACGGCTCGCCTTACTACCGCGCCAAGATCGATGTCCGCCACCAGGTCGTCATCCGCCAGGTCATCGAATGCGGGCTGCCAATCATCTATGCCAACCAGCTCGGCGGCCAGGATGAGCTGATCTTCGATGGCGCATCGTTCGCTATCGGCGCGGACAAGACACTGGCCTTCCAGATGAGCCAGTTCGAGGACGCGGTCGATGTCTCCACCTGGAACAGGCAAGGAGATCATTGGGTCTGCTCGGAAGGGCCTATGTCGAAGATTCCCGAGCGGGAGGAGGCCGACTATCGCGCCTGCATGCTGGGCCTGCGCGACTACGTCAACAAGAACGGCTTCAAGAATGTCGTGCTCGGCCTGTCCGGCGGCATCGATTCGGCGATCTGCGCGGCCCTTGCCGTCGACGCGCTCGGCGAAGAGCGGCTACGCGCGGTGATGATGCCTTATCGCTATACGTCGAAGGATTCACTCAAGGACGCCGAGGACTGCGCCCGTGCACTCGGCTGCCGCTATGATATCGTGCCGATCTTCGAGCCTGTCGAAGGTTTCCTGCACGCGCTGACGCAGCTCTTCGAGGGCACCAAGGAAGGCATCACCGAGGAAAACCTTCAGAGCCGCGCGCGCGGCACCATCCTGATGGCGATCTCCAACAAATTCGGCTCGATGGTGGTCACGACGGGCAACAAGAGCGAGATGTCGGTCGGCTACGCCACGCTCTATGGCGACATGAATGGCGGCTTCAATCCGATCAAGGACCTCTACAAGATGCAGGTCTATGCGCTGTCGCGCTGGCGCAACAGCCATGTGCCGCCGGGCGCGCTCGGACCTTTGGGCGAGGTCATCCCGAAGAACATCATCGACAAGGCGCCGTCGGCGGAATTGCGCGAGAACCAGACCGACCAGGATTCGCTGCCGCCCTATCCGGTGCTGGACGACATCCTCGAATGCCTGGTCGAGAACGAGATGGGCGTCGACGACATCGTCGCACGCGGCCATGACCGGGCGACGGTGACGCGCGTCGAGCATCTGCTCTACATCGCCGAATACAAGCGCCGGCAGGCGGCACCAGGTGTGAAGATCACCCGGAAGAATTTCGGCCGCGACCGCCGCTATCCCATCACCAATCGTTTCAGGGATCGTGGCTAGACGCCGTTTGCAAGTCGGCTTCGGCCGGGCGACCACGGATCGCACGATGTTCGCTTATCTCGCCGATATCATCGTCTGGCCGGGGCATAGCGGGCAGGGCACAGGTAGCCGCGTCGATCGCGTTCAGCAATCAAGCGCGCGGTAGATCAGTCGTTGTTGCAAAATAATCGCAGTGGTTGGACCAGATACGCTTTTGGCGTGAGCTCGTCTTGGCGATGCACCAGGGCGTCTCTATAAGAGCCTCTCCGCGATTGATTTGCGGGAGGTCTGAATGGCAGTATTTCAAATGGTAATGCGAGGCCGCGAAGCCTAGGTCTCATCAGGCGCTCCGCGAGGGTTTACCCTTCGTGCCGAAGCCGGATCGAGAATAGGCTTTTGTCGATGCCGTTCGCCGCCCGACTGCGGGCGCGACGCCGAATATGCCACCCCGCATTCTGGGCAAATATTAGCCCTCCGCGGCTTCTTCAATTTTCGACCTTTCTGGGATCGGGCTCGTTTGCGCCCGAATGACATCATGGCTCGTTTCAGAATCGATTTGCGCGCGAGCGCCTTTCGCAGCGTTCTTGGCTTCACGCTCACCCATTGGCGGCACCAGCCGTGGCGGCTTTCGCTCATCATGGGCGGGTTCCTGTTGTCGACACTGGCCGACGTCTTGACGCCGCTCTATTCCGGCCGGCTGGTCGATGCCGTAGCCAGCAGCGCTGGCGCGGACGCGATTGCCTGGAATGCCGCGATGACGGCGTTTTCGGTATTGATCGCCCTGGCTCTTACAGGCGTCGTGCTGCGCAACCTGGCCTTCATGGGGATCGTCGAACTGACGCTGAAGATGATGGCCGAGATCGCCGCCGATGCCTTCCACCGCGTGCAGCGCTTTTCAACCGACTGGCACGCCAACAGCTTCGCCGGCTCGACCGTGCGCAAGGTGACGCGTGGCATGTGGGCGCTCGACCTGCTCAACGACACCATCCTCATCGCGCTCCTGCCGTCGGTCGTCATGCTCGTCGGCTCGACGCTGCTGCTGGGCTGGTTCTGGCCGCTGATGGGCGTGGTGGTTGCCGCAGGCTCGGTGCTGTTCATCACGGTGACGGCGCTGCTGTCGCTTGGCTATGTCGCGCCGGCGGCGAGGCTTGCCAACACCTGGGACACGCGCCTCGGCGGTTCGCTGGCCGACGCGGTGAGCTGCAACGCCGTGGTCAAGGGCTTTGGCGCCGAGGAGCGCGAGGAGCGCCGCCTCGCCAGGGTCGTCGCCAAATGGCGTGCGCGTACGCGGCGCACCTGGATGCGCGGCACCATCAACGGCACCACGCAAGGGGCGCTGCTGCTGGTCATGCGCGCCGCGGTGATCGGCCTGGCGCTGATGCTGTGGTCGTGGGGGCAGGCGAGCGCCGGCGACGTCGCCTTCGTGCTGACCTCGTTCTTCGTGCTGCAGGGCTATCTCAGGGATATCGGCACGCATATCCGCAATCTGCAGCGTTCGATCAACGACATGGAGGAACTGGTCGATTTCCAGTCCGAACCGCTCGGCATCGAGGACCGGCCCGGCGTCAAATCGATCCGGATCACGCAGGGACGCGTCAGCTTCGACAACGTCACCTTTCACTATGGCAACCATCGATCGCCGCTGTATCGCGACTTTTCGGTCGATATCGCGCCGGGTGAACGTGTCGGGCTCGTCGGTCATTCGGGGTCGGGCAAGACAACTTTCGTCAAGCTCATCCAGCGGCTCTATGACGTGAACGTGGGAAAAATCCTGATCGATGGCCAGGACATCTCACAGGTGGCGCAAGCCTCGCTGCGCGGGCAGATCGCCATCGTCCAGCAGGAACCGATCCTGTTCCATCGGTCGCTGGCCGAAAACATCGCCTATGCCCGACCGACGGCGACGCAGGACGAGATCGAGCATGCCGCGCGGCTGGCGAGCGCACACGATTTCATCACCAGCCTGCCGAAGGGTTACGGCACGTTGGTCGGCGAGCGCGGCGTGAAACTGTCGGGCGGCGAGCGTCAGCGCGTGGCGATCGCGCGCGCTTTCCTTGCCGATGCGCGCATCCTGATCCTCGACGAGGCGACATCGAGCCTCGATTCGGAATCGGAGGTGCTGATTCAGCAGGCGATGGAACGATTGATGGTCGGTCGCACGACACTGGTGATCGCGCACCGGCTTTCGACGGTGCGGGCGCTCGACAGGCTGCTGGTCTTCGATCGCGGCAACATCGTCGAGGAAGGCTCGCATGACGAGCTGATCCAGCTGAAGGGCGGCATCTACCGCCGCCTGTTCGAGCGCCAGGCGCTCGAGCTGACCAAGGGGCTCGTCAGCTGACCTGGGGTGGCCTCCAGCTTCGGCCGGAGGTCACCTCTACCGGGCGCGGGGCACGCAATCGCAGAGCGGAGCCGAACCTGTTGCGAGCGCATCGACGGGCGTGACATGTCCCCCGTCACTCAGCGTATGCCGGCCGAGCAAATCCGCACGTGAAGTCCTTTCCAGATCCTGAGTTTTGAGACGGTTTGTTTATAATACCAATGGAGATATGCCGGTTCTACCTTTGGTTGAATATACATTTACGCAAAGCAATCCAAAGGTGGTCTATGCATGGCCTGGGATCCGATTGATCGGCGTGGGATGTCGTCCTCCGCAGACGTGCTCCATAGGCTTCACGATGCATCTTGTTTCCGCAAATGCCGCTCCGGAAAAGGTGGTTGCGCCGTCGGTGCTGGAATCTCAGCACGGCTCGGTTCGGCCGCTCGCTGCCGAAGATCTTGAGCACGTCGCCGCGCTCTTCCTGACGAAGTTTCGCCGGCGTCGTCGTCGCCTCCTCGATCGCGCGATCGCGGAGACGGCCGAGTATATGAGAGAGATTTATCTTGACCCTGCCGGCCAGTCCGGTGCGAGCAACGCTCTCGTCCAGATCAACCGGCAGGGTCGTCTGGGTGGGTTCCTCGGCGCTCTGAAAGCCCGTTACGAACTCAACGGAGCGGCATTGAATGCGGCCATCATCGGTCCGCTCATGGCAGACCCCGACACCGATCACGGTTCGGCCGGACCGCAATTGCTGCGTGCCGTGCATCAAGGCGAATTCGATCTGCAACTGACCGACTCGGCCAACCGGATATCCTTGGCCTTCGTGCGTCCGATGAAGTATCAGCTCCTGCCGGTGCATTGTCTGGGATGGACCTGTATTTTCCGGCCGGCCGCGATGGCCGCCGCCGCACTGCGTCGTAAATGGCCCGGCCTGCCTCGCTTGGCACTCGATCCCTGCGCGCGAGCATTCGATGCTCTTGCGAAAGGAAGGTTCGAGCCCCCGGTCCAGCTTTCATCGTCGCAACGGGTCCACCATGAGCCGATCGACGCCACGCAATTTGCCGAGCGGCTGCCGACCCTCCTCTCCGATTGCTCTCTTCGACCGAGTTGGAGGGATGGCGAACTCCCACGGCTGCTCGCACTGGCGGCCGAGAAGCGGGCGGACGGCCCACTTCATTTTGGTGGGACTTACGACGAAACGGGCAAAATGCTCGGTTGTTATGCCTTCTACGGTCAAGCCGGCGACATCGCGAGCCTGCTGCAAATCCAGGCGTCCGGATCTCACTGGGGCGCGACGCTGGATAGCCTTGTCGCGGCCGCCTGGGACATGGGATGCGTAGGCATCACCGGGCAGACGCAGAGCAAATTCATGCCTCAACTTTTCGGCTACAAGAATCTCTTCTTCCGCTATGCAGGGGGGACGATGGTCCACTCGCGAATCGCTGAGGTCACGCAAGCGGTCCGCTCCGGCGACATCTTTATCGGTGGGTTGATGGGCGACCGATGGACCCGCCTCAGTTCCGACGACTTCGGTCGCTGATCGCCTTCAACGACCTGTTCGTCGGCGCCAGCCCTCTCCGCGTTGACCCATGGCGACCGGACCGAGCGGCAGTCGTCTAACGGCATCATCATCTCGACCCGCGTCGGCTCCACCGGCTGGCTACGCTCGGTCATGGCCGGCGTCGCTGGACTGGCCGGCGCCTATGAGCCGCCCGAGGCGCACGCCGCCCCTGGTCTTTTCATTGCGCGCGCCATGTTCTATGTCTGCCGCACAGCGCGGGGGCGCGTCTTGTCAATCACAAAAGCATCCGGTACGCCCCGCTCATGACAGTCACCGTTCGTTTCGCCCCGTCGCCGACCGGCCGCATCCATATCGGCAATGCGCGCACCGCTTTGTTCAACTGGCTGTTCGCCTTGAACAACAAGGGCCGCTTTATCCAACGCTTCGACGACACCGACATTGCCCGGTCGAAGCAGGAATTTTCCGACGCCATCCTCTACGACCTGCATTGGCTGGGTATTTTCCCGGACGCCACGGAATATCAGTCCCGGCGCTTCGAGATCTATGACGCGGCGGTCGAGAGGCTGAAGGCGGCGGGCGTTCTCTATGCCTGCTACGAAACGCCGGAGGAGCTCGATCTCAGGCGCAAGGTGCGTCGCACGCGCGGCCTGCCGCCGGTCTATGGCCGTGAGGCGCTGGCGCTGAAGCGAGAGCAGGTCGCCGAATACCAGGCCGATGGCCGCCGGCCGCACTGGCGCTTCCTGCTGCCCAATTTTTCGAGCGATCCGCAGCAACCCGAGCGCACCGAGGTCCACTGGAACGATCTGGTGCGCGGCGAGGAGACCGTCGATCTGGCCTCGCTGTCCGATCCGGTCCTGGTGCGCGAGGACGGCACCTATCTCTATACGCTGCCTTCGGTGGTGGACGACATCGAGATGGGCGTCAGCCATGTCATCCGCGGCGACGACCACGTCACCAACACCGGCGTGCAGATCGCCCTGTTCAAGGCGCTGGGTGCCGAGCCGCCGGTCTTCGGTCACCACAATCTTCTAACCACCGCATCGGGCGAGGGACTGTCGAAGCGTACCGGTGCACTTTCCATAGAGAGCCTGCGCGAGGACGGCATCGAGCCGATGGCCGTCGCTTCGCTTGCCGTGCTGGTGGGCACCTCGGAGAACGTTTCTGCGGTGCCGACGATGCCCGAGCTTGCCGAACGCTTCGATCCGGCGGCGACATCGAAATCCGCGGCCAAGTTCGATCCGGACGAACTGTTCGTGCTCAACCGGGCGCTGCTGCATCATATGCCGTTCTCCGAGGCGCGAGACCGGCTGATCGTGCTTGGCGTCTCAGGTGAGCAAGCCGAGCCTTTCTGGCTGGCAGTTCGTGGCAATCTCGACAGGCTGGCCGATGCCGTGAACTGGTGGCGTATCCTGCGCGAGGGGCCGCAGGAGAAGCCGGAGTTTTCCGATGACGACCGCGATTTTCTTAGTCAGGCTTTCGACCTGTTGCCGGAGGAGCCCTGGGGCGGGACGATCTGGAAGGACTGGACGGGCAAGATCAGGGAAGCGACCGGCCGCAAGGGCAAGGCACTGTTCATGCCGCTCAGGCTCGCCCTTACCGGACTGCCTTCGGGGCCGGAGCTTGCAGATCTATTGCCGCTGATGGGTCGGGAAGGAACGCTGGCCCGACGACCCTGACCTTGCGCTGCTCCGGCGGCACAGTGGACACCGGCGACGTCACCGGCTTGACGGAGAGCCGCTTGATCGCTTCGCGGTCAAGTCCGCCTTCAATGTTCGCCAGCGTCTCCGGGTCGGCGCCCGGCTCGGGCTTGGAAACCGGGACCGGAACGAGCGGTGCCGCGTCCGTTTCGGGCTGCGACAGCTGCTGATAAGGCGGATTGCCGCCGATGATCTGGAAATTCTGCGCCGCGTTGCAACCGCAAGCCGGCGGCCGCGACATGTTGGACTGCTTGTAGAGATAGGCGGTCGGCAACTCGCTGTAGGGTCTGCCGGTGACCGACGACGTCATGTTCGCTGAATCGTCGTCCATGCCGCGCGAATAGAAGACCTGCATCTCGGTGCCCGGACAGCTCGATTCGCAATTCTTCTGGTCGCGTTCGAAATCGCTGACCGAGGCGGCATTCGACATCGGAAAGAAGTAGCCGTCGCAGGTGCGCACGCAAGTGGTGTGGAACTCGCCGCCGATGCTCGGAAAGTCCGGTATGCCGGGCTGGTTGAGCACTCGGCGGACGTTGCGCTCCTCACCGGGATCGTCAGGTTGGTCAAGTGTATCCAGCGTATCGAGCTGCCGGCCATTGCCGCCGAAAAGCTGGTCGAACAGGTTTGCGTTGCTGTCTTCGCGGTTGGCTTCCTGCAGCGGTGCGCCCCGTGGAGCAATTGTGTTGTCGTCGTCGCGGCAGCCATTGGCGTCGAGCGCCGCCAGGATGCGTCCGCGATCGCGGCGCGAGCCGCCGCCGTCGGCCAGTCGTTCGCGTTTGCTTTGCAAGGCGTCGAGATTGGCATTCATGCGCTCGATGGTGGCATTGAGCTCGGCGCATCGATTGACGTTGCGGCCGAACAGCGAAAAGCCGCAGCCGGCGCTGCTGGACTGGCCGCGGGCCTTCGAGATCTGCTCGCGTTGCCTGGCGATGGCGGCGTCGTATTTCCGGATCAGCGCTGGACCACCACCGCCACCGCGCGAGGCAGCTGCCAGATCGGCCTCCAACTGGCGACAGACCCGTGGGGCGGCCTGTGGCGCGGTGACCGCGGCGCCGGAAAGCAAGAGGCCAAGCAGCACGGCAGCATGCGCCTGCTTCCACCCTCCGCTTGTCATCCGCCCAACTCCGCCTGATCGTCCGCAAGGCTACCGTGTTCGCGGTTAACCGCAGTTTAGCGCGAAATTGGCATTCAGCCCAGATTGGCGATCGCCTGTGCCTGCTGTGCAGCTTCGGCGATCGCCAGCGCTGTCATGTTGACCACGCCGCGCGAAGTCACCGACGGCGTCAGTATGTGTGCCGGCTTGTCGGTGCCAAGCAGGATCGGACCGACATGCAGCGCATCCATCATCGTGCGCAGCGCGGTGAGCGTGATGTTGGCAGCGTCGAGATTCGGGAATACCAGCAGGTTGGCTTCGCCCTTCAACCGTGAGTGCGGGTAGACACGCTGGCGCAACTGCTCCGACAGGGCCGAGTCAGCATGCATCTCGCCGTCGCACTGCAACTCGGGCGCAATCCGCGCCAGGATCGCCGCCGCCTGCCGCATCTTCAGTGCGCTCGGCGCATCGCGCGAGCCGAAGTCGGAGAATGACAGAAGGGCAGCCTTGGGCTCGATGCCGAAGCGCCTGATTTCCTCCGCCGCCAGAATGGTCATCTCCGCGATCTCTTCCGCCGTCGGATCAACCGAGACATAGGTGTCGGTGAGGAAGATGATGCCGCGCTGCGAGATCAGCATGGACAGCGTCGACAGGTCATGATCCCTGATGCCGGCACGCGGGCCAATGATCAGGGTGACATTGCGCAGATGGCGGGCAAAGCGGCCCTCGAGGCCGCAGATCATGGCGTCGGCGTCGCCGCGTTTCAGGGCGAGTGCCGCAATCACCGTGTTGTCGGTGCGCACCATGGTGCGCGCCGCCTCCGTCGTCACGCCGCGCCGGCCGGCGAGTTCGATCAGCAGATCGACATAGTGGCGGTAGCGCGGGTCGTCTTCCGGGTTGATCAGGCCGAAATCGACGCCGGGCTTGATGCGCAATCCGTAGCGCTTCAACCTGACCTCGACCACATGCGGCCGGCCGATCAGGATCGGCTCGGCGATGCCTTCCTCGAGCACCACCTGGGCAGCGCGCAGCACGCGTTCGTCCTCACCCTCGGCATAGATGACACGCTTGGCGGTCGAGGCCTTGGCCGACGAGAACACCGGCTTCATCACCAGTCCGGAACGGAAGACGAAGCGATTGAGCTTGTCGATGTAGGCGGCGAAGTCGGTGATCGGACGCGTGGCGACACCGGTGTCGCAGGCCGCCTTGGCGACGGCCGGGGCGATGCGCAGGATCAGGCGCGGATCGAAGGGCGAGGGGATCAGGAACTCGGGTCCGAAGACCGGCGTCTCGCCGGAATAGGCGCGCGCGGCGACGTCCGAAGGCTCCTCGCGGGCAAGCGCCGCGATCGCTCGCACCGCGGCCATCTTCATCTCTTCATTGATGGCGCTCGCGCCGCAGTCCAGCGCACCGCGGAATATGTAAGGAAAGCACAGGACGTTGTTGACTTGATTGGGAAAATCCGATCTCCCCGTGCAGATCATCGCGTCGGGCCGGGCGGCCCTTGCCACCTCCGGCATGATCTCCGGATTGGGGTTGGCCAGCGCCAGAATCAATGGTTTTGGCGCCATGTGCTGCAGCAGCTCCGGCTTCAGCACGCCTGCCGCCGAGAGGCCGAGGAAGACGTCGGCGCCGGGGATGACATCAGCCAGCGTGCGCGCCTCGGTGTCCTTCACATAGGGGTCTTTCCAGCGGTCCATCTCGTCGATGCGGCCCTTGTAGGCGACGCCGAAACGGTCGGTGACCCAGATGTTCTCCACCCGCGCGCCGAGCGAAACCAGCAGATTGAGGCAGGCAAGGGCCGCCGCGCCGGCGCCGGATGTGACGATCTTGATGTCCGAGATGGCCTTGCCGGCGAATTCCAGTCCGTTGAGCACGGCGGCGGCGACAATGATGGCGGTGCCATGCTGGTCGTCGTGGAACACCGGGATGCCCATGCGGGCTTTCAACTGCTCTTCCACCTCAAAGCACTCGGGCGCCTTGATGTCCTCGAGGTTGATGCCGCCGAAGGTCGGCTCCAGCGCCGAGATCGTCTCGACCATGCGCTCGATGCCTGGCGCGTCGATCTCGATGTCGAACACGTCGATGCCGGCGAACTTCTTGAACAGGACAGCCTTGCCTTCCATGACCGGCTTGGAGGCAAGCGGTCCGATATTGCCAAGGCCAAGCACCGCCGATCCGTTGGAGACGACGCCGACCAGATTGGCGCGCGCCGTATAGTCGGCGGCGGTCGCCGGATCGTCGCGGATTTCGAGGCAAGGGGCGGCGACGCCCGGCGAATAAGCGAGCGCGAGGTCCCGCTGGTTGCCGAGCGGCTTGGTCGCCTGGATCTCGAGCTTTCCCGGACTTGGATATTTGTGGAAGTAGAGGGCGGCTTCATCGAGATCCGAACGTGCCGTCTTCTTGTTCTCGCCTTCCATGCGGCCGCTCCTTGAAATCTGCTTGGAGAGTCCTTTTAGCATGCGGCCAAGCTTTTTCGCGACGCTAATTGACGCGCCGGCAGCTCTGCCCGGCGGCGCGTCCTAAACAACAATATATCAAATGCTTATGCGGATTTCATGCCGGATGAGTCTTGCTGTTTGGCAGGCGTGTCGATCAAAAGGCACTGACGTAGAGACCGCCGTCGACCGGTATGTTCTGCCCGGTCAGATAGCCGGCATGGACCGAGCACAGGAAGGCGCAGATCTGGCCGAACTCCTCCGGCGTGCCGAGCCGCTTGGCCGGAACATCGGCGCTGATGCGGGTCTTGCGCGCGGCGGCAGCGGCGGGGTCTTCGACCGTGCCGGCCTCATGCGGCCCGCGCAGCCGGTCGGTATCGAGCTTGCCCGGCAGCAGGCTGTTGATGGTCACGTTACGATCCACCACCGTCCGTGCCACGCCGGCGAGGAACGATGTCAGGCCGGCGCGCGCACCCGACGACAGATCGAGGCCGGGGATGGGAATGTAGACCGACAGCGAGGTGATGTTGACGATGCGGCCAAAGCCACGCGCCGCCATGCCGTCGATGACGGCCTGGACCAGTTCGATCGGCGTCACCATGTTCTGGGTGACGCCTTCGAGGATTTTTGCGCGATCGAGTTCGCGGAAATCGCGCAGCGGCGGGCCGCCATTGTTGTTGACGAGGATATCCGGCTCGGGGCAGGCGGCGAGCAGCGCCTTCTGCACCTCGGGCTTCGAGACGTCGCCGATAACTTCCGTCACCGCCACGCCATAGCGCTCGCGCAGCTCAGCGGCGGTTTTCGCCACCAGTTCGGCGTTGCGGCCGTTGACGACGATGTCACAGCCGGCCTCGGCCAACGCCATGGCGCAGCCGCGCCCAAGCCCTTTGCTCGAAGCGCAGACGATAGCCTTCTTTCCGCGAATACCGAGATCCATGTTGATTTTCTCCTCTTGAGCCGGCGGCAAGCTAGTCCCTCGGCTGGACCAATCGCAACCGTCATACGGTTGTTGCATGAATCGGGGCATAGGCTGCGCGAAAGCAACGGTGAAATCGCGATGTCCGGCCAAGAGCCCCGCACTTTCCGCAGCATGTTCATTTCCGACGTCCACCTCGGATCGAAGGCGGCGAAGGCCGAATTCCTGATAGACTTCTTTAGATATCACGACGCCGACATCATCTATCTTGTCGGTGACATCGTCGATGGCTGGCGGTTGCGGCGGAGCTGGCACTGGCCGCAAAGCCACAACGACGTCGTGCAGAAATTGCTGCGCAAGGCGCGCAAGGGAGCCACCATCACCTACATCGCCGGCAACCACGATGAATTCGCGCGCCAGTTCCAGGGCGTGCACTTCGGCGGCATCGTCGTCGCCGACCGCGCCATCCACGAAACCGCCGACGGCAAACGCCTGCTCGTCATCCACGGCGACCAGTTCGATACCGTCGTCCACAATGCGCGCTGGCTCGCCTACCTTGGCGACCACGCCTATGATGCGGCAATGCTGGTCAACCGGGTCATCACGCGGCTTCGCCAATTGCTCGGCCTGCCGTACTGGTCGTTCTCGTCCTGGGCCAAGGCCAACGTCAAGAAGGCGGTGAACTTCATCGGCTCGTTCCAGACCATGCTTGCGGAGGAAGCGCGCCGCTCGCATGTCGACGGCATCATCTGCGGCCATATCCATCATGCCGCCATCGAGAATTTTGGCGATGTCCAGTACATCAACACCGGTGACTGGGTGGAAAGCTGCACCGCCGTTGTCGAGCACTTTGACGGCCGGATGGAAATCCTGACCTGGGCGCAGGTGCTGCCCGAGGCGCCGGACGAGCCCTTCATCCCGATGCTCATCGAGGACCGGGTGGGGCAGGCGGCATAGCGCCGGAGTTCATTTCGGCTCTGGGATCAATCGATTAGGCCAACCGGTTTCGCCCGGTTTTCACCCATGTTAAGGGATCGATACGCGTTGCCGGCTGGTCGAGTGCAGCGTTATTGGATCGATTCATGTCCCTGCCGCCGCTTTCGCCCGAACAGCTCGTCAAGCCGCGCCATTTCGAACTGCGCATCAGCCTGATTTTCGCGACGCTGTTCGTGCCGCTCGGAACGCATCTGCCTTACTTCCCGCTGTGGCTACAGGCCAAGGGTTTCCACGCCGAGCAGATCGCCGTGATCCTGGCGGCACCGATGTTCCTGCGCGTGATTACGACGCCGTTGCTGACCGCGCTGGCCGACAGGGCCAGCGATCGCGCCGATGTCTATGTCGCGCTGGTGGCCTCGGCGCTGCTCTTGTCGGCGGGATATTTCCTGACGCCGACCTATGCCATGGTGCTGGCGGTGTCGCTGGCGCTGACCATTGTCTGGACGCCGCATTCGCCGATCGCCGATTCGCTTGCGCTGTCGGGCGTGCGCCGCTTCGGTTCGAACTACACCAGCATGCGCAAATGGGGCTCGATCTCCTACCTGTTCGCCAACGTTGCTGGCGGCTTCATCCTGTCGGCGACCGGCCCTGGGGCCGTTCCGGTGATCATCTTCGTATCGCTGGCAGCCACCCTTGCAGCCGGCTTGCTGGCGCCGCGCCTTGGCCGTCCGCGCCGCGCCTCGCCGCTTTCGGCCACCGACATCCAGCAGTCGGCGCCAAAACTTCTCAACCCATATTTCCTGTATTTTTCCATCGGCGTTGGCGTCATCACCGCCAGCCACGCATTCCTCTACGGCTTCGTCTCGATCTACTGGAAATCGATCGGCATCGGCGATTCGGTTGTCGGATTGCTGTGGGCGTGGGGCGTGGTGTCCGAAGTCTGCATGTTCATGATGTTCACCCGCTTCTTCGGCGCGTTCTCGGTCGTGACGATCATGATGATGGCAGGGGTTGGGGCCGTCGTGCGGTGGATCGCCTTTCCCCTGGTCTGGCCGCTCGGCCTCGGTGTTGCCGGGTTTTTTTGCGTCCAGACGCTGCATTCGGTCTCGGTGGCGCTGGTGCTGATCGGCCTGCAGAAAATGATCGGCGAGACGATTTCCGAGGAGCAGACAGGTGCCGCGCAAGGCATCGCCTATTTCTCCAACGGGTTCTTCATGGCGGTGGTGACGTTGGCGTCCGGCCCGCTTTACGACCGTTTCGGCGTCGACGGCTTCTTTGCCATGATCCCGGTCGCCCTGATCGGATTGGTCTTGATCGGGCTTGCGGCGCGCTCAGCCCCACAAGGCCGTATCAGGGGGTAATACCAAAGATCCCTGGTAGACAAGGCCGGGTACGCGATCGCGGGCAAGCAGCAGCGGACCGTCGAGGTCGACGAAATCGGCGCCTTGGGCCAGCAAGACGGCCGGTGCCATCGCCAGCGACGTGCCGACCATGCAGCCGACCATGATGCTGAAACCGAGTTCACGGGCACGATCGCGCAGGACGAGCGCCGCCGTCAGGCCGCCCGATTTGTCGAGCTTGATGTTGACGGCGTCGTAGACGCCGACAAGCGCGGCAAGGTTCTTCGCCTCGTGCACGCTTTCATCGGCGCAGATCGGCACGGGATGCGCGATATGGCGCAGGATCTCGTCGTGGCCGGCCGGCAACGGCTGTTCGATCAACGTGATGCCTTGCTCGGCGGCAAAGGCAAGGTTTGCAACGATGTTGTCATCGGTCCAGCCCTCATTGGCGTCGAGGATGATGCGGCTGTTGGGCGCCGCTTGCCGGACGGCGCGGATGCGGGCGATGTCGTTGTCACCACCGATCTTGACCTTGAGCAACGGCCGCGCCGCATTGGCGCGGGCCTGCGCCGCCATCGCCTCCGGTTCGCCCAGCGACAGCGTGTAGGCCGTCTCGAGTCCCGATAGCGGAACGGCGCCAATTGCGGTAGCGACGGATGTTCCGCTGATCTTCGCCTCAAGATCCCACAGAGCGCAGTCGATGGCGTTGCGGGCAGCTCCCGCAGGCATGGCATCGAGCAAGGCTGTCCGGCCCATGCCGCCCGCGATCCGGTCGCGCATCGCCTCGATCGCCTCACGGACACCATCCATGGTCTCGCGATAGCGCTTGTAGGGGACGCATTCGCCACGGCCGGTGTGACCGTCCTCGCTGATCGTGCAGGTTATGACCTCGGCTTCCGTCTTCGAACCACGTGAAATGGTGAAGGTTCCGGCGATCGGAAAACGTTCGGCCTCAACCGAAATGACACGCGCCATATTTTTCTGCTCCGGCTATGCGAGAACGGCCTCGTCGGCAAATCGACAGCTTGGTTCCATCAGGCTAAACAGGACGCCATGTTGACCATCGGCAAGCGCGACGCAAGCGGCACGACCGCGGGGGAGGCTGACCACGAACCGCGCGTGGCGATCGGCGAGGAGGACGGCGTTCTGGGTTGCGCCTTCTCTGGAATCTGGACGACACGCACCGTCGCATTGATCGACGACGATATGCGCAAGATCGAGAAACGAAGTGGTTTCAAGACCTTGGCGCTCGATCTTTCCAACATCGAGAAGATGGATACCGCCGGCGCCTGGCTGATAGACAGGCTGGTCAGCGCTTTCGAGAAAAAGGGCGTCAAAGTCCAGCTGCAGGGCCAAAGCGAGATCGCTTCGATACTGCTCGACGCTGTGGGTGAGGCCGTTCGGCGCGAATCCGAATCCGGTCCAGTGCGGCCGCCCAACATAGTCATCCGCGCGCTGGAGGCGGTCGGCCGGCGCGTCTACGAGATGCGAGACGACTTCCTTGCCTCGATGAACATACTGGGTGCCACCATCCGCGGCGCGCAGATGAAGCTCGGCCGCGGCCATGCCGTCAATCCCGCGGCGATCTTCAATCAGATAGACCGTATGGGCGTCGGCGCCATTCCGGTGGTGGTGCTGATGTCGGCGATCGTCGGCGCCATCGTTGCCCAGCAAGGCGCCTATCAGCTCAGTTATTTCGGCGCCGACATTTTTGTTGTCGACCTCGTCGGCGTGCTGATCCTGCGCGAGCTCGGCGTGCTGATGACGGCGATCATGATCGCCGGTCGCTCCGGAAGTGCGATTACCGCCGAGATCGGCTCGATGAAGATGCGCGAGGAGGTCGACGCGCTGAAGGTGATCGGGCTCAATCCGATCGGCGTCCTGGTCTTTCCGCGGCTGGTGGCGCTGGTGATCGCCTTGCCGTGCCTGACCATCATCGCCAATTTCGCGGCGCTCGGCGGCGGCATTCTCGCGGCCTGGCTCTATTCGGATATCGCGCCTGCCGCCTTCATAGACCGGCTGCGCGTCGCCATCGACCTCAGCACGATCTTCTCCGGCCTGATCAAGGCACCTTTCATGGCCATGATCATCGGCACGATCGCCTCGGTCGAAGGCATGAAGGTCGGCGGCAGCGCCGAATCGCTCGGCCAGCACGTGACCGCGTCGGTGGTGAAATCGATTTTCGTCGTCATTATCCTCGACGGGCTTTTCGCCATCTTCTACGCAGCGATCGAGTTCTGAGATGAAGCTGCGGAGCAGGACAAAGGCGATCGCGGACGACTCGGGCGAGCGCGACATCGTGCTTTCCGCGCACGACATCACCGTGGCCTTCGCCGACAAGGTGATCCTCGACAAGTTGTCGCTCGACATCAGGCGCGGCGAGATTCTCGGTTTTGTCGGCGCTTCGGGCGCCGGCAAGTCGGTCCTGCTGCGCACCATTCTCGGCCTGACGCGCAAGCGGTCGGGCACGATCAAGCTCTTCGGCGTCGATGTCGAGAAGGCGAGCGACGCCGAACGCCTGCGCATCGACATGCGGCTTGGCGTGCTGTTCCAGCATGGCGCGCTGTTTTCGGCACTGACGGTACTGGAAAACGTCCAGGTGCCGATGCGCGAATATCTCGACCTGCCGCGACAGCTGATGGACGAACTGGCGATGCTCAAGGTCGAGTTGGTCGGGCTGCCGCCGGACGCGGCGCAAAAATTCCCCTCCGAACTCTCCGGCGGCATGATCAAACGGGCGGCGCTGGCACGGGCGCTGGCGCTCGACCCCGACATCGTCTTCCTCGACGAGCCTACTTCCGGCCTCGATCCGATCAGTGCGGCGGAATTCGACGAACTGGTGGTCAAGCTGCGCGATACGATGGACCTGACCGTCTATATGGTCACGCACGACCTCGACACGCTTTTCACCGCTTGCGACCGCGTGGCCGTGCTCGGCAACAAGAGAGTGCTGGTCGAAGGCACCATCGACGACATGCTGAAGAGCGAGGAGCCGTGGGTGAAATCCTATTTCCGCGGAAAACGCGCCCGGCAGCTTGATCTTGCGGCGCGCGCATAGCCATAAGTGAAGCAATGGAAACCAGAGCCAACTACGTCATTGTCGGCATCTTTACGCTGGTCGCGATCCTGGCGGCGTTCGCCTTCGTCTACTGGACGGCGGCGATCGGCGACAAGGGCGAGACCACGTTGCTGCGCGTGCGCATTCCGGGCTCGGCTTCCGGGCTTGGCCGCGGCAGTTTCGTGTTGTTCAACGGCGTCAAGGTGGGCGACGTCAGGCGCGTCTATATCGATGTCGACAATCCGACGGTCGCCATCGCCGACACCGAGATCGACCGCTTGACGCCGATCACCAAGTCGACGCAGGCCGATATCGGCCTTGCCGGTCTTACCGGGCAGGCCAATATCGAACTCAAGGGCGCCGATCCCAAGGAAGTAAAACTCCTCGACCAGGCCGAAAAGGAAGGCAAGGTCGCCGAGATCGTTGCCAACCCCTCGGCGGTCACCAACCTCTTGCAGACCGCGCAGAACATCTTCACCCGCGCTGACAAGGTGCTGACCGAACTCGAAGGCTTCACCAAGGATGTCCGCGGTCCGCTGACCGACACCGTCAAGAACGTGCAGACCTTCTCCGATGCGCTGGCCAAGAATTCCGACGGCATCGACAAGTTCCTGTCCAGCGTCAGTGCGCTGTCCGACGAGTTGAAGGGCGTTTCCGGCAAGCTGGATGGCACGCTGAAGGCAGCGGAAGGCCTGCTCAATGCCGTCGACAAGGACCAGATCAAGAGCATCGTCGCCAATGTCGATACAGTGACGTCGAACCTCAAGGAAACCTCGAAGCAGTTCGACACGGTCATCAAGAACGTCGATACGGCGGTCGGGTCGGTCAACGATTTCGCCAAGCAGACGCAAGGCACGCTGGCCAAGGTCGACGGTGTTCTGAACGGCATCGATCCGGCGCAGGTGCGCACCGCTCTGGCCAACATCGAGAAGGCGAGCGAAAACGCCGACAAGGCTGCCGCGGACATCGCCAAGGTGACCGACAAGTTCGCCAACCGGGCTGATGATATCGACCAGACGATCAAGGATGCCAAGCAACTTGCCCAACGACTCAACGACGCCTCGGTGCGTGTCGACGGTATCCTCGTCAAGGTCGACACCTTGCTCGGTTCGGGGCAAGCCGATGGCGTGATGGCTGACGCCAGGGCAACTCTGAAGTCGTTCAAGCAGGTTGCCGACACGCTGAATGCCCGCCTGGGCGTCATAACAGACAATCTGGCGCGTTTCTCGGGCCAGGGCCTGACAAACGTCGAGGCGCTGGTGCAGGACAGCCGTCGCTCGATCAACCGCATCGAGCAGGCGGTGACCGATCTCAGCCGAAACCCGCAGCGCATCCTTTCGGGTGGCGATGGCGAGGTTCGGCAGTTCGATGGCAGGGCGCGGCGTTGACTTCGGCCGCCGCTCGCCCCAAGAACATGAGCTGCGGATGCGGGTTGATCTTACGATCCGGGGACAACGGGGATCGCGCGTGAAGTCTGTTTGGGTGAGAACGAGCGGGTTGATATCGGCTGCCGCACTGCTTGCGCTATCGCTTGCCGGTTGCGCCGCGCTGGGCGGCAAGCCTGCGCCGCTGGATACGTTCGAGCTTTCGGCGCCGTCGATCGACGCACACGGCCACAGCCGCCGCCAGATTCTCATCGCCCAGCCGTCCGCCCTCAAGGCGCTGGATAGCCAGAACATCGTCATCAAGCCTTCGGATCATTCGATCCAGTATCTCAAGGGCGCGCAGTGGGCCGACCGGCTGCCGTTGATCGTGCAGGCGCGGCTGGCCGAGACGTTCCAGCGCTCAGGCAGCTTTGCCGGCGTCGGCAAGCCGGGCGAGGGCCTGGCGATCGACTATCAGGTGATCGTCGAGGTCCGTTCGTTCGAAGTGCGCGTCGACGGCGGCGAGCATGCCGAGGTCGACTTGTTCGTGCGCATCCTGAACGATCGCAACGGCGAGGTGCGTGCCTCCAAGAGCTTCACCTCATCCGCGCCAGTTTCGGGCAGCGGCAATCCCGCCTATGTCAACGCGCTCGACAATGCTTTCGGGGATGCGGCCAAGCAGATCGTGCGCTGGACGGATTCGGTGATCTGATCTCCGTAAAGGATTGGTCGCGCAACAGTTCTGACAACGCTGATAGCCCCGCAAGGGAGGCGGCGCTGCGTACGCGCCAACACAACAAATCGATCAAAATGAAAAAGGCGGGAAATCTCCCGCCTTTTTGTTTGTTTCTTGCAGGGCCGCGCCTAGTGCAGGCGGCCGCTGGCGTGGGCCAGCATGGTGTAGACCTTGCCGGTGTCCGACGTCAGATAGGTCTGAGCCATGATGTTGTCGCGGTCATTGCGCGCGACATCCTTGAGCAGCTTCTCGAAATCGTCGCAATAGCGGTCGACGGCGGCGCGGAACTCGGCCTCCGCCTGATACTTGCGGCGGATCTCGTCAAACGTCTGCTGACCCTTCAGCGTGTAGAGCCGCCGAGTGAACACGTCACGCTCGCCGCGCCGATAGCGGTTCCACAACTCGATCGAAGCATCGTGGTCGATGGCCCGCGCGATATCGACGGACAGCGAGTTCAGCGATTCCACGACGTGCAGCGGCGAGCGCTGGGCAGGAGTCGCGCGCGGTGCTTCCGCTGGCGTTGCCGGCCTGGCTTCCTCCTCGCGCGATGCTCCACTCAGCAGATCACGGACCCAGCCGCCTTGCGGCGTACGGGCGCTGGCATCGGCACGCTGGCGTGGTGCCGCCTCGGCCGGACGCTCGAGGTCGAGCGTGCCACGCAGCGCGGGGCCGCCCAACGGCGCCTGAGGTGTGCGAAGCTCCGGCTGTGGTGCCGGCGCGCGACGCGGTGGCTCGGGCGCGCGGGCGGCCGGCGCTTGGGGCGCCGGGCGCAGATTGCGCGTTTCAGAGGTATCGCCACTGCGGCCGGACTTCGCAACGATGTCCGAAAGCTCTTTCAAGGCGTTGATCTGCTCGGAAACGGCACGGCGGATGGCCGAGGTCGATTCCTTTGCCTCTTCCGGCATCTCGATGACGCCCTTCTTGAGCTCGGCGCGGGTGAGGTCGAGCTCGCTCTTGATCGAGCCCGCGGTGCGGCGCATTTCCTCGGTCGCATCGGCGAAGCGCTTGGTTGCCGAATCGACGACTTCGGTGATGGCGTTGCGGATCTTGTCGGCCGACTCCATCGTCTTGCCCTCGGCGTTCTGCAGCGTCTGGCCGACGAGGCTTTCGAACGAGCGCATGACCTTTTCGAGATCTTCCGACTTCTTGACCAGGCCGACGGCGAGGTCCTCGAGCGACGATTGCCTTTCGAGCGTGTGCTCGAGATTGCTCTGGGCCGAGCTCAGCAGGTCCGAAGCACTGGACAGCAGGCGGCTGTGTTCGTCGAACTTGGTGGCGATCGAGGCGACCTCGCGCAAGGTGGACGACGACAGTTCCGTCAACCTTGTCGTGTTCGAATCGACCAGCCGCGCCGAGCTGGCGAAGGTCTGCGCGGCCTTCTCCGTGGTTGCGGCGAAGCTTTGCGTGCTGCCGCTCAGCCGTTCGTCGACCTGGCCGAGATTGACCGCGGCCTGCTCGATCAACTGACCGAGCTGCGAGCTGGACTTGGTCATGCGGCCAATGAGGTCGGCGACGCTGTCGGACAGCGACGAGCGAGCGCCTTCGACGGCCGACAATGTCTCGGCCGTGCGGCTGGCGAGCGCATTGACCAGTGCGGCATTCTCGCTGCGCAGCTTTTCCGTGGCGCGTTCGGTGACCTCTTCCATGCTCTTTTGCAGCTCCGAGCCGCCTTGGGCGAAGCGCTCGACCAAAGGCCGCGCGGTTTCGTCGAGGATCTTCGACATTTCGGCCGAGCGCGCCGCGAGCATGGTGTTGAGCTCGCGGGTGTTGGCGCCGATGGTCTTGGCGGCGTCGTTGGTGCTCTGGCCGATGTGCTGGCCAACCGCAGTGAAGGTCTCCGCGATGACGTTGGCGCGCGACACGAGTTGCGCCTCGGCACTCGACACCTGCTCGTTGAGCTTCTGGCCCATCGTTTCGGCCGTGTAGGCGAGACGGTTCTCGACACCGGCGATCTGCTCCTCGACACGGGCGGCCGCGGCCGCCGCGCTCGATGCGAGCCGCTCGTCGGCACCGGCAAGCGCCTGCTCGATCTCACGGGCATGCACGGCCAGTTCCTGGCCGGTCTGCCGCGCACGGTCGGCGACCCTCTGCTCGGTGTTGGCGAAAGCACCGACGATGGTCTCCGCGTGCTCGCCGATCGTCGATGTGCTGCTGGCGATGCGCGAGACAAGGCGCTGATCGGCATCGTCGAAGATGCGGCCGATCTCCGACGCGCGGCTCGACAGCGCTTCGGAACCTTCGGCGATGCGCGAGACCAGTTGCTGGTCGGCGGCGTCGAAGATGCGGCCAAGGTCCGATGCACGCGCGGCAAGCGCTTCGGCCGATTCGCCGATGCGCATGCCGAGCCGCTGGTCGGCGCTTTCGAAGTTGCGCAGAATGTCGCCGGCGCGCGCGGCGAGCGACTGTGCCGTTTCGACGGCGCGGGCGACCAGCTTCTGGTCGGCAGCATCGAAGGTACCGGCAATCTCGCTAGCGCGGGCCGTCAACTGATCGGCGGTCTCCTGGGCGCGGGCGGCCAGCTTCTGGTCCGCCACGTCAAAGGTGCCGGCAATCTCACTTGCACGAGCGGCCAGTTGATCGGCGGTTTCATGGGCGCGCGCCAGCAGGGAACTGGAGGTATCGTCCGCGCGGGCAAGAAGGGCGTTCGACGTGTCCTCCGCACGGGCGTGCAGGCGACGATCGGCCTCCTCGAAGGTGCGGGCGATGTCTTCGGCCCTCGCCAGCAGGGCGGCGGAGGTCTGCTCGGCGCGCTCGGCGATCTTGCGGTCGGCGTCGCTGAATGCCGCACCGGCCTGCTCATGCAGCGTGCTGGTGACTTCCAGGACCTTTTCGCGCAACGCACCGGCAACGAAGACGGCACTCTTCTCGAGCACGCTGCGGACGTTGTCGACACCTGTCGAGAGCGCTCGCTCCATGGTGCCGGCGCGTTCCTCGATGATGCCGGTCTGGCGGCTGAACGCCTGCTCGATCTTCTCGACGTCGGCAGCAATCGCATCGGAAATGCCGGTGCTTCGTGCGGCGATCTGGTCGATGTGGCCCGACAGCGAGCGGTCGACGTCCTTGCGGGTCTCGGCGAGCTTGCCGAGATCGTCTTCCAACGCGCGGCTCAGCATATTGCGGCCTTCGGCCAGCTTGCCGACATGTCCGGCGATGACGTTGTCGATGTCGCCGCGGCTTTCGGTCAGCTTCTGCAGGTCGGCCTCGAGGGCGCGCTTGAGAATGTCTCGGCCCTCGGCCAGCTTCTCCACCTGACCAGCGACCAAGCCGTCGATGCTGGAGCGGCTTTCGGCCAGCTTGGCCAGATCGGCTTCCAGCGCGCGCTTCAGGATATCGCGGCCTTCGGCCAGCTTCTCGACCTGGCCGGCGACCAGACCGTCGATGCTGGAGCGGCTTTCGGCCAGCTTGGCGAGGTCGTCCTCAAGCGCCTTCGATAGGGTCGAACGCTGCTGAACGAGCCTGTCCGCGTGGTTGTTGACGAGACCGCCGACGTTTTCAAGATCAGCCTGGAGCGCCTTCGACAGCGTCGAACGGTCCTGGGCGAGCCGTTCGGAATGGCTGTTCACCAGGCCGTTGACGCTTTCGAGGTCGGCTTCGAGCGCCCGCGCGAACTGTGCCCGGTCGTCGATCAGTTTCTGCGACTGGTCGGCAACGGTGCTCTTGACCGCATTGAGGTCGGCTTCCAGCGCCCGCCGCAGGATGTCGCGGCCTTCGGCCAGTTTCTCGACCTGGCCGGCGACCAGACCGTCGATGCTGGAGCGGCTCTCGGCCAGCTTGGCGAGGTCCTCCTCGAGTGCCTTCGACAAGGTCGAGCGATCCTGAACCAGCCTGTTCATGTGATCGGCGATGACACTGTTCACATTCTGCAAATCGGTTTCCAGGGCCTGCGAAAGCTGCCCGCGATCGTCGGCCAGCTTTTCCGACTGGCTGGCGATGACGCCCTTGATCGTGTTCAGGTCGGATTCAAGGGCTCGCTTGAGGATATCACGGCCCTCGGCCAGCTTCTCGACCTGGCCGGCGACGAGGCCGTCGATGCTCGAGCGGCTCTCGGCGAGCTTGGCAAGGTCGGCCTCAAGTGTCTGCGACAGCAAGCTGCGGTCCTCGGCCAGCCGCCCTGAATGGCCCTCGATCAGGCCACGTATGCCGGACAGATCATCGTCGAGCGAGCGGGAAAGCTGCGTCCGGTCCTCCGCCAGCTTGGCGGAATGGGTTTCGATGAGGCTCTTGATGCCGATGATGTCGTTTTCCAGCGCCTTGGCGAGCACGGCGCGGCCCTCGGCGATCTTCTCGACCTGGCCGGCGACGAGGCCGTCGATGCTGGCGCGGCTGTCGGACAATTTGCCGAGATCAGCCTCCAGGGCGCGCGACAGGATGTTGCGGCCTTCAGCCAGTTTTCCGACATGTCCGGCAACCATTTCATCAATGATCGTGCGGGCTTGCACCAATTTCCCGGAGTCTTCATTCAAGGCGCTGGACAGCCTGTTGCGGCCTTCTTCCAGCCTTTCGAGATGGCTGCCCAGCGACGCGTCGATGGCTGCCCTCGATTCATTGACCTTGCGCAGATCTTCTTCGAGTGCACGCGAGATCAGGTTGCGGCCTTCGGCCAGCTTCTGCACCTGGTTGGTTACCGCCGCATCGATACCGGCGCGGCCCTCGGCGAACTTCGCCAGGTCGGCCTCCATGGCCGCGGCCATGCGGTCGCGGCTTTCGGAAAGTTTGCGGCTGTGATTTTCGACGGCTTCTTCGATGCCGACGCGGGCATCGGCAAGCCGCTGGATGTCGCTGTCGAACGAGCGCGAGACGACATGACGCGCCGCTTCCATGCGGCCGGCGAAATCGCTGGCGCGGGCTTCGAGCATGGAGGAGGTCGACGTGACGATGTCGGCCATGTCGGCACCGATCTGGGTCTTGCCCTGATCGATCATCGCCGACAGCGTGTCCTTGCTCTCGGCAAAGGTATGAGCGATTTCGCGGGCGCGTTCGACCAGCGTCTCGTTGATCTGGCGGGCGCGGGCCTCGAGCGCCGCATTGAGCTTCTGCGTTCCGGTGTCCAGCGCCTCGGCGCGGGTCTGGAATTCGCTGATCAGCGCCTGACCGCGTTCGGCCAGCGTCCGCTCGATGCCGCTGAGGCTGGCTTCGAATTCGGAACTCAGCGTGCGCGCGGCGCCGCCAAGCAGCGACACCATGCCGGTGGTGCGATCGTCGAGCAGGTCGGTCAACGACCGTGTCAGACCGTCGGTGGTGTCCGTCAACTTGGCAATGCGCGTGTCGAGAAGGCTGGCGAAGGCCTCGCCCGAGGTCGACAGCCGGTCGGTGATCGAATCGAGCCGGCCTTCCACCGAATCGAAGATCGACATCGAGCTTTCATTGATACGGTCGATGAGGGTGTCGCCGGAATTGGTGATCGTCATCGACAGCTTGGTCGAAGCATTGAGGATGCTGTCGCGGATGATGTCGCTGGCGGCGCCGATCTCGTCCTTCAGCGTCTCATGCGCCCCGGTGATCGAGGCGCGGACCCGCTCGGCGTGGGTGACAACGGCTTCGCGCTCGCTGCCGAGCCCGTCGACGAGCGAACGGATGCGGGATTCGTTTTCCGAATAGGAGCGTTCGATCTGGTTGACTTCGCTGTGGACCAGCGTTTCCAGCTCCACGGCGCGGGCAAGGGTGCGTTCGATGCCTTCGCCCATGGCCGCGACTTCGCGGCGAACGGCCTGGCCGATCATCATGACGCGGTCCTGGGCAAGGTTTTCCGGCTCGGTCAGGCGGAACGCCACTTCAGTCATCGACTGGGCGGCAATGCGCATTTCCTGGGCGCGGCGAATCATCGCCGCGAAGGCCCAGAACAGGATGACGGGCACAACCGCCGCGACCGCGAGGCCGATCAGTTCGGGACGGGCAAAAAACTGGTCGAGCGTACGGATTCTCCAGATGCTCGGCCCGAAAAGGAGATTGGCCAATCCGCCGGCGCCGGCGATCCAGGCGAGCGAGACAAAGGCAACGACCCAGTAAATGGTGTTCGAGGCACGCCTGTTGAGGCCGTGAAGGAGCGTCTTGTAGTCCTTCTGGCGATCGTCATTGGCTGGCGCGAAACCGGCGGGCTGGGCGCCATTGCGTGTTTCAACGGGACGCAATTCGGCAGGCTTGGCCTGGGGCGCGGGTTTCGCAACCTGGCTCTGATTGACGGCGGGCTCCGGCTTCTGATTGCGTCCCTCGCGCGCCAATTCGTCGGCGGCCTGGGATATCTGCGCTTCCAGATCTTCCATCGAAGCCGCGATGTCGAGGTCGCCGCCGCCGATATCGCCGCTGAGGTCGATATCGAGCGCCTTTTCCAGTTCCCTGGCCACGTCGTTGTCGAGAGTTCTCGTCGTCGTTGGTTTCTTCGCCATGCCTTCGCTACCCTGTACTAGCTGCCGCGGGCTTATAATTCTGTTTGTCGTACCCTCGCGCAGGAGGCTGAAAATGGACCCCTCGTATCGTAATGACACAGGGGGGTAAAGAAAACATGCATTCCACGAGATGTGTAAAACTTTAAATATAAGGTTAACAGAACCGTGATTTCGGCGCCGCTTTCGCAACATTTTTCCGGGCCACTCATTAACCCGTTGTCCACTGGATTCGCCTAGGTATTCGGGCGGTCGAAGAAACGGAGTTCGAGTTCATGCGTGGCGAAAGCGGCATTGCCTTCTCAATGCCCGGGGGCGACGTATCGGGACCAAGACGATCACGGCCGGTCGATTTGGCACATCTTGCCCGCCAGACGATGGGCGACCGCAGCCTCGAACAGGAGGTGCTGGCGCTCTTTGTACAACAGGCGCTGTCGGTGCGCGACAGAATAGTCGACGCCAATATCAAGGACCGCCTGCTGCTCGCTCACGGGCTGAAGGGGTCGGCACGGGGCGTGGGTGCGTTTGCCATTGCCGATTGCGCCACCGAGATCGAGCATCGGCCGGAAGACGATCAGACGCTCAGGCGGCTTGGCAGGCTGATCGACGAAGTGCGCGATTTTATAGCCGCCATCAATCGCTGAGCCCGGTTTGCGGAAAAACGTCAAGCAGCGGCGCTTTCGCGCGGCAGTTGACTTGTCTGCCGGAGTGATTATCTCGGCTGGGACTCCCTTCAGGTGACAAATGACCAAGCTGACTTTCATTGCCCATGACGGCACACATTTCGACATGGACGCCGAAAACGGCTCGACGGTCATGGAGAACGCGATCCGCAATGCGGTGCCGGGGATCGAGGCGGAATGCGGCGGCGCCTGCGCCTGCGCTACCTGTCATGTCTATGTCGACGAAGCGTGGACGGCGCTAGTCGGCGAACCGGAAGCCATGGAAGAGGACATGCTGGACTTCGCCTACGACGTCCAGCCGAACTCGCGGCTATCGTGTCAGATCAAGGTGCGCGACGCGCTTGACGGCCTGGTTGTCCGCGTGCCCGCCCGCCAGGGCTGAGACATCGGTTTTTTGCCGACTGCTGCTTGGCAGCGGCGGATTGCTCATGCAGTGTCTCGACAACACACAGCGAGGCCCATCGCATGACCGACATCACCAAGACAGACGTCCTCATTGTCGGAGCAGGGCCGGTCGGCCTGTTTGCCGTGTTCGAACTCGGCCTGTTCGACATGAAATGCCATTTGATCGATATCCTCGACCGGCCGGGCGGCCAGTGCGCGGAACTCTATCCGGAGAAGCCGATCTACGACATTCCCGGCTGGCCTTCGATCTCGGCGCAGGGATTGGTCGACAAGCTGCTCGAGCAGATCGCACCGTTCAAGCCCGACTTCACCTACAACCGCATGGTTTCCAGCCTCGAAAAGCTGGAGGACGGCAGTTTTCGCGTCACCACCGACGAGAACGAGGTGTTCGAGGCCAAGGTGGTGGTGATTGCCGCCGGCGGTGGCTCCTTCCAGCCGAAGCGTCCCCCGATCCCGGGCATTGAACCCTATGAAGGCAAAAGTGTCTTCTATTCGGTGCGCCGGATGGAGGACTTTCGCGGCCATGACCTCGTCATTGTCGGTGGCGGCGATTCGGCGCTCGACTGGACGCTGAACCTGCAGCCTGTGGCCAAGAGCGTGACTCTGGTCCACCGGCGGCCGGAATTTCGCGCGGCGCCCGATAGCGTCAACAAGATGTATGCCTTGCAGGAGATGAAGCAGCTGACGTTCCAGGTCGGGCAAGTGACCGGGCTGACCGGCGCCGACGGCAAGCTCTCATCTGCCGTCATCAAGGGGCCGGACGGCGATGTCGAGGTGCCCTGTACGCGCATGCTGCCGTTCTTCGGCCTGACCATGAAGCTCGGACCGATCGCGGAGTGGGGGCTCAATCTTCACGAGAACCTCATCCCGGTCGATACCGAGAAGTTCCAGACATCGGTGCCCGGTATCTTCGCGGTCGGCGACATCAACTGGTATCCGGGCAAGCTGAAGCTCATCCTGTCGGGCTTCCACGAAGTGGCGCTGATGGCGCAGGCCGCCAAGCGCATCATCAGCCCCGGCGAGCGCATCGTGTTCCAGTACACGACTTCGTCCACGAGCCTGCAGAAGAAGCTTGGCGTCGTGGAGGCCTGACCTCTAATCAGCCAGCACAGGAGCCGCGGGGTGGCCGCGCAGCGGCTTCTCCGGCATCAGCCCGAGCGCTACGAGCGCCATCAACAACATTGCCGCCGCGGTGAGGAAGATCATGACGAATGCCGCGGCCTCGACGGCGGCACTGGCCGCCTGCACGCCTTCGCTGGCCAGCGGCAGGCCGTAGCCGAGCGCGACCGCGCCAAGGACGGCGACGCCAAGTGCGCTGCCCAATGAGCGAAGGAAGGTCAACACGCCGGTGGCGACGCCCAGATGGGCCTGATCGACGGCGTTCTGGACCGACACGGTGGCAACCGGAAATGTCGTCCCGCTGCCCAGGCCGACGCAGGTCGTCAGGATCTCGACGATCAGCAGCGAAGCATGTCCCGCTACCAGGCTGAGCACGCCGAGGCACAGGATGGCGAAGGTCACCCCTATCATCGCGATCCGCTTGTAGTGAACGAAACGCTGAATCGTGCGACCGCTGAGTGTCGCGCCGGCAACGGTGCCGAGCATGAGCCCGAGCATTGCGGTTCCCGATGCACTGGCCGACAGCCCCAGGATCGACTGCAGGTAGACCGGCAGGTAGACCGCCAGGCCGATATTGGCGGCCTGCAGCAGGAACATCGAGAGCGTGCCGGCAAGGACGATCGGGTTGCCAAGCACTTCGAGCGAGACCAGTGGCTCGGCGGCGCGCAGCAACCGAAGCGCAAAAAAGCTCCAGACGACCGCCGAGCTGGCGAGCAGTCCGAGGATTTCGCGTGACAGCCATGGATATTCGCTGCCGCCCCAGTTCAACGCCAGCAGCAGCAAGGCGGTGGCCGCGACGAGCAGCAGCGCGCCGAGGCCATCGATGCGATGATGTTTCGCGGCGATCGGCAACTTCTTCAGTGGTTTGTTGATCATGGCCATGGCGACGAGACCAAGCGGAATGTTGATCCAGAAGATCAAAGACCAGTGCAGATGTTCGGCGAATGTGCCGCCCAGAAGCGGACCGGCGATGCTGGCGACCGCCCAGGTGCCCGAGATCCACGCCGTGTAACGGGCACGCTCTCGTGGCGGTACGAGGTCGCCGATCACGGTCTGCGCCAGCGCAAACAGGCCGCCGCCGCCGGCGCCCTGGATCGCGCGGCCGACGATCAGCACCAGCATGTTGGGCGCCATGGCACTGACCAGGGATCCGGCAAGGAATATGAGGATCGCTGCATAAACCGTCGGCCGGCGACCGTAGACGTCCGAGATCTTGCCATAGAGCGGTGCCACCGCCGTGGCGGTCAGGAGATAACCGGTGACGATCCAGGGCAGATATTCGGCATGACCGAGCAGGCGCGCCATCGTCGGCATCGCCGGCGCGACGATGGTCTGATCGAGCGCGGCCAGCAGCATGGACAGGAGAACGCCGCCGATGATGGCATTCTTTTCGCCTTCGCTGAGTGGCGCATCCGTCTTCACCGCCGTCTGTTTGCCGACAGTCTGGTCCATGTCCAATCATCCGTATGCTTGCGGCTGGCGGCCTCATTCAGCCATCCCAGTGCGTTGACCGGGTTAGTCGCATTGATCTTTCGAGGTTCGCATCGCGAACCTGACATATGTCGTCCCGTATAGGCGGATTTCGACCGGTGCTCGAAAATTTTCCGAAGCTGGCACCATGCTTCGGCTGAATTGGCTCGCGCCGCCACCGTTGAACGCATCGCCACGACCTAGGTCGGCGGTGGCAGCCGGCCGTTGTCGATGCGCTGCGTCCGGTAGCGCAGCAGCCGCAGGATGCGACTTTCGAAATTGACGCTTTCGGCGCGGTCGAACCGCAATTGATCCTGGTCATGCCTGGCGAGCACTGCCGCGGTGATTTCGGCGGCCTTGGCCTTGGCCGCCTCGCAATTCCTTTGCGGGTAGGTTGCTTTCAGGGCATCTTCGAGTTCGCGGCCATGGTTCCTGGCAATCTCCACATGGCGCTCCTCATGGCGCTTGATGTCGGCGGACAACGTATCCCAGAACAGCCTCACATCGGCATCCGCCTTGCGTGGGCGGCGCCACCTGGGAAGGATCACCTTCACCTTGACGGTCACCACCGCGTCGGCGATCCGGCAGGAGTTCGATGTCTGCGCATAACTGGTGCGGGTCGTGAACGCCATCTGCGTGGCGCCCGGGTGCCGCCCCCCCGTGCTTTTCACCTCGGGACCACGTTTGGAGAGCTGCATCTCGATATCGTCGAGCGTGCTGCCGTCAATGGAAAAATAGCTGTATGTCTTGACGAGATTGGCGGCGCCCGCCGGGAGCGGGGTCACGGCAAGCAGCAGTGCGCCAAGCAGGGATCGTTTCATGCAAAGCATGGATCGTTTCATCATGTTGCCTCTTCGGCCACCTTGCGTTACGGCCGTTGCCGACGCAACGGAATTGATCCGCTGCGGATCACACATGGTTGATGAGCCCCATGGTTGCTGAGCAATGACGGCCAGGCGATGGCAACTGGCGCATGGACGCCATCTCGAGCTTGGCGGCAAGGCGGTGGTCGTCGGCATCCTCAATGTCACGCCCGACAGCTTTTCCGACGGTGGTCTGTTCGATGCGCCCGAAAAGGCGCTGGTCCAGGCACGCCGAATGGTGGGGGAAGGGGCGCTGGTCGTCGACGTCGGCGGAGAATCGACCCGCCCCGGTGCTGCCGCGATATCGGCCCGCGAGGAGCAGGCCCGCATCCTGCCCGTGATCGAGGCGCTGGCGAACTCCGGCGAGGTGCTTATTTCGGTCGACACCTATCGCGCGGACACTGCCCGGCTTGCCGTCGCCGCCGGCTCGCATATTGTCAACGATGTCTGGGGGCTGCAGCGCGAGCCCGACATTGCGCGTGTCGCCGCCGACACCGGCGCCGGCCTTGTCATCATGCATACAGGGCGAGATCGCGAGAAGCTGCCGGATGTGATCGCCGACCAGTTGGCGTTCCTCGGAAAATCGCTGGAGATCGCCCGCCGACACGGAGTTACCGACGACCACATCGTGCTTGATGCCGGATTTGGCTTTGCCAAGGAGACGGCCGAGGAAAATCTCGACCTGATGGCGCGGTTTTCCGAACTCACCGCGCTCGGCTTTCCGCTGATGGCCGGCACGTCGCGAAAACGCTTCATCGGTACCGTCACCGGCCGTGACGCGGCCGACAGAGCTGCTGGGACGGCGGCGACCAGCGTTATCCTGAGGCTCAAGGGCGCCGATCTGTTTCGCGTCCATGATGTCGCATTCAACGTGGACGCGCTGGCGCTCGCAGATGCTATGCTGGCGCGTGAAACCGAGCGAGCAGGCTGCTGAGCAATGTATGTCATCCGCATGAAGAATTGCGCCTTCTTTGCTCGGCACGGCGTGCTGGACGAGGAGGAAAGGCTCGGTCAGCGCTTCTATGTCGATGCCGCTCTCACGGTTGATCCCGGCCGGGCCCTCGTCGAGGATTCCATCGAGGACACCGTCAACTATGGTATCGCCTTCACGGTGATCGAAAAGATCATTACGGGGCAGCGGCGCTTTCTGATCGAGGCCTTGGCGCTCGAAGTGGCCCGTGCGCTGACGGCGCGTTTTCCGCAGATCAAAAAAGCCGAGATCACGGTGCGCAAGCCCAACGCCCCGGTGCCCGGCGTGCTCGATTACGTCGAGGTGACCGTTGTCTGGCCCGAATAGCACGGTCTACCTCAGCCTTGGCGGCAATCTTGGCGACCCGGCGAAGTCAATGGGCGCGGCGCTGCGCATGCTGGATGCCGATGGCGACACGCGCGTCACCGGCGTCTCCTCGCTTTATCGCACGCCGCCCTGGGGCAAGCTCGATCAGCCGGACTTTCTCAATGCGGCTGCCGAAATTTCCACCAGGCTTGCGCCGCGTGCCTTGCTCGACCTCTGTCTCGATGCCGAGCACAAGCTGAAGCGGGTGCGCGAGGAGCGTTGGGGGCCGCGGTTGATCGATATCGACATTCTGGTGTTTGGCGAACGCGTCATTCACGAGACTGGGCTGGAAGTACCGCACCCGCGCATGCTGGAGCGCGCCTTCGTGCTGGCGCCGCTGGCCGAGATCGCGCCCGGCCTGGTTGTCGGCGGTCGCAGCATCACGGATCGGCTGGTCGCCGTCGACACCTCTGGTATCGAGCGATTGCCATCCGGCCGGGATTGGTGGCTGGTCTGAGGCCAGAGGCGAGGCGGCAACGGGACCCTTCTAACCCGAAAATCCGCCGCCATCCAGAAACGCCTGCTCCTGCGGTGTGGTCTCGCGGCCTAGCATCCTGTTTCGGTGCGGAAAGCGGCCGAAACGCAGGATGATATCACGGTGCTCGACAGCGTACTTCAGATAGGGTTCGGCCCTGGCCTGCGTCAGATCGACCGATATCTGCTGGTCGGCGAGAAGTTCCGAATGCTCATACGGCAGATAGAGGAAGACGCGGATTTCTTCGTCGAGCTCCAGATCATGGCCGGCCGCGATCGCCTTTCCGGCGAAATATCTGGCGAGCTGGTCGGTCGCGTACATGTGGCCGGTGCCGCGAAAGCAGTTTCGCGGAAACTGGTCGAGCAGGATCATCAGCGACAGCGAACCCTCGGCATGCGCCGACCAGTCGTCGCATTCACGCCGCGCGGCTGCATAGTGCAGGTCGAGAAAGCGGTTGCGGAAGTCGGCATCGAAAGCCTCGTTTTTCTCGAACCATGCATCCTCGCCGGCATCACGCCAGAATTTGGTGACCGACAGGGCTCTGCTGTCCAATTCCATGCTTGGTTCCTTGTTTAGTCCGCAGGTTCGGATTTGTGCAGCACGTCGGCCGTCTCTTCGTTGAGTGCCTGGCCGGCGCGGCGCGGCTGCGTGAGGGGCGTGGGGATGGGTGTGCCGATATTGCCCTTCAGGAAGCGCTGTCCGGCGCGGATGCCTTCGGCGAGCTGCGTCTCGAAGCGGGCCGCGTCGCGGCGGCGGACATCCTCGATGACGTCGGCCACATCTTCCGGATCGACGCCGAGTGATTCCAGGGCCGAGCCGCCGAAAACCAACGCCGATTCGAAGGTTTCACGCAGCTGGAAGTCGACGCCGGCGCGAATGAGCTGCAGCGCTGTTCCGCGGTCAAAAGCCCGTGCCAGCACCGTTAGCAAAGGGAATTCGGCCTTGATCAGCTGGGCGATGCGAACGGCGACATCGGGTTTGTCGACGCAGATCAGCACGGCGCGCGCCCGGCCGGCGCCAGCAGCATGCAGGATGTCCAGCCGCGTGCCGTCGCCATAATAGACCTTGAAGCCGAAATCGGCCGCGGCCTGGATCATTTCGACCTCATTGTCGATGATCGACACATCGATGCCGCGCAGCAGCAGCGGCTGGCTGGCGATCTGGCCAAAGCGGCCGAAGCCGATGATCAGGACGCTTCCGGTGAGGCCGTCCGCAACATCGACCCCATCGAGCGACTGCTCGTCGCGCGGCGTGAGGTACCGCAGCGCGACGATCGCCAGTGGCGTCAGCACCATGGAGATGATGACGATCGCGGTCAGCGTCGCGTTGGCCTGACTGTCGATGATGCCGACCGCGGCGGCGGCGGAATAGAGGACAAAGGCGAATTCGCCGCCTTGCGCCATGAAGACCGCACGTTCCAGAGCTTCGCGGTGGCCGGTTTTCAGGATGCGGGCGACGATGTAGATGCCGAGCGCCTTCATCACCATGTAGGCGACGACATAGATGGCGACCAGCCGCCAGTTCTCGACCACCACATGCAGGTCGAGCGACATGCCGACCGCAAGGAAGAACAGGCCGAGCAGGATGCCGCGGAACGGTTCGATGTCGGCTTCGAGCTGATGGCGGAAGGTCGATTCGGACAGAAGTACGCCGGCCAGGAATGCGCCCATCGCCATTGACAGGCCGCTGAGCTGCATGGCGAGCGCGGACCCGAGAACGACCAGAAGTGCCGCCGCCGTCATCACCTCGCGGGCACGGGCATCCGCCAGGATGCGGAAGAAAGGATTGAGCAGATAGCGTCCGGCCAGCACCAGTCCGACGATCGCGGCAAGACCGATGCCGATCTCGGTCAGGCGTTCCGCCAGGCTGGTATCGGCACCGCCGGGTGCCAGGAATGCAATCAGGGCCAGCAGCGGCACGATCGCCAGATCCTCGAGCAGCAGGATGGAGACAATGCGCTGGCCTTTCGGCGCGGCGATTTCGCCGCGCTCCTCGAGCAGTTGCATGACGATTGCCGTCGAGGTCAGCACGAAGCCGGCGCCGGCGACGAAGGATTGCGAGATTGGAAAGCCTCCGGCCACGCCGACACCGGTCAGCAAAACGGCGCAGACGCCGACCTGCAGTGCACCAAGGCCAAAGATCTCGCGGCGCAGGCCCCACAGCCGTGACGGCTGCATTTCCAACCCGATGATGAACAGGAACATCACCACGCCGAGCTCGGCGACATGAAGAATGGCTCCCGATTCGGAAAAGATGCGAAGACCGAACGGGCCGATCACCACGCCGGCGGCCAGATAGCCAAGAATGGAGCCAAGGCCCATGCGCTTGAAGATGGGAACGGCGACGACGCCGGCAGCAAGTAGTGCCACCACCTGGACCAGATCGCTGCTCGATGCCTCTACCGCCATGCCCGCCATTCCGCTTGTTTGAGGACCGCAGCCTTATGCAGTCGGAGCTGCGGCACAAGACAGTCCTCGCGGACATCCAAATGACGCTGCAGCATTCAATTTTGCGCATGATCCCAGCGAAAATCGATTCCGATTTTCGTAAGGCAGCATTTTGTTTTTGCACATGGATCCCAGCGAAAATCGATTCCGATTTTCACAGGTATGCGCCAATCGGCAGGGATAAGAGCTTCAGCAGGGGGACAGTGCAAATCCCACCGGCAATGTTGTAGGCGCGTTGCACAAGTTTACGCCAGACGCGCGTTGCTTGTTGCCACAATCGAAGGCTAAGGACGACTGGCTTCGGCCATTGGAGGGCGAGCGACGATCAAGTCGTGCCCTTTTTGAGGAGATGACTGACATGAAGAAGTTTTTGTTTGTTGCCGTCGGCTTGGCGGTGCTTGCCGGTTCGGCTTGTTCGAAGGCGCCGGAGTGCACGGCCGAGATCGCGACCAAGAAGGCGCAGGACATGGCTGCCGCGCTGCAGGAGGCGATCACCAAGGATCCATCCAAGGCGGCTGATCTGACGGCCAAGGTACAGGCGGTGACAACCAAGTATCAGGGCGCCACGACACTGGCCGACGCCTGCAAGGCCTATGACGAGGTGACGGCCGCGATCAAGGGCTAAGCGCCCTGATCAAAACGGTTTCAACGAGGCGGTGACCGTTGGGTCGCCGCCTTTTCTGTTTCAGGCGACCGATGATTGTTCAGTTCGGCGCGATGGAGCCGACTTGGACCGTATCAACCCGCTTCAGGCTCATGCCGATCACCGGTACCAGCTGATCGGAGACTCGGACCGCAACGGTCACCGTCATCGAATTGTCGTCGGGAATGCGAGCCTGCATGACACCGCGCAACTGATTGCGATTGATGGTGAAAACCACCTTGCGGGCATCGACCACATTGCCGCCGACGATATCAAGACCGGCACCGGCCGCTCCACCCATGAAGCTGCCCCTGTAGCCCTCGCGGCCCTTGCGCTCGATCCTGGCCGACATCTGCTGGGTGAACATGCCGACCCGGCAGCCGCCATCGAGCGTCATGCCCATCTTGCCGTCGGGCGTCGAGCCGGTGAAGCTGCAGTTGAATTTCGTGCCCTTGTACTTGCCGGCGACGATTTCGCCTGGGCCGACCCACTTGCCTTCGGCCGACTGGAAGAACTGCTTGTCCGGTTCCGCCGCGGAAGCCGCTGAGGCAATACCGACGACTGTGGTGATCGCGGCCGCCAAGGGCAGGACGCTGGACAGTATTACGCTTTTCATCGACGACACCCGGCAACAAAGAGGCTGTTTGAAACCCGTCTGACCATGAACAAGATTGGTTAATGCTTCGTCACTGCCGGGCATCGAAACCGCAATCCGGTAACCGTGCGGAAGGCGCGGGCGTTATTTGCCGGGCTCGGTTGTTTCGGCGTCTTTCTTTGTTGCAAACGATGTCAGCGCGGACAGGAAATCGCCCAGTCCTGGACGCCTGGCGGCGCTGAAGGGCAGGGGTCTTGCCGTCTCCATCGCGGCGATGCCGATGCGCGCCGTCATCATGCCGTTGATGACACCCTCGCCAAGCTTGGCCGAAAGGCGTGCCGCCAGGCCGTGGCCGACGATCTGCTGGACAAAACTGTCGCCAACCGCGATCGAGCCGGTGACCGCCAGATGGGCGAGCACGCTGCGTGCCAGGCGGAAGAAACCCAGCGTTCCAGGCCGCCCGCCATAGAGCTCCGAGAGGCGGCGAATGAGGCGCCCGGCCTCGAACACGACATAGGCGACATCGACGAGCGCGCGCGGGCTGACCGCCGTCACCAGCGAGACGCGTTTGGCGGCCTCGAGAATCATCACCTTTGCCCTGGCATCGAGAGGGCCGAGAATTTCCGCTTCGGCCAGGCGCACCAGATTGCCGCCGTCGATGATTTCGCCGCGCAGTTCGGCGAGCGCTCGCCGTCCGGCCGCGGTCTCGGGTTTGGCCGCGACAAAGGCCGACAGCTCGTCGACAACCGACCGTGCCGCCCTGGGATCGTCACGCGCGATGGCATCGAGCGCCCGCTTTTGCAGCTTTTCGACTTCGGCGAGGCGGGCGATGGCCAGGAACTCGCGAATCAGGATGACCAGGAGTGCCAGTGCGGCGATGGCCGCCATGCCGGCGGCCAGCCAGCCCAGCCATTCGGCGCGCGCGAACAGCTCGCGTATCAGCTGATCGGTCCACAGGCCGACGGCCAGCGAAACCAGCACCCCGAACGCGCCGAAGAAGATGCTGCCGAGCAGCGAGCGTTTTCTGGGGGCGATCGCCGGTGGCGGTTCGGCGGCGACAATGTCGGGCTCATCGAAGACGTCGACCTTTGCCGGTATGACCAGCGCGGTGTCGGCCTTCATCGCGCGGGGTTTGCGCTGGGTTTCGGCCCGGGCGCGGCGCGCCTCCGGCGCCTCTTGTCCTGATACGGCTTCCGGCTCGATTCGGAATGCAGCCGGCTTGCGGGGCGCGGTCATGCCAGATGATCTCCAATCAGGAACTGCAAGGCGCGGTCGAGCCGGATATGCGGCAGCGACAGCGTAACGCCTTCGGCCGTGCGTTCGAGCTTTGGCGGGCGGAAGCGGACAAAGCGGATAGTCGGATCGGCAGAGTCCTGCCTGTGGTCGGGTCCCGAAACATCGAATACTGCATCAATTCTCTCCGGCAAGTCACCGGGAAATATGGCCGTTTCCGTCTTTCCATCAAACGTTTCGCCATTGATCTTCTCGCCAGCGATCGGCGTGCCGATGATGACCGGAAGCGTCTCTCGGCCTTGCTTGACAGTGCCCTCGCGCGTCGCGCGCACGGCCGCCATGGCGACCACGTCGACATCGGCGCCGGTGAAATTCGCACGCGCCACGGCGCGGTCGGCCAGCCGCCGTACGATCGCCTGCAGACGGTCATGGCTTTCATGGTGCAGGTGATCGGCCTTTGTCGCGGCAACCAGAATGCGGTCGATGCGCCGCGAAAACAGGTCGGTGAGGAAGCTGCCCCGGCCAGGACGGAAACAGCTGAGGATCTCTGTCACCGCGCGCTCCAGGTCAGCCATGGCGCCAGGGCCGGCGTTCAGCGCCTGCATGGCGTCGATCAGCACGATCTGGCGATCGAGACGTGCGATGTGTTCTCGGAAGAAGGGCTTGACGACATGGGTCTTGTAGGCCTCGTAGCGCCTTTCCATCATGGCGTGCAGCGACCCGTGACGTGGGCGCCTGTCGCCGACATCGGCCAGGGGCGCGAAGGTCAGCGCCGGAGAGCCTTCGAGATCGCCAGGCATCAGGAAGCGCCCGGGCGGCAAGGTCGAAAGCGCCCGCTCGTCGAGCTTGCAAGCTTTCAGGTAGCCGGCGAAGCTTTCGCCCAGACGGCGCGCGGTCATCTCGTCGGCGTCGGCGTTCGGGTCGATTTCGGCTGAGATCGCCCGCCAGGCCCGCGACAGATCCTCGCGCACCGGCAGAGCGGCCAGTTCGAGCGCCTCGCGCGAAAAATCGGCGAAGGATTTGCCCAGCAGCGGCAGGTCGAGCAGCCACTCACCTGGATAGTCGACGATGTCGACCGACAGTTTGCCGGAGGAAAACATGCGGCTCCAACCGGAGGCCGATTCATATTCGATGGTCAGCCGCAGCTCCGAAATGGCGCGTGTCGAGTCAGGCCAGGCACGCTCGTTGACCAAGGCGGCGATGTGATCTTCGTACTGGAAGCGCGGTACGGCGTCGTCCGGCTGCTGCTCAAGGAAGGCGCGGGCGATGCGCCCGGATTTCTGCGCCTCGAACAGCGGCAGGCGCCCACCATGGATCAGGTTGTGAACAAAGGCGGATATGAAGACCGTCTTGCCGGCGCGTGATAATCCCGTCACGCCAAGGCGCAGCGATGGAGAAAAAAGCCCGGTGGCGCGGCCCGACAGTGTGTCGAGCGCAATTTTCGCCTCGTCGGTGAAGGTGGTCAGCGATGATGCCAAAACATGATCTTTCGGGCTTCGGTCCGTCCGATATAGGCTCTGGAACCCGGCTTTGAAATGGCGCCGGAGATCGACATCAGAGATCGGCCGGTGTCAGGAAGGCCTCGAGATAGCCGGCGCCCTGGGCGGCTTTCGCCAGATCGGCACCGAAGCGGACGACCGCCAGTCCCGAAGTCGGAAAACCGTGGCTCAGCATCGCCCGGGCCGTCTCGTCGCCGTCGCCCGAAACCGCCAAGGCGAGATCTTCCGTCATCGGGTTGTGGCCGATGACCAGCAACGAGCCTGAGCCGCCATTGCCTCGTATTATCGACAGGTATCCGGCGGCGTCTTCACTGTAGAGCGTATCGAGGAACAAAACCTTGCCAGTATCGGTCTGGTTGGCCAGCCCCTCCAGCGTCTCGCGTGCTCGTTTGGCACTGGAGCAAAGGGTGAGGTCCGGAATATAACCTCTGGCCTTCATGGCCGCGCCCATTGCCTCGGCATCGGCGCGGCCCGATGCATCGAGCGGACGATCGAAATCGCGCACGCCTGGCAGTGCCCAACCGGCCTTGGCATGTCTCAACAGATAAAGTCTGCTCACCGAACCCCCGTTGGTGTCGCGTAGCGAAGCCCAAGACGTCGCCGGATTAGCCATGAGAAAGGCCGGGCGCACAATGGCCCTTTCCCATCAAGCACAACGAATCACGTGTTAATTCGCTCGCATCGATCTCGCAAAAGACGCCGCTGATACCCCGCCGCCTGACATTAACAATTGCGTGAGACGGCGGCCGATTGCGCTTGTGCAGGCGTCTGGCGGCGAATATATAGGCCCCAAATTTGGGGCATTTTGGGTGAGTCGAATGAACGACATCGTTACCGCCGATTACGTACCCTCCGAAGACGAGCCGTTCATGAACGAGCGGCAGAAATCCTACTTCCGCCTGAAGCTCGTCACTTGGAAGAATGACATATTGCGCGAAGCGCGCGAAACTCTCGAAATTCTCCAGCAGGAAAACGCCAACCACCCCGATCTCGCCGACCGGGCCTCTTCGGAAACCGACCGCGCCATCGAGCTCAGGGCCCGCGACCGTCAACGCAAGCTCATTGCAAAGATCGATTCCGCCTTGCAGCGCATCGACGAAGGCACCTATGGCTATTGCGAGGAGACCGGTGAACCGATCGCGTTGAAGCGGCTCGATGCGCGTCCAATCGCGACGCTGTCGATCGAAGCGCAGGAGCGGCACGAGCGCCGCGAAAAAGTCTATCGCGACGACTGACGCATCGCCCAAAAAGGGCTGCGCCCAGGACAGTTTTGCAGCGATGTTGATGTTGAAATGGCCGGCTTTCCGGCCATTTCCGTTGGCATGCCACACATCCAGTGCAAACAAGCGAAAGCAAGCCCAAGGTCCCGACCAGTCCAATTCCCCTGGCCGGCGGCGGCTCCGGAGCTGATCATCTCTTCTGGCTGGCGAGTTCGCCCAGAAGCTTGGTCATTTCATCGTCGAGCGACGGCGGTGCCTTTGCCGCCGGTTTGCCCACCGGGCCGCCTGAACGGGGCTGGTCGAGCGACACTTCGAGTTCCTTCATCAGCGTATCGTCGATGCTGTCCTGCCTTGGCGGCGGCGGCACTTGCCGAATGATATTGGCGTTCGCTGACCCATAGGCGGGCAACGGCGTGACGTTGGTTGGCTGGTAGCTTTGCGTCACCGGCTTCGGGGCTGGCGCTGGAGCCGGCGCGGCCGGACGCGGCCGGGCCGGCGCCGCCGTGGTCACCGGCTGCGGAGCGGGGGCCTGCCTTGGAGGCGGTGGAGCGGGTTGAGGCGCACGCGGCCGTGCCGCCGGGGCGGCGGTGGCCTGGACCGGCTGCAAGCCGCCATCTCCGGTCAGCGCCGGACGGCGCGGCGCCGAAAGCCGGATATCGCGTTCGACGACGACGTCGGTCGGGCCGCCAATCAGAATCAGATGTTCGATATCATCCCGGCGCACCAGCACCAGGCGCCGATGACTGTCGACGGCGGTCGCGTCCATGACGGCCAGCCGCGTCTTGCGGTTCCTGCCGCCGGCGACAAAGGTTCCGAAGGTCAAGTTGCGCACGAGCTTGATGATGACGAGAACGATGACCAGCAGAATAAGAGCTGCAAAGGTCCACAGCAGTGCCGCGGCATATCCGGGGCCCGCCACGCTATCCAGCCACTGCATTGGTTTCCCCTGATCGCCTTTGGACTTTGGAAGTGATGCGACTCTAGACCGTAGCGACTGGCTACCGCAAGTTGCCATTCATGCTCGTGAACAGCTTGAAAACTCCGAAGGCCGAAGGACATCATTTTTATCTGACATTTGCCGCCCAGGCCTTTTCCGGACTAGGAGAATGTGATTCAACCCGCTAGGGGCGGGTGTCGGACACCGGAATTCACGAGCAGGGGGCACATGGCCAAGGAAGCGCGCGGCGATTTCTATCCGGTACCGATCGTCGACCAGAACACGCGACCGGGCGCGGTCACCCGGCTTATCATTTTCATCGTCGTTCTGACGGGAGCCGCGATCATCTTCGGCCTCTTCCGCGAGCGCCTCGGCGATCCTTTCCTGCTCGGCATGCTCGGCGTGCTGGCGATGATCGGTGTCGGCTTCCTGTTCGCCACGGCGATCGGCTTCGTGCAGGTCACGCCACGCTCGACAGGTGATGAACTGTCGAAGGCATTCGTTGATTCGATGTCGCAGGGCCTTCTGGTGACGGATACCAAGGGCCGTGTCGTCTACGCCAATCGCTCCTATGCCGACATGACCGGAGCGTCGTCGGCGGCTGACCTGAAGACGGTCGAGGGCTTGCTCTCGGATGTTCCCGAAGCTTCCGTCACGATTTATCGCTTGGCGTCCGGCCTGCGCGACGGCCAGCCGGGTGACGGCGAGTTTCGGCTCGCACAGTCCATTCGGCCAGGTGCCGAACCAGGCGCCCGCTGGTACCGGGCCCGCGCCCGCACCTTCAGCGTGCCGGGTCAGCGGCTGCCGATGCTGGCCTGGCAACTTGCCGACATTTCGCAGGAGCGGGCCGAGCAGGAGCGCTTCTTCCTCGACTTGCAGAAGGCGATAGATCACCTCGACCACGCGCCGGCCGGCTTCTTTTCGGCCGACCAGGATGGCCGTGTCACCTACATCAATGCGACGCTTGCCGAATGGCTGGGTATTGACCTTACCAGTTTCACGCCCGGCTCCGTCACCTTGCCGGAGATCGTGGCCGGCGATGGCATGGCACTGGTCCGCTCGGTCAAGGCCGATCCGGGCACCACACGCAACGCGGTCCTCGATCTCGATCTGACGACAACGAAAGGCGAGGCGTTGCCGGTACGCTTCATGCATCGCGTTTCAGCCAGCCGCGAAGGCGTCAACGGCCCGACGCGCACGATCGTGCTCAACCGGACCCAGGGCGAGGATGCTTCCGCCGATCTTCGCGCCTCCGAGGTCCGCTTCACCCGTTTCTTCAATTCGACGCCGATGGCCATTGCCGCCGTCGACAAGAGCGGGCGCATCCTGCGCACCAACGCGCCGTTCCTGTCGCTGTTTTCCTCCGTCGTCGATGGGGACGCGGTCGATCGCCGCGTGCGGCTGGACACGGTGATCCACGAGCGCGACCGGCCGGCTTTTGCCTCCGCTTTCGAAAAAGCCCGGCAGCGACAGGCCGACATCGAGCCGATCGACACCTTGTTGCCCGGCAATGATGAACGGCACATCCGTTTCTACGTCAACGCGGTCGCCGACGGGACCGGCGGCGAGGGCGCCGAAGAGTCGGCCATCGTCTACGCCGTCGAGACCACGGAGCAGAAGGCACTCGAAGGCCAGATGGCGCAAAGCCAGAAGATGCAGGCGGTCGGCCAACTTGCCGGCGGCATCGCGCACGACTTCAACAATGTGCTGACCGCCATCATCATGGCCTCAGACCTGCTGTTGACCAACCACCGCCCGTCGGACCCATCCTTCCCCGACATCATGAACATCAAGCAGAACGCCAACCGGGCAGCCTCGCTGGTGCGGCAACTGCTGGCGTTCTCGCGCAAGCAGACGCTGCGGCCCGAGGTGCTCAACCTGACCGACGTGCTCGCCGACCTCAGGATGTTGCTGGCCCGTCTTGTCGGCAATGACATCAAGCTGAAGGTCGACCATGGCCGCGACCTGTGGCCGGTCAAGGTCGACATCGGGCAGTTTGAACAGGTGGTGGTCAACCTTGCGGTCAACGCCCGCGACGCGATGCCGGCCGGCGGCGATCTCACCGTGCGCACCCGCAATGTGACCGCCGAGGAATGCAAGGCCTTTTCCTACCGCGAACTCACTCCTGCCGACTATGTCGTGGTCGAAGTCGAGGATACCGGCAGCGGCATCGCGCCCGACGTGCTGAAGAAGATTTTCGAGCCCTTCTTCACCACCAAGGAAGTGGGCAAGGGCACCGGCCTCGGCCTGTCGATGGTCTACGGCATCATCAAGCAGACCGGCGGCTTCATCTTCTGCGATTCCGAGGTCGGCAAAGGGTCAACTTTCCGCATCTTCCTGCCGCGCCACATCGCGGAAGTGAAGAAGGCGGGCGAACCCGGCGATGTGCCGGCGGTGCCGGCGAAGGTTGTCGATACGGCCAAGGATCTGTCAGGCTCCGCCACGGTGCTGCTCGTCGAGGACGAGGACGCCGTGCGCATGGGCGGCATGCGGGCGCTGGTGTCGCGCGGCTATACCGTGCACGAGGCATCCTCGGGTGTCGAGGCGCTGGAAGTGTTCGAGGCTCTGGGCGGCAAGGTCGACATCGTCGTGTCCGACGTGGTGATGCCGGAGATGGACGGGCCGACGCTGCTTGGTGAACTGCGCAAGCGCCAACCGGATATCAAGTTCGTCTTCGTGTCCGGCTATGCCGAGGACGCCTTCGCCAGAAACCTGCCGGCAGACGCGCATTTCGGCTTCCTGCCGAAGCCGTTTTCGCTCAAGCAACTGGCGACCATCGTCAAGGACGTGCTGGAATCCTAGGTGCTTCTGATACTCTGCCCTTGCGTAATGCCGTGACAACGCCATGATTGTGGGCGAAACGGCAAGCGGGCTTGGGGGAGCAGCGGTTGACGCCACATATCGAGGCAGCCAAGGGCGACTATGCCGGTACGGTGTTGCTACCGGGCGACCCGCAACGCGCCGAGTGGATGGCGGAAACATTCCTGGAAGCGCCGCGCTGCATCAATCGCCGGCGGGGCGCCCTTGGCTTCACCGGATTGTTTGGCGGCAAACCGGTCAGCATTCAGTCGACGGGCATCGGCGTCTCGTCGTTTCTGATCTATGCGCATGAGCTGCTGGATTTCTATGGTGCCCGGACATTGATCCGCACCGGCACCTGCGGCGGCCTGACCGCCAAGACAAAACTGCGCAGCCTTGTCATCTCGCAATCAGCACGAGCGGAAAGCGCTCAAAGCGGTCAGGTTTTCGGCCTTTACGAAGCCGTTACCGGCCCGGATCCGGTGCTGCTTGCCCGCGCCTTGGCCAAGGCGGCCGAATTTGGCATCGACCACCGCGCAGGCCTGACGGTTTGCAGCGATATCTTCTATCATCCGGAAGGCCGTGTCCGCTTTGTCGAAGCGCAGGCAGCCGGAGCTCTGGCCGTGGATATGGAAACCGCCGCGCTTTATCGCATTGCGGCTTATTTCGGCGCCCGGGCGCTGTCGATCCTGACCGTGGTAGACAATATCGTCACCGGCGAACAAACCGACTATTCCGAGCGCCAGACGCTCTTCACCGATATGAGCCGGTTGGCGCTCGCTGTCGCCGTAGAGGGACGCTAGTCTAGGCGGCTTGCCGCTTCGGCGCCATCTGCTCCTCCATGCCCGGCCGATGGCCGCGCAGATAGAGGGCGCAGGTGGTGCGCAGCATCGACGCGAAGTTTGGAATGGCGCCGTTGATCTCGATGGCTTCGTCATAGAGCTTCGAAATGAATTTCGGCGTCGTCAGACCCTGGCTTTCGGCAATCTCGTCAAGTAGCGCCCAGAATGTCGCCTCGAGCTGAATGCTGGTCGAATGTCCGTCAATGCGGATCGACCGGTTGATCTGGCGATAGCCTTCGGGGTCCTGGCCCGCAAATACCCTGCACATCCGACAAACCTCCCATGATTGTTGGTTTTGGGTGGACGCGCCGCACTGCCGCACTGCTCGTCCCCAATACTACTTTCAGGCAAAAATGCCGGTACGGCAATCGGACTTTCGTCCCTGATGGGGCGGGCGGGACATTTCACGAGTCTGGGCGTGGTAACCGGCTGCCACCATCTTTTGCCCGCGCCGCCCATAATTGCTTCCGTTCACCACGGCGGAGACTGATTTGGCAAAGGCGATTCACAGCATGATCCGGGTTCTCGAGGAGACCCGATCCGTCGACTTCTACAGACATGCCTTCGGGCTCGATGTCGCCGACAGGCTGGACTTCGAGACATTCACGCTCATTTATCTCAGCAATGCCGAGGCAGGGTTCGAGGTGGAACTGACCGTGAACAAGGGGCGGCGGGAGCCCTATGTGCTTGGCGACGGCTACGGCCACCTCGCGGTCTCGGTCGTCGACCTGGACAGCGAACATGATCGTCTCGGCGCGCTTGGGCTCAATCCCAAAAAGATCGTCGAGTTCAACCGCGACGGTTCGCTGATCGCCCGCTTCTTCTTCATCGAAGATCCGGACGGCTACAAGATCGAGGTTCTGCAACGCGGAGGCCGCTTCAAATAGGAGACATCGCAGCCGCACCGGGAGGCGCGGCGCCAGCAACGGCACCCTCAAGGGGTGCAAATAGCAAGCAGGGAGGAATACATGGTCACGATCTATGACGGGAAGCCTGGACTTTCACGTCGTGAGCTTCTCAAACGCGGTGGCATCGGCGCTTTGCTCGTCATTTCGGGCAGCGCCGTCATCAGCCCCGAACATGCCTGGGGCCTCGAGACATCGGCGCTCAAGCCCGAAACGATGGCGACGCTGATCCAGATGGCGCGCGACATCTATCCGCACGATCAGGTCCCCGACAAATATTACGCCATTGCCGTGAAGGGCCATGACGAGCAGGCCGGCAAGGACGCCGCCCACAAGGCGATGATCGAAGATGGCATCGCCGATCTCGACAAGAAGTCGGGCGAGGGAGGTTACCGGGCTCTTGGCTGGGAAGACCAGCGCGTCGCGGTGCTGAAGCAGATCGAGGCGACGCCATTCTTCCAGGCCATCCGTGGCGGTCTCGTCGTCGGCCTCTACAACCAGAAAGAGGTATGGCCGATCTTCGGCTACGAGGGCGAGTCCTATTCCAAGGGCGGCTATATCGCGCGCGGTTTCAACGACATCGAGTGGCTCTGAGCCCCTTCGTCCCGAGACCCCGCAAACAGAAAATCATGGGAGGAAACCATGGCAGCTTCATTTGATCTCAAAAACGACGGTGTGGTCGTCATCATCGGCTCGGGCGCCGGCGGCGGCACGCTCGGCAACGAACTTGCCCAGAAGGGTGTCGATGTCGTCATCCTGGAGGCCGGCGCACGCCACGAATACGAGGAGTTCATCAACGACGAGTGGGATTCATTCACCCAGCTCGCCTGGAAGGACAAACGCACCACGTCCGGCGACTGGCGTGTGGCCAAGGATTTCCCAAACCTGCCGGCCTGGATCGTCAAGTCGGTCGGCGGCTCGACCACGCACTGGGCCGGAGCTTCGCTGCGCTTCCAGGAGCATGAGTTCAAGACGCTGTCGACCTACGGCAAACTGAAGGGCGCCAACCTGCTCGACTGGCCGATCACGCTGGCCGAGATGGAACCCTACTACGCCAAGGCCGAAGCCAAGATGGGCGTGACCGGCACCAACGACTGGCCGAGACTGCCGGGCAACAACAACTTCAAGGTGCTGAAGGCGGGCGCCGACAAGGTCGGCTACAAGGAATGTCACACCGGCAACATGGCGATAAACTCGGTTCAGCGCGATGACCGCAATTCCTGCCAACAGACAGGGTTCTGCTTCCAGGGCTGCAAATGGGGCGCCAAATGGTCGACGCTCTACACCGAAATCCCCAAGGGCGAGGCGACAGGCCATCTCGAGGTCAGGCCGAACGCCATGGTGATCAAGATCAACCACGACGCTAGCGGAAAGGTGACCGGCGTCGTCTATGCCGACAAGGACGGCAAGCTGCAGGAACAGAAGGCCCGCATCGTCGCTGTTGCCGGCAACTCCATCGAGAGCCCGCGCCTGTTGCTGAATTCCGAATCAGCCAAGTTCCCGCACGGCCTCGCCAATTCGTCGGGGCAGGTGGGCAAGAACTACATGCGCCACACCACCGGATCGGTCTATGCCATCTTCGACAAGCCGGTGCACATGTATCGCGGTACCACCATGGCCGGCATCATCCGCGACGAGGCGCGCCATGATCCGTCGCGCGGTTTCGTCGGCGGCTACGAGTTCGAGACGCTGTCGCTCGGTCTGCCGTTCATGGCGGCCTTCCTCGATCCGGGCGGCTGGGGCCGGTCGTTCACCACGGCGCTCGACCATTACGACCATATGGCGGGCCTGTGGATCGTCGGTGAGGACATGCCGCGCGCGGAGAACCGCATCACGCTGCATGCCGACATGAAGGACGAGCATGGCATGCCGATCGCCGACGTGCATTTCGACGATCATCCGAACGACACCGCGATGCGCAACCACGCCTACAAGCAAGCCTCGGCGCTTTACGCCGCGGTCGGCGCCACGCGCACCTTCCCGACGCCGCCCTATCCGTCGACCCACAATCTCGGCACCAACCGGATGAGCGAGAAAGCAGCCGACGGCGTCGTCAACAAGCATGGCCAGGCGCACGACATCAAGAACCTGTTCGTGTCGGACGGCAGCCAGTTCACGACGGGTGCCGCCGAAAACCCGACCCTGACGATCGTGTCGCTGGCGATACGCCAGGCCGACTACATCGCTGCGCAGATGTCGGCCAAGACCATCTGAGCGCATCCTCCCGACCGCCTGCAGGCGCGGAACCCAACAAGGTTCCGCGCCTTTTTCGATGGGGCGTCTCAGTTCTTCGTGCAGGTCGAGGCGGTGAAGGCGCCGTCGGGTTGCTTCATGATGATGTCGAAGGAGGGCGGGGTCTCGCCGTCAAGCGTGGCCTGGGTCAGCGAGATCGAGTTGCCGCCGGCGGTGTAGCCGCCCAACGGTCCCAGCCAGGAGATCACGCCGTTTGCATCCATCTGATAATTGTAAGCCTGCTGGGCGGTCCCAAAGGTGACCGGGCCGCTGTAGACGTATCCCTTGATGGTGATGTCGCCGAGATTGAGGAACAGGCCGAGCAGGTAGACCTCGCAATGATAGGTGCCATCCGGCATCTTGCCATCGCTGAAGTCGGCTCGTGCGGTGCCGGTCGCCGCCGCAAGAAGCAATATGCCGATGAAAATGCGTGAGATTCTGTATGCCATGACGTGCTCGCTTGAGCGGCGAGCTTGCCCTATTTTTGCGCTGTGCCGCAACATTTGTTGTCTGCGGTGCCGCGCTTGACGATCAAAATGTAGGCACGTGGTCAAATTGGGCGAAAATTAGGCAAAAGCCCTGCGCGTTGCGCAATTTTCTCTCAATCAATTTTTAACCGGCTCTCTTTGTTTGCAGAACTCTAATATATCAAGCAATTGATAATATTGCATTATCATCCCTTCATCGGCACCACCTTGGCGATTGGCATGGGGGTTGCATCGTAGTGTTGCGGTGCAATCAACCAGCTTGGGAGTGTTAGGCATGAGGGGTAATTTCTCGACAATTACAAAAATGTTTTCGGCGAGCGTGGTCGCGGCAGGCCTGTTGATGTCCGTGCCCGCCAAGGCGGCTGACGACACGATCAAGGTCGGCATTCTCCATTCGCTGTCGGGGACCATGGCGATTTCGGAGACGACGTTGAAGGACGCCATGCTGATGCTCATCGACGAACAGAACGCCAAGGGCGGCCTGCTCGGCAAGAAGCTCGAAGCCGTCGTCGTCGACCCTGCTTCCAACTGGCCGCTGTTCGCCGAGAAGGCGCGCGAGCTGATCTCCAAGGACAAGGTCGCGGCGGTGTTCGGCTGCTGGACCTCGGTGTCGCGCAAATCGGTGCTGCCGGTGTTCTCCGAGCTCGACAACATTCTGTTCTATCCCGTCCAGTATGAGGGCGAGGAAAGCGAGCGCAACGTGTTCTACACGGGTGCCGCTCCGAACCAGCAGGCAATCCCGGCGGTCGACTATCTAATGAGCGAAGACGGCGGTTCGGTGAAGCGCTGGGTGCTCGAAGGCACCGACTACGTCTATCCGCGCACCACCAACAAGATCCTCGAGGCCTACCTGAAGGCCAAGGGCGTCGCGGCGGAAGACATCATGGTCAACTACACGCCGTTCGGCTTCTCCGACTGGCAGACCGAAGTTTCGGCCATCAAGAAATTCGGCTCGGCCGGCAAGAAGACCGCCGTGGTCTCGACCGTCAACGGCGACGCCAACGTGCCGTTCTACAAGGAACTCGGCAACCAGGGCATCAAGGCCGAGGACATTCCGGTTATGGCCTTCTCGGTCGGCGAGGAAGAACTTGCCGGTCTCGACACCGCGCCGCTGGTCGGCCATCTCGCCGCCTGGAACTATTTCGAGAGCGTTGACACGCCCGAGAACAAGAAGTTCATCGCCGACTGGCACAAGTTCATCAAGAACGACAAGCGCACCACCAACGACCCGATGGAAGCCCACTATATCGGCTTCAACATGTGGGTGAAGGCCGTCGAGAAGGCCGGCACCACCGATCCGGACAAGGTCATCGACGCCATGATCGGCGTTTCGGTCCCGAACCTGACCGGCGGCTACTCGACGATGATGCCGAACCACCACATCACCAAGCCGGTGCTGATCGGTGAAATCCAGGCCGATGGCCAGTTCGAGACGGTTTCGCGCACGCCAGGTCTGGTGATGGGCGACGAGTGGTCCGACTACCTGCCTGACTCCAAGGACCTGATCTCCGATTGGCGCGCGCCACTGTCCTGCGGCAACTTCAATGTCGCCACCGGCAAGTGCGGCGGCAAGGGCACAAACTGATCCTCCCCGGGGCTGGACCTTCAGGTCCGTGCCCCCCAAGCGCTCCGGGCGGGCTTCGTCCTCCAGTCCGCCCGGGCGCGAAATCAACCTTTCAGGAGCTGCCTGAAGCCAATGAACCTGTTCCGTGCGATTGGCCTGACACTGCTGGTCCTGCTGGCGACGCTGTCGTCATCGGGTGCAAGCGAAGCCGATCTGCGTGGCATCATCGCCAAATTCGCGACGGCCAAGGGCTTTTCGGAGACAGGGGCTGTCGTTCACGAACTGGCGGCAACAGGCGACCCGGCCGTCGAACGGCCGCTTGCGGCACTTGCCGACGGCAATCTCTATATCCGCAAGGCCGATTCCCTGGTCTTTGTCGGCAAGGAGACTGGCGACAGCGTTGAGCTGCTCGACCCGCTAAGCGGCGAGAAGTCGGCTGACGCCGCCAAGGACGACATCGCCAAGATCAAGGTCAACAACACGCTGCGCCGCGTCATCCGCGATGCGCTCGGCACGTTGACGCTTGGCGCCAAGGACCCGGCCGTGCGGGGCGCCGCCGCCGACACCATGTTCAAGACGCCCGATGCCGCAAACATCGAGCCGCTCGACGCAGCGATCGCCAAGGAGACCGTGGCAAGCGTCAAGGCCCTGCTCGAACAGGCCCGCGCCGCCTCCGTCCTGGTCTCCGACCGGCCGGATGCCGACAAGCTCGCCGCAATCGCGCTGATCGGCGCACGGGGCGACCGCGATGCGGTTTCGCTGCTCACCTCGGTCGAGGCGAACGCCCCGGACGCGGTCAAGGAAGCGGCGACAGCGGCTATTCGCAACATCAATTCGACGCTGGCGTTCTGGGATGCCGGCCAGAACATCTGGTACGGCATTTCGCTGGGCTCGGTCTTGCTGCTCGCCGCGATCGGGCTTGCCATCACCTTCGGCGTCATGGGCGTCATCAACATGGCGCATGGCGAGATGGTCATGCTCGGCGCCTACACCACCTTCGTCGTCCAGCAGGTGATCCGCACATCCTTTCCCAGCCTGTTCGACTGGTCGCTGGTAATCGCCCTGCCGCTCGCCTTCCTGGTCGCCGCGCTCGTCGGCCTTGCCATCGAGCGCGGCGTCATCCGCTTCCTCTACGGCCGGCCGTTGGAAACGCTGCTGGCGACGTGGGGCGTCTCGCTGATCCTGCAGCAGGCGGTGCGCAGCATATTCGGGCCGACCAACCAGGAGGTCGGCAATCCGTCGTGGATGTCGGGCTCGTTCAACGTCGGACAGCTGGCGATCACCTGGAACCGGCTGTGGATCCTGGTTTTCGCGCTCAGCGTCTTCGCGGTGCTGCTCTATGTGATGAAGCGCACGCCCTGGGGGCTGCAGATGCGCGCCGTCACCGCCAACCGGCGCATGGCCTCTTCGATGGGGATCAGGACGCCATGGGTCGACGCGCTGACCTTCGCGCTCGGATCCGGCATTGCCGGTATCGCCGGTGTCGCGCTCAGCCAGATCGACAACGTCTCGCCCAATCTCGGCCGCGGCTACATCATCGACAGCTTCATGGTCGTCGTCTTCGGCGGTGTCGGCAATCTGTGGGGCACGCTGGTCGGCGCCTTCTCGCTCGGCATCGTCAACAAGTTCCTCGAGCCTTATGCCGGCGCAGTGCTTGGCAAGATCGTCGTGCTGGTGCTGATCATCCTGTTCATCCAGAAGCGCCCGCGCGGCCTGTTCGCGCTCAAAGGCAGGGCGGTGGAAGCATGATCACCGGACGCTTCTTTGCCGCGGGCGCGGACCGACGCATCGCCATCACCATCTTCATGCTGCTGGCGGTGGCCATCATCGTGCCGCTGCTTAATCTCGTCGTATCGCCGACGAGTGCCTTCTATGTCCCGTCCTACATCGTCGCACTGACCGGCAAATATCTCTGCTATGCGCTGCTTGCCTTGGCGCTCGACCTCGTCTGGGGCTATTGCGGCATTCTCTCGCTTGGCCATGGCGCCTTCTTCGCGCTCGGCGGCTATGCGATGGGCATGTATCTGATGCGCCAGATCGGCTCGCGCGGCGTCTATGGCAACCCCATCCTGCCGGACTTCATGGTGTTCCTGAACTATAAGGAATTGCCGTGGTTCTGGTACGGCTTCGACCATTTCTGGGTCGCCGCGATCATGGTGCTGGCCGTGCCCGGCCTGCTCGCCTTCGTCTTCGGCTGGTTCGCCTTCCGCAGCCGCGTCACCGGCGTCTATCTCTCGATCATCACCCAGGCGATGACCTATGCGCTGCTGCTCGCCTTTTTCCGCAACGACATGGGCTTCGGCGGTAACAACGGCCTGACCGATTTCAAGGATATTCTAGGGTTCAACGTGCAGGCCGACGCGACGCGCTCGGCGCTGTTCGCTGCCAGCGCGGTGATGCTCGCACTTGCTGTCTTCGTAACCTGGGCAATCGTCGGCTCCAAATACGGCAAGCTGCTGATGGCGGTGCGTGACGCCGAGAGCCGCACGCGCTTCCTCGGCTGGCGGGCCGAGAACGTCAAACTGTTCGCTTTCACGGTCTCGGCCGTCATGGCCGGCATAGCCGGCGCGCTCTACGTGCCGCAGGTCGGCATCATCAACCCCGGCGAATTCGAACCGTCCAATTCGATCGAGGTGGTGATCTGGGCGGCCGTCGGCGGTCGCGGCACCATTGTCGGACCGATCGTCGGTGCTTTGCTCGTCAATGCCGGCAAATCCTGGTTCACCGGTGTGTTGCCGGAATTCTGGCTGTTTGCGCTGGGCGGCCTGTTCGTCGCAGTCACGCTGCTCTTGCCCAAGGGCATCATCGGCATGTGGGATTCCTGGCGCGGCAACGCCAGGGCGTTGCGGGCGGCATCTGCCGCCGAAGAAGCCGGCACTTATGTCGACCCGGCGCCACCGAAGATCGTCCGGGCAGCGGCAAGAACACCGGGCGAATGGTCCTCGTCCAACCCCGAACCACAGCCGGCGGAGTAAGGGGCCATGTCGAAGAGCAACACCATCCTTTACCTCGACGGCGTCTCGGTCTCGTTCGACGGTTTTCGCGCCATCAACAATTTGTCGCTGGTGCTCGACAAGGGTGAGATGCGCGCCATCATCGGCCCCAACGGCGCCGGCAAGACGACGATGATGGACATCGTCACCGGCAAGACACGGCCCGACGAGGGCGAGGTGTTCTTCGACGGCCAGGTCGACCTGACCAAGCACGACGAAGCCGAGATCGCCATGATGGGCATCGGCCGCAAATTCCAGAAGCCGACCGTCTTCGAGAGCCACACGATCGAGGAGAACCTGATGCTGGCGCTTAAGGGGCCGCGCTCGATCTTTCCGGCGCTGTTCCACCGGCGCTCGGCCGCGGAGGCGCGGCAGATCGACGACATCCTCGGCATCATCCGGGTTGGCGACAAGCGCGACGAACTGGCGACCAATCTCAGCCACGGCCAAAAGCAGTGGCTGGAGATCGGCATGCTCCTGGCGCAGGACCCGAAGCTGCTTCTGGTCGACGAGCCGGTTGCCGGCATGACCGATGCCGAGACCGAGGAAACCGCACGGCTGCTCAAGGACATTGCACGCGACCATTCGGTCATCGTCGTCGAGCACGACATGCATTTCGTTCGCGAGCTCGGCGTCAAGGTCACTTGCCTGCACGAGGGCGCGGTACTGTCCGAGGGCACGCTCGATTTCGTTTCGGCCGACGAGCGCGTCGTCGAAGTCTATCTGGGGAGATGAGCATGGTGTGGCGGGTTCAATTCCATCGCTTCGATTTGTCCTTCCTCAGGTTCTGGAGAAGGCGCTGACATGCTCGAAGTTTCGAACGCCACGCTTCACTACGGCGCCGCCCAGGCGCTGCGTGGCGTGTCGCTGAAGGCGGGTGCCGGCAAGATCACCTGCGTGCTCGGCCGCAACGGCGTCGGCAAGACCAGTTTGATGAGATCGATCGTTGGCCACCATCGGCTGACGAGCGGAAGTGTTGCCTTCGAGGGGAAGGCGCTCGACCGGAGCGCGGCGTATGACCGCGCCCGGTCGGGCATCGCATTCGTACCGCAGGGCAGGGAGATCTTTCCGCTGCTCACGGTGCGGGAGAACCTCGAATCAGGCTTCGCGCCGCTGAAACGGGCCGACCGAAATGTGCCCGCCCATGTCTTCGAGCTGTTTCCAGTCCTGAAGCAGATGCTGGGTCGCCGTGGTGGTGACCTTTCCGGCGGTCAGCAGCAGCAGCTCGCTATTGGCAGGGCATTGGTGATGCGGCCGAAACTGCTGGTGCTCGACGAGCCGACGGAAGGCATCCAGCCGTCGATCATCAAGGATATCGGCCGTGCCATCCGCTATTTGCGCGACCAGGCCGGCATTGCCGTGCTGCTGGTCGAACAGTATCTCGATTTCTGTCGCGAACTCGCCGACGAGGTGAACATCATGGACCGGGGGCTGATCGTCCACACTGGTCCGGCGGAAGATCTCGACAGGGCGGACGTTCGCAAATTCCTGACGGTGTAGTCCGTCTGGTCGTCACCCGCGCGGTGGCGCCCCAATCTTTCTTCAAAGACCCCTGCGCAACTCTGGCACGTCGACCATGGCGTGTTAGTCTTTATTTGGCCTTGGTGAGTCGGCCGCTTCCCGTATCAGTCTGGTTGGTTGCAGATCAGGGGAAGGTGCAGGCTCCAGCCGGCAAGTTCCACGCAAGCAAGGCTCCCTAGCTTCCCTCCTGCGATCTGTTTGTCGTTCAACGCGTTTGGGCACACAGGCCAAGGGACAGCCATGGAACGCTATGTCGAAGATTACCAGAAGCGGCGGCTTACGGAGCGCGTCGACATCATCACCGCCATCAACATATTGAGGTCCCAGGGGTACGACTACGACGAGCTGATCGAGGAAATCACCAAGGTCTTCTATGTCGACCTCGATGCCTTCAATGAAATCGTGATGGCGGCGTAGAAAGCGCTTCGATCCCCATCGTTGCAAGCGATGGGGTTACCGGCGCATGCCCCCTGCGGCAAGCCAATCGTTTGAACAAGATGCGCTCTGGTCGCCGACCTGCAATAGTTGTTGGACACGCGGCGATGCCGGCCGATCCTGTACGCCGGCTTGATCATGGTCCCCAGCATGAGGGATGCTTTCGGTCTTCTACTCGCCGCTCCGGTGCTTTTCAATTTGGTATGTCAGCCAGCGGCAGAACATTCCAACGATGGAGAACGCTGCGCCGCCAATCAAGCAGGCGGTGAGCAAAGCGCTTTCCGAAGCGCTTGACCAACTCACGATGGCGAGCAGGATTACGCTCGCGGTAGAGATCAAATAGCCTACCCCCTTCAGTAGGTGCAGAGAAGCTTTTGTCATGCCTGGACTCTCCTGAAGGGCTTTCTTCTTCGGAACATTTTTTGCGTTGTGAAGTTCCATCGCCTGCCGCCGTGCCATGCGAATAGCAACGGAATCTCGCGAAGATGGGGGCTTAACCGAGACGAGGCACCTGGATGCCCAATTTTCTGAAGCTGCCGGCAACCACGAAGGGCCTCATTAGAGTGATCATCGAAACTCCACGTGGCGCGACGGCGAAACTGGCTTTCGACCCGGAAACGCAGATGTTCGGCTATGTCCGTCCCTTGCCGGTTGGAATGATGTATCCTTACGATTGGGGCTTTATCCCTTCGACGTTGGGTGAAGATGGTGATCCTCTCGACGGGCTTGTCATCCATCAGGCAGCAACAGCCCCCGGCGTGGTGATCAAATGCAACCTGCTAGGTGCCTTGCGCGTCAAGCAGAAGGACGAAGGCGGCGAGGTCCTGCGCAACGACCGTTATGTCTTCTGTCCGCATAGGGAGGATGCTCCCGACGAACTCGTTGCAGCGGATTACGTTCGAGAGGATTTGCGACGTGAAATCGAGCAGTTCTTTGCCTCGTCGGTGCTTGGGACCGGCAAAACCATCAAGTTCAAGGGTTGGCAAAATGCTGCGGAAGCTCGCAAGGCCATCAAGAAGGGTATGAACGCTTTTTCAGCGCGCCGTTGAGTTGGCAGGTTGGATTTTAGCCTGCGGCGATGAAGTGGTTCATGCCGGATGCCGAGCGATCCGCTGGTTCAGCTGCGCTTGAAACGCATCGGCGCTGACCGAGACCTCAGAATGGAGGTCTGCCTCCGAATTTTGTGACGCGGCACCGATCCACGCGGAACTGTTCGTCGTGTCGCAGGTTGCAACAGTTCCACACAACAGGAGATGCAGCCATGGATCACACCAACCACGTACGCCTTTCCGGCAATGAGTTGACCTCCGAGATACTCGACGGCGCGACCATCTACGCCGCCGACGACGAGAAGGTCGGGACGGTCTCCCATCTGCACGGCAGCCAGGTCGTCATCGATGTGGGCGGCTTCCTCGGCATGGGGGCAAAACCTGTTGCTGTGCCTGCCAACCAGTTGGACTTCATGCGTGACGAGGCCGGCGATGTTCACGCGGTCACCACATGGACGAAGGATCAGCTCAAAGAGATGCCGGAGCATCAGGATTGAAGATCAAATAGGGCTTGGCTGCGGTCGGCCCCGATTTTGTGAGGAAGACAGGAGTCCGCCGTGCAAATCATTCGAACCGAAGTCACGAATGCCGCGGCCCTAGATGGTCGGTCGGTCCGTCGCGTCATGTTCCACGGTGAGGGCAGTGAATGTGTCATCGTGGACATGGCTGGTTCCGACGGAAAGAGCGAGGAAGACGTGCTAACTCGCGCCAAGGCGATCCTGGTTCAGACTGCTACGTTCGGCCTTGCCGCTAACGACTATGATGCGAATAGCAACGGCAATTTTGATGAGCTTGCCGTCACGGCGGCAAGTGACGGGATTGGTGATGCGTATATCTTTGAATATCGCGACGGAGAGGCCATCCGACGGATACCTCCGTCCAGGATGCCGAGCCTTGATGCCGCCCGGTCGGAGGCAATCCGCTGTGCAGTCGATCTACTGGTCGACTTGCAGACCGGCCCGGACGATCTGTCCGGTTGGCTGGTTCGTGTATCCAGCGAAAACGGCGAGCTCCTCTGTGGTTGACGTGGCCGAGGCGAGAGCGGCCAGGCAGGCTAGTCGGCAGGGCATGGTTGATGGAGACCAGCCGTGGCCGCACGAGGGTTAGTTCACGGACCTCTTGGCGAAAACTGCCTGCATGTCTGCGTCGACATGCAGCGCCTGTTCGGAGTGGATGGGCCTTGGGCCGTGCCATGGACCGAGAAAGTCGTGCCGGCCATAGAGGAGCTGGTCGCCAGACAGCCGGAGCGAACACTTTTCACCCGCTTTATTCCCGCCAAGCGTCCGGGCGAGGGCCCTGGAATGTGGGCGAGCTACTATCGCCGATGGGCGGAAGTGACGCTTTCACGTATCGACCCAGGTCTGATCGAGCTCATGCCTCAACTTCGACGTTTTGTGCCGCCGGCCAAACTTGTCGACAAGCGTGTCTATTCGCCATGGACTGAAGGGCACCTCGACGCCCTACTGCATGGCTCAGCCGTAAATACCTTGGTGATTACGGGAGGTGAAACCGACGTCTGTGTGCTCGCCACCGTACTTGGCGCCATCGATCGTGGCTTTCGCGTTGTTCTCGTCACCGACGCCATCTGCAGTTCTGCAGATGAGACGCACGACGCACTGATGGAACTCTATTGTTCGCGGTTCAGTGAGCAGGTCGAGGCAGTGACCATGCGGGAGGTCACGGATAATTGGCAATAAGGCCGACCACTCTAGCCCGCGCGGCGCAATGCCGAGGCGGTGACCCGGTTGCGGCCGCCGCGCTTGGCGGCGTAGAGCGCTTTGTCGGCGGCGCTGAGCACCTTGTCGAAGCTGAGGCCTTCCTTGGTGCCGAAAGCAAATCCAGCGCTGACCGTGCATGTCAGGGGTCCGGCCTCGGTTTCGATGCGGTACGCGGCGAAAGCTGCCCGTATTGCCTCGGCGGTGGCCTCCACCGTTTCGGGCAAGGTCCGTTTCAACACCAGCGCGAATTCCTCGCCGCCCATGCGTGCGGCGACATCGGTCGGCCGAAGATTGGCGGCGAGTTCGCCGGCAAATACCTTCAGGACTTCATCACCCGCGGCGTGGCCAAATTCATCGTTGATGGCCTTGAAGCTGTCGAGATCGAACACGACCACAGCGGTGAATGCGCCGACCGGTACATTGCCATGCAGGTCGAACAAGGCGCGGCGGTTAAGCAGGCCGGTCAAGGGATCGGTCAGCGCATTGCGGCGGTGATGCCTGGCCAAGCGTCCCTGATTGAGCGCCAGCGACAATGCGCCGATACCTGTCATGCTGGCGATGACGACGATGAGACTCAGATCCTCTGCCCAGTTGCTTGGTGCATGTCCAAGGATCAGTCTGCCATCCCATGCCAGAACCGCCGCGCACAGCACGAAGGATATGGCCGTGGCCGAATAGAGCGCGGCGGCACCGATCGCCAGGGCAGGTGCCTCGGCACGCCCCTTCCAGTATTCGGCGGCCGTCGCGAACAAGAGCAGCGCGGCGAACAGGTTCTCGAACATGAAACCGAGACCGTCATAGCCTAACGCCATGGGCGGCAGCGTCACCGCAAGCGAAATGCCGCTGCCCATCAGGATACGTGGCATGGGTGAGCCGCCGCTTCTGAACTGATGGGCAGCGCCAAGCATCATCGAGAAGCCGACAAGCAGCAAGGTGAAGGCGGCCAACCCAAGGATACGTCCGGGCGTGGCGATATAGGCGTCGTAGGTGAAGACGTCGCCGACCACCAGCAATGCGCTGATCGCCCATGTCAGCAGGAACTTATCCGTACGAGCGGTCAGCCACGTGCCGAACAACGTCAGGCTCAGGCAGGCAGCCGAAAAACCAACTGCCAGCAGAAGTGAGTTGTAGTCGAGCGACATGCCCCTCGTTCCTTGCCCGCGGCGGTCCCGGATATGCGACTTGGCCGCGCTGGATTCATGCAGCAAGGAGGTATCGATAAGGTTACGATGAGGGCGAAGATGCGCGATTCCGCTGCGTCAAAGCATCTGACTCAAAGTGGAAACCGGTTTTGGGATCCGATGCTAAAGAGAAGAAGCTGAAGGGCAGTCGTCCCCGCCCTCTAGCTCACGCGTTTCATCAGCGCCATCGCCCCGAACGGCGCGCGGACCTTGCCCTCGGTGATGAAGTAGACGAACACGTCGCGTGGCTGCACGGGCGCCTCGGTGGCGGGATCGGCGCGCGGCAGGTCGGTTGGCACCTTGCCCTCTGCCCATGTCTTTGCTCGCGCTGCCCACTCATCGAGACCTTTCGGCGTGTAGCAGTCCGGATTGTCATCGCTACCGGTCTGCAGCCGGGCATAGATGAAATCGCCGGTGACATCGGCGATTGCAGGATATTTGGCATGGTCGGCATAGACGATTGCCGCCTTGTATTTGCGGGCAAGCGCGGCGAATTCCGGCACGATGAAGCTGTCGTTGCGGACCTCGACCGCATGGCGCAGCGCAACACCGTCCTGCTTTGCCGGAAGCAGTTTCAGAAAGGCTTCGAAATCATCGGGATCGAATTTCTTGGTCGGCGCGAACTGCCACAGGATCGGTCCGAGCTTTTCGCCGAGTGCGGCAACGCCCGAGCCAAGGAAACGCATCATCGATTCGCCGGCCTCGCCGAGCACGCGGCGGTTGGTGACGAAGCGGTTGCCCTTCAGCGCATAGACGAATCCGTCCGGCGCCTCGCTTGCCCATTTGACGAAGGTCGGCTCCTTGAAGCTCGAATAATAGGTGCCGTTGACCTCGATGCTCGGCACTTGCCGGCTGGCATAGTGCAGTTGCTTCGCCTTCGACAGTTTGTCGGGATAGAAGGACGTGTCCCAGGGCTCGAAGGTCCAGCCGCCCATGCCGGCGCGGATCTTTCCCGATTTGCTCATGTCATCCTCCCGTGTTCAGAAAAATCAGGCCGTCGTGGTTTCGTCGACCGGTTTTGCCATGTCGACGAGCATCCATCCTGGCCGGTAGGGATTGGGCCGGCGACCCGTTTCGTGGAAACCGTAGGCCAGGTAGAGCGCGATGTTCCGCTCCATCCTGGCGTTGGTGTAGAGCCGCACCTCGGGCAAGCCCCACAGGCGGGTTTGCTCATCCGCGTGCTTGAGCAGCGCGATGCCGAAACCTTTGCCCTGAAAGCCGGGGGCGACGGCAACGGAGAAGATCATCGCGTGATCGTCATGCCGTTCGAGCGTCAGCAGTCCAGCCAACTCCCCGCCATTCTCCAAGAGCCAGACCTCACCGCGCGCGATGCGCGGCGCATAATCCTCGGTGACCGGGATCGGCGGTGCACCGAACAGCGCGGTGTAGGGCGCGTAGGCCGCCGTAGTCAGCGAGATGACAGTTTGGAGATCACCGGCAAGCGCTCTTCTGATGGTCATTCAAAAGCTCTCCAGGCGCCAGCCGGTTCGACCATCACTCCGCCGCTTCGCGTTTGCCTCCCGGGCGCCGTTCCAGAAGCTCCTTGAGGAACTGGCCGGTGTAGCTGCGCTTTTCGCGCACGATCGCTTCCGGGGTGCCGGACGCCACCAGTTCGCCGCCGCCGTCGCCACCTTCGGGGCCGAGATCCAGCACCCAGTCGGCGGTCTTGATCACCTCGAGATTGTGCTCGATGACCACCACCGTGTTGCCCTGGTCGACCAGTTCATGCAGCACCTCCAGGAGTTTGGCGACGTCGTGGAAATGCAGGCCGGTGGTCGGCTCGTCGAGGATGTAGAGTGTCTTGCCGGTCGCCTTGCGCGACAGTTCCTTGGCGAGCTTGATGCGCTGCGCCTCGCCGCCGGACAGCGTCGTCGCCTGCTGGCCGATATGGATATAGCCAAGGCCGACCTGCTTCAGCGTGTCGAGCTTGTCGCGCACGCCGGGAACGGCGGCGAAGAAATCGACGCCTTCCTCGACCGTCATGTCGAGCACGTCGGCGATCGACTTGCCCTTGAACAGGACGTCGAGCGTCTCGCGGTTGTAGCGCTTGCCGTGGCAGACGTCGCAGGTGACGTAGACGTCGGGCAGGAAGTGCATCTCGATCTTGATGACGCCGTCGCCCTGGCAGGCCTCGCAGCGGCCGCCCTTGACGTTGAACGAGAAGCGGCCGGGCTGATAGCCGCGCGCCTTGGCTTCGGGAAGGCCGGCGAACCAGTCACGGATAGGCGTGAAGGCACCGGTATAGGTGGCCGGGTTGGAGCGCGGCGTCCGTCCGATCGGCGACTGGTCGATGTCGATGACCTTGTCGAGGAATTCGAGACCCTCGATGCGGTCGTGCTCGGCGGGATGTTCGCGCGAGCCCATGATGCGGCGCGACGCGGCCTTGAATAGCGTCTCGATCAGGAAGGTCGACTTGCCGCCGCCCGACACGCCGGTCACGGCGGTGAAGGTGCCGAGCGGGATTTCGGCGGTCACGTTCTTCAGATTGTTGCCGCGCGCGCCGACGATCTTCAGGCGCCGGTTCTTCCTGGCCTCGCGCCGCACACCGGGCGTCGCCACTTCCAATGCGCCCGACAGGTACTTGCCGGTGATCGAATTGGGATTGGCCATGACCTGCTGCGGCGTTCCCTGGGCGATGATCTCGCCGCCATGGATGCCGGCGGCCGGACCCATGTCGACGACATAGTCTGCATGCAGGATGGCATCCTCGTCATGCTCGACGACGATCACCGTGTTGCCGATGTCGCGCAGGTGCTTCAGCGTGTCGAGCAGGCGGGCGTTGTCGCGCTGGTGCAGGCCGATCGACGGCTCGTCCAGAACATAGAGCACGCCGGTGAGGCCGGAGCCGATCTGCGAGGCCAGCCTGATGCGCTGGCTTTCGCCGCCCGACAGCGTGCCGGAATTGCGCGACAGCGTCAGATAGTCGAGCCCGACATCGTTGAGGAAGCGCAGCCGCTCGCGGATCTCCTTGAGAACGCGCACCGCGATCTCGTTCTGCTTGTCGTTGAGCGACGCCGGCAGGTCAGTGAACCACTGGTCGGCCTTGCGGATGGAAAGCTCGGTGACTTCGCCGATATGCTTGCCAGCGATTTTCACGGCCAGCGACTCGGGCTTCAACCGATAGCCCTTGCACACCGGGCAAGGGGTGGCCGACATGAAGCGCTCGATTTCCTCGCGCATCCAGGCGGATTCGGTCTCCTTCCAGCGTCGCTCGAGATTGGGAATGACGCCCTCGAAAGTCTTGGTCGTCTTGTAGGAGCGCAGGCCGTCATCATACTGGAAGGTGATCTCGCGCTCGCCGGTGCCGCGCAGGATGGCTTCCTGAGCTTCAACCGTCAGGTCCTTGAATTTGTCGCCGAGCTTGAAGCCATAGGCCTTGCCGAGTGCTTCCAGCGTCTGTGCGTAGTAGGGCGAGGTCGACTTCGCCCACGGGCTGACGGCGCCGTCGCGCAGCGATACGTTCTCGTCGGGCACGACGAGGTTGGGATCGATGGCGCGCTGGCTGCCGAGGCCGTCGCAGGTCGGGCAGGCGCCGAACGGGTTGTTGAAGGAGAACAGGCGCGGCTCGATCTCGGGAATGGTGAAGCCGGAGACTGGGCAAGCGAATTTTTCCGAGAACAGGATGCGCTCATGCGTCTCGTTCTTCGACTTGTTGACCGAATCCTCGCCGGTCTGGCTGGCGTCGAGCGGTTTGTCGGCAAATTCGGCCACCGCCAGCCCGTCGGCCAGCTTCAGCGCCGTCTCGATGGAGTCGGCGAGCCGGGTCGCCAGATCGCCGCGCACGACGATGCGGTCGACGACGACGTCGAGGTCGTGCTTGTACTTCTTGTCAAGCGCCGGCACGTCGGCGATCTCATAGAAGACGCCGTCGACCTTGACGCGCTGAAAGCCCTTCTTCTGCAACTCCAGCAATTCCTTGCGGTACTCGCCCTTACGGCCGCGCACCATCGGCGCCAGGATGAACAGGCGCGTGCCTTCCTCGACGGCCAGCACGCGGTCGACCATTTGGCTGACCGTCTGGCTTTCGATTGGCAGGCCGGTAGCCGGCGAATAAGGGATGCCGACGCGCGCGAAGAGCAGGCGCATATAGTCGTAGATCTCGGTGACGGTGCCGACCGTCGAACGTGGGTTCTTCGAGGTGGTCTTCTGCTCGATGGAGATGGCGGGCGACAGGCCATCGATCTGATCGACGTCCGGCTTCTGCATCATTTCGAGGAATTGCCGCGCGTAGGCCGAAAGGCTTTCGACATAGCGGCGCTGGCCTTCGGCGTAGATGGTGTCGAAGGCAAGCGACGATTTGCCGGAACCCGACAGGCCGGTCATGACAATCAGGCTGTCACGCGGCAGGTCGAGATCGACATTCTTCAAATTATGTTCGCGCGCCCCGCGAATGGAAAGGTACTTATGGTCGGCCATCGCCGGTCGCCGCCTCAAATCTGGAATTCGTGGGATTGGCGGGTATCTCCCGGCCATCCCCTATGTAGGTCTTTTTGCCGCCACGTCGAGAGACGCCACAAACTCTCGATCAGAAGCGTTTAACCGTCTTTCGCGCGAAGGGGCAAGCAGAAAGAACAAAGGCCGAACATGCTCCTGACAAAAGCTGTGCATCCCATGTTGGTCGGCGGGCCTGGCGATCACATTTTTCGTAATCGGCTATTGAAAGGTTGACGTCCCCGACTCAGGGGAGCAGACTCCGACAGTCAACGGAGCCGGCCGTCTTTCGATGGCCTCGCCGCTCAAAGGCGGTCTGCGAGACGCCGCAGGCATTCGCGATTAGCGCTTCGGGACGACAACGTCGCAACGGACAAGGAGCGGAGCATGACGCCACCGGACAGTCCCTTGAGGCTCCACGTGTCGCTGGAGCCGCGGCAGGCATAAGTGCCAGGGCCAGGCGTTTGCGCCGCCCGACAAACCGTGACCTGCCATATCCCACAAAAATCAGAGACTGCTAGTCGGATCGTCGGTTGAATGCCGCGAAGCATCCGAAATCAAACGCCGGCAGTACACTCCCGGTAAAATATGGATTTTAGATCCAGAAAAGCCCCGTCCGTTGCTCAAAGCACGGCGGGGCTGTTTTTTTGCGCTACAGTCCCCCTTGCATGCGCAACGTCAGTGACGCGGCAGCCCGGTTGCACCAGCGCCCATATCGATAGTGATGCTGCCGGAAATCCTGACATCGGTATCGCCGATCTTGAACTGGCCGTTCCCATTGCTGGGGACCGCATCGTCGGGTTCGGGCTCGGGGGCCGGCTTGGCGATGCGATAATCGCTTGTCACGCCGGGCAGGGCTCCTTGCTGTGGATTTGCCGAACTGTCTTCGGCAAAGGCAGCGCAGCACGTCATGGCCGCGGCGGCAACGCCAGCAATCAGCCGGTTCAAACCAGTGCGTGAAACCTTGAGGAGCATTGGCCAACTATAGTGCCGCGACCGGGCTGAAACCAGAGCGGCGGCGGCAAAAATCGCCGTTGGTCGATCGACCTCGGTTCAGCTCGGCGGCTGCGCGCCGTCACGCCGCCTTTTTGCGCGTATCGAAAACATGGTCGACGATGCCCCAGGCCTGGGCCTCGCTGGCCGTCATGAAGTGGTCGCGATCGAGTGTGCGTTCGACCTCCTCATAGGTGCGGCCGCAATGCTGCGCATAGAGTTCGGCCATGTGCCGCTTCGTCTGGCCGATGCGCTCGGCATGGCGCTGGATGTCGGAGGCCTGACCCTGGAATCCGCCCAGCGGCTGATGCAGCAGGATGGTGGCGTTCGGCAGGGAGATCCGCCGCCCGGCGGTGCCGGCCATCAGCAGGAACGAGGCCATCGAGGCGGCAAAGCCCATGCACACGGTCGACACCGGGCAGTTGATGTATTGCATCGTGTCGTAGATGGCGAAACCGCTGGTCACCACGCCGCCGGGCGAGTTGATGTAGAGCGAAATCTCCTTGTCGGGATTGTCCGATTCCAGCGACAGCAGTTGCGCGCAGACCAGCGCCGAGACGTCGTCGTTGATCTCGCCGTTGATGAAGACGATGCGCTCGCGCAGCAGCCGCGAGAAAATGTCGAAGGCGCGTTCGCCGCGGCTCGATTGCTCGATCACCATCGGCACCAGATTGGCAACACCGCTCATAGTCTTCTCCATTGTCCTTGTTCAGGCCGCGCGCTGCATCAGCAGAGGCGTGTTCGCGGCGATGGGTTTTCGGGCCTTGCGCAACCCCAGCGAAAGCCGGCAGCCGGCGCCTGCCATGGCAACAGCGGGCATCGCCTTGCGAGCAAAGCCATCATGAACAATGCGCAGATGCGTGCCGCCGGAAATGGTGCGGGCGAGTGTGAAGGTGACGGTGCTGTCGAGCGGGTCCTGCGGCGCGGCATCGCCTGGCTGCGGCCGCTCGCGCCAGGAATAACGCAAAAGTCGTTCGGGCTCGGCGTCGAGAATTTCGCATTCGATCGGCGCACCCGGTCCGGCGAAGGCAAAACGATTGCCGATCTCCGGCCTGATGTCGTTCGGCATCATCCAGGCGGCGAGCAGTTCCGGCATAGTCAGCGCCCGCCACACCTTTTCCGGCGGCTCGGCAAGGTCATATTCGAACTCGAGTGCATCAGGAGCGACTTCGCTTTGGCTTTCGCCGGTCATTGATCCCGTGTCCTTCATTGATCCATGTCCTTCAAAACCGCCTTCAGCCTCTCGATGCGCTCGGGCCAGAAGGTCCGGTAGCGTTCGATCCAGGAGAGCAGGGGGGCAAGCCCTTGCGGATCGGCACGGTAGTAGGCGTTGCGGCCGGCCCGCCGCTCGACCACCAGGCCAGCGCCGCGCAGCACCGCCAGATGCTGCGACACCGCCGGCTGCGACACCGTCATGCCGCTGCGCAGTTCCGACACGCTCATCTCGCTGGTGGCGAGGCGCTCGTAGACGGCGCGGCGCGTCGGGTCGGCCAGGGCCCGGAAAATCTCTGCTTCGATCATGGCAAAACATAAGTCGATACTTATCGATTTGGCAAGCACTGTTTTGAAACCCATATGAGGGCTCGGGCATTGCTGCCATTCCTTGACAATCAGCGGTGCTGCATATAGGAACGAAAAGGGAACAAAAACCTTGTGGGAAAAGGCAGCCACAGCAGGCGAGGTTCGGCCGGAGCCTGTAAGGTGCGCCAATAAAAAATTGTTTCGGATGAGCGCGGAGAAGTAAGATGGCGGGTAGCGTCAACAAAGTCATTCTGGTCGGCAATCTCGGCGCGGACCCTGAAGTCCGCCGGCTGAACTCCGGCGAGCCGGTTGTCAACATTCGCATTGCGACGTCGGAAAGCTGGCGTGACAAGAATTCCGGCGAGCGCAAGGAGAAGACCGAGTGGCACAACGTCGTCATCTTCAATGACCAGCTCGCCAAGGTGGCCGAGCAGTATCTGAAGAAGGGCATGAAGGTCTATGTCGAGGGCCAGCTGCAGACGCGCAAATGGCAGGACCAGACCGGCAACGACAAGTACACGACGGAAGTCGTTCTGCAGAAATTCCGTGGCGAGCTGCAGATGCTCGACGCGCGCGGGCAGGGCGAAGGTGGCCAGGTCGGCGGCTATTCCGGTGGCGGCAGCAACCGTGGTTCCGATTTCGGCCAGTCCAGCCCGAGCGAAGGCTTCAATCGTGGCGGCGGCGCTCCCAAGGGTGGCGGCGGTTCGTCGCGCGAGCTGGATGACGAAATCCCGTTCTGATCGCAACGTCGAACGCCATTTTTGGCTTAAGTCAAGCGCAATGCCCCGAGAGTCGTTCATGGACTTTCGGGGTTTTGCGTTGTCGAATTGAGCGCTGACTTAGCGATCAAGGAAATATGGTGAAAGGAAGAGTTCTGTGAAAGCACGGGTCAAATGGGTCGAGGAGCGCACCTTCGTCGGTGAGTCCGCTAGCGGTCACAAACTGGTGCTGGGAACCGCGTTTGGACCGGAAGGCAAGACGCCAGGCCCCAGCCCGATGGAACTGGTGCTGATCGGCACCGGCGGCTGTTCGGCCTATGACGTGGTGCATATACTCGAAAAGGGGCGCGAGGCGGTCGAGGACTGCGTCGTCGAGCTCGACGCCGACCGGGCCGAAACCGAGCCCAGGGTTTTCACGCGCATCCACATGCATTTCATCGTCAAGGGCCGGTCGCTGTCCACCGACAAGGTCAAACGGGCGATCAACCTTTCGATCGAAAAATACTGCTCAGCCTCCGCGATGCTGGCCAAGACCGCCACCATCACCCATGATTTCGAAGTGATCGATACGACGGCGAAGTAGGGGCCGGCCTCAGGGTTGGTCGCGCACTACCCTGCCATCAGCGCCTTGATGCCGTCGGCGACGAACTGCACGGCAAGCGCCGCCAGGATGACACCGAGCAATCGCGTCAGGATCGAACGGCCGGTCTGGCCGAGGATGCGGTCGATGCGTTCCGACAGCACGAACACCAGATAGGTGATGGCGAGGCAGACGAAGATGATGCCGACCAGCGCCGCTTGGGCGCCAAATCCCTGGAATGAACCGGACAAAAGCACCGTCGCCGAAATGGCGCCGGGGCCGGCGATCAGCGGGATCGCCAGCGGAAAGGCGGCGATGTTGTGGATCATGTCCTTGGTGATGGCGACGTCGCCGATCTTCTCCTTGCGGTCCTGCCTGCGCTCGAACACCATTTCGAAGGCGATGAAGAACAGCAGGAAGCCGCCAGCGACGCGGAAGGCCGGGAGCGTGATGCCGAACACCGACAGGATCGAGGCGCCGGCGACCGCGAACAGCGCCATCACCAGGAAGCCGATGATCGAGGCGCGGACGGAAACCTGCTGGCGCTCCTCGCGGTTCATGCCGCGTGTCACGGCGAGGAAAAGCGGCGCCAGGCCAGGCGGATCGATGGTCACGAGAATGGTGACGAAGGCGTTGAACAGGCTGTCGAAATTCGGCATCTCTGACCCCTCCCACCGGGCAGAGCCCGCACCATGGTATTGGTAGAGCAAAGCCCGGTCGGTGGGAACTGTCGGAGCGACGATACTGGAGACTTGACTGGTTTCAGCCGGCAGCGCTGCAATAGGCCTCGAGGCGATAGCCGTCCGGATCGATGACAAAGGCGGCATAATAGTTTTCACCATAGTCGGCGCGCAGGCCCGGCGTTCCATTGTCGCTGCCACCTTCGCGCAGTGCACCGGCATAAAAGGCATCGACGCCGCCTCGCGTTGGCGCGGCGAAGCAGAAATGCAGGCCGGACTTTTCGTCTGCCGGTACCGGCTGCGGCGCTTCGTTGACCCATAGCGCGACGCTCTGTGCGCCATAGCCGAGCGAGCCCGGGGATTGGCTGAGACAGCTGTAGCCAGGCGGCTTCAGCGCGGCGTCATAAAAACGCTTGGATGTTGCCGCGTCGCGGACACCGATCGAGATGTGATCGAACATATTTTTCTCCATTGATACAATGCCTTGTGGCGTCAGGTTGTTGTCGCTCGGCGCGCCAGGAACTCGACCTCCAGCCGCCATGTCTCGCCGTTGTCTTGTGAGCGTTCGCCAAGCCAGCGGAAGCTGCTGTCGGTGATGCGGGAAAAACTCCAGCGCACCGAAGAGCCGGTGCCGTCGGCGCCCACCTGCACGATCGTGTCGCCCTCGGCGCGACCGAGCTGGCGGCTAAAATACTGGTTGCGCGGATCGCTCCAGAAAATGTGCCAGGCGTCCGCGCCAGGATCGTAGACCCGCAGCGTCGTGCCATAAAAAGTCCATTTGCCGAGCGAGGGCGAGGGGCCGGCGTCGCGCGCGGGCAGGATCCACACATCCTGGATCGCGCGGCCTTCCAGCACCCAACCGAAATGCACCTCGCCGCGCCCGGTCAGAACGGTGCCGTCCTCGAGATGACGCGATGCCTCGAACGTCCAGGCGCCGACGAAGCGGCCGTAAAGGTTCAGTTGTTCGGCAAGCCCTTCTGCTGGTCCTGGGCTGTGCAAGGCTTGTGCAAAGGAAGATTGGGCAAAGGAGGATTGGTCGAACATGGTTACAGTCTCTTCTTGTCAGGAGACCCGGAAGGGTAGGCGGTGACGGGGTTCTGGGCTTGGGAAAAATTGCTATAGTTCGGCCATGACAGCGACCACGCACGCACTCGCATCCGGACCCGGCTGGCAGGTGTCGGACGTGGTGTGCACAGCCGGAGCCGGCGACCGGCCATTCGAGGAAACACACCGGGATTTCTGCGTCGCCTTGGTCACCAGCGGCACGTTCCGTTATCGCGCGCAACAAGGTACGGCGATGCTGGCGCCCGGTTCCCTTCTGCTTGGCAATCCCGGCACATGCTACGAGTGCGGGCACGAGCATGGCAGCGGTGACCGTTGCCTCTCGTTCCATTTTGGGCCGGCCTACATGGAGCGGATCGCCGCCGACGTGCCGGGCGCCAGGAAACTGGCCTTCGAGGCGGCACGTTTGCCGCCCTTGCCGGCCTTGGCGCCACTGCTGGCCACGGCGGAAGCCGCGCGAGACATGGCCGACAACGACGCCTTCGAGGAACTTTCCCTACGCATCGCAGGTGCGTCAGTGACGGCCGCCACCGACGCCACGCCTGTCAGGCGCGCGCCGAGCCGCCGTGATCAGAAACGGGTTGCCGAAGCGGTGCGGCGGATCGAACTGGATGCCGACGGGCTGGTCTCGCTTTCGGCGCTTGCCGAGGAGACGGCGACCAGCCCCTATCATTTCCTGCGGATTTTCCGCCAGGTCACCGGGATGACGCCCTACCAATTCCTGCTGCGGACACGGCTGCATCGCGCGGCGGTGCGGCTGCGTATGGCGAACGAGACGGTCTCGGTGATCGCCTTCGAGGCCGGCTTCAACGATCTGTCGACTTTCAACCGTCGTTTTCGGCGCGTCATGGGTGAGACGCCCGGCGACTATCGCACCCGCCGGCCAAACAGCGCCTTGCCGGCCACATCCGCCGTCGCGGCCCTGCCAGGTCAGTCCGACGTCGGGCCGCACCAGCCCGGCAGATAGTCCGCGTCCTTGCCCTTGGCCAGCGTCACTGCCTCCTTCATCGTCTTGTCGAAGTTTTTCCCCACGACGTCCGGGTCTATGCGCCGGCGCAGGAAATCCGCCCACAGGAATTCGCTGAACGGGGTCGTGTCCTTGGCGAAGCCGCCTTGCCGGCGCAACTCACCCGCCATGCTTCGGTAGGGATCGTCGACCAGTTCAGCCATGGTTTTCGGAATGGCGCCGTAGTCGCGCCGCCGACCCGTTTCGTCGAACGGATGCATCCAGCCGCGATTGTCGAGCACAACGAAAAAGGCATCCTTGTCGAGCGACGACAGGTCGCTGGTCACCGTGACGAAGACATCCTTGATACCTTCCTCGAGCAGGGCGCGGGCGAGATGGTGGTGATCGGTGACGTAGTTGCGCTTCTTTGGCCCCAGCACGACGGGGACCATGTGCCTGCCGAGAAAAGTGCCGGTCTTCCTGGCACTCTGCGACCGGATCATCTGGCGTTTCAAGGCCACTTCCCGCATACCAACGGTGATCTGCGTCGGCCGCAAATCCTTGACGGCGACGGCGTTCAGCAGATGCTCTCTTTGGGTGGTCATGTCCGGCTCTCCTGTTTCGGCGACTGCTGACCGGAATGCAGCGCCTTCACGGCCGCGTCGACGCTGTGGAATATCCGTTGCGGGCCGACGAGGTCGATGATGCCAAATCGCGCCAGCGCCGCCTGGGCGCGCAGTGACTCCATCCTGGCAACGGCGAAGATCGCGCCCGCCTTGCGACAATGCGTTATGGTTTCGATCAGTGCCTGGGCGGCGGTGTAGTCGATTTCGACGATGCTGCTGGCCTCCAGCACGACCAGTTTCACGCGTCCATTGCCGGCGTCGACCAGATCACGGAAGCCGCGTTTGAAGCGATCGGCATTGACGAAGGACAAAGGTGCCTGAAACGCGACGACCAGCACGCCGGGCAGCCGTTCAGCGGCATTTCCGACGGTCGGCGGCCACCAGACCGATGTGCCGGGAACCTGCTCCAGTTCGATGGGCTGCGTGCGCGTCGCGCTCCACACCCCATGCAGCAGCGAAAGGCCGATGCCGATCGCCACACCGACCTGTATGGGGAGCACGACGATAGCCGCCATGGTGATGAGGATCAGGAGGAATTCGAGCGGCGCCTGCCGGTAGACATTGGCGAACACCTGCCAACGCAGGATACGCCGAGCCACGAACAACAGCACGCCCGCCAGGGCCGCCTGCGGGACGTTGGCCAGCAAGCCGCCACCGAATGCGCCGAGCGCCAGCACGATTGCGGCGGCGAAGAGGCCTGCCAGTTGCGAATGGCCGCCGGTCTGGGCGGCGATGGCCGTGCGCGGCGGGCTGGCATTGACCGGAAAGCCGGCAAACAGCCCCGAAGCGATGCTGCCGGCGCCAACGCCGACAAAATCGCGGTTGACGTCCGGGGCCTCGCCCTGTTGCGGGACGAAAGAGCGGGCGGTGGCCGCCGTCTGCACCATGACGACGATGGCAATCAGCAACGCCAGCGGAACCAGCGCCTGGATGTCGTCGAGGCGGACCAGCGGCAAGCCGGCACGCGGCAGGCCGTGCGGCAAGGCGCCGAGCACGGCGACGCCCCGATCCGCGAGACCGAAGGCGACGACGGCCAGTGTCGCCAGCACAAGGCCGATCAGCGCGCCGGGGATACGGGCGCTGACGCGCTCGGCGAGGAAGATGATGGCGAACACGCCGAGGCCCAATGCCAGGCTGTAGGGGTTGGTGAGATGAAGGTTGGCGGCGATCTCACCGACGCGCCGCAAGGTTTCGCCGCTTTCGGCGGGCAAGCCAAGCAGCCCTGGCAGTTGCGAGACGATGATGTGGATGGCGATGCCGGCCAGAAAGCCGGTCGTGACCGGCACCGACAAGAGGTCGGCGATCCAGCCGAGGCGCAAGGCCCCGCAAAGAATGACCACCAACCCGACCATCACCGCCAGTGTCGCGGCAAGCGCCAGATACTGGGGCGAGCCGCTGGCGGCAAGCAAGGCAAGACCGCCCGCGAACAGCGGCATGATGGTCGAATCCGCGCCGGCCGAAAGGTAGCGACTGGCGCCGAAGACAGCAAAGGCCAGCGATCCGGCGACGAAGACGAAAAAGCCGATCTCGGGTGCGAAGCCGCCCAGACGAGCCGTGGCCATCTGCTCGGGAATGGCAATCGCGGCCAATGTGAAACCCGCGACGAGATCACCATTGAGATATTTCGGCGTCCACCCACTCAGCGAGCGGAACGGCAGCCACGAGGTCCAGTTCGTCACGCTTGTGGTCCTCGCTCGAGAAACACGCTCCACCTTGGCCTTTGCTTCGGTGGTCGCAAAAAGCACCTCGGCCATATCGTCGCAATTAGTGGTATCCTTTTGAAATTACCACCAAAAATGACACTGGAAAAGTGCCGCGAACATTGGAGTTTCGGGCTTGCTTCCTATATAAGCGTCAAGTGATTCCTGATTAGATTGTGACCCGATTTGACCGACCAGAAGACACCGCGCGGCGCCGAGGGCGGCCCCACCGGCATTGAGCCGATATCCATCGTCGAGGAGATGCAGCGCTCCTATCTCGATTACGCCATGAGCGTGATCGTCAGCCGCGCGTTGCCTGACGTGCGCGACGGCCTGAAGCCGGTGCATCGCCGCATTCTCTTTGCCTCGCATGAGAGCGGTTACCACTGGAACCGCAAGTATGTGAAGTCGGCCCGCCCGGTCGCCGACGTGATGGGTAAATACCATCCGCATGGCGACGCCTCCATCTATGACGCCTTGGTGCGCATGGCGCAGGATTGGTCGCTGCGCGTGCCGCTGATCGACGGGCAGGGCAATTTCGGCTCGATCGACGGCGATCCGCCGGCGGCGATGCGCTACACCGAATCGCGACTGACCAAGGTCGCGCATGAGTTGCTCGAGGACATCGACAAGGACACCGTCGATTTCCAGGACACTTACGATGCCTCCGGCAGTGAACCGAAAGTGCTGCCGGCACGCTTCCCCAATCTGCTGGTCAATGGCTCCGGCGGCATCGCCGTCGGCATGGCGACAAACATTCCGCCGCACAATCTCGGCGAAGTCTGCAACGGCGCGATCGCCATCATCGACAATCCGGCGATCGACCTGCCGGCGCTGATGGAGATCATCCCGGGACCGGATTTCCCGACCGGCGGTATCGTGCTTGGGCGTTCCGGCATCTACAGCGCCTATGCGACCGGCCGTGGCTCGATCGTCATGCGCGGCAAGGTCAACATCGAACAGCGCGGCAACGACCGCGAGTCGATCATCATCACCGAGGTTCCCTACCAGGTGAACAAGTCGTCGATGATCGAGAAGATGGCCGAGCTGGTTCGCGACAAGCGCATCGAGGGCATTTCCGACATTCGCGACGAGAGCGACCGTCAGGGCTACCGCGTCGTGATCGAGCTGAAGCGCGACGCCGTCGCCGACGTCATTCTCAACCAGCTTTACCGCTTCACGCCGCTGCAGACGTCCTTCGGCGCCAACATGGTGGCGCTGAACGGCGGCAAGCCGGAACTGATGACGTTGACGGACATGCTGAAGGCCTTTGTGGCCTTCCGCGAGGAGGTGATCACCCGGCGCACCAAATTCCTGCTGCGCAAGGCGCGTGATCGTGCCCATGTGCTGGTCGGCCTGGCCATCGCCGTCGCCAACATCGACGAGGTCATCAAACTGATCCGCACCGCGCCCGATCCGCAGACGGCGCGCGAGCAGTTGATGGAGCGGCGCTGGCCGTCCGGCGATGTCGAATCGCTGATTCTTTTGATCGACGATCCGCGCCATCGTATCAATGAGGACGGCACCTACAATCTGTCCGAGGAGCAGGCGCGCGCCATCCTCGAGCTGCGCCTGCAGCGCCTGACCGCGCTCGGCCGCGACGAAATCGCCGACGAGTTGAACACGATCGGCGCCGAAATCATCGACTATCTCGACATCTTGTCGTCTCGATCCCGCGTCCAGCAGATCGTCAAGGACGAGCTTGCCGCAGTGCGCGACGAGTTCGGCACGCCACGCCGCACCGAACTCACCGACGGCGGCGCGGACATGGAAGACGAGGACCTGATTCAGCGCGAGGACATGGTCGTGACGGTGAGCCATTCCGGCTACATCAAGCGCGTTCCGTTGTCGCTCTATCGGGCGCAGCGCCGCGGCGGCAAGGGCCGCTCCGGCATGTCGACCAAGGAAGAGGATTTCGTCACCCGGCTGTTCGTCGCCAACACGCACACGCCGGTGCTGTTCTTCTCCTCGCGCGGCATCGTCTACAAGGAGAAGGTCTGGCGGCTACCGATCGGCAACCCGCAGTCGCGCGGCAAGGCGTTGATCAACATGCTGCCGCTGGAGCAAGGCGAACGCATCACCACCATCATGCCGTTGCCCGAGGACGAGACGAGCTGGGGCGAGCTCGACGTGATGTTCGCCACCACGCGGGGCACCGTGCGCCGCAACAAGCTCTCCGACTTCGTCCAGGTCAACCGCAACGGCAAGATCGCCATGAAGCTGGAGGAGGAGGGCGACGAGATCCTCGGCGTCGAGACCTGCACCGACAATGATGACGTGCTTCTGACCGCCAGTTCCGGCCAGTGCATCCGCTTCTCGGTCGGCGACGTGCGCGTCTTCCAGAGCCGCAACTCGGTCGGTGTCCGTGGCATCGCCATGGCCGAAACCGACCGGGTGATTTCCATGGCGGTGATCGAGAATGTCGATGCGCCGCCGGCCGAACGCGCTGCCTATCTCAGGCGAGCGGCGGCCGAACGGCGGCTTGCCGCCGGTATCGCCGCCGGCGAAGAGGAAGAGATCGCGCTGACCAACGAAGAGGTCGGCGAGGAGACGGAGCTTTCCGACGAACGCTACGAGTTCCTGAAGGCACACGAGCAATATGTGCTGACGGTGACCGAATATGGCTACGGCAAGCGCTCGTCGTCCTATGACTTCCGACTGACGGGGCGCGGCGGCAAGGGCATTCGTGCCACCGACGTCTCGAAGACGGCCGAAATCGGCAGGCTGGTTGCGACCTTCCCGGTCGGCAATGACGATCAGATCATGCTGGTGTCGGACGGCGGCACCGTCATCCGGGTGCCGGTCAACGGCATCCGTTTCGCCAGCCGCGCCACCAAGGGCGTGACCATTTTCAACACCGCTGAAGGTGAAAAGGTGGTTTCGGTCGAACGAATATCGGAACCGCAAGCGGACGAGGAAACCGAAGAGAGTGTCGAAGGTGTTGCCTTGACCGATCCGGTGGCGGACACTGGCCCGGATGGAGCGGAGTGAAGTCCGGCTGCGGGTTTTGACATAGCAACGCCGGCCCATGGGGCGGCGCGGCAGCACGTTCAGGCGATATTAGTAGTGACGGTACGGCTTGCGGGGGCCGAAGCCTTCGAAGCGCTTGGTGTTGGCCTTGACGCGGACGCGTTGAGCCTCCTGATGCAGCCCGAATACGGTGGCGATCAGCATGGCGACGGTCATTGCGGTGGCGAGCATGTAGATCAGCATGTGCGTGTTCTCCTGCGCCTTACAACGGATAGATGGGATTTTGGTTTCATCTTATTAAGGTGCAACCTAGTGAACGCTGCGTGAAGGCTTCGTGATCAGCGTGTTCATCTGTCGTTCATGTGGCGGAAAAGGTTCACGGCCGGCGCGCCAATCGGATTTGCCTTTGCGAGAGAGGCTCGCTAGAAGCACCAGCCATGATCGAACGCATCGCCCTCTATGCCGGCTCCTTCGACCCGTTGACCAACGGCCATCTCGACGTGCTGAAGGCGTCGCTGGCCGTGGCCGACATCGTTTACGCGGCGATCGGCATCCATCCCGGCAAGACACCGCTGTTTTCCTTCGAGGAACGGGTGAGGTTGATCGAGACGGCTGCCAATGCGGAATTCGGCCACGATGGCGCCCGCATCAAGGTTGTCGCCTTCGACGGGCTGGTCATCGATGCCGCCAGGAAACAGGGCGCCTCGATCATGATCCGCGGCCTGCGCGACGGCACCGACCTCGACTATGAGATGCAGATGGCCGGCATGAACGAGACCATGGCGCCTGAGCTGCAGACGGTTTTTCTGCCCGCCAGTCCGTCCGTGCGCACCATTACCGCCACACTTGTCCGCCAGATTGCCTCGATGGGAGGCGATATCCGCCCCTTCGTGCCCGCGGCGGTTGCTGGTGCGCTCACCGCCAAATTCGCAAAATAAGTTTCTCGGAGAAGACCATGCAGCTGAAAAAGCTCGCCTCGTTCCTCGTTGTGCTTGCCGGTCTGATGACCGCATCGGTTTCGGCTTTCGCCGCCGATCCGGAAAACACCATGATCATCACGCTGAAGGACGGCGACGTCACCATTGCGCTCAGGCCCGACCTCGCGCCCAAGCATGTCGCCCAGATCAAGAAGTTGGTGCGCCAGGGCGCCTATGACGATGTCGCCTTCCACCGCGTCATCGACGGCTTCATGGCACAGACCGGCGACGTCAAGTTCGGCAACATGAAGAAGGGCTTCAGCGCCGAGGCCGTCGGCACCGGCGGCTCCGATCTGCCCGACCTGCCCGCCGAATTCTCGCAGACCGAGCACTACAAGCGCGGCGTGGTCGGCATGGCACGCTCGCAGGACCCCAACTCCGCCAATTCACAGTTCTTCATCATGTTCGCGCCGGCGCCGCCGCTCGATGGCCAGTACACCATCGTCGGCAACGTCGTCAGCGGCATGGAACTGGTGGACCATATCAAGAAGGGCGACGAAGCGGACAACGGTACGGTCACCGACCCCGACCGGATGATCAAGGTGCGCATCGCCGCCGACAAATAAATCTGTTTTCTCAAAAGGATATCTGACATGGCCGAAATCAAGGACCGCGAGAACGCGCTCATCATGGAAACGACCAAGGGCAAGGTCGTCATCGAACTTTTCCCAGACCTGGCGCCCGGCCATGTCGGCCGCATCAAGGAACTGGCCCGCGAAGGCGCCTATGACGGCGTGGTCTTCCACCGCGTCATCGAAGGCTTCATGGCGCAGACCGGCGACGTCAAGTTCGGCAATTCCAGCAAGCCCTCCTTCGCGCCGTCGCGCGCCGGCATGGGCGGCTCCGACAAGCCGGACCTGAAGGCCGAATTCTCCAACGCCAACCATGGCCGCGGCACCTGCTCGATGGCCCGTTCGCAGAACCCGAATTCGGCCAACTCGCAGTTCTTCATCTGCTTCGACGACGCCGCCTTCCTCAACCGCCAGTACACGGTCTGGGGCCAGGTCATCGAAGGCATGGACAATGTCGACAAGATCAAGCGCGGCGAGCCGGTGCAGGATCCCGACAAGATCGTGTCGCTGAAGGTCGCGGCAGACGTCAAGTAAGGCGAAACGACAATGATGGGCGTCGTCTGGTCGCTTCTCGGCATCGTGTCCGGCGCCTTCATCGCCATCCAGGCGCCGATCAATTCGCAGCTGGCGCGCGACCTGGGACTCCCGGTCGCGGCGGCGGCGTTTTCGTTCCTGTCGGGCGCGGTCGTGCTCGGCATCATTTCCGTCACGGTGGTGAAACTGCAAGGCATCTCACTTGACTGGAAGGCGCCGGCACCATGGCTGTTCGTGGCCGGCGGCATGCTCGGCGGCTTCTATGTCACGCTGTCGACGATCCTGACGCCGCGCATCGGTGCCGCCGCCCTTATGGCGTTTCTCGTAGCCGGCCAGTTGCTGGCTGGCATGCTCATCGACCGCGTCGGCTTTCTGGGCGTCGCGGTGCGTGAGATCTCGCTCGGCCGCGTCGCCGGTGCGGTGCTGCTGCTGGCCGGAGCGCTGCTCGTCCGGCTCTACTGATGCGCGTCGATCTCTTTGACTTTGATCTGCCGGAGGAGCGCATCGCGCTACGCCCGGCAGAGCCGCGCGATTGCGCCAGGATGCTGGTGGTCAAGCCCGGCGAGCGGCTCGATGACCGGACGGTTGGCGATTTGCCTTCCTTGCTCCGCACCGGCGACGTGCTGGTTTTCAACGACACCAAGGTCATTCCGGCTCAGCTCAAAGGCTTCAGACGGCGCGGCGAAGCAGTGGCGCAAGTCGAAGCCACGCTGCACATGCGCATGGCTCCGGACCGCTGGCTGGCCTTCATGCGGCCGGGCAAGCGCATTGCCGCCGGCGACCGCATCCATTTCGGCCATGACGGCAATTCCTGTTTCCTCGGCCAGCTCGATGCCACGGTGATCGAGAAAGGCGAGGGCGGCGAGGCGCTGCTTGGCTTCGATCTGTCGGGCCCCTTCCTGGACGAGGCGCTGCATACGGTCGGCCACATTCCGCTGCCGCCGTATATCGCCTCGAAGCGCGATGATGACGAGCGTGATCGGGCCGACTACCAGACCATCTATGCCAGGGAAGAAGGCGCCGTCGCGGCACCCACGGCGGGCCTGCATTTCACGCCCGAGCTGTTTGCCGCGCTCGACGCCAAGGGTATCGAGCGCCGCTTCGTCACCTTGCATGTCGGCGCCGGTACGTTCCTGCCGGTGAAGGCAGACGATACCGCCGATCACAAGATGCATGCCGAGACCGGTTCGGTCAGCGAGGCCACCGCCGTCGCGCTGAACGTGGCCAAGGCGAGGGGCGGACGCATCATCGCCGTCGGCACGACCTCGCTGCGCCTGCTGGAGAGTGCCGCGCGTGAGGACGGCACTCTGGCTGCCTGGTCCGGCCCGACCGACATCTTCATCACGCCCGGCTACCGCTTTCGCACCGCTGATATGCTGATGACCAATTTCCATCTGCCGCGCTCGACGCTGTTCATGCTGGTTTCCGCCTTCAGTGGCCTCGACACGATGCGAGCGGCCTATGCGCATGCCATCGAGAACCGATACAGGTTCTATTCCTATGGCGACGCAAGCCTGCTTTATCGAGCGGAGACGAGCGATGGACGATGATCTCGACGGCCTGGACCGAGACGCACTGATCGTGGAAGTCAGGAAATTGCGCGCCGGCATTCGCCAGCATCGTGATGCCACCGGGCATGATCTGTGCTGGCATCATCCCGATCTGTGGAATCTTCTGCCGGAAAAGACCGAGCCGGCGATCGCCGTGCCGCCGTGGCCAAAATTCATGCGCGGCTGCATCCGCTACCGCCAGTCGCTCGACGAACAGGCTGCGGGTGCGCCACTACATGACAAGGAATTCAATGGCTAAGCCGTTCACCTTCAAGGTTCTGGCGACTGACGGCAAGGCGCGACGCGGTGTGATCGACATGCCGCGCGGCGAGATCCGCACGCCGGCCTTCATGCCGGTCGGCACCGGTGGCACCGTCAAGACGATGTACATGGATCAGGTACGCGACCTTGGCGCCGACATCATCCTTGGCAATACCTACCATCTGATGCTGCGGCCCGGCGCCGAGCGTGTCGCGCGGCTCGGCGGCCTGCATGAATTCGCCCGCTGGCCGCATCCGATCCTGACCGACAGCGGCGGCTTCCAGGTGATGTCGCTGTCGAAGCTGCGAAAGCTGACCGAGAAGGGCGTCACCTTCCGCTCGCATATCGACGGCGCGGCCTACGAGATGTCGCCGGAGCGATCGATCGAGATCCAGGGGCTGCTCGATTCCGACATCCAGATGCAACTCGACGAATGCACGGCGCTGCCGGCCGAGATGAAGGAGATCGAGCGCGCGATGGAGCTTTCGCTGCGCTGGGCCGAGCGCTGCAAGACGGCGTTTGGCGACCAGCCGGGCAAGGCAATGTTCGGTATCGTGCAAGGCGGCGACAATGCGGCACTCAGGGTGCGGTCGGCGCAGGCGCTGAGCGCGATGGAGCTCAAGGGCTATGCCGTTGGTGGCCTGGCCGTCGGCGAGCCGCAGGCCGTGATGCTCGAGATGCTCGACATCACCTGTCCCGAACTGCCGGCGGACAAGCCACGCTATCTGATGGGTGTCGGCACGCCAGACGATATCCTGAAATCCGTGGCGCGCGGCATCGACATGTTCGATTGCGTTATGCCGACACGGGCTGGCCGGCATGGCCTTGCCTACACCAGGCGCGGCAAGGTCAATCTGCGCAACGCCCGCCATGCCGACGATCCACGTCCGCTCGACGAGCAAAGCGACTGCCCCGCCGCCCGGGATTACTCGCGAGCCTACCTGCATCATCTGGTGCGCTCGCAAGAGGCACTCGGCGCCATGCTGCTCACTTGGAACAATCTTTCCTATTATCAAAAGCTGATGCAGGACATCCGCGCCGCGATAGAGGCCGGCTCCTTCGAGACCCGCGCGGCGGAGATTTCCGAAGGCTGGGCGAGGGGCGATATTCCAGCGATGTAACCGGCGCTCAGGTGCTGAGCGAATTCGACGCGCGCAGGCTGCAGCCGGTGATTTGGAACGTGCCGTCGGGCTGTTGCTGCAGCGTGTAGACCGCTTCGTAGTCCTTGCCATCCGGCCCAACGATCAGCACCTGCTGGACGATCGAACCCGGACCCGTCTCCTCGACCTTGCCGAAGGAATAGGTCCGCGGCTTGCGCACCGGCGGGTAGCCGTTGGTCACCATGTTCATGAAGGTGTCGACGGTGGGGAAGATCTGTTTCACGTTCGGCGCCGCGAAACTGTAGGCGGTGGCGCCGTCATTGGCGATGAACGCTTGCAACTGGCCGTCTATGGCCGCTTGCGCCGCCTTGACCTCGGCATCGCCGGCAAAGGCCGACGAGGCCAGGATGAACGGAACGAACGCGAATGCAAAAAACATGCGGCGCATGGCCTGTCTCCGTTGTCCTCGAAAAGCCGCCTCCAGAAAAGCTGTTCCAGGAGGCATCCTAACATACGCGTGGCGGCGCTTCACGGTTTCAGCAATGGCGAATATTCGTCTCGCCTCGGCGCATTTCCTATGCTTCAGCGTCCATTAAGGCGGGTCGCTCATCGTGGTCTGCGGCGAGAGCACTAAGCTCATGGACGAAGGATGTTCACACAGCCTGTCGACCGGCGCCTTTTTGCTGAAGGGTGTTGCCAGCCTTGCCGTCTTGGCCCCTTTGCCGGCTTGGGCGAAGAATACTCCGGCGGTCACCGCCGGCTGAGTACGGATTCCAGCGCTTGAAAGCCCGCCTCCAGTCTGCCAGAAGGGCCGCTTGGACTTGGAAGTTTAGCGGGACGAAGCCATGAAGGCGTTTTTCGTGCAGATCAAATGCGAACTGGGCAAATCCTATGAGGTTGCCAGCGCGCTCGCCGATGCCGAGATCGCTTCGGAAATCTACTCCACCGCCGGCAATTACGATCTGCTTGCCAAATTCTATGTCGACGACGAGGAAGACGTCGGGCATTTCGTGAATGAGAAGGTGCAGGTTCTCCCCGGCATCAAGGACACATTCACGGTCGTCACGTTCCGCGCCTTCTAGACCTGTTCCATCCCGATAGAATCGAGATGGGCCTATCTGTTTGTTTGAGCATGATCTCTGGACAAACGGGAACCGTTTGTCCGAGAAAAGCGGGGTCCACTTTTCGCTGACGCGGTCCTTCGGTTTGGGATCATGCTCCAGCCGCTGAGCGCACTTGCCCGGGCACGAGGCAAAGCCTGACCAAGGTCGTATTTCAGCTGCCTAAACTTTAGGCAGGCGCGACATACTGATCGTCCGGATCTCCCAAATCACCGATTGCGCTTGATTTTCTCCGGCGACGCCAGTGAAATGGCGTCACAGGGGAGTATGCGATTGGCAGCGTTCGACGAAATGCTTCCGGAAGTCTCCGGATTGAGAAGACCGTATTCGGCTTATGATCGCTGGCTGAAGGAGCAGGATCCAGCGAGACTTACCGAGAAGATGCAGGACGCAGAACGCGTCTTCCGCAAGACCGGCATCACCTTCGCCGTCTATGGCGAGCAGGAAGCATCCGAACGACTGATCCCGTTCGATATCGTTCCACGCATCATTTCAGGCAATGAATGGCGACGCCTCACGCAGGGCATCGAGCAGCGGGTGCAGGCGCTGAATGCTTTCCTCGACGATATCTACCATCGCCAGGAAATCCTGCGCGCCGGGCGCGTTCCCACGGAGTTGATCGCCAGGAACGAGGCTTTTCTGCCGGAAATGATCGGCGTGCGGCCTCCGGCTGGCGTCTACACCCACATTATCGGCGTCGACATCGTCCGCATCAGCGAGGACGAATTCTACGTGTTGGAGGACAACGCGCGCACACCATCGGGCGTCTCCTACATGCTGGAAAACCGTGAGACGATGATGCAGCTGTTCCCGGAGCTGTTCCAGAAGATCAAAGTGCGGCCGGTGGAGAACTACCCGCAGCTTCTGCGCCAATCGCTGGCGGCGGTGCGCCCGCAAGGCACCAAGGGCGCGCCGACCATCGCCGTGCTGACGCCCGGCAGCTACAATTCCGCCTATTTCGAACACGCCTTCCTTGCCGATCAGATGGGCGTTCAACTGGTCGAGGGCCAGGATCTGCGCGTCGTCGACGGCCATGTCGCGATGCGCACCACCGAAGGTTACAAGCAGATCGACGTGCTCTATCGTCGCGTCGATGATTCTTTCCTCGATCCGCTGACCTTCCGGCCGGATTCGGCGCTTGGCGTTCCCGGCATCATGGATGTCTACCGGGCCGGCAACATCACCATCGCCAACGCACCGGGCACCGGCATCGCCGACGACAAGGCGATCTATTCCTACATGCCCGAGATCGTCGAGTTCTACACAGGCCGCAAGGCGATCCTGGGCAACATCCCGACCTGGCGCTGTTCCGAGCCCGACAGTCTGAAATACGTGCTCGAGCACATCCACGAGCTGGTGATCAAGGAAGTGCATGGTTCCGGCGGCTACGGCATGCTGGTCGGCCCGGCGGCGACCAAGAAGGAGTGCGAGGCTTTTGCCAAGAAACTCCAGGCAAAGCCCTCGAACTATATCGCCCAGCCGACACTGGCGCTGTCGACCTGTCCGATCCTGACCGACAAGGGGCTGGCGCCGCGCCATGTCGATCTCAGGCCTTACGTGCTGGTCTCCGACCGCATCCAGATCGTGCCCGGCGGGCTGACGCGCGTCGCGCTCAAGGAAGGCTCGCTGGTCGTCAATTCCTCGCAGGGCGGCGGCACCAAGGACACATGGGTGCTGGATGACTGATTTTCATTTGAAGGTTTTTGGATGCTTTTAGGCCGGACCGCCAACGGGCTTTACTGGATGAACCGCTATATCGAGCGCGCAGAGAATATGGCGCGGTTGGTCGATGCCGGCTTGCGCATGGCGCTGACCCGCACGCAGAGCGCCTCGGAAGAGTGGAGTTCGGTGCTGCTCAGTGCCGGTTCGGACGTCACCTTCAGCCAGAAATATTCTGACTATACCGCCGCCAACGTCGCCGACTTCCTGCTGCGCGACACGTCGAATCCATCGAGCACGATGGCGGCGATCGAGACAGCCCGCAACAATGCCCGCATGGTGCGCACCGCGCTGACGCGCGAAACCTGGGAAAGCATCAATGAAGCCTGGATGGCGCTGAAACGGATGCTGGCCAAGCCTATCGACGAGCGCGACCTGCCCAGCGTGCTCGACGCTATCAAGCGCGAGACGGCGCTGATCCGCGGCTCGTTCTACGGCACCATGCTGCGCAACGAGATCTTCGACTTCTCGCAGCTCGGCACTTATGTCGAGCGCGCAGACAACACGGCACGCATTCTGGACGTGAAATACTATGTGCTCTTGCCGTCGATTTCCTGGGTCGGCTCTACGCTCGACAACTACCAGTGGGAATCGATCCTGCGCTCAGTATCGGCGCACCGTTCCTACCGCTGGGTCTATGACGCCGACTACAAGCCGACCAACATTGCCGACTACCTGATCCTCAATGTCCGCATGCCGCGTTCGCTGACCTTCTGCTACCGCTTCCTGTCCGAACACCTGAAGTTCCTCGGCGACGACTACGGCGAACGTCATGCCTGCCACGCGACGGCCGAGAAGACGCAGACGATGCTGAGAGCCGGGTCGATCAAGGACATATTCGACGCCGGCCTGCATGAGTTCCTGGCCAACTTCATTCGCGACAACACCAAGCTCGGCAACGAGATCGCGCAAGATTACCGGTTCAATTGAGCATGATCCCGAACCGGAGGACCGCGTCAGCGAAAAGTGGGAACCGGTTTTCGGGCAAGATCATGCTCACAAACGGAAAAAAAGCATGCGGTTGAAGATCACCCACAGGACCGAGTACCGCTATGATGCGCCGGTGCAATATTTGTTGCAGCGGCTGCGGCTGCTTCCGGTCAGCGGATCGACGCAGACCGTTCTGTCCTGGGCTCTGGTCATCGAAGGCGCGCGTGAAGAGGTTCGTTTTGTTGATCATTTCGGCAACGATACACGGCTGTTGAGCGTCGAGGGCGAGCGTGACTTCATCACGGTGGAAGCTGCCGGCGAAGTGGTGACGCGCGACACCGCCGGCGTCTCCGGACCACACCAGGGCTTTACGCCGCTCTGGCTTTACAGCCATGAAACGCCATTGACGGCGATCGGCAGCGGCATTCGCGGACTCGCCGCATCGGTCGACAAGGGCACTGATATCGAAAGGCTGCACAGGCTGATGGCGATCATCGGTGAACGCGTCGCTTACACGCCGGGCAGCACCACCGCGACGACGCCGGCAGAGGAAGCGTTGGCGCTCAAGAGCGGTGTCTGCCAGGATCACACCCACATCTTTGCCGCCGGCGCGCGCGCCATGGGCTTTCCGGCCCGTTACGTCAGCGGTTATCTGATGCTGGACGCGACGGTTGAGCAGGCGGCAAGCCATGCCTGGGCCGAGGCGCATGTCGCGGGTCTTGGCTGGGTCGCTTTCGATGCCGCCAACGGCATTTCTCCAGACGAACGCTATGTAAAGGTGGCAACTGGTCGCGACTACCGCGACGCCACACCGGTTTCGGGGATTCGACTGGGACAGGCGGAAGAACAGCTTGCGGTCACCGTCACTGTGGAGCAGTAATCCCCCAGGATTGCCGCTAGAAGAGATTCCATGACCTATTGCGTCGGCCTGAAGATCGATCGCGGGCTCGTGTTCATGTCGGACACGCGCACCAATGCCGGCATGGATTCGATCTCCACCTTCAAGAAGATGCATGTCTGGGAAGAGCCCGGCGAGCGCGTCATCGTCTTGATGTCGGCCGGCAATCTGGCGACGACGCAGGCGGTGGTCAGCCTGCTCGACGAGCGCACCAAGGCTATCTCCGAGCGACACTCCACCCTGCTGGAAACGCCGTCCATGTACCAGACGGTGCGGATGGTAGGCGATACCGTCAAGGAGGTGATCGCCAGTTCGTCACCGGCCGGCGAAAAGGCGGATTCCTACTTCAATGCTTCCTTCATTCTCGGCGGTCAGATCAAGGGCAGCGAGCCGCGGCTTTTCATGATCTATCCCGAAGGCAATTTCATCGAATCGACCGACGACACGCCTTTCTTCCAGATCGGCGAGACCAAATACGGCAAGCCGATCATCATCCGCGCCTATGAAAAGACGATGAGCCTTGCCGAGACGGTGAAGCTGCTTCTGGTGTCGTTCGATTCGACGCTGAAGTCGAATTTGTCCGTCGGTCTGCCGCTCGACATGCTCTTCCTGGAAAAGGATGCTTTCAAGGTCGGGTTGAAGAGGCGGATCAGCCAGGACGACCAGTATTACCGCACCATCTCGGACGGCTGGTCGAATGCACTGAAGTCGGCCTTTGCCAGCCTGCCGGATTTCCCTGGCTAGCGGCGCCTGACTGGCGGTTGCTTGTATTTCACATGTATTGATCTTGAGGAACCCAACCGCGACGGATGGCGGCGAGGGATCATGTCGGGAGGACAAGATGAACAACGATGAATTCCGGCATTGGTCGCGGCGCGCCGCTGACTGGGGCGCCGACTACCGCAACACACTGCGCGACCGGCCGGTGCGGCCGCTGGTCAAGCCGGGCGACATATTCAGAAGCATCGAAGCTTCGCCGCCTGAAGACGCGGAGCCGATGGACAGGATCTTCGCCGACTTCGAGGAGAAGGTTCTGCCGGGGATGACGCATTGGCAGCATCCCCGCTTTTTTGCCTATTTCCCGGCGAATGCCGCGCCGGTCTCGGTGGTGGCGGAGTATCTGGTGTCGGCGATGGCAGCCCAATGCATGTTGTGGCAGACCTCGCCGGCGGCGACCGAACTCGAAACGCGGACCGTCGACTGGATGCGCCAGGCGCTCGGCCTGCCGGAAGGCTTCTCGGGGGTGATCCAGGATTCGGCCTCGTCGGCGACACTGGCCGCGGTATTGACCATGCGCGAGCGAGCGCTCGACTGGCAAGGCAACAAAAGGGGACTGGCCGGGCAGGCGCGGTTGCGCATCTATTCGTCGGACCAGGTGCACACCTCGATCGACCGGGCAATCTGGGTGTCGGGCATCGGCGAGGACAATCTCGTACGTATCCCGGTCGCCGGCCGTTTTCGCGCCATGGATACCGCGGCCCTCGAAGCGGCAATCGTCGCCGACCGGCAAGCCGGAATGCTGCCCGCGGGCATCATCGCCTGCGTTGGCGGTACCAGCACGGGCGGCACCGACGACATTGCGGCGGTTGCCGAGGTGGCGAGACGGCACGGGCTCTATCTTCATGTCGATGCGGCATGGGCAGGGTCGGCGATGATCTGCCCGGAGTACCGGCATTTCTGGGCCGGCGTCGAAGGCGCCGATTCGATCGTCTTCAATCCACACAAATGGCTGGGCGCGCAGTTCGACTGTTCGATCCAGTTCCTGCGCGATCCCGAAAGCCATGTCAGGACGCTGGCCATCAAGCCGGACTATCTCAGGACTCACGGCCATGACGGCATCATCAACTATTCCGAATGGTCGGTACCGCTGGGCCGGCGCTTCCGCGCGCTCAAATTGTGGTTCCTGCTGCGTGCGCACGGGCTGGAAAGCCTGCGGACCATGATCCGCAATCATGTCGCGTGGAGCGAGGGTCTTGCCGAACGGCTGGCAAGGGAGCCGGATTTCGAGATCGTCAGCCAGCCGATGCTGTCGCTGTTTTCGTTCCGGCACAAAGCTGCAGCCAGCGCCGATGCGGACGAGCACAATCTGCGGCTGGTCAATGCGATCAACGATGATGGTCGCATCTACCTGACGCAAACGAGGGTCGATGGAAGGGTGGCAATCCGGTTCCAGGTCGGCCAGTTCGAAGCGACCGCTACTGACGTCGATGCGGCTTTCGTCGTCATCACTGAAATCGCGCGCGGCGTGGCTTGATCGGGCCTGGCCGGGATTGCGTTGGTGTTTGCTTTTGCAATCATGTGATTTTCATTAGCCGGCTTATCCCTTTTCATCTGTTTCGTTTTCGACTATAGACAAGAAAAACGAAAACGGGAGCTTGCCGTATGTATCTGTCGCCACGCCATGCCGAAATCATCCAGATGGCCAAGGACCATGGTCGCGTGCTGGTCGAAGATCTGGCCAGCCATTTCAACGTGACTCCGCAGACCATACGCAAGGATCTCAACGACCTGTGCGACCAGCGGCTGCTTTCCCGCATCCATGGCGGTGCGCTGTTTCCATCCGGCATAGAGAACATGGAGTATGAGGCCAGGCGCAAGATCGCCGCCGATGAGAAGGAGGCGATCGGCCGTGCGGCGGCAAGGCTGATTCCCGACAACGCCTCCCTGTTCATCAACATCGGCACGACGACGGAGGCGGTCAGCAAGGCATTGCTGGATCACAACGGCCTGATGGTCATCACCAATAATATCAATGTTGCCAATAGGATGCGCATATATCCCTCGATCGAGGTGGTGATCGCCGGCGGGGTTGTACGCGGCTCCGATGGCGGCGTTGTCGGCGAAGCGGCGGTCGATTTCATCAGGCAGTTCAAGGTCGACTATGCCGTGATCGGCGCGTCGGCGATCGACCATGACGGCGCCTTGCTCGATTTCGACTTTCGCGAGGTCAAGGTGGCGCAGGCGATCATCGCCAATGCAAGGCACGTCATTCTGGTTTCCGACCAGACCAAGTTCGAGCGTACGGCGCCGGTGCGCATTGGCCATCTGTCGCAGGTCAACACGTTTATCACCGACCGTTGCGACATCCCGTCGGTGCGCAAGATCTGCCAGGAAGCGGAGGTTCAGCTCATCGAGACGTCCGTCGGTTAGCGGCTTTCAGGGCGTCATTACGAGCCTCTCACGTGCTTGTGATATTTCGTTTGACATTCGTTCTTATTTCGAAATAATTCCGCCACGGTTTCGTAAAAAGCCAAAAATGGTGCAATGCGAAATCGTTGGAGGAACTTGTGGACGCATCTCCGATCCGTGACATTTTCGTCATAGGTGGCGGCATCAATGGTTGCGGCATTGCCCGCGATGCCGTCGGACGTGGCTTTTCCGTCTTTCTTGCCGAGATGAATGACCTGGCCAGCGGGACGTCCTCGGGCTCGACCAAGCTGATCCATGGCGGCCTGCGCTATCTTGAGTTCTATGAGTTTCGTTTGGTGCGCGAGGCGCTGATGGAACGCGAGGTTCTGTGGAAGAATGCTCCACATATCATCTGGCCGATGCGTTTCGTGCTGCCCTATGCCGAAGGCCTGCGGCCCGCTTGGCTGATCAGGCTCGGTCTCTTTCTCTACGACCACATTGGCGGGCGCAAACTGCTGCCGGCGACCAAGACCCTGGATATGGCCAGGGACCCGGCCGGCAAGCCGCTGAAACCGCTTTTCAAGAAGGCCTTCGAGTATTCGGATGGCTGGGTGAACGATGCGCGCCTGGTGGCGCTCAATGCCCGGGATGCCGCCGATCGGGGCGCAACGATCCGAACCCGCACGAAGGTGGTTGGAGCGCGCCGCGAAGGTGGCGTGTGGACAATCAAGATCGAAAACCTGCAGACCGGGGAGATCGAAGAGATCAAGGCACGGCTGCTGGTCAATGCCGCCGGACCATGGGTCGATCATGTGCTTTCAGGCGTTGTCGGCCTGAACGATGTGCACAATGTCCGCCTCGTGCAGGGCAGCCACATCGTTATCGCTAAGAAGTTCGACGATCCGCGCGCCTATTTCTTCCAGAACAAGGATGGCCGCATCATCTTCGCCATTCCTTACGAGGACGAATTCACGCTGATCGGCACCACCGACCAAGACTACCCCGGCGATCCGCACGACGTGAAGATCAGCGAGACCGAGATCGATTATCTCTGTGCCGCGGCGAGCGAGTATTTCGCGCAGCCGGTCAAGCGGCCGGACATCGTCTGGACCTATTCCGCGGTCCGTCCGCTCTACGATGACGGCGCCTCCAAGGCGCAGGAGGCAACGCGCGACTACGTGCTGAAGGCCGATGGCGGCGAGGGCACGGCCCCGATCGTCAATGCCTTTGGTGGCAAGATCACCACCTATCGCCGGCTGTCGGAATCGATGCTGGAGAAGATCGAGGGTTTCCTCGGCAAGCGTGGCAAGCCATGGACGGCAAACGCACCGCTGCCGGGCGGCGATTTTCCCGCAACCGGTTTCGACGCCGAAGTGGCGAAACTGAAGTCGGCCTATCCGTTCCTGGATGCGCGCATGGCCCGCCGGCTGACCCGGCTCTACGGGACACGCGCCCGGACACTGCTCGGCCTTGCCAGGTCGAATGCCGATCTCGGCCGCAGCTTCGGCGCCGATCTCTACGAAGCCGAGGTGCGCTATCTCGTTGAAAACGAATGGGCCGTCACGGCCGACGATGTGCTATGGCGCAGGACCAAGCGCGGCCTGCATCTCGGCCGCGAACAGGCGGCGGCGCTTGATGAATTCATGCGCGGGATAAGCCGGCGGCATGTCGCGGCTGCCGAATGAAGAAGGCTTGGAGCTGATGCGGAAAGCCTGGGAGGAGGCGTCATGCTGGAACTGAGAAACGTCACCAAGACGGTCGGTGCGGCAGAGCATATCCGCGATGTGTCGCTGACGCTTCAGCACGGCTCGCTCAACGTTCTGCTCGGACCCACACTTTCCGGCAAGACCAGCCTGATGCGGCTGATGGCCGGCCTCGATGTGCCGACCTCCGGTTCGGTCTGGTTCGACGGCCAGAATGTCACCGGGGTGCCGGTGCAGAAGCGCAAGATCGCCATGGTCTACCAGCAGTTCATCAACTATCCGGCGATGACCGTCTACGAGAACATCGCCTCGCCGCTGCGGGTGGCCGGCACCGATCAGGCGAAGATCGACAGCCAGGTGCGCGAAGCTGCAGCGCTGCTCAAGCTGACACCTTATCTCGACCGCACGCCGCTCAATCTGTCGGGTGGCCAGCAGCAGCGCACCGCACTGGCGCGCGCCATCGTCAAGAACGCCAGCCTGGTCCTGCTCGACGAGCCGCTGGCCAACCTCGACTACAAGCTGCGCGAGGAACTGCGCGCCGAATTGCCGAGGATTTTCGCCGCTGCCGGCACCATCTTCGTCTATGCCACGACCGAGCCGCACGAGGCGCTGCTGCTCGGCGGCAACACGGCGACGTTGTCGGAAGGCCGCATCACCCAGTTCGGACCGACCATCGAGGTGTTCCGCAAGCCGGCCGACCTGGTGACGGCCAGGACGTTTTCCGATCCACCGCTCAACACCATCGTGCTCGCCAAGAAGGGCCGGGATTTCCTGCTCGAGGGCGGCGTGAACCTGCCGGTGCCGGCCGAACTCTCCGGCATTGCCGACGCCATCTATACGGTCGGCTTCCAGCCACACCATCTATCGCTAGAGCGACCCAACGCCTTGGCGGTGCCGGTGCGGGCGAAGGTGACGATCACCGAGATCACCGGGTCGGAGAGTTTCATCCATCTCGACTTCGCCGACGTCCGCTGGGTCATGCTGACCCACGGCATTCGCGATTTCGAGACCGACGAGGTGGTCGAGGTGTTCATCGATCCGCGCCACATCATGGTTTTCGACGAGCACGGTCGCGCCGTGAGCGCGCCGAAGCTGGCGGCTTGAGGGGAAAGAGATGGCGCGCATCGACGTCAACCATGTCAGGCATTCCTATCTGCCCAACCCGCGCAAGGATGCCGATTTCGCGCTCAGGGAAGTGCATCACACCTTCGAGGACGGCGGTGCCTATGCGCTGCTCGGGCCCTCGGGCTGCGGCAAGACCACGTTGCTCAACATCATTTCGGGATTGCTGCACCCCTCGCATGGCCAGTTGCTGTTCAACGGCAAAGACGTGACCAATTTGTCGACGCAGGAGCGCAACATCGCGCAAGTGTTCCAGTTCCCGGTCATCTACGACACCATGACCGTCTATGACAATCTGGCGTTCCCGCTACGCAACCGCGGCGTGCCGGAAGCAGACGTCGACCGCAAGGTGCGCGAGACGCTGGAGATGATCGACCTGGCGTCGTGGGCGAAGAAGAAGGCGAGGGGCCTGACCGCCGACCAGAAGCAGAAGATATCGCTCGGCCGCGGTCTGGTGCGCTCCGACGTCAACGCCATCCTGTTCGACGAGCCGCTGACCGTCATCGACCCGCATATGAAATGGGTGCTGCGTTCGCAGCTCAAGCAGCTGCATCGCCGCTTCGGCTACACCATGGTCTACGTCACCCACGACCAGACCGAGGCTCTGACCTTCGCCGACCAGGTCGTGGTGATGTATGACGGCGGCATCGTCCAGATCGGCACGCCGGCCGAACTGTTCGAGCGGCCGCGCCACACCTTTGTCGGTTATTTCATAGGCTCTCCCGGCATGAACGTCATGCCGGTGGCGATCGACGGCAAGACGGCGACCCTCGGCTCGCAACGGATCGAACTGCCCGGCGCACCCAATGCAGACAGCGGAGCCATCGAGCTTGGTATCCGTCCCGAGTATGTAAGACTTGGTCGCGACGGCATGTCCGTATCCATCAGCAAGGTCGAGGATCTCGGCCGCCACAAGGTGGTCCGCGCCAAGCTCGAAGGCCGCGATATCTCTGCCGTGATCGGTGAGGACGAAACCGTGCCCGCTGAACCAAGGGTGCGGTTCGACCCAGCCGGCATCAACATCTATGCCGATTCCTGGCGTGTCGAGATGGAGGCCTAGATGGACAAGACCTGGAACAACAAGGCCTGGTTCCTGGTGCTGCCGGTGCTGGTGCTGGTGGCATTCTCGGCCGTCATACCGCTGATGACCGTCGTCAACTATTCGGTGCAGGACACGTTCGGCAACAACGTCTTCTTCTGGGCAGGTACGGAGTGGTTCGAGGAACTGCTGTCGTCGAGCCGCTTCTGGGAGGCGATGACCCGCAACCTGATTTTCTCCTTCATCATCCTCGCCATCGAAGTGCCGCTCGGCATCTTCATCGCGCTCAACATGCCGAAGAAGGGCTGGGGCGTACCGGTCTGCCTGGTGCTTATGGCTTTGCCGCTGCTGATCCCGTGGAACGTCGTCGGCACCATCTGGCAGGTATTCGGGCGCAACGACATCGGCCTGCTGGGCTACTACGTCAACGCGCTGGGCATCGACTACAACTATGTGCAGGACCCGTTCGACGCCTGGGTCACCATCATCGTCATGGATGTCTGGCACTGGACCAGTCTCGTCGTGCTGCTTTGCTACGCCGGCCTGGTCTCGATCCCCGACGCCTTCTACCAGGCGGCCAAGATAGACGGCGCCTCGCGCTGGGCGGTGTTCCGCTACATCCAATTGCCCAAGATGAACCGCGTGCTTCTGATCGCCGTGCTGTTGCGTTTCATGGACAGTTTCATGATCTACACCGAACCTTTCGTCGTCACCGGCGGCGGTCCGGGCAATTCGACGACGTTCCTGTCGATCGACCTCGTCAAGACGGCGCTTGGCCAGTTCGACCTCGGTCCGGCCGCGGCCATGTCGCTCGTCTACTTCCTCATCATCCTCCTGTTGTCATGGGTGTTCTACACCGTGATGACCAACTACGACGCGGAGCGCTGAGATGGGCGGCGCCAATGAAAGAACCGAGCGGAATGCGATGAACGGATCCGCCGCCACGGAAGGCCTCGCCAGCGCGCTGTCGCATAGCGATCTCGACAGGCGCATGCGCCGCCGCGGCGAGGAATCGCGCTGGTGGTGGATCGTGCCGACGCTCTACATCATCGTGCTTTTGCTGCCGATCTACTGGCTCATCAACATGAGTTTCAAGACCAATGCGGAGATCGTCTCGTCGCTGACGCTCTACCCGCACGCGCCGACGATCGGCAACTACGTCACTATCTTCACCGATGCGTCCTGGTATTCGGGCTACATCAACTCGATCACCTATGTGGTGATGAACATGGTGATTTCTGTGGCGGCTGCATTGCCGGCCGCCTACGCCTTCTCGCGCTACCGCTTCCTTGGCGACAAGCATCTGTTCTTCTGGCTGCTGACCAACCGCATGGCGCCGCCGGCAGTGTTCGCGCTGCCGTTCTTCCAGCTCTACTCCGCCTTCGGCCTGATCGACACGCATATCGCGGTGGCGCTGGCGCACTGCCTGTTCAACGTGCCGCTGGCGGTGTGGATCCTCGAGGGCTTCATGTCGGGCGTGCCGAAGGAAATCGACGAGACCGCCTATATCGACGGCTATTCATTCCCACGCTTCTTCGTCAGGATCTTCATGCCGCTGATCGCGAGCGGCATCGGCGTCGCCTGCTTCTTCTGCTTCATGTTCTCGTGGGTCGAACTCTTGATCGCGCGCACGCTGACGACCACCGATGCCAAGCCGATCGCCGCCACAATGACGCGTACGGTATCGGCCGCCGGCATGGACTGGGGCCTGCTCGCCGCCGCCGGTGTGCTGACGCTGATCCCCGGCGCGCTGGTCATCTGGTTCGTGCGCAACTACATCGCCAAGGGCTTCGCCCTGGGGAGAGTGTGATGAAACAAACGCATGAGTTCATCCGCAACACCATCGCCAAGGGCTTCGCCCTGGGGAGGGTATGACCATGAATTTCGACCTCACCTGGATGGCGTGGACGTGGCCGACGGCGGCCTTCTTCGCAACCATCCTGCTGCTGCTGTGTGGCATGGCGGTGTGGGAGTACGCCGCGCCGGGCGGCAATCCGCGCGTCGGCATCCTGCGCTTCGAGACGACGCGCGGCGACCGTCTTTTCCTGTCGCTGCTCGGCAGCGCCTTTATCCATCTCGCTTGGCTGGGTCTTGTCGGATCCAACCTGTGGTGGGCTCTCGCTCTCTCCGTAGTCTACGCCATTGGCGTGTTCCGCTACGTATAGAGGGGGAAACTGTTGGAGCGACAGCGTGCCGGCCGCCGCTCCAGATCGCACTTGAAACCTGAAACAGTGGAGGAAACACATGCGACGGCAATTTTTAACATCAACGACTGCCCTTGTCCTATTGCTGGGCGCGGGCAATGCCTACGCGGGGATGGACGAAGCAAAAGCCTTTCTGGACAAGGAGATAGGCCCGCTTTCGACGCTTTCGCGCGCCGACCAGGAAGCCGAAATGCAGTGGTTTATTGACGCAGCCAAGCCGTTCGCCGGCATGGACATCAAGGTCGTCTCCGAAACCATCGCCACGCACCAGTATGAATCGCAGGTGCTGGCGCCGGCCTTTACCGCCATCACCGGCATTAAGATCACGCATGACGTCATCCAGGAAGGCGACGTCGTCGAGAAGATCCAGACCCAGATGCAGACCGGCCAGAATCTCTATGACGGCTGGGTCAACGATTCCGACCTGATCGGCACCCACTGGCGCTACCAGCAGGTGCGCAATCTCACCGACTGGATGGCGGGCGACGGCAAGGATGTTACCAACCCGAACCTCGACCTGAAGGATTTTATCGGCACCTCGTTCACGACGGCTCCGGACAAGAAGCTCTACCAGCTTCCCGACCAGCAGTTCGCGAACCTCTACTGGTTCCGTTACGACTGGTTCAACGACGAGAAGAACAAGGCCGATTTCAAGGCCAAGTACGGCTACGACCTCGGCGTTCCGGTCAACTGGTCTGCCTATGAGGATATCGCCGCGTTCTTCACCGGCCGTGAGATCGACGGCAAGAAGGTCTATGGCCACATGGACTACGGCAAGAAGGACCCGTCGCTTGGCTGGCGGTTCACCGATGCCTGGCTGTCCATGGCCGGCAATGGCGACAAGGGCATTCCGAACGGCCTGCCGGTCGACGAATGGGGCATCAAGGTCGACGAGAATTCTCGGCCCGTCGGCTCCTGCACGGCACGCGGCGGCGACACCAATGGTCCGGCTGCCGTCTACTCGATTCAGAAGTATCTCGACTGGCTGAAGGCCTACGCTCCGGCGGAAGCCCAGGGCATGACCTTCTCCGAATCGGGACCGGTCCCGGCGCAGGGCGCGGTTGCCCAGCAGATCTTCTGGTACACTGCCTTCACCGCCTCGATGGTCGACGCGGGCGCCAAGGCGGTGCTGAACGACGACGGCACGCCGAAGTGGCGCATGGCTCCGTCGCCGCACGGTGTCTACTGGAAGGACGGCATGAAGCTCGGCTATCAGGACGTCGGTTCCTGGACGCTGATGAAGTCGACGCCGACGGATCGCGCCAAGGCCGCCTGGCTTTATGCGCAGTTCGTAACCTCGAAGACCGTGGACGTGAAGAAGAGCCATGTCGGCCTCACCTTCATCCGCGAGAGCACGATCCACGACAAGAGCTTCACTGAACGTGCGCCCAAGCTCGGCGGTCTGATCGAGTTCTACCGCTCGCCGGCCCGTGTGCAGTGGTCGCCGACCGGCACCAACGTGCCGGACTATCCGAAGCTGGCACAGCTCTGGTGGCAGGCGATCGGCGATGCGTCGTCGGGTGCCAAGACGGCGCAGGAAGCGATGGACTCGCTGTGCGGCGAGCAGGAAAAGGTCATGAGCCGCATCGAGAAGTCGGGCGTCCAGGGCGATATCGGCCCGAAGATGGCCGAAGAGCATGATCTCGCCTACTGGAACGCCGACGCGGTCAAGAAAGGCAATCTCGCGCCTCAGTTGAAGATCGAGAACGAGAAGGAAAAGCCGATCACCATTAACTACGACGAACTGGTGAAGAGCTGGCAGAAATAGGACTGTCTATGCGGGCGTTGGCGTCCGTGTGAAATTGGGGGAGGCGGCATGTTGCCGTCTCCCCTGTTTGTGTGAGGGCGGAGGACGTGGGAATGAGCGGTTTTGTGCTGGCAATCGACCAGGGAACAACATCGACCCGGGCGCTCCTGTTCGACGGCCAGATGAAAGTCGTTGGCAGCGGCCAGAAGGAATTCACCCAGCACTATCCGGCGTCCGGTTGGGTCGAGCACGATCCAGAGGAGGTATGGGCGAGCGTCGTGGCGACGGTGAAGGCGGCGCTGAAGAAGGCGGGCCGGCATGCTTCCGAGATGGCGGCGCTGGGCATCACCAATCAGCGCGAGACCGTCGTCATCTGGGACAGGGCGACCGGCAAGCCGATCCACAATGCCATCGTCTGGCAGGACCGGCGCACCGCGCCGCTGTGCCACAAGCTCAAGAAACAGGGGCTGGAAAAGACATTCACGAAAAAGACCGGCCTGCTGCTCGATCCGTATTTCTCCGGCACCAAGATCGCGTGGATGCTGGACAAGGTGAAGGGCGCCAGAAAACGCGCCGAGAAGGGCGAACTGCTGGCCGGCACCATCGACAGCTTTTTGATCTGGCGGCTGACCGGCGGCAAGGTCCACGCCACGGACGCCACCAACGCCTCGCGCACGCTGGTCTACAACATCGCAGAGAATGCCTGGGACGACGAGCTGCTGTCTATCCTCAACATCCCTGCCAAAATGCTGCCTGAGGTCAAAGACTGCGCCGATGATTATGGAATCACGGAGAAAAACCTCTTTGGTGCCGAAATAAAGATCCTCGGCGTCGCCGGTGACCAGCATGCCGCCACCATCGGCCAGGCCTGCTTTGAGCCGGGCATGATGAAGTCCACCTATGGCACCGGCTGTTTCGCGCTGCTCAACACCGGTGCCGACCTGGTACGCTCGAAGAACCGGCTGCTGACGACCATCGCCTACCGGCTGAACGGCAAGACGACCTATGCGCTGGAAGGCTCGATCTTCATTGCCGGTGCTGCCGTGCAGTGGTTGCGCGACGGCATCAAGGTGATCGGCAAGGCCGAGCAGAGCGGCAAGTTGGCGGCCGAGGCCGATCCGACGCAAAACGTCTATCTGGTGCCGGCCTTTGTCGGGCTCGGCGCACCGCACTGGGACGCCGAAGCACGCGGCGCCATCTTTGGGCTGACTCGCAATTCCGGACCGGCGGAGTTTGCGCGCGCCGCCCTCGAAGCCGTGGCCTACCAGACGCGCGACCTGCTCGACGCCATGCGCAAGGACTGGAAGGGGGCCTCGGCCAAGACCGTGCTTCGGGTCGACGGCGGCATGGTGGCATCGGACTGGACCATGCAGCGACTGGCCGACATCCTCGACGCGCCGGTCGACCGCCCGACCATTCTGGAGACGACAGCGCTCGGTGCCGCCTGGCTGGCCGGTTCGAAAGCCGGCGTTTGGCCAAGGGCCAGGGAATTCGCGAAAAGCTGGGCGCTGGAGCGACGGTTCCAGCCGGACATGGATGCTTCGACGCGTTCCGCCAAGCTGGCGGGCTGGCGCGATGCGGTGCGCAGGACGCTGAGCGCATAACGAAGGCCCGCACCGTTTCCGGCGCGGGCCTTCGTTCGTCAGCAATCAATGCTCAGCCCGGATCAGTAGGGGGAGCGGCATTCCCGGCGAGGGCCGTAGTTCGGCTGGAAGGTGTTGTCCGAAGAGCGGTAGCTGCGATAGTGATCGTAGCACCACTGGACATGCGCGTTGCCTTCATAGACGCGATTGTTCTCGCTATTGATGATGGCGCCGGTGATCAGGGCACCGGTGGCGAATGCAGCCAGCGGGAACCAGTTGTCGCCATGTCGGCGATAGCCGCGATGGTACTCGCGATAGCCGCGATGACCGTTCCAGTAGACGCTGTTGCCGCTGTTTCGCGTAAAGTTCCGATTGCCGCTGAAATTGCGATTGTGGTGTTTCTTCATCCACGGCTTGTAGTCAACGGTTTGCACATCGCTCGAAGCTGATGCAGCCTGCGGCACGAACATCTGCGCTGCATTGGCAGGCATGGCGGTCGCGGCAAACGAAACCGACAGTGTGGCCGCCAGTATACCCGATACGATCTTGTTCATTGTCTTCTCCTTCGAAAGGGTGATTGACGTCCCTTGTGGCGAGACAACGGGCGATGTGGGGGAAGGTTCCTCGACAGATGCCAAGTTGCTGATTTGTAATGTTTCTCGGGCCTGTCAGCGGCGTCGACGAGAGGGAGTACCATCGCGTCGACAGCAGTGTGCCGCTGGTGATCGGAGCGGCCAGCGAGGCACAGTGGCGGTGCTTGAAGAGTCTGGTTTGCGGGAGCTCTTTTTCCGGTTGACCGGTCGAGGCAGTCTCCCTATGTTCCGCGCAATTTCGAGGGCCGCCTTTCGCGCCCGCGGGAGCGCGTAGCTCAGCCGGTAGAGCAACTGACTTTTAATCAGTAGGTCATGGGTTCGAATCCCATCGCGCTCACCAAATAATGCAACAAAATCAAGCATTTGTATGCAAAAACCTACTGATTATTTTGGCGTTTTCGGGCAGGGGGTTCTATCAGGGGTCAAATGAAAAGCCCGCTACCGTGAGGCAGCGGGCCAAACTTATCAGCGTGATAAATTACAGGCCTTGCCCTCCTGAGATGAAGCCGGGGAAGTCGTAGTCGGTGGCGTCCTGTTCCCGCTCGTCGTCAAGTTCCCGCATATCGCCGCCGTCCTGCTCTCCGTCCTCAATCCACGCGGTTTCGTCGACCTTCATGCAGACCCGCTGGTCGATATGGTTCGTCCAGCCTAGCGACGGCTCATCGGCCTGCCTGTCGTGCGGCTCGTCCAGCACGTCGCCCCCATGCTCGTTTTCCGCCTCGCATTCGTCACGGCCTGGAGCGGTGGCACGGGAGCCCGCCCAGTCCTCTTGCGAGTTGCTGCCGTAGCGCATGACAGTCAACTCACCACAGCGGCCCCAGGGGCTCTCCCGTGACGTTGGATGGCGTTCGATGGCGCCCATGGTCGGCTCACTGTCGCCGGCGTCCTCGTCGTCGCTGTTGTCGAGCTCAAGGTCATATGAGTCGCCGGGCGGCAGGTTGGGAGCGATGCCCGACGGGAAAGATTGCCCCCCGCGATATCCCCAACCAAGCGACGGCTCGTCGTCGGCGCCATCCTCGAGGTCAGGATCCGGCGACATCGCGTCGAGCATGTCGATCAGCCGCTCGATCGAGGTTGCTATAGCCCGCCGATCGTTGTCAGCCATGATCAGGTATAGGGCACCGTCAAAGCGGCCTATTTCGGGTTGAGCGTTCTGGCTCGCCGCGGCGATGTAGGCCTCGGCCTTCTTGGTAAGCTGGAGGTCATCCATGGAGGTCGGCCTCCAGGTTGTCGATCACGCGGGCGCCAGCGTCGTGCAGGGCGTTCGACGTCTTCAGCAGCAGGTAGGCGAGGCTTCCGCGGCCAAGGCGCGTGCGGAGGCCCGCTGCGGCAAGCAGCATGGCTATGGATAGGTACGTCATGGTGGTTTTCTCGCGATTAGAACCAGCTTCTCAAGGCCGGCGGACCTGGCGCATATTTGCGCTTGATCCAATCATCGGTGGCGGACCGAAAGCCGGGGTTGAGAACCTGTCGCGAGACAGGCCGAACGATTTTAAGCTTGCGCTCTGGACATAGCGTTCGCACCCGGCCATAAATCAGCCAGTGGAACGCCCGCCAAGGCGTTGCATGCGCATCGAAGCCCGCCAAGGCCTCTAGCGCCTCAGCAAGACCCACGACGCCAATCGTTGGTTCTGCCTATCGCGATCCGGGTTCTCAAGCCCACGGACACGTTCCGCTTATTCGCCGATTTCGTCAAGCACTCCCCTCGGGGAGCCGGCTTGCGTGCGCGCCAAAGTTGCCCGATGGTGATCTTTAGGGGGATTCTTGTGACAACTGCGGATTGGGCGCTACTCATCAGTCTATTGTCAGCCAGTGTTTCGGCGGCCAGTTTCATCTGGAACGTCTGGTCAAAATTCATCTACCCGAAGGCGAAGGTGCGAACTTCATTTTCAGTAATGAATGTGATTTCCAATGCCGGTCAGTCGCCTCCTTTCTTAAATCTAAATGCCACAAACTATGGACCCGGTGCTGTCACACTTCACGCAGCGGTCATTCGGCCCAAGGAAGAACAAGGAAGCCTGCCCTACTTTCTCAGGCCCCTGTTTAGAGTTGGTAGTCGATATGGTTTGCTGAATCCGCTGGCCGATTTTCCCAATCGGATGGATTTTACTGAAGGACCATTCAGCGGAGGACTGCCCAAGAAACTGGACGTTGGAGAGACGTTCAGCGCCCGGCTCGGGTTCCGACACCAAAGTCTCAGAGATGAAGATGTCCTAGATGTCGGCTTTGAAGATACCTTCGGCCGTCATCACTGGGCGCCTCGGCGCCAAGTGAGGGGGGTAATCGCGAGGATTCGGCGGGAGTTCCCGAGAAGCTAGGGGGAAATGATGGGGATCTTGATCTTCTGGGTTGGTCTCTCGGTGATCGTCGGCATTGCCGCCGGCAGACGAGACCGCAGCGGCGCCGGCTGGTTCATTTTATCGCTTCTCATATCGCCACTGCTTGCCGGTCTCCTCATGCTCGCCCTTGGGAATGCCAGGTCTAGTCAAATACCAGGCGGGGCAGGTGGTAGAGGGAGACCCAGGATCAAAAACCTTCGGTCCGATATTGGAGAGGAAGTGCCCGGACTGCGCAGAACTAGTGAAGGCCGACGCGCGGATTTGCCGTTTTTGCCGGCATGAGTTTTGAGGGGTTGCGACCGAATTGACATCATAATGCCCTCGATTTCCGTGAGGCAGCATCAGGGCCGGTGCCATAGAAAACCGGCGGACATGCCGCCGGTCTCTTGTTGCCGTCAGTGACGGGTTTTTCGATATCGCCGTCCAACCGCGGCCAAGACGAAATCCGGTGACGCCCCCAGCGGAACAGCCTCGCGGTCGTGTTGCTCCTCAGTAGGCTCAGGCTCTCGATCGGTGTCGCCATCCATCTCGTCCAGCATTCCGATCATGTGCTCGATCGTCGCCTCGACCCTGCGTCGAAAGAAGGCGCTCATAAGTCGATCCATTCGATCGTGAGCCGACCACCTAAAGCCTTGATGCATTGGAGGATTGCGCGATAATTGTACGTCCCCCGGTTACCTCTCCAACATTTGCCTGTGAAATACCGTTTGGTGTTCGCGAAGGTGTCCAGATCGACCATTGTGATTTTTTGACGGAAGCACTGTTCACGCAGTTGATCCAGGAGTTCATTCCCCGTTGGTTTGTATCCGGGCTTCGCCCGAAGCAGCCCCATCCTTGCCGCCTGTCTTTCTAGGCTCCTCTGGGTGCGATTCGGGAACGCTTGCAGCAGTTGCTCGCGTGGTGTGCTGGCATACATTTTTCGAAACTGTGTTCGCTCTTTACCTGTCCATGGCGTCGAGCCCGCGCAGAGACCTAAAATGCCACACCGCATCTGGATTGCCCTGCGCGTACGGCTCGGGAGCGCTTTTACCAGCGTGGCGTAGTCGGGATGCAGACGGCGGCATGTTGCGTCCTCAGCCTCGCTCCAGACGCTCGCGCCATTTGGAACGACACCTCGCATTGCTATTCTGCGACGTTCCCGTGCCGCGTGGTTCGCATGTCTTGAAAAGTCGGATAGGTACATTCACGCTCTCTCCTCTCGTTGTTGAGCTTCTTTCCTTTGGAGGTTTGATGCTGTGAACCCGCGACACCGTCGCCAGCGCATGTGAGGGTGGAGGACTTGCCGCCATCACACTATAGAGCCACGAGCTTTGTGCCCGTGAATCCCGCTATTATCCCCTCTCTCAAGTCAGCTGTGGAGTCTCGCTTCCGCGATCACGCCATAAACGCCAGCCGGACAAATCGGCCATGTGTGCGGGGCGGCGGACCTGACGGTTCGTCTGGCCGGCGCTTGCCCAAAGCCCACCCCCGCCAACTGGCGCCGGCCTTTTCTCTACATTCAAATGTCGGCCTCCAGTCGCGGTTGCGCTGTCTACTGCGAACGCTCGACCGCAAATGTTGGCGCGTCATACCCCTCACCGGCCTGGAGAAATTCAACGACAGCAGCCATGAGGCGCTCGGCCACAACCCTGTTCATGGCCAGATCAATCGTGCCGCTGTCGGTTTCCAGGTTGAGCAGTCCAATTAGCGGATCCGCTGACAACAGCGTCGTATCAGCGGCGAGCAGTTTGGTGAAACCGGTTTTCGAGGGTCTGTGCTTCATGACGCAACCCTACCGCTTTTTGGCCTTCGGCGTGATCTCTTCAACTCGCACCTTATCGCCGATCTCCTTCGCCATCTCCAGGGCCGCCTGCTTGTCCTTGGTGGTCAGCACTGTGCGCCAGTGCGGCTTCTCGAAAACGCTCACGACGTAGGTTGTGGCCTGCTTGTCGGTCATCGCGTCCCTTCCACTTGAAGCCCGAAGCCCGCGCCTCTAGCGGAGAGCGCGGGCCGACCAGATGGTGCCTGATCTTCGGAAGGTGACGGGGTGAAAGTCACCTGCCGCAAGCATCAATAATTAGAGTCGGCTAATGTTCCGTCAATTCGTTGGCAGGGGTGAGCTTACCTTGGTTCGAAAGTCGGCTTCCAGTCGCGATTTTGGCGCTCCCGCTGCTGGCCTTCATAGTCAGGAACTACCGTGAAGAACACCGGCCGGCGATCGCGGCCCGCGGCCTTGCATTTCGAGCAGCCGAAGATCCCAACCAGATCCTGATGCATTGAGCCATGATTGGCGCCGAGCCGGTCGATCAGCGCCTGGATGTCGAGCTTTATCGACTTGCAGCACCTTGGCCGCCCGTGAAACCATGTTCGTCAATTGCGGGCACCCGATGTGTCGGCGAGGGTCTTTGACATGGCGATCTCCATTGAAGGGGTCGCCGCAACGGGAGGATTATATTCCTTGTCTGGGGCTCGGTGGCAACGGCTATTCGGTCAAGCCAGGCTCGAAATGCACAATCGCGTCGAGGATCGTTTGATAGAGGCTGTCGACCTCTTCGTCGATCTCTTCCCGCTTGATACCGAGCGCCTTGGCGTCGGCGATCAGTTTGTGCGTGAGCTCGTCGACGGAGATGACGTCCGCCTTCGTCGTCTCAGGGACGTTGTTGGCAAGCCATTGATGGAGGAAGTTGATACCGCGTGTGCTCATGCGGCGATAAGCTGCGCGCGAATATTAGGTTCCGCGACGACCTATCTTCCCAATCTCTGCAAAACCATAAATAATGCAGAAAAAGGGCAAGGGGGGATAAAATGGCCAAAAGACCAACGAAAGGCCGAGCTGCGGATGCTCCAGAAAATTGGCGAGAGCATTCGCCTGCGTCTAAGCAGTTTGTGGCTGGCGAACCCGGCGATCAATACATATTTGTAGATGGTGCTAGAGGTTTCGCTATATCTGGCGGCGTGGCTAGATTTTTGCTCACGCAAGAGATTTACGACCCAGATTCCGGCCCGATCAATGTTGCGGCTACTCGAATAGCGATGCCGCTCCCATCATTTTACAACTTGCATAAGTGGATGACGACAATTCTTGAGCAGCTGAAGGCTCAGGGCGTCGAATTTGAGGCAGGGGCGGTCGATGACAGCGGCAACTCCTAGGGGGCGTGTAATTGCCTTCCCGAGTTCGACTGAACCGGCCGCGGAGCGAAAACTCGCCAGTAACGACTTCTATGAGAACGTCCAATTTTCGGATACGACGGAAGGCGAACCCGTAACCGGATACGGCCTTACAAACGACAACGGAGCGAGTCAGAGTGCTGATATGACTGCTGTCACGCGTGAAGAGTTGGATGCAAAACTTGATCGTTCCGAGGCGCGGATCGAGACGGTTGAGACACGCATCAACGCATCTTTGGATAGGCTCTCGGGTGAGATCCACTCGCTTCGTGCTGAAGTAGGAGCCAAGCCGGGGTTACTCCAACTGGTTTCGGTAGGCGTGGCCTCAGCGGTAACGATCATTGGCACCATTCTTGCGGTCTTGGCCTTCGGAGGTGATCGTTTCGATGGCGGCGTCCAGGTTAGTTCTATCAGCGTCCAGCAGGCTCAGGACGCCAAGCAAAAATCAGACGAAACTGCCAAGAAGGTCGACGATTTCATCACAAAGGTGGATGCCGTCCTGAACCATTTGGCGGAAAGCACGAAGCCGAAGCCCTAAACAAACCCCGCCAGGGAGCGTTCCGCCGGCCGCTGTCCTACACCGCCGATGCGCCCGGCCCGCTCTGGCGCTTCCCTGTGGCCAGCGCCATGCACTGATGCGCCATCGACCGCGACAGGCCTTCCTGCTTGTCGAGCCATGGCCCGAAATGGCCGTGCGGCAGTGACGCCTTGGCCTCCAGCAACTGGCGCCCGATCGCCAGCTTGCGATCTTCGGAGAGCCGAGTTCCAGTTGATCGACCTTTTGCGGCCTCGCTGGCTCGGATGCGATTATCGACGCGTGGGGCGCCGCCCTGCCGCTGCCGCGCCAGCATGTAAATCATGCCCGCGAGCGCGTGGCCCTGGTGAACTATGCCGCGGAGCTCAGAGGCAAGCGCCATCATTGGCCCGAGCGGGATGATGTCGAACATCTCGAGCAGCGCTGCGGTGTGTTGCTCGACCAAGTCGGGACAGGCCCGCAGCAGGTCAGAGATGGCCACCAGCGAAGTTTCGTCGATCAGGGCGTTGTTGCCCCGCCCTTCAGCCAGGATGCACATGACGAGGCGCGCATGCTCGACGCCGTGGCGATCGATGATCCGCCTGATCGTGGCGACGGCTCGGGTCTCTCCCGGAAGCGGGTAGGCCGATTTGCTGACAATCCTGACGTCGAATTCCTGGCACAGCGCTTTCACGCGAGGATCGACGACCATGCCGGAGGGGATATCGCGAGGAAGAGGGTCTGTCCTTGCCAGCATGCCGCGCCTCGCTGTGAACGTGGCGGATATTGCATAAGTCGCGGCTTATAGGCAAGGCGACCGAGGGGGGATTCACATTTGGCGCTGGCGGATCTATGTTGCCGCCATGGACACGGTCTTTGACGATCTTGCCGAAGCCCTCACAGCGCCCCGCACAGACGGTTGGCGCCCTGTCCGCCTCTTCGCCCTCGACCTTGCCACCAAGCTGTTCCTAGGCCTTGCTCTCGGCCTAGGCATTGGCATTGGGATGGCGATCGCCGGCTAGGCCCGAGGATATGCTGCCGTCGGCACGGTGAAGCCGCTGTCGGATGCGTAGCGAGCAACACCATAGGTGACCCTCAGTTCATCGATCCAGCCATTGAGCGGAGCCAGCGTCGGAAATCCCGGTACTGAGCCGATGCCAAACAGGCCTGTGCCGACGTTCATCGATTGCGCATATGTGGCACTCGCCACCATGGTTCCATCGCGATAGACCCGGAATTTATTGGTGGCATCACGGTCAACCGCGAGGTGATACCAGGTGTCCACCGTTGGCGTCCAAGCGACCGAGGTGTCGCGAGTTACCGAAGTTGTGTCCATCATCCTGAAGGAAAGCGATCCGGCATTCAGCCAGAAAAACCATGATGGTTCTGCCGTTGCTGATCCCCACTGGCCGCAGAATGCCTCTGTGGTGCCGAAGCCCGTCGCAAAGCGGACAAACAGCTCGACCGTGAACCGTCCGGCACCAAAGTTGAAGTCGGCACTATTGGGTGAAGTGATTGCATCGCCTGTCCCATCGAACAACACCGAACTGGCGCCAAATTTGAATTGCGCAGTATCGACCTGGGCGTTGCCCACCGCCGTCAGGACATGGTTGGAATTCGATTCATCATCAAACGCTGTAGAGGTGTCTACGCCCTCGAAGCCAGAAAGGAAGACAACGCTCGCAAAATCCGGGTCACTGACCACCACAACGATGCTGAAAGACGCAAGGTCGGCCGTAGCGCCAAGGTTGTCAGTCACACGGATCACGATCCCGGAGGACGTGCCAAGGGTCGTTGCCGTACCAGAGACCACGCCTGTTGAAGCGTCCAGCGACAGTCCCGCCGGCAAAGATCCGCTAAAGACTGAAAAAACGTAGGGAAGCGCGCCACCGACCGCCGAGACCGTGAAGCCGGCATATGCGACATCCTTGCCGGCAATCAGAACAGGTGTTCCGGAAATGGCTAAAGCACTTGGAGGTGCGACAAGATCGGGCTTCGGAACGCGCCGTTCCTGCAAGGTGAAGGGTCCAGCAGATGCAAAGGCGTTCGATGTACCCGGCCCAATCGGAAGCGTGACCGGATTCAGGTCTGCCTCGTACCCAACCGGAATTAGAAAATCGCAACTGACTGTGATTGCCTTGCCGGCCGCCGGAGGACGATCATCCCTGAAAATTATCCAGCCGTCTTCTTGGTTGAAGTCGACGGTTTCAACTTGTGTCACGCCGTCGAGCTTGACGACCAGGTTCGAGACAATCGCAAGCGGGCGCCGATAAGGCCGGTTGTCGTCGGCATAGGTTTTCGTGATCCGAAATTCTGTCGTGATCCCGTCGCCCGTTCCGATGTTCTCGTCGGTCAAGGTGTTGTCCAGGGGATCGCGCAACGGGAAAGTGTGCATCGCACCGCGGCGGCCGAGCACATGCGCGATAAACGCCTGGATTTCGGCAATGGGCCGGTTGGTCAGTGAGGCTTCATACCGCCAAAACGCGACAGGCCAGTCCTGATTGCGATCCTCATATCCGCCAGCAAGCGGGGTGACGGTCGTTTGAAAGACCGGTCCCATCCGCATATCGAGAGCAAATTTGTTGTTGATGGCAACGGAATCGACCATGGCAATTGTCTCCGATTTCAGCTGCGCGGGTAAGCAGTGACGGGAACGGTGAAGCCGCTATCCGAGGCATAGCGCGCCACGCCCTTTGTGATGCGAAGTTCGTCGATCCACCCCGGCGTATCGTAGACCGGGAAACCCTCAACCGATCCGATCCGCAGATTGTTTGGCGAGTTGCGGAATGTCTGGCTGTTCGTTGCGCTGCCTACCATCACGCCATCGATGTAGACGCGCACCTTACCTGTGGCGTCCCGATCGGCCGCAAAGTGGAACCACTGATTGGCGACATTGGTGATCAAACCGCTGTTAGCATCTCTCAACGTGCCGCCGCTGTCCATGAACCGGAAACGTATCTGGTTGATTACAGCATTGTCAGCATAGAAGGCCCAGGCATCATTGGCTGTGCTGCTACTCCACTGGGAAGCGATACAGTACGTGTTGTCGACGCTGCTGAGCCGGACGAAAGCCTCAACGGTGAACTGGCCGGAGCCAAAGTCCCAATCGGCGCTGTCAGCCAGGGAGAGGAAATCGCCGCTACCGTCGAGAAGCAGCGAACTGGTCCCGAATTTGAACTGAGCGGTATCGATTTGGGCGTTGCCGTTGAAGGTCACTGTTTTGGCTGACGAGCTCTCGTCGGCTGTTGAGGTCGTACCATCCGCACCCTCAAACCCGAGAAGCAGAACCACGTTGGCGAAATAAGGATCTCCGCCACCACCGCCGCCACCGCCGCTGCCCGTGCCGTACATCATCCCTGTTGAACACAGCATGGAATTTCTCCTTTCCTATGCCCTCGATGCTTCGGTCGTGAGTGTGTTGAACATTTCACGGGCTTGCTGCTTCGCCGTTTCGGTGCTCACGCCAGGCGCGGCGTAATAGTTCAAGGTTACGGGGTTGCCCGGCTGCTGGACGTTGACCGATGTGTTCGAGGTGCCATCGCTGGCCGTGGATGGAAGCGTGAGCTGGCCAACGTTCCCGGCGTAGGAGGTCATCCCAGGAATGAACACCTGATCGTGCGTCAGGAAGCCATTGCCGGCCGTTGTGCCATCAGCGGTGTCGTTTTTCTGCACCAGGGCGTTCAGGATGTCCGATGACAGCACGACGTTCGTGCGCGCGACGTCGGCCAGGCTGTTGATGATGATGCTCTGCTGCGAAATCTGCTGCTGCGCATAGCCGCCTAGGTCTTTGCTCAACCCGTCGATATAGTTCTTGGTGTTGGTGTCCAGCTTCGACACGTTATCGGCGGTTTGCTGGGTGTTGTCCGACGTCTTGTCGACGGCCGGCTTGAGCACGCCGACGCCTGATCCGTTCACGTTCGACTGGTAGTCGAAGCTCTGCGATGGCAGCGTGATTGCATTCGGATCGCCACCGAAACGATGGACCGTCGGCAGCGGATTGGATGCGGCGGCTGCGGCATTCACAGAACCCATCGACTTCAGCAGATCATCGAACGCGCCGGAGGCATTGTTGGCCGCCGCCTCGGCAACGACCTGCGTGCGGCGCAACTCGTCCTGAAGCCGCTTGAGGTTGGCTTCGGCATCATCGATCTGAATTCCGACGCCGATCCCGCGCTGCGACAGCTTCTGAAGGTCAATGATCTGCTGCTCGACTGACGCAATGTCCGCGCTGATCTCGGCGGCACTGCGATGCGAGGCCGCGCTCATGCCGTCGAAGGCGTTGGCGACCTTGTTGGCGAGCAGATCAGAGTTCGATGTGTCACCACCGATCAGCCTGAAGAAATTCGCAACGCTTTCATTGGCCATGAACTGCTCGACGTTGCCGGCGAAGGTCGAAAGTTCCTTCGCAAACTCGGCGAAGCTTTCCGCCAGCTTCACGACAAGAGGCCCGGCCTTGACCGCCGCTTCGGAAAGATTGACGTCGAGAACTTTCGCCAGAACGTCGAGCTTGTCATCCAACTCGCCCGCCTTCTGGAGGAGGTTGTCGGGGATGATGATGCCCATATCCAGGGCCGTTTTTTTCATTCGCTCGATGGAGGCGCTCCCCTGGTCCAAAAGCCGCGCCATTTCCACGCCACCCTTGCCGAACACGACAGACGCCAGAGCCGCTTGCTCGGCCGCGTCCTTCGTGTTCATCATGGCGTCCGCCACTGCCTTCAAGCGCTCTTCCTGGTCCTTCGCGTTGAGGATGTTCTGCAACAATGCCGGGTTGAGCTTTTGAAGGCCTGAGAACAGCGCCCCGGTGCCTTTCTCGGCCAGGCCAGCGTTTTTGGCGAAGATATTCAGCGAGGAATTCAGGGATTCCTGATCGATGTTTGCCTGCTTGGCAGAGAAGCTCAGGGCTTGGAAAGTATCGGTGCGCAGCCCGGCCGAACGTGAGTTGCTGGCGATCTCGTCGAACTCGGAAATTGCCTGCTTGGCCCTGTCGAGGATCCCGCTCAGCGAGCCCAACGCGGCGATGCCGGCGCCGGCCAGGAGGCCCGATCCGAAGTTCTTCAACGTCGCGCCCATCGCAGCGGTATTGCGCTCGACGGCTGCGACGGCTTTCGCCATCCTACTGCTCTGCGTCTCAACCGTGGTCGCGGCCGACTTGAAGCCGGTCGCAAACTTGGCGGCGTTGGTCGACAAGTCGATTGAAATTGAGCCGACAGTTGCAACCATGGCTTATGCACTCCCTTGGGTTTCAATGGCTGCAGCCTCCGTTGCCAGCACCGCGTTATGTGCGGCAAGCCAGCCACTTAGGGCGGTTTCCACTTCCTCAATCGCCTGAAGGCCCGAGCCGCTGATTTGGAAAGCCATCTCGATGCCGGCCACGATCAGGTTGCGCGCCGCGGCAATCTGCTGCTCTTTGCGCGCCTCGTCGGCCGCTTCCGCGCGATCGCTCCAGTACGTTGCGGGCTTGCTCATGCTGCCGCGCTCCGGTTTTTGCATCCACGGACTGGAAAAACTCCGGTTTCGACATCCACGGAGTAAAAAAACCTCGGAAAAATAGCCGTTGGCGAATGGATGGCAGACGGCTCAAAGCCATGTGGCGCAAGGGTTAGAGCCCGCTGAGTATTTCCCCCATTTTGCCGGTTTCGCCCAAAATCGTGCGAACAGGAAAAAAAACCTGCGAATGCCGGTGCAGCGGCTCTTTGGCCAAAGGCGGTTTGACAAAAAAACCGCCCCCCCGGAGGGCTTTCAAGAGCCTGGTCCATCAGTACCAGACCCCACGCGGCGTCGGGTCACGCCTCTCCTCGGCTTGCTTCTTCGAACTGTGACAGCTCGTGCAAAGGCACTGAAACGGACCGGACCAGAACAGTTCCTCATTGCCGCGGTGAGGAACGATGTGATCGCAGATGAGCTTACTGGTGCGGGGTTCGATCTTGCCACATATGCGGCAGGTGAAGCGGTCGCGGAGCAGCACGCCGAGACGGAGCTTCTTCCACTTGGCGCTGTTGTACCAGCGCTGCGATACCTCGGTGCGGGAACGGAACGCCGATCGTTCGCGCTCGTCGGCCGGACCAGCCACGTTGAGCCGTGGCGGCATGCTGGAGAGCGCCGGCTTAAGGTTCGCGAGCTTAGCCATAAAGCGCCTGCCATTGGCCTGGCCGTACTGCCTGGACCCATTCGTCGGCAAGGAATTGTGCCGGGTCGATCTCGATCGGCAGATCAAACCACTGGCAGACGTCGTCGTCGACGTTGGCACAGTGGCCGATGACGATGACCGAGCGGCGATCGTCATGAGCGAGGACGGCTTCAACGGAGACGATGGCCGGCATCACTGCACTCCTTCATGGCGAGTCCAGTGAAGGTTGCGATGGTTCAGCCATTCGCGGCCTGAGAAGGTGGCTGGGTCGATTGGCGCCGGCAGATCGACCGAAGCGATGTAGACGACGCTTTCATCCGGGGTGTGGCCGGTGAACATGACGTGTTGATCGTCCTCGCAGAGCACCTCATCGATGCGATCGATATCGCTGGGGGTGTTGTCGTTGGCAAAGGTTCTCATGGCCTGGCGTCCCGACCCTTTTTCACCATCAGCTTCCAGCCGAGCCCGTCACCGGGTTGCAGTCCGGTCGCCGATTCCAACTCGCAATGCCAAGATGATCCCTGGTGTGTGCAGACATCGCCGCGGCGGTAATCAGTGCCTTGGCTCCACACGCCTCTATAGGACATGGTCGGCCGAGCCTCGACTTCAGCCAGGCGCTTCTCGATGGCCGCGCACCGCTGGCTGAGCCAGAGGTGATGAGCGTCACCTTGGGCCGCGATCATGGCGACCAAGTCCAGTTCTACCTTTTGGTCAGGGCGGCATCCGGCTTCCTTGAGGCCGAGATTCTTGCGGTAAATCGCCCATTCGACCATGCGCTCGAAAGTGTCGGAGAAGGTCTTGTGGTTTTCCTCGGTTCTGGCGATGGCGGGATATTCCGGCGCATGCACCGGCTTGAGCTCCCACTCGCGATACACCTTGGCAGGCGTCGCTGGTGCCTGTTGACGTTTAGGCTCTGCCAAGTCGCCAAGCTCGACGTCGAAGCGATCCTTTTGCAGCTTGTCGACGTGACCGCGCAGCGCCCGGATCTGGGTTTCGAGCCGCTTCTGCAATTCCGCGTTTTGGTCGAGCGGGTGCTTTTCCTGGTCCGCATTGGAGGCGGCGCGCTTGTCAGCGATCTGCTTCTCAAGGCGCTCGATCTCGACGTCGATCTTCCTCAGATCGGCTTGACGCTGGTCGACAATGACGGGGCGCTTCGTCATGTCGCTGCCTCGATCTCGTGGATGAGCCCATGCTGCAGGCACCATTCAAGCGACTGCGGTTCGTCCTTTGCGGCCTCGATCGCCAATTCGGCGAGATCGGCGCCGGACCGATCGGCGATCACATTCAGATATTCGCAGTCGTGGTTGCGCAGATGGCGCATCGCCTCAAGGTGCCGATAAATCGTCCACCTCTCACGATGATCGGGACGGTCGGCAGTCAGATGCATCAGAAATTGGCAATCTGCTGGTGCCACGCGATGGTCGCAGGCCATTGCGACAAGCACGCCGGCCGACATGCACCGCTTGCCGAGCTTCGCCCGCTTCGTGCCAGGGTGCCAGCGGATGGCACGATAGATCCGGACGGCAGCGGCATAGTCACCGCCCTCACTGTCGATCAGCAAGTTGATAGCAGGGCACAGGCGAGCCGCCTCCAACTGGTCGTGCGCATTCAAGGCCATGGCGTCGTCGATCTCGCCGATGATGCGAATTTCAGCCATCTCGACGAGGGACATCCGTGCTCCGTCACGATCAATTTCAGCCTTGGCTCGAACGTCGGCCATCAGCCAGTTGCAAGGCTCCAGACTGCCGCGGCGGCGCTCCAATGCAGCCGGGAGAAATTCCGCGAACTGTTCCTCAAGAGCAGCCAGTCGGCCAAGGATTAGGTCGGTGCTCATAATCGCTCGCCGTCAGCGGTTCGCATGATCGAGCGCCGCCCGGACGAGGCGGAGACGTTCGATCGCAGGGGCGCAGACGCCCGGAAGACGGCTGATCTTGGCCAGGTCGAAGGTGCCGGATCGAGCCTTGAATTTCGCTCCATGGTCGAGCAGCGCTTCCAGGTTGTCCACCGCCTCGTCGATGGCGTCGCGAAGCTGCTTGATCGGGCCCTCGAGCGCAGGCCCGATGCTCGCCTCATAAGCGCGTACCGTCTCGTCGCGTCGAGCTTTCGCCGCGGCCTCGGCTTCGAACAGCGGCGCCAGCGCCAGGCCGAGTTCTTCAACTTCGGCGTGCCTGATTTTCGGAGGTTGCCCGAGAGGCTGATTGTGCAGGAGATGGCCTGCCTCGACGTGGCGCCGTTGTCCTGCCTCTCGGTCTGCAATGGCCGCCTGCAGCGCCTTCTCGGCCTCGGCGATCGCCGCCGGCCGCTCGGGGATTTGGAGCAACGATTCGAAATCAGGTGTAGGCGAAGACTTCAGGCGGGCCAACATTCAGATCTCCCGGAAACCAAATCACCAGCCGAATCTAACCCAGGCCCGCTAGCCGTAACCGGTAGGCGTTACGCGTGCTTCTTCGCAAACTGGTGGCACATCAAGGCGAAGGCCTCGCGGAGTTTTTCCGCGTCGTGCTCGTGCTGCGGGTTCAAAGCGCCGGCCTCAATCAAGGCGGTCCTCATCGGCCGATCGATAACGGCGAGAGCAGTGATCGCGTCGACGCGGCCGACCTCGTCGCGATGGGAGTTGACGCGGCAACCCGCGCAGCAAAACCTGGCATCGGCGCGCTTGCCGGCGAGGCTGTTGCCGCAACGCTGGCACATCCGATCGGCCGCGCCCATGGCGTCACCGTCCAGCCGGCCAAAAATTACGGCGGCGCTTCGGTAGGCTGGTGTCACGCGGCATCGCCTCCAGGCTGGTGCGCCTCGTGCCAATCGCTCCAAGCCAGCCGCTGCATTTCGCCATGGACGTCGAGCGCGAACTTATCGACTTTGGCCTGCACTTCGGCGCCGGCGATTCCTATCGCGGCGAGATCCTGCTGAATGCCTCGGCATCGCTCGCGCCATAGGCGATCGGCGGCTGGCCCTTGGATGTGCTCCAGCTCTCGCGCCGTCCTACGAACAAGGGCGGCAAGCGGGTCTCCTGGAAAGGGGATGATCTCCGCCGTTGTCGGGGATGCTAGAACGAACTCCATCTGTTCGCCTTTCATGCTGCTTCCTCGTTGATCTTGTCGCCACTCCCATGGGGCGCCGCCCCTTGGTACCCCGCCGGGGGATGATCCCCCGAACCCCGACGCCCGGCTTTGCCGGACGATTGCTTCGAGATCACAGGGACGGGTGGGATCGTTGGCACAAGTGTGTCGCCACCAGTATGAAGTACTTCTACTCGCGACTGACCTGTGCCACGGCGATACCAAGTCCGCCGGCTGATGCCTTCAACCTCCCATGGTTTGTCCCGAGATACGGCATGCGCAGCCAGATAGGAGGCGCGATCAACCTTGCCGGCGGCTCGTCGTTTCTGCTCGACAAGGGAACGGTCGCGCTCGCGTTTTCGCTGCTTGGTCAATTCCTGTCGATCCTGCAGAGACATGTCGCAGGCCCCGATCGTATTGAGCCCGAGCCGTGTGCGTTCCTCCATGCTGACCATCAGCATGCCGGCCACACCATTGGCGCTCATCATGTGCCGTCGCTTGGCCGCCGCAGTCGCGATCAGCTTGATCAGGTCCGGCGAGGCCCATGGCGCCCACCGCGCGCACCATTGCCGCATGTCCTGGCCAGTGCAGGAGAATGCGGCCGCCCGGATGTAGAGATCGGCATCGTCTGTCTCGGGCAATACTGACCCGTGCCGCGCCTTGATGACTTTCTCGATCTCACGGAGCCGCATAAGTGCCGGAGATGCTTTCCACGATGATCGGTTGCGCTTGACGCGACCAATCTGCCCAAGCGCATAGCGCTCTGCCCTGGTCAACTCGGAAAGCTTGGACTTCATGCGGCGCGCGCCCGAATGAGATGGCTTTGCCTGATAGCCTCACAGCATTCGATCGCTGTCAGATTGAACATTTCCCGCATGGCAGGGACAAGCGGCGCCGGCCGCTGCCGGGGTGGCGTTGTGGCGAGCCATTGCGCGGCCTGGTCGATCGATGCCGAATGCTGATGCTCCGGCGGGCTGAGGTTCAGGGCGGCACTCATGCGGCCACCTCGTCACGATGAGCGATCTGCTGATCGATCCAAGTTTCAATCTCATGCTCGACGTAGGCAATGCGGCTTCCATCGCCGAGTCGGACAGGCTGGGGGAATGTCTTGGCCTTCACGCGAAGCCAGATCGCGGTGCGCGATAGGCTGGTGCGCGCGCAGGCTTCGCGCTGATTGATCAGGCGTTTTGCGGGCTGAGTCTGGGGCAAGGGGCGTTACCTCAAAATTGAAGTAACAGCTATTACTATAGGAAGATTTTTCGAAAACAACTAGCGAAGGCTGTGGATACCCTGTTTTTAAGGGTTTCCACGGTGCTATTTTGTTCCGAGAGGTTTATTTGGTCAACCTACTGAGGTGTTCGGCCCATAATGTCATTGCCGCTCGCTTTTCCGCCTCGTATTTCGCCCGGTTGTAAACCCCGGCAACGCCCGCGCGGAATCCGCTGACATGGTTGAGGAGCGCTTCCACGATATGCGGCGCGACGCCAATCTCGGCCATGCCGGTTGCGACCGTCCTGCGGATATCGTGCGGCGACCATTGTTGATTGGAAAACTGCAGCTTTAATCTGGTCGCCTGGGCAACCGCGTTGCTCTCGATCGGCTGGCCAGTCCGGCTGAACAGCGGCGCGTCCGGCTCGTCCTTGTCGGTGCGGAGAATTGCCGCCTCGACGATGGCAAGGGCAGGGGCGGATAGCGGCACGGCGTTCTCTATGCCGTTCTTGGTCCGCTCTCGGGGAATGACCCAGGTCGCCGCGGCGATGTCGACCTCGGAGCGCATCATGCCGGCAACCTCTCCGCTGCGCTGCCCGGTCAGCATCAGCAAGCGGAGGATGTCGGCCACGGCCGGGCTTAGGCCGGCCACGTACAGCGCCCGCCATAGTCCCTTGATCTCGACATCGGAAAGCACGCGCTCGCGCCTGACGGGCTTGCTGCGCGGCTTTACGCCCACGACTGGCGACGAGACGAGGTAGTCGCTGTCGACGGCCCAATTGAACAGCTTGCGCACCACGGCCAGAATGTTGGTCGATGCCGCGCCTTTGCCTGCATCCGCCTTGGCGTCGATGATGTCGAGCACGTCCCGGCGTTTGACGGCCGATGCCTTCATTTTGCCGACGGTCGGGTAGACCTCACGTTTCAAGATCCGCTCATCTTCTGCCCAGGTCTTTTTCTGGCGCTTGGCGTACTTGTCGATGTAGATCCCGCCAAGCTCCTCGACCGTCAGGGAAGCCCGTGCAACGCGTTTCCGTTCGGCAGGGTCTTCGCCCTCGGCGACCGCGCTCATGGCCTTCAGCGCCTTCGCCCTGGCTCGTTCCAGCGTGATCGCGGGGTAACGGCCGAGCGTGACGCGCTGGCGGGCGCCGTCGCTCTCCCGGCTGTATATGACGGTCCAGGTTTTGACGCCGGTGGGATTGACGCGAAGCACCAGCCCGCGCACCTTGTCATCCCAGAAGTCGGTGCGCTTTTCAGCCGTGATCGAGCTTACGAATTTGTCGGTGAGATTCGTCCGCTGCCGGGCCACTGCAAACCTACTGATAATTTCGGCCCGAAAAATGCTCGGGGTTCTGTCCGGGGTTTACCACGACTGGACAATATGAAACAGCGATGAACGGGAATAACGCGACTTTCCCACAGATGCCCGGCTTTGCGAGCGTTCATTCTGTCCATTGCGTTCATGATGTAACGCCAGACAGCCCTTTTAATCAGTAGGTCATGGGTTCGAATCCCATCGCGCTCACCAAAATATCAGTAAAATCAATAGTTTGTGGAACGTTGGTGCTAAATCCCATGTCCGCAAATCGGGTCCGCACATTGACCGCAAAAAAGCCCGCCATCGTGAGGCAGCGGGCTATGGGTAACGACTCTGCTGCCGATCAGTGAGGTCGGATTCCGACACCCAGTCGCATCAATGGTGCGGGCGAATGTCCACGAGGGCGCCGGCGGCGGCGTTCTCCCAACCTTCCGGTCCTTTCATACAGGGAAAGACAAGTGCCTGCTCGGTCATCCTCGTCAAGGTCGCCGTCAAGGACGGAAGTTCGAGCTCGTAAACCGTACGGGCGCTTCAGTCGGTCAGGTGACAGGCGAGAGCAGCCCGGCTGCTACCGTTGCCAGGCGCTCGCGCTTGGTCAGGACTGGCTTTTCATACGTCTTCTTCATGGCAACCCCCAGTTTCTCCTTCAAGCCGTAAATTTGCCTTAGGTCGGAAAAGCATGTCAACCACTGCGCCTCGAGTAGATTGGGACTCATCTAGACGGTGTTGCAGATGTGCCATAGGAAGCCCGCCTCGGGTCGCTTGCCCCACCCGAGACGGGCCATAGAAGCTGTAGAGGCAACTTCCGAGCCTTGGCCACGGGGAGTTAAACCAAGGCAAGATCAGAACTTCGACGTGTGAAGAATGTTCCTGCTGGGGATTTCACATCGAATCCTACAGTCGCCGGCCGGTTTTGGCGTCGAACAGATGAGCACAGGCGCGGTCGATCTCGATGCGCACCTGCTCGCCCTGCTTCAGGGCTAGCCGCTCGCGGAAAAGGCAGGAGATTTCCTCGCCACCACAATCCACCCTGGCGAAGATTTCCGATCCTGTCGCTTCCAGAAGCGTGACCTTGCCGAGGATGCCCTGGGCAGTCGCACGGATATGTTCGGGGCGTATTCCGTAGACGAGTTCGCCCCCCGATGCATGCGCCGGATGGACGCCTTCCGGCAACGGCAGGGTCAGTCCACTGGTGCTGCGGAAAATCCCTTCCTCGACGCGGCCGGCAATGAAGTTCATGGCTGGCGAGCCGATGAAGCCGGCAACGAAAAGATTGGCCGGGCGATCGTAAAGATCGAGCGGCGCGCCGATCTGCTCGACAAGGCCGTCATGCAGCACGACGATCTTGTCGGCCATGGTCATCGCCTCGATCTGGTCATGCGTGACATAGATGGTGGTGGTGCCCAGCCGCTGGTGCAGCGCCTTGATCTCGCCGCGCATCTGGACGCGCAATTTGGCGTCGAGATTTGAGAGCGGCTCGTCGAACAGGAAAACCTGCGGATCGCGCACGATGGCGCGGCCCATGGCGACGCGCTGGCGCTGGCCGCCGGAAAGCTGGCGCGGGTAGCGGTCGAGCAGCTTGTCCAGGCCGAGAATGTTGGCGGCCCTGCCGACGCGACTGGCGGTGTCGGCCGGATCGGCTTTCTTGATCTTCAGGGCAAAGCCCATATTGTCCGCCACCGTCATATGCGGGTAGAGCGCGTAGTTCTGGAACACCATGGCGATGTTGCGGTCCCGCGCCCGCAGATTGTTGACGACGCGATCGCCGATGGCGATCCTGCCGCCCGAGATGGTTTCGAGCCCGGCAATCATGCGCAGCAGCGTCGATTTTCCGCAGCCCGACGGCCCGACCAGGATGACGAACTCGCCATCGGCGATATCGACGCTGACATCGTGAATGATCTTGGCGGACCCGAAAGCCTTCTGCACATTGTTGATTGTCACCGATGCCATTGGTTTTTCCTCGAAAAGAGTGTGATGCCGGACCGTGCCTTCAGCCGCCCTTGACGGCGCCAGCGGTCAGCCCCGCGACGATCTGCCTTTGTGCAAACAGGGTCAGAACCAGCACCGGCAGCGTCACCACCAGTGCGGCGGCGGCGAGCGGTCCCCAGCTCACCTGTTCGTAGGAGAGCATGTTGTAGACGGCCACCGGCAACGTGCGCGTCTCGCGGCTGGCGAGCACTACGCCGAAGACGAAATTGTTCCACGAGAAGATGACCGACAGGATGAAGGCGACGACGATGCCCGGCTTGGCGATGGGCAAGGCGACCAGCCGGAACACCTGCCAGGCGCTGGCGCCGTCGATGTTGGCTGCCTCTTCCAGCTCCATCGGCGTGGTCTCGAAATAGCCGATCATCACCCAAACCACGATCGGCACCGTCACCACGAGATGGATGATGATCTGCGGCCACAGCGTGCCGAGAATGCCGACCCATTGGAACAGCAGGAACAACGGGATGAGATAGGAAAGCCCCGGCGTCATGCGGGCGATCATGATGACGACCGCCGACCGTTCGGCCTTGAGCCGGGCGATGCCATAGCCAGCCGGCACGCCGATCAGCAGCGCCAGCAGTGTCGCGGTGCCGGTCACCAGAACCGAGTTCCAGAAATAGAGCAGGAAATTGTTTTCCTCGAACACCTTTGCATAGTTCGACCAGGCGAGATGTTCGGGGATCAGGATCGGCGGATAGGCACCGTTGTCGATCTCGAATTTCAACGACAGTGAGATCATCCAGAGGAAGAACAGGATCGCCGGCGAGACGAAGACGAGAGCCGCGAAAAACAGCCCGATCCGGTTGAGTAGTGAACTCATCTATTTGCCCTCCACGCCGATCCACTCGGAGCGCTGGCGCAGCATCAGGAGGATGAAGGACAGAGCGACGATGACGATGAAGAACACCACGGCCATGGCCGAGCCATAGCCGACATCGTAATAGGAGAAGGCGGTATTGTAGAGATAGATGTTGATGGTTTCCGAGGCCGTCCCTGGCCCCCCTTGGGTCATCGCGTAGATGATGTCGAAGCTCTTCAGCGCATCGATGGTGCGGATGATCATCGCGATCATCAGGAACGGCGCGATCATCGGCAGAGTGAGGTAGCGGAACTGCTGCCAGGCATTGGCGCCATCGATTTCGGCGCTCTCGAACGGCTCGCGCGGCACCGACGCCAGCCCGCCCAACACGATCAGCATCACCAGCGGCGTCCACTGCCAGGTCTCGACCGCGACCAGCGAGGGGATGACGGTGTTGGTGTTGAAGATCCATTCCTGCGCCGGGATGCCGACCAGCGACAGAAGGTAGTTGAGCACGCCGAGCTGGGGATGGAACATCATCGTCCAGACCAGCGCCACCGCGACCGGCGTTGCCATCATCGGCATCACGAAGACGCCACGCAACAGACCGCGCAGCGGAAATTTGGCGTCGAAGATCAGCGCCGCGACTGTGCCGAGGAACATCGGCGCGGCAACCGAGAGGGCCGTGTAGGTCAGCGTGTGGATAAGCGATTCCCAGAAGCGTTGGTCGACAGCCAGCCGCAGGTAGTTTTCCATCCCGGCAAAGCTTCGCGACTGGCCGAGCGTCCAGCGGTTGACGCTCATCCACAGCGTGAAGGCCCAGGGAAAGACGATCACGGCGCCGACGACGACAAGCGCCGGGACGACGAAAGGCCAGTAGTTGGGAGCCAGGCGAACCGCCTGGCTCTCTTCGATGGCTTGCGTCGTCACCCCGGTGCGTTCTGGGGTGGTGGCGGACATCAGCCTTGCTCGCTCCTGTCGAGGACTGGCTGGAATTGTTCGGTGGCCTTCTTAAGCTCTTCGGCCGGATCCGCACCGGCGATCAGGTTGGTCAGCGCCACGCCATAGATGTCGCGGAACTCGGTGACCGGGATGATGACCGGCAGCGACAGCCGGCTGACATTGCCGGAGCCAACCACCGCATCGAGCCAACTCGCCGGCATGGTGACGCCTTCGCGCACCTTGGGATCTTCAAGCACCGATTTGCGGAACGGCACGCCCGCGCCAGCCTGCAGCAGCCGCGCGCCCATGACCGGCGACACCGCCCACTGACAGAAGAGATAGGCGGCCTCCTTCTTCTCGCTGGCGGCCGTTACGCCGATGCCGTCACCGAACGTGCCCGCCGCGTGCGCCTTGGGCCCCTTGGGCATGACGCCATAGCCGACCTTGCCGACCACTCGCGACTTTTCCGGATTTTCCATCGGCGGGGCAAAACCCACGCCGTCGAACCACATGCCGATCTTGCCTTGAAGGAACGCGGACTGCGCTTCGGCCCAGTTGAAGCCGGTGACGCCTGGAGGAGCGGACTTGGTCATCAGCCGTTGGTAGAGGGCGGCGGCCTCGATCGCTTCAGGTGACGTCGTGCGCAGCTTTCCCTTGTCGTCGAGCGGCGTCATGTCGTAGCCGAGCATGATCGACGTCCACACCGGGGTGTTGGCGTTCTTCAGGCCGCGGGCGACGAAGCCGTAGGTGTTGGTCGACGGGTCGGTCAGCGCTTCGGCGGCGGCCACCAATTGCTCGAACGTTTCAGGGTATTTGAGCCCCTTGGCCTCGAACAGCTCCTTGTTCCAGTAGACGATCCAGTAGTCTACCGAGAAAGGCAGCGAACGCAGGACGCCCTGGCCATCCTTGGCGAACAGCATGCCAGCGGCGGCGAAATCGCTTTCGACCAGCCCGGGATCGGTGAGGGTGGGATCGGCCAGATAGCCGGCGATGTCGGCCAGCCAGCCGCCCTTTTCGAACTGCCGTTTCTGCACATGGTAGCTCAGATGCACGACGTCGAAGCTCGGCTTGCCGGAGCTCAGTTCGATCACCGTCTTCTGGCGCTGCTGCTGTTCGGGCGTCGCCTCGGCATTGACCTTGATGCCGGTCAGTTCCTCGAACTCGGCGAGATATTTTATCAGGGTGTCGCTGCGCGGGCTCTTGACCAGATTGACGTCAAGCGTCGTGCCGGCAAACCGCTTCCAGTCGACGCCCACGGCAAAACTCGGGCGGACACCCGCAATGCCGGCGGCGGCAAGTGCCGCGGTTCCCTGGAGGAGTTGCCTCCTGGTTGGGTTGAACAGATTGGACGACATTTCTTCCTCCCGGTTGCTGTCGTTGTGGATTGCGCCGCGACCGCGGCGCGGCTCATGCTTCCTCAGATTTGCAGCGCCAGCCGGCGCGCCTTGTCGATATGCAGGCTGATCGCCTCCACCGCCTTCTGCGGGTCGCGGCTCTCCATGGCTTCGATGACCGCCAGGTGCTCGCGCATGACCGGCACGACGCGTCCGTCGATGCGAAAGCGCTCCTGATGGATCAGCCGGATCTTGACCGAGTTGACCAGATAGGCCTTGGCGATGATCTCGTTGCCCAGTGCATTGATGAAGGTGTCGTGCATCGCCCAGTCGATGTTCTGGGCCTTGGCTTCCATTTCCGGCGTCGGCGTCTGCGAAAGGGCTTGCGCCAGCATCTCCTCGTGTTCGCGCCGCAGGCGAGCAAGTTCGTCATCGGAAGCGCTGGCGGTGAACAGCGCCACTGCTTCACGCTCCATGAACAGTCGGAACTGAAAGGCCTCGCGGATGAGACTGATGTCGATATGGGCAATCTGCATGCCACGCTGCGGGATCGTCGTCAGAAGTCCTTCGGCCTCGAGACGCGGCACGATTTCGCGAATGGCGCCGAGCGGCAGTCCGGTGAAGGCAACCAGTTCGCGCTGCGATACGAACTGGCCCGGCAGCAGATCGCGAGCCAGCAAATGCCGCGTGAAGCTGGCATAGGCTTTTTCCCTAAGGGTGGTCGGTTCGCTGCCGTCTTCCATTTCAGGGCGTATCCCTTTGCCGGTCAGGCCGGCTCCGTTGCAAACAACCTGTCATAGGCGGCGGCAAGCTGTTGCCGCCCCTGCAAAGCGATCGGCTCGAGCGGTGGGCGGACCGCCAGCCAGCGGTCGTCGCCGGTCTTGCGCGCCACCATGACTTTCACCGCCGGCGTGACCGGATATTTGAGCAATTCGAGCACGAAGCTCTCGACGCGCGCATCGTCGCGTCCGTCCTCGGCCATGGCGCGGATTTCGCCGGTAACGAAATTGGCCATGCCGGAGATCGCGCCTTGAGCACCCAATCGCACCGCGCGTGCCAGATGGCGTTCGTCACCGATCAGGATCACCAGATCGCCATGCGCGCCGAGCAGGGCCTCGCTGTAGCTCCAATCCCCGCCTGAATCCTTGACACCGGCGACAACATCCGGGAACGCGGTGCGCAGCCGGCCGATCAGGCCAAGCGAAAGCTGCACCATCGTGACCGAGGGGATGTTGTAGAGCAGCACGCCACGGGCGAGGGGACCAAGCGCGGCAAAGACGGCGGAAAACCAGCCGAAAAGACCGTCTTCTCCGACATTCTTGAAGTAGCTCGGCGGCGCAAGGAGAATGTTGCGGGCGCCGCGCTGCAAGGCATGTCGGGCCTGTTCGGCGGCGTCTTCGGCGGCGTCGACCAGCACGCCGGCAACGATCTGCCGTGGCAGAATCCCGGCTGCCAACATGGCTTCGGTCACCGACCGTCGTTCCTGGGCGCCTACCGACGCGCCCTCACCAGTGGTGCCGAAAAGCGTCACGCTGCCACAACCCTCGGCCAGGCAACGCCTGGCCTGCGCGACCATGGGGGCGATGGCGATCTGCCCGGAGGCGTCAAAAGGCGTGGCGAGGGCGGCTGAAAGGCCAAAGCGTGATGTCACCAGGAAGTCTCCGAAAGAAGCTTGCAGGTAGTGATAGCTCACTAACATGTTAGTTGTAAACCGGGCTCGTGCTTTTTTTCAGAGTCCCCGCATGGCGACGGCCTGCTCTCGTTCCGCGACAACGGCATCCGCCGCTTCCGAAACGCGAAAAATGTCGCTTCGAGGCGAGCGAGGCGTCACCGACGCCTCAGTCAGACGGAAGAACTTCCGAAAACCAGCGAGACATTGCCACCGGCATGGCGCTCCAGCCGGCCGGCGAGGTCGAGTTCGAGCAGAATCATGAAGACCTGGGCCGGGTGCAGGCCAGTGTGGCGGATGATCTCGTCGACCGGGACCGGCGTCGGGCCGAGCGCCTCGATCACCTTGGCGCGGTCGCTCTCACCGGGTGGCGTAGCGGCCGAGAAGTCGGGCGGCTCTTCAAATGGCGGTACTTCCGGCGCCCGCATGCCGGTCAGTGGGGCGATCGCCCTGGAAATGTCGGCGGCTTCGGTAACCAGCGTGGCGCCGTCCTTGAGCAGACCGTTGGTGCCGGCGGCGCGCGGATCGAGCGGTGAGCCGGGCACGGCGAAGACCAGCCGGCCCATCTCGCCGGCAAGCCTAGCGCTGATCAGCGACCCCGAACGTTGTGCGGCCTCGACCACCACCAGCCCGAGGGCCGCCCCCGCGACCAGGCGGTTGCGACGCGGAAAATCCTGGGCGCGCGGCTGCCAGCCGAACGGCATTTCCGAGATGATAGCGCCGCGCTCGGCAATGTCATCGCACAGGCCGGCATTCTCGGGCGGGTAGGGCAGGTCGAGACCTCCCGCCAGCACTCCGATCGTGCCGGTCGCAAGACTGCCCTGATGCGCGGCCGTGTCGATGCCGCGCGCCAGGCCGGAGACGATTGCGTAGCCGTCGCGGCCGAGATCCGCCGCCAGCATGCGCGCCGTCTTGATGCCGGCGAGCGATGCGTTGCGCGCACCGACGATAGCGACCCCCGGCAGCCGGAACACGGCTGCGTTGCCCTTGACCGCCAACAGCGGTGGCGGATTGTCCATGCTCCGCAACAGCGGCGGATAGTCTGGCTCGCCGATGCCGACAAAGCGTGCGCCCGCCCGCCGCGCTGCCTCCAGCTCGGCCTCGGCTTCCGCAATCGAGGGGATGCGGGCAATCCGGCTGGCGCCGCCCGAAATCATCAGTTCCGGCAGTATTTCCAGCGCCACCTCGGCCGAACCGAAGCGGTTGATCAGGTCGCGAAAGGAGGCGGGGCCGACATTCTGGGTGCGGATCAGCCGCAACCAGCTCAGCCGCTGCCGGTCGCTGAGGCGCGGCCCGGCGGACGGCTCGCTCACCCCTTGGCTCCGATTTTGCCCTCGGTGCCGGCAAGCAGGCGCGAAATGTTTTCCCGGTGCTTGATGAAGACGATCACGCTCATCACCACGAACAAGGCGGCAATCTGCGGCGCACTCAGGAAATACAGGGCGATGGGCACCACGACGGCTGCCGTCAGCGCTGCAAGCGATGAGAACCGGAACAGGAAAGCCATCACCAGCCAGACAATAGCGAAAATCAGCGCCACTTGCCAGGCAAGGCCGACCAACACGCCAAGATAGGTGGCGACCCCTTTGCCGCCTTTGAAGCCCAGCCATGCCGGGAAAAGATGGCCGAGAAAGGCGCCAAGGCCGGCCCAGATCGCCAGGTCAGGTGCGAAATGGCCTGCGATCAGCACGGCGGCGGTGCCCTTCAGCGCGTCGAGAAGCAGCGTCGCGGCGGCGAGGCCCTTGTTGCCGGTGCGCAGCACATTGGTGGCGCCGATATTGCCGGAGCCGATCTTGCGCACATCGCCAAGGCCGGCCGCGCGGGTGAGCACCAGCCCGAAGGGGATCGAGCCGAGGAGATAGCCGAACACCAGCGCCAAGATCAGGCCGTAAGTCATTGTTCCCCCTGTATTCCCTAGATCGGCTTGTGGCGCCTGATGCTGACCTTGGACCCCAGGATATGCCGTGATTCAGGTCAGGCCGAGAATACTGTGCGGCCCGCAACCAGCGTTTGCAAGACCTTGCCCTGCAGCCGCGCACCTTCGAAACAGGTGTTTTTCGAGCGTGAGCGGATGCCGCTTTCGCTGACGATCCAGGGTTCGTCCAGATCGACCAGCGCAAGATCCGCCATTGCCCCCGGTTTCAGCGTTCCGCCGGGCAGTCCAAACAGTCTTGCCGGCGCGGTGGACAAGGTCTCGATCAGTCTGAGCAATGGCACATCGCCATTGTGGTAGAGCCGCAAAGCCGCGCCCAGCAGTGTTTCGAGCCCGATGGCGCCGGCTGCCGCGTCGGCGAAGGGCAGGCGCTTGGTGTCGACGTCCTGCGGATCATGCGAGGAGACGATGATGTCGATCGTGCCGTCCCTGACCGCCTCGATCATCGACAGCCGGTCTTCCTCGGCGCGCAGCGGCGGCGTCAGGCGGAAGAAGGTGCGGTATTCGCCGACGTCGTTTTCGTTGAGCGACAGATTGTGGATCGATACGCCTGATGTCACGGTTGCGCCGTCGGCTTTCGCTCTCTTCACGGCGTCCGCCGCCATCGCCGTCGAGATCTTCGCCGCGTGATAGGAGCCGCGCGTCAGCCGCGCCAAAGCCAGATCGCGCTCCAGCGGGATGGATTCGGCTTCACGCGGAATGCCGGAAAGGCCGAGCCAGCTGGCATAGAGGCCTTCATTCATGACACCTGATGAAGCGAGGTCGGCATCCTGCGTTTCATGCACGATGGTGGCGCCGAAGTCGCGCGCATAGGTCAGCGCGCGGCGCATCACCAGCGCGCTGCCAATGGTGTGGCGGCCATCCGTGAAGGCGACGGCGCCGGCCTCGCGCAGCAGGCCGAACTCGGTCATCTCGCGGCCGTCGAGGCCCTTGGTGATCGCCGCCGCCGGAAAGATGTTGACGATCGCGGTGTCCTTGGCGGTGCGCAGCACGAACTCGACCAAAGCCACATTGTCGATCACCGGATCGGTGTCGGGCATCATGACGATGGAGGTGACGCCGCCGGCCGCCGCCGCGACACTCGCCGAAGCGATGGTTTCGCGATGCTCGCCACCGGGTTCGCCAATGAAGGCGCGGCCGTCGATCAGGCCTGGAATGATCGCCTTGCCGGCACAGTCGATGACAGTGGCGCCTTCCGGGGCGCCTTGGTTCAGTGCCGCCTTGCCGGCGGCAGCGATTTTTCTGCCGTCGACAATAAGCGAGCCGACTTCGTCGATGCCGCGAGAGGGGTCGACAATGCGAGCGCGCTCAAAGACCGTTATGCTCATGCGCCGCGGCCCTCGTGGTTGCGGCGCGGGTCGAGCAGCGCTTCCATCACCGCCATGCGCACGGCGACGCCCATCTCCACCTGTTCCTGGATCACGCTTTGCGGGCCGTCGGCGATTTCCGAGGCGATCTCTACGCCACGGTTCATCGGCCCGGGATGCATCACCATTGCGTCGTCCTTGGCCGCCTTCAGCTTTTCGGCATCGAGGCCGAAATAACGGAAATATTCGCGCACCGAAGGCACGAAAGCGCCTTCCATCCGCTCGCGCTGCAAGCGCAGCATCATCACCACGTCGGCGCCCTTGAGGCCTTCCGCCATCGAGTGTGTGACGATGACGCCCATCTTGTCGATGCCGGAGGGCAGGAGCGTCGAAGGCGCAACGACACGCACCTGTGCGCCAAGCGCATTGAGCAGCATGATGTTCGAACGCGCGACGCGCGAGTGCAGGATGTCGCCGCAGATCGCCACGATCAGCTTCGACAGCGGGCCCTTGGCGCGGCGGATGGTCAGCGCGTCGAGCAGCGCCTGTGTCGGGTGTTCATGCGCGCCGTCGCCGGCATTGACCACGGAGCAGCCGACCTTCTGCGCTAGAAGGGCCGCGGCGCCCGCCGACTGGTGGCGGATGATCAGGATATCTGGCCGCATGGCGTTCAGCGTCATCGCCGTGTCGATGAGCGTCTCGCCCTTCTTCACCGAAGAGCTTGCCACCGACATGTTCATGACATCGGCGCCGAGCCGCTTTCCGGCGAGTTCGAACGACGACTGCGTACGCGTCGAAGCCTCATAGAAGAGGTTGATCTGGGTGCGGCCGCGCAGCGTCGAGGTTTTCTTCTCGGACTGCCGCGAGATCGCGACCGCTCGATCCGCCCTGTCGAGCAGAAGCTCGATATCGGCGGGGGAAAGGTCGCGGATGCCCAGAAGATGGCGGTGAGGGTAGAGTGGCAAGGACGAAGCGTCGGTCATCTCAAGGCGCTGCTATAGGGCGCGGATTTTGCGCCCGCAAGCGCCAGCTTTGGATTGACGCCTTTCTCCCCGGTATTTTCGTCGCGCGCGCAGCAACGCTTGGGCTATATCTAGCCGATGGCCTCGGATTCGTGGCTTTCCGACGATAAGGCCTTTCTACGGATAGAAGGATTGGGCGTGACCGACGACGTGACGAACCAGCCGCCGCCGCTGACGGGCGGCAACGCTTGGCGGGGCGATCCGTTGCTGATCCAGCTTGCCGAACGCTTTTCCGATCCGGTGCGCAAGGATCTCGACGGGCTCGGCCGTTTCGTGCTGACGCAGGAGGCGCAGGAGCTGGCACGTCTCGCCAATGTCGAGACGCCTAAGCTGAGGACGCATGACCGCCAGGGACGGCGCATCGACCTGGTCGAGTTCCATCCCGCCTATCACGCCTTGATGCGCCGCTCGGTGGCCAACGGGCTGCATTCCTCGGTCTGGGAAAACGGCGACGCCGAGATTGGTCGCCGCCATCAGGTGCGCGCCGCCCGGTTCTATCTGACCGCCGAGCTCGAGACCGGGCATCTTTGCCCGATCACCATGACCAGCGCTTCGCTGGCGGCATTGATGGCCAGCCCGAAACTGTTTCGCGAATGGGCGCCGCGCGTGACGACGCGCAAATATGACCAGAGCCAGAAGCCGCCGGTCGAGAAGGCGGGGCTGACTCTCGGCATGGGCATGACCGAGAAACAGGGCGGCACGGATGTGCGCGCCAATGTGACAAGGGCGGAACGAGCCGGCAGCGGGTTCTATCGCCTGACCGGGCACAAGTGGTTCATGTCGGCGCCGATGTCGGATGCGTTCCTGGTGCTGGGACAGGCGCCGGAGGGGCTGTCGTGCTTCCTCGTGCCGCGCATTCTTGGCGACGGGTCGGGCAACGGCTTTCGCTTCCAGCGTCTGAAGGACAAGCTCGGCAATCGTTCCAACGCTTCCTCCGAGGTGGAATTCGTCAACGCCATCGGCGAGATGGTCGGCGAACCAGGCGCCGGCGTGAAGACGATCATGGACATGGTGACGCTGACACGGCTCGACTGTGCGGTGGCGTCTTCGGCGATCATGCGCGCCGGCCTGGCCGAGGCCGTTCATCACGCCCGCCATCGCCAGGTGTTCGGCTCGACGCTGATCGAGCAGCCGCTGATGCAGCGCGTGCTGGCCGACATGGCGCTTGACGTCGCCGCCGCCACGGCGTTGTCGTTCCGGCTGGCGCGTTCCTTCGACGAGGCGGCAAGCGATCGCGGCGAGGCAGCGTTTGCCCGCGCCATGACGCCGGTCGTCAAATACTGGGTCTGCAAGATCTCGCCGCCGCTGCTCTATGAGGCGATGGAGTGTCTCGGCGGCAATGGTTATGTCGAGGAGGCGCCACTTGCCCGCTACTATCGCGAAGCTCCGGTCAACGCGATCTGGGAAGGGTCGGGCAATGTCATGGCGCTCGACGTGCTGCGCGTGCTCGGCCGCGCGCCTGGTTTGTTCGAGGATGTGCTGGCCGGCATCGACCGCGATCTCGGCGCTGGCGGACGCGGCACGATCGGCGTGCTGAAGGCGGCGATGCAGGTCGCCGCGACCGACGAGGGTTCGGCCCGGCTGCTCACCGAACAACTGGCGCTGTCGGCGGCGGCGGCGGAATTGCGCCGGCTTGGAGCAGGGCGAATCGCGGATGCCTTCGTCGAGACGCGATTGGCCGGTCAGTGGCGCAACACTTATGGCATGCTCGATTCGCGCCATGATGCGCGCATGATCATCGACACGCTCTATCCGCAGGTGAACTGAGCCACCAACGTCGCGCCAAACCGGTACCCATCCTGTTCAAGGTGCTCACCGTCGCAACACCCTGTGGATGGCCGTTAACCTTAACAAATGGTTTCCGTTGCGGCGACGAGCGGCAAAGCCCACTGTCTGGCGAGAGCACGGAATGGTTCATTGGCCATCCTTTGCTTTGCGAAGCAGGAACGCCGATGCGACACGTATTGACCTCTTTTCTGGCCTTGCACTGGGCGATCGTTTTCGCCCTGCTCGCGCTCATCTGCATCGACGGAAATCGCGGTGTGGCGGCGGCGCTCGGCGTGCTGGGTGCCACCGTCGAGGGCACTCGCTTCGTCGATCTCGACAACGTCGTCGTGGTGGCCCCACTCGCCACCGCATTGCTTGTCGTCGCGGTGCTTTTTTTCTGGGCCTTCGTCGAAACCCTAATCAACGACGCGACCAGCGCGGGTGCCGACAGCGTTGCCCGCATCGCCTTCATCTCAGCCTCGGGCGTGTTGTCGCTGATCGTCATCGGTGGCGCCGCGCAAGGCATCAATGGGCTGCTCATGGCAGTCGCGGTGCAGTTGGCCGCACTTCTGGCATCCTATGTCGCCATGCTCACCGAACGACGGTCCGCGGTTGCGGCAGCCGCTTCGGGCGAGGGCGAGATTCGCGCCTTCGCCCACGGCATGGCAAAGGCCGCGGCGCACAACTCGTTGCTTTCGCTCATCTCCGGCCGGACAGGGTCGAATCCGAAGGGAGGCCACTGATGCGTTACGTCTTCGCATTGTGGGCGGCGCCGATGGCGATCTTCTGGGGCTGGTTCTATCTTTCGGCCAACGACATCAATTTCGGCTACGTCATGTTCACCCGGCAGATGCATGACTTCTTCTTCCAGCTCTATGGTCAGATGCTCGGCATCGATCCAGCGATCATCCCCGGCATGGTGGCGAAGACGTGCATCTTCGACGGGTTTCTGCTGATAGCGTTGTGGGCGTTCCGCCGTCGCCGCGAAATCGCCGGCTGGATCAAGCAGCGCTGGGCGGCTCGGGTTCCGTTCGAGCGGACGCACCGAGCGACTGAAGCCGGTCCAGAACTCCCTGCAGAATAAAGGCCGCCGCCGCCGAATCGATCTTTCCGGCGCGTTTGCGGCGCGAGAAATCCATCTCGATCAGCGTTCTTTCGGCCGCGACCGTCGATAGTCTTTCATCCCAGAGCACGAAGGGGAGGTCGCTCATCTGCGCCATGTTGCGGACGAAGGCGCGCGATTTCTGCGCGCGCGGCCCTTCCGACCCGTCCATGTTGATCGGCAGTCCGATCGCCACGGCGCCGACATTCTCCTTCCGCAGCAAGGCCAGCAGCACGGCGGCGTCGAGCGAGAATTTCTTTCGCATGATGACCGGGCGCGGATGAGCAAAGGAAAACCTCTGGTCCGAGACCGCGACGCCGATCGTCTTGTCGCCGAGATCAAGTCCCGCCAGCGTTTTGCCGCCGGCAAGCCGCGCCGGCAATTCCTCGATGCTGATAACGCCCAACGGCTGTCCTTTGCCTCTCAACGCCGCGCGTCCTCTCAAACGCGCAACGGACACAGTAACCCTTTGATCTCGGGGCTATCGGCGTTCTATCCTTTGGCAAGGCAAAAATCGAGGAATGCATTCATGAAACTGACCTGGTACGGCCACTCGGCCTTCCGCATCGAAACCGCTGATGCAAAGATCCTCGTCGATCCCTACCTGATCGGCAATCCGTCCTGGACGGGCGGCTGGGAAGGCCCGGCTGAGGGAGTGACGCATGTGCTGCTGACGCATGGACACAGCGACCATATCAGCGGCGCGGTGGAAGTGCTCGGCAAGAGCGGCGCCCAGCTGGTCGCCAATTTCGAGATCTGCATGTATCTGGTCGGCAAGGGCGTCAGCGACAAGAAGATCAACCCCGGCAACATTGGCGGCACCGTCGATTGCGGCGGTTTCACCACCACATTCGTTCAGGCGCTGCATTCATCCTCGTTTCCGGGCGAGGGCGGCCAGAACACCTATCTCGGCAATCCGGGTGGTCTTGTCCTGCATTTCCCGGAAGACCGGACGCTCTACCACATGGGCGACACCGACATCTTTTCCGACATGGCGCTGATCAACGAGTTGCACGAACCGAAGATCGGCATCGTGCCGATCGGCGACCGCTTCACCATGGGTGGCGCGGTGGCAGCACTTGCCTGCCGCCGCTTCTTCAATTTCGAGACGGTCGTCCCTTGTCACTTCGGCACGTTTCCGATGATCGATCCGACCGCCGAGAAATTCGAGGCGGGCCTGGAAGGATCCGGCGTGAAAGTGGCATTGCCTGACATCGGCGAGACGATCTCGCTTTAGGAACAGCGAAAGCGGAATGAAACCATGGCCTTGAGGCAATCTCTTTGCGTTTCCATGTTTGTCGCGGCGTCGCCCGCGCTCGCCGCGGATGATTTCATCGAGGTGTCTACCTTCAGTCCGAGGAGCTTTGCGCACAGGCCAAAAAGGATACGCTGCAGACGCTGATCGACGCCGGCAACATTGTGCTTTCGGCACACGGCCTGCAAGGCGTCGAATACAATTGCGAGTTCGTGCAGACTAGCAAGGCGACACGTTCGCCAAGCTGGGCGGTGACGGCGATCTGCCAGGAACCGGGATATGTCTTTCCGGATGTCCTCTCGGTGACGAGGATGAGCCCGACGCAGCTCGATCTCGTGTCGGTCCGGCCCATCGACGACGAAAGCGAGGCAAGCGGCAACAGCGGCAGCTACTATCTGTGCGAGGGCATCGCCCTGCCGTGACGATGTCGACCGTGCAACGTCGCCGAGCGCCCGGCACGATGCATGTTGCGCACCGCGCGCCGCGCCGCTATAGCCCGAACTGGTTTTCCCCGAGGCAAAAACATGTCCGTTGACCTTCAGACTGTGAAGCGCGTTGCGCGTCTCGCCCGTATCGCGGTGAGCGAAGAAGATGCCGAACGCATGACCGGCGAGCTGAACGCCATACTGGGCTTCGTCGAGCAGTTGAACGAGGTCGATGTTTCCGGCGTCGAGCCGATGACCTCTGTGACGCCGATGGAGATGAAGAAGCGCCAGGACGTCGTCACCGATGGCAACAAGGCGGCGGATATCGTCGCCAACGCACCGGCGACCGAAGAGAATTTCTTCCTCGTGCCGAAGGTCGTGGAGTAGCAGGCCGATGGCAATCGAGATCGCGATTGAAACGCCGCTGCAGGACGACGTGCGTGGCCTGGTCGAGGAACTCAACGAAACGTTGCTCGAACTGACGCCGCCGGAGCACTGCTACCATATGACGGTCGAGCAGATGGCTGGCGCTGATACGACCGTTTTCATAGCCCGCGACAATGGCCTGGCCATCGGCTGCGGTGCACTGAAGCGCCACGATGGCGCCGTAGGCGAGGTCAAGCGGATGTACACGCGGCCTTCGCATCGCGGTCGCAAGGTCGGCGCCAGGATCGTCGAGCGGGTCGAGGCGCTGGCGCGCGACGAGGGCCTGAAGCGCCTGGTGCTGGAGACCGGCGATCGTCATCCCGCGGCCTGGACCGTCTACGAACGTGCCGGATTTTCGCGCTGCGGCCCGGTACTGGATTATCCCGATTCCGAGTGGTCGGTTTTTTACGAAAAGAGCCTTTGATGAGCGACCTGACCCAGCTGACGATCTCCCAGGCCCGTGCCAGGTTGCGCGGCAAGGAAATTACCGCGACCGAGATCACCGAGGCCTATCTCGCGGCCATCGATCGTGCCAATCCGGTGCTCAATGCCTATGTCGCGGTGACAGGCGACAAGGCGCGCGACATGGCCAAGGCCTCCGACGCCAGGCTGGTCAAGGGCGAGGGCGGGTCGCTGGAGGGCATTCCGCTCGGCATCAAGGACCTGTTCGGCACAGAAGGCGTCCACACCCAGGCCTGCAGCCATGTGCTCGACGGCTTCAAGCCGCGCTACGAATCCACCGTTACCGCCAATCTGTGGGCCGACGGCGCGATCATGCTTGGCAAGCTCAACATGGACGAATTCGCCATGGGCTCGTCCAACGAGACGTCCTATTATGGGCCGGTCATCAACCCGTGGCGGCGATCGCGCCTCGACACGGTGGTGATGCCGACAACGCATCAGGGCGATGGCGGCTTCGTCTCCGCCGGCGGCACCAAGACCGCACGAACCCTGGACAATGCGCAGCTGGTGCCGGGTGGTTCTTCCGGCGGTTCGGCGACCGCTGTCTCGGCCTTTCTATGCGCCGGCGCCACGGCGACTGATACCGGCGGCTCGATCCGCCAGCCTGCCGCCTTCACCGGTACGGTCGGCATCAAGCCGACCTATGGCCGCTGCTCGCGCTGGGGCATCGTCGCCTTCGCCTCGTCGCTCGACCAGGCCGGACCGATCGCCCGCGACGTGCGCGATGCCGCGATCCTGCTCAAGTCGATGGCATCCGTCGATGCGAAGGACACGACATCGGTCGACAGGCCGGTGCCGGACTACGAGGCAGCGATCGGCAAGCCGATCAAGGGTATGAAGGTCGGCATTCCCAAGGAATACCGCGTCGACGGCATGCCCGAAGAGATCGAGGCACTCTGGCAGAAGGGTATTGCCTGGCTGAAGGATGCCGGCGCCGAGATCGTCGACATCTCCCTGCCGCATACCAAATACGCGCTGCCGGCCTATTACATCGTGGCGCCCGCCGAGGCTTCGTCCAACCTCGCCCGCTATGATGGCGTCCGCTACGGGTTGCGCGTGCCGGGCAAGGACATCGTCGACATGTACGAGAAGACCCGCGCCGCCGGTTTCGGCCGCGAGGTCAAGCGCCGCATCATGATCGGTACCTACGTGCTGTCGGCCGGCTATTACGACGCCTACTATCTGCAGGCGCAGAAGGTGCGCAACCTGATCAAGCGGGACTTCGAGAATGTCTTCGCCGCCGGCGTCGATGTCATCCTGACCGCGGCAACACCGTCGGCCGCCTTCGGTATCGCCGACGAGGATATGGCCGCCGATCCGGTCAAGATGTATCTGAACGACATCTTCACTGTCACCGTCAACATGGCGGGCCTGCCGGGCATCGCCGTACCCGCCGGGCTCGACGCCAAGGGGCTGCCGCTCGGCCTGCAGTTGATTGGCCGGCCGTTCGATGAGGAAACGCTGTTCCAGACCGCTGCCGTCATCGAGCAGGCGGCCGGCACATTCCAGCCGCAGAAGTGGTGGTAGGGTCGTTTCTCATCTGACGAGGTGAGGGATGTTCTTCTATCTATCCAAGATCTTCTGGTTCTTCATCCAACCGCTCAACCTGACGATCTTCCTGCTGCTGGCGGGGCTGATCGCCGCCATGATCGGCCGGCGGCGGCTTGCCGCCACCGGCAGCGTGCTCGCTTTTCTGGTTCTCGCGCTGTCGGCATGGACGTCACTCGGCGCCATGATGCTCAGTCCGCTCGAGCAGCGCTTTGCGCGCCCGCCGCTGCCGCAAAAGGTTGACGGCATCGTCGTGCTCGGCGGTGGCCTGGAAGGCGTCATCAACCTGGCGCGTGGCGGCTATGAGCTGAATGCCGGCGGCGACCGCATGGTCGAGGCGGCAATCCTCGCCCGGCGCTTTCCCACGGCCAAGGTGGTCGTTTCCGGCGGCACCGGCGAACTGTTCCTGGAAGGCGAGGGCGACGCCGACACGGCGCCCCGATTGCTCGGCGCTCTTGGCGTGGCTTCGGAGCGGCTGATCCTGGAGAACAAATCCCGCAACACCTACGAGAACGCCATCTTCACCAAGGCGTTGATAACGCCGAAGGCCGGGGAGACCTGGCTGCTGGTGACCTCGGCCTTCCATATGCCGCGCGCCAAGGCGCTGTTCGACAAGGCCGGTTTTGCGACACTTCCCTGGCCGGTCGATTATCGCACTTCGGGACGGGAAGGCATCGGCCTGTTCCGCGACAACCCGGCCGATTCGCTGCAGGCAACCACTACGGCGATCCGCGAATGGATCGGGCTCTTCGCCTACTGGCTGTCGGGCAGGATAGATCAGCCTTTCCCTGGTCCGGGCGGCTGACCGATCACGGCGCGCCGCGCCGCCGAGAAGAACTGGCGCCGCACCAGGACGGCCAGCAGCAGGAGCGTCGACAGCACGAACACCGCCGGGTCGACGAACCAGCCGAGATAGCCGATCGAGAAGAACACACCACGCAGGCCGGAGTTGAAATGCTTGCCGGCGAGCATGTTCATCTGCGCCGCACGCCACACCGCCGTCTCGGTGACCGGGTTGCGCGAGGCTTCGCCGTGCGGGATCGGCACGGCACCGATCAGGATCGTGCAATAGTTGAACAGCCGGTAGGCCCAGCCGAATTTGAAGAAGGAAAACGCAAGGATCAGCACCAGTCCGAACACCTTTATCTGAAAGGCCGCGCGCGATGGCGCGCCGCCCAGGGGGAGGGTGCTGAGCACCTCGAGAACCCGGTCGGACGCACCGAGCAAGGCAAAGCAACCGCCGAGCGCGATCAGCGAGCTGGAGGCGAAGAACGCGGTCCCTTGCTGCAGGCCGCTCATGATGGCGGTGTCGACGATGCGGATCTCACGCTCGGCCATGGTGCGCATCCAGGCTTCGCGCTGCGCATTCATCGCCGTTGTCAGCGATACGCGGCTAACCAGCTTGCCGTCGGAGGCAAGCGTGTGCAGCACCCACACAACGAGGAAGAAAGCCAGCGCCGCGAGATCGGCAGTCGAAAGGTTGAGGGAATCGCCCATGGGCTGAATTTATCACATTCAGCGCAATCGCTTCGATGACCGGCACATAGAGATCGACAGCCAATGTCGCTGCCGGAGCAAACAAGGTCGGCAGGTGCTGCGCCGCGATTTCCAAAAGAGCGGAAACATCGTGGGAATTCCTATATGTAGTCCTCGACGTGACTCCAGGAGACAACGTGTTCCTTTCGGTTTTCGACCTGTTCAAGATCGGCATCGGTCCATCGAGCTCGCACACGATGGGGCCGATGACGGCCGCGGCGCGGTTTCTCGACGAAGTCGCTGGAAATGACTGGCCGCGTCCGGCCGGCGTGAAGGTCGACCGTCTCGCCGCCAGTTTGCATGGCTCGCTCGCCTACACCGGTATCGGCCACGGCAGTGACCGCGCCGTCATTCTCGGTCTTGCCGGCCTGACGCCGCAGACTGTCGATCCCGATCAGGCCGACGGCATTGCCGGCCGCATCACCGCCGAGAAGCGCATTTCCCCACCCGGCCACCCTTCCTACCGTTTCGACCCGGCCACCGATCTGGTGCTGGACCGCAAGACGCCGCTCACCGGCCATGCCAACGGCATGGCGTTCTATGCCTATGACGCCGGCGACCGCCTGTTGCTCAAGCGCATCTACTATTCGATCGGCGGTGGCTTCGTGGTTTCTGAAGAAGAATTGCAGCGGATGAAGGCCAAGGGGTCGGTGACGACCGAAGGCAAGAAAGTGCCTTATCCCTTCAAGAATGCCGTCGAGATGCTGGCGATGGCCGGCAAAAGCGGTCTCTCCATCGCCGACATGAAGCGCTTCAACGAGGAGACACAGATGTCGCGCGAGGAGCTCGATGCCGGCCTCGACGGCATCTGGAGCGCCATGAAGGGCTGCATCGAACGCGGCCTTTCGCAGGACGGCATCATGCCGGGCGGGCTGAAGGTGCGTCGGCGCGCAAGAATGCTGCACGACAAGCTGCAGGAGCAGTGGCAGCAAAACAAACCCAATCCCTTGCTCGCCAATGACTGGCTGTCGATTTACGCGATGGCCGTGAATGAGGAGAACGCAGCCGGCGGACGCGTCGTCACCGCGCCGACCAACGGTGCCGCCGGCACGCTGCCGGCGGTTCTGCGCTACTGGCTGCATTTCCATCCCGAGGCCGACCAGCCGAGTATCCGCGACTTCCTGCTGACGGCGGCGGCCGTCGGCGGCATCATCAAGACCAATGCCTCGATCTCGGGCGCCGAGGTCGGCTGCCAGGGCGAGGTCGGGTCCGCGTCGGCGATGGCCGCGGCCGGCCTGTGCGCCGTCATGGGCGGCACGCCCGAACAGGTGGAGAACGCCGCCGAGATCGCGCTGGAACATCATCTCGGCATGACATGCGATCCGGTCGGCGGGCTTGTCCAGGTGCCGTGCATCGAGCGCAATGCGCTGGGCGCGGTCAAGGCGGTGACGGCCGCGTCACTGGCCATCAAGGGTGACGGCGTCCATTTCGTGCCGCTCGACGCGGCAATCGAAACGATGCGCCAGACCGGCCTCGACATGAACGAGAAGTACAAGGAAACCAGCCTTGGCGGGCTCGCCGTCAACGTTGTGGAATGCTGAGAGTCCTCTGACGGGCTTGGTATCCGTGGATTGGCACTGTGGAGAAGTCCGTCAGGCCGTTGACGCGTCGGCGTCCCGGACTAAACCTTAGCGAATGGCTCTCAACATTCTAAAACTCTGTGTCGGCTGCGACAGCGTCGAGGATCTCGAAGAGTGGATCGCCTTTCGCCTCGACGAGCGGCGACGCGCCGGGGAGCCGGCGGAACACTGGCACACCACGCGCATGGTGCCGACGCGTGGCGCCGAGATTACCGATGGCGGTTCGCTCTACTGGGTGATCAAGGGCAATGTGCAATGCCGCCAGTTGATCACCGAGATCCGGCCGTTCATCGACGACGAAGGTATCGGCCGCTGTCATCTGATGCTGGATCCGCAAGTCGTGCGCACGGACTGGCAGCCGCGCCGGGCCTTTCAGGGCTGGCGCTATCTGAAAGCATCGGACGCACCGCTCGATCTTGGCAAGGGCAAGGCTGGGCTGATCGAGATGCCGCCGAAACTCAGGCGCGAGCTTGCCGACCTCGGCTTGCTGTAGGCGGAGCAAAACGGAGCTGCTTTTCGGCGATCATATGCGATCCTGGCCCTTCCTGTCGTTTTGATGTGGGACTTGCAAGCGGTGCGGCAACGCCACATCTTGAATTCCATGAGCGACAAGAAGCAGCCTGTGCCTGCAAAGACCAATCCCGCGCCGGTCAAACCTCGATCGAGCACGGGCGAGATTGACGCCTTCATCCGTCAGGCGCGGACCTTCGCCGCGTCTGGTTCGGGCAGGCTGATCCTTTCTCTTGACGCGACGATGAGCCGCCAGCCGACCTGGGATCTCGCCACCACGCTGCAAGGTGAGATGTTCGACGCTGTCGGCAAGGTCGGAAGCCTGAGCGTTCAGCTGGTCTATTTCCGTGGCCTTGGCGAGTGCCGGTCATCCGGTTTCGTAGTAGACACCAATGCCTTGAAGCAACTGATGACGGGGATCGAATGCCGCGCCGGCCATACCCAGATCGGCAAGGTGCTCGTCCATGCGCTGAAGGAAACGGCGGCGGCCAAGGTCAATGCGCTCGTCTATATCGGCGACGCGATGGAAGAGAACATCGACGATCTCGCCGAGAAAGCCGGCAGACTCGGCCTGCACGGCGTTCCCGTCTTTATCTTCCAGGAAGGTCATGATTCCGGTGCGGAAAGAGCGTTCAAGGAAATAACACGGCTGTCCAAAGGGGCATGGTTTCGATTTGATCGGCGGGCCGCCGCGACTTTGGCTGGGCTGCTTTCGGCTGTTGCTGTGTTCGCGGCCGGTGGGCTGAAGGCGCTCGAAGCCAGGGGCAGGCCGGAAGATCGGCTGATGATCGAGCATCTGCGGGGCGGCGGGAATTGATGGGCGCAATCATCGCACTGGTAGCACTGCTTTTGGTGCTTTTGGGCGCGGCCACGATCTTTCTCCGCGCGGACCCGGCAAGATTGGCCAGCAGCATGAAGACGCTCGGGCCCGTCCTACTGGGGCTGGTCGGTGTCGCTGTGGTTGTGGTCGGGCGCGAAGGCATCGGCGGCATCATCCTGTCAGCGGCAATCGCCTGGTATGGCTCCATGCGGATGAAGCAGCCAACGGCAAAGCTCGCGCCGGGCAAACGTTCGACGGTGCGCACCGCGGCACTCGAAATGGAGCTTGATCACGGTACCGGTGGCCTGGAGGGTCTTGTGCTGGCCGGACGCCATGAAGGCAAGATGCTTGGCTCGATGGGGCTGGCGGAGTTGCAGAATCTCTACCGCGAGATCTCCGGCGATCCGGAGAGCCGGCAACTTCTAGAGACGTATCTTGACGGCAGATTTCCCGTCTGGCGCAAAAACGCTGAGACGAACGGTGGCGAAGGGCTGGGTGTTGCGCCAGGTTCGGGCGCCATGACTAAGGAGGAGGCCTACAAGGTCCTTGGTCTTGAAGCGGGGGCCGCCGCGGCGGATGTCCGCAAGGCGCACCGCCGCCTGATGCAGCGCCTGCACCCCGATATCGGCGGCACGTCTTTCCTGGCGGCGCGGATCAACGAAGCCAAGGACGTCTTGCTCTCTAATCACAACTAGTCTCCTTCGACGCAGAACTCTTTTCCGGGAGATTGTTCGACGCCGCCCTACTGCTGGACGGCGTAGCACTCGATGTTCTTCTTCTTCAAAGCGGTACAGGCCTTCCAGGCGGCGGTCTTCGAGCCAAAGCCACCGAAGCGGGCGCGGTAATAGGTGACGCCGTCCTTGTCGAAGGCGACGGTGAAGCCGGAAGCATCGGCCAGCACCTTGGGTGCCTGCTTGGAGGTCTTGTCGAGGAAGGCCTGGGCTTCGGACTGTTTTGGCGACGAGGCGACCTGGATGGCCCATCCCGACGGCACCGAAGCCGTATTGACCGGGTCGACAGCCGGCGCCGGCTCGGCATAGGCGGCCACGACCTGGGCCGTGGCGACCTGAGGGGCGGAGACGATGACTGTCTTCACCTTCTTTGCCGGAACAATCGGTTTGGTTTCTTCAACCGCGGCATTGTCGTCGGAATTGTCCTCGGCAACGGTCGAGTCGTCGGTGACGGCTGCATCGGCGCTGGCTACAGCCACCGGCTTGTCGTCCGGCGTCGGCGCGTCGTGCTTGGGCAGCAGCACCTTGGCAAGTGCCTTGATCGGGTTGCCGCTGTCAGCCTGGGCGACCAGGGCACCGCCGCCACGCGTCGAGGCTCTCGGCAAATAGGTGTTGATCAGGGACGCCATCTGGTTGTCGCGACTGCCGCCGGAGGTGCCACCCATGACCACGGCGACAAGGCGGCGATTGCCGTCGGAAACCGACGAGACCAGATTGAAGCCGGAGGCGCGGGTATAACCGGTCTTGATGCCGTCGACGCCCTTGATGCGCCCAAGCAGCCGGTTGTGACCATTGATGCGCTGACGGCCATAGAGAAAGGACCGCTGCGAGAAGTACGCGTAATACTGCGGGAAATGCTCCCTGAGCGCGATGCCGAGCGTCGCCATGTCGCGTGCCGTCGTGAACTGGCCGGGGTCAGGCAAGCCGTTGGCATTGCGGAACACGGTGCCGTTCATGCCCAGTTGCCGCGCCTTGGCGGTCATCATGCGGGCGAAATTGGTTTCGTTGCCGCCGAGCATTTCGCCGAGCGCCGTCGCCGAGTCGTTCGCCGACTTGGTGACTATCGACAGGATCGCGGTGTCGACGGTGACCGAGCCGCCAGCCTTCACGCCGAGTTTGGTCGGCGCCTCGGCGGCAGCATGGGCCGAAAACACGACCGGTGAATTCCGGCTGATCTTGCCCTTCGCCAGCGCCTCGAAGGTCAGGTAGAGCGTCATCATCTTGGTGAGCGAGGCCGGATAGCGCCTGCCATCGGCATCCGCCGAGTAGAGCACCTTGCCGGTCTTGGCGTCGACGACAATGGCGGCGGACCTTGCCGCCAGTGACGAGGCGGCATCGGCAACGACGAACGTCATCGCCATGGCGACGATCATGATCGTTTTAAGAGAAGAGGTGGATTTGGAAACGATGCCCGACAACGCCTGACGCACTGATACTTCCTTTGAATTCTCGTTGCTTCGGAGGCGGCAAAGGGATCCTGCCTCACTTCCGGCCAAGCTACCGGGGCAGCGTTACCAATCCGTTTATGGTAACCGCCGCGTTCACCATTTTCTTCGGGCTTGAAGCTCTCTTTATTCGATTTTTAGCCATTGCCTGCGCAGGCAGGCCCGCAAGACTGGCGGAATATTGACTTTTGTGCGGCGCACAATATATTGGCGTGCATTGCACAAAGGGCGCCCCGAAGAAGGACGCTTCAACCGTCAAGGGAATGCGTGAAATGACCCAGACCTATGAGGACTTCAGCAAATACGGTAAAGAGTTTGCCGACACCGGATTGAAGAGCTTCGCGTCGCTCTCCAAGGGCGCCCAAGCGATCGCCACCGAGGCTGGCGAATACACCAAGAAGAGCTTCGAAGCCGGCAGCGCCGTGGTCGAGAAGATCCTTTCGGCCAAGTCGCTGGAAAAGGCGATCGAGATCCAGTCCGACTATGCCAAGCAGTCCTACGAGGCGTTCGTCGCCGAGGCCACCAAGATTGGCGACCTTTATGCCGAACTCGCCAAGGAAGCCTACAAGCCGTTCGAATCGATCGTCGCCAAGGCGAAGTAATTCGCCCGGGCGAAGTGATTTCGCCTGACGTGACCCAGATCCGGCCCTTTGGGCCTGGGAAAAAGCCCGGCCGCGGAAACGTGGCCGGGTTTTTTCATGTCAATTTCAGCTCCGGGGCCTCGCGCCCCTTCACGATTGCGAAAATCGTCCAAGTTGGCCACCTAGCCATATTGTCAGCTAAACAGAAGGGCTTAAAATCGTCCATCGAACACCTACATGTCGAACTCGCATGAGGATTCGAAAGAGGCAGGAATACGTGACTATCGGTTTGACTGCCACGAGACGAGTGGTGCGAATGCAAAACGGCGACGGCGACGGCAATGAGGCCGGCCGTGGGACGGCCGTCATTACGCGCACCAAAACCAAAACCAAGAAGCCCAGCCTTTATCGGGTCCTCATCCTCAACGACGACTACACGCCCATGGAGTTCGTGGTTCACGTGCTGGAACGTTTTTTCCAGAAGGATCGCGAAGCCGCCACACGCATCATGCTTCATGTTCACAATCATGGAGTGGGCGAGTGCGGGGTCTATACATTCGAGGTGGCCGAGACCAAAGTGTCCCAGGTCATGGATTTCGCCCGACAGAATCAGCATCCGCTGCAATGCGTGATGGAGAAGAAGTGAGGTAACATGCCGGCTTTCTCCCAAGGCCTGGAAAAGGCGCTTCACCAGGCGCTGACGCTCGCCAATGAGCGGCACCATGAATACGCAACCCTTGAACATCTGCTGCTCGCGCTCATCGACGACACGGAGGCGGCCGCCGTCATGCGCGCCTGCAATGTCGATCTCGACGAACTGAAGCACACGGTTCTCACCTATATCGACACCGAGCTCGACAATCTCGTCACCGGCTACGATGAGGATTCCAAGCCGACAGCCGGTTTCCAGCGCGTCATCCAGCGCGCGGTGATCCACGTGCAGTCGTCGGGCCGCGAGGAAGTGTCGGGCGCCAACGTGCTCGTCGCCATCTTCGCCGAGCGCGAGAGCCATGCCGCCTATTTCCTGCAGGAACAGCAGATGACCCGCTATGACGCGGTCAACTACATCTCGCACGGCATCGCCAAGCGTCCCGGTGCATCCGAGACACGCTCGCCACGTGGCGCCGATGACGAACAGGGTGGCCAGAACGGCGCCGAGCCGCAAGAGGAAGGCGGCAAGAAAAAGCAGCAGCAGGACGCGCTGACCGCATATTGCGTCAATCTCAACAACAAGGCCAAGGCCGGCAAGATCGATCCGCTGATCGGCCGCGAGTCCGAGATCAACCGCACGATCCAGGTGCTGTGCCGCCGTTCCAAGAACAACCCGCTCTATGTCGGTGATCCCGGCGTCGGCAAGACGGCGATCGCCGAGGGCCTTGCCAAGCGCATCGTCGAGGGCGACGTCCCCGAAGTGCTGCACAACGCCACCATCTTCGCGCTCGACATGGGCACGCTGTTGGCCGGTACGCGCTATCGCGGCGATTTCGAGGAACGGCTGAAGCAGGTCGTCAAGGAACTTGAGGACTATCCAGGTGCCGTGCTGTTCATCGACGAGATCCATACGGTGATCGGGGCCGGGGCGACATCGGGCGGTGCCATGGACGCATCCAACCTGCTGAAGCCGGCGCTGTCATCGGGTGCGATCCGCTGCATCGGCTCGACCACCTACAAGGAGTTCCGCCAATTCTTCGAGAAGGACCGCGCCCTGGTGCGGCGCTTCCAGAAGATCGATGTCAACGAGCCGACCATCGAGGACGCCATCGAGATCATGAAGGGTCTGAAGCCCTACTATGAGGAGTTCCACAAGGTGAAGTTCACCAACGAGGCGATCAAGGCCTCGGTGGAACTGTCGGCTCGCTATATCAACGACCGCAAGCTGCCGGACAAGGCGATCGACGTAATCGACGAGACCGGCGCCTCGCAGATGCTGGTGCCCGAGGCCAAGCGCAAGAAGACCATCGGCATCAAGGAGATCGAAGCGACGATCGCCACCATGGCCCGTATCCCGCCGAAGACGGTTTCGGCCGACGACGAGAAGGTGCTGCAAGGCCTCGACATCGAGCTGAAGCGCGTCGTCTATGGTCAGGACACCGCGATCACCGCGCTGACGTCGGCCATCAAGCTGGCGCGTGCCGGCCTGCGCGAGCCGGAAAAGCCGATCGGCTCCTACCTGTTCTCGGGGCCAACCGGCGTCGGCAAGACCGAAGTGGCCAAGCAATTGGCCGCATCGCTCGGCGTCGAACTGATCCGCTTCGACATGTCGGAATACATGGAACGCCACACCGTATCGCGGCTGATCGGCGCGCCTCCCGGCTATGTTGGCTTCGATCAGGGCGGTCTTTTGACCGATGGCGTCGACCAGCATCCGCACTGCGTGCTGTTGCTGGACGAAGTCGAGAAGGCTCATCCGGACCTGTTCAACATTCTGTTGCAGGTGATGGACCACGGCAAACTGACCGACCACAACGGCAAGCAGATCGACTTCCGCAATGTGATCCTGATCATGACCACCAATGCGGGCGCGTCCGATGCGCAGCGCGCGGCGATCGGCTTCGGTTCGACCAAGCGCGAAGGCGACGATGTCGAGGCGATCAACCGGCTGTTCACGCCGGAGTTCCGCAACCGGCTCGATGCGATCATCCCGTTCGGCTCGCTGCCGGTGCCGGTCATCCATCAGGTGGTGCAGAAGTTCGTCATGCAGCTCGAGGCGCAGCTGTCGGAGCGTGGCGTCACCTTCGACCTGTCGCCGGAGGCGATCGCCTGGTTGGCCGACAAGGGCTATGACGAGCGCATGGGGGCGCGGCCGCTCGGCCGGGTCATCCAGGAGCACATCAAGAAGCCGCTGGCTGACGAGGTGCTGTTCGGCAAACTCAAGAAGGGCGGCACGGTGCGCGTCACCGTCGAGAAGAAAGAAACCGGCGAGACCGGCCTGAAGCTCGACTCGCTCGCCGACGAGGCACCGGTCAAGCCGAAGAAGGAAGAGCCGGAGGATGCTCCCAAGCCGCGCAAGGCCGTGGCGAAAAAGCCCGCGGCGAAGAAGTTGGTGGCGCAGAAGCCGGAGCCCAAGGGCAAGGACGGCGGCAAGCGTAGCCTCGTGCCGCAACTGCCACGAAAGAACTGACCCTGACGAAAGTCGAAAAAGCCCCGGAAACGGGGCTTTTTTGTTGGGAACGACGAGGTGACGGATGGGCGGCCAGATCATCATTCTGAACGGTGCGCCGCGATCAGGAAAATCGAGCATTGTTCAAGCCATCCAGGAGAATTTCGAAGGCGTCTGGATGAATCTCGGCGTCGACGTCTACGAGCAAGTCATGCCACTGCGGTCCCGACCTGGAATCGGGCTGCGGCCGGGTGGCGAGCGTCCGGACCTCGAAAGCCTTGTGCCTGGGTTCTACGCAGCTCTGTACGAATCGATCGCCGCCCACAGCCGGCTGGGGCTGAATGTCGTGGTGGATGTCGGCCACCACGATGCCTATTCGAGGCCCCTCGGCTGCCTTGCCGATTGCGCGCGCCGGCTCATTGGCCTGCCGGTGCTGTTTGTCGGCGTTCGCTGCCCGATTGAGATCATCATGGAAAGGCGAGCCGCCAGCGCGACAGGCAAGGGATATGTCACCGGCACGCCCCGCGACCCCGTGCCATTGCCTGTGCGCCTGTGGCAGGAAGAGGTACACCGACCGGGCGTCTATGATCTTGAAGTCGACACCTCGCTCGTGAATTCCGAGCAGTGCGCGGATTTTATACGCCTGCGGTTGGAGCAAGGCATCGCTCGGCCAAGCGCTATCGAGCAATTGGCTGGAACTGCAATCGGTTGAAATTGTTTCAGTTTTACAGCGCTGCCCGTATCTTTTCCGCATTCTGCGCCAGCACTTCGGGCTTCTCCATCCCGCCTGTGTGCGGCTTCAGCGGGATACCGTCGAAGCGCGGGATGACATGCACGTGCAGATGATAGACGGTCTGCCCCGAGGCCGGCTCATTGAACTGCAGGATGGTCACGCCGTCGGCGCCGAAGGCTCCCTTCACCGCCAACGCCACTTTCTGGACCACCGTGAAAAGCGGACCGAATGTTGACGGGTCGGCGTCGAGCAGATTGCGCGACGGCGCCTTCGGCACCACGAGCGTATGGCCCGGCCCTTGCGGCATCACGTCCATGAACGCCACCACCGCCTCGTCCTCGTAGACGCGGTGCGAAGGGATTTCGCCACGCAGGATCTTGGCGAAGATGTTGTCGGTGTCATAGGCGGTTTCGGCCATGGCGAATGCTCCGGATTGTGGTTCGCCCGGTGTAGCCGAAGCCTCCCGTGGGCGGCAAGGCAATCAGGAGAGGTCGACCATGCCGGCATCGACAAGCGTGCGGTGGAAACGCCTTTTGCGCGGCGATGTGCTTTCGAAGTAAGGGGCGGCACAGTCGTTCAACAAGGCGGCTCGCGTGGCGAACACCGGATCGAGCGGCAGGCCGGCGGCCAGCAAGGTCAGCGTCGACAGGAAGGCGGAATCGAGAACCGGCGGAGCAGGGAGATCGTCCGGCAGTTCGCCGTTGATGGGCTCGAGCGCGTAAAATGTCTCGCGCAAGGCCAGGTCGGAAGGCGGCAAGCCAGTAAGCGATGTGGTGAACGACGGCTGGTGGTCGCCGTAGCGAATGATGATGGCTGGTTGGCCGTCCAGCAGGGCTTCGAGCCGTTTGCGAAAGGACGCATAAGCCGCGACGCTCTCGGCCAACCGCACGACATATTCGCCATAAGATGCGACGCCGGTCGCGGCGACGGCTTCGCGGCGCAGTTCAGCATGGCGGTCGACCGGGAAGATGCGGCGGCGGTGGTCGCCGTGGTTCATCAGTGTCGTTATCGAAAGAAAGCAGGGCCTGCCGTCCGCCAAGCGACGCGAAAGCTGGTCGAGCCCATGGTCATAGAGTTGCTCGTCATGATTTTCCCGCTTCCAGCGTTCGGCATCGAACGGGGGCGGCAAGGTTTCGGCATAGCTGACATCATTGAAGCCGATCGACTTGTAGAACCGGCCGCAGCTGACGAAGGAAGGCCGGTCGCAGCTGATATGCGACACACCGTAGCCGATGCCGGTGAGGACGGAGGGAAGCGCATGCCGCACGCGCCCGCTTAGAAGATGGAAGACGAAACGGCTGTCGTTGCCGAACGACAGCGAGGAGAGGCCCGTCAGCACCGAAAACTCCGTCTGCAGGGTGCTGCCGCCAAAGACGTCGACATGCAGCGTTCCACAGAGGCTGTCCGGCGGTGTGAAGAACGGCTCGAATGCCTGACTGACCGGTATGCCGAGCCGCCGCGGGTCAAATGTCGATTCATGCATGATCATGACGATATGCGGCGGTTTCTCATACGCCGACCGTCTTGCCGGCACTGGCGGCAAGAGCGGCAGCGGGTCCGGATCGATGTCGACAAAGCCTGGCCGCCGCGACGGACCCGCACCGAACCATGAGGCGACAAAGGCGGAGAGATGAACCCGGTCGTCGGTCAGGTGGTGGAAGCGAAACCGCTTCAGCCCTCCACTCACCCAGAAAACGCACAGATATACAATTGCCGTCGCTCCGAACAACGCAAGTCGCTGTGGCAACGGCATTGCCGGCTCTGCAAACGTCAACGCCAGAATAATGATCAGTGCGAGGATAGCGATCATGCCGGCGAGGGCGGGAATTGCCATGCGCGCGTGGTCGGTCAGAACAGTTCGAAAACTGCTTGCCGCGAGATGACAGATATCGCCGGCCAGGAAATTGAAACCGAGGTGATGATATTTCAGTTTGGAAACGATGCCGATCGCCGCGGTCAGCATCAACGCAGCCCACAAGGCGACGATGTTGCCTGGAAAAACGAGATGCGCGAGGCCAAAGAGAAGAAAGAAGGTTGCAAAGCCCAGAGGCCATGCCGAGCGCTTGCCTTCCAGCCAGGCAACCAGCAACGACGCGGCCACGAGTCCCGCCGCACCGAGCCATTGCCCGACACCCAGAGATGCCAAACCCTGCATGCTTCCCCCGTGGGTGCCTGAGCACCCATGCCCGAGCTTGGCTTAGCGGATTCCGGCTGGACGGTAAACAGCGGCGGTGGTCACGCCGAAAGGCCTGTTATTCCTCCAGATCTTTGCGAAACGGGGTGTGCTCTCCCAGATATTCGCCCATCCGTTCCACCTCGCGCCGTTCGCGCTTGAGATAGTCGGCAACGGCGTTGCGCAAGCCGGGATGGGCGATGTAGTGCGCGGAATGCATGGTCACCGGCCGGTAGCCGCGCGCCAGCTTGTGTTCGCCCTGCGCGCCCGCCTCGACCACCTTCAGCTTGCGCGCGATGGCGAAGTCGATCGCCTGATGGTAGCAGACCTCAAAATGCAGGAAGGGGTGGTCCTCGATGCAGCCCCAGTTGCGGCCATAGAGGGCGTCGGAGCCGATGAAATTGATGGCGCCGGCAACATAGCGCCCGTTGCGCCTGGCCATGACCAGCAGAATGTCGTCGGCCATGCGTTCGCCGATCAGCGAGAAGAACTGGCGGTTGAGATAGGGCCGGCCCCATTTGCGGCTGCCGGTGTCCATGTAGAAGGCGAAGAAGTCGTCCCAGGCCTTTTCGGTGAGGCCCTTGCCCGTCAGCCAGTCGATCGAGATCCCGTCTGCAAGCGCCTCGCGCCTTTCCTTCTTCATCGCCTTGCGCTTGCGCGAGGCAAGGGTGGCGAGGAAATCGTCATAGGTTGAAAAGCCTTCGTTGAAGAAGTGGAACTGCTGGTCGGTGCGATGCAGGAAACCTGCCGCTTCCAGCACCTCCACGTCGCTCTCCTGCGCGAAGGTGACATGCGCGGACGAGACGCCAAGCTTGTCCGTGACCGCCTTCAACCCGGCAGCCAGCCCGGCCTTGACGGTGCCGATATCCTCGCCCCTGGTGACCAGCAGGCGAGGGCCGGTGACCGGCGTGAACGGCACCGAGCATTGCAGTTTGGGGTAGTAGCGACCGCCGGCGCGCTCGAAGGCATCCGACCAGCCATGATCGAACACATATTCGCCCTGGCTGTGCGACTTGAGATAGCACGGGACCGCACCGAGCAACCTGCCTTGCGCGTTCTCCAGCCTCAGGTGATGACCTTGCCAGCCGGTGCGCCGCACGGCGCAACCCGACTCTTCGAGTGCGCTCAGAAAAGCGAATGAAACAAGCGGGTTGTAACCGTTTTCCGTGTCGCCGCGCGTGGTGCCGCCGAAGCTGTTCCATTCCTCGCAGGTGAACGCGCCGATGCCCGCGGCGACGCGGATCGAATAGTCCGCATTGGATGTCTGCCCGTCGCCGTCGTCGCCCTGATCCATGAGACTTATTTAAGCTCCGCCCGGCTTGGTACAAGTCACGTTTCAGGCAACCCGACCTCAGGCAGCATTGACAAGATCGGGCTCGAATCCCTCGAACGTCATCTGGTCGGCGTATTTGAAGGTCAGGTCCACAGCCGGCTGGTCGTGCACGGTCCAGGTGATGACTGGCATGCCGAGCTTTTCACGCACAAAGCTGACGAACCGGTTCGGCAGATCACCGGCGGCATAGGAAGTGAAGGCGATCTCGTGCGCCAGCATGGCGAAATGCGCCTCGATCAGCTGGTTTTCCTTGCCGTAGGCGGTCAATCCGGCCGGAATGCCCGGCGCATGTTTGGAAAAATCGCGGATCAGCCAATGATCGAACGACATGATCGCCGCTTTACCCTTGTAGCGCTTCAGTATCTTGCCGACACGCGCCACGAGGCCCTCGTCGCGGCCGGGAACCCCTTTCAGCTCCACCACCATCGGTACGCGGCCATCAACCAGGTCGAGCGCTTCCTGCAGCGTCGGCACATGGTCAGCCGTGCCGCCGACCTTCAGCGCGGCCATCTCCGCCGCGGTGCGCTGCCAGACGAAGCCGTCCTGTCCGGTCAGCCTTTGCAAGTCGCCATCATGGATGATGACGGGAACGCCGTCAGACGACAGATGCACGTCGCATTCGATGGCATAGCCGCGCTCGGCCGCCGCGGCGAAAGCGGAAAGCGTGTTTTCCCATCGCGTCTTGTTCATGTCGTGGAAGCCGCGATGGGCGACGGGCCGGGCGGTCAGCCAGGATAGGTCGGTCATGGTTGTCCCCTGGCTCATTCGACTTCGAAGATCGCCTCGATTTCCACTGCGGCATTAAGCGGCAGGGAGGCGGTGCCGACGGCGGAGCGGGCATGCTTGCCGCGCTCGCCAAGTGCCGCGACCAGGAAATCGGAGGCGCCATTGGCAACCAGATGCTGCTCGACAAAATCCGGCGTGGAGGCGACGAAGACGGTGATCTTCACAAGGCGGCGAATTTTCTCGAGGTCGCCGAGTGCGGCCTTGGCCTGCGCCAGGATGTTGATCGCGCAGTACTTTGCCGCGTCCTTGCCGGCCGCGGTGTCGACATCACGGCCAAGCAGGCCGCTCGCCTGCAGCTTGCCGTCCTTGAGCGGCAACTGCCCGGCGGTGAACAGCAGGTTGCCGGTTGTGCAATAGGGCACGTAGTTGGCGGCGGGCGCGGCGGCGACAGGAAGTGTCACGCCCAGATCGCTTAGCCGCTTTTCGATTGTTTCACTCATTGGTTTTCCCTATTGCTGGAAGGCGCCGCGCTGGCCGGGCCGAAATTGCTATTTTTGCCTCGCTTCCGCCACGACTTTTTTTAAGCTGGACCATCTTTCCCTGCGGCCTGCCATCAGCCGCGACGATCGGAGCACCTCATGCGCGCAACGCGCCTTGTATTCCCTGCCGTTCTGTTGTCGGCGGTCTTCTCGATGGGGCCTGCTTTTGCCGTGCCGGCGCTGCAGGCACATCGCGCTGTCTACGACCTCACGCTCAACAAGGCTTCCGATCGCTCTGGGATAACAGGCATATCCGGCCGCATGGTCTATGAGTTCAACGGCTCGGCTTGCGAAGGCTATACGGTGAAATTCCGCTTCGTCACCCAGATCGTCACCGCCGACAACACGAGGCTGACGGACCAGCAGACGACCACTTTCGAAGATGCGGAAGGCAAGACATTCTCGTTCGTGACGAAATCCTTCGTCGACCAGAACCTCGACAAGGAGGTCAAGGGCATCGCCACGAAAGAGACAAAGGGGCTCAAGGTCGATATCGACAAGCCCGAAAAGAACAGCCTTGAGCTGGCCGCGACCCAGTTTCCGACGCAGCATCTGGTCGAACTGATCGGCAAGGCCGAGAAGGGGGAAAGCTTCTATGAAACCAACCTGTTCGACGGCTCCGAAGACGCCAACAAGGTGATGACCACCACTGTCGTGGTCGGCAAGAAAACCGATGCCGACAAGGCCGACCCGGAGGCCCCGGCGCTGGCGAAGCTCGCCACCGACAAATACTGGCCGGTCGACATCGCCTATTTCGACGGTACCGACAAGTCAGGCGAAGAGGTGCCCGAATACCGGATCAGCTTCAAACTGCATGAGAATGGCATCACCCGCGACCTCGTCATGGACTATGGCGACTTCTCGATGACGGGAAAGCTGGTCAATCTTTCATTGTTCGACCAGTCGAAAGCCTGCCCGACGAAATAGTGCCGTGGCTGCCGCTTTTGATTAACCTCGACACGGCGCCCGCGCGGTCAAGGACTTGAACGCGCCGCAATTGCTTCTCACCTTCTCTTTCGGATTTTGCGGGGGAGCAGCTTGAGAAGGATCGATGTTTTCGTGGCGCCGAGGCCCAATCCGGCGCTGATCAACATCATGACGTTGGTCAACCGGATCGTCATGCTGCGGGGCATACCGGGCTTTCGCGATATCTTGCCGTTCAACCGCCTGGCCGGGTTGCGAGGCGTCGCCAACGTCCGTCACATCGATTTTCCCGATGCCGACCTTCAGCGGCTGCGGGCCAGTTGCGGTACAGGCAAGGCCACCTTCATCACGCCCATTCATCCCGAGTTCTTCACCGACTGGATGATCGACAAGGAGATCGTGTCGCAGGTCAGCCCGCTCGCGGCGTCCTGGGCGACGAACGGTGTCGTCAACGGTCTCGGCCGGATGATGCAGAAATTCTGGCTGGCCAACAATCTGATCGCCCAGATACCGGGTAACAGCGCCGCCGCCAGGGAACACTCGGTGGCTTGGGCCGTGAAAGGACATGGCGTGCTCCTGCATCCCGAAGGCGGCGTCGGCTGGCACGGCAATGTCGTTGCGCCGTTGCTGCCGGGTGCCGTGGAGATGGGGCTCGAAGCCCTCAAGCAGGGGCGGGCGGCTGATCCGAATTTCAAGGTCTGGATCGCACCGGTCGTCTGGAAACTCGCCTTCACCGGGAATGTGGAGCGGGCGCTGGCCAAGGAGTGCGCCTATGTCGAGCGAAATCTGAAAATCGAGCGCAACCCCGCCGACACCCTGCCGCAGCGCATCCATCATATCTATTCGATACTGCTCGCCCGCGATGAGGCCGCCTGGGCCATGCCATCCGACGAAAACTCACCCTATGCCGAGCGCCAGCGGGTGTTTTTGATCGAACTGGGCCGCCGGCTTGGAGAAACCATCTCATTCGACGCTGCCAACACCGCCATCACCGAGCTTCTGCGGCGGTCGCGCCGCTGGCAGCGCGAAAACGCCGGCGATGTCGAAAGGCAGAAGCAGGTCCGGGCGCTCGCCGACACGATCCTGAGACTGCAACGCGTCGGGTCTTGGGCCTCGGCCAATCCGCGCATCACCCAGGAGGAGATCGCCGAGCATCTGAAGCGGATTCGCAACGACTATTGCCGGGGCGGACTGCGCGACACGATGAATCGGTTCATTCCGCAGCCGGTCGGGCCGCGCTGCGCCCATATCCGGGTGCCCGATCCACTCGGCCTGCATGCCTATGTCGGCTCGGTCGAGGACGCGGTTGCCGAGTTGCACCGGCGTATGCAGGAAACAGTGACCAGCACGGCGGTCGAAGCCGAGGCCGGCCGCGGCTTCATTTTCTATCCGAATCCCTTCTATCATCGCTAGACGGGTTTTCGACCGGCGAAATGAAGGAATGCGGCGAGCCTCATGGCGGTCTATGTCGACGCGGCGATCTGGAAATGGGTTGGTCATCGCTGGTGCCATCTGCTGGCCGACGATACTGACGAGTTGCATCGCTTCGCCGCAGAGCTTGGCATCAAGCGCTCATCCTACCAGGGACCACCCAAGACATCGGCGCCGCATTATGACATAACCGGCTTCGAGCGCGACCGTGCGGTGCGGCTCGGCGCCATCGAATGCAGCCGCGAGGAGATCGTCGCGATCTTCAGGCGGGTGAGGGTGCCGAACGGCAAGGTAAAGCGCTGACGGCAGGGCGCGCATCGTCGCACGCTGGATCACAGAAGCCACCCGACTTGCGTTTGTCGCGCATCCCCTCTATATGCGCGCTCATTCCACACACGGACTTTGGTGTCTGCCCGGGAGAAATCCGGCTGAAACCTCCGGTGGCGTTCGAGGGCTTTGTCCAAGAATGCCTGTGTCCGTGGAGGCTAACCGGAAAGGAAATAAGAATGGCTCTGCCTGATTTCAGCATGCGCCAGCTTTTGGAAGCTGGCATTCACTTCGGCCACCAGACCCACCGCTGGAACCCGAAGATGGCGCCCTACATCTATGGCGCTCGCAACAACATCCACATCATCGACCTCTCGCAGACGGTGCCTTTGCTGCACCAGGCGCTGAAGCAGGTTTCCGACACTGTCGCCAAGGGCGGCCGCGTGCTGTTCGTCGGCACCAAGCGCCAGGCATCCGACATTGTCGCCGATGCCGCGCAGCGTTCGGCCCAGTACTATGTCAACTCCCGCTGGCTTGGCGGCATGCTGACCAACTGGAAGACGATCTCGAACTCGATCCAGCGCCTGCGCAAGCTCGACGAGATGCTGGCCGGTGAGGCACAGGGCCTGACCAAGAAGGAGCGCCTGAACCTCGATCGCGAGCGCGAGAAGCTCGACAAGGCGCTCGGCGGCATCAAGGACATGGGCTCGACGCCCGACCTGATGTTCGTGATCGACACCAACAAGGAAGCGATCGCGATCCTCGAGGCCAAGCGTCTCGGCATTCCGGTCGTCGCCATCATCGACTCGAACTGCGATCCGGACAAGATCGATTTCCCGATCCCCGGCAATGACGACGCGGCCCGCGCCATCCAGCTCTACTGCGACCTGATCGCCAAGGCTGCGATCGACGGCATCGCCCGTCAGCAGGGCGCACTCGGTATCGATATCGGCGCCTCGGTCGAAGCTCCGGTCGAGCCGGCGCTCGATCCGGCCCCGGCGCCGGAAGTCCCCGAAGCTTGATAATCGAAGGCCGGTTGCGGCCTTCATCTTTCTCATATTTTGGCACGCTAAACAGACGCATCATCGAGTACCGATGGTGCGTCGGTGCATTTAAAACAAAGAGGCGACAATGAGCATTTCGGCTGCACAGGTCAAAGAACTCCGCGACTTGACCGGCGCGGGCATGATGGATTGCAAGGCGGCACTGAACGAGACCAACGGCAATATGGAAGAGGCCGTCGACTGGCTGCGCAAGAAGGGCATTTCGAAGGCCGACAAGAAGGCTGGTCGCACCGCGGCCGAGGGCCTGATCGGCGTCGATTCAGGTGTGCGCGAGGCTGCCATCGTCGAAGTCAATTCCGAGACCGACTTCGTTGCGCGCAATGCCGCGTTCCAGGAGATCGTTGCCAATGTGGCCAAGGTCGCGCTCGCCTATGGCGGCAAGACCGAAGCGGTCGCGGCAGCCAAATATCCAGGTTCGGACAAGTCGGTCGCCGACACCATCAAGGACGCTGTCGGCACCATCGGCGAAAACATGGGCTTCCGCCGTTCGGCCAAGCTCACCGTTCCGCATGGCGTAGTCGCGACCTACGTTCATAACGCGGTTGCCGACGGCCTCGGCAAGCTCGGCGTGCTGGTCGCGATCGAGACGACTGGCGACGCGCATGCGGCCAACGCCTTTGCGCGCCAAGTCGCCATGCATGTCGCCGCCACCAGCCCGATGGCGTTGACCACGGAAGAACTCGACCCTGCGGCTATCGAGCGCGAGAAGGCTATCTTTTCCGATCAGGCGCGTCAGTCCGGCAAGCCGGAAGCGATCATCGAGAAGATGGTCGAAGGCCGTCTGCGCAAGTTCTACGAGGAAGTCGTACTCCTGAAGCAGGCTTTCGTGCTCAATCCCGACATCACCGTCGAGAAGGCGCTGAAGGATGCCGAGAAGGACATCGGCGCGCCGGCTAAAATTACCGCATACCTGCGCTTTGCGCTCGGCGAGGGCATCGAGAAGGAAGAGACCGATTTCGCGGCGGAAGTCGCGGCGGCGGTGAAGAAGTAAGGTTGCCTTCGGGCAATCTATCCTTCTGACGAAATTTTTCGGCCGGGCGTCCGCAAGGGTGCCCGGCCGATTTCTTGCGCGGTATCGATGAAGGTCCTGAGCTTCGGCGCCATCGCCGCCCGGCGGGAAATAGAGGAATGTTTCGGCTCATCGATTGCGACTTCGCGCGGGAGCTCGACAAGCCAACAGGCTACTCCCCGGGCTCATGAAAGGCACTTTTGCCGGCGTCAGCTGACGATTGCTTTAGCGTCCAGATCTCCAGTTTCCGGCTCGGGCGCCGCGTGACATCACGGCGCCCTTCGTGTATCGGAAAACGGCATCGCGCCATTGTCGGGGCGGCGCCTGCGCGAGGGTAGCCACCCTGAACGCGCCATACGCAAAAATGACGAGGCCCAGATGACGGTGAAGCCCCTCTACCGACGTGTCTTGCTGAAAGCGTCGGGCGAAGCATTGATGGGCGAACAGCATTTCGGCATCGACGTATCCGTCGTCGATCGCATTGCCGGCGATATCGCCGAGGCTCGCGCCTTGGGCATCGAGGTCGGCGTCGTCATCGGCGGCGGCAACATCTTTCGCGGCGTGGCCGTGGCCTCCAAGGGCGGCGATCGCGTCACCGGCGACCACATGGGCATGCTTGCCACGGTCATCAATTCGCTGGCGCTGCGCACGTCGCTGAACAAGATCGGCGTCGACGCCGTGGTGCTTTCCGCGATCGCCATGCCCGAGCTCTGCGAGAGCTTTTCGCAACGCCAGGCGACCGCCTACATGAACCAGGGCAAGGTGGTGATCTTTGCCGGCGGCACCGGCAATCCGTTCTTCACCACTGATTCGGCGGCGGCACTTCGCGCGGCCGAAATCGGCGCCGACGCGCTGTTCAAGGGCACCCAGGTCGACGGTGTCTACTCGGCCGACCCGAAGAAGGACCCGAATGCGACGCGTTTCGAGCGCATCAGCCATGGCGAAGTCATAAAACGCGGCCTCTCCATCATGGATACGGCAGCGATTGCACTTGCGCGGGAAAACAACATTCCGATAATCGTCTATTCGATCCACGAAAAGGGTGGTTTTGGCGATATTCTGAGGGGCGGCGGCCGCTGCACGGTTGTGGCGGACGATTGATCCGGGGCCGGATCCCGAAAAAAGGGAAACCGGCTTCGAAAATCAGGCTCGAACACGGGGCCTTGCCCCGAAGCAGTGAACCCGCGTCAGACGGGTCGAGGAGACTAGGATGAGTGGTGAGTACGAAGATCTCAAGCGGCGCATGGATGGGGCAATCGCCGCGTTCAAGCATGATCTAGCTTCGCTGCGGACCGGTCGCGCCTCCAGCAACCTGCTCGACGCGATCCAGGTACAGGCCTACGGCACCACCATGCCGATCAACCAGGTGGCCAACGTTTCGGTGCCGGAGCCGCGCATGATTTCGGTGTCGGTCTGGGACAAGTCGATGGTCGGTGCGGTCGACCGTGCCATCCGCGAATCCAATCTGGGCTTCAACCCGATCGTCGACGGCACCAATCTCAGAATACCGCTGCCCGAACTCAACGAACAGCGCCGAAAGGAACTGGTCAAGATCTCGCACACCTACGCCGAGAATGCCCGTGTCGCCGCACGCCATGTGCGTCGCGACGGCATGGACTTCCTGAAGAAGGCGGAGAAGGACGGCGACATCAGCGAGGACGACCAGCGCAAGCGCTCCGACCAGGTCCAGAAACTGACTGACGAGACAATCAGCACCATCGATCACCTGCTTTCCGATAAGGAAGCTGAAATCATGCAGGTTTAGGGTCGGTCGGCAGCGGCTGGCTCGAAAGCGAGAATATGGCAACGCCCGCGCATGTCGCGATCATCATGGACGGAAACGGACGCTGGGCCAAGGCGCGCGGCATGCCGCGGCTTGCTGGTCATCGTGCCGGTGTCGAGGCGCTGCGCAAGACGGTGCGTGCGGCACCTGGTCTCGGCATCTCCTACCTGACCGTCTATGCCTTCTCGTCGGAGAACTGGTCGCGACCAAAGTCCGAAGTCAGCGACCTGATGGGCCTCCTGAAGCTTTTCATTCGCCGCGATCTCGCCGAGTTGCACCAGAGCGGTGTGCGGGTCAGGATCATCGGCGACAGGGCAGGGCTGCAGCCCGACATCAGGGGGCTGCTTGATGAAGCCGAATCGCTGACCGCCGGAAATGAAGCGCTGACGCTGGTAATCGCCTTCAACTACGGTGGACGCGACGAGATCGTTCGCACGGCGCGCAAGCTGGCTTCAGCCGTGGCGCGTGGCGAACTCGACAGCGAGGCGATCACCGCCGAAAGCTTTGCTGGCTGTCTCGATACACAAGGCATTCCCGACCCGGAACTGGTCATACGCACCAGCGGCGAACTCCGGCTGTCGAACTTCCTTCTGTGGCAGGCTGCCTATAGTGAACTCGTCTTCCTGCCTTGCTACTGGCCTGACTTCAGCCGCGAGCACCTTGCCGAGGCCTTGCGCGAGTTTGCCGGCCGCGAACGCCGTTTTGGCGGACTCGGCCCGCAGGGCGTCGCTTCGCGACCGGCCGCGAGATGAGCAATCTTCAGCTTCGCGTCATTTCGGCAATCGTGCTTGCCATCATCACCCTTGGCTTGACGTGGCTCGGGGGGCTGCCCTTCCGATTGCTCTGCGCCGTGATGTCTGCGGTGATCTTTTATGAATGGACGCGCATGTCGCGTCCAACCGAGGGAACGGGCCTGGGTTTCCTGCCCGAAGCACTGCTTGTTGTGTTCATTGGCGCCTTGATTGCCGGCCTTGCCGCGTCCTGGCTGCTGCCTCTCGTCGTGATCGTGGTTGCCGCAACGGCGATGGCCGCCTCGATTCGCAAGGCCGGACAATGGGACGCGGCCGGCCTTGCCTATGCCACCGTTTCCGGACTGTCGCTCGCTTTGCTGCGCGACGGCGACCGTTCAGGCCTCGTTGCCATCCTGTTTCTGTTCGCGGTCGTCTGGGCCACCGATATCTTTGCCTATTTTGTCGGTCGCGCCGTTGGCGGTCCGAAACTGGCGCCGTCGATCTCGCCGGGCAAGACACGCAGCGGGGCGCTTGGCGGCGCTGTCGGGGGCATCGTCGCGGGGCTCATCCTGGCCGCCGCCGCCGGTATCGGCAATCTGGCGCTGCTCGGCCTGGTGGCGCTCGCGCTTTCGATTGTCGCCCAGGCCGGCGACCTGTTTGAATCCTGGGTCAAGCGCCGTCATGGCCGCAAGGATTCGGGTACGCTCATCCCGGGCCATGGCGGCGTCATGGATCGTGTCGACGGGCTTGTCGCGGCGGCTTTCGCCCTATACGTCATCGGCTGGATTTCGGCGACCGCCGATCATCCGGCGCAGGGGCTGTTTCCCATTTGAGCAGTGTCATTTCGCGATCCGATGCGCGCAACGCCTTGGATTCGCCCGGATTGATGTCACAGTCACGGCGCTACCTGCGCCGCGGAAGAATTTGAGGGCATGACTTGAACGAGATTCTTCACGCGATCTTCAGCACGGAAGGCTTCTTTCTCGGCACGCTCGTGCCTTTCCTGTTCGTGCTGACGGTGGTGGTGTTCGTCCATGAAATGGGCCACTACCTCGTCGGCCGCTGGTGCGGCATTGGGGTCAGGGCCTTCTCGATCGGCTTCGGCCCGGAACTCTTCGGCTTCAACGACAGCCACGGCACGCGCTGGAAACTATGCGCGATACCGCTTGGCGGCTATGTCAAATTCGTTGGCGACATGAACGCCACCTCGAGCCAGCCTTCTTCGGAAGAGCTCGAAACGCTGACCGAGGAAGAGCGCAAGGTCGCCTTCCATACGCAACCGATCTGGAAGCGCGCGGCGACGGTGGTGGCCGGTCCGCTGTTCAATTTCCTGCTGACGATCACCGTCTTTGCCGTGCTGTTTGCCGCCTATGGGCGCTATGTCTCGGAACCGATGGTGGCAGAGGTGACCGTCGACAGCCCGGCGGCGAAGGCAGGTATCCTGCCAGGTGACCGATTCGTCAGCGTCGACGGCGGCAAGGTTGAAACCTTTGGCGACGTCCAGCGCCTGGTTTCGGGCCGGGCGGGCGACACCATCACCTTCGTCATGCTGCGCGACGGCAACGAAGTCACCGTGACCGCGACGCCGCGGCTGATGGAGCAGGAGGACGCGCTCGGCAACAAGGTCAAGGTGGCCGTGATCGGCGTCGTCAACAACAAGGAACTCGGCCAGCCGCGCCTCGTCACCTACAGCCCCGCCGGCGCGCTGACCGCGGCGGTCGAGGAAACCGGACACATCATCCAGCGCACCGGCCAGTTCCTGCAGCGCTTCGTCGTCGGGCGCGAGGACAAATGCCAACTGGGCGGCCCGGTGAAGATCGCCGACATGGCCGGCAAGGCGGCAAAACTGGGTTTCGAATGGCTTGTGCAACTCGTTGCGCTGCTGTCTGTCGGGATAGGTATTCTAAACCTTTTGCCGATTCCCCCCCTCGACGGCGGCCATCTGTTGTTCTACGGGGTGGAGGCCATCATCCGTCGTCCGGTGTCTGACCGGATGATGGAAATGGCCTATCGGGCCGGGTTGCTTCTGGTGCTGTGCTTCATGGGGTTCGTTTTCTGGAACGATCTGTTTGGGTGCTGAAATCATGAAGAAATTTGCCTTGAACATGGTCGATGTTGAGACGCCGTTTACCATGCACGGGGATATGAGTGACGCGAAAGCCACGCCGCAGGGTTAAGTAAATACAAATTAACCAGAAGCCTTGCGTGTAGGGAAAATCCGGTTAATACGGTAGGGGAAATTACCGCACGTCCGGTTTTCTCGCCGTGGGGACTACGAGAAAAGGTTATTAAGCCCGATGAAGGCAGCATCCAAGTTTTTGAGCGCCGCTTCCGCGGTGACCCTGTCTGCGGCTCTGGTCGTGCCAGGCGCGCTCGCAGTGCAGTTCGTTGCCACATCGGCGGCCGAGGCCGCTGTCGTCAGCAGAGTCGAAGTGAGCGGTAATCAGCGTATCGACGCCGAAACCATCCGCAACTACATCACCATCAAGCCGGGCAAGGCCTTCTCCAGTTCCGATATCGACAACGCCATCAAGGCGCTGTTCGGCACGGGCCTGTTCTCGGATGTGCAGATCAACCAGGTCGGCTCGACGCTGGTGGTCAAGGTTTCCGAATACAAGGTCGTCAACCAGGTGCTGTTCCAGGGCAACAAGAAGCTCAAGGACAATGCCCTTGCGGCAGCGGTGCAGTTGAAGCCGCGCGGAACGTTCTCGCAAGCGACGCTCGATGCCGACGTCGAATCGGTCAAGGCTGCCTACAAGCGTATCGGCCGAGACGACGCCGCCGTGACCACCCAGATCATGGAGCTCGGCGACAACCGCGTGAACGTGGTCTTCAACATCAACGAAGGTGGCCGCACGCAGATCGCGGCGATCAACTTCGTTGGCAACAGCGCCTATTCCAGCCGTCGCTTGTCGGATGTGATCACGACCAAGCGTTCGTCGTGGATTTCGTTCGTGCTGCGCGACGACGTCTATGACGACGACAAGCTGCGCGCCGACCAAGAACTGCTGCGCCGTTTCTACTACAATCACGGCTATGCCGACTTCCAGGTCGTGTCCGCTGTCGGCGAGCTCGACAACACGACGAACAAATACACGGTCACCATCACCGTTCAGGAAGGCGACCGTTACACATTCGGCGATATCAGCGTCGAAAGCACGATCCCGGAAGTCGACTCGAAGTCGCTGGAATCGGTGGTCGAGACCCACAAGGGCGATGTCTACAACGCCAAGGATGTCGAGAACACCATCATCGCGCTGACCGAGAAGGTGGCCGGTTCCGGCTATGCCTTCGCGCAGGTGACGCCGCGTGGCGACCGCAACTTCGAGAATCACACCATTTCGGTGGTTTATACCGTCGATCAGGGCACCAAGGCCTACATTGAGCGCATCGAAATCCGCGGCAACGATCGCACGCGTGACTATGTCATTCGCCGCGAATTCGACGTCAGTGAGGGTGACGCCTTCAACCAGGTGCTCATCCAGCGCGCGAAGAAGCGTCTGGAAGACCTCAATTACTTTGACAAAGTCGAGATTTCGACGGTGCCGGGTTCGCAGCCCGATCAGGTCGTGCTGGTAGTCGATGTGGTCGAAAAGTCGACCGGCGAGTTTTCTGTCGGCGCTGGCTATTCGACCGGTGGCGACACGGCTGGCCCGTCCGTCGAAGGATCGATCACCGAGCGCAACTTCCTCGGCCGAGGCCAGTTCATCAAGTTGTCGGCGGGTGGCGGCAAGAATTCGCGCGACTACAGCATTTCGTTCACAGAGCCGTATTTCCTCGGACGGCGTATCGCCGCCGGCTTCGACGTCTTCAAGCAGACGAGGAACTATGATCACTACGACAGCGATACCGTTGGGGCCACGGTGCGCTTCGGCTTGCCGATCACCAACAGCATCTCGACCCAGCTCGCGTACAATATCTCGCAAGAGAAGTACAAACTCGACGATGGTTGCGTGACCGGTGGCGTTTACGATCCGCTCAAGTGCACTGTTTCCAACGCTATTTTGGATGGCATAGATCAGAGTCCGTGGATCAAGTCGTCGGTCAGCCTCGGGCTGGTTTACAACACCATCGACGACATGAAGAACCCGCACGAAGGCATTTACGCCACCACGACCGTGGAAGTGGCTGGTGTCGGCGGCGATGCGAAATTCGTCAAGATCACGGGTCGCGGCAGCGTCTATCAGACGCTGTCGGAACAGTTGGATTTGGTGGGCCTGATATCGGGTGGCGCCGGCACTGTCCAAGGCTATGGCGGCGGCGATCTGCGCGTCTTTGATCACTTCCAGAGCTCGGACCGCATGATCCGCGGTTTCGCCTATGGCGGCATCGGCCCGGTCGACAGTGACGGCGCTGGCGACCATCTCGGCGGCACCACCTATTTCAATGCCTCCGCAGAAGCCCAGTTCCCGCTGCCGGTCATTCCGGAAAGTTTCGGCCTGCGTGGCGCGGTTTTCGCTGATGCGGCAACGCTCTACGGCAGCAAGGTCGCTGCGGGTCTGGTTGATCAGTCGTCAGTTGGCATGAAATTGCGTGCCTCGGTCGGCCTCGGCCTGATGTGGGCTTCGCCATTCGGTCCGATCCGTATCGACTATGCGATCCCGGTCAAGAAGGAAGCGTCAGACGACGTGCAGGAATTCAACTTCGGCATATCGACCCGCTTCTGATCGGCGGCCAACGATGCTCCCGGATTCCACAGGTCCGGGAGAAATGTTCCGACCTAGCTGGATATAGCTTCTGGAATGACCGATCCGGTGTTCTTCGCGCCATCACGCCGGTATACGGCGGGCGAAGTCGCGAATCTGACCGGCTCGGTGCTTGTCGATTCCGGCCACTCCCAAATTGCGATCGATGCTCTGGCGCCAGCTAACGAAGGCGGCGAGAATGCGCTCGTTTTCGTCGACGGCAAACGCAATTCCGCGTTGATGCCGTCGCTGCGGGCAGCGGCGGTGCTGTGCCCGGCGGAATTCGCCGGCAAGGCTCCGGCCGGCATTGCCGTTCTGGTTCATCCGCGTCCGCAACAGGCGTTCGCGCTGGTCGGGCGCCTGCTGTTTCCAACGGCTGCGACACCGGGGCCAATGACCAGTGAAACCGGTGTCTCGCCGCATGCTCATGTCGACCCGACCGCACATGTCGAACCCGGCGCGGTCATCGAGGCCGGCGTGGTCATTGGGCCGGGGGCGTCGATCGGCAGCGGTACCGTCATCGCACCCAACGCTGTCATTGGACAATTCTGCCAGATCGGTCGCGACGGCTATGTCGGTCCGGGCGCCAGTATTCAATATGCCTTGATCGGTAACCGCGTCATCATCCATGGCGGCGCCAGGATCGGCCAGGATGGTTTTGGCTTCGTCGGCGGCGCCAAGGGGCCCGAACGTGTGCCTCAGATCGGTCGCGTCGTTATCCAGGACGATGTCGAGATCGGCTCCAACTCCACTGTCGATCGCGGCGCCATGTCCGACACGATCATCGGCCAGGGCACCAAGATCGACAATCTCGTGCAGATCGCTCATAACGTCCGCATCGGCCGCAATTGCATAGTGGCCGGGCTTTCGGGTATTTCGGGTTCCGTTGTCGTGGGTGACAATGTCACCATGGGCGGCGGGGTTGGGCTTGCGGATCACCTGACCATCGGGTCTGGAGCCAAGCTCGCCGCCAGAAGTGGGTTTATGAGCAATGTCCCCGCAGGTGAGATCTGGGGCGGTTATCCGGCACAGCCAATGGCGGAAGCCATGCGCGAGATAGCCATGTTGCGAACGATGGCAAGGGCACGCAAACAGGGCAAGGGAAATGGCTGATTTGGTGGCGGCTACGACGCTGGAAGCGGTCGACATCATGGGGCTGATGAAGCTCCTGCCGCATCGCTATCCGTTCCTGATGATCGACCGTATTGTCGACATCGATGGCGACGAGTCCGCCGTCGGCATCAAGAACGTGACCATAAACGAGCCGCATTTCCAGGGACATTTCCCAGAGCAGCCGGTCATGCCGGGCGTGCTCATCGTCGAGGCGATGGCGCAGACCGCCGGCGCCATCTGCATCCGCAGCCTGGGTACGGAAAAGCCGTCACTGGTCTATTTCCTGACCATCGACAACGCCAAATTCCGCAAACCGGTCGTTCCTGGCGACCAGTTGAAGATTTATGTCAAGAAAATCAAGAAACGCGGCAACCTGCTTAAATTCGCTTGTGAAGCCATGGTCGACGGCGCCAAGGCGGCCGAGGCCGAGATTTCAGCCATGATGGTCACCAGCGACTGACGATCGAATGCTTATGAAAATCAAGACATCAATCCATGCTTCCTCCGTCGTGGAGGAAGGCGCTCAAATCGGCCAAGGCGTGCGCATAGGACCGTTTTGCCACGTTGGCGCCGATGCCGTGATCGGCGACGGGGTCGAACTGGTCAGTCATGTGTCTGTGATGGGCGCGACCACCATTGGCGCTTCGACCAAGGTCTATCCGATGGCGACATTGGGCGCGCCGCCACAGAACACCAAGCACAAGGGCGGCCGCACCACCCTGGTCATCGGCAAGAACTGCACGATCCGCGAAGGCGTCACCATGCATCTCGGCACCGATTCCAGCCGTGGCGAGACGACGGTCGGCGACAATGGCAATTTCCTTGCCTACGCCCATATCGCCCATGACTGCGTCGTCGGCAACAACGCGACCTTCGCCAATGGGGCGACGCTGGGCGGTCACTGCGAGGTCGGCAACAATGTCTATATTGGCGGCCTGACCGCCGTTCATCAGTTTGTCCGCATCGGCGACAACGCCTTTCTGGGTGGCTGCTCGGCGGTCGTCGGCGATGTCATCCCCTATGCCATCGCGGTCGGAAATCGCGCCAGCCTGCGCGGCCTCAACATCATTGGCCTGAAGCGTTCCGGCCTGCCGAGGTCCGAAATCCATCTGCTGCGCAAGGCCTACAGAATGATCTTCGACCGTTCCCGCACCGTTGGCGAGAACATCGAATTTGCCAAAGCAGAGTTCGCGTCGTCACCGACCGCCATGAAAATCATCGATTTCATCACCAGTCGCGGCAAGCGACACTACGCTGTGCCGTCGCTCAAGGGCGGCGATGGCGACGATGTCGATGACGAAGACTGAAACGGCGCGAGCGGGTCTTGATCTTCCGGCTGGCGCCAAGGTCGGTATCATCGCCGGCGGCGGCAGCCTGCCGGTCGAAATAGCCCGGGCGCTCGCCCGAGAAGGCAGGTCCCCGTTCGTCGTCATGGCGTCAGGCGAAGTCGACCGTGTTTCCGACTTCGACGCCTACGAGCAAACGACAATGATGCTTGAAGATGTTGGCTCGCTGCTGCCAACGCTTAGGCGTCATCATGTCACCCATCTGGTAACCGCCGGCCATATCACACGCCGCCCCCGGCTGAGCGCCATGCGCCTCAATTTCGGCCTGCTTGCCTGGGTGCCCACCATGCTCGTCGGTTTATCGCGTGGCGACGACACGGTGCTTAAACTGTTCGTGCGCAGGATCGAACGCAGCGGTATCAAGGTTGTCGGCGCCCATGAGATCGTGCCCGAACTGGTCGCGACCGAGGGTTCGCTGACCAAGGTGGCGCCGCGAAGATCCGACTGGCGCGACATCGAGGCGGCGCACGCGGCGGCGAAGGCCATCGGCGCGCTGGATATCGGTCAAGCGGCGGTTGCGATCGGTGGCCGAACCATTGCGCTGGAAGGCATCGAGGGTACCGACGGGCTGCTCGAGCGGACGAAGCAACTGCGTAGCCACGGCCGGCTCGCCGGAAGGACGCGCGGTGTCCTGGTCAAATGCGCCAAGCCCGGTCAGGAATTGCGAGCCGACCTGCCGTCCATCGGTCCTCAGACCGTCGAGGCGGTACATGCCGCCGGATTGGCGGGGATCGCCGTCGAAGCCGGCCGTTCGCTGATCCTCGAAGGTCCCACGGTTGTCGCGCGGGCGAATGAACTTGGTCTGTTCGTGATCGGCCTGCCTGCTGCGGAGCCGGCGCATGGCAGTTGAGAAACCGTTGAAGATCGCCATCGTGGCCGGCGAGGAGTCCGGCGACCTGCTGGGCGCCGATATCGTTGAGGCGCTCAAGCGCGAGACCGGTCGCGAGGTTCATCTCGTCGGCATTGGCGGTCGGCATTTGCAGGCGCTCGGACTGATGCCGCTGTTCGACGGTAGTGAGATCGCGCTGATGGGGCTCAGCGCCATCCTGCGCGACCTGCCGCGCTTGATGCGGCGGATCAGCCAGACGGCGAAGACGGTCGCCGGTGAAGAGCCCGACTGTCTCATCACCATCGACAGCCCGGATTTTTCTTTGCGCGTGGCCAAAAAGGTCCGCGCCATCGATCCGGCAATCCCGATCATCCACTACGTCTGTCCGAGCGTCTGGGCGTGGCGGCCGGGCAGGGCGGTGGCGATGAAGCCCTATGTCGACCACATCCTTTGCATCCTGCCCTTCGAGGTGAAGGAACTCAGCCGCTTGGGCGGCCCGCCCGGCACCTATGTCGGGCATCGCCTCACGCATGATCCAGGCGTGCTTGGTGCGGCCAGGGCGCAGGACCTGCCGCGCGACCTGTCAGGCGATCGCGTCAAGACATTGCTTGTGCTGCCCGGCTCGCGTCGCGGCGAAGTGCATCGGCTTATCGGTTCGTTTGGCGAGACGGTGTCGATCCTGCGTGCGCGCGGACACAACTTGCGCCTGCTGTTGCCGACGGTGCCGCATGTCGCCGATCTGGTCAGAACCTCGGTCGCGCGCTGGGACGAAAGGCCGGAGATCATCCTTGATCCCGAACGCAAATGGCAGGCCTTCGGCAAGGCCGATGCGGCGCTGATCGCGTCGGGAACGGTGTCGCTGGAACTGGCGCTGTCGGGTGTGCCGATGATCTCCTGCTACCGGTTCGATCCGATCATGCGGATGGTCCAGAGCCTGATCACGGTATGGAGCGCCGCCTTGCCCAATCTCATTGCCGACCGGCCGGTGGTGCCGGAAAGCTACAACCAGTATGTGCGGCCGCATTATCTGGCGAGGCAGCTTGAGGCGTTGCTTTCCGATACCGCCTATCGCGCCTGGCAAAAGGATGGTTTCGACGAGGTTGCGAGGCGCATGGCGACGGACAAGCCCTCCGGAGACATTGCGGCGGATGTCGTCCTTCGCCACGTCAAACTTCGTCGGAGCAAATAAAAAGCGCCCTCGCGGGCGCCTTTTTTAGTTTCGGCCTCGATCAGCGCTTGGCGATCGGCACGTAGTCACGCTCTGGCGCACCGGTATAGAGCTGGCGCGGGCGGCCGATCTTCTGGCGCGGGTCCTCGATCATCTCCTTCCACTGGGCGATCCAGCCGACGGTGCGGGCGACCGCGAACAGCACTGTGAACATGGTGGTGGGGAAGCCCAACGCCTTCAACGTGATGCCGGAATAGAAGTCGACATTCGGATAGAGCTTCTTTTCGATGAAGTAGGGATCGGTCAGCGCGATCTTTTCCAGCTCCATGGCGATGTCGAGCAGCGGATCGTCCTTGATGCCGAGCTCGCCAAGAACCTCATGCGCCGTCTTCTGCATGATCTTGGCGCGCGGATCGTAGTTCTTGTAGACGCGGTGACCAAAGCCCATCAGCCGGAACGGATCGTTCTTGTCCTTGGCGCGGGCGATGAACTCCGGGATGTGATCGACATGGCCGATCTCGCCCAGCATGTTCAGCGCCGCTTCATTGGCGCCGCCATGGGCGGGGCCCCATAGGCAAGCGATACCGGCGGCGATGCAGGCGAACGGGTTGGCGCCCGACGAACCTGCGAGACGGACGGTAGAGGTCGAGGCGTTCTGCTCGTGATCGGCGTGCAGGATGAAGATGCGCTCCATGGCACGCGCCAGCACCGGGTTGATCTTGTATTCCTCGCACGGCACGGCAAAGCACATATGCAGGAAGTTGGCGGCGAAATTCAGCTCGTTCTTCGGGTAAATGAAGGGCTGGCCGATGTGGTATTTGTAAGCCATCGCGGCGATCGTCGGCATCTTGGCGATCAAACGCATCGACGCCACCATGCGCTGGTAGGGGTCGGAGATGTCGGTGGAGTCGTGGTAGAAGGCCGACAGCGCGCCGACCACGCCGCACATCACCGCCATCGGGTGCGCGTCGCGGCGGAAGCCGGTGAAGAAGCGCGACATCTGCTCGTGCACCATGGTGTGGCGCGTTACGCGGTAATCGAAATCGTCTTTCTGCGCCTTGGTCGGCAATTCGCCGTAGAGCAGGAGATAGCAGACCTCGAGGAAATCGCCGTGCTCGGCCAACTGGTCGATCGGATAGCCGCGGTGCAAAAGGATGCCGGCGTCGCCGTCGATGAAGGTGATCTCGGACTCGCAGCTCGCGGTCGAGGTGAAGCCGGGATCGTAGGTGAAGGCGCCAGTGGTGCTGTAGAGCGAGGCGATGTCGATGACGTCGGGCCCGACCGAGCCACTTCTCACCTTGAACTCATGGGTCTTGCCTGCGAATTCGAGCTTTGCCGTGGCCTCCTGGGTCTTGCCGCCAAATTCCAGTTTTGTCGCAGCTTCGGTCATTGCAAACTCCTTCTTGTTTCCTCATGCCGGCAAAGGCAAACTGTGCAAGGCGACACGTCGAAATCACCACAATGCGCGTATTCGCCACCGCATTTCAGGAGGTGCGTGCCAGATTGGGCCAAGGCCTAATGTTGCACTGCGAAACGCCCCTTTCAATGCCAATCTTCTTGGGCCAGTTTGCTGCTAATCGATTTGATCGGCTATGCGCGCCAGACTTTCCTCGCGCCCCAGCACGGCAAGCACGTCGAACACGCCCGGCGAGGTGCTTTTGCCGGTCAGCGCGGCACGCAAAGGCTGGGCCACGGCGCCGAGTTTATGACCGCCGGCCTGCGCATAGTCGCGGATCGCCGCCTCTGCCGCCGCGGCCGTCCAGTCGCCTGAAACAGCGTTCAAGGCATCGTGGGCGCCGCGCAGGATCTTGCGGGCATCGTCATTGAGCAAAAGTGCCGCCTTGTCGTCGATCGGCAGTGGTCGGGTGGCAAACAGGAACGCGGCGCCATCGACAAGCTCGACAAGCGTCTTGGCGCGCTCCTTCAGGCCCGGAAGTGCTGCCAGCAACTGGGCCTTGTTCCTGTCGTCGAGGCGCGTGGCCATTGCCGGGCCACCCTCGAGATAGGGCAAGGTGGCGATGAAGATGTCGAACAGCTCGGCATCGCTCATGCGCCGCATATGGACGCCGTTCAATGCCTCCAGCTTGGCGAAATCGAAGCGGGCCGCGCCCTTGTTGACGTCGCCGATGTCGAACCAGGAAATCATATCCTTGATCGACATGATTTCGTCGTCACCATGGCTCCAGCCGAGGCGCGCCAGGTAATTGAGCAGCGCCTCCGGCAGATAGCCCATGGCGCGATAGGCCTCGACGCCGAGCGCGCCGTGCCGCTTCGACAGCTTGGCGCCATCGGCGCCATGGATCAGCGGGATGTGCGACATCGACGGCACGTCCCAGCCCATCGCGCGATAGATGACCGTCTGCCGGGCGGCGTTGGTCAAGTGATCGTCGCCACGGATGATGTGCGTGACACCCATGTCGTGGTCGTCGACGACGACGGCGTGCATGTAGGTCGGATTGCCGTCCGAGCGCAGGATGATGAAATCGTCGAGGTCCTTGTTGGGAAAGCGCACCTCGCCCTGCACGCGGTCGTGCACCACCGTCTCGCCCTCGGTTGGCGCCTTGATGCGGATGGCGCCCTTGACGCCCGCGGGCGCCTCGGACGGAGCGCGGTCGCGCCACTGGCCATTGTAGCGCGGCGGCAGGCCCTTGGCGCGTGCTGCCTCGCGCATCGCCTCGAGTTCCGCGGGTGTCTCGTAGCTGTAGTAGGCCTTGCCCATGCGCACGAGTTCTTCAGCCACCTCGCGGTGGCGCGGCGCGCGCTCGAACTGCGACACCGGCTCGCCGTCCCAGGTCAGACCGAGCCAGGAAAGCCCGTCGAGAATGGCCGCGGTCGCAGCGTCGGTGGAACGCTCCCTGTCAGTATCCTCGATGCGCAGCAGCATGATGCCGCCGGTGTGCTTTGCATACAGCCAGTTGAACAGCGCCGTGCGGGCTCCGCCGATATGCAGGAAGCCAGTGGGCGAGGGGGCAAAACGGGTGACGACCTTGTCGGGCATGGAACTCTCGGGAAACGGCTGAAGCGGGTGTGGATGCGCGGACTTTCGCGCGTTGCGCGTTCATGTAGCATAGGGTGTCGAGGGCGCAAGGGGCAGACCCGATGGCTGGACGAGGCTGGGGCTCGGATCAGGGCGAGGACGCCGCCATTGGTGTAACGCGCAAGATCGGATGGCATCTGCCGGCCAATGCTGGGAAAAGGTGATAATTGGCGGGAACAGCCGCTAGAAGCCCAAGAAAACAAGGGGTTTGCCGGAAAATGGCGGGGCCGGAAAGGCGGGACGCCAAAAACCGGCCGCGCAACTTCACTTGGCACCAAAACGGCCGGCGGCAGCGACCGCGCAAGATCATTTGGCATCGCCGCAAACACACAATTTAATGTGGGGACGACCAGCCGGCCGGCATAGTGTTGGCGATGACGGTGATCGTGCCGCCGGTACGACCGCACTCGGTGCAAATGAACTGGCGGCCAATCTCCTTGTCATTGATGAAGACGTATTCCTCACCAAACAGCTTGATCAACTTATCCAGGTTCAGCTCTCGGCTGCCCGAGCAATTGGGAGCGCGGCAATGACCACGTAGACCCATGCCGTGATCGCGTAGATCGGCGATTGTGTCGACTACGCCCTTCCAGGGGCGATCAGCCACGGTCAGTTAACCGCCAGGCCGGCAGGCCGAAAGAGCTTCAGCGCGGCATCTATTGCCAGCAGAAGCGCGGGCGCCGGGGAATTGAGCATCCGTATGGTATCGGGCTCGTCGCCGGCCACGCCGACGATCGGGACTAGCTTGTAGTCACCCTCGAACGGGGGAATGTCGCCGTTCGCATAAAAATTGAGGCCGGGAAAGCGTCTGGTCAGGAACACTTCGATCCCGCGTAGCGCCTCGCCTGCTCGAAACGCGCCCGATGGCGGCAAGATGACGAAGCTGGTGACTTCCGTGGCTCCGGGCCGCTCTGACAGGTCGATAGCGGAATGCATGAGAACCCTCCTTTGTGGATGTTCTCATTCTGTTCACGGAAGACGAGGAGTCAATGCTCCTTATATCGCCCCGCCGGCCCAACGAACCCTGCCCCCAATGATCAGCTCCGGCTGCTCGGCCAACGGGACTTCCTCGGTCTGATAGTGCGGATTGTCGCTTTTCAGCAGCAAGAGGCCGGAACGCAGCATTTGCAGGCGTTTGAGCCTCACCAGGCCGCCATAGACCAGCACGTAGATGGCTTCGTCGATGAACTCGCGGATTGAGACGTCGACAATCATCAGGTCGCCGTCGTTGATGGTCTCGCGCATCGAATCGCCCTTGGCCACCATAAGGCGAGCAAATTTCGGGCTGACACCGATCCGGCGTAACCATTCCTCCCGAAATGCGAAGATATCCGGCTCGCTCTCCTCGTAGAGATCGAGGCTCCCGGCGCCGGCACTTGGCCGGATCTCGATCTTCGGCACATTGACAAAACCGTGGGGCGCCTCGCCCGCTGTCATCATAGGGGCCGGAGCCTTGCCGTTCACCGGCCTCATCTCGCCCCGACCCAGCGCCAGCCAATCCAGCGAAACCTCGGCCGCATTGGCGATCAGGACCAGGTTGTCCAACCCAGGCATCGACCCCTGCAGGTATTGGCGGAACGATGAATCGCTCAAACCGGCTCTTTTCGCAAAAGCGTGAGCTGATTCGCCGGCCATCGCCAGGCTTAGCCTCTCATGGAAGGTGGTTTGCGTCATTGCGTGAACTCTTGCTCGCGGCAAAACTTCGCCCTTGTGAGAGAAATTCGTAAATTGTCCAAATAAAACAATGCTTTAGCGATCATTCACGGAAAGACGTGAGCGCACGAACTTTTGCGTGTGCAAATTCACGCTTTTCCGTTGATGTGTTCACGTAATTATGCGACATTAGCGGCGACTAGTGTTGTTTAAATCTTTAACCATCCGGTCCTCTGCAAAGGGCCGGACGATCGGTGGAGCCGCCATGAACACCCCTCAGGTTTGGGACCGCCATGCCATCAATGCCGAAATTCGGCGCCGTGGCATGACGCTCACCGGGATTGCCCTGGACGCTGGTTTCTACCCAAGCGCCTGCAGGCAAGGGATCATCGGTTTGAGCCGCCCAGGTGCCGAGGCCATCGCCGCTGCCCTAGGCATCCCGTTCCGGACCCTGTTCCCGACTCTCTACACGAGAGGCCGTCATGACGAGGTCGACACTACCAGCACCGCCAGTCGCAGCGGAAGTGCAAAAGTTGCACTCATTTTAGACGCCACGCCCGGCGCGCCCTGAGGCCGCTGTCTAGCGCGAAGCCATTCGCAGACAGCCAAACGCCATTCAGGGGACCGCCAACGTGACGACACCGACCAAAATCAAGATTGCCGAAATCCGCGTTCCCGCGAACCGGCGCCGGCTCGACCCCGCGTGGGTGGCGACCATCATGGCCGACATTCAGGGTGGCAACGGGCACATGATCCCGATCGAGGTCGTACCCGATCAGACAGAGGGGTTTGAGTATCGGTTGATTTTTGGCGGGCATCGGCTCGCCGCGATCTCGGGCCTTGGAGACGCCGAGATCGACGCGTTCGTCAAAGACCCCAAGGAAGTCGCCACCGAAACACAGATCCGCAAGCGCGAGATCGCCGAGAACCTGATACGGCGTCAGCTATCAGTTCTGGACCGTGCAAAGGATATCGCCGACTGGCGCGACATCTATGACGCGGAACACGGCACGGGCAAAACCGGCCGCAAGAAGGGGCGAGAAGTCGTCGAGGATGACGAATTGAGTGCAAAGTTTGCACTCAATTTCTCGGAGGCCGCCCAGGCGGTCCTCGGCATATCGCGCCGCAGCGTTTTCCATGCGTTGAAGATCGCCACCATTCCGGAGCTGATCCGCCAGGACATCTCGCTTCACGCGATAGCCGACAGCCAGACAGACCTTCTGCAGCTCGCATCCGACCCGCCCCAGCGCCAGGCCGCTATCGCTCGTCTGTTGACCATGGCTGCCGACGACGCGCCGAAGACAGTCAGCGAGGCGATCGCTGTAATCGACCGAACGGTGAAGCCGGCTGCCGAGCCTCGCTGGCAAAAGCTTGCCGGCGACTTTTCCAAGATGAAGGAAGGCGAACAGGACCGCTTTTTCGAGCTGCACGAAGCCGCCATCCAGCGGTGGCTGAAAGACCGGCAACGCTGATGGCCCGTTCGCGCAACGACCACCTGACAAACGATCTCTTCGAGTGGGAGCCGCCGCAGGTCGCTGTCGGCTATACGCCCGATGTCGTCGGTCGCGGCGAACTGGACAACCAGATCTCGCGGCTAGTCAGCAGGGCATTGCGCGACTGCAGGGATGAAGGCAATGGCTCGCGAGCGGACATCGCCAGGCGCATGTCGGCCTATCTCAATCGACCTGTCTCCGAGGGCATCCTCAACAAGTGGTCGTCGGAAAGCAGCGACGAACATCGCATCCCGCTCGACGCCTTCATCGCGCTGATCGAGGCCACCAAGGCAAACGATCTGCTTGGCTTCGTACCGTCGAAATTCGGCTTCTCGGTCGTGCCTGAGAAGTATGCCGATCTCATCGAAATCCACCTGATTGAAGAACACGAGCGGGACATCGCCGCGCGCAAGGCAGCACTCCAGGTGCGCTGGAAGGCCAAGCGATGAACCTCGCCGAGAACAGGGCAGTGCCAGACGCAGTGGAAAGCAAAACGACGAAAGGCTTTCACATGAGACGTGCATTTCTCGACCTGGCGAAGGATGTCGCAAGCTTCTTTGCAATGGCCGCCTTTCTGGCCTTCGCATATTGCGGCACCGCCGCCCTGTCGGCGGCGACGATCGCTGCGAGGATCGGCCAATGAGCCCGTTCCTCGTCCTCGGCATCGGAGGCACGATCGCCTGGGCCATCGTGCTCTACGGCGTTCACCGTCTCTACTCAGCTCATTTCCAGCGCCGCGCTGCTGCCGGCGCGGCCTTCCGCCGTCGTGTCAACAAGCATGTCATGCGCGGAGGCATCTGGTCATGACACCGCACCGCTGCGCTATGCCCGAATGCCCGAACGAGGCCACCGGCATCTTCTGCCCCGACCACTACGTCAAGCTTCAGCCATCGCAGGCGAAGTGGTTGGTGCGCTGGCAGATCAAGATGATGCGCTGCGTGGACGCCGACACCAAGCAACACATGCGCGAGCAGCTCCACGGTTACACTCAGGAAGCCGTTCGCGCCATCCAATCGTCCGAAGCGATCTCCCAAGCCGCCACGGCCAGCGCCCGTTGCCTGACGGCGGGAGCCAACCAACCCCAGGCTGCATTATGAAAAAATGGCGTCTCCCAACAGCCTCAAAATGTTGCGATGTCAGCTGGCTAAGCTTGGCTGTCAGGGGCGGCCATTTGACCTTTCGGACTGTAACCAGGGAGCTCGGATGCCTTTGGATAGGTGTACCCGTTGAAAGCGAACACACCTCCAAACAACCAGTGAAGGAACGGGACTTTCAGGCGATCTCCTCGATCGAACTCCAGAGAGTCCAAGGCATCGTTGAAAGCCTTGGCATCCAGCGCGCGCAATGTAGGAGGTTCGTCGCCGTTGATTCGGATCATCCGGCTATTCCAGCTCGCAATCTGGACTTCGGTAGGGGCAACCTCTGCTTCGACGTCCGCAAGCAGATTGTAATATTCCTTCTGAAGGGCCTGGTGGTCGCGAGCAGACCGACCAAAGTCGAAAACCAACTGGGCAGCTCCTACTACCGCGACAGCTGCTGCCGGCCAAATAGGGTTGAAGCCAAGGTAGGTAATCAGGCCACCGCTTGCAGCGGTTCCCAAAACCACGACCGCGAAATTGAATATCCGGTTCCAGCGCTCGAACGTCATTCGCCGGCCTGTGTGGTACATCGCATTCCGCAAAGCATTGAACCGAACGAGTTCGACAGACGCCATCATCCCACCCTAGGAGGCTTCGGGGGTGTCATAGGCGCCGGTGGCGTCTTAGGCTTCACCTCGTTTATACGAGGGACTGGCTGCGGCTGCCGGACCCCAGGCGCTGCGACTTCCTTTGCCATTGATCTAATCCTCCCTCATTTTCTTGTAGGTGGCGGCGGCGGTGGTGACGGCTGTCTTGGGCCGTTTGAGCCTTGTCCACCACCTCGTGCCGGGGCCGGCTGCCTCGGGCCGGTTCCTTTTTTGACGTCCGACATTAGTTTCCTCCTCTGTTTAATTCTGTCACCCGCAAATACTTTGTACGCCTTCAGCGGGCGTAATGGCAGTTCTCCTATCACGACAGAAGTGCCAGGGAAAATAGAGACTTGCGCGGTGTCAGCATGAAGGACTGGCTGACCGCCCGCGAGATCGCCGCCGAGCAGTTGCCCGATATGCCGCGCGACGTGAGCGGCATTTGGCGCATGGCCCAGCGCGAAGGGTGGGACGAGCGGACCAGCCAGGCGCGCGCCCGCGCCGGCCGAGGCGGCGCCACCGAATATCACCTGTCGCTGCTTCCGACGCTCGCCCAGGTCGCCTACCAGCAGAAGCACATCGTCATCCAGTTGCCGGTGAAGCCGGCCAAGCCTGCCCCCGACACCAGCCTGACGGCACGGGCACAAAAGGAACGCGACGCGCGCCTCGCGATCGTCGCCGCCTTCGAGAAATTCAGTCGCGGCATGCAGCTTGGCTATGCCACCCGGGTCCAGGTCTTCACCGACAAGTTCAATGCCGGCTCGCTCAACATCGATCCATGGGTGCTCGAAATCATTCCGAGCCTCTCCAAGCGCACATTGGCCCGCTGGCAGTCGCAAAAGCGCGACGGCAGGGCCAATTCGCTTGGGCACGATCCCGCCCAGGCGCGCAAGGGAACCGGCATCCTCGACACAGCCAATGGCGGCGCCGTCAGCGCCTTCATGCTGGCCTTGATCACGCATCAACCGCACCTGTCGGGCCATCACGTCCGCACCATGTGCCGCTCCGAGTTCGGCGACACCTTGAAGGTCGTTTCAAAGGGCGTTGAAGCGACCATTCCGATGCCGCCGGTGCGCACCTTCCAGCATGCGCTGAAGGGCCTGAAGGAAAAGCACAAGGTCGAGCTGCTGAAGCTCACCAATCCGGACCGATATCGGTCGCATATGGCGCCGGCCGGCGTCGGCATGCTCCGCCACATCACTGAGCCCAACCAGCTCTGGCAGATCGACGCCTCACCGGTCGATGCGCTCTGCACCGATGGCCGGCATGCCGTCTATGCCTGCATTGACATCGCCACGCGCCGTGCCGTCTGGTTGTTGTCGCGCACACCTCGCGCCTCGGCCGTCGCGCTGCTGATCCGCAAAGCCATCCTCGAATGGGGCGTGCCCGATGTCGTCAAGACCGACAACGGCTCTGACTTCGTTGCCAGGGACACCCAGCGGCTGTTCGCTTCGCTCGGCATCGAGGCCGAAACGTCCGACGCCTATTCGCCGGAGCAGAAGGGACACGTCGAGCGCGTCATCAAGACGTTCCAGCATGATATGGCATCGCTGCTGCCAGGCTTCGTCGGTCACTCGGTCGCCGATCGGAAAGCGATCGAAAGCCGCAAGAGCTTTGCCCAGCGCCTGGGCGAGGATGACGCCTCGGTTTTCGGCGTCTCGCTGACCGGCCCGCAGCTCCAGAAGCACGTCGACGATTGGGCGAACCTGGTCTACCAGCACAAGCCGCATGCGGGGCTGAAGAACGTCACGCCCTTCGCCGCAGCGCTCGCTTCGGCCAAGCCGGTGCGCACGGTCGAAGAACGCGCCCTCGATCTGCTGCTGATGCCAATAGCCGGCGGCAATGACGGCCAGCGCATCGTCGGCAAGCTCGGCATCCGCATCGACGGCTACCACTACATGACGCCGACCATCCTGCCGGGCACTGCCGTGTTCGTGCGGCAAGACCCGAACGATGCCGGCCGGGCCTACGCCTTCGCCCAGGACGGCGCGGAGTTCCTCGGAGACGCCATCTGCCCAGAGTTGTCGGGCATCCATCCCGAGACGATCGTGCGCGCCGCCAAGGAAATGCGAGGCGAGCTGATCGATGAGCGCACCCGCGAGCTGAAGGCCGACGTGAAGAAGATCGCCAAGGGCGCGCCGTTGATAGAACGCGCCCTGGAAGTCGCTCGCCGCGACGCGCCCAACATTATAGCGCTGCCGAAGCGCGAACAGGCCCACAGCACCCCACAGATCAGCGCCGCGATCGAAGCGCTCGGCGAGCGGCTCAACCCGAGCCAGCCGCTCGATCCTGCCGCTGCTGCCGCACATCGCCGGCTGATCGACGATATGCGCGCCGAGGACGAACAGCGGTTGTTTGCCGGTACCGACGCCATGATGCGGCGTCGGCAGGCCGAGATCGAGGCGGCGCGCACCGCGCATCTGCCAAAGGACTTCAACGTCGTTGCGCTGCCCGAGACGCCAAAGGAGCGCTACCGGCGCGCCGTCGCCTTCCGCAAGCTGCTCGACACCAACACGCTGCCAGCGGCCGACGCGGTCTGGCTCGGCGGCTACGAGCAGTCAGCCGAGTTTCGGTCTCACCAGGCCATGCATGAGGATTTCGGGGACGCGTACCTGTCCTGAGTAACGGAAAAGCCCAGTCTGCAAACCGGGCTCTCCGAATGAACAGCCGCCGAAGCGGCACAGCACAACGAGGAAAATGATGACAGAACTCAGCAAAGTCAACAGACCGGCGCCGTTGAAGAACGTGGCGGCGTTCTCGACCCTGCTTGCCAAGATGGTCGACCGCGACCCCGACGCTCCGGGTCTAGCGGTTTTCTCTGGCCCCTCCGGTTGGGGCAAAAGCAAGTCCGCCGTCTATGGCGCGAACAAGTATCGCGCCTCCTATATCGAGTGCGGTCAATTCACGACGGCAAGGTCGATGCTGACCGAGATCCTGATCGAGTTGGGTGAGCAGCGCCCGCGCGGGTCGATCGAGGACATGAAATCCCAGGCCATTATGACGATGGCCGGCGATCCACGGCGCCCCCTCATCATCGACGAAGCACACTTCATCTCCAGGAAGCGCTTCGTCGATCTTTTGCGCGAACTCTCCGACAAATCCGGCGCCCCTGTTGTGTTGATCGGCGAAGAGCTTCTGCCGGCGCATCTCGAAGAGTTCGAGCGGGTGCACAACCGCGTTCTCGAATGGCTCCAGGCGGTTCCCTGCGATGCTGAGGACTTCCAGCTGCTCACCGCCTTCCGCTGCCCCGGCATTGAGATCGCGCCAGACCTGGCGAGCGCGATCCTGGAGAAGACAAAAGGCAACACACGCCGCATCGTCATCAACCTGATTGCCATATCCGAGGCCAGTCATGTGCACGGCCTGAAACGCTTCGACCTGGCCACCTTCGGCGGGCTGGGCGCGATCAAGGGGGCGCCAAAATTCACCCCGAGGAAGTTCGCATGAGGCCGCTGGTCGACATGGTTAAGTTGAGCTTGGCGGTGCCGCGCGGCGAAGCCGGCTTCTGGCAGATCATTCTCGACCTGGACAAGAAAGGTCCTTGGACCGGCAAGCAGGTTGCCGACCGGACGAACGTGTCCAGAAACATCGTGAATGACTACCTCCGGCGGCTCAACCTCGGCGGCTTTACCTCAATCGTTGAGCAGCAATTGAAGGGTCGCATGGGGAGAAACGTGCGCCCCGAGATCGTCTATGTCCTGGCGAAGTGGCCGCAGCGCGCTCCGCGCTTGCATCGTGACGGTTCGGCCATACCCGAGACCGCCAAAGAGCAGCTCTGGCGCGCCATCAGGATGGCCAAGCAGTTCAACGCCCTCGACCTGCCGCAGCTGTGCGTCAGCGACGTGAAGCCGGCCACCGTCAGCAGCTACATCTACGCCCTCGTAGCTGTCGGGGTCATCGTCGGGAAATGGCCGAACTATCGCCTTGTCCGCAATATCGGCAGCGCAGCTCCCAAGATACTGACCGCCAAGGTTGTTTTCGACCCGAACAAGAATGTGGTGCTCGGCAGCTCCGTCGTCACCGCGCGCGAGGCCAGCTCGTGAACCGGGGGCCTGTCAAGCACAGCCGCCCTGACGGCAAGTCATTCGTCGAAAAGGCGATCGACGCGCACGGCTCGCCGCTGCCGGACTGGCTGGGCGAGCTGGCCCAGCTCGCCGACTCCAACGACCTTGGGGTTGCCGGAGCGCGTATCGGCTACAGCCGGTCTGCCGTCTCACAGATCATCAGCGGGAAATATCCAGGCGACCTCGGCCGCGTCGAGCAGATGGTGCGCGGCGCGCTGATGGCGCTGACCGTCGAATGTCCCGTCCTGGGCGAGATCGGCCGGGACCAGTGCCTCACCGAACAGAAGGAGCCGTTCCGCGCCACGTCGCGGCATCGCGCCCAGCTTTTCCACGCCTGCAAAACCTGCCCCCAAAGGAGAAAATAGCCATGGGCGAAAGAATGTCTCTGGCGCTTTCGGACGGCCTGTCCGAACTGCGCGGCCTGATTTCCGACTATCAGCACGAACCCCGCATCCTCGATCCGCAAGACGCCCGCGTCCTGTGCGAATGCATCAAAGAGCTTCGCGACAAGGCGCGCGTCATCGAAACCCGTCTGAGCCAGAAGGTCTGGAATGACCAGGCGCGGGCCGAGCGCCAGGCGGAAGCCGACCGCATCGCCGAGGCCGTGGTCCGGCCGGGATCGAACGTGTGTCTGTTTCCGGTGATCCCGCGCCCGTTCTCTGACGGTCGACCGGGAGGCCGAGCATGACGGCACCTTTTCGAAGCCACAACGCCCAAGCGCTAGCGTCGCGACTAGTTGACAAGATCCTCCCGATCGTAGCCGCCGACATTGAAGCGATGAAGCGGCAGAGGGCCGGTGAAGAAGCCGTCATGCGCGCCTGCCGCGATGTTGGTGCTGCCGTCGACCGGCTTGACCAGATGAAGTTCGGGCCCGGCGAACTGCCGGCACGGAAGTCCCTCGAACGTAAAGCGCGGGCTCTCGCTCGGGCTATGGAGAGGTACCGCGATGCCCGCAAGTGAGGCTCTTTTAGCCGCGGTCTCCCGGCTCGACATGATCGAGCTTTGCAGCCGCATCATCATGAACCCGGAACGCAATGCTCCGAGGGCGACAGTTGCCGAGGTGTTCGCTTTGGCCAAGGCCACGGAAGGCCTCTGGGCCATCGCCCTTGAGGCGAGGCTGCTGGTCAGCGCGCTAGAACGATCGACGGTCATCAGCGTCCGCGCCGACGAGGTGGCCCAACAGATGGCCACCCTGCGCGCCCTTCTCACCCCACTCAGCCCAATCCCCACCCGACAGGAAAATGACCATGCAAGCAGCAACTGAAGCCTCCATCGCCGCCACCGGCGCCATCGTCGTCGGCGGCAAGTCCTACATGCCCGATGCCAAGGGCAACCTCGTGCCGGTCGAGGCAATCAAGGCCGCCGATAAGCTTGAAGACGAGACCGTGCGCAAGATCATCGGCCATGCCGTCGAGCTATCGGCGCAGATCGGCCGGTTCAAGGAACACACCTTCGACGATCTCTCCGCCTTCGAGGCGCTGCTCGCCCAGGAGTACGGCGCGACCAAGGGCGGCGCGAAGGGCAACAAGACCTTCATGACGTTCGACGGGCTGAAGAAGGTTTCCGTCCAGGTGGCCGACCTGATCGACTTCGGCTCGCAGCTGCAGATCGCCAAGGGCCTGATCGACGAATGCCTGACGGAGTGGTCGGCGGACAGCCGCACAGAAATCCGCTCGATCATCTCGCGCGCCTTCAACGTCGAAAAACAGGGCCAGATCAACCGTACCGAGATCTTCATGCTGCTGCGGCTCGACATCGAGGACGGGCGCTGGCAGCGCGCCATGGAGGCCATCCGTGCCGCCATGCGCGTCATCGGCTCCAAGACCTATGTCCGCTGCTACGAGCGCGACAGCCAGGACGCGGAGTGGCGGGCGGTAACCATCGATCTGGCGAAGGCGTAAGGCCATGGGACCAGCGATATCAGCATCAGTGGCGTACCCGGGCTCGTGGCGAGTCCGTAGTATATTCAAATGCCAATTTGGTGAGGTCATCAGCGAAGACATCCGCCTCGCCGAGGATCGCATTAAATACTACGACCAAGCCCGCCGTAAACTTTGGCAGTTCGTTCTGGTTGCCGGGAAGAGTGACCACCAAGCGATGGGCCCGCAAGTACGATGCGGCTTGCTCGATCTTTCCGGCCCTTGCCATCAACAGTCTGTAGCGCTGCGTCATCAAGGGGTCAAAAAGGTCCGCAGCATCTGCAAGCGAAACATCGCGTACCGAATTTACGAATTTATCGGCCTCGATCAGCAAGCCATCCATGACCTCTTCGGAAGGCGCGACGCCTTTAACGCGCTCGCTCTCATATCGTTCGAGCCAGTGATTTCCCTCGGCGTGGACTTTTCTAAGCCAGACGCTGGCCGGATGCTGCGCCCGCTGAACTCGCAGCCTGTCGGCGCGCAAGGTCAGACGGTAAATCTCCCTGTGACGTCGCTCTTGCTCATTGTCGACGCGCATGGCTGCGCGAACCGACCAAGCGGCAGCAGCTATGGCCAACATCCCGGTGATCAACGTCTCCCATTGTATACGCTGATCCTTCATGGCCGGTGCGAGCCATTCGCCGAAGCAGAATCCAATGGCCCCGGCGCTGAGCACAAGAGCAATTCGGTCAAGTCTGTCTGTAGCCATAGATCGCCCCCCTTTGTTCGGCAGCAAACATACACATGTGGGGGTGTTCTGTGAGCGCTTTCTCGTCGATCCACGTCGCCAATAAGCAGCTCGGACTAGACGATGATACCGCGCGGGATCTCTACGAGCGTGTCACCGGCAAGCGCAGCCTTCGCGAGATGAACGGGCGCGAGCTGCGGCTGATCATCAACGAGCAGCGCCAACGGGGTTTCAAGGCTGCTGAAAAGGGCCTTCAAGGGCCATTCGCCAAGAAGCTCCAGGCGCTGTGGATCGCCGCCTGGAACCTCGCCATCGTCCGCGACCGGACGGATGCCGCCATGCTGTCCTTCGTCAAGCGGCAGACCGGCATCGAACACACCCGTTTCCTGCTCGACGCGGAAGACGCCGCCAAGGCGATCGACGCGCTCAAGGCATGGATGACGCGGGAGGCTGGCGTCGACTGGACGCAAGGCGTGCATCTGCCCGGCTGGCAGCATCCGAACGGTGCAAAAATTGCACTCGCACAGTGGCAGGTTCTGTCGGTTTTCAAGGCCGTCGACCCGAAGGGCTTCCGGCAGTTCACCTGGGACAACGCCAAGCCGCTCGACCAGATGACGGACCGCGACTGGCCGGCCGTGATGAACACCCTCGGCGACATGGTCAGGAAGGCGAAGCAAGCATGAGGAACGCAAGGCCTGTTCTGGCGCGCGGCGCCGCCACGTGGCCGACGGAATGGCGCGCCGCGTTCCGCGTCTATCTCGATCGAGAGTTGGGCTTGATCTCGGTCGAGCATGACGGCGCGATCGGCTGGGAAGAGCTGCAGGCCATCAAGGACCGCGTGGCCGGCGAGACGGCGACAGCGATCGAAGTCTATCCGCCGGCCGATCGCGTCGTGAACAATCTTCCGATGCGGCATCTCTGGATACTCGGCGCGGACGACTGGTGGCCGGATCTCGGCCCGGAAGGGCCTCCCGCACCGACCACACTTCGGGAGCGCTATCTGGCGACCCAGATCGCATTCGAAGGAACGCGCTGATGGTCGCCTATAGCTTCAAGGCGATGTTCGCTCCGCAGGTATCGGGGCTGACCAAACGGCAGACCGTGCGCGCCGATCGCAAGAGGCATGCCCGGCCAGGCGAACCGGTCCAGCTCTACCAGGGCATGCGGACGATCCACTGCCGCAAGCTGGTCGATCACGACCCGATCTGCACCCGCGTCCGCTCGATCGAGATCGCCGTCAGCGACCTGATGGCGGTGGCGATCGTCAGCATCGCCATTGAAGGCATTCCGCTCCATCGCGAGGAGATCGAACTGTTCTGCCGCGCTGACGGCTTTGCGCCCTGGTTCGTCTTCGACCTCGGGCTTCGCGGCGACGCCGCCCGCGAAAACATGGGCCAGTTCTGGCTGCAACATCACGGCATCGGGCGCTTCCAGGGCGTCCTTATTGAATGGGAGCCAGCATGAGCGCGCGTCGTCGTCACACAGGCCGGGTCAAGATCGACTTCGCCAAGATCGAGGCCTACGCCGCCTCGGAGCTGGCCAGCAATGCCCTTGCGGCGGCCATGGGATGCGACTGGACGCTCACCAAGCATTCTGCCCTCTACCGCTGCCGGAGCGGCCTCTACACGCTCTGCCTGATCTGGCACGGGCCGAACCGCGAGACGCTGACCACCACGATGCGCAATCTTCGGCTGGAGGTGGCGTGAGCGAAGAACTGCGATCCGCTGAACTGCTCGGCCTCCTTGGCGCGGATGATTTCCTGCGCCTGGTCGAAGCGTTCGGCGGAACGCGCCTTTACGTGCCGCGATCGGGCGACACGACGGAGATCGCCAAGCATCTCGGCACGGCTGTTGCCACCAAGCTCGGCAATCGCTACTCCGGAACCTATCTGCGCGTCCCTCTTGCACGAGAGCAGCGCGCGCGGCACTATCGCGGCATCGGACATTCGAACGCCGATATCGCCCGTCGCCTCGGAATGACGGAAACCGGTGTGGACAAGCTGTTCCGCCGCATGCCGGGAAAGCCCGCCAAGGGCAGCCGCGACCCGCGCCAGATCGATCTCTTTTCCAACCGTTGACCGACCGCCCGCCACGGCGGGCATGATTGCCGCCCGCTGCCGGAGGCATGGTGCTGTGAAACGGCCGGAGATTTGCTCCGGCCGATTTTCACAAGGCGGATCATGATGGATGCGATCAAAGCGTTCGGCGCCCGTATCGAGGCCAAACTCGTAGACAACTGGCGCCGGGTGGTGCTTCTTTCGCTCAGTTTCTGGATGCAGGTGTTGGGCGTCGCAGCTCTCATTCTGCCCGAACTGTACTACCGCCTGACCGGCAATGACTACGACCCCTATTTCTTCTGGTGGATAGGTGTGCTGCTTTTGCTGGCCGGCATCATCGGTCGCGTATGGCAGCAAGGCGTTTCGCCCCTGGTGGAATGGCTGCGCATCATCGCCATAGGCGCCGTCATCGTGGCGCTGGCGCTGATCCTGGCGACGCCGTCCAAGGCCGAAAGCCTTGACCTCGGCCGAGGCAACGCAGCCGTCGCGACCGAGGCCCAGACGCTGCAGATCGCGGTGCCATTCATCGCCAAGGAAGAAGGTGAGCGAAACCGCGCCTACCTTGACGCCGTGGGGGTGCCAACGATCTGCTTCGGCTCGACGCGTGGCGTGCATCTCGGCATGGTCAAGAGCCATCAAGAATGCCTTGCCCTGCTCTGGTTAGAGGTGGCCGAGCACCGGACCGGATTGCACCGCTATTTCACACCGACGACGATCGCCACCCGCCTGCCGCCGACGCGTGACGCTGCCTACACCTCGACAGCTTTCAACGTCGGCTTTGCCGGGATCGGCAAGAGCACCGCGACCCGCCGCCTCAACGAGGGCGACATCGTCGGCGGGTGCCAGGCACTGACCTGGTTCGACAAAGGCGGTGGCAGAGTGCTGCGCGGTCTGTTCGAGCGGCGCAAGCGTGAGAAGGCGCTTTGCATGCTGGGCGCTGCCTAGATGGGCGCGACGGCCTGGTTGCTCTTCAAGACGTGGGTGCTGCCTGTCCTGACATTCGGCGTCACGCTTCCGGTGTGGGCTTTTCTGGCCGGTGGCGCATGGCTCTGGATCGACAAGGTCTCGGCCGTGCGCCAGGCCGTCGACAAGGCGGTGACCGAGCTTGTCGCTGGCGCCCAGCTCGACGCACTCCAGGCCGAGGTGACCGAACAGCGCCGGCTGCGTGCCTGGAGCGATGGCAAGGCCGACGAGGCCGGCAAGATCGCCGCCGACGAGCGCTCTGCCCGCGTCACCCTCGAAACCACACTCACACTGACAGACGCCGAAAAAAGGAAAGCCGAGGATGATCTCGCAGCGCTTCAAGCTCGCGATGACGGCCTGGTTGATCAGCAGCTGCTTGACAGCCTGCACAACCGATAAGGCCGCGTTGGACAAGGCATATGCCGACAAGGCCAAGGCCGGCGTCGTCGGCGAAGCCTTGACCGAAGCCGATCGCGCGGTCGCCGAGGCGCGCCGCATGCCGGACTTTCCGGGCGATTGCAGACGCCATCACTTCAGCGGCGTGAAGCTTGGCGACAAGCTCGGCGTCGCCAACAAGAAGGCCGACCTCGCCCTTGGTGACGCCAACAAGCAGACCGACGCCTGCGCCGCCTGGTACGACGGGACGAAGGCCGCGAGGGAGCCCAAATGAGCGTCTCCAATCGCGCCTTCGAACTGGCTGACCGCCGCGCCGAGGAAGAGCGCGCGGCCGGCATCCGGCGTGTCCAGCAGGCGATCCGGGCCGCCATCGATGTCACCGCGTCATCATTCTGCGACTGCGGTGAGCGCATCCCCGACGCCCGCCGCCAGGCCGTGCCGACCACCACCAGGTGCATCGACTGCGAAACCTTCATCGAACGACAAAGCCGGAGACGTGCCTGATGGACATTACCCCGATGATGCCCTGGCTGGTCGCCATCTCGACGATCCTGTCGATCGGAACGGTGGTCTACACCTTGCTGACTTCCGGCGCCAAGAAGACAGCCACCGACCTCGACGCCCACAAGAAGAAGGCGGACGAACGGCAGGCCGAGGTGGAGAAGACGCTCGATAACCACGGCACGCGCATCCAGTCGATCGAAAGCGAAATGAAGCATCTGCCCGATGCGGCAGCCTTCATGGATCTTCGTCTCGCCGTCTCCGACATCAAGGGCAACGCCGGCGCACAGGCCGAGGTGGTCAACGGCATCGCCCGCACGGTCCACCGCATGGAGAACTTCTTGCTATCAGGATCGAAGAGCGAATGACCGACTTTGACGCCTACCTCACTTACGATGCCCGGCTGATCATCCTTCGCGAGTTGCACAAGCAGACGGACGGCCGCCTCAACGAGGTGCTGCTGACGAAGGCGCTCGATGCCTTCGGCCACAATCGCTCGCGTGAATGGGTCCGCACCCAGCTGCGCAAGCTCGTCGAGCTGGGCGCGGTCAAGGTCACAGAGATCGGCACCGTCATGGTTGCCGCCATCACGCGTAGCGGCGTCGACCATGTTGAACGGCGGGCAATCATCGAAGGCGTGGCGCGTCCCTCGCCGGAGGCCTGAGATGGCGCGCAAAGGTCGTGGTCAGCTTTCGGCGATCGAGCGCCTGCCAGAGGAGTGCGGCCCCATCATCACCTGGGCCGCGACCGCGCTGCAGGATCGCGACCGAACGCAAACCGATATCTACGAAGAATTTTTCCTGAAGATGCAGGCCCTGCAGGCCGAGCATAAGGGCGAGCTGGAATTCGTCATCCCGTCCTTTTCGGCGTTCAACCGGTATTCGATCAAGCTGGCAATGATGACGCGCCGGCTCGAAGAAACCCGCGAGATCGCGGCCACCATCTCCAAGCGGTTCGACGCCCAGAGTTCCGACGATCTCACGTTGATCGCCGCCGAGGCGATCAAGACACTGGTGTTCGAGCTGCTGACCGATGCCGGCGAAAGCGGCCTGGCGCCGGTGGGCGCCATGCAGCTGGCCACGGCGCTGAAGATGGCGACCCAAGCGCAGAGCGTTTCCAACGATCGGCGCGTCAAGGTGGCGAAGGAATTCAAGGCCGATGTCGAGAAGGCCGTCGACACCGTCGCCAAGGCCAAGGGCATGTCGGCCGACACGGCCGAGGCGATCAAATCCCAAATTCTCGGCGTCAGGAGCGACCGATGACGTCAGCCTTTGGTGTCGATGCCTGGCGATTTGACGAACGGTGTTTCGAAAACCGATGCCGGATCATAATCCTGAGGTGTAGGCGCGCGTTTCGGCCTCGCTTTAAGGACAATGCCAGCCAATTCAGCTCGCATGAAGTACTCGGCGCCCACGTGAATTTTGTTGCTATCCACCGCCTTGTCTATCGTATCCGCAAAATCGAAATCTGGCTGCTCGGCAGAAATTGCCTGTATCACATGACGCGCTTGTTCCTCGGGCGACCAGTCCTGCGCAACAGCAAATTCGACATCGCGAATATGTGCCATCCCTGCAATAGCAAAGCTCTTCAAAGCTGCGTCGCGAATGTCGTTCAAAACCTGTTCATCCAATGCTTTTGTCACGTTTGCCACCCTGATGTTTCACCGGAGCCAGAGGTGGGATCATGAGCGAGAAAAGTCCATATCTTTCTGAACGACAATGGAGCGAAATCCGATACGGAAATCATTCTGCAATCGATTCCGTTATCGCAGAAGTGGGTTTGCCCAGCGCTCTGTTGCGATATCAGAGCCGCACCGTCTCACTTCTCGAAACCAGCGCCGTCCGCGTGCTGTTCATCGAGAAGAGCCGGCGTATCGGGGAAACCTGGGCGCTCGCCTCCTATGCCGTTTTGCGCGCCGGACGTGCCAAGGATGCCGGCGGCATGGACGCCATGTACATCTCATACTCGCAGGAGATGACACGGGAATTTATCGACGCCTGCGCCATGTGGGCTCGGGCGTTTGCCCAAGCGGCCATTACCCAGGAAGAGTTCCTGTTCGATGACACCGATCCGGCTCACCCCGAAGAGACCCGGCAGATCAAGGCGTTTCGCATCCAGTTCGCATCCGGCTTCGAGATCCTAGCTCTGTCGTCGGCACCGCGCACCCTTCGCGGTAAGCAGGGCCTGGTCATCATAGACGAGGCGGCATTTGTCGACAGCCTGAAAGAGCTAATGAAGGCGGCGCTGGCCAACTTGATGTGGGGCGGCCAGGTCGTGGTCTGCTCGACCCACAACGGCGCCGACAACGAATTCAACGTCCAGGTCCAAGACATCCTCGGCGGCCGATCGAAATACAGCCACCTGAAGATTGATTTCGACCAGGCGTTGCTGGAAGGGCTTTATGAGCGCATCTGCCTGGTGACCAGCCGCGAGTGGTCGCCCGAGGCCGAGGCGCAATGGCGACAGGACATCATCGACTTCTATGGCGACGGCGCCGACGAAGAGCTGTTCTGCGTTCCATCCATGGGCTCCGGCGCATGGCTGACGAGCCCGCTTATCGAAGCGCGCATGACGCTGACGCCGGAAGAGGCTCCGGTCATCCGCATCGACCTGCCGCTGGACTTCCTGCACCGGCCCGAGCTGGAGCGCCGTCACCTGATGGCGCAGCATCTCGACGCCATCAAGAAGGCGCTCGACGGCCTGGACGAAAACCGCCAGCACGCCTTCGGCTATGACCCGGCGCGCAAGGCTGACCCGGCAATCATGTCGCTGCTGTCGATCGACAAGGTGCTGCGCCGCACGTCAGCGCTCACCGTCGAGCTGCGCAACGTGCCGTTCCAGGAGCAGAAGGAAATTGCCACCCTGATGCTGAAGACGTCGCCGAGGTTGTGCGGTGCCGCGATTGATGCCACCGGCCTCGGCATGAACCTGGCTGAGGATCTCGGCCGCGCGTTCGGCCTGCATACCGAGAAGACACCGGGTGGCCTCGTCTGGCAGATCACGCTTAGTCAGAACTGGTACAACGAGAATTTCCCGCCGCTTAAAACGGCCTTTGAAGACGCCAACATCGCGCTGACCAGGGACGCCGAACACGCCGTGGATCTTCGCCTGGTCAAGATCATCCGGGGCATACCGTCGATCCCGCCGGAGCGGGTCGGTGCGGCCGGGGCGAAGCGGCATGGAGACTTCGCGGTCGCGCTGGTGCTCGCCTATTTCGCCAGCCGCATGCAATGGCACGAATACGACTATGTGCCGGCGATGCAACCGAAGAGCCGGTTCGAAGAACGCGCCCAGGACGGGGACGGCTGGCGCGATCGGGCTGACCAGAAATCCGGCGGGTTCCGTTTGGCCTCGCTTCGTCGCAGCTCGGGGATCTACTGATGGCCTTCACCTGGTATGATGCTTTCGGCCGCAAGGTCGACACCGCCGCCCTGAAAGAGGAGCAGGCGGCACCAACCATCGGCAGCGTTCGCCTCCACAACGCCCACCACCCGGCGGCTGGCCTCACGCCCGGCCGCCTTGCCCAGATCCTGCGCTCTTCGATCGACAGCGATCCCGAGGACTACCTCGCCCTAGCGGAGGACATGGAAGAGCGAGATCCGCACTATGGTTCCGTGCTCTTCACCCGCAAGGCCCAGGTGGCCGGGCTGGACATCACGGTTGAGGCGGCAGGCGACGACGCCAAAAGCGTCGAGATCGCCGACATGGTGCGCCAGTTTGTCGGCCGCGACGAATTCGAAGTCGAGCTGCGCGACATCCTCGACGCCACCGGCAAGGGTTTCTCTTGCACCGAGATCCTCTGGGACACCTCCGAAGGCCAGTGGCGGCCGAAGCGCCTTGCGTGGCGGGATCCACGCTGGTTTGTCTTCGACCAGGTCAGCGGCGAGACGCCGCTGTTGCGCAATGGCGGCAGCAACGACCCGCTGAAGCCGTTCGGCTGGATCTTCCACTCCTTCAAGGCCAAGTCTGGCCTGCCCATTCGCGGTGGCCTGGCGCGCGCCGTCGCATGGACGTTCCTCTTCAAGAGCTTCACGGTCAAGGACTGGGCGATCTTCTGCGAGGCCTATGGGCAGCCTTTGCGATTGGGCAAGTATGATGCCGGCGCCAGCGAGGCCGACAAGGAAAAGCTGCTGGAAGCAGTGACCAACATCGGCACCGACTATTCGGCGATTGTGCCGGTCTCGATGGCGATCGAGTTCATCAAGGCGGATCTCGCCGGCAGCCACGATCTCTACGAGAAGCGGGCCGACTGGCTCGACCGCCAGACGTCCAAGGTCGTCCTCGGCCAGACATCGACCACCGACGCCCAGAAAGGCAGCTACGCGGTCGGCAAGGTGCACGACGGCGTACGTGACGACATTGAGAAGGCGGATGCGAAGTCGTTGCGCGGAACCCTCAACCGCGACCTGGTGCGGCCCCTCGTCGACCTGAACTATGGTCCGCAGGAGAAGTACCCCAAGGTCTGCATCGGCAGGCCGGACGAAGTGGACGTCGAAGCCCTGGTCAAGAACGTCACCATGTTGGTGCCGCTCGGCCTGCCGGTCAGCAAGAAAAGCATGCTCGACAAGATCGGCCTGCCCGAGCCAAAGGCTGGAGAGGAACTGCTGGTCGCTCCAAAGGCTGCCGTGCCTATCCACCCGAACGCCAATCCCGAACCGCCGCTCAAGCCCGGCCAGGCCGTCAACTCAGTTGGCGGGGTCAAGCGTGACGCGATCGAGCGCGCTGCCGACGCCATGCTTGCCGATTGGATGCCGCTAGTCTCGCCGATTGTCGCCGGCCTCGAAACGGAGATCGCCGCGGCCTCCTCCGTCGATGATGTGAAGGGGTTGCTGGCGAAGCGCTTCGCCGGCCTCGACGCGGCGGCGATGACCGAGCTGCTCGCCAACTCGGCCTTCGCGGCTCGGCTTGCCGGCGTGGTCGACGATCAGCTCTGACGGAGATCCGGCGAATGGAAGCCAACCTGACGCCGGTACCGCCGCGCGACGCGATCGCCGCGCTGTTTGCAAGAGGCCAGCGGCTCGATCCGGAGTTCTCCTGGCTGGACACATGGCAGGCCGCGCATGCCCGCAGCTTCACCGTCGCGAAGTCGGCCGGCTTCGACATCCTGGACGACATCTACAAGGGCCTATTGAAGGCGCTTTCCGAGGGTAAGACCTTCCGCCAGTTCGCCGCCGAGCTGACGCCGCTGCTCCAGGAGAAGGGCTGGTGGGGCCAGCAACCAGCCTTCGACCCGCTGACTGGAGAGACGCGCTGGTCGCAGCTCGGCAGCGTCAGGCGCCTGACCACCATATTCGACGTGAACATGCGGGTGAGCTACGCCGCCGGCCACTGGACCTCTTTCGAGCAGAGCAAGGCGGAGCGGCCGTTCCTTCGCTATGTCCATCTAGAAGGCCAGGAACATCCCCGGCCGCTGCACCACATCTGGCACAATACGGTGCTGCCGATCGATCATCCCTGGTGGAACACCCATGCCTGCCCGAATGGCTGGAACTGCCATTGTACCCTGCAGAGCCTCTCCCAGCGCGATATCGACCGGCTGCTGCGTGAGGGCGAGAAGCTAAAGTTCGAGCCGGTGGCCGGTGTCATGCGCTCCTATCAGAACAAGCGCAACGGGGAGATCACCACCGTGCCCGACGGCATCGATCCGGGGTGGGCATACAATCCTGGCAAGGCTGGCTACATCGGCGTGATCGAACACGATCTGGCACGGAAGACGGGTGCCTCAGAGTGGGTGCGATCCACCACGTAATACCGCCCATCCAAAAGTCGCCCAACAACCGCGCCTGCCCTGGGTCAAATCCAATGACTATGAACCGCGTCCGGAGTGAAGGTTTTGCGGCGGCCACTTACCACGTTCGCTTCTTTGATCGGCACACGCATTGCGAGAGACAGGCCGCCCAGTCATAGTGAGGCCATTAGAGTTCGATCTCTTCATTGGTCAAATTGATCGGCATAAGGGCGGGGACGAAGGCATGAAACTTACGGAGTTTAGAGTTCGCGAATTTCGGAGTATCTGGGATTCGGGGCCAATCAAAGTCGATAACCAGACGACCTGCTTCGTTGGAAAAAACGAAGCAGGCAAAACGACAATCTTAGACGCACTCTATCGTACCAATCCCATCCGAAAGGCGGATGCGGTCTTCGATGTGACATACGATTATCCAAAGCGCGAGGTTGAGGATTATCGGTTCGCCGTAGAAAATGGTGAGCGAGACGAGGCAGTAGTCGTTGAATGCCGGTACGAACTGGATGACGATGACGCCCGGGCGGTCTCGTCCATTTTCGGGCTCAAGGTACTCAAGGACAAAGCAGTTACTCGAAAGACATATTACGGCAATGACCAGAGCAAGTTCTTGCTGATAGCCGATGATGCCGCAGCGCGAAAGCACCTTGCCGATAACCCAGCCTTGCCGGAAGACCTCAAAGCGAAGCTGACACACGCTCCAGATTGGGCCATATTCGCGACTACCCTCGACACAGCGGAAGCCACGGAAGCAGTCGCTTCGCTTAAGGCGCTTGTAAAGAAGGTCCAAGAAAAGGGCCTTAGCCATTACGTCTTCAATTCGTTGGTTTGGCCGCGCGCGCCGAAGTATCTGTATTTTGACGAATATTATCAGATGGAGGGGCAGGCGAATCTGAATGCGCTGATCGCCCGTGAGGACGCGCAGACTCTTGCGGATTCGGATTACCCGCTGATCGGCCTTATCAATCTTGCTCGCCTCGACCTTCGTAAACTCGTCGCCACGACTAATACCACCGAACTGAAAAATAAATTGGAAGGCGCTGGCAATCATTTGACAACGCGTATCGTCAAATATTGGTCTCAGAACCGGCACATTCAGATGAGGTTCGACGTTCGCGATGCGAGACCTGAGGACCCAGAAGGTATGCGCGCTGGCGTCAACGTGTGGGGTGAGGTTTACGACACCGTTCATTGGGCCACCACACCCATGCGGAACCGCTCGCGTGGCTTTGTCTGGTTCTTCTCCTTCTTAGCCTGGTACGAGGACATCAAACGCCAGAAGCAGAATGTGATCCTCTTACTCGATGAGCCGGGGCTATCGCTGCATGGGCGCGCTCAGGGTGACTTGCTCCGCTATTTCGAAGCTGAACTATCCGGTCACCAGCTTCTCTACACGACGCACTCACCATTTATGATCGATTCGACGAAATTCGAGCGGGTCCGAATTGTTCAGGACCTTGGTATCGATGCCAGCCAGGCGCTTCCGAGAGGGGAGGACGGCACGAAGGTTCTGAGCAACGTTTTCGATGCGACCGAAGACAGTCTATTCCCGCTGCAAGGAGCGCTCGGGTACGAAATTCAGCAAACTCTCTTTATCGGCCCTAACTCTCTCATCGTTGAAGGTCCCGCCGACATGCTCTTCTTGCGGGCTGTGTCAGCCGAGCTTGAGCGCGAGGGGCGCATCGGTTTGTCTGAGAGGTGGGTCCTCACCCCGGTGGGCGGAAGCGGAAAAGTCCCGACGTTCGTGGCGCTGCTCGCACCGCAGAAGGGCATGAATGTCGCCACGTTGCTCGACATACAGAGGAGCGACCGCCCATTGATCGAGGACCTGTACAAGAAGAAGCTGCTCAACAAGAAGCAGGTCTCTACCTATGCAGATTTCAGCGGAACGGACGAGGGAGACGTGGAAGACATGTTCGATCGCGATTTCTATGTGCAACTCGTCAACGCGGAATTCGCCAAACAGCTTAAGGCGAAGATCGCTTCTTCGAAGCTCAACGCGAAGGAGCCTCGGATCCTTAAGGCAATCGAAGCGTGGCTTGCCGAAAATCCGCTCAAGTCAGGTGCATTCGGACATTACAGGCCCGCTCGCTATTTCTCTGAGAACGTGACCGCGCTATGGCCGAGCGTGTCGAATGTAACAAAGGATCGCTTTGAAGCGGCCTTCAAGCACCTCAACAGCCTGTTGAAGTAGCGACTCGCGATATTCAGCGTATCTCGGCCATTGGCGGGAGCCAGCTGGTTGAGTTTTGACCCTAGGGGCGCCCCACTTGCCGCGCGAAGGAGTGTTTCGCGCTGTAGACCCGTTCAAAACCGATTTCAGGGCCTATCCGGCCGCGAGCGAGGCAGTAACGAAGACGAATTTTCAGACAGCCTTGCCGGTTGCCCAGCTGTCGGCTACCGTTCGCCTGCGAATTCGGCGGCCGACCTGTCCGCTCACGTCCCGCCGGTTCGAACCTCCAACGGCCAACCACCGCCCGCCTTCGCGGGCATGATTTGAGGGCAACAGCCGGGCCAATGTCCGGCGATGCACAACGCACTTGCCGCACTCCTTTCGGCCTCCCTGGTCGCCTCCCACTCGACTGCGCTGACCGCAGCCGATGCGGAAGATGACAAATGGGTGCAGCTGACGCCAGCAGGCACATTCTCCGGACGCAACGGGCAAGGTCCCTGGACCACGGGCGACAAGGCGTCGATGGAACGGATCGTCGCCAACACCCGTCAGTATGCCGGCTCGACCGATCTCGCCATCGACTATGACCACCAGGCGGTATTCGGCGCCGTGCCCGGCGTCGGCGGCAAAGCTCCGGCCGCCGGTTGGATCAAGGAGTTGAAGGCCCAGGACGACGGCATCTATGGCCGCGTCGAATGGACCGCAGCGGCGGCGACAGCGATCAAGGCGAAAGAGTACCGCTATCTCTCGCCCGTCTTCTTCCACGAAAAGACCTCCGGCCGGGTGCTCGCCATCCGCATGGCCGGTCTCACCAACACGCCCAATCTCGACCTGATCGCGGTTGCAGCGAGTGCACTCTTCCCCCTCAACAACCAGACCGGAGATAGCATGGACAAGATCCTTGCGGCCCTGAACCTCGCCAAGGGCACGAACGAAGACGACGTCGTTGCCGCCATCAATTCCTACCTGACCAGTAGCACGGCGATCGCCAAGGCTGCCGGGCTCACCGATACCGCCAAGCCGGACGAGATTGTGGCGGCGGTGAACTCGATCGTCGCCGATCGGACCAAGTTCGCCGAGGCCGCCGGCCTCGCGGCAACCGCCAAGTCCGAGGAGATCGTGACGGCAGTCCAGTCGGCGATCGCCGGCAAGGTCGACCCCTCCAAGTTCGTTCCGGTCGCTGCCGTGACCGAGCTGCAGACCAGGCTGAACAAGCTGGAAAGCACGGTCGGCGACGACAAGGCCGAGGAAGCCGTCAACACGGCGATGAAAGCTGGCAAGCTGATCCCGGCGCTGAAGGATTGGGGCCTGGCCCTCTTCAAGTCCGATCCGGCCAAATTCGAGACGTTTGTCGGCTCGGCGCCGGTGCTGACCGACCCGCAGCTGAGGACGCCGAGGAAGGGCGAGACCGTAGAGGCGCTCGACGAGGCGCAGCTCGCCATCTGCTCGGCCTTGGGCATTGCTCCGGCCGAGTATCGCAAAACCATAGCCGCTGAACAGGAGGTACGCTGATGGCCGCGCTCACAAAGGGCCGCAACACGCTGGAACGCTCGGGCGATATCACCGAGCCGCCGGTGAAGGGTGCCACCAAGATCTTTGCCGGCGGCCTGGTGGCCATCAACGCGTCCGGCCTCGCGGTCCCGATGGCGACCGTAACCACGCTCGTCGGTCTCGGTCGCGCAGAACAGACCGTTGACAACTCGGCCGGCGCCGATGGTGACAAGAATGTCCGGGTCGGACGCGGCATTTACAAGTTCGCCAACTCTTCCGCTGGTGACCTGATCACCCGCAGCGACATTGGCGCCACGTGCTACGGCGTCGATGACCAGACTGTCGCCAAGACCAACGGAACCAACACGCGCTCACCTGCCGGCAAGATCCACGACGTGGATGCTGATGGCGTGTGGGTCAAATTCAACTAGGGGTCACCATGAAGATCACGTCCGCTGCCCTCGACGCCCTGCGCGTCGGCTTTAAGACCACCTTCCAGGCCGGCCTGGGTGCTGCTGCTTCTCAGCAGGCTCGGGTCGCTATGAAGGTAAACTCCACCAACAAATCGGAACGATACGGCTGGCTGCAGAACATTCCCGGCATCAGGGAATGGATCGGCGACCGCCTGGTCCAGAACCTTGGCGAGTACGACTACGAGATCAAGAACCGGCCGTTCGAACAGACCATCGGCGTCGATCGCGACGACATCGAGGACGACAGCCTCGGCACCTATGGGCCACTGTTCCAGATGATGGGCGACAACGTCGCCTTGTTCCCCGACACGCTGGTATGGCCGCTGCTGAAGGCCGGGTTCACGACCAGCTGCTTCGACGGGCAGTATTTCTTCGACACCGACCACCCGGTCATCCAGGCGGATGGTTCGACGGCCTCTGTCGCCAACACTGACGGTGGCGCCGGCACACCCTGGTTCCTGCTCTGCACGAAAAAGCCGATCAAGCCGATCATCTACCAGGAGCGGAGGTCATTCGATTTCGTCTCGAAGGACAAACCTACCGACGACAACGTCTTCAACCAGAAGAAATTCCTGTACGGGGTCGACGGTCGCGCGAATGTCGGCTTCGGCCTCTGGCAGCTCGGTTGGGGTTCCAAGCAGACGCTTGACGCGGCCCACTATGAGGCGGCGCGCGCCGCCATCGGTAGCTTCAAGGCCGACTACGGTCAGCCGCTCGGCCTGGTTCCGGACCTCTTGGTGGTGCCCTCCAGCCTCGAAGGCGCCGGCCGCAAGATCCTGCAGTCGCAGCTGGTCAACGGTGGCGAGAGCAATCCGTGGGCCGGCACGGCCGAGCTGCTCGTGGTTCCCTGGCTGGCCTGATCGGCTCCACTCCGAATTCGTACCCCCGCCGGCTCCGGCCGGCGGGTCTTCGATAAGCAGCCCTGGGAGGCTGTTTTTCAAAGACCCGAAAACGAGGATTGAACGATGGCAAAAGCGTTGCGTGAAGCGAAGGCGAAAGCCCCCAAAATGGTGGCTGACGCCGCCAAGGAAACATCCGGCCCGGAAGCGGCAGGAGCTGCACAAGGCCAGGATGCCCCGTCGTCGGGGGCGGCGACGGGGACGAACTCCACCCATGAACCCCCGCAGAGCGATGACCAGGGCGGAGCTGGCGATGGGGCCGGCTCCGCAGGCTTGCTGACGTTGGATGATCTGGAGAAGCGTCTGGGAACGGCCGAGGGCGAGTTTCGCTCCAAGTTTCCGCGCATGGCCGCTGCGATCGACGCCTGGCAGGCAGCTAGCGCCGATGGGGATGTGCCGAGCGGCATTCGTGTCCGTTCGAAGATCGACGGGTTCCGCCGCGCGGGCATCGCCCACTCAAAGGCGCCGGTCGAGCACCGGATGGAGGCATTCAAAGGCCCCGAGCAGCTGGAGGCCCTCTTTGCCGAACCGAACCTGGTCGTGGAGCTGATCTGACCGTGCACGTCTTCCTGCCCATCTGGCTGGTGCCGCTTTCGCTCACGGTCCTGATCTGGGCCGGTGCGATCTTCTGGCCGACTGCCGGAAACGGCACCAACGCGTATCCGCCGTTTGGGCTGATCGTTTCGGCGCTCCTGCGGTTTGTCGTAGCCGCCGCCGGCACGATCCTCTGCTGGGTCGCATATTTCATCTGGTTTTTCGTGGCGGGCGCCCGATGAGCTATGCGGTCAAACAGGATCTGATCGACCGGTTCGGATCAAGCGAGCTGACCCAGCTCACCGACCGCACGAACATTCCGCCGAGCACGGTGGATGATGTGGTTGTTGGCCGGGCACTTGCGGACGCGGACGGCGTGATCGACGGCTACATCGGCAAGCAGTACTCGCTGCCGTTGTTGGTTGCCCCTCCGGTGTTGGTGAAGGTTGCCGCCGATCTCGCGCGCTACTTCCTGCATGGCGAGGCGGCCGACAAGGACAGCCTGGTCACCCGCAACTACTCCCTTGCGCTCGCCTGGCTGAAGGATGTCGCCAAAGGCCTGGTCTCGATCGACGATGGAGGCCAGATGCCAGAGCAGGCCGGCGGCGGTGCGATCCGCGCCAATCCCTCGACCCGCGTATTCCGCCGCGACACTCTCAAGGGACTGTGATGGCGACCAAAGGCATCCAGCTACGCCTCGTCGACCAGGCCGTGCTCGCTACACTCGACCGGATCGAGCACCTGGCCGCCAAGCCCGGCGCGATCATGTCGGCGATCGCCGCCTACCTGGTCACGGCTACCCAGCGACATTTCGAACGTGAGACCGGCCCGAATGGCAAATGGCAGAAGCTAAGCCCGCGTACGGCCGCCAAGCGCAGCGGCCGGGGCACGCGCGGCTATGGACACATGCTGCGCGTGACCAACCGGCTCTATAGCTCGATCACAGGCGAAGCGACCGACACAGAAGCCGCTGTCGGCACCAATCTGCTTTATGCTGCCATTCAGCAGCTCGGCGGCGAAGCAAATATCCCGGCGCGCGAGCAGGATCTCCATTTCGGTAAGACCAATCGCGGCCGGCGCTTCGTCAAGGCATCCCGCAAGCGCAAGGAAACCGTCCGCGTCTCGATCGGCGCGCACAGCATCAGCATTCCGGCGCGGCCATACCTCTATGTCGATCAAGCCGACCAGGCCGAGATCCTGCAGATCGCCGAGGATGCTTTCCGCGCGGAGGCCGATGCCCATTCCGGAGCCCGGCCATGACACTCTCGTCCGAATTTCAGCAGCGCCTCCGCGACATCAATCCGCCGATCTTCCGGATGGTCGAAGGTGCGGCGGCTTTTGCGGCGCTGAACGGCGAACCGAAGGCGACGCCGGCGGCCTTCGTGCTGGTCGAGGAAGAGCAGAGCAGTCCGAACGAACGCATGACCGGCCGGCTGGCCCAAAGATGCGAAGCGGATGTCGCCATCATCATCGTCACCCGGAACGTTTCGGACGGAACCGGTGGCGCCGCCGCCGAAGACAACGAAGCAGTGAAGGCCAAGGTGCGCGAAGCGCTGATCGGTTTCGAGCCAGCCACGGTCAACAATGCCGATGTGGTCGAGCACATCTCGTCCAACCTTCTCAAAGCCAAGAACGGATACGTCTGGCAGCGCGAGCTGTTCGGCGCCGGCTACTACCTCGTGGAGAAAACCTGACATGGCGCAGATCACGAAGCCGCTCGCGGGCGGCAGCTACATCCGGGGCAAGGACGGCAGCCTGAAAAAGGTCGCCGGGACCGAGGCGATCATTGCCGTCCCGCTAGCGGACCCTGACAAGACCGCTGCTCCGGTGCAGACGTCCGAAACCGGCACGGCAGTGCCGGCCACCACGCCCAGGAAGGGAAAATAGCTGATGGCCATCCGCCGCTTCAAGAAACTCGCCGCCCTGCTCAAGATGGAAACTGTCTACGGCACCGATGCTGTCCCGACGGGCGCGGCCAACTTCATCCAGCTCAGCGACGTGACCTTCACGCCAATGGCCGGCGATGAGGAGGCCCGCAATCTCTTGCAGCCGAAGCTTGGTCACCAGGGCATCTATCTGACGGGCAACTATATCCAGGCTCAGTTCTCGGTCGAGCTGGCGGGCTCCGGAGTGCTTGGCACTGCGCCTGCCTACGGTCCTTTGCTTCGCTCGGTCGGTTTCGCCGAGACGATCACTGCGGCCACCGACGTGCAATACGACCTGGTCCACGACAGTTTCGAGAGCAGCGACCTGTATTGGAACGAAGACGGCGTCAGACACATCGGGCTTGGTGGTCGCGGCACCGTGACCTTCGGCTTCACGCCGAAGCGCATTCCGCGCATGCAGTTCACGATGAAATTCCTACAAGGGACCATTGCCGACACGGCATTGCCGGTAGTCGACAAGTCCAAGTGGATCGATGCGGTGCCGGTCTCGAAGGCCAACACGACAATGTCTCTGCACGGCTGGTCGGCGATCGCCGAGAGCTTGAACCTCGATCTCGCCAACCAGGTTGTACCGCGCCATCTGATCGGCTCTGAAAGCATTGAGATCACCGACCGCCAGGCAACCGGCACTGCAGTCGTGGAAGCGAAGTCGCTGGCCACCATCGACTGGTTCTCGATCGCCGGGGCTCACACGAAGGGCGCCCTGGCGCTGACGCATGGGACCGTTGAAGGCAACGTCGTGTCGCTCTCAGCCGACGCCGTCCAGATCGGCCGGCCTGCTTCGGGCCAGACCGACAACATCCGCAACTATTCGCTGCCGCTGATGCTCACCAGCCTCGGCGCCAACGAGCTGAACCTCACCATCACCTGAAGGCGGTTTGTGCCGCCTTTCAAACGCCCTTCAAAGCTTGGGAAAATCCATGAAGTTCGCCCCGACCGCTGAATACACCTACTGGTGGCCGATCAAGATCAAGATGCCGAGCTCGGACAAGTCGGGCTTGTGGATCACCGAAACGTTCGAAATGGAATTCGCAGCGGTTAACTCGGACGAGGTCGACAGGATCTTGGAAGAGATCAAGGCCATGAAGCCCGAGGACCAGACCGAACACGCGCACGATCTTCTGCTCAATGCGAGCCGTGATTGGCGCGGCGTCGTCGATGGCGACAAGAAGGCGATTGCCTTCGACCGTGAGATGCTGCGTGCGATGCTGAAGGCCGGCCCATGGTACCGCCAGGGCATCTATCAGTCGTACAGCGCATCGCTGGTCAGCGACGGGGCGCGAACGGGAAACTGACGGAGGCCGCGCGCGCCTGGGCATTGTCGAGAACCGGTCAGACCGATCCGACAACCCCAACGCGGCCTGATCACCAGGCGCGCATGGACGCGGAGGCGCTGGGCGTTCCAGCCGAGAGCCTGCCCGAAACGGCTGAGAGCGAAGAGACCGAAGTGTTCAAGGTTTGGGACATCAACATGCCGGTGGTTCGTTTGTTTCTCGGCTGCGAGACGCAATGGCGCATCGTTGCGCGTGGCATGGACGGCATCCTTCACTATGTCGGCATCGACTATGCCGCCGCATCCGCGCTCCTCGAGGCGCGTCCGCGCGGCGAGCAGCGGAAGCATCTCGCCTGGCGGATGTTCGAGGATCTCCGTGAAATGGAGCACGCCGCACTGCCGATCTTGAATGGAGCCGGCCGGTGACACTCAACCTTGCCCTGGTCATTTCCGGCGAAGCTTCGGGCGCGAAAGCTGCGGCGGATCAAACCGCGACGGCTGTCCGCACCGTAGGCGTCGCGGCCACGGAAGCTTCCGCAGCCATGGTCTCGGCTGAAGGTCAGGCCGAGGCTGCGGCGCGGCGCGTCACGGACGCGTTGACCACTCAGACTGCTGCCCAGCGGGCCGTTGCAACGCAGTCCGCCTCCAATGTCGTCAGCATAGGCAACGCTTCCAAGCTGACCGCCAATCAGCTGCTCAATCTGTCCCGCCAGGGCAACGACGTCATCACGATGTTTGCCCTGGGCGCGCCGCCGATGCAGATTTTCGCATCGCAGGCCGGGCAGATCTACGATGCTCTGGAGCAAGGACCCGGCGGCATCAAAGGGTCGCTCAAGGGGATAGGCGAAAGCCTGCTTGGGCTCATCACCCGCTTTCCAATTGCCACAGCGGCAATTGCGGCTGCCGGCGTGGCGTTCATCACTTATGAAATGTTTGCTGAAGCCAAGATCAAGTCGGTCAACGAAATCCTGAAGCAGCACGAAGCCAACATCCACCGGCTCGGACCTGCATATGAGGAGGCCCTCAAGGGCATTACAAAATATGCCGACGAAAGCGAGAGATTGGCAAATCTCCGCCTTAGGACCGACGCTGCCGACGCCCTGAAAACGCAGGCCGACGAGGCCACAAAGGCCATTGAGAACATCGTCAAATCAGAGGGAATATTCTCGTCGAGGTTCTCTGGCGCCAAGGGCGCGATCGATGATTTCATGGCTTCGATCAAGGCCGGTAATCCCGACGCGGTGAAATTCCAGGAGACGATCGCCAGTCTCCGCGACTCCGGCCAAATCACTGAAAAGGTCGCGCAGGATCTGATCACTGCCTCTAACGCCGCGTATGAGGCACAGCGGTCTCTTTCGGGCATCAGCGGTAACGTCGACGCCGTGGCAAAGGCCATTGCTGACATGTCGCGTGCCCTCGGCGCCGACGCCTTGTCCGCTCTATCTCAGCTGTCGACCGAGCAGCGCAAGTACGTCCAGACGCTAATCGACCAGCTGAACAGGGGGCAGATCACCGCCGACCAATTCAAGGCCTCTCTCCAGTCTCTGTCTGGGGTGACGCCGGACTTTTCTGGCGCGATTGATCAGGTTTCCGGTCTGGCTGATCAGTTGGAGCGTGCTCACGCTGCCGCAGCTGGCTTGGCCAACACCACGCCACGCCAGGACCGTGTCGGCTATAACCGGATGGACGACGCTCAGTCGCAGTATGGCGACGCCTTGGAGATGTGGCGCCGGTTCGGATACGACAATGACTCCAAAATCGACACGAACAAGCCGAAGAAGGTCCCAAAAGCTTCCACCGCAGATCCCTACCGCGACATTCTGAAGAGCGCGCAGGATCGCATCGATCAGATGAAGGTCGAGCTGCAGCTGACCGGTCAGGTCGGCGTCGCGGCCGACACGCTCCGCAACTACCAAGAGCTCCTCTCCAAGGCCACCGACAAGGGACGCTCGATCGGCGAAGCACAGAAGGCGGAACTGCACGATCGCGCCGAGGAAATGGCGAAGCTGGCGGCGGCCACGGCAGGCGCGAAAGTGCAGCAAGATCTGCTGTTCGATCGCCAGCAGATGTTTCGGTCGCCGACTGAGCAGGACGTGTATTCGACGTTGCGGTCAGCGAACATTGATCCGGCCTCGGCCACCGGCGAGGCCATCGCTCAGCAGATCCGGTACAATGATCTGCTGAAGGAGAGCCGCGACCTGGCCGGCGACTTCGCCAGCACCCTGATCGGCGGCCTTCGCAATGGCGAGAACGGCTGGCAGGCGATGGGCGACGCCGCGCTGTCGGTGCTCGACAAGATCACCGACAAACTGCTGAACGAAGTGCTGGACGCCCTCTTTCAGATCAACAGTGCCGGTGGCGGCGGCGGCGGCATCCTGGGTGCGCTCGGGTCTCTTTTCGGGCTTGGCGGCGGCGGGTCGGCCGGATCGAACCCTGGTTCGGTCTCCGACCTCCTCTCCAGTTCATGGAGTTTCGACAGTGGCGGCTACACCGGCCCCGGTCCGAAGAACAGGCCGGCCGGCGTCGTCCATGCCGGCGAAGTCGTCTTCAGCCAGGACGATATTGCACGGGCCGGCGGCGTCGGCGTGGTCGAGGCCATGCGGCTCGGCCGGCGCGGCTACGCCAGTGGCGGGGTCGTCGAGGGCGGCATGGCGATGCCGGCGACGGGGACCTATGGCGGCGGCGCCACCTGGTCTGGCGGCAGCCCTCAACCGCAGCGGGTCGTGCTTCACATAGTCAACGAAGAAGGGCCGATGTTCCGGACAACCATCCGGCAGGAAAGCCAGGACGTGGCTGTCCAGGTCGTCCGGGGCAACGACCAGGCGCGCGCCGACTACTACGACGCCGGAGGAAACCCGCGCTGATGGCCACAATCATTGACCTTCCCGATATCGTCGGCTGGGAGAAATGCGACTTCGATCCCGTCGTCGTTCGCACCACCGACCGCATGGAAGGCCGGCGAACCGAGGGCGTGAGGATGCCGACCGGCTATTGGACGGCCTCTTACACACCCGGCTACCTGTTCCCGCGCGACATGGGCAAGATGGACGCCTTCATGATGTGCGCCGGAGACGACGGCGAGTTCTTCCGAGGCTATGACGTGTTCCGGCCGCGCCCGATCCTGATGGATGCAGGCGTGCCGCTTTCCGGCGTCAAGGCCGGCGGCGGCGCGTTCGACGGTACGGCCGAGCTTCACACGATTACCGATAGCCGCACCGTCGTCATCTACGGCCTGCCAGCAGGCTTCCAGTTGTCCGAGGGCGACTATGTGGAATTTCGCCAAAGCAGCCAGTCGTCCTCGTTGCATCGTATCAGGCTGCCGGCCACAGCTGACGGCGCTGGCCATGTCACGCTCTCGATCAAATACGGTCTTGATACTGAGAACTTCACGACGGCGGCGATAGCGCGTTTCGAGAAGCCGTCCTGCCTGATGCAGATCGATCCCGGCTCCTACAAGGGAACCAAATCGAAGACGAACCGACGTCCGACCTTCACGGCCACGGAGATGTTTCCGTGAGCACGAGCCTCGATCCGGCCGTCCAGGCCCTGGTCGACGATGGCCAGTTCGTCCGCCTGGATCTCGTCCGCTTCGATCTTGCGGGCAAAGGAGCCGTGCCGCCTAAGACGGTCGGCTATCACCGTGGCGGCCGGCCGTTCACGTTCAATGGCCTGACCTACCTTCCTAACCGCTGGTTGGCGCCTGGCGCGTTCACCTCGGCCGTAGGACCGTCGCCGACCAAGCGCACGATCGTGTTTTCCTACGCGCCGACGGTCAACCCGGACGACGCGATCGCCACGATCCGTAGCTACAACTATCTGAATGCGCCGGTCATCATCACAGTGCTGGCCGGAGATCCTGCGACCGACCAGGTGGCCGGTGTTCTCACCTCGATCATCTACCGCATAGACGCGGTGCGGTTTCCCCGAGGAGCCGCCGACAAGAACGGACAGCGGTCGCTGACCGTCGAGATCGACCTGGTGCCGCCCGGCCGTTCGGTGCGGGGCTCGACGCTGGTCAAGATCAGCCCGGCTGATCAGAACTTCGACAACGACCCCGCCGACACGTCGCTGGAGTACGTCGCCACCAACGCCAAGATCCAGGAAGAATGGGGGCAGCGCAGTGGCTAACCGTTTCCAGACCGTCGATGCGACCCTTCGGGCCGAACTGGCCAAGCCCTATGTCGAAGGCGAGAGCGACTGCTTTTTTCTCGGCTGTCGGATGGCCGATGCGCTCGATCCGGCGCTTGGCCTGGTGAAGAAGTACTGGCGCGCCTACACGACGATCCTGGGCGCACAGAAGGCCTTGCGCAAGCGTGGCCACAAGACCCTGGCCGATCTGTTCAGCACGCACCTGACGGCCTGTGCGCCCGCTGAAGCCCAGCTTGGCGACATCGTTATCCTGCAGCTCGTCGATGGCCAGCATGTCGGCATTTGCCTGGGCATACGCTTCGTCACCAAGACCAGCGCCGGGCGCTCCTATCACTTCGTCGCCGACTGTGTCGCCGCGTTTCGAACGGGTGACGCCGCATGATCTTTACACTTATCGGCGGCCTGATTGCCGGTGCCCTATTCACAGCTGGAACGGTCGCGTTCACCCTCGCGTCGACCCTGATCTCCGGCGCGCTGGCCTTTGCGACGCGGTTGGGCATCAGCTACCTGCTGCGGCCGAAGGCTCGGAAATATTCGGCGGTCCAGGGCGAAAGCCAGATTGGTGGCTCGGCGCCGGTGTCCACCCTCTACGGCATCGGCAAGATCAGCCAGGCGCACCGGCTCTTCTACGCGAAATATGGCGAGGGCAATAAGTTCAACGCCGAGGTCTGGCGCCTGGCCCACGGCCGGTGCGACGGGCTTGAGCCCTACGTTTTCTTCGGCGGCGCGAAGCACAATTTGGTCGAGGCCGACCCGATCGTCGGCGGCAATGAGGTCAAGCACTACCACGTCGAGAATTATGGAGACCTGATCTCGATCCGCTTTTATGACGGTCGCCCCGGCCAAGGCCCCGATGTGAGGCTGGTCGCCAAGACCGCGGATCTCGGCCAGACATGGAAATCGACCAGCGTGTGCGCCGGCATGACCTATGTCGTGTGCGAAATGAAATACGACCAGGACAAGTTCCCATCCGGTCGGCCGTCGATCGAGTGGGTGCTCCGTGGCCTGCGCGAGTACGACCCGCGCAAGGACAGCACCGTGGTTGGCGGCTCGGGCACACAGCGCCTCGACGATCCGACGACATGGCTGCACACACTAAACCCGGCCGTTCACCGGCTCAATTACGAGCTGGGCCTGAAGGGCATGATATCGGGCCGCACACTGGTCGGCATGGGCAAGACCCTCGGCCAGCTGGATCTCGCCAGCTATTTCGCATCGATGAACGTCGCTGACGCTCTTCGGGGCGGCAAGCCGACCTATCAGTGCAGCCTGTTCGTCAACTCCGACGATGACCACACCCAGATCCTCGCCGAATTCGAGGACGCTCTGGCCGGCTATGCCGTCAACCGGCGTGGTCTGTCCGGCGTCATCGCGGGAGCACCGCAGATCCCGGTGATGGAGATCACCGCCGACGATATCCCGCTCGATCGGCCGCGACCGGACACCCAATACGACAAGTCCGCTTCCGACCTTTACAACCAGCTTTCCGGTCAGTTCACCTCGATCGAGAGCCAGTGGGAGGCCGCGAGCCTCAAGCCGATCATCGTCAATGATGACATCGCCGCCGATGGCGCGCCACGCGGCACGTCGAACGACTTCCTGCAGGTGACCGACCCCGACATCGCTCAATACCTTCTTACGATCCGCTATCGCCAGAACCGCAAGGGCGGGTCGCAAACCCTGCCGGTCAGTCGGCGCGTCGGCCTGGCGGCGATGGAGGGCGAGTGGGTCACCTTTGAGGGCGTTGACTGGCTCATCACCAAGTCTCAGGTCGACGAGCAGTTCCGCTACACGCTGGCGCTGACTGAAACCGGTGCCGACATCTACGACGACGGCGCGATCGAGCCCGGCCCGATCATCGTTGCCCCAAGCCCTCCGATCAACCCGGCCATCCTGAGCACGGTGCAGGATTTCGCCATCGAGGTCGGCACCATTGCCGGGTCTGATGGACAGGAAGTACCGTCGCTGCGGTTTGCCTGGACGCCGCCGGCCGATCCCACCATCACCGAGGTGCGGTTCTTCTACTTTATCGGCCTCGATCCGACCGGCCAGGTCATCTACCAGGATAAGTGCTCGACCGCTGAGGATGGCATCTATGAAACGTCAAAGGACGTGCAGCCGGGCGTGTTCTACACCGGGCGCGCCACCATCACGACGGTTCCCGATCGCTTCAAGACGTTCACGCCGTGGCTGACTACGGAACACGCGACCGGACCTGTCCAGATCTACCCACCCGGCCTCATCGACCAGATCAACCAGACTATCGACGAAGGCCTCTACGGGGTCGGCCAGGCCGCGCGCGATCTGCAAAACCAGCTCATTCGCAACACCCTTGCGACGGTCGAGCAAGATGGCCGCAACGTGCTCGACAAGCAGGAGCTGCGCACCCTGCTGGTGGCGCATGTGGCCGGGTTCGACGCGAAGTACGAGAACATCACCACGGTGCTGGCCAGCGATGTGGACGCGGTTTCGCAGCGGGTTGAAACCACCGAGGCGGCGCTGACGGGCTATACCGGCATCAACGCGATCGCCACCGCCTTCAGCGCGCAAGCATCGGCCATCAGCCTGGTTGACGGACGGGTCACCGCCACCAATGACCTGCTGGATATTCTTGACGCCACGGTCGGCAACTTCTCTGCGTCGGGGCGTTTCCGCGTCAACACGACCGCCACGGAAAGCGGCGCTGTTTCGACCATTGCATTGAGCACCTCGGCGACTGACGGCGGCGCGACCGCAACCGCCGCCATGCTGATGTCGGCGACGGCCGGCGGCCAAAGCACGATCGGGTTCCTCGCCGACCTGGTCTATTTCCGAGACGCCGCCGGCAACGCGGAATACCCGTTCGCCTTCACGGCCGGCCAGCTCCGGGCGAACTTCGCCAACATCGGCACGATCATAGCCGGCCTGATCAAGAGCCCAGACAACCGTTACGTCTTCACCGTCGCCCTCGGCCAACATGAGTGGTTTGACTGATGTCGCGCGGCTTCCTGGACGACATCGCTGGATCGAAGCGCCTGCGGATGGCCATCGCGGGCAAGAATGCGCGCGACATGTCGTTGCCGACCAATCACGTCGCCTTCGACAGCGACTGGCTCGGCGCCGCCGGCATCGCTCTCACAGGGACGTTCACGATATCGGCCAACGCCTCGCCGAACACCAGCTTCGTCACCTGGGCGACCCTTGGCGCCAAGCCGCTTGCCGAGATCGCATTCCTGAAATCCGGCTTCTACACGAACATTGCCGATGGGGATTTCGGCACCACCACCAGCGTCACGCTCATCGTGGGACCGACTGGCATCACCGGCGACTGCAAGAACCTGAACTATCCCGTCGTGGTTGCCTACGTCATCTACAGGATCTTCCCGACATGAAGCGCGGAAAGATCAGCCTCGGCTCACCTTTGGTCTTCCGGATCTCGAAGCCCACCTTCGATGTGGACACCGCCGCGCAGGCGGATCTGTTGATCCACGAGAGCATCTTCCTGTCGCAGATCATCCAGTCCGGCACCGTCGCAAATCCGGGCGGCCCCTCGTACACGGCGACCATCGCCATCGACCCGTCGCTGGTGAACCCGATACCGATCGTCTACCCGATCTACGGGGGAAATGTCGCCTTCCCGGCACCGATGGCCTATCTCAGCGGCATCATGACGACGATCCACACGAACGTCTTCTGGAGCGTCTCGGCCGGTGTTTTGTCCATAGTCTTTTCGTCGATCACACCATCCGCCAGTTACGCGATCATCAGGCAGGAGACGCCGTAGATGCCTCGCGCGCGGTGGGACAAAACAGGCATTGCCATCGCCCGCGAGGGCTTTGACATCGATACTGCGTCCCAGTCCAACATCCTCTTCAATTCGAACTCTTCGACGCGCAGGATCTATCTGCAGGGGACGATCGCTTTCGGCGGCGCGGTCAGCATCGGCCCGTTCAACAACCACTATCAAAAGAGCACGGTGACCTTCCCAACACCCTTCGCGAAGGCGCCCCAGGCGCTGGTCGCCGTCAAGGATAACAACCTCAATCTTCACCTGATCCCCACCCAAGCCATTGTCGGCGGCCAGACGGTTTCCAGCACTTTCTGGGAATTCTACGAGCCAGTGATTTGCGCGATCACCTTCACGGACAGGCTGGAGCTTTACACGCGCTATGCGCTGACAGCGACGCTTTCGACCTTCGCATATTGCGTCTTTGAAAACTCAACGGACTGAGGAGCCGGATCAATGATCATCATCCATGACGAAGCCGGGCGGGTGCAGCAGACCTTGAGCATGTATCCAAAGGGCCACGGCAAGCACCTGCAAGAAACCGGTGTCGGTTTCGTCGTCGTCCTGGCTATCCCGCCGGATGCCTATTCGGCCTGGCGTGTGGTCGACGGCCAACTGGTGCCTCGGCCGGCATGCGAAGCCGAGGTGAGCGTCGCTGGCCGCGTCATTTCGCTGGCCGACGTGCCGGCCGGCTCGACCGTCACGGCCTCGATCGACGGCACCATAGTTCAGATCGAGGACGCCTCGATCGAGATGGACGAGGCCGGCCCCGTCACCATCCGCATTTCCCCGCCCTGGCCGATCATGGAGGCAGTCTATGACCTTGAAATTGAGTAGGGCCGACACGCTTCGACCCGAGGCCGAGGACCGTATCGACCGGGTCTACGCCAAGAAGATCAACGATCTCATCGGGCCGCTCGGAAGGCTGCATCAGCGCAAGGCAGAACGGGCGATCCTCGGGCGCGATCTGGCCGGGCCGCTCATTGTCGACGAGGCCGATCGGCTGGCCATCATCGCTGCCGCCACCAAACAAGACGCGGCCGTTGCCGCCCTCGATGTCGAGCGTCGTCGGATGAAGGCCGCTGTTCGGGCCGCGAACACGGCGGCCGAGATCAAGGCTGTCCTCGCAAAACTGGAGATCATGCAATGAGCGAACCCAAGCAAGTGCAACTGGACCCGCTGGTTGTCTTGAACCAGACGGCGCGCTTGGCGGACATCGACCGCGAGGCATGGCGCAATCACATCATGCTGCTGGCGCAGCGGGAATACGAACTCGCCGTTCTGAACATGCGGCAGGCGGAGGAGATCGCTCGGCTCAGAAAGGCGCTGAGCGAAGCGCTTGGTCAGCCACCGGAAGACCCTACGGCCTCGTCGGCCGAGGAGACTTCCACCACCTCCCCACCCCAGAAAACGGAAGCGGAGCAGCTCCAAGCGATAAGACGCCACGCTATGGGCGAGGACGACTGAGATGACCCTGACCGCCTATTACAGCGCCGGCACTGCGACGCTCACCAACGGGTCGACGGCAGTCGTCGGCATAGGCACAGCCTGGACGACGAACAACCTTGCGCCAGGCGACCAGATCGAGACCGACAGCGGCCTAAGGGCGACGATCGCGTCCATTGACGGCCCGACAACGCTCACCCTCGACAAGAACTTCGTCGGCACAACGCAGACAGCGGCTCCTTACAAGATCTGGCGCACCTTCGACGCCCAATACCTAATGGAGGGCGCAAGGAACGCCTTCAACTTGCTGGGATCAGGCAGCATAGCCGCGCTTGCGGAGCTCGCTGGCCTCGCCGACAATGGCATGTATTTCACCGCTCCTGGTGTGCTGGCGCTGTTCTCCCTGACAGCGGCAGGCCGTGCGCTCCTCGGCGATGCCACTTTCGCTGATATGCGCACGACGCTAGGCATCGCCACGGACCTTGATGCTGTGAGAAAGCGCGGCACGGTTCGGGCGGCGACAACGGCAAACATTGCGATCGCCACAGCGCTCAACAATGCTGACGTGCTGGATGGCGTAGCGCTCGCAACCGGCGACCTGGTCCTGGTCAAGAATCAGACGGCACCAGCTGAGAACGGCATCTATGTCGTGGGAGCCGTCCCGGCTCGGTCGGGCGAATATGACACCTACAATGAACATGCCGGAGCTCTGATCCTCATCCAGGAAGGAACGACGCTCGCGGACACCCTGTGGTCGTGTACCTCGGACGTGGGTGGCGTGCTCGACACGACAGCCATCGTCTTCACCCAGATGGCATCCGTGCCTAACGATAGCGTCACCAACGCCAAACTGGCCAACATGGCCAATGCGACGATCAAAGGCCGCACGACGGCAGGCACGGGCGACCCCGAAGACCTGACAATGGCGCAGCTGAAGGCGCTGTTATTGTCGTCGACCGTCATCCGCGAAGTCTTGACTGCCAACCGGACCTACTATGTCCGCACCGATGGCAACGACGGCAACACCGGCCTGGTAAACAACAGCGGCGGCGCCTTCCTCACCATCCAGAAAGCCATCGATACGGCCGCAACGCTCGACCTCTCAATTTATTCTGTGACCATTCAGTGCGGCACGGGCACAGGCGGAACATCCGGTATCAACCTTAAAAGCTTCGTTGGCGGCGGAACGATCACACTTCAGGGTGACACAGGAACGCCGTCCAACGTGACCATCGCCACGACTTCGGCCAACTGCATCAACGCGCTTGGGATAATCGGCAAATATACCATTACCGGCTTCAAGTTCGCCGCCACGACCTCTGGCTACGCCATCAGCGCGGGCGGGGCCTCGAAGATTGACCTTGGTGTTGTTGAGTTCGGCGCTTGCGCCTCCGGTCATATCGACGCGGAACAGCAGGCAATCGTCACATTCCTCAACAACTACACCATCTCCGGTGGCGGCACGAGGCACTGGTTCACAACGACCGGCGCGCTTATCCAATGCACCGGCAAGACCGTGACTCTCACAGGGACGCCCGCGTTCTCTTCAGGGTTCCTTATCGCAAGTCGCGATGGTGGCGCACTTATTAGCAGCAATACATTCAGCGGTTCGGCTACCGGCTCTCGCTACTCAGTCAGCTATACTGCGTGGGCGGATGTTGCGGGTGCCGGCGCGTCATATCTTCCCGGCGATGCTGCCGGGTCGACATCATCGGGAGGCACGTATGCCTGATTATGATCCCAGCAATTGGTTCTGGGTTGTGGCCGGCAACGAAAGCCGATTCTGGTCAAGCTCAACCGGCGCTTATGTTGACGCCTTGCCTGAAGGTGCTGGCGTGACACGCATCGCGAGCGAGGATGAGCTGTGGGATGTGCTACGCGCTCAATTTCCTGACGGATTGCCGCAACAGCTGAAGCCGGCGCGATTAGTGCCCAAACGTGTCATCATCGATCGGCTGCAGGCTGCGGGCCTGCTCGAAGCGGCGAAGACCGAGATCGACAGCGCCGATCTATATACGCAGGAACGTTGGAACGCACGGACCGATATCTATGCCAATGATCCGACTGCTCTCCAGATGCTACAGAGCATAGGGGGCGACCCGGCTACTATCTTTGGTCCGACCGAATAGCGGCAAGATCAGGGGCCGAAAATTCCCTATCGCGGTTGGCGCGCTTGGCGATCGGTCTCCAGTATTTCCGATAGAGCCACTGCTCTAGGCGTCCGAACGCCAAGCCGCCTAGCAGGCCGCAAGACAGCGTCGCGACTATCATTGCCCATAGCGGCCAACCCGGTGCCGCTTTGTAGATCGCAAAGACGATCGACAAGTGGGCCAGATAGAGCCCGTAAGAATAGTCACCTGCTTTCGCCAGCCACTTCGGCACAAACCCGGCTTCGATCCAGATGGATATGAACACGGCTGAGGCGCATAGGACGCCGAGACCAAGATAGGACTGGCTCCAGGCGTTTGCGTAGAGGCTCATGACAGAAGTCAGAAGCACTAGAGCAAAGAAGGGTCGCCAGTCTCTGGTCATCATCCCTGATGCCATGACATAGCCCAGGACGAAAAACAGGTTGACGCCGGAAAAAGGTATCTGAATTGCGGTCGGATTAAGCACCGGAACTGCTATTCCGGATGTCCCTGAAACGAGGATAACCACGGCCCAACAGACGGCAAGCCACATCCTCGCGGTGTGAGAGGTCCGGCAAACGACCGCCAACCAAAGCAGCGCATAGAACTGCATCTCATAAATGAGCGTCCAGTAGGGAACATTGAAGGTCGAATTGAGGTCCCCTGTAGGAAGCAGAAACAGGGAAGCGTCTGGTGTTATCGTCGGTGGCTGTCCAGCGGTCGACAACACGACATACGCCAGGCCGAGCGCGAGGAAATAGGCAGGGTAAATTCTCGTCAAGCGCGAGAGAGCAAATGACCTTGGCCCCTCATTGGTCGTTGCCAACGCCATCACAGCCCCCGAAATGACGAAGAAAATGAAGACGCCGGTAGTGCCGAGCTGAAGGCGGCGGAAACTGATGGTGTCAGCGCCTGTCGCGAGGCATGAAAAATAGACAGAGTGCTGAACGACCACCAGCAGCGCTGCGATCGCACGCAAAGCCTGTAGCCCCAGGTAGCGTCGCTGTTCGTTGTTAGGCATCTGCTTCCCCCTCGGCCGATGTGGGCGAGATGCTAGGCGTCGCAAGAAGACCCCTGGCCGTCTCCCCGGCGGTCATGCCTGGAACTTCGACAGCGGTATGAATGAGCCACGCGACGAACATGGCTATGGTGATCGACGCCACGCCGTAGACCACAAAGAGCGAATAGGGGTCGAGACCCAGCGACCTGACGCCCAGTTTGACGATGATCAGCGCTCCCGCGAGGTGGAGTAGGTAAAAAGGGTAGCTGATCCGCCCCAGGAAGTGGGCGAATGAATTCGCCGTCAGCCAGACCGAATGCCGCGAGACGTAGGCAACAATGCAGAAAGCCCCAAGCATCTGCCAGCAGCGCATAGCGAACCCTGGGCCGAGTATGAAATCAGCGGTCATCAAGGCGAGAAGCCCAACCGACGCTGTGACGCGGTTGACGGCAACAGTCGGAAGATCGTCAACGAGCGCTCCCAAGGCGAAGGCGCTCATGAACAAAGGGATCGGGCGGTGGTCGAGGTAGGAGACCGCGAACGTTGCGACTAGCAAGGCGACGAAAAGCGCCGGGTGTGTTCGTCTGGCCGTCGCCGCCGCATAGACCCACAGGCTTCCCCACACCTCGATCTGCAGGGTCCAGAGCACACCGTTGAGAGAGATATCGTAGAAGATCGACGCGCCGATGATCTGCGACCAAGTGCTTGCGGGCGTCAGGTAGCCGATGATGAGCGCTGACGCCACGGCGACCGGAACCAGGCGGAAAGCCCTTCGGAGGATATAAGAAACGATGCCGGCATCTTTGTTTCGGAGTGATCTCGAAAGCACAAGGCCGGACAGCACGAAGAACACGATGACCGCAGCGTCGGCGTGAAAGCCGATGTGCAGGAACCGGAAGACCACATCCTGCAGGGTCGCATCTGGCGCGGTTTTGATCGTCATCCGATAGGCGAGGCCAAGGCCACCAGCGACAGAAGCGCAATGCCCAACCGCAACGCTGAGCGCCGCCAGGCCGCGAAGTCCATCTAGATCATAATTTCGAAGTGCCGCCATCCAGGGTGCCATAGCACGCGGAAAAGGACGGCCTCAACCTTGCCTGTCGGTGAAAACCAAGCCGGCTGGTTTAAGCGGGGCTTTAAGGAGCCATTAAAGCGCGCAAGCTGGTGCCAAATGAAGTTGCGCGGAGGTGCCAAACGATTTTGCGCGCTACAATTGGCGTCAGCGAACGGTCCCTGTTTGCGACGCCTCCGCCGGCCTCGCCGCGGTCGCCATTGCCCCTCGTGCCGAGCCCCGGAGACCAACCGTTACAGGCGGATGTCTCCACCCCCGATCCGGTTGCCGAGGCCGGCGCGATCGTGCGGCTGCACCGGCAATTCCGTCAGGTTTCGCTGCCTCGCCTGCGCCATAGCGTGGCCACGGCGGCGGGCCTCGAACTTGACCGAGGCATTGCCTTCCTGCTGGTGCCGGTCTGCCTGGCTGGTGGAGCGATCGGCTACTTTTCTCTGGCGACGGAGCCTGACTTTGCAAAACCCGTCGCGGTCGTCGCCCTCGCGGGGCTCTGCGCGCTTGTCTCGCGCCCCTGGCCGAAAACCCATCTGTGCTTCATGGCAGCATTGTTGTGCGCGCTGGGCTTGCTTGCCGGCAAGGTCGAGACGTGGCGGGCCGGAACTCAGATGCTGGGCTCGGAGATCTCGACGCAAGTGACCGGCCGCGTCGTCTCGCTCGACCAGATGGAGAGCGGCCGTATTCGGCTGACCATCGACGTGACGTCAACCGCACGGCCGAAATTACGCTATATGCCGGAACGCGTTCGGCTTTCGGCGCGCAAAATACCGGCCGAAATGACCGCCGGCTCCCTGATATCGGGTTATGCCAAGCTGTTGCCGCCGACCGGCCCGGTGCGTCCGAACAGCTATGACTTTTCTTTCGACAGCTATTTCTCCGGCATAGGCGGCAGCGGCTTCTTCCTTGGCAATCCAAGGATTGTCGCGACCGATGACGATGACATGCCGCGGGCGGCCCGTCTTTCCTCGGCGGTAGAAAATGCCCGCGAAGCCATTGCAGACCATATCAGGGCCAGCGTCGGTGGCGCCGAAGGCGAGATCGCCGCGGCGCTGATCGTCGGCGTGCGCGCCGGCATTCCCGATGAAATCAACGAAGCGATGCGGCGGACCGGCATCTATCACATCATTTCCATTTCCGGACTGCATATGGCGCTGGTCGCCGGCACCATCATGGGTCTGCTGCGCGGCGCCTTCGCCCTGTTTCCGGACTTTTCCGCGCGCCGGCCGGTCAAGAAATACGCGGCAGCCGCAGCACTTTTCTCGATCGCGGCCTATCTCATCATCTCGGGCGTCGTCGTTGCCGCCGAGCGCAGCTTCATCATGCTGGCGGTGATGCTGATTGCCGTGCTGTTCGATCGCGCGGCACTGACCATGCGCAATCTGGCGATCTCGGCGATCGCCGTCATCGTGGTGTCGCCGCATGAGGTGGTCGGCCCGAGCTTCCAGATGTCCTTCGCCGCGACCGCGGCGCTGGTCGGTGCCTATGCCGGCTGGTCGGATCATCGTGCGGGGAAAACGAGACCGCCGCCGCCGAAGCGGTCGTTGCCCAGTTTCCTGACGCGAAAATTCCTGCTGGCAATGGGTGGCCTTGCCATGACCTCCATCATCGCCGGCAGCGCGACGGCGCTGTTCGCCATCTGGCATTTCCAGCGCGTGTCGCCGCTCAGCCTGTTCGCCAATCTGGCCATCATGCCGATCGTCTCGTTGGTTGTGATGCCTTTCGCCGTCCTCAGCGCGCTGGCGATGCCGTTCGGCATCGACGGTCCCTTCCTCTATGTGATGGGCAAAGGCCTGACCGCGATGATCGCCTTGTCGGCGTGGATATCGGAACGCTCGCCGATCGATGCGGTCGGGTTGATTTCACAGCAATCCGTACTGTTGGTGGCGATTGCCCTGGTCATTGCGACGATGGCGACGACATGGCTGCGGCTCTTGGCGCTGCCATTCGCGCTTGCCGGCCTGTTGACCGTCTCGGATACGCGCGCACCGGATGTGCTGATCTCGGAGGACGCGAGGCTGGTGGCGCTGCCGATCGGCGACGGCGAACTCGCGGTCAGCCGGGCGCGTCCAAACGAATTCACAGTCGACAACTGGAAACGCGCGCTGGCATCCGAAACCATCGTCGTGCCGGAGGTGTTCGACAAGGGAGACGGACAATTCGACATCGCGGATTCCGCCGAACTGCCACCGGGAGCGCCCTTCTACTGCACCGCCGGCGTATGTCTTGCCAAGCACCCTTCAGGTGCGATCATTGCGCAAGTCGAGGACCGCAAGGACGCGTGGAAGGCCTGCGGCTTCGCGGAGCTGATCGTCATCAATGACGCGACAGCCTATGATCCCTGTCACAATCCGCTGGTTCTGGTCATCACCAAGCGGCAACTCGCCCGCAAAGGCAGTGCGGCCGTTTTCTTCGATCGCCGATCGGCAATTATGCCAGCAACGGTCAGCTTCGCTGTGAACAGGCCATATCGACCCTGGCACACCCAGCGAAAATTCTCACGCGAGGCGAGGGGGCTGCCGCCCTATCGCAACCCTGAAAAGCCGAATGCGGGCCCTGTTCAGTAGCGCCTGATCAGCCCGACGAGCTTGCCTTGCACCTTGACCCTGTCCGGTCCGAAAATGCGTGTTTCATAGGCCGGATTGGCGGCTTCGAGGGCAATCGAGGCACCCTTGCGGCGAAACCGCTTCAGCGTCGCCTCCTCGTCGTCCACCAGTGCCACGATGATCTCGCCCGGACTTGCGGTATTGGCATTGCGGATGATCACAGTATCCCCGTCGAAGATGCCAGCCTCGATCATCGAGTCGCCCTTGACCTCCAGCGCATAGTGCTCGCCACCCATGATCATGTCCGGCGGCACGGAGATCGAATGCGTCTGATGCTGGATGGCGTCGATCGGCACGCCGGCTGCGATCCGACCCATCACCGGGATCGACACCGCGGAGACCACGTCGTCGTCATTGCCGGCCGAGGGCATGCGCGAAGAAGCCGGCTTGATCTGCCGGCCAAGGCCGCTGCCTTGACCGAGGCTGCCCTGGATGACGCTTGGCGAGAATTTGCGGGCCGCGTTGAGGCCGGGCGCGATCGAATCCGGCAGCCGCAGCACTTCCAGGGCGCGCGCGCGATTGGGCAGCCTGCGAATGAAGCCGCGTTCCTCCAGCGCCGTGATCAGTCGATGAATTCCGGATTTGGAGGCGAGATCGAGCGCTTCCTTCATCTCGTCGAAGGAGGGCGGAATGCCGCTTTCCTTGAGCCGTTCATGGATGAACATCAGCAGTTCATGTTGCTTGCGCGTCAGCATGGCGGCCCCCGAGGCATTGAACGAGGGTTTGAACCAGAATCGAAAAACAAACCCAGAACAAACACTATCTGTTCCAGTTGTGTTCCGCAACCGTTTAAAGTTTAGTGAATTTGTTAAGACGGCTGAAATTATTTGGCGCTCGGCAGCGGGCCCTGATCGGCGGCTGCCCGCGGCTGCGGTGCACTTGCACGCATTGAAATTGTTATGGTTAACAGCCTGTGGACCAGCCTGCTTCGAGGCTTGGCATTGGTCGCCGACAGACATCGGAAAGCGGCTTTTCCACTTTCAGCAGTCGTTCGTCCGCCGTGAACGAAACGAAGCCAAAACGCCAACTTTTGCCCGAGAAATGCCTATGTTGGGGTTTGCCCAAGTTCGTCTACCTCAATGCTTGTTTGTGCTGCCGTCGCCGGCATGGACATAGACATGCAGCGTGTAGCCGATATGGGCGGTCATCAGCGCTTTCGCGCGTTCGATGTCCCGATCCAGCGCCGCTTTCATGAGCGCGGTGTGATGTTCGATCGCGACGGCCTGGCGCAACGCCTCCATGGCCTCCTCATAGCCATGCAGCAGGCCGGCGGCCGCCCGCAACGTTGGCGCAAGGCCCAGGAAGCGGTGATGGCGACGCAACTGATCCGCGATCGTGGACTGGAAGTTGAACAGCCAGGGGGATGTTGCCGCGCTGAGTAGCGCCGCGTGGAAGGCCTCGTGCTTTTCGTCCCATTCGTCGACCACTTCATCTGAAGGGTCATCAACCGCGGTCTTGCAGCGCGACAGCCGGTAATGGGCCGTGACGACGGCATCTTCCCATTCATGGCCGCCTTTCTCGATCGATTCCTGGAGCAGGGGCAGCTCAATCACCAACCTGGCGCGTGACAGGTCTTCCAGTTCGGTGCGCGAGACCGGAGCGACGGCGAAACCGCGATTGCTGATGGAAGTCACCAGGCGCTCGGCCTCCAGTCGCGACAGCGCTTCGCGCAACGGTGTCCAGCCAATGCCATAGCCATTGCGCAGCGTGCTGAGCTTGAGCGGCGCGCCGGGCTTCAGGCGGGTCGTGAGGATATCGCGACGCAGCAGCCTGTAGGCCGCTTCAGTCTTCGAGTGTCCTTCATCCAATATCGTTGCCCCATCCACGGATTGCACACATAAATTATATATGAAAGCCTTCCATGGTGTAAATTATATATAATGTTTGACACAGTCCGGCAGACCGCGCATGTTCGGCCGGCCAATTTCACCTGTCTTGTTCATCTGGGCGCGCTCATGCGCGGAGGACAATCGATCATGAATGCAACTCCCGATCTCGCAACAATCGAGGCGATGGACGCAGCGGATCCGCTGCGCTCCATGCGTGATCGCTTCGTCTTGCCGGAAGGGGTGATCTATCTCGACGGCAATTCGCTGGGTGCCGCTTCACCCGCCGTCTTCAACGAGATCCAGAAGGCCGCGACACAAGAATGGGCGCAGGACCTCATCCGGGCCTGGAACACCGCCGGCTGGTTCGACATGCCGGTGGCGCTCGGCGACCAACTCGGACGCCTGATCGGCGCCGCGGCTGGCCAGACGGTGGTCTGCGATACGACCTCGATCAACATCTACAAGGTGCTTCATGCGGCGCTTGGCATGCGGCCAGACCGGTCGGTCATCGTCGCCGAGGGCGACAGCTTTCCAACAGACCTCTATATGGCCGAAGGCGTGGCATCGACGCGACCGGGCACTGTGCTGCGGCTCGAGGGCGTCGATGCGCCAACCATCGAAGAGCTGATCGATGAGCGCGTCGCCGTCATCCTGGTCAACCACGTCAATTACAAATCCGGCCAGTTGCGCGACATGGCGGCGCTGACGCGCAAGGCCCATCAAGCCGGCGCGCTGATCGTCTGGGACCTCTGCCACACGGCGGGTGCCTTGCCGGTCGAGCTCGATCGCGCCAATGCCGATTTCGCTGTCGGCTGCACCTACAAGTACCTCAATGGCGGCCCGGGCTCGCCGGCCTTCATCTATGCCGCAAAGCGCCACCATGGCGATGTCCACCAGCCGCTCAGCGGCTGGTGGGGCCACGCGCGGCCTTTCGCCTTCGAACAGGGCTATGCGGCTGGCGTCGGCATCCGCCGGTTCCTGTGCGGTACGCAGCCGGTATTGTCGATGCGGGCGCTAAAGGGCGCGCTGGACCTCTGGGACGAGGTCGACATGGCGGCGGTGCGCGAGAAGAGCATCGCGCTGACCGAGCTGTTCATCCTGCTCGTTGAAGCCAGATGCGGCGCCTTCGGCCTCGAACTCGAAAGTCCGCGCAACGGCAAGGAGCGTGGCAGCCAGGTGTCGTTCCTTCATCCGCATGGCTACCAGGTGATGCGGGCGTTGATCGAGCGTGGCGTGATCGGCGATTTCCGCGCGCCGTCGACCATCCGCTTCGGCTTCACGCCGCTTTATGTCGGCTACAAGGATGTCTGGCAGGCGGTCGAGGTGCTGGAGGATATCCTGCGCACTGGCGCCTGGCAGGATGCCCGCTTCGCGGTCAAGACGGCCGTCACCTGAAAAGTCAGAGCCGGGTGCGAACCGTCCAGAGCTCCGGAAACAGGACGACCTCGAGCATCTTTTTCAGATAGGACGCTCCCGACGTGCCGCCGGTGCCGCGCTTCATGCCGATGATGCGTTCGACTGTCGTGACGTGGTTGAAGCGCCAGCGGCGGAAATAATCCTCGAAGTCGACCAGTTTTTCGGCCAGCTCATAGAACATCCAGTAGCGCTGCGGGTCGCGGTAGACGGTCTGCCAGGCCACCAGAACCTCTTCATTCTCGGTGCGTGTCTCACGCCAGTCCTTGCGTCTGGCGTCGGCGCCGATGTCGAATCCGTTGCGCGCCAAAAGCAGCAACGCTTCATCGTAGAGCGATGGCTCGGCCAGGATCGCCTCCAGCTTCCGGCTGAGGTCCGGCCGGTGCTTGTGCGGACCGAGCATGGCTGGGTTGCGGTTGCCGGCCATGAATTCGATGGCGCGATATTGCCAGGACTGGAAGCCCGAGGACTGGCCGAGCGCGTCACGGAACTCGGTGTATTCGCTGGGCGTCATCGTCCGCAGTACGTCCCAGGCGTTGTTCAACTGCTCGAAGATGCGGGCGACGCGCGACAGCATCTTGAAGCTCGGCTCGAGACGGTCCGCACGGATGGAGCGGATCGCGGCGCCGAGCTCGTGGAGAGCGAGCTTCATCCATAATTCCGAGGTCTGGTGCTGGATGATGAACAGCATCTCGTCATGCGCGGACGACAACGGCGTCTGCGCGTCGAGCACCTTCTCCAGGTGCAGATAGTCGCTGTAGGACATGCGTTCCTTGAACGACATCTGTGCGCCTTCGGACGCCGGATCGTATGGCTCGCTCAATTGATTTTCTCCGTGCGCAGCCGGAAGCGCTGGATCTTGCCGGTCTGGGTCTTGGGCAAGGCGGCGATGAATTTCACCGATCGCGGGTATTTGTAGGGGGCGATCGTTGCCTTGACATGGTCTTGCAGACGCTTGGTGGTCAAGGCGTCGGGCGCCACGCCCTGCACCAGCACGACATGTGCCTCGACGATCTGGCCGCGTTCGGCATCTGCGGCGCCGATCACCGCGCATTCGGCGACATCAGGATGCGACAGCAACGCCGCCTCGACCTCGGGCCCGGCAATGTTGTAGCCGGCGCTGATGATCATGTCGTCGGAGCGCGCGGCGAAATGGAAGAAGCCATCCTCATCCTGGGTGAAGGTGTCGCCGGTGAGGTTCCAGCCGTCGCGCACATAGTCCTTCTGCCTGATATCGGCCATGTAGCGGCAGCCGGTCGGCCCGCGCACCGCCAACCTGCCAGTCGCGCCGCGCGGCACCTCGCGCATCTCTTCGTCGACGATGCGCGCCTCGTAGCCACCCACGGGCTTGCCGGTCGACGCCGGCTTCATGTCGTCAAAGCGGTTGGAGATGAAGATATGCAGCATTTCGGTGGCGCCGATACCGTCGAGGATCGGTTTGCCGGTCTTTCGCGTCCACTCTTCGAAAACCGGAGCCGGCAACGTCTCGCCCGCTGAAACTGCAACGCGCAGCGATGACAAGTCGGCGCCCTCATCCATGGCTTTCAGCATGGCGCGGTAGGCGGTCGGTGCGGTGAAGGAGATGGTTGCTTTGTAGGTCTCGATGATATGGATCATGTTGGGCGGCGTTGCCTGCTCGAGCAGCGTCGCCGCCGCGCCGAAGCGCAACGGGAAGATGGCGAGCCCGCCAAGGCCGAAGGTGAAGGCGAGCGGCGGCGAGCCGACAAAGATGTCGTCCGGCGTCACCTGGAGGATCTCGCGGGCGTAGGCGTCGGCGATGATCAACAGGTCGCGGTGGAAATGCATCGTCGCCTTCGGCACGCCGGTCGTGCCCGAGGTGAAGCCGAGCAGCGCGACATCGTCGCGGCCGGTGCTGACGGCGGTGAAGACAACCGGCTTGTCGAGGGCGGCGCGATCGAGTTCGGCGTCATGGTTGGCGGTGCCGTCGAAGCCGATGACCTGTCTGAGGAACGCGCTGTCCTTGGCGCAGGCGGTCATCTCGTCCATCAGCCTGGTATCGCAGAGCGCGATGGTGATTTCCGCCTTGTCGACGATCTTGGCAAGCTCGCCGGCGCGCAGCATCGGCATGGTGTTGACGACCACGGCGCCGACCTTGGTGGCAGCCAGCCAGCAAGCCACCATGGCGGGGTTGTTGGCCGAACGGATCAACACCCGGTTGCCCGGCTTGACGCCGTAATTTTCGACCAGCGCATGGGCCAGTCTGTTCGTCCAGTCGGACAGTTCCTTGTAGGTGCGGCGGCGACCATTGCCGATCAGCGCGGTGTGGTCACCGAGGCCTTTCTCGACCAGCCTGTCGGTCAGTTCGACGCCGGCGTTGAGGCGTTCGGGATAATCAAAACCGTCGAGCAGGAAGTCCGGCCATTGCTCCGGCGGCGGCAGGTGATCGCGCGTGAACGTATCGATATGCGCTGAAGGCCCAAGCATGTCGCCGCTATCCCGTCTGTTGCCTGGCCAGTGCGCGAGACGCCTGGCCGGATAAGGTGGATCTGAAGGTCCTGTTTTTTAAGAGGAGGCTTCGTGCCGCCAGTCGCACCTTGCTCGACGCCACCCGGACAGGGTGAGCATCCGCAGGGTTCGGGCCGCACAGCAGACCTCCCATTTTGTCGGCTGTTCGTCAGGCAGGATCGCACCAGTCGAAATTTGTTTCAAGCCTAAAATGTTTTGCGTGGAAGCATTGACGCAAGGCGCTGCGGTGGCCATTGCTAGCGCTGAAAACGATGCCGTTTGGGGGAGGATGCCGATGCTCGAGCGTCACATTGTCGATTGGGACGGCGCCTATGCCAACGGCGCGAACATCGCCGGCAGCGACCGCTGGCCGGCCGCTTGGGTCGAACCGGCGCAAGCGTTTCGCAATGCACTTTCGGCACAGGGCCGGGCACGGCTCGACATCGCCTATGGCGACGGACGGCGCAATCGGCTCGATCTCTTCCTTCCCAGCGCCACGCCCAAGGGGCTGGTGGTGTTCATCCATGGCGGCTACTGGATGGCGTTCGACAAGAGTTCCTGGTCGCATCTCGCCAATGGCGCGGTCAGTAGCGGCTTCGCCGTGGCGATGCCCTCCTACACGCTGTGCCCGGAAACACGCATCGCCGGCATCGTCGGGGAAATCGGGGCGGCGATCGGCAAGGCGGCGGAAATGATCGACGGACCGCTGATGTTGACCGGACATTCGGCGGGTGGACATCTCGCCAGCCGGATGGTGACGACAACCACGCCTCTGGCAGCCGATGTCGCGGGGCGCGTGCGCCAGGTCGTGTCGATTTCAGGCGTCCATGACCTGCGTCCGATCATGCTCACCGAGATGAACGCCACATTGGCGATCGACGAACGTGAGGCGCTGACCGAGAGCCCGGCGCTCTTGCGCCCCATGGGTGGTGTCCGCATCACCTGCTGGGCCGGCGGTGGCGAGCGCGCCGAATTCCTGCGCCAGAACGCATTGCTTGCCAACATCTGGACCGGCCTTGGCGCCACGACCAGCACCGTGGTCGAGCCCGACCGGCATCATTACAGCATTGTCGACGGCCTTGCCGATCCGGCTCATCCGCTGACCCGGATATTGCTCTCGGAATAGGGCCGAGATTATTTTTCGTATTGTTGTGAATGGCTTATGTTGGATTCATTTAGCGTAGCATCAGCACGCTGCAAGCCTCGCCTGCGGCGGCCGCGGGGGTAAACGGCGGCCGCACGATCAGCCCGTTGGCGTCGGCCAGCTTTTTCAGCATCGAGGAATCCTGGATGCTGAACGGGGTCGCAACCAGCACGTCGGCATCTTCCTGGACCATGGCCCGCACATAGTCCTGGCGAAGATCATTGGCCGGCATCGCGGCGCCCAGCCGCGCCGTACGTATATCCTGACGATGATTGCGGCCGCCAAGCCGCGCCAGCAGCGGCTTGAGGAACAGTTGCGAGCAAACCAGGCTTGCGACCGGATTGCCGGGCAGACCGATGCACCTGATCTCGCCGAGGCGTCCGAACATCAGCGGTTTGCCGGGACGCATGGCGATCTTCCAGAAACCGAGCTGCATGCCTTCGCCGGTCAGCACGTCATGGATCAGGTCATGGTCGCCGACCGAGGCGCCGCCAAGGGTGACAATGACATCCGCACCGGCCGCGACCGCCTTCTTGACCAACGCGGCGATGGCCTCCTTGCGGTCGGCTGCAATGCCAAGATCGAGCGCGCGGGCGCCTACCGATTGCGCGGCGGCGGCGACGCCATAGGCGTTGGACGAGATGATCTGGTCCGGCCCGAGTTCGCTGCCGGGCGGCAACAGCTCGTCGCCGGTGGCGATGATGGCGACCAGCGGTCGTCGCACCACGCTCACTCGGGGATGATTGGCCGATGCCGCCAGCGACAGCGCCGCCGGATCGAGCAAACGGCCTTTTTCAAGCAGGATGTCGCCCTTCGAAAAGTCAAGGCCGATGCGGCGGATGTTGCGCCCTTCGGCGGTGGGCTCGATCACTTCGATATCGCCGCCACCGATATCCCTGACATTTTCCTGGATGACGATGGTGTCGGCGCCGTCAGGCAGCGGCGCGCCGGTGAAGATGCGCACTGCCTGGGCCTTGCCGACCGTGCCGTCAAAGCCGCGCCCGGCCGGCGCCATGCCGATCACGGAAAGCCGCGCTGGCACCGACGCCACGTCGGCGGCACGGGCCGCGTAGCCGTCCATGGCCGAGGCGTTGAAAGGCGGCTGGGTGCGCAGCGCGACAACCGGTTCCGCCAGAACGCGATCCACCGCCTCGAAAAGTGCAACGCTTTCGCTTGCCAGCGGCACGGCACCGTCCAGCAGGCGTTCGAGCGCCTCGGCGACCGGAACCAGCGCCATCAGGCGCCTGCCTTGTAGTCGCCGGACTTGCCGCCGGTCTTTTCGACCAGCCGGATCCCGGAGATGACCATCGCGCGGTCCACCGCCTTGGCCATGTCGTAGATGGTCAGGCAGGCAACCGAAGCGGCGGTCAATGCTTCCATCTCGACGCCCGTCTTGCCGGTGACCCGCGCGAGCGCGATGACCTTCAGACCCGGCAAAGCATGGTCCGGCTCGATGTCGACGGAGACCTTGGTCAGAAGCAGCGGATGGCAGAGCGGGATCAGCTCATGCGTCTTCTTGGCCGCCATGATGCCGGCGATGCGCGCGGTACCGAGCACATCGCCCTTCTTGGCGTCGCCCGCGAGGATCGTTGCCAGCGTCCCTGGCTGCATCGAGACAAAACCCTCGGCGATCGCCGTGCGCGTCGTCTCCGCCTTGTCGCCGACATCGACCATGTTGGCCTCGCCCTGCGCGCTGAGATGGGTGAGGGCGGCCGGCACCATTAGATCGCCATAGAGCGACGTGCGTCCATTCGGACGCACAAAGTACGCTCTATCACTTTGAATCTATGCATCGTGCTCTCCGAAAATCGATTCCGATTTTCGGGCCGATGCATCCGGCGCCTTGCCCGTCAGGAGCAAGCGCGTCGCCGCAGTGACGTCCTGTTGCCGCATCAGGCTTTCACCGACAAGGAAGGTAGCGATGTCGCTATTCTGCAGTCTCAGGCAATCGTCATGCGTGAAGATACCGCTCTCGCTGACCAGCAAACGGTCAGCCGGGACCATCGACGCCAGCCGCTCGGAGGTATTGAGGCTGGTCTCGAATGTTCTCAGATTGCGGTTGTTGATGCCGATCAGCCGCGACGACAGCTTCAGTGCGCGCTGCGTCTCGGCCTCGTCATGCACTTCGACCAGCGCATCCATGCCGAGATCGAATGCCGTCGATTCGAGGTCGCTCGCCAGGGTGTCGTCGACGCTGGCCATGATGATCAGGATGGCGTCCGCGCCCCACGCACGGGCTTCATAGACCTGGTAGGGATCGAACAGAAAATCCTTGCGCAGCGCGGGCAGGGCGACGGCGGCGCGCGCCCTAGTGAGAAATTCGGGCGCGCCCTGGAAGGACGGCGCGTCGGTCAGCACCGAAAGACAGGCCGCGCCGCCTTTCGCATAGGCCTGCGCCAGTGCCGGCGGGTCGAAATCCGCACGGATCAAGCCCTTGGAAGGGCTCGCCTTCTTGATCTCGGCGATCAGGGCGAAGCTGCCTGACTTGCGCTTCGCCTCGAGCGCGGCAAGAAATCCGCGTGGTGCGTCGGCGTCTCTTGCACGTGCCTTGATCTCGGCCAGCGGCACACGTGCCTTGGCCGCCGCGATCTCGTCGCGCTTGTAGGCCTCGATCTTGCGAAGAATGTCAGACACGCTCTATCCGTTCGAAATCTCGATCAGCCGGTCGAGCACCTGCAGCGCCCGGCCGCTGTCTATGGCCTGCGCCGCCGCCGCGATGCCGTCAACAAGCGTCGTCGCCTTGCCTGCCACCACAAGTCCGGCGCCAGCATTCATCAACACGGTGTCGCGATAGGCGCCGGCAGCGCCGCCGAGCATATCGCGCAAAGCCCCAGCGTTGTAGGCCGCGTTGCCACCGCGCAATTCATCCTTGGTGTGGCGCGCCAGCCCAACGGCTTCAGGCGTCAGCGTGAAGCTGCGGATCTCGCCACCGATCAGTTCCGCCACCTGCGTCTCGCCGGTGGTGGTGATTTCGTCATAGCCGTCGCCATGAACGACCCAGGCATGTTCGGTGCCCAGCGCCTTCAATGTCTCGGCGACCGGCATGATCCATTCCGGCAGGAACACACCGACCATCTGCCTGACGACGCCGGCCGGATTGGACAGCGGGCCGAGCAGGTTGAAGATGGTGCGTGTGCCGAGCTCGCCACGGATCGGGCCGACATGCTTCATCGCCGGATGGTGCGCCGGTGCGAACATGAAGCCGACGCCGGCCTCGTGGATGCAGCGGCCGATCGTCTCCGGCGGGATGTCGATCTTGACCCCGAGCGCGGTCAGGACATCGGCCGCACCGGTCAGCGAGGAGAGGCCACGATTGCCGTGCTTGGCGACCGGGACGCCGCTGCCGGCGATGACGAAGGCCGATCCTGTCGAGATGTTGACGCTGTGCGAATTGTCGCCGCCGGTGCCAACGATATCGATGGCGCCGGCGGGCGCGTCGACGCGAAGCATCTTGGCGCGCATGGTGGCGACGGCGCCGGAAATCTCGCTCACCGTCTCGCCACGCACGCGAAGCGCCATCAGGAAGCCGCCGATCTGGCCAGGGGTCGCGTCACCCGACATGATGATGTCGAAGGCTTCACGCGCTTCCTCAAAGGAAAGGGCGGTCCCGCCCGCGACCTTGGCGATATGGGTTTTCAGCGCGCTCATCTTGTCGAGGCTTGGGCAACAGCGGCCTGATCGATGCGAACGTCGTACTGCGTCTGCAACTGCGCCACCAACTGGTCGAGCAGATCGTCCGACATGCCGGAGGTGAAGGACTTCTGCGCGTCCTCCGGCACCGAGCTTGCCTCGGCGCCCGCAGGCTCGAACACTTCGGCGACCTTGAACAGGATCTGTCCGTCGCCGGTGGGCGAGGGGATCAATCCGGTGCCGCCTTCGCCGACGCCGAACATGACCGCGGCGCCCTCCTTGCCGAAGTCGGCATCGTCGGCCTCACGCTTCAAGCCGCGCTTGGTCTGCTTTTCCAGCTTGAGGTCGCCGGCGATGACGTCGAGCGTGGCGCCGGCCTTGAGCCGCTTTTCGAGTTCACCTGCCTTGGCGGCGAGCCGCTTGGTCGTTTCGGTCGCCGTCCAGTCGGCGGCGACTTTCTGACGAACCTCGTCCAGCGTCCGGTCGCGCGCCGGCGTGATCGAACTGACCTCATAGAAGATGAATCCGTTGTCCGTCGTGGTCAGAGCGTCGTTCTCAGTGTTGGGTTCCGCGTCGAAGACGGCCTTGATCAGCGCGGGTGATTCCGGCAGGTCCTTGACGATGGAGCCGTCCGGCTTGAGACCACTGCGATCGATGGCGTCGATGGTGACGTCCTTGAGCTTCAGCTTGGTGGCGGCGTCGGCCAGTGAACTGCCCGAGGCGCGGGTGTCCTCATAATTGTCGTGCACATCCAGAAGGATGCGGCTTGCCTCACCGAGCGCCAGGTCCTTGCGGATCTGGTCGGACACTTCAGCGAGCGGCTTGACCACTTCGGGCTTGATCTCGGTGACGCGCAGCAGCACCGGTCCAAAGGCGCCCTGAACCACGGGGCTGACTTCATTGGCGCTGAGCGCGAAGGCCGCGTCGGCGACCGCCTTGTCGGCGATCTTGTCCTTGGCGAGCGTGCCAAGCAGAGTATCGGCCGGGGTCTTGCCTTCGGCCGCGACGAGCTTGTCGAAGGTCGCACCCGCCTTGAGCGAATCGAACGCGGCCTTTGCCGCATCCGGCGTCTTGAACACAAGCTGCTCGATGGTGCGCTGCTCCGGCGTGGTGTAGCGCGCCTTGTTCTTGTTGTAGTCGTCGCTGACCTGTTGGTCGGTGACGGCGGTCGTATCCATGATGTCCGCCGGTTCGAGCCGGACATAGGAGAATTTGCGGTATTCGGGTGCGGCGTAGGTTTTCTTGTTGGCCTCGAAATAGGCCGACAGCACGCTGTCGCTCGGCGCCTCGATCGGCTCGACCAGCGTCTTCGGCAAGGTCAGGTAGTCGACGGTGCGATCTTCGCCGCGGTAGAGCGCCACCGCCTTGAAGAAGGTATCCGGCGCCTTGAGGCCATCCGAGACCGCCTCGACGATCTGCTGGCGCACCGCAACCTGGGCACGGTTCTTCAGATAATCCTCAGGCCGCATGCCGATCTGGCGCAGCATGTATTCGAACGTCTTCTTGTCGAACTGACCGCCGGGCCCCTTGAACGCCGGATCCTCGCGCGTCAGCTCGGCCAGCCGGTCCTTGGACAGGCCGAGGCCCAGCTTGCGCGCCTGTTCGTCGAGTACGGCACCTGAAACGAGCTGTGCCAGCACCTGATTGTCGACGCCAAGCGCCTTTGCCTGTTCGTGGGTGAGACGTTGGCCGAACTGCTGCGACATGACGCTGAGCTGGCGATCATAGGCGAGGCGATATTCGTTGATCGACACCTTGGTGCCGCCGGCGGTTATCACCGAATCATGGCCGGCGAAACCGCCCATCAGCCGTCCGGAAATGCCCCAGGCGGCGAAACTGACCACCAGCAGCGAAAGCAGCGTCTTCGCGACCCAGGTGCCTGCCGCGTTTCTCAATATACCAAGCATCGTTACTTCCGATTTATGCGCATTTTCGCGTGCGCCGAGTCTGAAACAAGCGCAATAGCGCCCTTCCGGTCCACTGTCGATTGCTTTGTGGCCTGATTTTGGTAGTGAGGGCCAGAGCCGAATATCGCCCGGAGAAGCAAACCCATGACGCCAGGAATTCGCCCGCTCGTCGCCGGCAACTGGAAAATGAACGGCACCAGTGCCTCGCTCAACGAGCTCAGGATGATCGGCAACGGTTTCATGAGCGGGCTTGATGCGGAAACCGAAGCGCTGGTCTGCGTTCCGGCGACCCTCCTTGCCCACGCCGCCGAGATCTTGTCGCGCACCCCGGTCCATGCTGGCGGCGAGGATTGCCACACAAACGAAAGCGGCGCCTATACCGGCTGTATTTCGGCCGAAATGCTGAAGGATGCTGGCGCGACCCATGTCATCGTCGGCCATTCAGAGTGCCGCGAGCAGCGGGGCGAGGATGACGCCACGGTCCAGGCCAAGGCCTCAGCCGCCTGGCGCGCCGGGCTTGTGGCCATCATCTGCATTGGCGAGACACAGCAACAGCGCGAAGCCGGCGCCACGCTCGAGGTGCTGGCGCGGCAGGTCGCCGGCTCGGTGCCGCCGAGTGCCACCGCGTCCAACACCATCATCGCCTACGAGCCGGTATGGGCGATCGGCACCGGCCTGACGCCGACCGTCACCGATGTGGCCGAAGCGCATGAACATATCCGTGAAAAGCTGTCGGAGAAGCTTGGCAACGTCGCGGCGAAGATGCGTATTCTCTACGGCGGCTCGGTCAAGCCGTCCAATGCGGTTGAACTGCTCGGCGTCAGGAATGTCGACGGCGCGCTGGTCGGCGGCGCCAGCCTGAAGGCGGCGGATTTCCTCGGCATTGCCGAGGCCTATCGCAACATCTCCTAAGGATGCTGGCCGCGCCGGACGGGGCTGACGGCGCTGGAAATCGTTGCAAAGCAGGTGTTGCTTCCCATATTCCGGCCACGGGCTTGGAAATGCCGTCAAAGCATTGTATTGAGCCGCCTCCAATTCACCGGTCGTGTCCGCGGCCGGGCAAGGCCTTGCCAGGATAAACTATGGAAACCGTACTGATCGTCATCCATCTCATGGTCGTGCTCGCCCTTGTCGGCGTGGTGCTGCTGCAGCGCTCCGAAGGCGGCGGCCTTGGCATTGGTGGCGGCTCGGGCTTCATGACCGCGCGTGGTGCGGCCAACGCGCTGACGCGCGCGACGGCGATCCTTGCGGCGGCTTTCTTCGCCACGTCGCTGACACTGTCGATCGTCGCCCGTTACGGCGAGAAGCCGATCGACATCCTCGACCGCGTCCCGGCGACCTCGGACGGTGCTGGCAAGGGCGTGCTCAACCAATTGCCCGGCACGACCACTCCGGCGCCCGCTGGCAACGCCACGCCGACGCCACCCTCCGGCAACGATGCTGCCACAACGCCTCCGGCGACTGCTCCGGCCACGGCGCCTGCCGCCGGTTCGACGCCGCCCGCGGCCAACGGCGCCACTCCTGCAGCACCGGCGACCCCGCAGGTTCCGAACCAGTAACCTTCGACATTTGCTGCCGCGGCCTGTTGTCGTTTGAACACAGTCGCGGCAAATGCAGCATGATCACGAAGATTCGAGTGGCTGCGGCGCGGCCTCGCGCTTGAGGCGTCCGCGCTTATTCGACTATAGATTGCACGCGGCATTTTCGGCGTCCTTGGGGGGCGCCGGGCGACGCCGTGGGCAACAAGCATTGAACGATCGGATCTTCGCCATGCAGCTTCGCAGCTTCATTTTCCTGGGACTTTGCGCCGCACTCGGCATCAGCTCCCCGGCCTTCGCCGGCATGCCGGCAAATATGGCCGCACATCAGTCGGTTGACAAAACCGATGCCATCAACGTCGCCGCCAAGAGTGATGCGGCGCAATTGAAGCTTCTCAAGAAGAAGAAAAACCCGACACCGGACGATCTCGCCCAGATCAAGAAGATCGAGGCCAAGATCGTTGCCGACAAGGAGGCCGCCAAAGCCAAGGCGCTCGAAGCCAGGAAGCTGGCGATGCGCGAAGCCGCAAAGGCCAAGGCGGACGCCGAAAGGCAGGCATTCCTGGCCAAGAAGGGCCAGAGCGCGCCGGCGACTGAAGTGGCTGACGCCAAACCAGCCAAGAAGACTTCCAAGATCATCGAGCCGATGGAGTCGATCGCACCAATCCAGTCGGCCGAGCCTCTCCCGGCCGAGGCGATGAATGTCGCTTTGACCGGCAACAATGGCGAACTGCGCAGCGAGGTCGTCGGCCAGAAGCAGCCGAGCGGCGGCCTGTTCGCCGGTCTCTTCGGCGGCACTTCGTCTTCCTCGATGTCGCTGCTTCCCGAGACACGTGCTCTCGACCAGGCTCTCGCCAAGAGGGAAGCCAAGAAGCAGTTCAAGGTGAAGCCGGAATTCGTGCCGCAGGACGTGGAATTCACCGGCTATGATGCCGGCACCATCGTCATCGATACCAGTGCGCGGCGCCTCTATCTCGTCGAATCATCTTCGACGGCTCGCCGCTACGCCATTGCGGTCGGCCGCGAAGGCCTGCAGTTCAAGGGTACGGTCGCGGTCGGCGACAAGCAGGAATGGCCGCGCTGGATCCCGACCCTGGACATGCAGAAGCGCGAGCCGAAGCACTACGCCCAGTACAAGGATGGCATGCCTGGCGGTGGCCAGAACCCGCTTGGCGCGCGCGCCATCTATCTCTACGACGGCAAGAAGGACACGCATTTGCGCATCCACGGCACCATCGCACCGCAGTCGATCGGAACCAGCGCCTCGAACGGCTGCTTCCGCATGATCAACGAGCACGTCATGGACCTCTACAGCCGCGTCAAGGTCGGCACCAAGGTCGTCATCATCTGACGCCTGCATCCATCATGCCGAAAGGGCCGGCCTTGCCGGCCCTTTTGTTTTGCCTCGTCCACCACTTCGACGCCTTCTTGGGAAAAAACCTTCGCGGTGGTTTTTTCTCTGGCGGAATCAATCCGGCCGCGTTAAGCGATGACTCCCATGGCGCGATATGTATTCATCACAGGCGGCGTGGTTTCCTCACTTGGAAAAGGCATTGCCGCAGCGGCCCTTGGGGCTCTCTTGCAGGCGCGAGGCTATCGCGCACGCATCAAAAAACTCGATCCCTATCTCAATGTCGATCCAGGCACGATGTCGCCTTACCAGCACGGCGAGGTGTTCGTCACCGATGACGGCGCCGAGACCGATCTCGATCTTGGCCATTACGAGCGCTTCACGGGCCGCTCCGCCAATCAACAAGACAACATCACCACCGGCCGCATCTACAAGAACATCATCGAGCGCGAGCGACGCGGCGACTATCTCGGCGCAACCGTGCAGGTCATCCCGCACGTTACCGACGAGATCAAGAATTTCGTCCTCAACGGCAATGACGACTATGATTTCGTGCTCTGCGAGATCGGCGGCACGGTCGGCGACATCGAGGCGATGCCGTTCCTCGAGGCGATCCGCCAGCTCGGCAACGACCTGCCGCGCAACAACGCCGTCTACGTGCATCTGACACTGATGCCCTACATCCCGACGGCGGGTGAGCTGAAAACCAAGCCGACCCAGCACTCGGTCAAGGAACTGCGCGGCATCGGCATCGCGCCCGACATCCTGCTGGTCCGCGCCGACCGAGCCATTCCCAAGGAAGAGCGCCGCAAGCTGTCGCTGTTCTGCAATGTGCGCGAAAGCGCCGTGATCCAGGCGCTCGACGTGCCGCACATCTACGACGTGCCCATGGCCTATCACAAGGAGGGGCTCGATTCGGAAGTGCTCGCCGCCTTCGGCATCGATCCGGCGCCGAAGCCGCGCATGGAGCCCTGGCAGGCAGTGTCCAACCGCATCCACAATCCGGAAGGCGAGGTCACCATCGCCGTGGTGGGCAAATATACCGGCCTCAAGGACGCCTATAAATCGCTGATCGAGGCACTCTCGCATGGCGGCTTGGCCAACCACGTCAAGGTCAAGCTCGACTGGATCGAATCGGAGATCTTCGAAAAGGAAGATCCGGCGCCGTGGCTGGAAAAGGTGCATGGCATCCTGGTTCCCGGCGGCTTTGGCGAGCGCGGCTCCGAAGGCAAGATCCTGGCGGCGAAGTTCGCGCGCGAGCGAAAGGTGCCGTATTTCGGCATTTGCTTCGGCATGCAGATGGCCTGCATCGAGGCGGCGCGTTCTCTGGCCGGTGTCGAACATGCCTCGTCGACCGAGTTCGGCCCGACCAAGGAGCCGGTCGTCGGCCTGATGACCGAATGGCTGAAGGGCAACATGCTGGAGAAGCGCCGGGAAACCGGAGATCTCGGCGGCACGATGCGGCTCGGCGCCTACCAGGCCGAGCTCGCCAAGGGGTCCAAGATCGCCGACATCTATGGCGACACGCAGATTTCCGAGCGTCATCGCCACCGCTACGAGGTCAACATCGACTACAAGGAGCGGCTCGAGGATTGCGGTCTGGTGTTCGCCGGCATGTCACCCGACGGCGTGCTGCCGGAAACGGTCGAATATCCCGATCATCCCTGGTTCATCGGCGTGCAGTACCACCCGGAACTGAAGAGCCGGCCGCTCGACCCGCATCCGCTGTTCGCCAGCTTCATCGAGGCGGCGGTCGAGCAATCGCGCCTGGTATAGGCACCGCCAAGCGGACCGCGCTTCATGCAAACCTATGTCGCGCTTCTCTACAGCATCATCCTCGGCGAGGGGCGTCGGGTTGTCATGTCCGACCTCAAGGCGATGGCGGAAGGGCTTGGCCTGAAGAATGTCCGCACGCTGGTGGCGACGGGCAATCTGGTCTTCGAAGCTCCGGTGACGGAAATCGCCGGCCTTGAAGAACGGCTGGAAGCAGCCTTCGAGAGTGCCTTCGGCCGCCATGTCGACATCATCGTACGCGGCGCGGCCGATTGGCTGAGGCTTGCGGCCGGCAATCCGTTCGCGGACGAATCGGCCGCCGCGGCGGATCAGGTGGCGGTTCGGGTGATGCGACAGCCAGTGCCCGACGAAGCCGTCACGGCGCTTAGGTCTTATGTCGGCACGGATGAAAAGATGCAGGTCGTCGCCGGCGACATCTGGATTTTCTTCTCCCGTGCCACGCCCAATTCACGGCTTCTGACGGCGACAAGCCACAAGCGTCTGGGCATCGGCACCTCGCGCAACTGGAACACGGTGCGCAAACTGGCCGAGATGGTTGGCGCGTAAGGGGCGGCATTGCGCCGCCCCTTACGATGCCTGTCAGGCTTTTGCTGTCTTGGCGCCGGCGCCCACGGCGGCGGTGCGCAGCACGTAGTAGATGATGCCGGCGATGGCGACGCCGAAGAACCAGCCATAGACGCCCCACCAGGACGGCAGCCAGTTGGTGAAGTTGGGCAGGATCGACGAGAAGATCGCACCGATGCCGGCGGCGATGAAGGCATTGACGTGCCAGCCGCCCTGGAAACGGAACTCGCCGTCCTCGCGATAAAGCGCCTCGACGTCGACCTCGCCCTTCCGGATCAGATAGTAGTCGACCATCATCACGCCGAAGATCGGTCCCATCGTCGCGCCGATGACGTTGACGAAGGAGGCCGCACTGCCTTCCCATGGCGCGAAGGGGTAGAGCACAAGCGCGATCAGAGCCGCGATGTAGCCACCCTTCTTGAAGTCGATCTGCCTGGGAAAGACATTGGAGAAGTCGAAGGCCGGCGAGACGAAGTTGGCGACGACGTTGATGCCGAGCGTCGCTACCGCGAAGGTCAGGGCGGCCAGCGCTGCCAGGAACCAGCTGTCGAACTTGGCCGAGATCTGGTCGGGGTGCAGCAGCACTTCGTGGTAGACGTCATAGGCGGCAATGGTGGTGACGCCGGCAACGAGCGAAAACAGGATGAGGTTGACCGGCAGGCCCCAGATGTTGCCCTTGCGCAGCGACGCCTGGTCGGGCGCATAGCGGGCGAAATCGCAGAAGTTGAGATAGAGCGCCGAGAAGTAGGTCACCCAGATCGCTGCCACCGCGAAGAGCGAGGTCCACGAGCCAGGTTCGCCCGGCACGCCGGCGTCCTTGGTCTTCTCTTTCAGCACATCCATCGGGATATCGCTGGTGATGGCGAAGGTTCCGGATTTGACGCAGAGATAGACCGCCAGGATCAGCATCATCACCCAGACGGCCGGGCCAGCCCAGTCCTGGAAACGGCGCACCGTTTCCATGCCGCGCTGGATGATCAGCAGTTGCAGCGCCCAGATGACGACGAAGCAGATGACTTCCAGCCCGGAATGGCCGAGAAAATGCGTGTTGGCGTTGAAGTCGGCGAACCATTGCGAGCGGATCAACAGCGCCACGATGGCGCCGGAAGCAGCGGCCGTCTGGGCGCCGTACCAGAAGCAGGCGACGATGGCGCGCACCAGCGCCGGTATGTTGGCGCCCCAGATGCCGAAGGATGCGCGGGCGAGAACGGGGTAGGGCACACCTGTCTTCACGCCGGCATAGCCGACCATGTTCATCAGCGCATAGATGATCAGCGAACCGATGCCGATGGCGATGATGAAGTTGACGAAGCCGCCGCAGAACAGGAACAGGCTGGCAGCCAGGTAGTAGCCCCAGAGGCTGTGGACGTCCGATGTCCAGACGTTGAAGATCGAGAATGGTCCCCAGTTGCGGACCGTCGCCGGAGCGAGATCCTCGTTGTACAGGTCAGGCGATGCGCCTTGTATGGTCACTGCGATGTCCTCCCCTTGATGGCCACGCGCTTCCGCGTGGTGGCCGCGCAGGTTAAGCCTGACGCAGGGGAACCGGCAACCAACCCATTTGCCGGCTTTGGCCTTAAAGATATTCAATGAGAACCGCGCTTATCGGCAGGGGTAAGTTGCTGCTGGCATGCCTGCAACGGCGATTCGAATTCCGCCGAAACAAGGGCCGAAGGCTGCCCATTTCTTGCCACCCCATCTTTTTTATGCGGAACTTCATTTTTTTCTGGAACCAAATGCCCATCTGGGAGTTTAGTGGGGTTCGATCGAGCGGAGGCGATCGACCAGGAGGAAACTTATGGACCGCTTGCATTTCTTCACGCCCGTGCGCCTTGCGCCCGGGGTGGGATACCCAGTTCAGGAAGTCGACAGCGTTGCCGAAGCGATGGTGTTCCTGCGTAAGTGGCCAACAGGGCGGCGCGGACCGGTTTACCAGTGCGCCTTGAATTGCTGCTCCGCTGCGCTGTCCGGCAAGATGTCGGCCGAGGAAGCGAGGAAGGCTTTTACTGGATTTGCCCGCATTACCCGTCTGCTGGACGACGACATGGCGCTGCCCATCGGTGGCGAAAACATGGAAAACATTTACGCGTTGAGGCGGTAGGCGGCGGATTCTGTTGACCGCAAAGGTTGCGTCCCGTGATGGCCGGGGCAGGGTGTTCTGCGCCTCGGTGGGGACGCACGGCAAATGGGCCGGCCGAAACGATCGCGCCGGCGCAATCTACATTTGCGGTTCGGCACATGCTTCAAGCGGTGGAAACAGCCTACGCACTTGCTTCCCGGTCACTCGCTTCCCGGCCAGACACCTGCTCGATGAGGATCCGGAAGAAAACGTGCGGTATGCTATCTGACACGGGAGGTATGACAGGCTTGAGGGCGCCAGGCTCCCACCAGTCCGCATGCTTGCTCAACACTGACCACGCGTGATCGCGCTGAAGCTTGTGGCCGACCCGGTCAGGCAGTTCTTCAAAGCGGCCGTCGACAACAACGCTTCTCCATCCGCGCCCCTGGCTGTGTTCGTCGATCTGGACGCACACCAGGGGATTGGTCCGCATCCAGTCGATCTTCTTCCCAGGCAAGGAGAACGCATAGAGGTGATAGTCGGCGTAGGCGTAGTTGAAGCACACGACGTAGGGTTGTCCGTCCCTGGCGCAGGCCAAGTGGCCGATACGATTGGACGCCAGCAATTTCGTGCATTCCAATGCAGATAGCGTGCGGATCAGCATCGATACTACCTCCCATCATCTAATTTCACACCTCGGCAGCTGCATTCGCAATGATTTAGGTCAAACTGCCGCGTCTGTCCGGTCAGCAGGGTTCCGGCCGTGCTTCGGGACAACCCGCAGGTGCAGCCGGACCGGGACTGCGTGAGGGACCATCGCGGATGGCTGATATGAGGCACAGGGACCGAGGCGCGCCCAACTGTCGCCACGCTGTCGTTTATCGATTAAGATCGTGCTGGCGACTGAATGGCCGCTATTGGGAGGAATAATTGACCGGTCTTGCGCGGCAGTGCGTGCGGCAAGGCAATCCACCGAGCCGGCGCGCCCTTTTGAAGGGGGCGCTAGCGGGAGCAGCCTCGCTCGCTTTCCATACGAACGCTTCGGCAGAGGACGTTGCGTTCAAGTTTGGCCTGACACCGGTCTTCCTCTCGAACGACCTCGAACTTCTCGGCCATTTGCAAACGTTCCTGTCGTCCAAACTCGGCGGCCCTGTCGAACTGGTGACACGTCGGACCTACCAGGAGATCACCGCGCTGCTCGTGTCGGGCGAGATCCATTCAGCCTGGATTTGCGGCTATCCCTACGTCCAATTCAAAGCCAATCTCGATCTGGTCGCAACGCCAGTCTGGCTCGGCAGACCGCTATACCAATCCTACCTGATCGCGTCTGCCGACTGCGTCGTCGAAGACTGGACCGGGCTTAAGGGCGATGTCCATGCATTCTCGGACCCGGATTCGAACTCGGGCTTCCTGGTCACCCGGACGCTTCTCGCGAAGAACAAGCTCTTGCCCGAGGCATTCTTTTCGCGGAACTTTTTCACTTACGGGCACCGCAACGTCGTTCGCGCGGTGGCAGCTGGCCTGGCACAATCGGGCAGCGTCGATGGCTACGTCTACGAAGTGATGCGCCAAACGGAGCCTGACCTGATCAGGCAAACCAGAATTGTCCGGCAATCGGAATGGCTCGGCTTTCCGCCGGTGGCATCGCCAAAATCCCTTGCAAGCGATGTCCGGGTCAAGGCCCTGCAGCAGGCCCTTGTTTCCATGAAAGACGATACCGAAGGCAAGAAAGTCCTCGACCTCCTTCGGCTGGACGGCTTTTTGGCGACCGCCCCATCGCTCTTCGATACGATTGCGGCCGAGGTCGAAATCGTGAGGCAATTCGGATGACCATGATCCGCCGCCTCAGGTCGGTCCCGGTCACCTATCGCGTGCCGGCAATCGTTGCGTTGCTGATGGTTGTGATCAGCGCGGTGATTTCGGAACACGTTCTGGACCGCCTCTCGCGCACGCAAGAGGGGTACCTGAACGGCCTTGCTGAAACATACCTCGACGGCCTCTCGTCCGCTGTCATCCCATCGGTCCTGAGAGGAGACGTCTGGGAGGTGTTCGACGCACTCGACAGGTCCAAGTCGTCTTATGCGGCTCTGTCTCCGGTCGAAACGGTCGTGACTGGGTCGGATGGTCGAATCCTGGCAGCGACGGACCCCACCCGAATGGCGACGTTCTCGCAACTGCCGGACAGTTATCTGAGCCGCTATGGTCCTGGTGTCGTGACGATCGACGAATCCGCGCTGACCGGCTTCGCCAAGCGCGATCTCATCTATCAGGGACAGCCTGTCGGGACCATCCACGCCACTTTCGACGTCTCGCGCCTGTTCGCCGAGCGTCGTGAAATCTTGTTCACTCTGCTGGTCACCAATGGTTTGCTGGCCGTGCTTTTTTCGCTCGGCGGCTTTCTCATCGTCCGGCAGATGATCGCACCGATGCGCGTCCTCGAGAACCACATGCGATCCGCCGCGCATGGAGCGGCCGAGCCAATTTCACCGGGCGAAATTCCAGCAGGAGACTCGGAGGTGGCGGGGCTTTTCCGCGGCTACAACACCCTCGTCCATGCCGAGCGTGAGCGCGCGAATTTTGCCATGCAACTGGCCGAGGAAGAAAAGCTGTCCAGCCTGGGTCGGCTGGCATCGGGAATGGCCCACGAAATCAACAACCCCTTGGGCGGCCTTTTCAATGCCCTGGATACGCTGAAGACGCACGGCGAAACCCCTGGTGTCCGCGATACGTCGATCAGCCTGATCGAGCGCGGCCTCGCTGGCATTCGCGACGTCGTCGAGGCCGCGCTTGCTACCTATCGTCCGGAACGATCGCAACGTCCGCTGTCGGCGGATGATCTCAACGATGTCCGTCTCCTGCTGAAACCCGAATTGCGCCGAAAGCGGCAGCGGTTGGACTGGCATATCGTATGGAACGAATTGCGGGAATTGCCGATAAGGGGAGGGCCAGTGCGCCAAGCCGTGCTGAATCTTCTTTTGAATGCAAGCACGATCACGCCAGACGGAGGATCGATCTCGCTGAAAGCGGACGGCTCGGGCAACCATCTGAAGATCGAAATCGGCGACCAGGGTCCCGGTATCCCGGCCGACATTGCCGGAATTCTCGTCGACAGCGATCCGGGTCCCGCTGTGCGGGCCGGGCGAGGCCTGGGCCTCTGGATGGTCCGCCGCGTCGTTGACGATCTTGGCGGAAGTGTCGCCATCGCCGCCAAAAGAGACGGAGGGACGACGGTGACGCTGACCATCCCATTCGAAAGGGAGAGTACCAAAGCCTATGCAGCCTGATCCCGCACGAATAGGCCTCGTTGAAGATGATCCGGTGATGGGCGGGTCCATCGTTCAACGCCTCGAACTCGAGGGCTGGCGCGTGATTTGGTGGAGGTCAGGCCGGGACGCGGTCTCCGGCATTGGCGGGCTTGTCGATTCCCTTGATCTGGTGATCTGCGACGTCCGTCTCCCGGACATATCTGGCGAAGTCGTGTTCAACGAGCTTGCCAACCAGCCGAACTCGCCGCCTTTCATGTTTGTCACCGGCTACGGGGAGATAGACCAGGCGGTTCGTCTGATGCGGTCGGGTGCGGTCGATTTCATGACCAAGCCCTTTGCCATGGACGAGTTCCTGCGGCGCATCGCAGCGGGGCGCAGGACGAGCACCGCGAAGCCTCGGCTGAAAGGTCATTTTCTCGGCGAATCGCGCGCCATCCAGTCCGTGGAAGACCTGCTGTACCGTTATGCGCGACATGACCTGCCGGTGCTGATTACAGGAGAAACCGGATCGGGCAAGGAGGTGGCGGCCAGGTTGCTGCACGAAATCTCGGCAAGGAGCAAAGAGCCATTCGTCGCCGTCAACTGCGCGGCAATCCCCGCCGACCTGCTCGAAAGCGAGATATTCGGCCATGAAAAGGGAGCATTTACCGGCGCTCAGCAACGTCACCTTGGCTATGCGGAGCGGGCCGGCAAAGGCACGCTGTTCCTTGACGAGATCGGCGATATGCCGCTGCCGCTGCAGGCGAAGTTTCTCAGGCTTGTCGAGGACGGCAGTTTCAATCGCGTCGGTGGTGAAACGGCCTGCACGTTCCACGCTCGCGTCGTTTCCGCAACCCATCGTGACCTTGGCCAGCGCGGCGGGCCCTCCGGGTTTCGCGAAGACCTCTACTTCCGGCTGGCGGTGCTGCCGGTGACAATTCCGCCGCTGCGGGAGCGGCCCGAAGACATTGCCTGGCTCCTCGACAGGTTCCTCGAAAACGCCGTCAGCCGCTCCGATGCACGCATCCGTGGCTTCAGCGCGCTGGCAGAGGAGGCCGCCCTTGCGCATCCCTGGCCAGGCAATGTCAGGGAGCTCAGAAATCGCGTCGAACGCGCCGTCGCCCTCTCGACCAGCGAATGGATCATGCCCGGCGACCTGTTTCCCGAGCGCGCCTCGAAAGTCGGAAGCGCTGCGTTCGCGCCGCTCGCCGATGTCCGCGACGCCGCCGAGCGCCGCCAGATCGAGCGCGCCCTCGAAGAGACTGGCGGACAGATCGCCAAGGCGGCCGGCCTTCTTGCCATATCCAGGACGACGCTTTGGGAAAAGATGACCCGCTTTGGCCTTGTAGAAGGGCCACGTTCGGGAAGCTGAACCTTCGGCGCTGCAACATGTTCGGAATTCCGAACGTCGCGACCGGCCAGCCGGATGATTCAATGCACTTTCCCTAATGAAATGAGCGACCCGCTCGTTTGGCATGGGTGTTGCTACACTCCTGGCGGAGAAGACTTCGCCAATGGGAGGAATGCATGGATCGCTGCAACAAGCTGGTCGACGTCGGTCGCCGTCAATTTCTGAGGGGAGGGGCATTTGCCGCCGCAGGGATGGCCACGGCAGTGGCCTTGCCGGCGCAATCTCAGGCCAAGGCCGCACCGGGTCTCGCCCTGGTCGAATACCCTTCGAACAAGTTGGCCAACGTTGCCGACCTGAAGGTCAACGAACCGCTGGAGGTCAACTATCCAGACGAGAACGCGCCCGGCGTGTTGCTCAAGCTTGGAACCAAAGTGGAAGGCGGTGCCGGTGCTGAAGGAGACATCGTCGGGTTCTCGACTGTATGCCCACATAAGGGATTCCCGCTCAACTACAACGCCGAAGATCACTCCTTCAACTGTCCTGGCCACTATTCGCGCTTCGACGCGGATGCCGGAGGGCAGCAGATCTGGGGCCAGTCGACGGCCAACCTTCCCCAATACGCGCTGCGCATCGACGCCAAGGGCGACATCTATGCCGAGGGAGTCGACGAACTCCTCTACGGCCGCCTGAGCAACGTACTTTAAGGGAGGATCGGATCATGGCTTACAAACGTCACATCGACCGTCTGCCGATCGTTCCGGCCGACGCCAAGAAGCACAACGTCACTTGCCACTACTGCATCGTCGGCTGCGGCTATCACGCCTACACGTGGCCGACCAACAAGCAGGGCGGCACCGATGCCGCCTCCAACGCTTTCGGGGTCGATCTTTCTCAGCAGCAAGCCGCCGAGACGGACGCCTGGTATGCGCCCGCCATGTACAATGTGGTCAAGCAGAACGGCCAGGACGTCCACATCGTCATCAAGCCGGACAAGGAATGCGAGGTGAATTCCGGACTGGGATCGATCCGTGGCGCCCGCATGGCTGAAAACCGCTTCAGCGCCACGCGCGGAACACAGCAGCAGCGCCTGACCTCGCCCATGGTCTGGCGATATGGCCAGATGCAGCCGACCTCCTGGGACGACGCGCTCGACCTCGTCGCAAGGGTGACAGCCGCCGTGGTCAAGGATCAGGGCGAAGATGGGCTGTTCGTCTCCATGTTCGACCATGGTGGCTCAGCCGGCGGCTACGAGAACACCTGGGGCACTGGAAAGCTCTATTTCGGCTCGATGAAGGTCAAGAATGTCCGCATCCACAACCGGCCGGCCTACAACTCCGAAGTTCACGCCACGCGCGACATGGGGGTCGGTGAACTGAACAATTGCTACGAGGATGCCGAACTGGCCGATACGATCATGGCTGTTGGCACCAACCCGCTCGAGACCCAGACCAACTATTTTCTCAATCACTGGATACCCAATCTGCGGGGTGCGACGCTCGACAAGAAGAAGGCGCAAATGCCCGACGAGCCGCACGCAGCGGCGAGGATCATCATCGTCGACCCTCGTCGCACGGTCACGGTAAACGCTTGCGAGGCGGAAGCCGGGAAGGACAATGTCCTCCATCTCGCTGTCAATTCGGGAACGGACCTTGCGCTCTTCAACGCACTCTTCACCTACATCTCCGACAAGGGATGGACTGACAACGACTTCATCAAGAACAGCACGGTCCAGGAAGGCAAGCCACGGCCAGCGCTCTACCCGGCACGCGGCGAGGCTGACGGCAAACCCGGTCACCTGACGAACTATTCGGGCGCGGTGGAAGGCTGCAAACTCTCGATCGACGAGGCTGCCAAGATCACCGGCCTGAAGGCGGAGGATATCGTCAAGGCGGCCGAATGGATTGCCATGCCCAAGGAGGGCGGCAAGCGGCGGCGCACCATGATCGGCTACGAAAAGGGCCTGATCTGGGGCAACGACAACTACCGCACCAACGGCGCCCTCGTGAACATCGCGCTGGCGACGGGCAACATCGGACGCGAAGGCGGCGGCGTGGTTCGCCTGGGCGGACACCAGGAAGGTTACGTGCGTCCGTCCGACGCGCATGTCGGAAGGCCAGCGGCTTATGTCGACAAGCTGCTGATCGAAGGCAAGGGCGGCGTTCATCACATCTGGGCCTGCGACCACTACAAGACCACGTTGAATGCCCATCAGTTCAACATGGTCTACAAGAAGCGCACCGACATCGTGAAGGATGCGATGAATGCCGTGCCCTATGGTGACCGCGATGGAATGGTCAAGGCGATCACAGCCGCGATCAAGGCCGGAGGTCTGTTCTCGGTCGACGTCGACATCATCCCCTCGAAGATTGGCGCGGCGAGCCACGTCTGGCTGCCGGCGGCGGAGTCCGGCGAGATGAACCTCACTTCCATGAACGGCGAGCGCCGTATGAGGCTTGTCGAGCGCTATATGGACCCGCCTGGCAACGCCAAGCCTGATTGCCTGATCGCAGCCGGACTGGCCCAGCACCTGGAGAAGGTGCTCCGCGACATGGGCGACACCAAGTATGCCGACCAGTTCAAGGGCTTTGACTGGAAGACCGAAGAGGACGCCTTCATGGACGGCTATCATCAGAATGCTGGCGGCGGCAAGCACGTCACCTACGAGCGGTTGAAAGCCATGGGCAACAACGGCTTCCAGGAACCGGCCACGGCCTTTACGGACGGCAAGATCGTCGGCACGAAGCGCCTTTACGCGGATGGCGTGTTTTCCGGGGAGGGCGGCAAAGCCCAGTTCATGGATGCTCCATGGCGCGGCTTCCAGGCGCCTGGCAAGGACGCGCAGAAGGCGAAGTTCAAATATCTGATCAACAACGGGCGGGCCAATCTCATTTGGCAAAATGCCTTCCTCGATCAGGCCAACGACTTCGTCATGGACCGCATGCCGTTCCCCTACATCCAGGTGAATCCGGACGACATGGCCGAACTGGGGGTCAAGGCCGGTGATCTGGTCGAGGTCTTCAACGACGATGGCTCGACCCAGGCTATGGTCTATCCGACGCCTACGGCCAAGAAAGGCGAGACCTTCATGCTGTTCGGATTCCCGACCGGGGTGATGGGCAATGTCATCAACGACGGCGTCAACGAACTGGTGATTCCAAACTACAAGCAGACTTGGGCAGATATCCGAAAGATCTCGGACGCGCCCGAAGGTGTGAAGCATTTGACGTTCAAGTCTTTGGAATATCAGGCGTCGTAGAGTTCTTCACTCGCTCCGCCGCGGGCCTGGCGTTCGCAAGCCCGCGGCGGGATTTCCTTGGACCCGTCGACTTTCCAAAAGGGAGAAATTGAGTGAAGTGCGAAAGCGTTTTCGTTGCCGTCTCCGTTCTGACTGCGTGTGTGACCGCGGCCAATGCGCAGGACGTTGAAGCAGGCAAGACGGTTTTCAAGAAATGCGCGGTCTGCCACGCGGCCGACAGCACGACCAACAAGGTGGGCCCCCATCTCGGCGGTCTGATCGGCCGCACGGCGGGAACCGTTACAGGATTCAACTATTCGAAAGCGATGGCCACAGCAGGAGCAGGAGGCCTGGTTTGGAACGAGGAGACGCTGGCCAAGTATCTCGTTGAGCCGAAGGCGATTGTTCCAGGCACGAAAATGGCGTTCGCCGGACTGAAAAAACCTGAAGACATTCAGAACGTCATTGCATACCTGAAGAGCATTCCCAATTAGAGGCCCCATGGAAACTGCCATCGCCCTGACAAACGAATCCTGCCCGGCGGGTGCCAGCGGCAAGGTTATCTCCGTCGATATCGCCGCCGCCAAGGCAATCGCGATCGCCAGGACCGTGCGCGAAACGGAGCATGTGCCGCTGATGGCGGCGAGGGGCCGGATCCTCGCTCGCGACCTCTTCGGATCGATCGACCTGCCGCCGTTCGACAATTCGGCGATGGACGGCTACGCGGTAAGGTTGGCTGATTTCGTCGGGGCTGGTCCGTGGACTTTTTCGGTCAGCGGCAGGATCGCGGCAGGTGAGACCTGTTCCGAACAGCCATCTGCTTCGAAAGAAGCGCTGCGCATCTTCACTGGTGCACCGGTGCCCGCAGGGTTCGACGCCGTCGTCATGCAGGAGCACTGCGAACGCACAAACGATGCCGTCGTCATCACAACGCTCCCGCGGCGCGGAGAAAACATTCGCAACGCGGGCGAGGATGTGCGGGTCGGGAAGCGCCTGATGGGCGCTGGAGACCAACTGTCGCCTCAACGGCTTGCGCTTTTGGCGGGCCAGGGAATGGCCGAGGTGGAGGTGCTCCGGAAGGTTCGCATCGGCCTGATCTCCACGGGGACCGAACTGAAGGAACCCGGCGAGATCCTCGATCTCGGACAGATCTACAATTCCAATCGTGTCATGATCCGGGCAATGCTGTCGGCAGCTTCCTGGGCCGAGATCATTGACTTCGGCATCGTTCCCGATCGGCGCGACGCGCTGGTCCGGACATTCGGCGAAGCGGCGTCGCGTTGCGACGTACTCGTCACCACAGGTGGCGTTTCCGCCGGCGAAGAGGATCACGTCGTGTCGGCGCTCGGGCAGCACGGTGGCACGCTGGATATTCTCAAGGTGGCAATGCGGCCGGGAAAGCCCGTGAAGATCGGAATGATCGGGACAATGCTGTTCGCTGGACTCCCCGGCAATCCTAACGCTGCTCTGGTGACCTTTCGCCAGATCGCGCTGCCAGCGATCCGGGCGATCGCGGGACTGCGCAGCGTGGAAGCTGACTGGTCACCGGCGGTGGCAGGATTTGCCTATGAGAAACGGCTCGGGCGGACCGAGTTCGTTTCTGTCCGGGTCACGGGCCGTGACGAATTCGGACGTCCCGTTCTGGATATGCTCGGTCGTGGCTCGTCGGCAAGTCTGATGGCGATGGCTCTCGCTGATGGCATCGCCATGCTTCCGCCTGACGTCGGCTCGATCGAGCGCGGCATGCCGCTGCGCTTTGAATCCTTCTGTTGCCAGTAGGTTTCGACGGCGATGGCCGGAGAGAATCCCATCATCAATGCAATTCTTGCGCGGCGTTCGATTTCGCCGCGAAGACTGACTGCGCCTGGTCCGGACGAACGCCAGATCCGGCTTATGGTGGAGGCTGCCGTTGCCGCGCCGGACCACGGCCGTCTGCGACCGTGGCGATTCATCGTCATCCACGATGAGGACCGCGAAGCGTTGGCCTCTGCATTCCATGACGCGGCACTCGAACTTGACCCGAACAATTTCGGTGACTCCGCAAAGCGCGAGGCGGAAAAGGCCTACAACGCGCCGTGCCTGATCGCGGTTGTCGGCCGCGTCGAAACAGCACATCCGGTGATACCCGAAAGCGAACAATGGATTTCGATCGGAGCCGCGATCCAGAACATGCTGCTCGCGGCCGAGGATATCGGCTTCAGCGCCATGATCGTCAGCGGCAAGAAGGTCAGCACAAGCGCCCTCGTCCGATCGTTCGGGCTCGGACCTCACGAGAATTTGGTAGGTTTCATTGCCATCGGTACTTACGCCGGAGCGCGTCCGTCCCTTGAACGCGCGGTTCCCGAAAGCATAATCGCTGGCTGGCAGCCGCCGGTCCCCGGCACCGACTGATCGGGAAGATCGCCCCTCAGAGTGAAAACGACGGTTCGAGGTGCCGAGCCGTCAAATCGGATCGACGGATCTTTACAAACCGATGACCTCCCTGCTGATTCAATCTGACATTTCCATAAGCGTGGATACCTCGCCTGTGGATAAGAAGCTTGCGGTGGAGCCTCTCGGAGCCTTTGGCCAAGGACACTAGGCTCGAAGTTTTCCAGCAGCTCGTGCGCGCCGGGCCCGAAGGCATTCCGGCGGGCGAGATCGCCTCGCGGCTCGGGACTGTTCAGAACACCATGTCGACACGTCTGAAGGTGAGAAGACCACCGGACCTGAAGGGCGGCACTTCGTAGATTCCCCTAAGGGTAAGACCGAATTGTCGGGAAGGCGTTCTTGCACTGAAATGCAATGTGCAAACGACGTCTCGATGTTCAGTTGAAGCACCTGATGGGCACGGGAGGTCAACTCAAGTAGGCTGACATAGGGGGTGGATTGATGATCTGCGCACACCTGATATCCAAAGTTATCGCCGTCTCCTCTTGGAGAGGTCAGCTCATTGCAAGTGCACTGCAAGGGCTTGCGACAGATTTGTTCGACCCGTACCGGCCCGAACTTCACTATATGCGCGGGCCAGGACCGAGATGGCATGAGAAGCACGCTCGTGACAATCCGTTACTTACGTGGGAACGCGATCCAGGTTTTTGATGAACCGCCTCTGCACTGGCCAAGAGTTGATCGGCATCAATGCGTCGACAGGGTCGGCCCTTATGGATTGGCGCTTGCGTGACATAGGGCTCAAAGTATTGGAGGGAAATCGTGGTCGGCGAGCTACACCGGCGCGCTGAGAGCGTGCTTTGGGCCGTCCTTGGGATCCTCCGCCGGATACCGCGCCCATTGATCGGCAGGAGAGAAATCCACGCGGGTCGGCGCACTTTGTTGTCGATCTCTCATCTTCAGCCTCGACGGGTGTTGGCGTTGTTAGCCGCCTTGGGCGTGTCGGTGTTTGTACCATCGACCGCTTGCGGGGAGGGCATCACGCTGCGGGTTGGTCATTTTCCGAACATCACCCACGCTCAAGCGCTGGTAGCCAGAAATTTCGAACGGCAGGGCCGGAGCTGGTTTGCGGCGCGCATCGGCCAGGATGTCAAGGTCGAATGGTACGCGTACAACGCCGGTCCCAGCGCCATGGAGGCGATCTTTGCTGGAAGCCTCGACCTTGCCTACGTTGGACCGAATCCGGCTATCAATGCTTACGCACGCTCTGACGGGCAGGAGATTCGCGTGATCGCCGGAGCGGTAAATGGAGGATCTGCGCTCGTTGTGCAGCCCGATGCGAACCTCGCCACCCCATCGGACTTTCGCGGCAAACGTATCGGTACCCCTCAGTTCGGAAATACTCAGGATGTTGCTGCGCGGGCTTGGCTCATGGCAGGTGGACTGCGGATCACGCAAACTGGCGGCGACGCGTTGGTCCTACCGACGGCCAATCCTGATCAGCTGGCACTTTTCAAGACCAGACAACTCGACGCTGTTTGGACCGTTGAGCCATGGGTAACGCGCCTTGAGCAAGAAGCCGGTGGCAAGGTGTTGGTCGAGGAGAAAAATGCGGTCACCACCATCCTCGTGTCGCGTGCTGAGTTTCTATCATCGCATCGGGAGGTTGTAGCTCGCTTCGCAGCCGCCCACCGGGATCTGACCGACTGGATCAACCACAATCCTGCCGAAGCTCAGCGCATGGTCAGGGAGGAACTCAGGCTCCAGTTCAGGACCGATATGGCGCCAGAGCTTGTTGCGCGTGCGTGGTCGCGCTTGACGGTGACCAGCGACATCTCGCTTGAAACGTTACAGAGATTTGTCAGCAGCGCTCAGCAAGTCGGCTTCCTGCACGCCGTACCCGATTTGTCGCGATTTCTTGACGTTCCATGAACATGGCTGAGGCGCAAAGGCAGGGCGTGACACCCGAGCATGTCTCTGGAGCCTCAAGCAAGCTCATTGTGGAAAGCGTGTCGAAGTGGTTCCGCACGCCACGGGCAACCGTACACGCACTCGACGGCATTTCGATGCAGGTCGCTGCGGGCGAGGTGGTTTGCCTTGTCGGACCGAGCGGTTGTGGCAAGTCAACGCTCCTCGATATCATTGCCGGGCTGACCAAGCCGGACTCTGGGCACGTGCTCGCCGACGGTCAGCTGGTCACTGGTCCCGGGCGGCAGCGGCTGGTCGTGTTCCAGGAGCCGTCGCTGTTTCCGTGGCTGGACGTGTTCGGCAACGTCATGTTCGGCCTGAAGCTCTGCCCCGAGCTTACCAATGGCGAGCGTCGCGAGATTGCACACCGGTTCCTTGGCTTGGTCGGGCTGGAGAAGTTCAAGCGGGTGCATGTTCACGAATTGTCGGGTGGCATGAAACAGCGCGTGGCATTGGCGCGCGCCCTTGCCGCGGATCCACAAGTGCTTCTTATGGATGAGCCGTTTGGCGCGCTCGATGCGATGACCCGGGAGCACCTCTACGACGACGTTCAACGCATCTGGCGCGACAGTGGCAAGACGATCGTCTTTGTCACTCACAACATGCGCGAGGCGGTCTGTCTGGGTGATCGGGTACTGCTCATGTCGCAGGCGCCGGGAAAGATTATCCAGGCGTTTGACATTCCGTTGCCACGGCCGCGAAGCATCTATGACGTCGAGCTGGTAGGGCACGCAGCGCGCATCGCCGATGCCCTCCGTGGCACAGTTGGAGGAGGGGTGCCTGAATGAGGCGTATTGTTGTCCCCTCACTCTTTTTCTTGGCCTTGCTGGGAATTTGGGGCATCGCTGCCGGCAGTGGGCGGTGGTCGCCCGTTCTGTTTCCCTCACCATGGAGCGTTGCTGAGTATCTTTGGGGAGCACTGTTGGATGGGACCCTTGTCGAGGCGATTTTTGTAACGATGAAGCGGCTTCTGGCTGGCTATGCGATCGGCTTGCTGATCGGTTTGCCGCTCGGGTTGGTCACAAGTTCCTCACAAATGCTGGAGGACACGGTCGGAGCGCTAGCGCTTGGGCTGCAGACGTTGCCGAGCGTATGTTGGGTACCCCTCGCACTTCTGTGGTTCGGCCAGACCGAAGGCGCGATGCTGTTCGTGGTCGTCATGGGAACTGTTTGGTCGGTTATCATCGCAACGGATCACGGCGCACGCACAATTCCGCCGATCTATGCCCGCGCAGCGCGAACCATGGGATCGCGGGGGCTGCATCTGTGGACCAGGGTGATGCTACCTGCATCCTTGCCGTTCCTGGTGAGCGGCATGAAGCAAGGTTGGGCTTTCGCGTGGCGTTCGCTGATGGCGGCAGAGATTTATGTGACTATCCTGACGGGATTTGGCCTTGGTCAACTGCTGCACTATGGGCGGGAGTTGCAGGCGATGGATCAGGTAATCGGCGCCATGGCGATGATCGTGCTCATCGGTTCGCTGGCTGACAGGATCCTTTTTTCACCTTGGGAGCGATTTCTTCACCGGCGTTGGGGAACGAACGTCGAGTAACCCGTGGAAAGGGCAGAAATCGTAGCGAGGTCTATCGTCAACTTTCCCGCCTTGTCCGCCTGGTCTTGCAGGCATCGTTTTTCACATTCGTTGATCGGCATCAATGCCGCGCTGAGCGTCGCATGAATAACTGCTGCGCGTGAGTATACTATTATGGACCTTGCATCGGACCGATAGGCGTCGTCTCCCCACGCCCAGGGATTGAATTCGATGGCAGCGATTGATCTCGAAGAGGCCTTGAACGACCCGGCATCGATCTTTGGTCAGCCGGAGAATGTCTTGGCGCGAACAACGCTATCAAAGGAACAGAAGATCGAGATCCTCCGTCGCTGGCTCTACAATGCGGAAGAAGAGGCCGTCGCTCTCGATGAAGGCATGCCTGGCGAAGAGACTGACGTGCTGCGTCAAGTTCTGGTCGCACTTGGAACGCTCACCGGCCCGATTGATGTCGAACATTGTGCGCCCTCGAAGCAGCACGGCCAACCGCAAAGCTCTGTCACGGTCTTGAAATCAGACCGGCCTGGAGTGAAGCGATGAGCAGGAGTCCCAAATCGTACCCCAGTGATCGCGCGGAAGTCGCCGAGGTTTTGATCCCTCCGATTGGATTGGTCGGATCGCTGCGCATTCCGCAACAGTCACGTGGCATCATTGCCTTCGCTCACGGCAGCGGTTCAAGCCGGTTCAGCCCGCGCAACACCTATGTGGCGGAAGCCCTCAATCATGCCGGATTTGCCACTTTGCTGTTCGATTTGCTGACGCAGGACGAAGAGGCGGATAGATCCAATGTTTTCGACGTTCCGCTGCTCGCAGAGCGCCTGACTACAGCCTTGAATTGGACCTTCGCGGACCCGCGAACGGACAAATTGCCTGTCGGATTGTTTGGCGCAAGCACTGGTGCTGCAGCTGCCCTCGTCTCGGCCGCGGCGTTCGGAGACAGGATAGGCGCCGTCGTGTCGCGCGGCGGACGACCGGATATGGCGGCGGCTGCACTGGAAGAGGTGCGTGCGCCGACGTTGCTGATTGTCGGCGGCAACGACCAGGATGTTCTTGCGCTGAACAGATCGGCGCTCGCTTGTCTCACCTGTCCCAAGGAGCTGAAAGTCATTCCGGGCGCGAGCCATCTTTTTTCAGAGCCAGGTGCGCTCGATGCCGTTGTCGCCGAGGCGAGCGTGTGGTTCACGCGCTACCTCTCGCCGGCCGCCCGCAATGCGAGAGAGGGTTGATCCCATGCCGTTCACAGATCGCTCCGAGGCAGGAAAACGGCTGGGCAAGGCCCTTGATCGCTATCGAGGCGACAATGTCGTGGTACTGGCCTTGCCCCGCGGCGGCGTACCGGTGGCGGCAGAGGTGGCCTCCTATCTGAAGGCTCCACTCGACCTGCTTCTGGTGCGTAAGATTGGGGTACCAACCCAACCTGAGCTCGCCATGGGCGCGATCATCGATGGCGATGATCCCATCGTTGTGCGCAACGAAGATGTCATTCGCCTTGCCTGGGTGTCGGCGGCGGAGTTTGACAAGTCATGCGAAAGGGAACTCGCCGAAATCGAACGCCGACGTCGTCTCTACGTTGGCGATCGCCATGGTGTCGATGTCAAGAACCGGATTGCGATCATCGTCGATGACGGGATCGCAACAGGCGCGACCGTCCGGGCCGCGATCCGCGGCCTGAGGCGACGCAAGCCCTGCAGCATCGTACTGGCGGTTCCTGTGGCCCCGCCTGAGACGATCGAGGCGCTGAGGAAAGAGGCCGACGATGTCATCTGTCTTGAAGAGCCGGAATTCTTTCAGGCGATCGGTCTTTATTATCGCGATTTCCGTCAATTGAGAGATCAGGACGTGATCGCTTTGATGGACGCCGCACGGGCCAGGGTGGCCGCAGGAGGGCCCTCCGCGGTCGACAAATAGAGGCTCAGCCATATCCCTGATCGTTACGTGGACGTCCTCTGATTGAGATCAGCGCTGAAAGCGGCCGACGATTTCCGTGAAAGCCAGGACATGGGGCTGTAGCGCTGCCACGACCTGTCGGCAATCTGCCTCGTCGAGGTCGAGATGATCCACATCAAGTGCGAATAGCCGAAAGTGATAATGGTGGATGCCATGGCCCTTGGGCGGGCAGGGGCCGGCATAGCCGATCCTGCCGAAATCGTTCAGCGCTTGCCTCGTGCCGTCAGCAAATGCCTCCGTTCGCGGCAGACGTTCGGCAAGCTGCAACTGGCTTGAGGGGATATCAAATATGGCCCAGTGGAAGAATGTGCCGCCCGGTGCGTCCGGATCGTGACAGGTGAGCGCGAAGCTTTTGGTGCCTTCAGGTGCGTCCTGCCATTTGAAGGGCGGCGAGACATCTTCCCCGCCGCAGGTATGGCGACGCGGGACGAAGGCGTCGTTGTCGAAGGCTGGGCTGGTGAACATCATATCCATGTCGGTTCTACCTCGCGTTTTGCCTGGGATTCGGCGTCAGCATGAAACCACAGCTGCGCGCCCATCCCGGCTTCCTTACGGTTTTTCCTGCCCGACCAGAAAAGATCCAAGGGCAGGGGCCCTCACCATGACAGCGCCAGAGCATCGTCTTCGGTCAGGCGGACAGTATGGCCGAAGCGCCGGCACTCGCGGTCGAGCATGGTGCCCAGCCAACCGGCATCTGCGCGGGATGCGCGTTCAAGGCGGAATTTCCTTAGGTGAAACGGCACCATCTCGATTGCCCGCAGGCGGCGGGTTCGATCATCGATATCGAGGAAATAGCCGAGCGCAAGGTCCGGCCGGAACGCCTCGTATCCACTGATACCCTCATAGTCGTTTATGAAATCGCCGCAGCCGTAGAGGATCGGCTTTCCCGCATGGACTTCGATGCCCAAGGGATGATGCGATGAATGCCCGTGGACAACGTCAACACCGGCCTCGTCGACGAGACTGTGGGCAAAATTTCGATGACCGTTGGGGATATCGTATCCCCAATTGAGACCCCAATGGATTGAGACCACGACAAGATCACCAGGGCGCCTCCACTGTTCCAAGGTGCGGTCGATATCCTGGACAGCGTGTCGGCTGAAATCCGCAAGAAAGTTCACGCCGGGACGGCCTATCTCAGCTGCCCAATGGACAGGAACCCCGCTCGATGGGCAGGCAAAGGCAAAGACCAGGAGCCGCGTGCCAGCGGCCAGTGTGAGGACCGCAGGCCGAGCTGCCTCTTCGGCATTTACGCCGGCGCCCGACGTCGCAATGCCGGTCCGCCCCAGAGCCTGAACTGTGTCCTTCAAACCGTTGGGTCCCCAGTCCGCGACATGGTTGTTAGCCAGCACGCAACAGTCGACTTCTGCTGCGGTTATGCATCCAAGGTTGTCGGGATGCATTCGATAGTTGATCCCCTTGGCTTCCGGCATGCCGTCGGCGGTGATGCTGGTTTCGAGGTTGACGATTCTGAAATCGGGTTCCCGCCGATCGATCTCATCCAGGGCATCGCCCCAGATGTAGTCGTAGGGTGCTGCCCTCGGAATCTCGCCCGACTTGCGATCGGCAAGATCCACATAGCCAAGAGCGGACCGCATGTTAGGCTCATACAACGTTGGATCGCAGGGGTGCGGCAGAATCTGGTCGATTCCGCGGCCGGTCATCACGTCTCCGCAAACAAAGAGCCTCATCGGATACCCATCCTGACACCGGTATTCGCGGTGTTCGAACGTCACCTCGAATTTCCGAAGAATGCAATGGGGCTGCAGGCGTTGGATTGATGCCGATCAATGCATCAGCTCGGTGCTGAGCGGAATTTGATTGCAACGGATTCTTTATTTCGAGGACAGTCATGGAAATCACACCACAGATCCGGTTTCGCGGCATGGAGCCGTCGCCGTCGGTGGAGGAAGTCATCCGCGAGCGCATCGGGCGGTTGGCGCGCTTCGACGACCGGATAACATCCTGCAACGTCGTGGTCGAAGCGCCGCACCGGCATGGCCACAAGGGCAAAATCTATCATGTTCGGGTTGATATAACTGTGCCTGGCCGGGAAATCGTCGCGGGCCACGGTTCGGAAGAAAACCATGCTCATGAGGATGTGTATGTTGCTATCCGAGATAGCTTCAATGCGGCACAGCGCCAGCTGGAAGACGTCACGCGCAAGATGAGTGGGCATCGCGTCAAGCCGCATCCGGAAACGCATCACGGCACCGTCGTCAGGCTGGTGCCAGAGGAAGGCTTCGGATTTATCTCAGGCCCGGATGGGCGCGAGTTCTTCTTCCGGCGAGAGAGCATGGCGTCCGACAGCCATTGGGGGACCCTTACAGAAGGAACTCAAGTACGTTTTACCGAGAACGAAGGAGAGAAGGGGCCCTACGCCTCCGCCGTCATGCCGGACTGAGCTTCTTTGTATCAGGACCGGTGGCTCGGCTGCAGGTCAAGCACCAACTTACCGCGCCTGAAATGCATGGCATTCACCTTGGGGTAGCTGCGGAGCAGCTCGGTCAGCATCGTATCTCATACCGCAAGACCGTTGTCGAATGAACGTCCGTTGAGATTGCGATGCGTGAAGGGCTAATGAAAAAGTCCGCCTCCGCTGCGCCTTCCGGCGCAGCGGCACCACATAGCTTGATGCACGGATGCGCTCGATGACCGCCGAGGCCTCAATCAACTGCTCCAGCGATGCACTTATCTCGCAACTGGTGTCGTCGTCCCCACATAGGCAGTAGCAAGCCCGATCAAGGTGTCGTCTTGCGCCCTTCAAATCGCTGGTCACACCACCGCCTCCTCTGGAAGCGCAGTCCTGAGGGCTGTTCGCAGACGATGTTCTTGAACGTTGTGACCCTGAAACTCGTTGATGAGATCGAGGGCCTGGTCGCATGTCGCGATCTTTATCTGTCGTTCCGGCCATAGTCCGCATTGCCTTTTGTCGGCACCCATCCCACCTCGGCGTCATCGACTTAGATACGCAACCACCCCGTCAAGAGTGAACAGTTTGGGGTAGTCGGCCTCCGGGATTTCAATTTCCGTGCGCTGGTGCAGGGCTATGACAAAATTGAGAAAATCCATTGAATCGATGTCGAGGGCTTCACGGATATCCTCGTGGCCTGCAATTGCGGAAGGATCCGTCTCGGGCGCGATGCCAGAGAGAATGTCCAGAGCAAGCTGTCGAATCTCGGCCTTGGTCATAATTTGAGAGGCTCCTGAAGCAGGCGGTCGACGGCAGCGAGGAACAGCCCGCCGGCATGTCCGTCGCTGGCGCGGTGGTCGGCTGAGAGCGAGGACACCACTATGGGCCGCGCGGTCACTTTGCCGTCAATGACCCAAGGACGTACGACAATGCGCCCAAAACCCAATGTCGCCACTTGAGGGGGATAAATCACACCGATCACGGAATCGGCGCCGCGTTCGCCGAGGCTGGTTACAGTAAATGACGGATTGGTCATCTCGGAGCTGCGCAGGCCGCCACCACGTGCACGTGCCACGAGGTCGCGCAGCGCGCTCATGAGCTCCGGTAGGGTCATAGTGTCGACATCGTGAACGGCCGGCGCGATCAGCCCGCCACCTCTCAAAGACACTGCCCAGCCGATGTGTATTCCGCTTCCTGGCCTAAACCGACCATTCTCCCAAAAGCCGTTGAGCTGCGGTACCTCGCGCAGCGCCAGGGCAGTGGCCTTCAGGAACAGAGTGGCGGGCAGCAGACGCTGATCTGGCGGCCGCTCCGTGTTGAACGTCTCAAGCCAGGACAATGAGGGGCCCATATCGATGGTAGTGGTGAGGTAGTAGTGTGGGATCTCGCGCTTCGAACGTGACATCGCCGCCGCAATTGCCTGGCGCATCTGCAGGGGATCGAAACCACGCCCCGGCCTTGTCGGTCTTGCCGATGCCTCCCGGCTGACCTGCGAAGCTGATGCCCGCTCGACATCGGCGATTGTCACCGAGCCGTAGATTCCGGTGCCCTTAAGTGGGTAGGGATCGATTCCAAGTTCAGCCGCCCGGCGCCCAGCGGCCGGCGTCACCTTGGCACGCGCCCTTGATGCAGGACGGATGGAGGATACCTTCTGTTGCCCCGTGGGCGGTGTTGCAGAGGCGGAAGACGCTTCGGGTGAGGGCGGTGCTGCCAAGGCTACTTCGGGGGCCTTCACCGCAGCAGTGGGAGCCGTTGGACCGGGTGGTACGATGGCGGGTACCCCGTTTGGCGGCAGGAGCCGTGCCAGCACTGCGCCAACCGGAACCTCTTGGCCTTCTCCGGCACATAACTCTGAAATCACCCCTTCCTCGAATATGTCGACGTCAAACGCCCCTTTATGAGTTTCCACGATGGCAATCACGTCGCCTTTTCTGACCTTGCTGCCAGGTTTGACAAGCCACTCAACGAGCTTGCCGCGCTCCATGTCGGCTCCGAGCGAAGGCATAAGGAAATCGCTCATCGGCGTCCAACCAGGCTTCGAGCGGTTTCAATGATGGCAGACGTCTGCGGCAAGGCCGCTTCTTCCATGTGTCGGGAATAGGGAATGGGGACTTCACTGCTGCAGATCCGGCGGATCGGTGCGTCAAGTTCGAAGAATAGGTCCTCCGACAGGCGTGCGGCAATCTCGGCGGAAATAGAACCGCTCTTCCAGCCCTCGTCGACAATGATGCAGCGCCGCGTGCGGGTGACGGACTCGAAGATTGTCGCATTGTCGAGCGGGCGCAGAACGCGAAGGTCGACGACCTCTGCCTCGATGCCTTCCTTGGCAAGTGTCTCGGCGGCTGCCAAGGCCTTGGGCAGGCTGTTGCCGTAGGTCAGCACACTTATGTCGCGTCCCGGCCGCCGGATTTTGGCGGAACCAATGTCCACCGACTCGACCGCCGGATCGAGTTCATCCTCGGCGTTGTAAAGCACGATGTGCTCGAAGATCAGCACCGGATTGGGATCTGCCAACGCCGATCTCAGCATATGTCGCGCGTCCTCGACGGTGCCCGGCGCCAACACCTTGAGGCCGGGAATATGGGCGTACCAGCCCTCGAGGCTGTGGGAATGCTGGGCTGCGAGTTGGCGCCCTGCGCCTGTTGCCATGCGGATGACAAGCGGCACGGCAAACTGCCCGCCCGACATATGCGCGATCGAAGCGGCGTTGTTGAGAATCTGGTCGAGTGCGAGCAAGCTGAAATTGCATGTCATGATTTCGACGATCGGGTGCATCCCCGCGATCGCCGCCCCAATCCCGGCGCCGACAAAAGCACTCTCCGCAAGCGGCGTATCGCGGATACGACTCGGACCGAACTCGTCGAGCAGCCCCTTGGTAACGGCGTAGCAGCCGCCATAGAGGCCGACATCCTCGCCCATGAGGAAGGTGCGCGGATCGTTGGTCAACGCGTCTCGGATCGCCTGCCGGCACGCCTCTCGGTAGGTCATTCGAACAGGTTTCGCCACAGAGGAACTCATTCGGGCACCTCGTCCATCAGCACGAAACGTTCGAGATCCTCCACCTTCTCCCACTGGCCTGCCTCGGCGAAGGCGACGGCTGCATCGATCTCGACATCGACTTGATCCTCGATGCGTTTGAGTTCCTCAGCGGAAAGCATGTGGTTCTCTTCGAGCCACGCCTGCATTCGCGGGACCGGGTCGCGCTCCTTCCAAAGGGCTATCTCCTCTTTGGTGCGGTAGAGCTGGGCGTCGAACATGGAATGGGCGCGGAATCGATAGGTGCGACATTCGAGGAAGGAGGGGCCCTTTCCGCCTCGCGCCCGCTCCACCGCCCGCCGCGCTGCGGCCTCGACCGCGACCGGGTTCATACCGTCCACCTTCTCGCTCGGCATGCGGTAGGCTTGAGCCTTGCGGAAGATGTCAGTCTCGGCTTCCGCAAGCTCAAGCGGCATGCCCATGGCGTACAGATTGTTCTCGCATACGAATATGACGGGCAGTTCCCATAACTCGGCGAGGTTCATGCTCTCGTGAAATTCGCCTTCGCCGGCCGCACCTTCGCCGAAGAAGCAGGCCGTGACTGCACCGGGACGAAGTTCCTTGTCAGCGAGCGCGATGCCGATGGAAAGCGGCAAGCCGCCGCCGACGATGGCATTGCCGCCATAGAAGCGCCTGGCCCGATCGAAAAAGTGCATCGAGCCGCCACGACCGCGGCTGCAACCCTCTACCTTTCCGAACATTTCGGCCATGAGCGAGCCCATGGCAAGGCCTCTGGCAATCGCGTGGCCGTGGTCACGGTAAGTGGCGACGACGGCATCGTGCGCTTCGAGCGCCTGCATGACACCAACTGCGACCGCCTCCTCCCCATCATAGAGATGCAAGAAGCCGCGGATCTTCTGCGCCTGATAAAGTTCGGCGCATTTGGCCTCGAAGCGGCGTATGCGCAGCATATCCCTGAAAAGCTGTTGCCCGTGCTGACGGTCGATGTGTGGCCTTTCGCTCATTTCTCATCGCTTTCGAGAGTCGACAAATCCCCTTCCGGCAACCCAAGTTCGCGGGCCCTGAGCAGCCGGCGCATAATCTTGCCCGAGCGCGTCTTGGGGAGGTTTGCGCGGAAGTCGATCTGTTTTGGCGAAACGGCGGGACCGAGCCGTTTGCGAGCGTGCCCGAGGAGTTCCTTGCGCAAATCCTCGTTCGGCTCGTGACCGGGCTTCAGAGCGACGAAAGCCTTGACCACCTCGCCGACCGTCGGATCGGGTATGCCGATAACAGCGGCCTCCGCCACTGCCGGATGCTCCATGAGAGCGCTTTCCACCTCGAACGGACCGATAAGATGGCCGGCCGACTTGATGACATCATCGGCTCGTCCGACGAACCAGAAATAGCCGTCGGAATCACGCTTGGCGAGATCGCCGGTCAGATACCAGTCACCGACGAAGCATTTGCGGTAGCGCTCTTCCTCGTTGAGATAGCCTCGCATCATCGACGGCCAGCCCTTCCTGAGTGCGAGTTCGCCTTCGACCATGGGCGTGTCCATGACATCGACCCCGCCATCCTTCACGCGGCGAACGATTGCCGCTGCGATGCCAGGCAGCGGCAGACCCATCGAGCCCGGTTTGATGGGAAGTGCCGCGAAATTGGCAATCATGATGCCGCCGGTTTCGGTCTGCCACCAATTGTCATGAAACGGTATTCCGAACGCTTCCTGGCCCCACACCACCGCCTCAGGATTGAGGGGTTCACCAACACTTGCCATGAAGCGGAGTGCCGACAGATCGTAGCTCTTCACCGCGTCTGAACCCAGCCGCATCATCATACGGATGGCGGTCGGTGCAGTATACCAAACGCTCACACGTTCGTGCTGAAGCACCGAATACCAGGTCTGCGCATCGAATTCGGCCTCGAGGACAACGCTGGTTACCCCGTTCGTCAGCGGCGCCAGAATGCCGTAGCTGGTCCCGGTGACCCAGCCAGGATCGGCGGTACACCAGAAGATATCATCGTCGTGAAGATCGAGTGCGTAGATGCCAGTCATATGATGCGCGGCTATCGCACCGTGCACATGGATCGCTCCCTTTGGCCGGCCCGTGGTGCCGCTGGTGAAATGCAGAAGCGCCATGTCTTCGGGGTCGGTCGGGGCAATCGTAAAACGGGCTGATGCCGTTTCCATCAGCGCGGACCAAGCATGCAGTCCGGCATCCTCGAAAGTCTCGTCGCCCACCACAATGACGTGGGCAAGCCCAGGAAGCTTCGCCCGTACGCTTTCCACCTTTCGGCGGTAGAGCCCGAGTGTCGTGACCAAGACCCGCCCGTCGCCAATCTCGACACGCGTTGCAATCGGCTCGGGGCCGAATGCAGAGAAGAGCGGTGAGACTACGCAGCGCGCCTTGAGTGCTCCCAGAACCGCTACATAGAGTTCAGGCAGACGGCCCATCAGGACGAACACACGCTCACCGGGTAGAACTCCAAGGTTGATCAGTGCGTTTGCAAAACGGCTGGTTGCTTCGCTTAGATCGCGGTAGGTGAATTCTCGCCGGTCACCCGACTTGCCGAGCCAGCGGATCGCCACCTTGTCGGCCCTTGGGCCGGCGGCATGCCGATCGACGGCCTCGTGAGCAATATTGTAGCCTTTTCCGCCGGGCAGGCCGTCGAGCAACTTCCAGGCATCCCGCCAGTTGAAGCGCATGTACTCGCCCGCGTAGTCCGTAAGGTTTGGCACCTTCGAAAAAGAAGAAGATAGCTTCGTGATCTGGTCACTCGAAGGTTCGATCGGGTGCGCGGGCCTGCTCATAGCCGATTTCTTCCTCTGTGATATTGGATACGTCCAAATCAAATCATCGACGGCTTCACATGCGCGGCATTGATCATGGTCAATTCGGTGCAAGGAAGTGCAGACTAAACTGTCCGAACTACCTATTCCGCCAACCAGAATGGCGGCCTCATCGTCGGCACTGGCGACTTGTCCGAGCTCGCGCTGGGCTGGTACACGTACGGCGACGGCGACCACATGTCCCACTGCAACGTCAACGCGTCATTTTCCAAGACCCTGATCCAGCATCTCATTCGCTTCATTGCCGCCTCGGGCGACGTGAGCGCTGAGATGACCAGCGTGCTCCACGCCATATTCGACACGGAGATATCGTCGGAGCTGGTGTCGGCGGGGGCGGAAGGCACGATCCAGTCGACCCGGCCCCGCGCGATTGAGATGATCCGTATCGGAATAAAAGCGCAAACGTTGGATCGCAGGGGTGCGGCGGAATCTGGTCGATTCCGCGGCCGGTCATCACGTCTCCGCAAACAAAGAGCCTCATCGGATACCGATCCTGACGCCGGTACTCGCGGTGTTCGAACGTCACCTCGAATTTCCGAAGAATGCAATGGGGCTGCGGATGTCGGATTGATGCCGATCAATGCACAGACCCGCACTGCGCGGAATCTGACTACTATGGATTTACTGTTGCGAGGTCAGCCATGGAAATCACACCACAGGTTCGGTTTCGCGGCATGGAGCCACCACCTTCCGCGGAAATGGTCATCCGGGGCATCGCGTCGTCGACTCTGCACAACGCCGTGACATCGTTGAATTTGGCGGGCGGCGCGCGCATGGCGCCATTCGCTGTGGTGAAGCTAGCTTGACGCTCGTTGGCGCAAATCAACCGGCACCAGACGATAGTGGCCGCGAACCTGCAGTACCGCAGCCACCAGCTTTAGCTGACGTTCCGTTTCCCGATCATCCAGAGCCAACTGGCCTCACGCTCGGCATTGCAGCGGGGTGGGTGCTTGGTATCCTGGCTCTTGCCGGCCTCGTTACCTTCGTCCTGCATTTCAGCGATATCCAGGTTTTTGTTGGCAAGCTCCGCCGTGCCGATCCGCTGTGGATCGCAGCAGCGGCCCTGTGCCAGGCTGCAACCTATCTATGCGCCTCGGCTGTATGGTGGGGCGTGCTGAGGCGGGCTGGCGAAACACGCCCATTCTTGAGCCTTTTGAACTTGGCGCTGGTGCAGCTCTTCGTCAATCAGGCTGTGCCGTCCGGAGGTATCAGTGGCACGGTGATGGTCGTGCGCGGTCTGCAACGTCGAGGGGTTTCGGCGCCGATTGCGATGACCGCTCTGCTTGTCGCGGCTCTATCCTACTATGCCGCCTACTTCATGGTTGCGCTGCTGGCCTTCATCCTGTTGTGGGACATGGGGGATCTCGGCACGGCATGGAAATCGCTATCGATCGCCTTTTTCGCTGTTGTCATCACTTTGGGCGTCACTGTCCTTGCCCTGACGCGCTCACGCGGGCGCTTCATCCCCAAATTCGTGCTCAACTGGCGCCCGGCAGCGTGGCTTGCCGATATCCTCAAGCGGGTTCACATCGACATGCTCCGCGATGGAGGCGTCATCCTGAAGCGGTCGCGTTCCAGATAGCCGTTTTCTTGCTGGACGTAATGACACTGTGGTGTGTCGTTCGCGCGGTTGGCATGACGCTCTATCCCGCAGGCGTCTTCGTCAGCTTCGTGCTTGCATCCGTGGTGGCGACGCTCTCGCCGGTGCCACTTGGCCTGGGGACATTCGAAGGCACTTGCATGGCCATGCTTCACCTGATGGGTGGAGGCGTTGAAGGCAGTCTCGCAGCAACCCTGATCCTGCGCGGCTTCACCCTTTGGCTTCCTATGTTGCCTGGGTTGTGGATGATCCGGAGGGAAGGCCGGCAAAGCGGCGACAATAGCAAGCACTCACCTGCTACCGGCGGTTCAGTCTAACCGGAAGCCATTGGATTCCCTGACATTCAACAAGAAAGATCTGGCCTGACCTATTGATAGTTCGTAACTTCTTAAGTTAACGAAGAGGGCGACGTGGCGCACATCTGAAATGTCTATGCTCTTCGGCTCGGCGGATGTCATAGGCATGCGGCTCTGGTGCAGAGAGGTATGCCGTGGATCGGTTCATTGCTCGCGCCAACACCGGAACCTTCTCGATAAGCTGCAATTCGAGGCGAGCCCCAGTCGAGGCACATGGCACGGCAGTGCCTTCACGTGGTCATGCGTGGATACAGCCTTGCGGCGATCGCGACCAAAACCGCGAAGGCGGCCGCGAGGACGGAGCAGTCGACCGCAAGCCCGAACTTGCTCTGTCCACCGATCAGCATCAACGTTCGCAGGGCGTCGACCTGATAGGTAAGCGGATTGGCGAGCGAGATCGTCCTCAGCCAGCTCGGCATGATATCGATCGGATAGATGGCGTTGCTGGCGAAGAAGATTGGCATCGTCAGCACCTGACCGATGCCCATGAAACGCTCGCGCGTTTTCACGATGCAGGCGATGATCAGCGAGAATGTGGAGAACAGTCCCGAACCCAGTGCAATCAGGCACGCCACGCCAAGAAGGCTGGCAGGGCTCAGGTCGACCTCGACTGCCGAGCGCCAGCGCCAGCGCCAGAAGATAGACGACGACAGCCTGCGTCAAGCCGCGAACAGCGGACGACAACGCCTTGCCGAGGACCAGCGCGCTGCGCGGCGCCGGGCTCACCATGTAGCGGTGGAGGATGCCGAGGTCGCGCTCCCAGATAGCGGCGATGCCGTAGAAGATCGCCGCGAAAAGCACACTTTGGGCGAGGATGCCCGGCGCCAGGAAGTCGAGATAGCGACCGTTGCCAGACGTCAGGCCACGCACCTGGGTCATCACCTCGCCGAACAAAACAAGCCAGATCGCCGGCTGGATGGCGCGTGTCAGGATTTCGCTCGGATCATGCCGCAATTTGCGTATCTCCGCATCGGCCACCGCATGAACCTCGGTGCCATAATCGATGATCGCTTGAACGGTCCTAGCCATGATCGCTGGCACTCCTGCGCGTCTGCCTGACATCCCGGTAGTCGCCACCCATTTCGACATCGCCGCCGGCGATCGCCATGAAGACGTCGATCCGCTGCTCCGGCAAGTTCCGTCATCTCCAGCGCTTCCCTGATCCGCTGTTCGCGCTCGGCGCGCGGAATGAGGTAGAGCCGCGCGGACAACAGCAGGTTCTTGTAGCCGGTCAGCGCCCCGTCGGCCGAAAGCAACTGCGGCACATAACCGATGTGGGCACGAATGCGCCCTGCTTGGCGCCGCAGGTCGTATCCCGCGACCGTGGCACTGCCACTCGATGGCGGCAACAGGGTCGTCAGCATCTTGATCAATGTTGTTTTTCCCGCGCCATTGGGGCCGATCAGGCCGAAGATCTCTCGCTGGCGCACCTGCAGATCAACGCGGTCGACAACCACGTTTTGATCGAACGACTTCGAAAGGCCATGCGTTTCTATGGGTAAAATCGTTGAGGGAGCGAGCATGGGCCTGGCTTTCGTTCGGTCCCGTATCTGGCGGGTGGAAGTGCTTCAATCCGGGAAAAAAGTGAAACGGTGCTCACCGCGCGGGGCGCCCAGAATTGAGCGTCAGCCTAGGCGATGCCGGAGGCCTGCAAATTGATTCAAGGCAAAGCGATCCCTCGAAAACGCAGTCCGGGGGAGGACGCGATTTGGAGCCTGACACGTAGCAATGGGCTGTCCCGCATTTTGCCGGGAATGGCTGAAAGGGCGTCAGTCGGGGGCATGTCGGCATGCGCCGAGCGAAAATCGTGCGGGCCCTGGCGCGATCTAGATCCAGTACAGGCTGACACGGCACGTGTGGAGAGCCGGTGGCGAAACTATTCGAGAATATTGGAGCGCCGCTGGCCTAAACCTGCCAAGCTTGGATCTAGGCAGCGAAAGACCGGCGATGTGCTTTTCAGCAACGGCAAGTTTTCTCACCGCGGGTCTGACCGCCGCGATGGGAATCACCGCACTCCGACGAGCCAGGACATGGCGAGAATTGCCCCTGGCCATGGCTCCTATTTTCTTCGCCGCCCAGCAGGTCTTAGAAGGCTTGCTGTGGCTCAATCTCCCGACAGCGCGAGACGGATCGATTTCAGCCGGGCTGACATTTCTATTTCTCATCCTTGCAGAGTCGTTCTGGCCGATTTACGCGCCAATTGCCGTGATGTTGGTCGAGCCAAACCAAAGTCGCCGAAGAGTCATCCTAGCCTGTGTAGCTGCCGGTCTGGGTGTCGGCACCTACCTCCTTTGGGACATCGTCAATTGGCCACACGGCGCCACCATCCAGGATGGCCATATTGTCTACGTCAATGTGACTGAACACGGTGTCGTGGTGGCACTTGCTTATCTTGCCGCGACCGTGCTCCCTTTGATGCTGTCGACGCAACGAACGGTGGTCGCTCTTGGAGGGATCATTCTCGTGGGTTTGGTCGTCGCCTACACGCTCTACTGGGAGGCTTTTGTTTCCGTCTGGTGCTTCTTCGCCGCTGCGGCGAGCGTCGTCATAGTTCTGCATTTCGAAAGGTCGCACCAAAGCAGGCCCGCCGTTGTCGCGATCAACAATTGATCGCAATTGCCCGAAATCGCGTCGGCTATTGGTTGCTGGGCAAGGATACGAGCGGCCTGGGGATCCCCACAAGAGATTTGATATGGCGATCATTGGAGACCGCTCAGGCCCAAGAACGAGTTCGTGATTTGAGTCGTCGGCCGTGTGCAGGCGGACAGTCTGGCGACGCCGACCGTTCGCTATTGGAAACGCCATTTGAAATGTCGAAATCAGACTGTGACCAGCAACTGCCAGACGCCGCACGAGCCTGGGAGTTTCTCTCAAACGCTCATTGTTAAAGCTCGAGGAGAGACACGACTTTCATGTTGACGTGAATCAAAATGGCTTTGGGAGCCTGTGCTAGCATTCAAACACTTGGGTGCATGACGACGCCTATTATGCACCTGCATTTGCGGATGGTCAGTTGGGAACTCAGCGCAAACATCCTTTGGCGTTTGGGCCTATCCGTCTGAAATGAGTGTTGGAAACATGACCCTGACCGATAAATCTCGCATTGCTCTTGTGGCTGACATAGGTGGGACCAACGCGCGGTTTGCGATAGCGGACATCGATGAACTCACAATCCAACATTTCGCCAGTTTTCGGTGCGACATGTTTCCATCGCTCCAGACCGCGATCAAAGCCTACATGGATTGCATCCCCCACCGGCCCTCGATCGCGGGTTTCGCTATTGCCGGTCCGGTTACGGAGGAGACTGTCCGCATGACAAATCTTCCATGGTCCTTCTCGCGCAAGGAGCTGTGCTTGGCGAGCGGCGCAAAGTACGTTCATTTGGTCAATGATTTCGAGGCGCTTGCCATGTCTCTGCCCTTCTTGGGGCCACACGACCTTCATAAAATCGGCGGGGGAGACCCGGTGGATCGCGCGCCGAAGGTGGTGCTTGGACCGGGCACGGGTCTAGGGGTCGCCGGTCTTGTCTCTTCTCCGTCAGGATGGGTCGCAATCCCCAGCGAAGGCGGCCACATATCCTTCGCGGCGGAAGATGCGGATGAACTCTCGCTCATCAAGCTCATCACAAAAAACGAAAAGCACGTCTCGGCGGAGCGTTTGATTTCGGGTCCAGGGCTCGTGCATATCTACCAGGCACTGGCCGAGACGCAGGGGGACGCGGTGGGACTAGCAACAGCACCCGAGATCGTGGAACAGGCGCTGCACGGCGAGAATCGCCTCGCCCTCGAGGCTCTCGGGTATCTTGAGAGGTGGCTCGGTCGTTTCGCTGGGGACATGGCCCTTGTCTACGGCGCTCGGGGCGGCGTCTACCTGGGCGGTGGCATCCCAGCGAGGGTTTTCGACCCTTCAGAAGCCACCGCGTTCCGTTTGGCGTTCTTCCACAGGGAGTTTCAATACAAGGGGCGCCTGTCATCCTATCTCGAGCCGATCCCGATCTTTGTGATCAAGGCGCTGGACGCAGGATTGCGTGGTGCGGCAGTGGCGCTGTCCCGTTCGGAATTCTGATGCCAACATATTTGACAGCATTTCGCGGGATAGGTCCGCGTTAGCTCAACGCGTTGGCGCCATCCGCTATTGTGACGATGCAGCCGCGCTCAGGTCGAACACGTCCTGTCGACGGCAAAGCTGAAAGCCGGGCCTCATAATTGCAGCTGCACCGGCCGCAACGCCCAATCTGAGGGCCTCCTCAGGGGCCTTACCTTCGGAAAGTGCCCAGATCATTGCTCCGAGGAAGCTGTCTCCCGCACCGACGGTAGAGCGCGCGCGCACATGGATCGCAGGCACGCGCAGCACACCCTGAGCGCTGGCAAGAAGTGCGCCGTCCGCCCCCATGGTAACCGCGACCAACTCTGCCGCGCCGCTGGCCACTATGTCGGACGCAGCTTGGCGGACACCCATTTCATCAAGTTTGTGGCCGACAAACTGCTCCAACTCCCCAAGGCTCGGTTTCACCAGGAAGACACGAGAATGCTTGAGCGTCGTACCGAGACCGGTGCCGGAACTGTCGAGAACAAATTTCGCACCGCGCGCTGCTGCCAACTTGGCCATTCGGCCGTAAATGTCGGAAGCAGTGTCTTTGGGGAGACTTCCGCTCGCAACAACGTACTGTCCCGCGTGGGATGCAATTATATCTAGACACGGCTTCAATTCTCCAGGCCGCACTGAAGGCCCTTCGGGAACGAAGCGATATTCGAGGCCCGTGCTGCGTTCGCGAACCATGAAGCTGATCCTGGTATCGCCCCTGATCGGCACAAGGTGACCGAGCACTCCTTCCTTTTGCAGCAAGCGCGCCAGTAGCGAGCCTGTCTCTCCTCCTGCAAGGAAGTAGGCTTCGGCTTCTCCTCCTAACGCCGTGATGACGCGGGCAACATTGATACCGCCACCGCCGGGATCAAACCTTGTGTCGGTGGTTCGCACCTTGCGAGTCGGGCGCACGGTTTCCGTTTCGCTTGAAACGTCGAGCGCTGGGTTGAGCGTTATGGTTAGGATCCGTGTCACGAGCTGCTCGGCAATCTTCCACACCAACCCGTGCAGTCATTGACGCTTGTGTATCGCGTACGCCAATCGCGACTGGCTATCTTAGAAACAGCTTGCTTGGACCCGGCCTGTCGCCGCCTTGACCTGGCGCAAAACATCAACACGAATAATGCACCTTGACCTCGACAACATCCATTGCCCCCAGGCCAAGGCGTTCGGTGCCAGCTATCCATTCAACTGGCGCACTCGACCACTGGGCAAATGCCACCCGCTATTGGACACGGGTATAGGACCTGGGTCAACGTCATTGGAAGCAGTTCAAGCCGCCTTGTGCGCTGGGGATGCCGGCGGGCGCGGGCTAAAGTCCGCATTGTCCCAAGGCCCGCAAAAATTGGGTTCCCGATGGGCCTCATCGAGGATCCTGACGTCAGAGGTGAAGGCCGGTTGCAGGATCGAATATCTTTGCGCGGTTCATGTTGACCTCGAACCGGAACATCGTCCCTACGGGCACTTTGTCCTGCGGGTCGACGCGCCCGATCGCCTCGATCCCCCCCAGTGTAAACACCAGCAACGTGTCCGGACCAGTCGGCTCGACCACGTCAATCGCGCGTTCGAACAAAAACGTATCCGCCCCGGGCCGGTGCGCGCCCTCACGAACGATCACCTCTGGCCTGAGGCCGAGTATGAGCTCGCCGCCCAGATGGGGTCTCGCTGCCGCTTCCAGCGCTTTGGGGATCGGAAACAGGACTGTGCCTGCGCGATCCTCGACCTGCAGCCTGAGACCCGCCTGCTCGATCACGCGCCCGCTGAACAGGTTCATCGATGGCGACCCGATGAAGCTCGCCACGAACAGGTCGACCGGCCTTTCATATATCTCCTCGGGCGGTCCGAACTGCCGGATCGTTCCGTTGTCCATGACCGCGATGCGCGATGCCAAGGACATCGCCTCTATCTGGTCGTGCGTGACATAGACGGTGGTCTTGCCGAGCCGCTGATGCAGCTTCTTGATCTCCGTACGCATCTCGACGCGCAGCTTGGCGTCAAGGTTTGAAAGCGGTTCGTCGAACAGAAAGACGGCGGGATGACGCACCAGTGCCCGTCCCATTGCAACTCGCTGGCGTTGGCCTCCCGAAAGCTGGCTAGGCTTGCGATCCAGCAATTTCTCGATGTGCAGGAGCGCGGCAACGTCGGCCAGCGCCCTCTCGCGCTCTGCAATCGGAACATGCCTGGTAACCAGGCCGAACGTGATATTGTCCTCCACCGATTTCGTCGGATAGAGGGCGTAGGATTGGAATACCATCGCGACGTCGCGGTCACGCGGCGGAATGTCGTTGACGCGTTCATCCCCGATGATGATTTCGCCGCTGCTCAGCGTCTCAAGGCCGGCGATGAGGTTCAGCAGAGTCGACTTGCCGCAGCCGGATGGCCCGACAAGAACGACGAATTCGCCTTCCTCCAGCGAAAGGTCAATGCCCTTTATCACTTCGCTCGAGCCGAAGAGCTTGCGCACGTTCTTCAATTCTATCTTTGCCAATGTATCATCCCTTGACTGCCCCAGCGGCGAGGCCGCGGACGAAATATCGGCCTGCAACCAGATAGATCAGAAGCGTCGGGATCGCGGCGATGATGGCAGCCGCCATGTCGACATTGTATTCCTTTACACCGGTCGATGTGTTCACCACGTTGTTCAACGCGACCGTCACCGGATTGCTGTCGCCCACGGTGAACGCGATCCCGAATAGGAAATCGTTCCATATCTGGGTGAATTGCCAGATCACCGTGACCACGATAGCTGGCGGCGCCATCGGCACGACGATCCGAAAGAAAATGCCGAAGAATCCCGCGCCATCGATCATCGCCGCCCGGATGATGCCGTCCGAAACGCCAATGAAGAAGTTTCGGAAGAACAGCGTCGTGAACGCAAGCCCATAGACTGTGTGAACGAGGATGAGCCCGTAAACGGATCCTGCCAGGCCAAGCACACCCAGCACGCGAGCCATCGGAAGCAGCACGACCTGGAAGGGGATGAACGCGCCGAACAGCATCATCGCAAAGATCGTGTCAGCCCCGCGGAAACGCCACTTGGTAAGGGCATATCCGTTGATCGCGCCTAAAAAGGTCGAGATGAGCACCGCTGGCACGACCATCATCACGGAGTTCAAGACATAGGGTTTCAACCCGTTGCAGCGCACACCGACGCAAGCTGTGCTCCAGGCCTTGCCCCAGGCATCGAAAGTCACTTGCTTGGGCAGGCTGATCAGCGAGCCCGACCGGATCTCCGCCAGCGGCTTCAGCGATGTTGTGATCATCACGAACAGGGGAGCTAGATAATAGAGACAGAAGAGGCAAAGCACGGCGAACAGCAGGACGCGCAGCACTCGCTGGCGCATGCCACCGGCGCGAACGATTCCGGCCACCGCCTGCGCGCTCACCGGTTCTTCTCTCTGAGTTCGGAATACAGGTAGGGGACAATGATCGCCAGGATGGTGACCAGCATCATCACCGCACTCGCAGCCGCAGTGCCCAGCTCGCTGCGCTGGAACGCAAAGGAATACATGAAGGTGGCGGGCATATCGGTAGCGTAGCCCGGCCCACCCCCGGTCAGCGCCATGACCAAGTCGAAGCTCTTGATGGCCAGGTGCGCCAGTATGATGAAGGTCGACATAAAGACAGGCCGCATCATCGGCAGGATGATCGAGACATAGGTGCGGATCGGCCCGGCGCCGTCGATCGCGGCGGCCTTGAGCACCTCGTCGTCAACGGACCTGAGGCCCGCCAGGAACAGCGCCATCGCATATCCAGACGATTGCCATACGCCGGCGATGACGATCGTGTAGATCGCCATGTCAGGATTGACGAGCCAATCGAAATGGAAGTTCTCGTAGCCGAGCTGCTGCATCAGATGCTCGATGCCAAGGCCGGGGTTGAGAATCCACTTCCACGCCGTGCCGGTCACAATGAATGAGAGCGCCATCGGATAAAGGTAGATCGTCCGGATCGCGCCCTCGATACGGATGCGCTGGTCGAGCAGGATCGCGAGCAGGATGCCGATCGCCGTGCAGCAAATGATGAACAGGCTCGAGAATATGAACAGGTTCGTGAGGGCCACGTACCAGCGGGGCGTGGCCCATAGCCTGACGTACTGACTGAGCCCGTCCAGAGCGTAGCTGGGCAGCACGGATGAGCGGGTGAAAGAGATGTAGACGGTCCAGACGATGAAGCCATAGACGAAAAACAGACTCATCGCGAAAAGCGGTGAGACTACGATCTGCGGCAGCCAACGATCCAGAAACCGGTCGACAGTCGTCGGGCGACGCTTCATTGGCTGGACCACTTGCGCCTCCCCATTGCGAGTACGGGGCCAAGGGGACAGTCCCGCAACAAACTCGAGGCTGCTGCTCGTGCTTCGCCGCTTTGGCAAACGGCTTGGCAGCATTTGCCGAGTTCATGGTGGAGTTGAAGAAGCAGCCTCATCTCACCCCCCGAGTAAGTCGGATCGATCCAACTTTAGACAGTCTGCGACGCGTGTATGGTGACCTCGTTGATTTGCGTCAATTTGCCGGGACAACATCGTTCCGATGTAGCGATTTACGCTGTTGTGCCGCGGTGGACTTGGCGTGTCGCGGCAGGATCTGCGAGCCGTCCGGCAGCCTCCGGGCCCGAAAGCCCTGCAGGCGAAGTCTCAAGCCGGCGAAGCAGTTCATCCGCGGGCACTGACGCCGGCACGCAGTCTATCTGCGGCAGCTCGAACTTGAGTGACGGCCTGAAAGTCTCCTCAGCCAATCAAGGTGCGCCGACCGGCGCAGGCCGCGCCATGGACAGAAATCTTCATGTGCCGGCGCCCCCAACAGGATAGAGCGGCTCTCCAGCCGCCGCATGCCACCGAAGGATGCCCTCCCAGATGTCCTCCGCGGTTTCGGCAAACCAGAAGAGGTCGCGATCCTCGGGATCGATGACCCCTTCCTCGACCAAGAAATCGATGTCTATTGCGCGGCGCCAGAATCTCTCACCCACGAGGATGATTGGGATCGGCTTGATCTTGCGGGTCTGAACGAGGGTCAGGGTTTCGAACAGCTCGTCGAACGTTCCAAATCCGCCAGGGAAGGCGACGAGAGCCTTGGCTCGCAGCAGGAAATGAAGCTTCCGGATGGCAAAATAATGCACCCGAAGGCAGAGTTCCGGGCTGACATATGGATTGGGATATTGCTCGTTCGGCAGGCTGATGTTGAGGCCCACCGATGGCGCGCCGAGATCGAAGGCGCCACGATTGGCGGCCTCCATGATCCCTGGGCCGGAACCGGTCATGATGACGATGCCGCGATCTTGCTGATCATGGTTGGCACGGCTGACCAGTCTGCTGAACTGGCGTGCGACATCGTAGAAGTGGGCCTTTGCCGCGATGCGTTCGGCCGCTCCGAGGCGTAAGCTCGCGTCAGCGTCCGGTTGCACCACCTCCGTACCACGAAGCGCCCGGAGGTTACGCTGCGCGGCAGCGGGCTCGCAGATGCGAGTGCTACCGAAAACGACAATCGTTCCGCGAATGCCGTGCTGGCGCAGCAGCATTTCCGGCTTCAGATAGTCAATCTCAAGCCGCGGGCCACGGGTGTCATCGTTCTCGAGAAAGGCGGGATCCTCGACAGGCAACCTATAACTGGGACTGGCGAGAATTGCCTCCAGCCTGCCAGCCGCCTCCGGATCGTCTTCGGGAGACTTGGGAGTCTGCCAGGGCAGCGGCAGCTGCCTCCGCGAGGGGTGGGGTGGCGAAGGAACAGGGTGGGTATCCACAATCGCCCGCTGTTTGCGTTTCGATTTGCGATCCTCGGATCGGCCCCGGTTCATTTTGATGGCTTTCCTGCAGATCGAAAGACGAACACGACAACTCATCGGTCTCGGGCAGAATTCGGATCAAATATCCTGCACCGCAGCATTCATTTTAGGCGGCTTCCGCGACATGCGTCGCGGGGCGTCTTTCCATCCCCTCGCGGGATAGCTGTCGAATAAGCTTGCCCGTCGCCCTCTGGACTTCACTTCCGGCGGAGCGGGACCGCGGAGGGCGGTCCCGCAATGGTTCAGGTCACGGCTGCTGCGCGCGCTTCACCGCTTTGGCAAGCGCCTTGACGGCATCTGCCGAACTCATGTCGGAGTTGAAGAAGTTCGTCACGAGGTCGAGGAACTCGCCCCGCACGGAGCGCGAGACCGCCATCTCATGAGCCATAGAAGGCACCAGCGAGTTGTCCTTGACCGCCGCCAACAGATCCTCATGCGACTTCAGCGCGCAGGAATCGAACTTGTCGAGCGGCACGTCGGTACGCGCGGGGATCGAGCCTTTGGCAAGGTTGAAGGTCTCCTGGAAAGCAGGCGACATGATCAAGCTTGCCAACACCGTCTGGCCCTTCAGCCGCTCTTGGCCGGAGACCTTGAAGAAGGTGAAGCTGTCCGAATTCAGGATGAACCCCTTGCCCGGCGTGGGCGCACACACGAAATCCACGCCTGGCTTCTTGCCGGCGGCCAGGAACTCACCTTTTGCCCAGTCGCCCATGATCTGGAAACCAGCTTGACCATTCATGACCATCGCCGTGGCGAGGTTCCAGTCACGTCCCGAGAAGTTTGGGTCGACATAACTGCGAAGCTTGCGCAGTTCGTCGAACGACTTGACCATCGTGTCGCTGGTCAAGGCCTTCTGGTCCAGATCGACGAGCGCCTTGCGATAGAAATCGGCCCCGCCGACGCCCAGCACGACGGTCTCGAACACGGTTGCATCTTGCCAAGGCTGGCCGCCATGGGCCAGCGGCGTAATCCCTGCCGCCTTCAGCTTTTCGGCATCGGCGTTGAACTCGTCCCACGTCGTTGGCATCCCGGTAATACCAGCCTTGGCCAGCACGGCCGGATTCGCCCAGAACCAATCGACACGGTGAATATTGACAGGAGCTGCGACGTACTTGCCTTCATATTTCATGATGCCGGCTAGAACCGGCGGCAGCACGGCGTCCCAGCCCTCTTTGGTGGCAACGTCGTTGACGTTGTTCAGCACGCCTTCCTTGGCCCATTCCTGGATGCCTGGTCCCTTGAGCTGCACCGCCGTTGGCGGATTTCCTGCCACGACGCGCGCGCGCAGAGCCGTCATTGCGGCGTCGCCGCCGCCGCCGGCGATCGGCGAGTCGATCCAGGTGCCGCCCTGGGTCTCAAATGATTTCTTCAGTTCGCCGACAGCTTTTGCCTCGCCGCCCGATGTCCACCAGTGAAGCACCTCCACGGTGCCATCCGCTCGCGCGGTGGTGGATGCCATCGCCAGCCCAAGCCCAAACGCGATCGCCACGCCTTGAATGAACAGTTTCATATTATCCTCCCGTTAGGTCGGATCGGTCCGACTTAGGGCAGGCTGCGACGGATGCGTGGTAGCGTCGTTGATTTGCGTCAATATGTGGGAGACACCCGGCTTCGATGTGGCGCTCAGGCCCTAGCCACGATCGAAGGCGTTGAAGTCGCGGGGGCGGGAGCCGGTGCACGCAATGCCATATTCCAGCACCCTTCCAGTAGATTGGACTTGTCCGACATATCCGCCTGCTGGCCCGCGCAGCAGTGCGGCGCGCTGTCCATGCCGATATATCGATGGCACGAGATGGATAAGGCGTTCGCACCGACGTCCTGTTTCGAATTCTTGACCGGGATCAAGGTTTCTGACCGCGAAATCGGCAGATTGACCAGAATGTTCCGGGAGAGTCGAATGAGTGGGCAATCATCACGAGTCGCCAGGCTAACGGTCCGATTTGAAGAGATCGGACGCGGTGATGTCGGCCGTGTCGGTGGCAAGAATGCTTCGCTGGGCGAGATGGTGCAGGCTTTGGCACCAAAGGGCATTCGTGTCCCGCCTGGTTTTGCGACCACGGCTGAGGCCTACTGGGATTTCATACAGGCGAACCGGCTGGAGGAGCGCATCCAAAAGCTGCTTGGCGCATTGGCTGCCGGCAAGGCCACTCTTGCCGAGACCGGCCAGGCGATTCGGGAATTGTTTCTGCATGGTGATTGGCCCGAGGAAACCGCGACGGCAATCACGACCGCCTATCGCGAGCTTTGCCAGCGCATTGGAAAAGCAGAGGTCGATGTCGCCGTGCGTTCGAGCGCGACCGCCGAGGATTTGCCCGACGCGAGCTTCGCCGGTCAGCAGGAAACCTTCCTGAACATTCGTGGTGACAAGGCTCTGTTGGTGGCATGCCGCCGTTGCTACGCATCGCTCTTTACCGATCGAGCCATCAGCTATCGCCAGGCAAAAGGCTTCGACCATATGAGCGTCGCCCTTTCAATCGGCGTGCAGCAGATGGTCCGTTCGGATCTTGGTGGATCGGGCGTCATGTTCTCGATCGACACGGAAACCGGCTTCAAGGATGTCGTCGTCATCGACGCCGCTTGGGGACTGGGCGAAAATGTTGTGCAAGGCGCCGTCGATCCTGACGAATATCAGGTCTTCAAGCCCTTGCTCTCCACTCCCGCTTTCGTCCCCATCATCGGCAAGAAGTGTGGCGGCAAGGCGCTGAAGATGATCTACGCCAACGGCGAGAAGCCAACCCGCAATGTGCCGACCTCGAAGATCGAGCGCACGGCTTTCGTTCTTGAGGATCGGGATATCCTGGTGCTTGCCAGATGGGCTGCTGCGATCGAGGCCCATTACGGCTGTCCGATGGACATGGAGTGGGCAAAAGACGGCGAGACAGGCGAGACCTTCATCGTCCAGGCGCGGCCAGAGACGGTCCAGTCCCGTCGCGAAATGGCAGCATTCAGGTCTTACACGATCACGCGAAAGGGCAGAAAGCTCACTACTGGCCTTGCTATCGGTGATGCGGTCGTCGCAGGTCGCGTCTGCCTGATCGAAAATGCCCGCGATATCGCCAACTTCGTCGACGGTGCAATCCTCGTCACCGGAACCACCGATCCGGATTGGGTGCCAATCATGAAGCGGGCAGCGGCGATCGTCACCGATCACGGCGGGCGCACGTCGCATGCTGCCATCGTCAGTCGCGAACTCGGCTTGCCAGCAATCGTCGGGACCGGCAACGCTACTGAGTTGCTGCATGGCGAGCAGGTGGTAACGGTGTCCTGCGCCGAAGGCGACCAGGGATTTGTCTACGAAGGAACGGCCGACTTCGAAACAGAGATGGTCGACATGACCAACCTTCCCGAAACGCACACCCAGATTATGCTCAATCTGGCAAATCCGGCCGCCGCGTTGCACTGGTGGCGTCTTCCCGCCGACGGTGTCGGTCTCGCCCGCATGGAGTTCGTCGTGAGCAACCACATCCGCGTCCATCCGATGGCGCTGGTGCACTTCGACCAGCTCAAGGACGAGGCCGCCAAGCGCGAGATCGCGGAATTGACGGCCGGCTATGCTGACAAGACGGAGTATTTTGTCGACCGGTTGGCGCGCGGGCTGTCGCGCATCGCCGCGGCGCTTTACCCGAAGCCCGTCATTGTGCGCATGAGCGATTTCAAGACCAATGAATATGCCGGGCTGATAGGTGGCGCCCAGTTCGAGCCAAAAGAGGAAAACCCGATGATCGGGTTCCGAGGAGCATCCCGCTACTACTCCCCGCTTTACCGCGAGGGCTTCGCGCTTGAGTGCCGAGCCATCCGTCGGCTGCGGAACGAAATGGGATTTCGGAACGTCATCGTGATGATCCCGTTTTGCCGGTCGACGCATGAGGCCGACCAGGTGCTCGAGGCCATGGCAGCGAACGGGCTCAGGCGCGGCGAAGATGGCTTGGAGGTCTTCGTCATGTGCGAAATCCCATCCAACGTCATCCTAGCGGCGGAATTCGCAAAACGCTTCGACGGCTTCTCGATCGGATCGAACGACCTTACACAGCTCACACTTGGCGTCGATCGGGACTCCGCCGAGCTCGCGAGCTTGTTCGACGAACAAGATGCCGCGGTCAAATGGATGATCTCGAACGTCATCAGTGCAGCCCGCAAGTCTGGCGCCAAGATTGGCCTCTGTGGGCAAGCGCCGAGCGATCATCCCGAATTCGCGACATTCCTCGTCGACTGCGGCATCGACTCGATCTCGGTCAGTCCAGACAGCTTCATCGCGGTGAAGCGCAAGGTCGCCATGGCTGAAGCGGCGACCAGAAACAGTGAGGCAATACAATGAAAGCCAGTGACATCATGACCTTGGGGGCGACGACGGTACGTCCTGACACCACCATCGAGCATGCGGCGCGTGTCATGCTTGAGCACCACGTCAGCGGCCTGCCGGTCGTCAACGCACAAGGAAAGCTGCTGGGCATTGTTACCGAGCGCGATCTGTTGCGTCGGGAGGAGATCGGAACCGAGCGTCATCGCCCACGATGGCTCGAAATCTGGCTGAGTGCGAGACAATTGGCGCAGGAATACGCGCAGGAGCATGGGCGGAAGGTCGAGCACGTCATGAGCCGCGACGTCGCAAGCGTCGGACCGGACACCCCCGTCAGCGAGATCGTCGACCTGATGGAAGAACGCGGCATCAAGCGGTTGCCTGTCGTCAGCGACGGCAAAGTGATCGGCATCGTAAGCCGCTCCAACCTATTGTCGGCGCTGTCGCGACATACTGGTGAAATCCCTTCATCGGTCTTCAGCGACCTGGCAATCCGCAAGAGCATTTTGGACGAAGTCGAAAGCAAACCCTGGACGCATGGCGCCACGATCGACGTCGTCGTTCGCGACGGTGTCGTCAATCTGAACGGAACGGTCGCGGATGAAAAGGTGCGCGCAGCAATACGCATCGCGGCGGAAAACACGCCCGGCGCTGTCCGCGTAGTGGACAATCTCCGCGTTGTCACTTTATCTGCCGGCTACACGTGAGCGTCCCTCGGGAGCTCGCAACGGAATTCATCAAGGGGGCTCGTGACCAGAGTTGATCCGCGCACGCCCTTTACTCCTTCGCTTCGCGCCCCGAAACCTCCTCAATGACTATACGGAAGAAGATGTGCCGGGCATCGTCGGCCAAGGGAGGCGTCACAGGCTTCAGGGCGCCGGGCTCCCACCAATCCGTATGAGTGCTCAGCAACGACCATGCATGATCCCGCTGGCGCTTGTGCCCAATCCGCTCGGGCAGCTCTTCATAGCGTCCGTCCACGATCACGCTCTTCCATTGACGTCTTTGTAGCGGACTTTCGACGAGCACCGACACTTGCGGATTGGCACGCATCCAGTCGATCTTCTTGCCTGGAATGGAGAAGGCATAGAGTGCCTCATCCGCGTAGGCGTAGTAGATCGGAACCAGATAGGGGCGCCCGTCCTTGGCGCAAGCCAGACGGGCCAAATGATGCCCGGCCAGCACCTTTGTACATTCGTTCATGCCTAGGGTGCGTATCAACATCGTTCATCTCCCGAGGGTCAAGAACCTAGGAATTCGCGCGGCCACCGTCAGATGCATCAAATTGCCCCGGAGAGCCGATGGCCCGGTCTCGCGGCAGACAGCAGATCGCTTTCACCTGATTCTTCGCCGGCCTGAACACGGCCGGTTGCTGCCAGGTTCAACCCCGAGGGCTGAGACGGCGCCCACGGAAATAACTATCTCGTCGGGACCGCTACATATGAGCCGAGGTCGCGCCTGCGCGGCGTTTTCATCCATGACCGCAGGAAACCCCTATCGATAGCGTGAACGAACGCCTCTGCTGCTCATTCATCCGTGGATAGGCGCTTGATTTCGAGCTTCCGGATCACGTCCCGAAGCTCATGTTCCGGCAGCTTGGTGAAATCCTTGGCTATTTCGGCGGCCGTGACCTTGCGAAGGCTTTCCGGAAAAGCGAGACGAAGGTCGCCTAGCATTTGGGGGGCGGCGGCGACCACGAGCTGGTCGAAATCTCCAGCAAGATGATGACCCTGCAGCGTGTCGGCCAGCTTTGCAGCAAAGGCTCGGTCCTCATCGCGAACCGGATCGGAATGATATTCCATCGCCGATCGTCGTGCCCCAGTCGAAGCGAAGCTGCGACCCGGCTTGTCGGCCATGATCTCGCGCAATTGCCGCGGTTCCGAATGGAACACCAGATCTTCTTGTTTGTCAGGCGTCTTCCCGGTCGATAGGACATCTCGCAGAATTCGTGCGCGTGCTCCATCTGCGACCAGGACCCAGGTTCTCTGCGGTTTCATGATAGCCTCGTTCAGATGATTTATTTTGAATCATACAGTAGGCTAGAAGTTTGGTTTTGATCCGGGTCAATGCTGCCTTGCATCGCTGCCAATTGGTTTCCATCGAATAGGTACATCAGGGACGAGTTTCGGATTGACTGGACGTCGTTCCTTCTTCGGTCTCGGTCTTCTGATTGCGCCCAAGGGCTGGGACACGCCAGCGGACCAGGCCAAGACCAAGGAGCGCCAGCGCGGTGAAACCCGCGCCCGCCAGGAAGGTCATCTGCGGGCCAAAATTGTCCCAGAGCATGCCTGCCAACAGGCTGGCCGCCAGCAGCGAGAGCCCACCCGACAGATTGAAAATCCCGAAGGCGGTGCCTCTCAATTCTGGCGGCGCCGTATCGGCGACCAGCGTTGCCAAAAGCCCTTGTGTAAATCCCAGATGCAGGCCCCAGAGCGCCACGCCGAGCGCGACACCGGCAAGATTTCCGGGACGCGCCAGGACAAGGTCTGCAGCAATCAGGATCGAAAAGCCGATAATTAGCATTGTCAGGCGATTGACGCGATCGGAGAGCGCGCCCGCCGGATAGGCCGCGAGCGAGTAGATTACGTTCATGACCACGAGTACCAAGGGGATGAGTACGATCGGCAAACCCATTGCTTGCGCGCGCAGTATCAGAAAGGCCTCGCTGAATCTGGCCAAAGTGAACACCGTGGCGACGCACACGACGAGCCAGAAGGAAGAGCCAAGGCTCCGCAGCTCAGGCAGACTCAAGGGCGCGCGCACCTCGCGCAGACCCGCAGGTCGCGCTGGCTCTTTGACCACAACGAGCAGCAAAGCCACCGCCAGCACGCCAGGTAGGATCGCGACCCAGAACACGATCTGAAACTGATTGAAGGTCAGCCACATGAAGCCAATCGCCAGGAGCGGTCCGACAAATGCACCAACCGTGTCGAGCGACTGACGAAGGCCGAAACTCGCGCCTCGCAAGTGGGGCGGAGCAATATCTGCAACCAGCGCGTCACGGGGTGCATCGCGGATTCCCTTGCCGATCCGGTCGACAAAGCGCGCCGCCATGACCCAGCCGACTGTTGAAGCCAGCGGGAACACCAGCTTGGTGACGGCGGCGAGACCGTAACCGATGACGGCCAGCAGCTTGCGTTTTCCCAACCAATCAGACAGCGCACCGGAGAAGACCTTGGTGATGGCGGCCGTCGCCTCAGCAACGCCTTCGATCATCCCGACCGTCACCATTGATGCCCCCATTGCGGTCACGAGGTAGATCGGCAGCAAAGCGTGGATCATCTCGGACGAGACGTCCATCAGCAGCGACACGAAGCCCAGCGCCCAGATTCCTGCGGGGATGGTCCGCAGGCGGATGGGGGCATTTTCTGACGTCTCGAAGTGTTCCATGCCTCCCCTGTCAGCAGGTCGATACTGCCGCGATCTCGGCGGGTCGTGTCCACCGTATCGAACCCGTGCCGGCAATGTCCATCGAGATCAAGTGGGTGAGTGGGCGGCCACAGTCGCCGAAGAGTGGACTTGCAGTTCTCCGCTGTACGCCTGCGCAGGCTGAGGTCCGGACGATGGACCATCGCCTCGCGCAGACGGCCGACCTCGCAGTGGGCACTCAGGCCTGTCTTGCGCCAATCCTTTCGCAGCGCGCTGACGGCACAGGTGCACATCTCGTAAACGGCGAGGATGGCGACGGTGACCGCCGCTTCGGCCGAACGGTAATCGCGCTGATCAGTCTCGCGGCGCACCCGGAAGAGGATCCCCCAAGCACACTAGCCTTTTGATTCTCATCAAGGCGGCGACCGCTCCTTCGTGCATTTTGAAATCGTCGAGTGGGTGCGAACCGCTCGTGGAGGTGCGACATGAACGACAATATCTTGCGACAGAACATCATCGATGAGCTGGAGTTCGAGCCCAGTATCGACGCGGCCAACATCGGCGTCGCCGTCGACAACGGTGTAGTCACACTGACTGGCCACGTCTCGACGTTTGCACAGAAGGCAGCAGCGGAAAATGCGGTACTCTCCGTCAAGGGCGTAAAAGGTGTTGCCCAGGAGATCGAAGTACGGCCTTTCGGCGCCAATGTCACCGCTGACGACGAGATCGCGAAGCGTGCTCTGCATACAATCAGCTGGAATACGGTGGTCCCCGACGGAGCAGTGCAGGTGAAGGTCCAAGATGGCTGGATAACCCTCACCGGTAAGGTGGACTGGCAGTATCAGAGAGCCGCAGCGTTCGCCGCCATCCGGTACTTGGACGGCGTGCTCGGCGTCTACAACAACATTGAGGTAAAGCCCCACGCATCAGTACCGGACGTAAAAAAGCGCATAGAAGATGCATTGAAACGCAACGCCGAAGTTGAGGCGAAGGGCATAGAAGTCACCGTGTCCGGCGGAAAGGTTACGCTCGATGGCAAGGTGCATACCTGGGCCGAGCGGAGTGCGACGGTGAGGGCCGCCTGGGCCGCGCCTGGGGTCCATATGGTCGATGACCGTATTATGATCGTCTGATATGTTCGGGCGGTAAAGGGGAGGCGGATCGTGGTCCGCTCCCTCTTTTTTCGGCAGCTATCAGGAAAGCGATGGTACTCGAAAGGATCGGCACTCCTTTGAAGCTGATCGGTGGGTGAGACCGGGTTGAAGATTGAGGCATGGCTGTCTGCCGGACCAATCTGCACTTCGTCAACGGTGATCTGCTCCACCCGCAACAGCCGCTCGTCGCCGGTGATGAAATTCCTGGAGTCGTTTAATTTGGTTGGTGGTGGCGCTGCGCACCATGCGCACGATCGCCGTATGAGCGCTCTGCTCGGCCGCAGAAAGTATGCATGCTGGAGGTCTCGCCGGCATTGCGATCCGCTGACCGCTGCGCGGAAAAAATTCCCTGCGATCAGCTTCGGGTCCATTGGCGTCCCTCCGCGGCCGCAGTTTGACGATGATCAAGTCGTCATCTTGCGCTTGTCGCTAGGGTTGTAGGCAATGGAGCGCCGCGATGAGAGATTTCCAAGGAAAGACCGCGATCGTAACCGGGGCTGGATCAGGCATCGGTGCTGCAATCGCAATTGAACTGGCGGCAAGCGGAGCGCATGTCGTCGCCGCCGATATCGATATCGCGTCTGCCGTAAGAACTGTGACGCAGATCAGCTCGACGCTCGGCAACGCGCGTGCCTGTCAGGTCGATGTCGCCGATCCGCGCTCGGTCGAGCAGATGGTAGCGTTCGCAGTGGAGACTTTTGGCGGACTCCAGCTCGCAGTTAACAATGCCGGCATCGGCGGGCCTAGCGAGACGACGGTCAACTATCCCCTCGAGGACTGGCAGAAAATCATCGACGTCAACCTCAACGGCGTTTTCTACGGCCTGAAATATGAGATCGCCGCCATGCTGAAATCGGGCGGAGGCGCGATCGTCAACATGTCGTCCATTCTCGGCTCGGTTGGTTGGGAGAATGCCTGTGCCTACGTTTCGACCAAGCACGCGCTCGTCGGGCTGACGAAGACTGCAGCCCTGGAGTATGCCGGCCAGAATATTCGCATCAACGCCGTCGGGCCCGCCTTCATCGATACGCCGCTACTGGCGAAGAACCTGGACGCTGAAGCTATCGGACAACTGGCGGCCCTGCATCCAATTGGTCGTCTGGGAACACCAGAGGAAGTCTCGGCGCTGACATGCTTCCTGCTGTCTGCCGATGCCAGCTTCATCACCGGCAGCTACCATCTCGTGGACGGTGGGTACACAGCCAAATGACTTGGGTGCTGAGTAGGGGAGTTGCCTGAATGACGCGAAATCAAGGCGGCACCTGCAAACTGCTCGATGCAATCGAGAGCAATCCTGCTTGAGACTGGTGCTGATGGTCTGTTTCCGAATGGGAGAAGCGCGATGCGGCGCATGTTGCTTGCCACGGATGGATCGATGGGAGCCAGTCGCGCGACTGAGGTGGCGGCTGAGCTTGCTAGTGCTACTGGAAGTCGCTTGTCTATCCTGACTGTTGGCGGAAATATATCAGGCGAAGAGATGAGGCAGCTTGCGCGCGCAGAGGGAAATGCCGCTGATGCGCTGGAAGAACTCTCAAACCAGGTGTTGCGGCAGGCCAAGGAGCGAGCAGAGGGCGCCGGTGTAACGGATGTCCGTGTGCAAATTGGATGGGGTGATCCCGCGGAGTTGATCATCGAGACGGCTCGACGAGAGAAGGCCGATGCAATCGTGATAGGTCGACGCGGCCACGGACGCCTTGCGGGACTGCTCCTCGGAAGCGTGTCGCAAAAGGTAGCGACCTTGGCGCCATGCGTCGTCATCGTGGTTCCTTGACCGCCGTTTGATGCAGGTGACGAGTGGGACTTTCGCGCGCATGAAACTATTCGGAACGTCGGCAATCGGCCTATGCCAGCTTTCGCCTCCGAAAGGCGACTGCGGAGCGCACGCGCGCTTCGGCGTCCGCATCAACGGCTTCCAGTCTGGCGCGAACCAAGACTAACGATTCCAACAATGCCTTCTGATCGAGATCCTTTGGTATCCGGATTGGCTCGCCGACGGATATGGCTACGGTCGCAAACGGACGAGGCAACTCTCGCTGGTCCCATCGTCCGGCCATGACACATTTGGGATCACTGGCAACTGAGACCGGAACGATCATGAACTGAAGTCGCGACGCCAACAGGACCGTGCCTGGCTTCACTTCGTGATAAGGGCCCAGTGGTCCGTCCACCGCAAGCACCCCGAGTTTCTTCGTCGCGAGGCGTTCAACCATGACTTTGTAAGCGTCACCGCTGTGAGAATGCGCCGGGATGAGTACAGCCTTATAACCGAAGCGACGACATATCCGAGCGATGACTTCCCCCCGAAATGACTGACCAACGAAAACTGTCGCGCTGCGTCCCTCAGCCAGGGCAAACAAGGGGAGGTACTTGCCGTGCCAAAACACAGCCAAGACGGGAGCCCCTTCTGCCAACAGCCGGTCGAGGAGGAGAATCTGTTCGGTGTTCTTCCGCCACGAGGCGGACCATCTTCTTAGAACTACCTCTGCACAGAAGCTTGCGGTGCTTGCCAACGCATCGCGACTAGCGCGCATGATCCTCCGCGACCACCGTTCCTGATCAGGCCGGCCATCATGAGGCGGAGCACTCATCGACTGGAGCTGCAAGCGCCTACCATCATGGTGCCGTTGCCAGGACAGCATCGCCGATCGCGTGGGCGAGATTTCGAAGGATTTTGTATTCTTCGCCAAAGCCGCGCTTTGCGGCCTGCCAAGTATTGTCATTGCCCGCTCTCGCCACTCTGTGCGCCTCCAGTGTGGACGCATAGAGAGCGAGCGCCATTTGCGTCGTGACTTCTTTGGAAAAGCGCGTCGACGTTTGGAGCGCCGCATCTCGTAGCGTCTTTCGTTCGGCGACACTGCGATCGACAACCCAATGGAGCGCGCGCGCAAAATCATCGGCGGGTGAGTTGGCTGGAAGGAGTCGTCCGTTGCGGCCATCGGCCACAACCTCGCGAGCACCGGGCGCATCGAGCGCTACAACGGGGATGCCAGCGGCCATCGCCTCGACAAGGACGAGGCCTTGCGTTTCGGAATGCGAGGAGAATGCAAAGACATCCATGGCCGCATATGCGTCGGCAAGGTCCGGTCCCGTAAGCGCGCCCGCCAAATGCACCCGGTTGCCTAAGCCTGCTTCGGTCAAAGTGTTCTGGATGTAGGGCATCGCCTCGCCACTTCCGGCGACGAGGAAATGGGCGCCTGCATGAGAGGTCAGGAATTGTTTTGCGGCTTCGGTCAGGTATTCTAGGTTTTTCTCGGGCGCCAGGCGGCCGACGTGACCAACTACAAAGACGTCGCTCGGAATGTTGTTGGAAGACCGCATTCGCTTGCCGTCGCCGTTGTCGAAGCGGGCAGCATCGATCCCCGTGGGAACGACGGTCACGGGTGTCTTGACTCCATTCTCCATGAGAAATCGGGCAATGCTCTGGCTTGGCGCGATGACGGCGTCACAAAGGTCGCAATAGCCGAGGGCCAAGCTAAGAACGAGCCGTTTGAGAACAGGCGAGTGCTGCGCAACGTAATGGCCATAGAGTTCGTACCGGGTATGGTACGTATATACGATCGGCAGATCGCGCGTCGCCGATATGCGGAGAGCCGTGTCGCCCAGAAGGAATGGGTGATGGGAATGCACGATGTCGGGCTGGAAGGCATCCAAGGCCTCGTCGAGTGAGCGACTGAGCGGGATCGGCACCGAGAAATCGCTGCCTCCGAAGCGCTGTAGGGCCGGAATTCGCAGTACATCGGTTTCATCTTCTGGTGCGCCGGCAAACTCGGGCGCGATGATCAGAACCCGATGGCCGGCCGCTCGCAAACTTTCAGCAAGCCAAGTGACACTATTGGCTACGCCGCCAATATAAGGGGTGAAGGTGTTTGTGAGCATCAATATCTTCATCGAAGCCGCGGTCCTCGAGAAATTTATCACTGATCCACCTAGCGCTGCTGATCCATCGCCGCATTGATCGGCATCATATGGACGAGCTTGGATCATCAACGACAAAGTGGGCTACTCCGCAGGCTTTGTTGGCCAATTGGCAATCGACAGGCCGACCCCCCATGAGAGTCAAAAGCGAGGTTGCATCCTTGGCGACACGCCACATTCTTGCCGTTGGCACAGGATTTTGGTCAGCCAGCCATCCTCAGACCACCTCGGCAGCTTGCTCATGGTGGCGTTCGTAGGAGCCACGGTACTAGCCGACGTCAAACGAAACGAACCTGGCATAGTGTCCTCTAGTCCGATGCAAACGCACTTCTGATCATGGTCGTGATGTGAATCAAATCATTCGCGTAGGAAATGAATAGGAAGGGGTTCCATGATTGTGTCGTCTTCTGCAAAGGAAAGACATTGCGCTTCTTTTGGTTTGCCCTCGCGGTCCAGTTGGTTGAGTTTTCCCCTGCAGCGCATGCATTTGCAGCAGAAGTCGAAGTTCTGATCGACCTTTCAGAGCAAAGAATGATGGTCGAAGTGGGCGGCGAAAATAGCTACAGCTGGCTTGTCTCGACGGCGCGGCGGGGCTACCGGACGCCAATCGGGCACTTTCAACCGACAAGGCTTGAGCGGACTTGGTTTTCTACGCGGTATGACTTGTCGCCGATGCCTTATTCGATTTTCTTTCGCGGCGGATATGCCATCCACGGCACGAAGGAGATCGGCAAACTTGGGCGTCCCGTATCTCACGGTTGCGTGCGGCTACACCCCGCTAACGCACATCGCCTCTTCGAACTGGTCAGACTATACGGCAAGGGCGCGACCGAAATAACCATCAGGCCATGAGACCAGTTATGGCGGGTGGCACCTACCTATGCATTGTCAAATGCTGCAACGTCAAATGCTGCAACGGCCACGGCGCGTGAGCCCAGGCGTTGGCCGCCGTGCTGCCACACCAGCCCAACCTGGATATCTCCGACATGATCCGGTCCGAAGTGTCGGGGATTTGTTGATGTCGGCAGGGCGCCGATCATCATGCTGTTGCGGAACTGGCAGCCGGCACCCGTTGGAGAGGACATCGTGATCGCCCTGGTCGCCGAGCGGGCGGCTGCCCGTGCCGTACACGACGCGATGCCCCTTTTGACCCGGGCGCGGAAAGTAACGGTGTTCGTGTTCGATCCGCAGGCCGATACAAAGGATGCGGATCTCGGATTGCTGCGCGACCATTTGGAGCGACTGTGTACCCACCCACAGACGTTGATTCCGCATCGCCCTTTTAAAAGGGAAACCCTGTCTCGCTTAGCTAATTTAGAACAGTCTAAATTATGCCTGGGATCTGAAATTAGTTTTCTTTGTTTCTGTTGATAGTCATTTAATATATATTTTATCTGTGATATTAGTTAATTATACCGAATATAGTCTCAAGTAACTCTATATATAGTCAAATTTAACCAAGAATAAATCCGTCTAGATTTAGCGTGTTGACTCTCTTATGTTCACAAATTAACATTTAATTAACAACATTTTAGAGGGAGTGGGGGCTCCTTGGTTGTTGCGATTTTGCGTCAGGAGTTGGGGTTTAAAAGATTCATGTCAATTAAGAAATCGCCGGAGCCTAAGGCTGCGACTGTGGAATCACGTCCAGTATATAGCTTGGTAACAGGTGGCGCGGGCTCTTTAGGTTCTCATCTCTGCGGCTTGCTGCGGGACCATGGCCACGTCGTTCACTGGATCGACAATTTCTCCGCCGGCCGAAGGGAAAATGTAGATCACCTGCGAGGCACAGGGCAAGGCGAAGACGGTGCTCGGTTGGGAGCCCAAAGCAAGTCTTCGGGACGGGCTGATAGCGACGATCGACGATTTCGAGAAAGAGCTCTCAAAAGAGGAACATTCGTCCTCGGCGCTTGTCGCCTGGAAGCCGAATTCAGCCCTTCGGAGCGTGTTCCATGAGAATTACAATTGTTGGCGTCGGCTATGTCGGTCTGGTTACGGGCGCTTGCTTCGCCGAGCTTGGCAACGACGTCATCTGCGTTGATAGCAACGCAGCACGCGTGAGGTCCTTGATAGACGGTGTGATACCGATCTATGAGCCTGGTTTGCAGGAGATTGTACAGCGCAATTTTGCGGCTCATCGTCTCATGTTTGCCGACCAACTCGGTCCTCACGTTCGAGGAGCTGATGTCGTGTTTCTCGCGGTTGGAACGCCCCGGCAGCCGGGCGACGGCGAGGCTGACTTATCTGAAATCTTCTCTGCCGCACGCGAGATTGCATCTCACGCCGCAGATGGACTCGTTCTGGTCACAAAATCGACCGTGCCCGTAGAAACTGGGACTCGAGTCGAACACCTGATCCGCTCGATGCGGCCGGATTTGAAATGTGCGGTCGTGTCCAACCCCGAGTTCTTGAAAGAAGGTACAGCGATTGCCGACTTTATGAGCCCGGACCGCGTGGTGGTCGGAGCCGACGAGGACTGGGCCGCCTTACGCATTGCCGAGCTCTATTTTCCACTTAGCCAGAAGGGCGTTCCGATGATTGTGACCGGTCGCAACGCTGCCGAAGTAATCAAATATGCTGCCAACGCTTTCCTGGCAGCGAAAATCTGAGGCAGAGAAAACGACTGACGGGGTGACGACCGTGAAAACAACTATCGTCTTCGACTGCGAGTTCCTTTTGGGCTCTTAGTTTCCGCGCCACGATCGACGGCTCGCTATCGCATCGACACGCCGTACATTGGCGAGTGGCCCCATCGTGGAATTCGACTCGAGCCCATTGCCAACGGTGATCTTGCGGATGTTCTCCACAAGCAGGGAAACAAACTCCATCCTGCGAGGGCGACCCTGCCGCGTCGCTCGCCATATCCCATTACAGGCCTCGCACGATTAGACTCACGGACAGCAACCCGGTAAGCGCCCCAACGATGCCGATTATAACACTGGCCCAGGCAACAAGCCTTTCTCGCCGATCTCTACGTTCTTGCCCGATCGCCTTTCGGACCTCGGAGTAGCCTAACGCCGTCAGACTCCAGCTGTTAAGCTGAGACGACCTCCTCCACAGCGGGCTGTCGTCCGTCGCATAGTCAATCGGCACATCGAGACGATCTGCCTCTCTCAGCAGTCGCCGCGTTTTGATCTCCGCAATCAACTCGTAGTACAAAATGGTTTCCCAGTGACGCCGATACTCCGCTTTCTTACGCTCGGCTACTGTTTCGGAATTTGCTAGTGCAAGGTCATATGCATTGTCGAGTTTTCTGATCGTGCGCCGATGTGCGCCAAGTTCCAACTCCTCTCTTATCTGTATTGGAATCCACATTGTTCCCCCCAGAGCTAACTCCCCAACTGAACCCTACAACCCAATACGGCGCTGCGTCTATTACACTCCTTGGATGAGCTCCGAGGAACGATTGCGCTCGATTTGCAGGTTCTCTACCGCGGCCGGTGGGCATAAGATCGACTTGGATGCTATCCACGCCGAGAAGCTGGGCCGACCAGGCGTGCTGGTCTACCGACACTGACGTGCTTGGACTGGCACATCGCCTGATGCACAGAGAGAACCGCAAATAGCCGGGTGTAAGGCGAGGGAATTGCAAGCGGTCGGACCCAACTCACGGTCGCAGTCGCAGCCATTCCATCCTGGCAATCAAAAGACCCCCCAGTGCCCCGATGATGCCGGCTATCGCCTTGATCACTGCGTCATCGACAGTGGGGTGCCGCGTCGGGCTGAACAACTGCAAGGCTTCGATGCCGAGCCCAGCCGCAACCATTAGGCAAATGGTCAAAAACCAATTTCGGTCGTAGGCGAGACGGAACAACAGCCCAAGCGCGAAGAAGGCGGCTACTCGTTCCGGCTCCGGGCCAAAACCCGACTGGGGGCGAAATCCGATCGGAACGAGCGTCACGATCAAGATGGCGATCAGGACCAGCCATAGGGCGATCCGGAGGGCGGTGCGAAGCATCTTCCTTCCCTAGCAACGATTGACATCGTCAGCCACCGCGTCTGTACGCAGCAAAGCTCCCCATTCGCCTGACCTCCAAACGGACTAGCAGGCGTGCTGATCATTTCAATCTATCATCAGGTCGGCGCGCCGCCAAAATCCTGGAAACGCATGAAACGCCATGACCACTATCTCACCATAGATATCCTGCGCATCTTCGCGGCGATACTGGTGTTGCTCAATCATTTCGCGACATTCGGTTGGGAGACCGCGTCAGTCGTCGAGGGTGATCATGTCGCATTCGGCTTTCTGTCCGCTTTTGCCGGTTTGGGCGCCGTAGGGGTTGAGGTTTTCTTCGTAATTTCCGGTTTTGTGATCGCCATGAGTGCCTCGGGCGATGGTGGGCTGTCACACGCGATTAGGTTCGCACGAATTCGCGCCATTCGCATATTGCCGGCCTTGTGGCTGTCGGCGCTCGTCAGTCTGGTCGCCCGAGCCTGCTACGGCGAGGATCTGATGCCCTTGCTTATGGATTTCAGTAGATCGGTGATACTGTCGCCCAAGGGGCCTTACATTGACGGTGTCGTATGGTCTCTGGTCATCGAGGCCGTATTCTATTTCCTGGTCGCAATGGCCATCCTGTCAAAATTTCGATTGTCGCTCTATGGTCTGGCTAAACTCATAGGTTTCTCCAGCGCCGTCTATATTCTGGTCCTTGCTGGCCTCCATGTCGTTCCGCAGTCCACGGATGCAGACGAATGGATATCGTTCCTGTCGCGGTTTCAGTTCAAAGTTCTCATGGCCCAGCATGGCGTCTTTTTCGCCGTTGGGATGATACTTTTCAGTGTGAAATCCGATCATGACAAGGGCGACAGCCGTAAATTTAAGCTGGAACTTCTGTCTGTCTTCTCCGTCATGGGCATGGCGGAGATTTTCATGTCTGTTGACCGCGCCTTCGAATACAGGACGATGGCAGTCGTGATCTGGATTGTGTGTGTTTTCGTGATGATCGTCGGGATAAAATACGTTGATTTAATTGGAGTGTATTTTCGAAGGAATAAGTCAATTATTACTTATCTTGGAGGGTTGAGTTATCCGATATATTTGAATCATTATTCAGTCGGCATGGTCATCGTCTGGATGGTGTGCTCTTTGGGCCTTCCTGACGGCATCGCCTTTTTGGTCTCCGTGTCAATCGTCCTGGGTTTGAGCATGGGGGTGATGTGGCTGGAAAGAAAGATCCAAACCGCGATCAAGAGCTGGTTTCCAAATCCGGCGCGGGAAAGGCTCAAGCTGGCAGTTTAGCATTGCAAAGGTAGGGTAATGCAGATTGTCCAGGAGCAATGGTTCGGAACGGTGGGCATTTCATGCGGGATGCCGCCCGATGCACATCGTTCCGTCGCGGTCGCTCGGCGGGCTTCTTCGGACGTAGGTAAGCCAAAGGAATGGTCTCGCCCCCAAACGTAGCAATGGTCGCACCGGTCCTTTCGATGGTAGCAAAAGGCGGTTCGCTTCCTGGCGTCCGGCAAGGGCTTAAACGTCAAATGGAACGCAAGACCCACTATTTCACGCTGGACTTGTTGCGGATTGTTTCTGCGATCCTGGTTTTGCTCAGTCATTTCGCCACATACGCTGCGAAAACCGCCTCGATCGCCGATGGAAAAGATGTGGCTTTCAGATTCCTGTCAGTGTTTGCGGGTTTGGGGGCGGCAGGTGTCGGAACCCTGTTTGCAATCTCGGGGTTTGCGATCGCCATGAGCGCCTCCCGCGACGGCGGGATGACGCCGGCCCTACGATTTGCCCGTATTCGCGCGACGCGAATTCTGCCTGCGTTGTGGTTGTCGGCGCTCGTGAGCTTAGGTGCACGTGCCTTTTACGGCGAGGATATTCAAGGTCTGCTGCTGGCTTTCGCGAGATCTGCGATCTTGTCTCCAAAGGGGCCATATATCGACGGCGTCGTTTGGTCTCTCGTCGTGCAGATGGTGTTCTATTTCCTGGTGGCCGCGTCCATTCTGTCCAAATTTCGCCTGTCGCTCTATGACTTGGCGAAATTGATAGGGCTCTCGAGTTCCGCATATCTGCTCCTCTTGTGTGGCCTTCACCTGATGCCCTCGTCCATGGAATCGGATGAGGCGATTTCGGTGCTGTCGCGGTTCCCCTTCAAGGTGCTCTTGCTGCAGCATGGCGTTTTCTTCGCGGCCGGCATCATATTCTATCTTTCCAGCGACGATCGCATAGAGGGTCGAAGCGTTGCGTCGATGAATACCTTGTTCTTGCTCTTCTGGGCCATGGGGGTTGTTGAGGTTCTTATTTCTATCGACAGCCCTGAAGAGTATCGCGGGCTGGCGGCTATTATATTGAGCATTTTTATATCTATCATGGTGCTCGGAAAATGGCACGATAGATTGATAAGCGAAAGATTAAATAACCATAGAAAAACCGTTAGATACCTTGGTGGCTTGAGTTACTCAATATACCTCAACCACTATGTATCCGGGATGGTTTTGGTCTGGTGGCTATTTCAGCTAAAACTGTCCGCGCCGGCGGTGCTCGTGGTCTCTGGATTTTGCGTCTTGAGCTTGAGCTCTGCCGTAACGTGGCTCGAGCGAAGGATTCAAAATGCCATCAACGCAAGATTCCAGCACCCCCGTCCAGGCAGGGCGACACTTGCCATCGGATGATGAAACGGAAAATTCGGACGAGCTCGGCGGGTGCAATTGTGTTTCCGGAATATTCCTGTGGCATCCAACTGCCTGGCGGTTGCGCGACTGCTGCCTGGGGGAGGTCTCACATCGACCGACCGAGCTAAGTCCCGTTGTCTACAGCCAGATTGGTATGCTTCGCTGCTGTGTCGGGGCAGGAAACAAGGCTAGCATGGCATCCAAAAGGAAGGGGATCAAATCAACTCCATTCAACGTCCGACTTCCGGCGAGGATCGCTGCCGACCAGTCAGACCGTTCCATATGTGACCACCCTCTTATGCATTGAGACATTGAGATGGCAAAGAAAAAGTCACGCGACAGACCAAGTGGTGACCTCCTCGTCTTGCTGGCTAGCAGACCTAGAGGGATAGCACTTGCCGCGTTGCATGTGATTGAATCTCTGCTCCTCGAGTTGGAGGCATCGGAGATCTTGACCGCGAGGGAAATCAGGGGAGTGTTGAAGGACGCGGCAACGACGTTGCGCAACGCCGCAGGCGAAGTGGACAACCGCAGCTGCCTTGTGGCCAGCGAGATAGTTGAGTCCATGCGAGAGAATTTCAAGAAAAGCAAAGCTTGAGCAGGCCGGGCCCGCCCACGGGTCCCGCAAGGTATTCGGTAGAGCCAATACTCCATGCATCCGGCAGCCGCCACGGGGGTTGGGATCGGAGCGTGCCCTACGGGCGCCAAGCCAGCTGGCAGATAAATCTTCCTATCCCACCAAAATCCGCATGCTATTGCCAGTCGGGGCATTCGCCGTGGCTAAAAAGCGTTGGTTAAGCTCATCCGATAGTTGTAGGTGGCTTGGGGGTACTCATGACGCCAAGGTTGCTATACATTTGCCGTTGGAGGTAGATGGGGGAAGGGTTAGTGGGGATCAATGGCGTCAGCTTCGCATCCTTATTTGAGCGGAAACGAGAACCGACAGTGGTATGCCGGACTTAAGGACGATGACAACGCGTATATCCAGGCGATTGGGTTCGTACCGAAGCAGTATCCGGCTCAGACCGTCATCGTAAATCAAGGCGACGAGAGCAATCGTATCTTCATCGTCGAGTCGGGCTGGGGATGCATTTCACATGATCTCGCTGGCGGGCAGCGACAGATCCTGGATTTCGCCCTCAAGGGCGATATCGTCATGCCACAGTCGTACTCCGGGGTCGCGGGGGAGACCTTTGTGGCTCAGACCGAGCTTTCGGTGTTCGAAGGATCGGGTAAGAAGTTTTTTCTTGCCCTAGCCAACTCGCCTCGCATCGCCTCTCTTTGTCTCGAAACTCTCATACTCCAGAGGGCGTTGGTTGCGCAGCATCTCACCAATGTAGGGCGGCGCAGCGCGCTGGCGCGCACCGCCCATTTGCTGCTCGAACTCAAGACGCGCCTGGATCGTACCGGCGCCGTGACCCACAAGGGATTCGCATGTCCTCTTACCCAGTATGACCTTGCGGATGCGCTCGGCCTGACGCCGATACACGTCAATCGAATGCTCCGGGAATTGCGGGAGCGCGGACTGCTCGAATTCCGCCAAGGTTATGTTCGCATACTCGACGACGCCGGCGTCAGGAGATTTGCCGAGTTCGATAAGCGGTATGTCGACAACTGAGACGCAGCGCTGGAACGCGATGCCAGATGGCAGGTAAGGCGTAGCCATCGTTTGGCCGGTGGCTGCCATGACGGGTTAGGACACCTCTGGCACTGGGATGAGATAGCAGGCGCGTATAGATCAAAAGGACTAAGATTTATTTAGGGTTTGTTAACTTAAATTAGTGAACTTGGAACTTTTGGCCGGTAGCCTTGGTGCTTGATAGCACTGTGACCATGGCGGGGGCCGAGGAAATATCACAGTCTGCAATCCTGCTGGCGCGAACGCGGTTCCGTTCGCCCCTTCGGCGTGTGTCCCTGCAGAGTTGTCTCGTGCTGATTGAGTACGCGAGAAACGTTGGGGATAAGCTATGAATCCGGCAATTCAATTCGATCGCAAATCGCCTAGTGGACTGGATCTCGTTTCGCAGAAGGTCGGGGGTGCGATACACCTTCACAGGCAGGACCCGGCTGAATCCTGCCTGGTTCTGCTCGATGAGCGCACGCTTGACCGGCAGTGCCTTGCCCAGTGCCTGACAGCGTATCGCGTCGGCAAGGAAATCCTGTCGTTTGGTTCGATCGAGGAGTGGCGTCAGCAAGACGACGCGCCGTCAGCGTCGGCCATCATGCTGAATTTGGGCAGCCGCAAGGTGACCGATACCAAGACAGGCAATGAGATCGCCGATCTCGTCAACGAGGCCCGCCCCATTCCAGTGGTGATCTTGGCCGACACCGATGAGTTGGAGCAGATTCTAAGGGCTTTGAGCTATGGCGTAAAAGCCTACATCCCCTCATCGATCCGCTTCGAGATCTGCGTCGAGGCTGTGAACTTCGTGATAGCCGGCGGGACTTTCGTCCCTACAAACAGCTTCCTGGCGCTTCACAAGGGAACAGACACGAGCGTCGATGTAGCCAGACCGATGGCGAGCGTGTTCACCCAGCGCCAGGAAGAGGTGGTCCAAGCCCTCAGGCGGGGCAAGGCGAACAAGATAATCGCTCACGAGCTCAATCTGCGCGAGAGCACGGTCAAGATCCATATTCGCAACATCATGAAAAAGTTGAAGGCGACCAACAGGACGGAGGTCGTCTACAAACTCAACGAGTTGTTCCCTAACGCCAACATGTCGATGCGATCGAGTTGAAGAATCCTCGTAGGGGCAGGCTGTGCATCGACAAGCAAGGTGATCGCCGGCGCCCAGGGCCGGAGAAGTCGGCTATTGCCTTCATGGCCTTTCAGGGTTGCGGGAGCGACTGACGTTTGCCGGTGACGAGCCAACGCGGGTCGCTTGGGAAGAAGTCCTGGGCAATTCGTTACGCTGCAGTTCAGTTGAAAGCGTGGTGTTGTTATGGCTGATCGAATTTCGTGTTTCGTGATGAGCGGCGGGGTTGGGTCACGGCTGTGGCCGCTGTCGCGGGAGGATAATCCAAAGCAGTTCCATGATTTCTCCGGCGATGGATCGATGCTGACGAAAACCGTACGGCGCCTGAAAAGCCGTTGTGACGGGGAAACACCGATCCATCTGATCGCGTCGGAACGGAATGCTGAACGGATCCACTCTGACCTCGCCGGTATCGATCTCTCGGGCGGAGGTCCCATTTTTGAGCCCGTTGGTCGCAACACGGCGGCTGCCGTGGCCGTTGCGGCGTTGCACACTATCAATAGCCATGGAGACGGGATTGTCCTTGTCGTCCCATCCGACCACGCCATAACCACGGATCTGCAATTCTGGGAGACCATCGAGAGGGGCGTACCTGCCGGAAATACAGGCAGCATTGTGGTTTTTGGCTTGCGTCCAAGCCGCGCTGAAACAGGTTACGGCTATGTCGAGGGCGGTTTGCCCATCGGGACCTCCGATATTCGCAAAGTGGTTCGCTTTATCGAGAAACCGGAAATAGAGGCGGCCGAGAGGTACGTTGCGTCAGACTCCTTCTTCTGGAATATGGGCATTTTCCTGTTCCGGGCGAGCGCTATGCGCGAGGCCTTCCTTTGGCATCGGCCGGAGATCTGGAACAGCGCGAAAAAAGCACTGAGTGCTGCTACGACAAATTTGTCCGGCACCTATCTGCCGCTGGACCTATATTCGCCAATTCCGTCGATATCGATCGATTACGCGATCATGGAAAAGGTCAGCGACATCACCTTGGTGCCGGCGAGCTTCAAATGGAGCGACCTGGGCTCCTGGCAATCACTGTTGGACGCAAGTTCGACCGACGAAAACGGCAATGTCATCGTTGGCGATGTCGTCGCGATCGATTGCCAACATTCCTACTTGCGCAGCCGCGGCAGATTGCTGTCGGCGGTCGGGCTGAGGAATGTTGCCGTCGTCTCTACCGCTGACGCCACGTTCGTGGCTCCCGTGGGAGAAAGCCAGAACGTCAAGCGAGTTGTCGAGCGCCTCGAGAAATGGGGCCGCCTCGAAACCAAGTTTACGCCCGCCCACAATCACGTGCTGTTGCCGGGCGCCTGGCGCGAACGGGTTGCACACTGGCTGTTCGACGAGACATTGCCGCACTGGTCGACCGTCGGGGTGGACGAACTCTACGGAGGGTTTCACGAGGCTTTGTCGCTGGACGGTACGCCGCTTGTCAAGCAGAAGCGGATGCGAACGATGGCGCGACAAGTCTACGCGTTTTCGGTCGCCAAGCTGCGGGGATGGAACGGTCCTGCCGACCGGCTGATCGCGCATGGCATTGAATTCATGAAGAATGGGCGAACCAGCCGAGGCGGATGGGCGCGGACGCTCAATGTCGACGGATCTGTCGCCGATCCATGTGAGGACGCTTATGATCACGCCTGTGTTCTTCTGTCCCTGGCTTACGCCCACCAGGCCAAAAACCCGGATGCGCTCAGGCTTGGCGAGGAAACCTTGGCTTTCGTCGATGCGCATCTCGAAGACGGACGGCTGAACGGATTTCTGGAGTCGTCGAGCGGTACCGGTCTTCGTCGCAGCAATCCCCATATGCATTTGCTTGAGGCGTTCCTTGCCTGGCACACGGCCACTGGCGAGAGGAGCTATCTTCGACACGCAGCCCGCGTTGTCGATCTCTTCAGAACGCATTTTTTTGATGCCGACAGTTGGACGCTCGGCGAGTACTTCGACGATGGGTGGAAGCCCGCTGCAGGCGACCAGGGTCAATGGACCGAGCCCGGACATCATTTCGAATGGGCATCGCTCCTTGTCGAGTTCGCGGCAAAGACCGGGCAGGCGGACCTTATTCCGTATGCTAGAAAACTCTACGCTTCCGCGATAGCCAATGGCCTCAACCGATCGACGGGGCTGGCTTATGGCGCCGTGTCTCGTTCGGCATTGCCGGTCGACCTGATATCGAGAAGTTGGCCCCAGGCCGAAGCGATCAAGGCCGCGATTGCATTGGAAGGATCCGGTGGGCCAGACCTGAAGCCCGAGATAGAAACGCGCGTTGGACGGCTGTTTCGCTGGCATATCGATCCGGCACCGATTGGACTGTGGATCGACAGGATTGATGAGAAGGGCAGGGCGGTCGCTACGGAAACCCCAGCCAGCATATTCTACCACCTGGTGACGGCGTTGATGCAATATCTGGACAAGACGGAGGGGTCGGTCATTCGTCCCATGCCGCTATCGTCCGGCGCGCTGAGGCCCAATTTCGACCAAGGTATACTCGACCAGGCACTTCGTGATTCAGCTTAGGAAGGCCAAGCACCGTGGGACGATCATGCTCCATCCGACAAGCAGCGCCATTGGTGGGATTTGGGATAGGGTGTCTACCCCATTTGAACGAATTTTCGCAGGCGGTACGAGCGCCTAGGGTATGGTGAGAGAGCGGCTAAAGCTGCTGCCCGGTGAGAGTTTCTCGACCGTGCGGCTTGGCCTTCTTTCCCGCAGATATGGATTGAAGCCATGCTAGAACGGCCGTTGTCGGCGATTGCCCACAAGACATGGCGCGAGGCCGATGCCCCGCATGATTTCATCAGCCTCTTCGACATCGTTTCTTTCGTGCGGCAGTATCTTTTTTTTATTCTGTCGTTCTCTGTCGCGGGAATTCTCTGCTCTGCGTTTTACATTGGTACTTCCGACCCGATCTATGCGGCGCGAACACAGATTCTCATCGAGCCGAAAATCCCCCGCAACCTCCAGCAGCAGCCCGCCGAAATAAATCTTTCGCTCGACACCGCTCAAGTCGAGAGCCAGCTTGCAGTTCTGCGCTCCGAGAAGATCGCAATGATGGTGATCGATGACCTCGGGCTCATGAACGATCCGAGGTTCAGGGACCTGAACGGTCCCGGCATCGGCGACAGGTTTCGCAGAGCTTGGACCAATACCGTTCAGGTGAGCGGAATTGGCGACCATGCCGGCTATGTTGGGCTGGCGAACTTTGTCGATCGAATGCTGCCTTGGGTGGATCGAACACAAGCGAATAATCCGAAGCCGGATACCGAACGCGAGCGCAAGGCGGTGGAGATTTTCGACGACGGCCTGGACGTTCAGCGTGTCGGTGTCTCATACGCAATAGACATCACGTTTCAATCGTTGGACCCGAAGCTGTCGGCACGCATAGCGAACGCCACTGCGGATGCGTTCGTTCGCGAGCAGGTGCAGACGACCACAGCCGCGGCGACAGAGGGCATCGCATGGCTGGAAAGGCGAATGCGGGAGGTCGGCGATCAGATGAACAAGGCGACCAGGGTCGCACAGGAGTTTCGAGCCAAACACGACTACGCGATCGACCCGAACGAGACACCCATCGACCGCCAGGATCTGCCCCCCGATAAAGAGCACCCAGGACAACAGACTACGCTGGAGCAACTCGAAGTTGCCGCAGGCACCTATCGCAAGATGTACGAAAGCCTGCTCGCCGCCTACACGAACTCGGTGGACCAGCAACCCTACATCATCGCGGACGCTCGTGTCATCACATCCGCGACGAGCCCGGAGACGGCAAGTCGCCCACGCAAGAAGCTTGTCCTCGCCTTTGGCGCACTTGCCGGGCTGATGGCTGGCATTGGGTTCGCCGTAGCGCGACGCAGCCTCGATCGGAACGTGAGGAGACCGCACCAGATTCGTCGGGAATTGGGGCTGGCCTGCATTGGAGAACTGCCGCAGGTAAGCTTCAGGCGGGGTGGCTTTGGTCGGCTCGACGAAGTTCTCAGGGACCCCCAGTCTTCGTTCAGTACGAGTATGAAAGGCTTAAAGGCAACCATCAGCCTGGCCGGGGCCTCTCGCCCGATGCGCTGCATCGGAATTACCTCCGTCTCGCCCGGCGACGGAAAGAGCACCGTCGTGAGCAATCTGGCTGCTCTCTATGGCGCGTCGGGCATAACAACCCTGGTTATCAACGCTGACCATAGGTCTGCCCTGGCCGCCGAACTTCTTAGTTCTCCCAATTTCGACGTGTTCGATCAGGATTCTGTGGATCCGAAAGAATTTGTAAAAAAGATACAATTTGTAGAAGGGATGTCGTTCTACGGATTGACCAATGTCGACAGAATTTCAAATAACGCTACTCTTGATAAGAATATGGAAAAAATATTAAGGGAGGTTGGTCCCTACAAGATTGTCATTGTGGAACTACCTCCATTTACATCGGGTGCGGACGCACTCGCCGTCTGCCCTCTGCTCGATGGGGTAATCGTCGTGGCGCAATGGGGCGAGACGTCGCTTGGTCAGCTTGCGGATCTGACCCAGACTCTGAGAAATACGAACTCATCGGTACTTGGTGTTCTGATGACGCGTGTCCGTTCCGTTTCGACCAGCGGTTACCGGAAGCGCGCGGCTCAAGCGCCGCGCTGACTTGCATGCTGTTGGTGGGTGCATCGGTGGTAGGTCACCTTCTGCGGGAGTGGCCTAGGCCTCCTGCCAATGTGATGCAGAGGATCGGCAGGCCCGGCAGAAGCCGGTTCGCCCTCGACACGGCGCCATATGGTCGCGGATGATGGCGCCAAATTCCGAAAGCGCGCGGCACCGGCAGGAACAGCAGCCGTTCGTGCGAACGAGAGGCTAGCATCTTAGGTGTAGCCCGTCATTGCCGCTCCTCCCAGTCTACAACCTTTTCGCTGCTTGCCGTTAGCCATCCAAAGTTGTCAAAAATACAGCTGGAGACGTGTGCAAGTAGTGTGAGCAGAAATGTCCAATGTGATCGAAAGTAAACCGGGGCGACGCGAGATCTTGGGCATTCTGGCCGGAACCCGGCCTGCGGCGACATGGGCTCTTTGGCGTCGAGGCGGCGCGGCCGCCAGATCGAATATGCCGAACGTGTCCCCGCCGCATTTGAGCGCAAGCCAAGACCACAATGCCATTCCGTTTGATCAAGGCATGCCGGCGGCAGGCGCGCAGGAAAACCTGCCGAGCGAAGGACGCCAGCCACTCGGTGGTCGGGCAAAGCGGGCTCTTGATCTGCTGGTGGCCTCGACGGCGCTTGTTCTGATCAGTCCCCTCATGCTTCTCATTCCACTCTTGATCAAGGCGACCACAGGCGGTCCGGTATTGTTCGTTCACCGCCGTATCGGGTTCAATGGCAAGGCCTTCGACTGCTACAAGTTCCGCACGATGGTGCCGAACGCCGAGGAGGTGTTGCAACGGCACCTTAGTCGTGATGTGCAAGCTGCTCAGGAGTGGTCGGCCAACCAGAAACTGAAGCTTGATCCGCGCGTCCTGTTCTTCGGAAAGATGCTTCGCAAATCGAGCCTCGACGAACTGCCGCAGTTGTTCAACATATTGCGTGGCGATATGAGCTGCGTTGGTCCGCGGCCTGTCGTTGCCGATGAATTACTGCGCTATGGCACAGCAACGCATGAATATTTGAAGACACGCCCGGGGCTCACCGGCCTTTGGCAGATAAACGGCAGGAGCATGACCGAATATTCTCATCGGGTATCGCTGGATGCCCAGTACGTTAGAACATGGTCTCTGGGCCGCGATCTCCTGATCCTCGTCAAGACGATACCCGCCATGATGAAATTCGAGCAGACTTCGTGAACTTGCAGCCCATGCGGCAGAGATCGTCTCAGCGCCGTCTGGCGCGATAGGACAGCAGCGCCAGCGCAAGGCCGATCAAATAGGCAATTTGAGTGACGATAACGAGATAGAATGTCGAGCGGATGATGGTTTGAACGGACAGCTGGAGAAAACTGCCGGTAGCGATACTGGCGACGACAACAGCCAATGTCGCCGCTATGAGGGCCGACACGCGCAGCTTCAACCCAATTGCCAAACCAAGGCAGGCAACGCCGAAAATGGCGAACGACACGGCGACCTCCCCAGGTCAATTTGCTTTGCGCGATACCAGCCCCGATCCAAGGAAATCAGAGTCGCCGCCTCCTGTGAAGCCATCGACCTGCCGAAGCGGCGCGGCCGCCTGGTCAAAGTCGGGACCAGCTTTGGTCGCCGGAGAAGCTAGATGCAGATTTCCGTCGTCGGATTATTGATATGTACGGGGATACTGGCCTTCGTCGCATGTATGCGCTGGTCGATGATCACTGCGTTGATAGCCTCGCTGGCTTTTGGTGCGACTGCGATTGGGACGATAAGCTCGCTTGGCGGCTCATCGCCACTCATCTTCACGGTCTTCAACATGCTCCTGATCATGGCGGCGCTTGCTCGAAGGGGAATATGGAGGGAACTGGGAACCGTCTTCGGCCATATTGGTGCAGCATGGATCGTCTGCGCGTTCATGATCTACGTGACGATCGGGGCACTGCTGTTCCCCAGGCTCTTTGCCGGGCAGACGAGCGCTTTCGTCGCTTCCCGGACGGGCAGGGGCGTCTACGAAGCCGCCTTGGCACCGGTGTCTGCCAATATCTCCCAGACGGGATACTTTGTTCTAGCGGGATTGACGTTCCTGGCGGTCTGCCTGCTGCTTCAGCGTGATGGCACCTTGGCGGACATCAAACGGGGCTACTTCCTGTGGTTCACCTTGCATGTGTCGATGGGAATCCTGGATTTGCTGGGTAAACTGGTTGGCGCGGGTGACATCCTCGCCCCGATCCGCACCGCCAGCTACTCCATGCTGACACAAGTTGAAGAAGCAGGCTTCTGGCGGATCGCAGGGGCGTTTTCAGAAGCATCGGCGTTCGGTGGAGTGTCGCTGACGGGGCTTGCATTCACCTACACCTATTGGACCAGGACCGGATCCAAGTTCGCGCTGGGCCTGGGGGCGATTTTGTTCGTTCTCCTGCTGCTATCGACATCATCGACCGCCTATGTCGGACTTGCGATCATAAGTGTGCCTGTTGTCATCTCCATCACCAAGTCGTTCGTCACGGGTCGGTTGAAGCCGGGGGAGGCGCTGCTGGTCGCGCTGCTGATGCCCTTGCTCCTCCTCGGGATGGCCGTCAGCCTGTTTTACCCGCATTTCCTTGATCCGGTGGCGCAGCTTGTCGACACCACGGTGATCAATAAGGTCGCTTCGGCCTCTGGCCAGGAGCGCAGCTACTGGAACTACAAGAGCCTGCAGTCGTTCTTCGACACCGGCGGGCTGGGGGTCGGGCTGGGCAGTTCGCGGGCTTCGAGTTGGCTGATAGCGCTCCTCTCTCAGTTGGGACTGTTCGGCACAGTGATGATGATGATCCTGTTGGCAATGTTGGTGCGGGGCCTGAGGGGCGTTGGCGGCCGTATCGATCCAGAGGTCGAGGCAATCGCGGCAAGCGCTCGCGCTTGCGCCCTTGCTTCATTGGTGGCCGGGTCGCTCGCAAGCGGCAGTCCGGACCCCGGCATCGTTTTCTATATTCCGCTTGCTGTCGTTCTCGTCTGCCGGCGCCTGCCGGTGCAAGACGACTGCGTTGCTGTAACGCCTGTGGAGATGCCCGAGCGCCGGGGCCGTCCGGGCAAGCGTCGATCGGCTTCAATTCCCAGCCGCGCTTAGTCCGTGAGAAAGTTGACCGATGACCGATGAGTTACGGAATGGCCACGGAATCGCTGGCGGCATCTGCCTGACGCGCCACTCCGGAAGCCTGTTTCCGTCCGGCTGATATCGCGCCCAGCACGCCGGTTTCATCCGGCGTCAGCGGTATGTCGATCTTTACGGTATCTCCTGGCTCGACAGCGCTCGTTTCGGTCGCTGGAATCTGCTCTGTCGTGCCATCGGCCAGGGACCGGAAAATCGTGTAGACCGGCGTGGCCAGGCCCGATTCTGCCTCGCGTGCCCGAAGATTTGGAGCGGAGACCTCAGAATCGTACAATAGACGCTGGGTCGTCTCGGTCTTGCTCTTCAGGGCATCGAGTTCAGCCTGTACTTGACGCAAGTCGTTGGTGACCTCGTTTCGCCGTCCGTCCTGAAGTTCGATAATCGAGATGTCTGTCTTGCTTATCTCCTGCCGCCCCCGTAGCAGGCTGGTTTCCGCCGACAATTTTTCACTCTGCGTTTGCGCAAGAGTTCTTTCAAGCGCGAATTCACGCGGCGCCACCGCGAGCCCTTTGCCCACGAGCGCCGAAACGTTGTTCAACTCTTTTTGGATAGACTCGATCTGCTTGTCGAGGAAGACGAGTTGCTCCCCGAGCGAGCCCAGCTCTTTGTCGAGGAACTCGCGCAAGCTCTGAAGCGCTTTGATTTGGGTATCCATTCCCTCGCTTCGAGCCTGGAAGATCAAACGCTCCTGCGTCATGGTCATGGCAACGGCGTCTTCCTGGACGCGTGAGGTGATCTCGGGCGGGAACTCGACTGCGCTTGCATGAGAAAGTTCCGCTTCGAGCCGCGCCCTGCGGGCGAGCAGGCTGACCTCATTCAGCCGAAGCAGACTTATGTCCCCTCGACTCTGGATCGCTTCGCGTTCGAACCTTGCGTCCTTGTCTTCCCGCGTTCGCAATCCGCCGGCAAGACTCAATGCCTGCAATACCGTCAGCCCTGGCCGGAATGCGAACTCACCCGATTGTGTCACTTTGCCAACGACGTAAAACGGTCGGAACTGGACGATCTCCACTGCGATGTTTGGTGATCTCGCCAAGCCGACGTTTTTCATCAAGCGCTCGCCGATCGAGTCCGCAATCTCGTTGGTCGTCAGGCCGCCGGCTTCAATCTCGCCGACCAGCGGCAGCGACACCGAGCCATCCGGACCAACGGTATATGTATCATTCAGGGCGTCCCAGGCGAAGATCGTGTCGCGAGAGGGGCGCCACTCGTAGACCTTGACGCGGAGCTTGTCTTGCGGCCCGAGCAGATATTCCTTCGCGCCGGCAGACGAAGCACCCAAAATGCAGGCCAATGACAGTCCTGCTGATACCACGACATGCAGGAGGCGCGTGGAGGGGCGCCGATTGGACGGGTTGTCCGGGGATCTGCTCCGGCGAATTGGGCAGATGCCATTGTCGATCGAAAGAGACGGGTCTTTGAGCATCTTTGCCTCTATCCTAGATTTCCAGAATGTATTCTGGCTCCACCCGGCCTCTTGCGACATGTGAGAGGGCCAAGAGATTGCCGCGCAGGCGACCTCTTCTATCGACGTAGGATTCCGGCCACAAACTGCGCGCGAGATTGGCAAGAATGTTCTTGCCGACCAGTCTCAATGCGAAGGTCAATGGAACGGTACCTTTGCGGATCAGGTAGATAGGGTTCGCCACCTGGGAATAGCCGAAGCGCACGCCGCTGACGCGACCGCTCTTGACGCCGAGATGAACCCCACGGATCGAGTGCAAGGCCACAACTCGCCCTTTGGCTCTCAGTTGGCTGGTGAAGTCGACGTCTTCCTGCCACCCATAGAGTACGAGGCGTTCATCAAAGCGCAGGTCACCGATGAATGCCACCCTTATGGACATGTTGCACCCGTAGCCGCAAAGCCTGTCCACACCCCCCGTTTCAGCCGCGGGCCCCGCCTCTCGAAGCACCTGGACACCTTCATTCCATGTAAGCCCGGCCGTGGTCGCTCCATCCTTCAGCACCTGTCCCGTCACGACAGCCCAGTCCGGCTGCCGCTCGAACGCCGTCGATACACCGGCGAGATACGTGTCTTCAGGAACGAAGTCGTCGTCGAAGAAAGTGACGATGTCGAAGCGGTCGCCCGCGACGTCGAGGGCGATGTTTCGTTGCGCCGGCAGGCCCGTCCTTCCGAACACGGTCGATATGGGAAAAGTGGAGGCGATGCCGCCCGGAACATGCTCTGCGTCGGGGGCCGAGATTATGACCGCGTCCGGCAGTCTGGTCTGATGCTCGAGCCGGGCGAGAAGCCGGGTCACGTGTTCAGGGCGACCGAACGTTGCAATGACGACCGCCACTTTCATCGACAATAATACTCCGCACGGGCCAATGGAGACAAAACCGATTTTCGGACTGTCTTTGAGGAAGCATCCTAGTCCGTCGCCTCCGCAGCTACAGCATGCGCATAAGGTTAGCTTCAACGTATGCTTAGACCCATCGAACTAGGACGCGTAGTCCGTTGGAATATCATCAGCCCTTGGCGAAGGAGGAACTTAGCCCGATAGGCAGCTTGTTTGGGCTGGATAGACGACACACACTTCCAGAAGCCCGGCGAAAAAGTAGTTCCGAATGGTGCGCTGCGGGAAGGACATGATATGCGTCACGTGCGACAGGCAAAATCGACCACGATGGAAGGCCTTGCCGCGAAAGATGCGTGTTCCACGAGCAAGGCGCAATTCCCAGCCATCGACCGCAACGCCCGCATCGCGGTAGTGCACGACTGGTGTCCGAATTTTCGAGGCGGAGAGCGGGTCCTGGCTCGAATCTGCAAGATTTTTCCGAGAGCCGAGGTCTTCACGTTATTCGACTTTCTACCAAAAGAAGTCAAAGACGAGTATTTCAAACATGTCGTTTTTCACGTGTCCCCGATAAATCGCCTGCCGTTCGTGCAAAAATACTACCGCTCTCTCTTCTTTCTCTGCCCATTCATGATCGAGCAGTTCGATGTAACGGGATATGACGCGGTAATCTCCTCCTCAGCCGCCTTTTCCAGAGGGGTCTTGACCCGACCGGATCAGCCGCACCTTTGCTACGTGCACAGTCCGGTGCGATATGCCTGGGACGAACAGTTCTCTTACCTGCAGCAGGGCGGATTGGGATTTGGGCCGAAGGGCCTGGCCTTTCGTTATCTGCTTCACAACCTGCGCACATGGGACACCCGAACTGCGCACGGTCCAGATTTGATGCTGGCAAATTCGAACTACGTGCGTTCCCGGATCCAGCGGATCTACGGCCGCGACGCGCGCGTGGTCCACCCGCCAGTGGCTATCCAGGAACTCGAATACGTTGCCAACAAGGAAGACTACTACGTAACGGCGGCGTTCCATGCGCCTTACAAGCGTACGGACCTGATCATCGAGGCGTTCAGCAAGACGCCGTCGCGGCGCTTGGTCGTCGTGGGCGACGACGTACAGTCAAAGCATCTCAGGTCGATTGCCGGTCCCAACATCATCTTCACCGGCTATCTGCCGCGGCACGATTACATCGAGAGGATCGCGAATGCGCGGGCGATGGTTTTTGCCGGATGCGAGGATTTCGGAATCTCGTTGGCCGAGGCGCAGGCATGTGGCACCCCGCTGATCGCTTTCGGCCGTGGGGGCGCCCGCGACATCGTTCGTCCACTTGGCCAAAGCAGTCATCCGACCGGTGTCCTGTTCAGCCGCCAGACAATCGACTCCATCGCGGATGCAATTGATATATTTGAAGAAAACAGGGCGTCGATTGCACCCAACGCCTGCCGGATGAATGCGCAGAGGTTTTCCGAGGAGAGGTTCGACCTTGCGATATTCGATGCTCTCGGCCTTGCTCAGTCCATCCAGTCTGCTCGCGAAATGGGGCACAACGAATTCCTCGAGGCGGAGACTTCGGCACGCGGCATATCCGGTTCTCTTGCCGAGCCGGCCTTGCCATGAATTCGGTTGACCCGCACACGGTCAGGAATGGCCACGCGCTTAGGCCGGCGGCGTGCCCATGCTGCTCGGCATCGGTTGGTCGATCGATCTATCGCGTCGCATCCGTCCCGGTACACAGCTGCGTCCTGCTGAACACGGCCGACGAAGCCCGCGCCTTTCCGCGTCGCGACCTGGAACTCGCATTCTGCGAAGCATGCGGGTTCATATTCAACAAGATCTTTGACGAAAAGGTCATGGTCTATTCGACCAATTTCGAGGAATCCCAGCATTTCTCCGGGACGTTCAACAGCTTCGCAAAGGAGCTTGCACATGAGATTGCACAGAAATGTGAGATTTCCGGTAAGCGGGTGCTCGAGATTGGCTGCGGCAAGGGGGAGTTTCTCCGCGAACTTTGTGTGGCCGGCAACGCCTTGGGACTGGGCATCGATCCGGGCTATCGAGTCGACAAAGGGCGCAATGAAGACGACAGCCGGGTAGAATTCATCGTCGATTTCTTCGGGCCGGATTACCGCCACCTCGAAGCGGATGCAGTCCTGTGCCGCCATACGCTCGAACACATAAGTTCAGTCGCCACTTTCGTGAGGCTGATCCGCGAGATGGTTGGCGAACGAACCGAAGATTGGGTGTTTTTCGAAACGCCGGACGCAAAGCGCGTTTTGGCCGAGAGCGCGTTCTGGGACATATACTACGAGCATTGTTCCTACTTCAGTCCCGGCGCACACGCCCGGCTGTTCCGCCAGGAAGGCTTCGACGTCACCGATCTGGAACTCGTCTACGACAACCAGTACATCGTCCAGTATGCCCGGCCGTCCGTTGGCCAGACCGGGCCGAGACTGCCACTCGAGCGCGACCTGGAAGAAATGCACCGATTGGCACAAACGTTTCCTGTCCGCGTGAGGGCTTGCCAGCATCTGTGGCAGGAGCGCATCCGGTCGGCGCACGCCGCCGGCCGCCGGATAGTCCTGTGGGGCGGCGGTTCAAAGGCTGTGTCGTTCCTGACGACATTGCAGCTTGGGGACGAGGTATCGGCGGCAGTCGACATCAACCCCTACAAGCAAGGCAAGTTTACGCCTGGAACCGGCCATCCGGTGATTGCGCCCGCTGACCTCGTGCAAGATCCGCCCGACCTCGTCATCGTCATGAACCCGATATACCGAAACGAAGTGATGCAGGCCCTGGAAGCGCTAGACCTGCGACCCGAAGTCGTCTCGGTCTGATCGTCGTCAAGAAGAACCTGAAGATGGAACACTCCACGCTGCCGCAAGTATCCCTTGGTCTGCCCGTCTACAACGGTCAGAATTTCGTCGCCGAGGCGATCCGGTCGATCCTAGAACAGGACTTCGATGATTTTGAATTGGTCATCACCGACAATGCTTCGACGGACCGGACCGCCGACATATGCCAGGAGTTCGCGCGGCTCGACCGGCGCATCCGCTATGTCAGGAACGAACGAAATTTGGGCGCTGCCGCCAATTTCAATCTGGCTTTCACATTGAGCAGGGGCAAATACTTCAAGTGGTGCGCGCACGACGACGTATTGGGCGCCGGCTTTCTCACGCACTGCGTTCGTGCGCTCGACGATGACTTCCGTCACGTCATCGCCTATCCGCGCCTGCTGGGAATCGACGAAAACGGACAGCCGACACAGTATGTCGAGAGAGTGCTACCGGATCTGGGAGGGACATCACCCGCTTTACGATTCCGGGTGATGGTTGCGGCGCACGGGTGGGATGCGGCCATGTTTGGGCTTTGGCGGCAGGACGCTTTGGTCCAGACGACATTGCATGAGCCCTACTACGGGTCCGATTGCGCGCTTCTGGCCGAGATGGCCCTGCTGGGGACGTTCGTTCAAGCCCCCGATGCGATCTTGTACAGCCGTGACCATCCTACGCGCTCGGTGCGACTGCCGAGCTCGGAGCGACTGGCCTGGCAAAATCCAGATGGCTCCGCGGCGAACGCCTTTGAATTGTCGAGACGGGTAAGGCACCTCGTCGCGATTGTCTATCGGCACCGTCGGATCGTGCCGCTAGGACGGACCCTGTTTCACTTGCTTGCCTGGGTCCTTGATCCGTTGCTCGTTGCGAGACTGTTCCTCGAAGCTGTGGGCGTCGTCTCCCCGCAGCTTCGCAGCAAGCTGCGCGGCGCCGGCCTTGGAGCGTTGAAACGCATCCATGCCGTCTCGGATCGATCTCCCGGCTAGAGCAGGCGACATGTGCCGGGAGCCACTGGGAGCCTTTGAATGAACCCTCGTCTGGTGGCGCCCGCCGCTGCGGTAGTCCCGGCCCCCCGCCAATTGCCGAAGGGCTCGGGCACGAGAAATTTGGTGATCGTACGGGCAGGGCGCGGCTCTTTGCATGCCGGCTGGGTCATGGGCACGGGCAAAGCCGATTTCGATCTTCTCGTCGCCGCCTATGAGGCCGGCGTTCCCCAAGGCCAGAACGAATTGAGCGTATTTCTGCCGGGGCGCAAGATCGCCGGATATCATGCCTTGTTTCAATGCTACCCGGAAATCCTGACGAAGTATGATTTCATTGCTTTGATTGATGATGACATCGAAACTGACAAGAATTGTATTAACCGGCTTTTTGAAATAGGTAGAAAGTATAACCTTGATTTGTTTCAGCCATCTTTATCGTCGGACAGTTACTTTTCCTATGCAGCGACATTGGCGGGCGGTAAGCGGTATGTGCTGCGCTACACCAACACTGTCGAAATGATGTGCCCAGTATTCAGCGCAAGGTGCTTGCGATCGGCACTGGTCCTGTTCGGGTTAGGCTACGAGACCGGAATAGATCTTCTTTGGACCCGCCTGAATGATACCCCCTGGCTTCGGTACGCGATCGTCGACGACGTCGTCGTAAGGCACACGCGGCCGATAGGGACAACAAAAACCCTGCAGGGCTTCCGCGCCAACGAACGTTACGATACGCAGGTCGATGCAGTGTTGAAGAGATTTGGCGCCGAGTTTCGCGGATTCGTAACCTATGCAGCCGTCAACCGGGGCGGGCAAGTCGTCGGCTCCCGCTTTCTTATCGGGCTCAATTCCCTGTTGCTTTTGCGGGGGCTGTTCAAGACACCGCTCAAATGGACCGAGTTCGTGCGGCGGGCGACCGACTACACGCGACATTGCTGGCTGAGGCCGATCAACCTGCAAAGGATCGACGTCGACGGGGCCGAAAAGCTTGGCATGCAGCCGCGCCGTCCGGGTCGTCCGGTCATGCCACGATGATCTCCGGTGCGAGGCCGAGCCTGTCGGCAGCCTGGGCGACCTCGTCCCGATAGAGAGGGTTCATCACGATGATCGACCGCAAGGGCCTGCCGCGCAGGCACTCCGGCCCGATCACGGGTGTCCCTGACCCCGGAGCGAAGCGCCCCTGCTTGTGCGGGTTGACGTCGACCAGCGCGCTTATCCGCGCTCCCTCGGGAACGACATTGACGAAGGTGATGCCCTTCGATCCCGCACCCCAGACGACCGTTTGCTCCGGATTCCGTTTTGACAGATAGTCGCGCCACCAGGTGACTTTGTCGCGATAGGTTCGGTCGAAGCGGCGGACCAGCTCATCTACATTCTCGGATTTCGAGAGATCGACCGCCATCGGGGTCTCGAGAGGTCTTGCTTCGATGAAGAGGTACTGGTCGCCGTACGATGCTCCTTCGTTCAGCACTTCGAAGCCAGAGGTCTCCATGGCTACACGCAGTGAATGCGGTGTAAAGTAGGACACGTGCTCGTAGATCAGATCCCAGATACCCATGTCGCGCAGCGTATAGAGGGCATTGGGCACTTCGATGTAGAAGACCGTGTTCGATCCAACACCTGGATGGGAACGAAGCCCTTCCAGGAAGGCAACTGGGTTGGCTATGTGTTCCAGGACGTGGCGGCAGGAAACGAAGTCGGGGCTGACGTCTGGATAGGCATCGCCGAACCAGTCGTTTATGAATTCCACGCCGGCGATTTTCTCGCCACGATTGTCTTCGTAGCTCCTATCGAATCCAATGCCCCTGGCGCCGCTGGTCGAGCAAAGCCGCTTGAGGAAGTCGCCCTTGCCGCAGCCGATGTCCACGGCCAGTTTTCCGTCGAGCGCGTATGCGACGGACAGGCGATCCGCGAGGTCTTCCACGAAGGTCACGAAACGTGGCGAGAAGTGCAGGGAATTCTCGTAATCTGGAGTGTAGCCGATCCGGTCGTCTTCAAACGCCGCGTTGAAAAAATGTTCGCAAGTGCGACAGAAGGCGAGGGTGAACTGGCCGGTCTGTGCGGCGACGGCCGAGCCTGCGTCAGCGTGTAGCGAGTTGCACGACACGGGCAAGGCTTCGAAGGAGACGGAATGCAGCAAGTCCCGCTGCGCGCAGACCGGACAGTCGGTGCGAAGGTGCATGGCGTCCGTCGCCGATCCACCGGCTGCGTCGCGGGCCGCGCTTTGTTCTCCCATGGTCACACGATCCGAGGGGTCGGCACCGGGACGATGAACTTGCCGCCCCGGGCTCGATATTCCGACTGTTGCGCCATTATCTCATCGATGAAGTTCCAGGCCAGGACGAGAACATAGTCCGGCTGCGCCTCCAGCAACGCTTCGGTGGGACGGATGGGAATTCTCTGGCCTGGCATGCACTTGCCCTGCTTATGGGTATTGCGGTCGACGACGAAATCGATGAGGTCGCGTCCGATGCCGACGGTATTGATGAGGGTGGCTCCCTTTGCCGCCGCTCCATAGGCCGCGATCGTGGCGCCATCGGCTTTCAGCCGTCGCAGCAGCCCGGAAAGCTCGACCTTCAACTTGTCGACCGTTGTGGAAAAATCGCGATAGTAATCGATGGCGTCGATACCGCGCGATTTTTCGTGTTCGAGCTGATCTAGCACGCTCGCTCCGACGCGCTCCAGCTTCTCGACATAGAGGCGCAAAGAGCCTCCATGGATCGCCAGGTGTTTTATCTCATTGAGATAGAGGCAGTGCCTGCGGAACAGCTTGTCCAATGCCGTCACCGAAAAATAACACAGATGTTCGTGGTAGATCGTGTCGAATTCGCAATGCTCGATCATCGGCTCGACATAAGGCGCCTCGATCACCGCGACGCCGTCGTCCTTGAGCAGCCGCGCAACGCCGGCGACAAACCCATTGGTGTCGGCCACGTGCGCAAGCACGTTGTTTGCGTGAATGACGTCGGCCTGTACACCTTCATTGCGAAGGGTCTCGGCCAGTTCGCGGGTGAAGAAGGCGAGATGCGTCGGTACGCCGATCTTGCCGGCGGCGGCGGCTGGCCCATCGGCTGGATCGATGCCCAGCACCTGAATACCCGCCTCGACATAGTTCTTCAGCAGGTAGCCGTCATTGCTCGCCAGTTCGATGACGAAGCTGTCGGCCTTCAATCCTCGGCGTTCGATCAGATCGAGCACGTTGTCTCGCGAGTGTCGCAGCAATGCCTGCGAGAACGACGAATAATAGGGATAGGCGTCGGCAAACAGGATCCTCGGGTTCACGGTCTCGGTGATCTGCACCAGGCTGCAATCACGGCAGAAGGCGACATTGAGGGGAAAGGCCGGCTCTTGCTCGCCATTGTCGGAGGCCGACGTGAGCCGATCGGCAAGAGGCGTCCTGCCGAGCTTCAGGAACGTGTCGATGTGACTTCCGCCACAGGACCGGCAGGTATGCTCGGTGACGGATGCTGTGCCAGCGATCATCATGGTCATGGGTCCCACCCTTGATTTGGTTAAACCGCCATCGCCAATTGCGGCATGCGACGCAGGTCGCCGTCCAGCTCGCCGTCACGGATCAACTTCTGAACATGGGCGATGCGCTTGAAGCGTTCGCCCTCGAAGTCTTCCAGCGTCAGGCTCGCGGCGCGGAACGTGTCGTAGAGTTGCTCGATGCCGCGCCGCGCCGTCCATTGCGGTTTGAACCCGTGCAACCGGCGCCCGATATAGGAACAGTCGACGCGATAGCACCGCTTGTCGGGCCCCGCGTCTGGGGCGAATTCCACACGGCTGCCGGGAACGATGGCCTGCACCAGGGCCGCGATCTCACGGATCTGATAGTTTTCCGTGGTCAAGCCAACATTGAATGCCTCGTTGTGGACGAGATCCCGGTCGGCTTCGAGAACGGCGATGTAAGCGAGCGCAATGTCCTCGACATGGACGATCGGGCGCCATGGCGACCCGTCGCTTTTGAGGTAGACGAGACCGGTCGTGTAGGCCCAGGCGGTCAGGTTGTTGACCACGAGGTCGAAGCGGATGCGAGGTGATAGGCCATAGGCGGTGGAGGCGCGCAGGAATGTCGGGCTGAACGTTTGGTCCGCCATCGGCGAGACCGCGCGCTCCACATTCGCCTTCGATACGCCGTAGGGCGTAACCGGGTTGAAAGAGGCATCTTCGGCCAGGAAGCTGTCGCCGGCGGCGCCGTAGTTGCTGCAGGATGACGCGTAGAGGAAGCGCTTCACGCTGGCCGCCTTGGCGAGTTGCGCCAACCTTACCGATGCGTTGCAGTTGATTTCCTCGGTAAGATGCGGTCGATAGTCTCCCAACGGATCGTTCGAAAGCCCGGCGAGGTGGATGATCGCATCAAAGCCGCCGATATCGTCGGCCTCGATGTCGCGAATGTCCTTTTCAATCGTCGCCGTGTTGGCCAGCGTGCCGACGAAGGTGCAGGAGCGGAAGATGTCGCTGTCGAGACCCGTGACGTTATGACCGCGCTCTAGCAGCATCGGTGTGAGGACGGAGCCAATATAGCCAAGGTGACCTGTAACCAGAACTTTCATCGATCAATCCCATGTTTTCCAAGGTGCGTTGCCGCCGTCCCACAGTTTCTGAAGCAGATGCTTTTCCCGGATGGTGTCCATGCATTGCCAAAAAGATTCGTGGCGAAAGGCCATCAACTGGCCGTCGGTCGCGAGCCGCTGCATGGGAGCATGCTCGAACATGACGTCGTCTCCGTCGATGTAGTCCTTGATGCCCGGTTCGAGCACGAAGAAGGCGCCATTGATCCAGCCCTCTGACGCCTGCGGCTTTTCCGTGAAGTCGACGACGCGATGGCCGTCGAACTCGATGTGCCCGTAGCGGGCTGGCGGCCGCACGGCCGTCATGGTCGCGAGCTTGCCATGCGATCTATGGAAGGCGATCAGCTCGTCGAGATTTACATCCGACACGCCGTCACCCCAGGTGAGCATCACGGTCTCGTCGCCCATCCACTCGATCAGCCGTTTTATGCGGCCGCCGGTGAGCGTATTCAGTCCTGTCTCGACGAGATCGACGGACCAGTCTGGCAGCGAATTGGAGTGGCGCTTGACGCTTCCCGATCCGGCATTGACGGTCAAACTGCCGTCGAAGGCAACATAGTCACTGAACCAGCGCTTGATGTATTCGCCCTTGTATCCCAAGGCGATCGCAAACTCGCGATGGCCGTAGGCGTAGTAGTGCATCATTATATGCCATAGAATCGGCTTGGCTCCGATCTCGACCATTGGCTTTGGCCTGATTTCGGTCTCTTCCGCCAGACGCGTACCCAATCCGCCAGCTAGAATTCCCACCTTCATTATTTCACACCCCTGCCCCTATGGTTTTGCTAGCATGCGTTTGTCGGGTTGAACCAGACCGAAGAAGGGATGATGGGAAGTATGGATGCGTGACTTCAGGCATACGATTGGCGCTATGCTCGATAGGGCGATGCTTAAGGGGTCTCATCCATTCGATGTAGCGGACTGGCGGGCGTCAGCGGTCATCATTGCACCGCACCCCGATGATGAGACGTTGGGGTGCGGAGGCGTCGCCAGCAAGAAACTCAGCTCTGGCGCCGACGTCCGATTTGTCTTCGTTACCGACGGGTCGGCGTCTCATTCGGATCGGGTTGACCCGGAGTCATTGCGGATTGCTCGGGAAGGTGAAGCAGTCGAGGCCGTTCGTCGGTTGGGTGGGTCGGCCGACCGCGTGACGTTCCTGCGTGTTCCGGACGGCACGGCGAGGGACCATGTCGGAGCGATCGCAAACGCGATCGCTCCGCTGCTTGATGCATGGCGACCGCAGAGCGTGTTCGTCACACACGCGCAAGAACCACCGTCCGATCACGTTGCCGCCAATCTCGGCGCCAGGGAGGCGCTGCGGATTTATGGCCGGCGCGTGACCTTGTTCGAATATCCCGTCTGGTATTGGTACCAGTGGCCTTGGGTTAGCCTGCGCGGCGACGTGCCCGGACTCGGTCGCGCCGCACTGCGCCAAACGCTCCGGACCCTTGCGGGTCTGCGTGGCGTCAGGACGTTCAACTGCATCGCCTATGTCGGTGACGTGATGGATGTAAAACGCCACGCGCTGGCGGCGCACCGATCCCAGGTCGAGCGGCCGGCGGGACTCGATGATTGGCCTGTGCTGGCGGATATAGGTGGAGGCGACTTCGTAAAGCGGCTGCTGGGCGACCATGAAATGTTCACTCGATACGAACTCAACGCGTGAACATCGGCTTGTCTCGTTCAAACGCGATCCTGCGGACGTTGTGGAGGGCACCGCCAGAAGTATGACCCGGGCAACGGATGTATGACTCGAACGCGGCCATTCATTCTGCCATGTTCGGGTTCCTGGGTGCATTCGTGGAGAATGGTCTTGAGACTGGCGACGAAGATTCACGATGCCTTGTCCGGCATGCCGACAATTGCCGAGGGAGAAGCCGCAGGCCTGAAGATATTTTCGCGGGGCGCGGATCCCGATTTTGCCAGGGGGACGTACGAGCTTCCCGTGCAGGAGACGATTGCATCGCACCTGTCGGCAGGTGACGTGTTCTACGATATCGGCGCCAACATCGGTTTCTTTTCGCTGATCGCCGCGCGACGGGTCGGCCCGGACGGCCAAGTCTATGCCTACGAGCCGGTCCCTCGCAATGCCTCTGCAATCGAACGCAGCCGTGATGCCAACGGATTGGGCTGGCTTCACGTTTTCGCAGATGCAGTCGGCTCGAAGACCGGGCACGCCGAGTTGCTGCTGGCTCGCCATCTCGGAGGTGCGACGCTCGCCACCGTATCCATGCCACCGGACATGAACGGACGCCTCGAGGTCAGGATGACCACGATCGATGCGTCCATCGCCGAACACGGTCTCAGACCGCCGAGCCTGGTCAAGGTCGATGTCGAAGGCGCGGAAATGGATGTTTTTCGTGGGATGGTGGCGACGTTGAACACGCATCGCCCGAAGATAATCTGCGAGATAGATGACGCGACCAAGGCGGGCGCCGATCGAAAGGCACGTGAGATTACCGACTTCCTGGCCTCTGTCGGGTACATCACATCACCCTTGCCTCTGGCATACGCCAATGACGGCTGGCAGGTTTCGCATCTGCTAGCCCAGCCGATGACGATGTGAGGGTATCTTCTTGCAACGTCATGACTGGTTGGAGCCGGGGGAAGAAGTCAAGACCGACCACGCCCTGCCGGAGGTGATAGTCGTCGACAATTTTGAGGACAACCGCGCGCGCGGCACGGTGATCGGGACCCACGCAACGAAGGGGGGCGTCAGGCGGGGATGCGACATCGAGCGGCAGGTTGCGATCGATCACGGCGCCTTGCGGTTTCAACCACTTGTCAGACCGGGCTGGGGCCGGCAAGGAATTGCGTACGGTCCGTTTCAGCGGGAAGCCGGCCTGGTGCTGCTGGTCTCGGTAACCAACGGACACAACACTTCGCAGGGGTCACCGCTGCCTGACGACATCGCCAGGCGCTTTTACCGTTGGCTTCGGGGGCCTGGGATCGATCCGTGGCCCAGCCGTATGATTGCCTTGATACGTTCGCCGCGAAAGAGGCTCACCCTGCGTCGGTTTTGTTGGTGGGCACTTAGCACGTCCAGGACCTACCGAGGCCCGAACATCAACGAGAATTTGGCTGTCGGCTGGTTCCGCAGCGAAGCCCCGGTCAATCCGCTCGAAGACGGCTGCGGCATTGTTGTTCACGCCGCCGAAGGTGAAAACGGCGAGCTTTGGGCCCGTGTCGGAAACCGTTGCCTGAGCGCGTTTCGGCGCCTAAAGAACGTCCATATCTACTATGTCGTCGCATTGCGGGAACAGGGCGCCATCTATTATGCGGCGGCCGACCAAAACGCGGTCGGCGTTGCGGCATTCCCGATGATGCGTCCGATCGCGATCGATCCCTTCAACAAGGACGAAGAGCTCTTTGCAGGTGTTCATCAAGCCGCACTTGGGCAGATCGGGTTTCGGGTCGATACACGCGTCCAGGCGATTCAAATCGGCAGGATACCGGATTTCTCCACAGAGTTCGGACTCGCCCACGCCGCCGATGCACGCGACGTTGGAGTGCCGGGACAGTCCGCCGTAATCGGTGGCCGTTGGCGCGGCTTGCGAGACGGTGGCGCGAATATCTCCATCGTCGATCCCGGTCGCCCTTCGGGGCTGATCCATGGATTGGTCCGGACCGATGGAGTCTCGGGCGAATGCGGTCTTGTGTGGCGGTTTCGCGACGCCGACAATTTCTGGCTGCTGAAACTTTCGGCGCTCGGGTGCAGTCTCGTCAGCAAGCAATCCGGCGAAGAAATTACGATCGCGAAGAGTTCAGAGTTCGCCTTGCGAGAGGGCTGCAGCCATTCGGTCCAGATTCTGGACTGGGATGGCCAGGTGAACTGCTTTCTGGACGGGGCTCGACTTTTCGAAGCGAACCCCGGTGTCGAATCCGTGGAGAATGCCAGCGGGGTAGGTATCTGGAAAAGCGTCGGCAGCGAGCTCCGGTGGCATAGCTTCGAGGCTCATCCGGACGAGGTTCCCATCCCATTCGTGACGCCTCTGGAGAAGCATTGCTACCAACTCGGAAGACGACTGTCCTACGCCGACGATTTTGCCGGTTTTGCCGGCGAACTCGAAAACCGCGCGACGGAATTCGGAAATGGACGATGGGCAAGGACGCTCGGCAGAGGAATCATCGACGTCGACGGACGGGGCAGCGCCCGCGTGCGTGCGAGCGTAGACAAACCGAACCCTGGCCGGACATTCTATTCGTTGCCATGGGATTTGCCACAATTCGGCGATCTCGAGGTTACGATTGAGCCCCCGGGGGAGTGTCGGGGACAAGATCAGCGTGGCCGTGCGGGATTGCTGTTCTGGCAAGACAAGGACAACTACGTTTGTGTCACGACCTGGTTGGACGACGTCTATCCCGGCGCTTCGATTTCGGTGTTTATCAAGCGGCTCGGCTTTGAGGAACTTTACGATGCGATCTGGACCAATGTGGCCGACAAGGTCGTGTGGGGAAAACCGTTTCGTATGCGCGTGACATTCGACGGCAATCGATTTGCGATCATGATCGATGATGAGTATGTGATGCAGCGCGCGCTGACCGACGTGTACCCCGATGACCCTCCACTTCAAATCTTGCGGGTCGGACTTGCCGTCAACTGGGAGTGGGGGGATGACACGGGTTCGGTCTTCACATCGTTCAAGGCTCGCCGCTGAACGAAAGATGAGTTTCTCCGTCCGAGTTGTGGACGTCGGATAGCGATGGCTCTGGCGTACAGATCCTGGGTCGATTCAGCGATTTTGTCCCATCCATAGCGATCGGCGATCTGTGCGGCCCCCCGGCTCCCCAACTTCGCTGCTCCAGCGGGGTTTCCAAGAAGGTCGATGATTTGAGCTGCCAGGGCTTCCGGGTCATTCTTCTTCACCAGAACCCCACCGCCGGTCGATTCCACGATCTCCGTCATCCCACCGACGCGAGTTGCCAGGACAGGGGTGCCGTTCGAAAGCGACTCGATCAGGCTCATCCCAAAGGATTCGCTCAAGGAAGGATTTACGACCAGCGATGCCGAGGCGTATCGCTCGGCCAAAACTTGGTAAGGCAGCGTGCCAACGAAACTGACGGTGGACGCGATTGCCTGAGGTATCATGGCGCGCAACGCTGTTTCATATGAACCGAGATACGCGCTGCCACCTTTGTAGAAGCGGGAGAGATCGCGAACTTCACGGTCTGTGCTGAGGTCGATCAGGAATTCCCGAGGAAGCGTTGCCGCGGGACCAACGATATCGAGGCGGGCCTCGGGACAGGCCGAAACAACTGTCTCCCAGGCTTCGATCAGCGTGTGGAGGCCTTTTTCGGGCGACACTCGGCCCACGAATAGTACCTTTCCCGGAATTCGCGAAGCGGCGCCGATTTTATGACTCGTCGGCGCTCCGTTCGGCAGCACGGCAAAAGCGGTGTCCATTTCGGCAAACCGGCCGCGCGCGACAGCTACGACGTGCTCGGAGCATCCGACGGCGAGATCGGTGGCGGCGAGCGCTCGTTTCATCGCACCGCGATCGAGTTCCCCAAGCCAGTCACAATGCATATGCAAAAGGATTGCCGCATTCGGCGCCGCCCATCGAACGGCCGGCACGTATTGAGGGAAATTCTGGACGTGGACGATGTCGGGCGAGACGCGCCGTATGGTCCGCATGGCCTGGGCAAGAAAGTCGAACGCATACACACTTTGCGCGACCAGCGGCGACCGCGGGTTGACATGTCCCCAGAGACGGGACGCCGTGGCCCAGGCACGTGCAGGCACGCATCTCGGCAGTTCGAAGCGCATGCCGTCGATTTCCATTCGGGCCGGCATGCCTCGCAAGCGCCGAGCTATTATGGTCGTGTCGCAGTCGGCGCCCAGCCGCTTCGCGACCTCGTAGGTCCAAATGCCGATAGAATTCTGGATCGGGGGAGTGACCGTGTCAAAGGGTTGACTTAGGATGACGACCTTCATCGAGCCCTCAACCCGATTACAAAATTGCGTGCGTTAAGCAGGTCGGGACGCACCAGCACAAAGGAAGCAGCGGCATAAACTGCTGCGCCTATCAGGATGCCGCCGCCCAGAACGAGGCTCGGCGGGGCGCTCGCAGGGGCGCCCCGCAGCCATGCGCTGACGACCGCGAACATCAAAGTCGACGCCAGGGCAAGCCTGGGGAAGATCACCAGCGGCCTCAAGACGTCAATGTGGGCGATTCTCTGAATCTGGACGAGGAAGATTGGCAGGAGCACGACGTTGCTGGCCACGAGGCCGGCAATGGCCCATCCGAAGCTCACCTGCACTCCACCCGCTATCAAGACAATAGCCAGGACCGTATAGATCATATTCAGCTTGAGCAGCAGGCCCGAGCGACCGAGTGCCAGAATGGTGTATGCGCAGATGCCGTCAACCGTGCGCTGGATTCCCAAGACCATCAGGATCTGCACGGCCACCACGCCAACCGACCAATGTTGGCCGAAGATGAATGGAACGGCGACGGGCGCGATAGCGGCGAAACCGAAGAAGGCTGGAAAACCTATGATGCCGGCGACGCGAACTGTGGTGTTGAAAAAGCTGTTTATCTTGTCTGGCTGAGCCTGGATGCGGGACACTGTCGGCATTGTGATGGCCATGAGCGGCCAAAGCAAGAACTCCACCAGAAGGTCTAGAGGCCGACGCGCAAGTGCGTAGATGCCCACCGCGCTCGGGCCGAGGAACGCGCCAAGCACTATCTTGGGAAGTTCATCGTTGCCGAGGTTCCATAGAGTTTGCAGAACAAGAGGACCTGCAAATCCGAACAGTTCCCGGACGCGGGCGTAGGAAAATCTGAAACCTGGCTTCCAGGAACTGCCAAAGAGGATGACCGTGGTTTCGATCGTGGCCTTTGTGAGCTGCATCCAAATTAGGCTCCAGACGCCAAAACCTGCAATGGCCATTCCCACGCCAAGGGTGCCGCCGCACACGGAGCCCGTGAGCGTGCGTACGGCGAAGAGTCGAAAGCTCAGCTCCCGCTTGAGGAGGGCCGCGGGAACTACATTAAACGCCTGGATCGCAACGATGGCGCTGGTCCACCTCACCAGCGCCTCCAACTGAGGCTGGTCGAACGCCGCTGCGATGGTACCGGCGGATATCCAGATAGCGGCACTGATCGTGACGCCTGTTGCAACAAGGAGCCAGAAGGCCGAATCGAGATGAATGGGATCGATTTCCGCGCGTTGGATGATGGCGTCGGGCAGGCCTCGCGTCACCGGGGCGGCCAGAATATTGGGCACCACCATGGCGAGTGCGGCGAGGCCGAATGCCTCCGGGCCGAGATGACGCGCCAGCACCACGAATACGGCGAACATAGAGACCTGTCGGCCCCACGTTTCGGCAGCTGCCCAAAAAGCGCCGCTGGCGATCTGTTTGCCGAAGACGCTCATTGAACCGCCTGCTTGGGATCGTTGGAAAACAAGATGGTGTGCCTGGAGCGAAACTCATACGAGTTGATCAATTCCGCCATGATTTGTTCGCCGCTCGTCTCGCCGTTGTTCAGTTTCGAGACATAGGTGGAAAGCCCGTTATTATCCGGCTCCCGTCCCAGCAGAAGCCGGTAGAGAATGGTCACGTACTCCGCATTTCCAAGCCCAGCCGGCAGACTGTCGGTCTTGAATTCGACGGAGTTCAGCATCTGCATCAGCGTCGGAACGATCGATGGATCCTTCTTCATCGCGACGACCGCGCTCCACTGCTCGCTCGGAGACGGCATGCGACGCAAGACCAGGCAGTATGCATATGCAACCTGGTTGGCGTGGTTGAAGACCGACTTGTCGAACGCATCGAGGAAACAGGGGTGAGTTGCGTCGGCGGCGGCAGGAGAGGGCGCCGACGTCTGGTCTGGAAGCTGGGAGCTCGCCGTCGAAACCGTCAGCGAAACGGGATCTGCATTCCCGCCCGCAATAATCTGCTTTACAGCATCATAGGCTGGCTTTTGCCCGCTCGGCGTCCATAGTCCGTCGTCGCGCTTCTTCAGCCGGACGAGACCCATGAAGGCCTCGTAGCTCGGCGCCCAGTAGGGCTCGTCGAGGAGTTCGTAGACATGGGCAGCCTGCACTCCATAGAGAGATTGATATTTGCGCAGGAGCGTCATCGTCTCGACCAAACCTTCGGCCTGCTGCTTCTCTCCTCGTTGGCTGCCGCCGCTGTAGTTGAACTCCGTCAGCCAGATCGGTTTGCCGAACGTCGCCAGGAACTTGAATGCCTCCTCCGGGTCACCCTCATAGAGATGCCAGGCCGAAATATCCCATCTGATGCCGTCCTGCCGCATGCGGGTGAATGCCGCGCGATGACCCCAGCCCGCCGTTCCCATCGCTTTCCCTATGGTCGGATCCACCGCGATGGTTGCGTCTGACAGGCCGCGCAGCACTGCGCTCACCTTGACCCAGCGCGGGCTGAAATAGTCGGATGTCGCTATGCCGCCGGCCGGCCCCCAGGAGCAGTTGTACTGCGCTCCGTCGTCCTGGATCTCGCAGGGCAACAAGATGGCATAGTTCTCCATCTCGTTGCCCAATTCCCAAACAGTAATGTCATCCTTGAAGCGCGATACGAGCGTCTCAGCTAGACTGTAGGCTTGGGCATAAAGTTCATCGACGGTTCCATGGTCCAGGTCCAGGTCGGGCGTTATCACCGGCAGGATTTGTATGCCACGTTCCTTACCCGCCTTGACCAACTCGGCAAGTTTGGCGACGCTGTCGACACCGGAAATGTTGACACGATAAGACTTCATGCCGAGGTCGCGGATGTAGTCGAGCTGCTGTTCGATTGAGATCCCGCGATATGCGTTGAAGGGATGACCATTCACACCCCACAGGAGATCCGCGGCTGATGAGCCGGTCATGGCACAGAGACACGCCAGCGATAACCATAGACGTCTGGCTCCGGCGACCGGATGCCCAGCGGTTCTCGGCGCCAATGTATTGGCAAGCTTCCACATCAGCAAAATACCGCCAGTCCGACGCTGGATATCACGCGCTTCACCCCATTCACCGTTTTCCGACAGGACAAGCGGTCAAAGTGATCCGAGGCTGCTATCCGATGCAGTCTATCACTGTGACGCCGGAGGCAACTTAACATATTGGATGTAAGCGGGTCCCGCTGCGCCACCCCTTTGGATGAGCCAGAGGCGAAGCTCTGTGGTCGAGAAGGCCGGTGACGTCCCAAAGGGCAAGATGACCGCGCTGGATTGGTGATCCAAAATGCCACAATTCAGACAAGGCGCGGCGGACTGACGAAACGCTGTCGCTTGGACGTGATTGACCGATGACACGACACTGGACGATCAACGGCCGTTTCCTCGCACAGCCGATCACCGGGGTTCAGCGATATGCACGAGAGATAGTCTCGGCTATGGATGCCTTGGTGGCTGACAACGCCGCCCTGGCTCGCGATTTGTCCGTTGAATTGCTGGTTCCGCCAGATTTCGAGGACAAGTTGTCCTTTGCAGCGATCCGAGTGCGCAGGGTAGGCAGCTTTGGAGGGCACGCTTGGGAACAGGCGGTGCTTCCCGCCTATGTCCGAGGCGGTCTGCTCAGCCTCTGCAATAGCGGGCCGCTGGCCACCCGCAAGCAGATTTTGTGCATTCATGACGTCAACACGCGAGCATGCCCGCAGAGCTATTCGTCGCAGTTTCGCCTTCTCTACCGCACCTTGATTCCGGCCTTGGGCAGGACAGCTCACAAGATCACCACCGTATCCCGCTATTCTGCTAATGAATTAAGACGTTACGGAATATGTCCGGCGGCGAAGATTGAAGTCGTAGGCAATGGGCATGAGCACGCGCTGCGCTGGATCCCGGCTCACACAGAGCATACCAAAGCAGTTTCCGGCCCTCGTACGATCGTTGTCCTAGGCAGCTCCATTCCCCACAAGAATGTTGGTTTGATCCTCGGATTACAGGATCGGCTAGCATCGGCTGGACTGCGGGTGGCGGTAGTGGGTGCATCCACTTCCCGTGTCTTCGGCAGGAACGACTATAAGGATGCGCCAAACGTCATCTGGCTAGGAAGAAGGTCGGACGCAGAACTCGGGGCACTTCTGCGCGATTCTCTGTGCCTTGCCTTCCCCTCGCTGGTTGAGGGCTTCGGCCTGCCGCCGCTCGAAGCCATGGCAATCGGATGTCCGGTGGTCATGTCCGACCGAACCAGTTTGCCGGAGATCGGCGGGGATGCCGTACTTTATGCATCACCTGAAAATGCGGACGCCTGGTTCGAATGTTTTATGCGCCTGCTGCATGAGGACGGACTAAGAACCGAATTGATACTACGTGGCCGCAAGCGAGCGGCTCAATTTCAGTGGGCCGCATCGGCTCAGCGGTATCTGGAATTGATGGGAAATGCGGATGGTCTGCCCATAGCTGCCAACGAAAAGGCAGATGGAGCGTCATCTTGGTAGCCCGTCGGAGATGTCGAAAACGGATGGTACGGTTGTTCGTTGTCAAACCGCAAGCAGGTCAACGAGTTGAAGTGAGCGCCGACCCGACGGCAGTTTATGGGGACTAGGTGGTGAGATGTCCCGACCGGCTTGACCGAAAATGCCTGAGGCTAATCGGCAGATGAGAAGCGTCAAAAAACCGTCACGGAGCAGTCAATATTTGCTTCCATGATTGGTCGGCGGCCTTCGTCGGATACGAGGACCGAGAGTCTACTCTGCAGACCGCCCTGAACCCCATCCTGCGCCAGGGCGACCAGCATTTTTACCGCATCGACTCGAGCTTCACGCGCACCAGCATATTGGGTGCCTTCTGTGTCGTGAGAACGGTGACCGCCATCTTGGATATCAAAAAAATACAGTGGCATTTGGGAGAGCCCGGCCTCGGTAAAAAACCTTTGTGACAGCACGATCTGCGTGTTGGCTGGGAAGTCATTAAGGCATTTGCCTGTGGGATTCCAGCAACCTCGGATAGCTGCTGACAGGGCGTTGTGGAGAACCCTTTTAGGACTCGATCACAAATTATAAACGGGATTATTGGTCCGTTACCCATCTAAAGCCGCAACCTATGGACCATGACCATACGGCGTCAGATTGGTGTTCAGTGGAAAGGACACGGCGTTTCCAGGAGACGGCCAGCACCCTTCGACTTTTGCGCAATGGGGCGCGCCAAATTCGCAACAGTCTGCCAAAGTACAAGGACCACCCAAACGGATAAATGTGGCTTGAACACTTGTGTGTTAAGCTGCAATCCCGACCAATATTCCTCCAGCTGCTCGGAGTTTTCCAGTCTTGACCCCCAGGATCGTTGGCGAGGCCCGACCCAACAGCTTCGAATTCGAAACGTCGGCGCTGATCAAGGCGTCCGGCTTTCGCGAATACGATGCGCGCTGGTGGTTCGGCCATCCTGGCTCGACGCAGCCGCCGGAGCTTAATCTGATCGGCGTCCAGGCGCTCGGCATGGGGCTCGGCACGCTGATTCGCCGTCTCGGCGCCGGGCCCGATATCGTCACCGGGCATGATTTCCGCTCCTATTCGCTTTCGATCAAGCTGGCGCTGGTCTGCGGGCTGATGGCCGCCGGCGCGCGGGTGAGGGATGTCGGCCTGGCTTTGTCGCCGATGGCCTACTTCGCCCAGTTCGCCCTCGACACGCCTTCGGTCGCCATGGTCACGGCCTCGCACAACGAGAATGGCTGGACCGGTGTCAAGATGGGCGCGGCGCGGCCGCTGACCTTCGGCCCCGAGGAGATGAGCGCGCTGAAGGCGATCGTGCTGTCAGGCGATTTCGACCTTGCCGGTGGTGGCTCCTATGATTTCGTCCGCGATTTTCGCGCGACCTATCTCGACGATCTGACCCGGGACAAGCGCATCGCGCGAAAGCTGAAGGTGGTCGCCGCCTGCGGCAACGGCACCGCTGGCGCCTTTGCGCCGGAGGCACTGGAGCGCATCGGCTGCGAAGTGGTCCCGCTCGATGTCGAACTCGACCACACCTTTCCCCGCTACAACCCCAACCCCGAGGACATGCAGATGCTGCATGCCATCAGGGACAAGGTGCTGGAGACCGGGGCCGATGTCGGCCTTGGTTTCGATGGCGACGGCGACCGCTGCGGTGTCGTCGACAATGAGGGCAACGAGATCTTCGCCGACAAGGTCGGCGTCATGCTCGCACGCGACATCTCCAGCCAGCTTCCGGGCTCGACCTTCGTCGTCGACGTCAAGTCGACCGGGCTGTTCAACACCGACAGCGTGCTGCGTGCCAATGGCGCCGTCACCGACTATTGGAAGACCGGCCACTCCTACATCAAGCGCCGCGTCGCCGAGCTCGGCGCCGTCGCCGGTTTCGAGAAGTCCGGCCATTTCTTCTTCAACCCGCCGATCGGGCGCGGCTATGACGACGGGTTGGTCACCGCCATCGCCATCTGCCAGATGCTGGATCGCAACCCGGGCAGCTCGATGGCCGACCTCTACCGCGCGCTGCCGCTGACCTTCGGTACGCCGACGATGTCGCCGCATTGCGCGGACGATGTGAAGTATGGCGTGGTCGAGCGGGTGGTTTCCGATTTTCAGGCGATGAAGCGGGATGGCGCCAGTTTCGCCGGCCAGAAGATATCGGACCTCGTCACCGTCAACGGCGTGCGTGTCGTCGCCGAGGATGGCACCTGGGGGCTGGTGCGCGCCTCGTCGAACAAGCCGGAGCTTGTCGTGGTCGTCGAAAGCCCGGTTTCATCAGAGCGTCGCCGGCAGATGTTCGATGCCGTCGACGCCGTGCTGCGCCGCAGCCCGGAAGTCGGCGCCTACAACCAGACTTTCTGACGAAAGGTT